>NZ_JAVFJK010000002.1 GCF_030908215.1 Sinomonas sp. ASV486 | reverse complement strand
GAAACGGAACCATGCTACGCGTCCACCATACGGTCCCCAGACAACAAACCCCAGGGAAACCACAGCACAACACCCACAACCGAACAACGACTCACGGAACACCGTGACCACACACTTCCCCACCCCCGCCACGGAAAAGGCCGGGGGCGCGCGGAGCAAGGGTTACGGCGGCCACAGCGTGGGGGAAACGCCCGGACCCATCCCGAACCCGGAAGCTAAGACCCACAGCGCCGATGGTACTGCACCCGCCAGGGTGTGGGAGAGTAGGACACCGCCGGACAACCATTCACAGTGAGGCCCCGACAACAACGTCGGGGCCACACTGCATTTAAGCGGCAAAGAGATTTAAGCGGCAAAGAGCTTGTGAACAGCGGCAAAGAGAAGCCCCGAAGCGCGCAATTGGGGGGGTACGCGCTCCGGGGCGGTTCGGGGCCCCCGGAATCCGGATCGTGCCGGGGGGTTCAATGATCTGTCAACAAAATCGTCAGCCCCAGTGGACTTAGCCAGAAGGCTACAGGCCCGTGAGCCCCTTTGCCCAGCATCGGGCCAGACTTTTCGAGTGTTGCGGACGGGCGTTGCGGAGACGGACAGCCCGCGTTCCCCGGTGGCCACCGCGCTCCCTTGTCGCCGCGACGGCGTCGGTGCTCGAATGGGACGCATGAATTCACCCCGCTACCTTCTCGCCGTCGGCACCAAGAAGGGACTGTGGCTCGCCACGAGCGAAGACCGCAGGACCTGGACGGTGGGAGCGCCTCAGTTCCTCATGCAGGAGATTCCCTCGATCGCGATTGATACGCGAGGCGGCAGGACTCGCCTGCTGGTAGGCGTCCGTTCAGAGCACTTCGGTCCCACGGTGGTCCACTCCGATGATCTCGGTACCACGTGGACCGAGCCCGCGCAGGGCTCGGTTGTCTTCCCCGAGGCCGCGGACGCCGCCGTCGAACGTATCTGGCAGATCCGGCCGGATACCGAGGAGCGGCCCGGCGTCGTATGGGTCGGCGCAGAGCCGATCTCCGTGTGGAAGTCCACCGACGGCGGCGGGTCGTTCGAGCTGAACCGCGCCCTGTGGGAGCACCCGGACAAAGATCGATGGGGCGCGGGTGCCGGCGGCGCCGCCGTGCATACGATCGTTCCCGATCCCCGGGACGAGAACCTCGTCCATCTCGCCATGAGCGCCGGAGGGGTCTACCGCAGCACCGACGCGGGCGCGAGCTGGACGGCCCGCAACCGCGGGATCTCGGCCTATTTCCTCCCTGACCCGGAGCCCGAGGTGGGCCAGTGCGTGCACAAGATCGCCGCTGATGTCGACGGCCGCCTCTACGCCCAGAACCACCGGGGCGTCTACCGCAGTGACGACAGCGGGGACACCTGGGTGTCGATCGCGGACGGGCTGCCGGCAGACTTCGGCTTCGTCATGCTGACCCACCCGCGACGGAGCGGCACGGCGTGGGTCGTCCCCCTGGTCTCGGACTGGGAGCGCATCGCGCCGGAGGGCCGGCTCGCTGTCCATCGGACCGACGACGCCGGCGCCACCTGGCGCCGCCTCGACGCCGGGTTGGCCGAGCATGACTGGAACGCGGTGCTGCGGGACGCCGCCGACGTGGACACCGAAGACCCCGTTGGCGTCTACTTCGGCACACGCGGCGGCTCGGTGTACGCGAGTGCCGACGAGGGCGGGACCTTCCAGGAGGTGCTCGGCCATCTGCCGGACGTCCTCTGCGTGCGGGCGGCGGTCATCGCGCACGACGCCGCTCCGGAGGGTTAAGCGTGACCGTCACCGTCGTCGTGCCATCCGTCCTTGCGGAAGCGAGTGGCGGGAAGACAGAGTTCGAGCTCCCCGACGATGCGGTGACGTGCGCGCGCGACGCGCTCGACGCCGTCGCCCGTCAGTTCCCCGTGCTGGGACGCCGGCTGAGGGACGAGCGCGGTGCGCTCCGTCGTCACGTCAATCTGTACGTGGGCGGAGAGGACGTGCGGCGGGGGGATGGGCTCGAGACGCGGGTGGCCCCCGGCGCGGAGGTCCTGGTCATCCAGTCGATCGCGGGCGGATAGCCCGGAGGCCCCCATATGTGAGGGCTCGGGACCTTTGACCTCGGCCCCTGCCGCCTCTTGAGTGAGACTGATAGTGTCACATTTTCGCGCAGGCGCTCGTCGTCGACCGCACCACCCAGGCCGCCTGAGCCGGGATTCCCGGACGCAACGTTGATGCAACGTTGCCCGGATTGGGTCTGAGCATCGGCGCGTACACTTGTGAGCCACGGCACACATGAAGGGGTGGATGAGCGTGCGCGCAGACCAGCCGCACTCCGCGGGCGCGGGAGGCGTGGACCCTGGGGAGCCCGGGGGCGGAGCCGCGCGCGCCGTGGTCGCCGACTCCTGGCGGCGCTCCCTTGCCGTCCACGAACGCCGGGAGGATGCCGTGGTGACGAGCATCCTCGACGACGATGCGCTCTCCTCGTACCGCACCGAGCACCCGCTCGCGTCCGTCATGCCGGTCATCAGCGAGCTGCTGATCGAGCCGGCCCGTGATTCGGGCATCCTCGTCGCCGTGGGGGACGCGAGCTCCCGACTCCTGTGGATCGGCGGTGACCCGGGCGTGCGGCGCCGTGCAGAAGGCATGGCCTTCCTCGAAGGGGCAGACTGGTCCGAGGCGAGCGTGGGCACGTCGGCCCCCGGCACGGCGCTCGCGACGGGCAGCGCCGTTCAGATTCGCGGGCCCGAACACTTCAGCCCCCTCGTCGAGGCGTTCTCCTGTACCGCGATGCCCATCCGCGACCCGCGCTCGGACCAGGCCATCGGCGTCGTCGACATCACGGGCGGCGAGCAGGCTGTGGGAGTGCATGCCCTGCCGTGGCTCAAGGCGGCCGTGGCCGCGGTCGAGGAGCGGCTCCGCGGTCTGGCCACCGTGCGGCCGCCGACCCTCGAACGGGCCTCCGCGCAGACGATCGGCGCCGTCCTGACCGTCACCGGCCGGGATCAGGGCGTGCTGCGCTGGGCTGGCCGCGAGCTGAGCCTGAGCGCGCGCCATTCCGAGATCCTCGTGCTCTTGGCCGGCCACCCGCGGGGACTCACCGCCGAGGAGCTCACCGAGCGCCTGTATGCCCAGCCTGTCCCGCCCGTGACCCTGAGGGCCGAGCTCGTGCGCCTCCGGAAGGTCCTCGAGGCTTCCGGTACCGGCGTCACGCTGCTCTCGCGGCCGTACCGGGTGGACGGGCTCGAGGTCGATTCGATGACCGCTCTCGCGCTCCTCGAACGCGGTTCCCATCGGCAGGCCCTCGGCGCCTACGGCGGGCAGCTGCTGCCGCGCTCCGAGGCACCCGCGATCACGGAGCTGCGCGACGAGCTTTCGGCGACGCTGAGGGAAGCGGTGGTGGGCAGCGCCGCCGTCGACGTCGTGCTCCACTACCTCCGCCTGCCGGAGGCAGCGGACGACGCCGAGGCGTGGCGTACCGCTCTTCGCCTCCTGCCGCCGCGCTCGCCCAAGCGGGCCGCGGTCGTGGCGCATCTGGAGCGCCTCGCGGGCTAGAAGGACCTTCAAAAGTGTCGGTGGACCGGCGTAGGCTCGCGAGGGTCAGCAAGGATCACGACGTCCGGATCACCAACCATCCGCCTCACCACCATCCGCATCACCACGTAAGGGAGCGATCATGCCTGCCACTCTCAATCCGTACCTGAGCTTCAAGGACAACGCCCGCGATGCGATGACGTTCTACCAGTCTGTCCTCGGCGGCAACCTCACCATCTCGACGTTCGACGAGCTGCATGCGGCCCAGGATCCGTCAGAGGGGCAGCTCGTGATGCATTCGCAGCTCGAGACGCCGAGCGGCTTCACGCTCATGGGCTCTGATACTCCGTCGCGCATGGAGTACCAGCCCGGCAGCAATTTCTCGATCTCGCTCAGCGGGGGACCGGACACCGAGGAAGAGCTCCGCGGCTACTGGGACGGGCTCTCGGACGGCGCAGTCATCTCGATGCCGCTCGAGAAGGCCATCTGGGGCGCAACCTTCGGCATGCTCACCGACAAGTTCGGCATCGCGTGGCTCGTGAACATCGCGGGGGAGCCCATGCCCGGAGCCCCGGAGGCCTGACCGCGACGAGCGAGACCGTCGCCAGGGTTCACCGCGTGGATGCACCGCGTCGCTGACACGGGAAGCATCCCGGCGGTGAGGAGTCGCGGCGCCGCGCGCCCGATCTGGGGCTCCTTGGCGAGCGACGATCCCGACAAGCCGGTCGAGGGAGTACCCCAAGGTCACCCGAGGTCCGGGCCGAGGGTCAGACGCTGGCGCGAATTGGCGAGGTGGGTGCGCACGGCGGCCGCGGCTCCGGCGGGATCGCCGCGCTCGATCGCGGCGTAGATCGACTCATGCTCGTAGGTGACCCGATCGAAATGCGCGTCGCGTTCGGGTCCCTCGGCCGCGCGCAGGCGTGTCTGCGGCATCGCGATGATCGTCGGGCCCAGCGAAGTGAGCAGCTCCGCGTAGTAGCGGTTGCTCGCGGCGGCCGCGATGGCCGTGTGGAATCGGAAGTCGGCGTCGACTGCGCCGCTCGGCTTGGCCCGGCTCGCACGGAACACGTCGAGGGCGCGGGCGATCTCGTCGAGCTGTGCGGGGGTGCGCCGCTGGGCGGCGAGACTCGCGGCCTCGACCTCGACCGCGATGCGGAAGTCGAGCAGCTCGAGCCGCTCGGGCACGGTGCGGACCGAGCCGGCCTCGATCGAGAAGGCCTCTTCGCTCGGTCGGGTGAGGACGAAGGTTCCCCGCCCGCGGTACGTCTCGACGAGCCCCGCCGCCTGGAGGCGGGAGAGCGCCTCCCGCACCACCGTCCGGCTCACGGCGAACTGCTCCATGAGCTCGCCCTCGGACGGGAGCTTGTCTCCCGGGGCGAACCCGCCGTCCACGATCCGGCCGGTCAGGCGATCGACGACGCCGTCCGTGAGGCTTGCACCGAAGGGGCGCCGTGGGGAGTCGGGGGACATGGGTGGTCTCCTGAGGGGATGGGTGGACGGCGGTTCGCGCCCGGTGCGCTGTTCCGAGGCTACTTGACGCCGAACTCGACGGTGTCTGTGGTCCAGGCGCGGGCCTGATCGCTGAGCGTGAAGCCGAGGCCGGGCCGGGAGGGGACAATCATGCGGCCAGCGCGTGTTTCGAGGCGCTCGTTGAACAGCGGATTGAGCCACTCGAAGTGCTCGACCCATGGCTCCCTTGGGTAGGCGGCGGCGAGATGCAGGTGGATCTCCATCGCGAAGTGCGGTGCGAGCTGGAGTCCGGCCTGGTCTGCCAGGGCTGCGAGGCGGAGGAACGGTGTGATGCCACCGATCCGGGGAGCATCCGGCTGGATGATGTCCACTGAGTGATGCTCGATGAGGGCGAGGTGCTCGGCGACGCTCGAGAGCATCTCACCGGTGGCGATCGGCGTGTCCAACGAGGCTGCGAGCTGGGCGTGGCCGGCGGCGTCATAGGCATCCAGCGGCTCCTCGATCCAGGTGAGGTCGAATTCCTCGAACGCGCGCCCCATGCGGATGGCCGCCGCCCTGTCCCACTGCTGGTTGGCGTCGACCATGAGCGGAACGCCCGGGCCGAGGTGCTCGCGCACGGCGGTCACTCGGGCCAGGTCAACCCGGTGGTCCGGATGGCCTACCTTGATCTTGATCCCGCCGATCCCCTCGGCGAGGGACCGGGTGGCTCGCTCCTTGACCTCCTCGATCGGCGCCTGGAGGAAGCCCCCTGACGTGTTGTACGTCCGCACGGAGTCGCGGTAGCCGCCGAGGAGCTTGGCAAGGGGGAGGCCTGCACGCTTCGCCTTGAGGTCATACAGGGCGATGTCGAGAGCAGCGATCGCCTGAGTCGCGACGCCGCTGCGGCCCACCGAGGCGCCGGCCCACAGGAGCTTCTCGTAGATGCGTCCGATGTCGTTGGGATCTTCACCGACGAGGTTCTCGGCGATCTCCCTGGCATGGGCATACTGGGCGGTCCCGCCTGCACGCTTCGAGTAGCTGAAACCGATGCCACTGTGCCCCTGCTCCGTGATCATCTCAGCGAACAGGAACACGATCTCGGTCATGGGCTTCTGCCTGCCGGTGAGCACCTTGGCGTCGCTGATCGGGGTGGCCAGCGGGAGCGTCAGTGAGGACAGCCTGACGTGCCGGATCGCATCAAGGGTCGCCTCCCCTCCCGAGAGGGCAGCGAGGGGGTTGGCGAATCCGGGGGAGTCTGCGGCGGTAAGGGTCATGGTTTGCGCTCCTTCGCGACGGTGGGATGTCCTGAGGTCCACATCGTACAAGCCCTAAACTTGTCATACAAGAATTCTTCCTCATACTCTTTCGGTATCGGCAGATGCTCAAATCGACTTGGACTCCCGCCTTGCGGGCTCCCTAGTCTGTCGGGACGAGACCGCGCTGTTCATCGGAGAACGGCATGAGCAAAGGAAGCACCCGTGCCAGAGACCACCGTCGAAACCCAGGGAGGGCCCGCGGCGCCGCGGACCCGCCGGGTGAAGTCCCATACCCGATTCCTTGTCCTCGGGCTCATTTTCATCATCACCGTGATCAATTACGCCGACCGCAGCAACATGTCCATTGCCGGGGCGGATATGACCAAATCCCTGGGAATTACCCCGGTTCAACTCGGATTCATCTTCTCTGCTTTCAGCTGGGCATATGTGGTCGGCCAGCTGCCGGGCGGCTATCTGCTCGACCGGTTCGGGGCGAAGCGGATGTACGGCTGGAGCCTCGTGCTCTGGTCTGCGGCAACGCTCGTGGTCGGGTTCGTGGGCCTCGTGTCGACGCCGGTGCTCGTCACGGTGGGTGTCCTGTTCGCGCTGCGGCTGGTCCTCGGCATCGTCGAGGCGCCGGCGTTCCCCGCCAACGCGCGGATCACGACGATGTGGTTCCCCACCCGCGAACGCGGGCAGGCGACGGCGGTGTTCAACTCAGCCCAGTACCTCGCGACCGCGATGTTCGCACCCATCATGGGCTGGATGACGTTCCAGTTCGGCTGGCGCTGGGGCTTCTTCGCGCTCGGCATCGCGGGCGTGGTCCTGGGGCTCGTCTGGTTCCGCTGGATGGAGGTGCCCTCCAAGCACCGACGGGTCTCGCCCTCGGAGATCGAGGCCATCCGCGAGGGTGGCGGGCTCGTTGACCTCGACGAGAAGAAGAGCCTCGCAGCGAGCCGGTCGACGCTCACACGCCATCAGTTCGGGCAGCTCTTCACGAGCCGCATGTTCTGGGGACTCTATGTGGCCCAGTATGCCGTCAACGCCCTGACGTACTTCTTCACCACCTGGTTCCCGATCTATCTGGTGAGCGCCCGGCACCTCAATATCCTCCAAGCCGGCTTCATCGCAGCGATTCCCGCGCTCGCGGGCTTCCTCGGGGGCATGCTCGGCGGGTTCGTCTCCGATCTCATGCTCCGCCGAGGCGTCTCGCTCACGGCCGCGCGCAAGATCCCGTCGGTGGTCGGCATGCTCCTCGCGATGCTCATCTGCGTCTGTCCGTTCACCGACAGCACGCCACTCATCGTTGCGCTCATGACGCTCGCCTTCTTCGGAAAGGGCGTCGCCGCGCTCGGCTGGGCGTTCGCGACCGACATGGCGCCGAAGGAAGCCAACAGTGTTTCGGGCTCAATCATGAATGCGATCGGCAACATCGCGGGCATCGTGACCCCGATCGTCATCGGCTTCGCGATCTCTGCGACCGGCTCGTTCGACATCGCGCTCTGGTTCGTCGGGGCCCACGGTGCCGTGGCCCTCGTGGGCTACGCGATCATGGGCCGCGTGAAGCGGCTCGAGTTCTCCGCCCGTCCAGCGTGATGCGCCGTGCCCGGCTTGCGGACCAGAGCCGATGGACCTCGCCAGCCTGATCCGGCCGGATGCACACTGGGTGCATGCCTGAGAACGCCTCTGCTGACAGTTGGAGCCACGCTCTGGACGATCTGGTCGCCCTGATCGACCACCCCCTCCCGGTTCCGTCCCCTTGGATTGAGGACGGCTCACGTGAGGAGGTCGACGACGCCCGTGCGGTCGCCGTCGCCTGGGGGTGGCTCATGCGCACCAAACGGTCCGCCCAGGCGGTCCTCGGCCTCGATCGGCTCGGGTTCGGCGTCGAGGCGGCCCCGCTGGCCTGCTCGGTCATGGAGCATGCAGTCCGTCTGCTGTGGGCCGCGCGGCATGCGAGGCGGGAGGCCGTTGCGGTGCTGCTGTCCGCGGACGCGGAACAGGCAGCCGGGGGAGGCAGCCCGGCCGGAGCGCCGTGGGCCCTGATCGAGAGCGAGCTACGGAAGCTCGGCGAACTGCACGACGACGACGCTCTGGTAGGCCCGGGCGAGCGCGCGGGCGGTGACCTCAACCGCCTGCGCTGGGTCGCGCTCGGGCTCCCCGACGGCGAGGCCGGACTGTACGGCCTCTGGGAGAAGGCGCTCAGGGAATCCCACCCCACGCTCGAGAGCGCGGCGCCGTATCTCGAGCAGTCTGCAGACCGCCATGGCTGGCTCCTGCGCCTGCTGCCCCAGACGCGGGAGTCCGTGTTCGACGCGCAGATAGCGGCCCTGCTCCTGGCCGCCTTCGAGGCGTACGTGCGCCTTGCCGGACTCGAGGAGCGGTTCGGCCCCCGGATCGACGCCTTGGGCGCACGCATGATGTCCCTTCGCGCGTAACGCCGCTCCACGCCGCGAGCGTGGTCCGGGACAGCGAGACGCAGGCCACATAGACTCGGGCTCAGGCGGCCAGAAGTGTGCCGCGGAGCGGAGGCATGCGCGTGAGGGTGGGCATCCCGAGGGAGCGGCTCGTGGGGGAGAAGCGCGTGGCCGCGACCCCTGAGTCGGTCCGGCAGCTTGCGGGGCTCGGCCTCGACGTCGCCATCGAGTCCGGGGCCGGCGCCTCGGCCGGGCATGCCGACGCCGAGTACGCCGAGGCGGGTGCCGAGGTCGTCGCAGCCCTGGACCTGACGGGCATCGATCTCCTCGCCCACGTGAGGCCCCTCCATCCCGTGACGGCTGCGGGGCTGCCATCGGGCGCCATGACCGTTGGCCTCGCCTCGCCGTCGACCGAGCTGCCCACCGTTCGCGCCCTGACGGACGCACGGATCACGGCCTTTGCGCTCGAGCTCGTGCCCCGCATCTCACGCGCGCAGTCGATGGACGCCCTCACGTCCCAGGCGCTCGTGACGGGGTACCGGTGCGTGCTCGAGGCGGCGATCCGCTTCCCCCGCTTCTTCCCCCTGTACATGACGGCCGCAGGCACGATCCCCCCGGCCAAGGTGCTCGTGCTCGGGGCCGGGGTGGCGGGCCTGCAGGCCATCGGCACCGCCAAGCGCCTCGGCGCGCGGGTCTCGGCCAACGACATCCGCCCGGCATCCGCGGACGAGGTCGCCTCGATGGGCGGCACGTTCATCCGGCTCGACCTCGAGGGCGCCGAGGCCTCCGGCGGCTATGCGAGGGAGCTCACCGCGGACAGGGGGGCGCTCCAGCGCGAGCTGCTTGCCCCGCACGTCGCGGACGCGGACGTGCTCATCACCACGGCTGCCGTGCCGGGTCGCCGGGCGCCGCTCCTCGTCACGCGGGGGATGGTCGCGGGGATGAAGTCCGGCTCGGTGGTCGTGGACATGGCGGCGGAATCGGGCGGCAACGTCGAGGGCTCGCTCCCCGGCGAGGACGTCGCGGTGGCGACGGCCGACGGCGCCGGCGAGGTCACCGTCGTCGGGCTCAAGGACGCCGCGTCGGCGATGGCCGCGGACGCGTCGCGCCTGTACGCGAAGAACGTCGCGAATTTCATTGCGCTGCTCGTTCCGCGGGCAGACGGAGAGGTGCTCCCGGACTTCG
This sequence comes from Sinomonas sp. ASV486, assembly GCF_030908215.1. Taxonomy (GTDB): domain Bacteria; phylum Actinomycetota; class Actinomycetes; order Actinomycetales; family Micrococcaceae; genus Sinomonas; species Sinomonas puerhi. The sequence continues at coordinate 426,235 of NZ_JAVFJK010000002.1, read as the reverse complement.
ACGACGAGGTGGTTGCCGGGGCGTGCCTCACGCACGACGGCGAGGTGTGGCACGCGCCGACGGCTGAAGCGCTCGCGGCGCTCGCCACCGCACGGGCTGTGCCCCGGGAGAGCGAAGACACCGAGGACACCGAGGAAGGAGTGGGCTGATGGGCGGCGTGGAGGTGCTCACGATCCTCGTGTTTGCGGTGTTCGTGGGCTTCGAAGTGGTCTCGAAGGTGTCCAGCATCCTGCACACGCCGCTCATGTCCGGCGCGAACGCGATCCACGGGATCATCCTCGTGGGCGCGATCGTGGTGGCGGGCCAGGCGGAGGACGGATGGGTGCTCGCGGTGGCGCTGCTCGCCGTCGTGCTCGCGACCGCGAACCTCGTGGGCGGGTTCGTCGTGACGGATCGCATGCTCGAGATGTTCAGGGGACGCAGGCCTGCCGCGAGCGGAACAGCAGCCCGCGGCGAGGGCGGGGAGGGCACCAAGTGACCGCCTCGGCCGTCATCGACCCGACTTGGACGGCACTGCTCTATCTCGTCGCCGCCGTGTGCTTCATCCTCGCGCTCAAGGGACTGTCCTCGCCCAAGCACGCCCGCCGCGGGAATGCGGTCGGGGCCCTCGGCGCCGTCGTCGCGCTCGTGACCGTGTTCCTCTCGAGCCGACTCGAGAACATCCCCTGGATCCTCGGGGCGATCGCGGTGGGTGCGGCGATCGCGGCGCCCGTGGCGCGGCGGGTCAAGATGACGCAGATGCCGCAGCTCGTCGCGCTGTTCAACGGCGTGGGCGGCGGTGCGGCCGCGCTCGTGGCGCTGCTCGAGCTGCCGCACGCGGGCGGTCCGGACGGCGGCTGGATGCGGCTCGCGATCGTCTTCACCCTGCTGATCGGCGCCGTCTCGTTCGCAGGCTCGGCGGTGACCTTCGCGAAGCTCCAGGAGCTCATGACCACGCGGCCGGTCACGTTCCTCGGCCTGCCGGTGCTCATGGGGGCCGTGCTCCTGGCCGCACTCATCGCGGCGGGGGCGGTGGTGGCCCTGCCCCTCTCGGGCACGTCGGCCACGCTCGCCGTCGTGCTCCTTGCACTCGGCCTCGTGGCCGGCGTCCTGCTCGTGCTGCCCGTGGGCGGCGCGGACGTGCCGATCGTCATCTCGCTGCTCAACGCATTCACCGGCATCGCCGTTGCGGCGAGTGGGCTGGTGCTCGGCAATGTCCTGCTCGTGGTCGCGGGCACGCTCGTGGGCGCGTCCGGCACGATCCTCACCCGGCTCATGGCCGCGGCGATGGGCCGCAGCGTCACCCACATCATGTTCGGCGCCTTCCAGGGAGGCTCGACGGCGGGCTCCACCTCGGTCTCGGACCGTCCCGTGCGCTCGTCGAACGCCGAGGATGTGGCCGTGCTCCTCGGATACGCGCAGAAGGTCATCATCGTGCCCGGGTACGGGCTCGCCGTCGCCCAGGGCCAGCACACCGCCGCCGAGCTGGCGCAGGCGCTCGAGGCGCGCGGGATCGACGTCGAGTTCGCGATCCACCCCGTGGCCGGACGCATGCCGGGGCATATGAACGTTCTCCTCGCGGAAGCGAACGTCCCGTACGAGTCGCTCAAGGAGATGAGCGAGATCAACGGCGAGTTCAGGCAGACCGACGTCGCGCTCGTGGTGGGCGCGAACGATGTCGTGAATCCCGCCGCGAAGTCCACGCCCGGCTCGCCGATCTACGGCATGCCGATCCTCGAGGTCGGGGATGCGCGGCAGGTCGTGTTCCTCAAACGGTCCATGCGGCCGGGGTTCGCGGGCATCGAGAACGAGCTCCTCTACGAGCCGCAGACCACGCTGCTGTTCGGCGATGCGAAGGATTCGCTCGCCAAGGTCCTCACCGCGGTCAAGGCCCTCTGAGTCCGAAACGCCGCATCAGGGCACGCCGTCGCGACGATGACGGCGGCGTGCCCTGATGCGGCGTCTGTCTCAGGCGCGGCGCCGCGGAACGAGCGGGACGCAAGTGGCGCAGGCCTCGGCGTTCTCCGGGTCCGCGAGGGCGTCCCGTTCGAGCCTGAGGCGCCCGGAGAGTGCCGTGGCCATGAGGGCGACGGCGGCGATGCCCACCACGGGCTGGACGACGAACCGGATGGTGTCGAGGGACAGGCCCGCGAGCATCTGCACGATCGTGCTCTGCTGCCCGTGGGTCGTGGCGAGCAGGAGGCCCATCATGCCGAACAGCGGACCCCGGAGATCGCACATGGTCGCCTCCGCCCCGATCGGGGCGCTGACGAAGCTGCCGATGAGCAGCCCCATCGCCGCGGAGCCGGCGAGGACGAGCAGACCCGTCCAGAGCGCACCCGGGAGGGCCGCGCCGTCGAATGCTCCGTTGGCAAGGACGAGAGCGGCCGCCGTGAGGACGGCCACCGTCGCCGCGATACCCCGGCGGGTACGCGTCCATGTCCGCAGGACGGACCAGCGGCCGCCGAGGGGCGCCGCTGTCTGGTCCGAGAGCGTCAGGATGGGCTCGGGGGCGAAGACGGACGACGCCGCCTCCGCACCCCGAGCGCCCTGCACGCCGCTTGGCGAACGCGTCTCAGCCACCGTCAGCGGAAGGAGAGCAGCTTGTTGATGACGCTCGCGCTCGAGCCCGAACCCGCGTCGTGGCCGGGGCAGCGGCGGTCCTCGGGGACGTTCGCGAAGACCTGGTCAACGTGCTGGCCGCAGCCAGTCCAGGTCACCTTGCCGCACGTCGAGCACGTGATGGGGCTGCACATAGGATTCTCCTTGCCGTGGAAGTTCTGGATACCCCTAGGGGTATTTCCACTGTAAGGCATCGCCAATCCCCGGGGCAAGCCCGCGCACGACGGCGGGGGCGCACCCGCCGTCGTGCGCCCGGATCAGATGGCCTTGCCCGGGTTCAGGATGCCCGCGGGGTCGAGGGCACCCTTGATCGCCCGCTGGAGCGTGCGGGAGGTCTCTCCGAGCTCCTCGCCCACCCATTCACGCTTGAGCACGCCCACACCGTGCTCGCCCGTGAGGGTCCCGCCGAGCCTGCGGGCCAGGTGGAACATGTCGCCGAGGGCGGCCTTGGCCGGGCCCGAGGTGATGGACTCCGCCGGGTCGACCACGATCATCGGGTGCAGGTTGCCGTCCGCCGCGTGCGCGACGCTGAAGATCCTCGTCCCGGTCCGGGCTGCAATCTCCTCGAGCCCCGCGAAAGCCTCGGCGAGACGGTTCCGCGGCACGGCGATGTCCCCGATGGAGACGCGCCCGAGCTTCTCGAGCGAGGGGATAGCGTCGCGCCGCGCCTTGACGAGCGCTTCGGCCTCCGCCGCATCGGCGGCCCGGTGGAGGGACGACGCATAGGGGCCGATGGCCTCGGCGATCGCGTCGAGTTCGAGGTGGGCCCCGTAGCCGTCTGTCTGGGCGAGGAGGAAGGCTCCGCCGAGTGCGCGGTGCCCAGTGCCCTCGGCCCGGTCCACGGCGTCCAGCGTCGGGCCGTCCATGAGCTCGAGGATCGAGGGCTGGATCCTCGCCGCCGTGATCGCCGACGCTGCCCTGCCCGCCGCCTCGACGTCGGGGAAGTAGGCCGCGAGGGTCTCGGTGCGCACCGGACGCGGCCGCAGCCGCAGCGTCGCCTCGACCACCACGCCGAGGGTCCCTTCGGAGCCGATGAAGAGCGCGTTGAGGTCGTAGCCAGTGACGCCCTTGATGGTGGAGCGGCCGGTGCGGAGGATGCGTCCGTCGGCGAGGACTACCCGCAGGCCGAGCACCGACTCGCGCGTCACGCCGTACTTGGCGCACCACATGCCGCCCGCGTTCGTCGCGATGTTGCCGCCGATCGAGCAGATCGCCGTGCTCGCCGGGTCCGGCGCGTAGAAGAGGCCGAACTCGGCCGCCGCCGCGTTGACCTCGGCGTTGAGGACGCCCGGCTCGACCACCGCGACCATCTCCACGGGATCGATGCTCAGGATGCGGTTCATGCGCGAGACGTCCAGCACGACCTCGCCGGCTTCGGCGCTCGCGCCGCCCGCGAGCCCCGTGCCTGCGCCCCTGGGCACCACCGGCAGCTGGTGCGCGTGGGCCAGCTCGAGGGCCTGGACCACGTCGTCGACGGACTCGGCGTGGACGACGGCGTCCGGCAGGGTGGGCGGCTCGTAGCCGGAACGGTCGGTGGCCGCGGCAGCCCGCGCGGCGGGGTCGAAGCTGGCTCGGGGGTGCGCGGCGAACGCGCGGGTGTCAGTGCGCATGGCTTCTTCGGTGGCCTCGATGTTGAGCGTCATGGATGCCTTCTCGGGTGTTGTGGTGATCGTAGGGGACGACGGCGCGGCCGGTCACGGAACCATCCAGGACAGGACGCCGGTCTGGAGGAGCACGAGGGCAGTGAGGACCACGAGGAGGCCGAGGCTCCAGCCGAGGAGGCGCCGGAACAGCGTGCTCTCGGACCCGTCGAGGCCCACGGCCGCCGCGGCGACGGCGAGGTTCTGGAGCGAGAGCATCTTCCCCAGCACGCCCGCCGAGGAGTTGGTCGCGGCCATGAGGACCGGGGAGAGCCCGGTGTGCGCCGCGGCGGTGACCTGGAGCTGTCCGAACAGGGAATTGGACGAGGTGTCCGAGCCGGTCAGGGCCACGCCGATCCAGCCGAGCAGGGGGGAGAGGAGCGCGAAGATGCCGCCAGCGGAGGCGAGGGCGATGCCGAGCGTTCCGGTCTGCCCGGACAGGTTCATGACGAACGAGAGTGCCAGGACGGCGCTGACCGTGAGGATGGTCCAGCGCAGCACCTTGAGGGTGTCTCCGTAGATCCGCACGGCGCGTCCGAACGGGATCCGGTAGACCGCGAGCGTGATCAGACCGGAGATGAGCAGCAGGGTCCCGGTGGCCTTGAGGTGGTCGAACCGCATGATCTGCGAGCCGGCCTGCTTGCCGCTCGGGTCCACCACGTCGAGGGCAGGCCAGCGGAAGGAGAAGCCCCCCACCGCGGTGAGCCACGCCTTGACCACGGGAACCTGGGACAGGGAGAAGACGGCGATGATCACGAGGTACGGGGCGACCGCCATCCAGATCTCGCGAGTGCCGGGACGTCCGACGGCGGTGCTGCCGTCTCCCGGCCGCGACTCGCCCGAGGCGCCGCTCGCCGCCGAGGAGGAACCGCCGTCGTGCGCCGAGGCCGCTCCCTGCTGGGCGTGCACGCTCTCGACGAGAGGCTCGGTCGCGTGGGTGTCGAGAGGAGCCGCCGGCTGCCAGACGCGCAGCAGGAGCAGGACGGCCGCGATGGCGACGATGCTCGCGAGGACGTCCGTGAGCTCGACGGTGAAGAAGTTCGAGGTCAGGAACTGGACGATGGCGAACACCACGCCGCCGACGACGGCCGCGGGCCAGGTCTGCCGGACGCCGCGCTTGCCGTCGACGATGAACACGAGGAGGAGCGGCACGATGAGGGCGAGGAACGGGGTCTGCCGGCCCGCCATCGCCGAGACCGTGGCGAGCGGGATGCCAGTGACGCCGCTGAGCGCGATGACCGGGGAGGCCATCGCGCCGAAGGCGACCGGCGCCGTGTTCGCGAGGAGGGCCACCATGGCCGACTTGAGAGGCTTCATGCCCGCCGCGACGAGCATGGCGGCGGTGATGGCGACGGGTGCGCCGAAGCCGGCAAGGGCCTCGAGGAGCGCGCCGAAGCAGAACGCGATGAGAATGGCGAGGATCCGCAGGTCGGCCGAGATGGAGCGGATGGTGTCACCGAGGACGCCGAACCAGCGGGTCGCCACCGTGAGCTTGTAGACCCAGAGTGCATTGATGAGGATCCACAGGATAGGGAAGACGCCGTAGAAGGCGCCCTCGGCAGTGGCCGAGAGGGCCTGGCCCGGCGGCATCTGCCAGACCAGGATGGCCAGGGCGATCGAGAGGACGAGGCTCGCGACGGCGGCCTTCCACGCCTTGGTGCGGAAGATGCCGAGCATCACGAAGAGCAGGAGAAGGGGAAGGGCCGCAAGAAGTGCCGAGAGGGCGAGCGGCCCGTTCAGGGGGTCGACGATCTGGTGGAAGGTACTCACAGAGACTCCTTTGTCTGTGTCCGCGCCATAACAGCGGAACTTTGTTTCCGTGATCCGAGAGGTGCCGTCGCCGAGTTTAGATGTGAGCTGCACCACTGGTCAATGGTCGGTCCACAGTGGTCAGGCCACTTTCGCCAGCGGCGGCCGATGGGTGTCCGTGTCGCGGGCGGCCGTTGACAGATCGTCGCAGTGCTGGCTACCTTTCTTGTTGAATGAGATACGTTTTCCGCATTACGAAACTCCGCATTTACGAAAAATGCCTCATGGCGAGGAGTCATCATGGCCGAGCGAACTGATATCCACGGGCTGCACGTCGCGGGGGCGCTCCACGCCTTCGTCCGCGACGATGCCCTTCCCGGGACCGGCATCGAGGAGGATGCCTTCTGGGCCGGCGCCGCGGCGCTCATCGAGGACTTCTCCCCGCGGGTGCGCGAGCTGCTCGACGTCCGCGACCGGATCCAGGCGCAGATCGACGAGTTCCACCGCTCCACGGGCGCGGGCGGCGTGGACCAGGACGCCTACGAGGCCTTCCTCCGCTCGATCGGCTACCTCGTGGACGAGCCCGAGGACTTCAGCATCTCGACCGACCGCGTGGACCCCGAGATCGCCACCATCTCGGGCCCGCAGCTCGTGGTGCCGCTCCTCAACGCGCGTTTCGCCGCCAATGCTGCCAACGCCCGCTGGGGCTCGCTCTATGACGCCTTCTACGGCACCGACGTGATCGATGAGGCCGAGGGCCGGGAGCGGACCGCGGGGTACAACCCCGTGCGCGGCCAGGCCGTCGTGGCCCGGGCCCGGCAGGTCCTCGACGAGAGCGTGCCCCTGGCCCGCGGCTCCCACGCACAGGTGACGGCGTACCGGATCGAGGCCGGCACGCTCGTGGCAGAGACGGCCGACGGCGCGACGGGCCTCGCCGACCCCGAGCAGCTCGCGGGCTTCCGCGGGGACGGAGCGGCCCCCGAGGCCATCCTGCTGACGCACCACGGCCTGCACCTCGAGATCCAGATCGACCGAGGGCACCCCATCGGATCCGGCGACCCCGCGGGCGTCAAGGACGTGGTGCTCGAGGCCGCGCTCACCACCATCATGGACCTCGAGGACTCGGTGGCCGCCGTGGACGCCGAGGACAAGGTGTCCGGCTACCGCAACTGGCTCCAGCTCATGCAGGGCACGCTCACGGCAGAGGTCAGCAAGGGCGGCCGCACCTACAGCCGCAGCCTCAACGCCGACCGCGTCTACACCGCGCCCGACGGGACCGACCTGACGCTGCCCGGCCGGTCGCTCCTGCTCATCCGCCAGGTGGGCCACCTCATGACCAGTGATGCGGTGCTCGACGCCGCCGGGAACCCCGTCCCCGAGGAGATCCTCGATGCGCTGTTCACCGGGCTCGGCTCGGTGCACGACCTGCGCGGGGCGCACGCCGGCGGGAACTCCCGCGCCGGGTCCGTGTACATCGTCAAGCCCAAGATGCACGGGCCGCAGGAGGTGGCCGTGGCCTGCGCCCTCCTCGCCGGTGCCGAATCGGTGCTCGGCCTCGAGCCGCTCACCCTCAAGATCGGCATCATGGACGAGGAGCGCCGCACCTCGGCGAACCTCAAGGCGTGCATCTGGGAGGCCCGCGAGCGGGTCGTGTTCATCAACACGGGCTTCCTCGACCGCACCGGCGATGAGATCCATACCTCGATGCTCGCCGGGCCCATGGTCCGCAAGGCGGACATGCGCTCCACCAGCTGGATCAAGGCCTACGAGGAATCGAACGTGGACATCGGGCTCGAGTGCGGTTTCCGCGGCCGCGCCCAGATCGGCAAGGGCATGTGGGCTGCCCCGGACAACCTCGCTGACATGCTCGAGCAGAAGATCGCGCACCCGCTCGCCGGGGCCAACTGCGCGTGGGTCCCCTCCCCGACCGCTGCGACCCTGCACGCCATCCACTACCACCAGGTCGACGTGGACGCGCGGCAGGCCGAACTGGGCGCGGGCCGGCGGTCCACGCTCCGCCAGCTCCTCACCCTTCCGCTCGGCGATCCGGCCCAGTGGGACGACGAGGCCCGGCGCAACGAGCTGGACAACAACATCCAGAGCACGCTCGGCTATGTGGTGCGCTGGGTGAGCGCCGGCGTGGGCTGCTCCAAGGTCCCCGACATCGAGGGCACCCCCCTCATGGAGGACCGCGCCACCTGCCGCATCAGCTCCCAACACGTCTCCAACTGGCTCCTGCACGGCATCATCACCAGGGAGCAGGTGGAGGACGCGCTGCGGCGCATGGCTGCCGTGGTCGACGAGCAGAATGCCTCGGACCCGACCTACGTGCCCATGGCGCCCTCGTTCGACTCCGAGGCCTTCCTCGCGGCGCGCGACCTCGTGCTCGACGGCGCCAGCCAGCCCTCCGGCTACACCGAGCCGATCCTGCACCGCCACCGCGCGGCACAGAAGCAGGCCGACGTCCTGGTCCGGAGCGCCTCGTGAGCATCGGACTCGCCACGGCCCGCAGCGTGGTCGACGAGGCGCTCGCCGTGGGACGGCAGCACGGCTTCAAGCCGTTGACCGTCGTGGTGCTCGATGCCGGCGGCCACGTGGTGGCCGCGGCGCGGGAGGACGGCGCCTCGAACAACCGCTTCGAGATCGCGCACGGCAAGGCGTACGGGGCCCTCGCCCTGGGCATGGGGTCGCGGGCTCTCATGGAGCGGGCCGAGCAGCAGGCCTACTTCATCAGCGCTGCGGCCGCGGCCCTGGGCGGACGTCTCATCCCGGTGCCGGGCGGAGTGATCGTCCGCGGCGACGACGGTGCGGTCGAGGGTGCGGTCGGCATCAGCGGCGACACCTCGGACAATGACGAGACCGCCGCAGCCAAGGCCATCCAGGCCGCTGGCCTGACCGCGCAGGTCGCCTGAGGGCTGGCCTGAGGGGCCTGTTCCGTGGGCGTACGACGGCAGGCTTCGAGGGCGCGGGGGTGGGAGACTACCGCAGAGGTCTTCGGCGCCGGCTGTGCAGACGCCGAAGACCTTGCGGTTTCCTCGGCTGTCTCGGGCATGGAGTAGGTCAGCTTGCCTCCGCGGCGCCGGGGCCGAACCAACGGCCCAGCGCCTCGCGCAGCCCCACCTCTGGGGACCCGGCGGATCCGGCCCATGCGACGTAGCCGTCCGGCCGGATCAGCACTGCCTCCGGGGCCGGAACCGGACCGAGGACCGGAAGCTGCCACGCGCCGTCGTGCGCCAGGGTGTGCGTCGCCGCGACAACCCGCACCTGCTCTGCCCGCGGCGCGGAATCGAAGGCAGTGCCGAAGCCCAACAGCACCGGCCGGGCCTCGTGGAGCAGCTCGAACACCCGCCGCGGCCCGGCCGCAGTGGCCAGATCGAGATCCGGCATCCTGCGGCCCACGAGCGGGTGCCCGGGGCTGGAGCCGGCGGGGCCGAGGTCGTACTGGATGTCGAGGCCGGAGATCATCCCGGCGAACCGTCGGCGTGGCTCGTCCATGCCGAGGAGCTCGGCCATGGTTCCCCGGAGGGCGTCCATTCGAGCGTCGCGCCGTGTGAGCGCGGTCTGGGCCATGGTGTTCTGCAGCACCCGGGCCGCAACCGGGTGGCGCTCCGTGTGGTACGTGTCCAGCAGGGTCTCTGGTGAGACCCCCTTGACCACCTGCGCGAGCTTCCAGCCCAGGTTCACGGCATCCTGCACCCCGGTGCCAAGGCCCTGCCCGCCCACTGGGTAGTGGATGTGCGCGGCGTCGCCCGCGAGCAGGACGCGGCCAGCCCGGTAGGCCTCGGCCTGCCGCGTCATGTCGGTGAACCGCGAGATCCACGAGGGGCTGTGCACGCCGAAGTCGTTGCCCCAGTGCGCAACGAGCGCGCGCCGCACGTCATCGAGGGTCGGCTCGCCCCGCGCCGTCCCTCCCCCATTTCCCTCGTACCTCTCGGTCACGACGACCCGCACCTTGCTCCCGTCGCCGATCGGCCCGACGGCCTGCGTGCCCTCCTCGGTGTAGCGCAGGCTCGGCTCGGGCCGCTCGTCGACCTCCACCTCGGCGATGAGCGAGCTCACCGACGGGTCCCAGCCGGGGAACCCGATGCCGGCCGCCCTGCGCACGAGGCTGCGGCCGCCGTCGCACCCGACGAGGTAATCCGCCTCGAGCGTCGGGCCGTCGGAGAGGCGCACGACGACGCCGCCCGCCTCCTGCGTGAAGCCCGTCACCTCGCGCCCGCGCTGGATCGGGACGCCCAGCTCGTCGAGGACCCAGCCGGCCAGGATGCGTTCGATGTCCCCCTGGCGCAGTGCGAGGCTGTACGGGTGGCGGGAGGGGAAGTCGCTCATGTCCAGCGGGATCCCGGCGAAGCCTGTGATCTGCATGGTCTTCCCCGCCGCGAGGAACTGTTCTGCGACGCCGCGCTGGTCCCAGACCTCGAGCGTGCGGGAGTGCACGCCGCCAGCCCGAGCCCCTTCGACCTCCTGGTCCGCGCGCCTCTCGACGATCACCGCGTCCGTCCCCGCCAGCGCGAGCTCGGCCGCGAGCATGAGCCCCGTCGGCCCGCCGCCCGCGATCACCACCTGATGGCTCTCCACAGTCTCCACAGCCAGCAATGTCAGCACGGGCGAGGCCCTTGCCGGAAGCCCCTGCCCCGCCGATAGTCTGGAAGGAGAAGGGCCAGGGCACAGTGCACGACGGCGGGCGGGCACCCCTTTGGTTCTGACTGTCGATCAGGCGAGGACTGCCTGAGCGACCCGGCCGCTCTGGGCCGGCGCGGGGCGGAATCCCTTGACGATCAGGTACACGGCCAGGCTGACCTCCCACGCGAAGATCGGCACGACGGCCGCCGCGGCCCAAGCCGGCGCCTGCGGCGTGAGGGTGAGCACCTGCCATGCGTTCAGGGCGAAGACGAGCGGGGCGCCTACGAAGCCGAGGACTGGGATCACGCGGGGCACGAGCCGGGAGCGGAACAGGACCGCGGCGAGCACCACGGTGTTCGCCGGGCAGATGAGGCCGGGGCCCACGATGAACGTCCAGTTGTGCACGGCCGCGAGGGCCTGGACGAGCCCGGCGCTCCCGGCCGCCTCGGGTGCCTGGGCGAGTGCGACGGCCGCGATGAGCGGCGTGACGCCGACGGCGATGACGGCCGCCTCGAGTGTGCGCAGTGCCGCGTAGCCGAGGGCCATCCCCTCACCGAGCCGCCTGATCACAGGGAAGAAGGCCACGCCAGTCCCCACGATCGCGAGGGAGAGGATCACCTCGAGCAGCGCCCCGAGGAGCGCGCCGCCGCTCGCGCCGGGGCCGGAGAGGTGCGCGGTGTAGTCGGTGCTCGTCAGGATCGGGCCGTAGAGCACCATGCCCACGACCGACGTGACGTGCGTGATGAGGAAGGACGTGCCGATGACGATTGCCGTGCGCCGTGTCGAGGCCATGGTAATCCCGTTCCTGAGGTTGAGATTCTGAGTGAGGTGTACGGCGTACACCTTCTATATCTCAACGGTAGGTGTACGCTGTACACTTGTCAATTGGCAGAAGGAAGACTGGGATCTGGTCATGGCAGATGACTCAGGGCACAGGGAACCGCTCAACCGAGAGCGTGTGCTGCTCGCAGCCGTCGCCCTCGCAGACGACGCCGGGCTCGAGGCGATCAGCATGCGGAAACTCGCCCAGGCCCTCGGTGTCGTTCCGATGGCGCTCTACAAGCACGTCGCCAGCAAGGACGAGCTCCTCAACGGAATCGTCGATTCCGTGATCGGCGAGATCGAGCTGCCGCAGGATGGTCCGGACTGGCTTGCGAACGTGCGCCGACGGACCCTCTCCGCCCGCGACGTCATGCTCCGGCATCCGTGGGCGCGCCGCGTCCTGGAGGCCCAATCCGCGCCCACCCCGGTGGTCCTCGCCTACACGGACTCGACGATCCGCATGTTCCTCGCCGGGGGTCTGTCGGCGGACCTCGTCCACCACGTCATGCACACGCTCGGCAGCCGGATCTTCGGTTTCACCCAGGAGCTCCACGAGACGAGCCCCGCGCAGGCCGAGGAGCTTTCGCCCGAGGTGGCGCAGTACATGATGGCGACGTACCCGGGCATCGTGGCCGTCGCGATGAGCCGCCCCCACGATCCGGGGACGGTGGTGGGATCGGGCTGCGACGACCGGTTCGAGTTCGAGTTCGGCATCGACCTCCTGCTCGCCGGCGTTGAGCGACTCCACCGGCAGGGCTGGCGCTCGGCGGACCACGACCGCGACGCCGCCTCGGTGATCTGATTCAACGGTGACGCACGACGGCGGGTGGGCACCCGCCGTCGTGCGTCACCGTGCCCGCGGGGTGCTTCGCCCGGCACTACGCGGCCACGTGGTCATTCCCGCGCATCCGGACCGCGACGACAATGCCGGACAGTGCCGTGAGAGCCCCCACTGCGGCGATCGCGGCCGGCAGGCCGTAGAGGTCGGCGAGAATTCCGGAGAGGAGCGCGCCCACCGCGAAGCCTCCGTCGCGCCACAGGCGGTAGATGCCCACCGAGCGGGCGCGCCAGGTCGGGTGCGCGACGTCGCCGATGGCGGCGAGCAGGGTCGGGTAGACCATTGCCGTGCCCAGCCCGAGCAGGACGGCGGCGGCGAGCCAGATCCCGAAACCGTGACCGGCGGCGACCATCCCGAGGCCCACGGCCTGCACCACCATGCCGGCGGCGATGAGCCACTTGCGCCCGTACTTGTCCGACGCGGCGCCAGTCACGAGCTGCCCCGCGCCCCACACCGCCGGGTAGACGGCGGCGAGGATGCCGATCTGCCCGAGGCTCAGCCCGGCCGAGGCGAACAGGACGGGGAAGAGTCCCCACGCGAGACCGTCGTTGAGGTTGTTGACGAGGCCCGCCTGGCTCACGGCCGAGAGCGAACGGTCCTTGAAGCTCGTGAGCGCGAAGACCTGTCCGTTGGTGAGGTTCCCATGGGCGGCATCGTGTGAGGAGACGTGCTGGGCGGCCTCGACCTTGGCGTGGTGGTGCGTCTCGCGGACTCTCAGGACCGAGAGCCCGAGGCCCAGGGCGATGTACGCTGCGCCAACGAGGAACGGGCCCGGCCGCAGGCCGTACTCGGCCGCGATGTAGCCGGTCGCGAGGGCAGTGAGCGCGACGCCGAGGTACCCGGCCGCTTCGTTGAAGCCCATTGCGAGGCCGCGCTGCTTCGGGCCGACGAGGTCCATCTTCATGACCACGGTGGTGGACCACGTGAGGCCCTGGCTGATGCCGAGGAGCACGTTCGCTGCCACGATCCAACCCCAGGTCGGGCCGAAGATGAGCATGAGCGGCACGGGGATCGCGACGATCCAGCCCGCCACGAGCACGGGCTTGCGCCCGAAGCGGTCCGAGAGGGTGCCCGCAAAGTAGTTCATCGCGGCCTTGGACAGGCCGAACGCGAGGATGTACGTCAGCGCGCTCGTGTAGAGGCCGAGGTTGAACGTGTGCGTCGCGAGCAGCGGCAGGACCGTGCGCTCCTGTCCGAGCGTTCCGCCGACGAGAGCGTTGACAGCGACGAGGAGCATGAACTGCGAGAGGTTCTGCCTGAGGCCCAGGGCCGGTGCTGTGGGGGTCTTCACGAGTGGTTCTCCAAAGAAACATGGAATAGACTGAATCCAGTATTACATGGATTTTTGGAGAAGCGCAGATCTTTGAAGAAGCGCAGATCTTTGGAGAAACAAGGAGGAGCAGGTGGGCGCAGGAACGCAGACCGGCAGGCGCGCCGACAAGGCAGCTCTGTTCGAGGAGTTCGCGCGCGTGGGCAAGGCCCTCGCCAACGGCAAGAGGCTCGAGCTCCTGGACCTGCTGACGCAGGGGGAGCGGAGCGTCGAGGCGCTCGCTGACGCGGCGGGGCTCGGGCTTTCGACGGCGTCCGCGCATCTCCAGGCGCTACGGCAGGCGGGGCTTGTGGTCACCCGCCGCGAGGGCACGAAGATCTTCTACGGGGTCGCCGGGCCGGACGTGCTGCGGCTGTACGCGCTGCTGCGCGGCGTCGCACAGGAGCGGGTGGCCGACGTCGAGCCCCGCCGGGTCGCGTACCTGAGGCTCGCAGGCCCACGGGCCACCGAGGAGGGGCTCACGCGCGAGCAGCTCGCCGAGCGGGCCTCCGCGGGGGAGGTCACGGTCCTGGATGTCCGGCCGTCCGATGAGTACAGCGCGGGCCACGTGCCGGGAGCCGTCTCGATCCCGCTCGGGGAGCTCGAGACACGCCTCGCCGAGCTACCCACCGGTGCCGACATCGTGGCCTACTGCCGCGGCGCCTACTGCGTGATGGCGTACGACGCCGTCGACGTCCTGCGCTCCCATGGCCGCGCCGCGCGCCGGCTCGAGGACGGGATGCTCGAGTGGCGGCTGGCGGGGCGGGACATCGAGGTGGGCCCGGCGGCCTGAGGCTGCCTCCGCCCGTTGCGCGCCGCCCGTTCAGGCGGGACGATGGTGCGCGGAGGGAGGAACCCACGAAGGGACGATCCGCTATGCCCGTCGACTTCAGCCGCCTCCAGTCACGCAGCCGCGGCCGCGTGGTCCTTCCGGACAGCCCCGACTATGACGGGGTGCGCCAGGTCTGGAATGCCTCGATCCAACGACATCCCGCGGCGATCCTTCAATGCGCCGGTGCCGCCGACGTCCGTGAGGGTGTCCGCTTCGCCGCAGAGCAGGGCCTCACGCTCGCAGTGCGGGCAGGCGGGCACAACGTGGCAGGCCTCGGCACGTGCGACGACGGGTTGGTCCTCGACCTCCGGGCGCTCCAAGGCGTCCGCATCGATCCTGCGGCCAAGAGGGCCCGAGTCCAGGCGGGTGTCACGTGGGGCGTGTTCGACCACGAGGCCCAGGCGTTCGGCCTCGCCACCCCGGGCGGGGTCATGTCCACGACGGGCATCGCGGGATTCACTCTCGGGGGCGGGTTCGGCTGGATATCGCGGCGCCACGGGACGGCGTCGGACAACCTCCGCTCGGTGGACATCGTGACCGCATCGGGGGATGCGAGGACGGTCGACGCCGAGTCGGACCCGGAGCTCTTCTGGGGCCTGCGCGGTGGAGGCGGGAACTTCGGCGTGGCGACGTCCTTCGAGTACGCGCTGCACGACGTCGGCCCCGAGGTCGTCGCCGGCCCGCTCATCTATCCGATGGACCAGGCACACGATGTCCTGTCCGGATGGGCCGCGGCGATCGGAGGCCTGCGCGACGAGGCGATGTCGGTCGCAGTCCTGCGCACCGCGCCGCCCGATCCGCCGTTCCCCGAGCACCTGTGGGGCCAGCCGGTCCTGTCGCTGAGCCTCATGTGGATCGGCGCGCCCCAGGACGCCGAGTCCGCCCTCGCGCCCCTGCGCTCGCTGGGCCGCCCCGCCGTGGACGCGTTCGGACCGAAACCCTACACCGCGTTCCAGAAGGCCCAGGACCGGTACTGGAGCCCGGGCGCCGAGAACTACTGGAAGGCCGACTACCTCACGGGCCTCGACGACGCCGCCGTCGGCACCCTCGTCGAGGCCGGGAAGTCGTTCTCGTCGCCAGCATCGGACATCAAGATCGTAGGCTTCGGAGGCGTCCTCGCCCGCACACCGGAGGACTTCAGCGCCTACGGCAACAGGAGCGCCGCAGCCCTGGTCAACATCAACACCCGCTGGACCGCGAGCACGCCCACCGTCGACCACGTCGGCTGGACCCGCGACCTCTGGGATCAGCTCCACCGCCTCGCGACGGGCGTTTACGTCAACTTCCTCGGCCAGGAGGGTGCGAACCGCGTGTTCGAGGCCTACGGGGCGGAGAAGTTCCGCCGCCTCACGGCGCTCAAGGCCACGTGGGACCCGGAGAACTTCTTCCACGTCAACCAGAACATCCCGCCCCGGCCGTGAGCCGCGCCGGTTGTCCTTCGCGGGGAGGACTCAGCCGTAGATCGCCGAATACAGCTCCTCGATCTCGGACGCGCTCGGCACCACTGGGTTGTTGGCCGGAGAGCCCGAAGCCAGGGCCTGCTGTGCCATGACCGGCACCGCCCGCTCCCAGTCGTCGCGGCTGATGCCGCGCGACTTCGGCGTGGGTACGGCGAGGTCCTCGTTGAGCGCCTTGAGTTCGGCGACGAGCGCCAGGGCGGCGGCAGCATCGCCGTCGACCTCGCCTGCCACGCCGAGCGCCCGGGCGCAGTCCGCATAACGTGCCTCGGCGCCGGAGACGGAGAACTCGGTGACGGCGGGGAAGAGCATCGCGTTGGCGAGGCCATGGGCCACATGGAAGTGGGCACCGATCGGCCGGCTCATGCCGTGGACGAGTGCCACACTCGAGTTGGAGAAGGCGATGCCGGCCTGCGTGGCCGCGAGCATCATCGCCTCGCGGGCCTGCCGGTTCGACCCGTCCTTGTACACCTCGCGGAGGTTTGCCCCGATGGCGGTCATCGCGGACAGTGCGAAGCCGTCGGAGAACGGGTTGGCCCGGCGGCTCACGTAGGCCTCGATCGCGTGCGTGAGCGCGTCGACGCCGGTGTCCGCGCTCAGGCGCCCGGGCATCGAGAGTGTCAGCTCGTAGTCGACGATCGCCGCGATCGGAAGGAACGATGGTCCCGTGCAGAGCATCTTCTCGTCGGTCTCGGAATCGCTGATGATCGTGAACTGGGTGGCCTCGGAGCCGGTGCCCGCCGTCGTCGGCACGGCGAGGACCGGGAGGGCCGGGCCCGTGTTGTTCCGGGGCGCCTTGTAGTTGCGCATCGGGCCGTCGTTGAGGGCCAGGAAGCCCAGCGCTTTGGCCGTGTCGATGGAACTGCCGCCGCCGAAGCCGACCAGGAGGTCTGCGCCATGCTCCCTCACGGCGGCGAGGCCCGATTCGAGCGAATCCGTGGTCGGATCGGGGACGCTCTCGGCGTACAGCGCGGTCTCGAGTCCCGCGCCGCGGAGGGACTCCAAGGCGGCGTCGACCGTCCCGGACTCCTTCATGAACGGGTCGGTGACGACGAGGGGCCTAGCGGCCCCCAGGTCCTGGACAGTCTCGCCGAGCTCCCGGATTGCGCCCGCGCCGACCTTCATGATCCTCGGGAGCGAAATGTGAAACGTCATGACGGTGCCTCTCCCTCGAGCAGCTGCTTGAGCGAACGCCAGATCCGCTCCTCCTGCTTTCGCCCCACGGCCCCGAACACGGGACCGAGCAGCCGCATCGCGCCCTTCGGCTCAAGGTTCCAGGACCAGCTCATCAAGGTGCCGCCCGCAGCGGGAGCGAACGTGAGCGCCCCGGTGATGCGCGCCGTCGTCATGCGGGTGACGCTTCCCAGCCTTGCCGGGCGCGAGAACTCCGTCACCTCGATCTCCATGGACAGCGGACGCCCTCGGGACACGACGGTAGCGCGCCAGCGCGTGCCGACGCCGATCGGCCCGTCGGTGAGCTTCTGGACGGTCGTCATCTCGGGGTTGTAGCGCGGCTCGTTGCGCTCGTCGGCCACGAAGTCGAACACGTCCTCGGGCGCGCGTGCGATCGTGACGGAGCCGGAGAAATGCGCCATCAGGCGAGCGGGATCCGCAGAGCTTCCCCCACGTAGATGACGTTGGGGTCGAACAGGATGTCCCGGTTGGCCGTGAAGATGAGCCCATATTTGCTGCCGTCGCCGTAGAACTGGTCCGCAAGCCCCGAGAGTGTGTCGCCCGGGACCACGGTGTGCAGCGTGAAGCCGGAGTACGTCCCGCCCATGAGCGTCCGCCCGAACGTGACCGGCACCGTCACCGAAACGGCGTTCTCGGGCAGCCCGCTCGGGTTGGTCCCCTGGACGGTCACGGTGCCCTCAGGCGTTGTGGGCGAGCCGAGGCCGAAGGCGTTGTGGAACAGCGAGAACCCGTTGCCCCCGCCCATGAGGTTGGACTCGGCGACGACGTGGCCCGCGGCGTCGCGCACGACCACGGATCCGTACACGCCCTCGAAGGCGGAGCCGAGCCCGGCCACCACCACTTGGGCGCTGAGGATGTCGAAGGGGAGCGGGGTGCGGAGGCTGATCTGCGGCAGGATCGACATGGCTACAGTCTGGTTGACGGGCACCGGACAAAGGAAGGGCCCATCGGCAGGCACCGTATGCTCCTACCTCGCCTCACGCCGGTGCCGAGCCCATGGACGAGCCGCCTACTCGTTGACCAGCACCGGCACGCCGACGGCGGCAGAGACGGCCTTGCCGGCGGCTTCGGCCGGGAGTGCGATGGTGAACTCCTCGATCTCGCTCGGCGGGCCCGCGTGCTGGTGCCCGGCATCGGCGTCGGTATGGTGCTCGAACCGCCCAGTGCTGACGAGCTGGCCGCCGGCGTCGTAGAAGCCTGCAATGACGACGAGCTCGAGCAGGTCGCTCACGTCCGAAGTGATCCGGACGGCGCCCGCGACGCTCTGGCCGTCGAAGACGAGGCCGTCGATCTCGAAGCGGTTGTCGAAGGGGCCTGCGGCGCGGACGGCCTGTCCGGGCTGTGGGCTGGTGTCCTTGAGCGAGGGGAGGTCCGGCTCGCCGGCGGGGGCCGTGAGCCCGGGTAGTTGAGTCTGGACGGACACCGGCTGCGGCGCCGGTTCGCTGGGCTGGGCAGGGGCGGATGAGCACCCGGCGAGGAGAGCGGCGGCCACGAAGGCGGGGGCGAGGAGGGGCTTCACGATGGTCCTTGGGCTGGAGAAGGGGGACAGGGGGCGGCCCGAGCCGCCCCCTGTCGGGGAGATCAGGAGATCAGGAGATCAGCGGATCAGGAGATCAGCGGAGCCGAAGGGCGTCCGCGACGATGCCGAAGAGGTCGGTGTTGTCCACCGTGCCCTGCAGCTTCTCGGAGCCCGCGCCGTAGGAGTAGACCGGAACGTCGGCGCCCGTGTGGTTGCCGGAGAGGTAGGTCAGCCACAGGCTGGCCTCCTTCGAACCGTCCTTGACGCCGGCCGGATCGTCAGCGCTGCGGAACGTCGCCGGGGCGAAGTTGTGCGGGTCGGCCGCACCGGCGCCGTTGACGATGCCGGTCGAGCGGGTCGCGTCCTTCGTGTTGCCGCCCGCGCGGCTCGGCGTGGAGTTGTTGGCGGTGTTGCCGCTGTCCACGTTCACCGGCGGGTTGGCGGCCTCGGCGTTCGTGAAGCTGCCCTTCTCGATGATGTTGAATCCGGCGCACTCGTGGTCCGCCGTGACCACGACGAGCGTGTGCCCGTCCTTCTTGGCGAAGTCGAGGGCCGCGGCGACCGCGTCGTCGAACGCCTTGATCTCCTCGAGCGTCTGAGCGGCGTCGTTCGCGTGCGAGCGCTTGTCGATGAGCGCGCCCTCGACCTGGAGGTAGAAGCCGTTGCCCTTCCCGCCGTCCTTGCCGAGCAGCTCGATGGACTTCGTGGTCATCTCTGCGAGCGTGGGCTCCTTGGCCTCGGCCGACGACGGGTTGTCCTGCTTCGACTTCTCGACCGTGAGGTTGCCCTTGTTGAAGAGCCCGAAGACCTTGCCGCCCTGGGCGTTCGCGAGGTCGGCCTTCGTCGCGACCGTCTGGTCCTTCGGGGAGCCGAGGACGTCGTAGCCCTGATCGCGCAGTGCCTTCTCGTCCGTGGTGTCGAAGCGGCTCAGGCCGCCGCCGAGGATCACGTCAGCCGTGCCGTTGCGGGCGATCTGCTTGGCGATCGGGGTGACGCGCAGGTCACTCGTGGGCAGTTCACCGCCGGTCACGGCCGTATCCTGGCAGGACTTCGCTGAGTAGACCGGACCCTGGCAGCCGCGCGCGAGGGCGTGGCTCATCTGGCCGGCGGGGGTCGCATCCGTGATCTCCGCGGTGCTGACGTTGCCCGTGCGGTAGCCGGCCTGCTTGGCCATCTCCATGACGGTCGGAACCGACGTGCCCTTGGCGTCCACACCAAGCGCCGCGTTGTACGTCTTGACACCCGAGGACCACGCGGTCGCGGCGGAGGCCGAGTCTGTGACGTAGTTCGGGGCGAAGTCCGCCTGTCCCGGCTGGCCGGACTTCTTCTCGACCGCGTAGGTGCTCACGAAGCCGTGCGACGGCAGGGTCTCCATGACCAGGCGGCCGTTGGCTCCGTAGAACCGCTCGCGCCCTGCGGTGACATGGGTACGGCCCATGCCGTCGCCGAGCAGGTAGATGACATTCTTGATGCGGCCGTCGTTCCCGGCCGGAGCGGCAGAGGCAGGCTCGGCCGTGCCGGCCCCAACCGACGTGGCGATGATCGCCCCGACCGCGCAGGCCGAAGCGAGCGCAGCAATCGTGCGCTTCATGGTTCCCTCCAAGGTGCTTGGACCGGCGCCGGAATGGCGCCGCGAAGCGACTCTAGTGAGCGGGGGAAACCAATGGCTTGTACCTTGAAGAACTTAAAACAACATGGAAGTTAACTGAGTGCAACCTGAGAATCCATGACTGTGAGCCGCGCCACATCGTTGCAACGCGTCCGCAACCCCCACACTCCTACGCTCGGTGCAACACCGGTTCCACGATGACAGAGCCGGCCCAGAGCCGGAGCCATTGGCCCCAGGCCAGACACCACAGAGACAAAGGAGTTTCGCCATGACCGTCTACGCGTTCCCGGGCACCGAGGGCAGCAAGGTCACCTTCAAGGACCGGTACGAGAACTTCATCGGCGGCGAGTGGGTCGCCCCGGTGGCCGGGGAGTACTTCGAGAATGTCACCCCCGTCACCGGCAAGGTGTTCTGCGAGGTGGCCCGCTCTCAGGCCGCGGACATCGAGCTCGCCCTCGACGCCGCGCACAAGGCCGCCCCGGGCTGGGGCAAGACCTCCGTCGCCGAGCGCGCTCTCATCCTCCACCGCATCGCGGACCGCATCGAGGAGAACCTCGAGCTGCTCGCCGTCGCCGAGACCTGGGACAACGGCAAGCCCGTCCGCGAGACGCTCGCCGCAGACCTCCCGCTCGCCGTCGACCACTTCCGCTACTACGCCGGCGCGATCCGCGCCCAGGAGGGCTCGCTCTCCCAGATCGACGAGAACACGACGGCGTACCACTTCCACGAGCCGCTGGGCGTGGTCGGCCAGATCATCCCGTGGAACTTCCCGCTCCTCATGGCCACGTGGAAGCTCGCCCCCGCGCTCGCGGCCGGAAACGCCGTCGTGCTCAAGCCCGCCGAGCAGACCCCGGCGAGCATCCTCGTCCTGGCCGAGCTCATCTCCGACCTCCTCCCGGCGGGCGTGCTCAACGTCGTGAACGGCTTCGGCGTTGAGGCCGGCAAGCCGCTCGCCTCGTCCCCGCGGATCCGCAAGATCGCCTTCACCGGCGAGACCACCACGGGCCGGCTCATCATGCAGTACGCGTCCCAGAATCTCATTCCCGTCACCCTCGAGCTCGGCGGGAAGAGCCCGAACATCTTCTTCGACGACATCGCCGCGAAGGACGACGCCTACTACGACAAGGCGCAGGAGGGCTTCACGCTCTTCGCGCTCAACCAGGGCGAGGTCTGCACGTGCCCGTCCCGTGCCCTGATCCAGGAGGGCATCTACGAGAAGTTCCTCGGCGACGTCGTGGAGCGGACCAAGAAGATCGTCCAGGGCAACCCGCTCGACACGGACACGATGATCGGCGCGCAGGCCTCCAACGACCAGCTCGAGAAGATCCTCTCCTACATCGAGATCGGCAAGGCCGAGGGCGCCAAGGTCCTCACCGGCGGCAAGCGCGCGGTCCTCGAGGGCGAGCTCGCGGGCGGCTACTACGTGGAGCCCACCGTGTTCGAGGGCAACAACAAGATGCGCGTCTTCCAGGAGGAGATCTTCGGCCCCGTCGTCTCGGTTGCGAAGTTCTCCGACTACGAGGAAGCGCTCGAGATCGCCAACGACACCCTCTACGGACTCGGCGCCGGCGTCTGGTCCCGCGACGGCAACACCGCCTACCGCGCCGGCCGCGACATCCAGGCCGGTCGCGTGTGGGTGAACAACTACCACGCCTACCCCGCGCACGCCGCGTTCGGCGGGTACAAGTCCTCCGGCATCGGTCGCGAGACCCACCTCATGATGCTCGAGCACTACCAGCAGACCAAGAACCTGCTCGTCTCCTACGCCGAGTCGAAGCTCGGCTTCTTCTAGACCCGGCCCTTCTGAACCGCACACCCGCGATGGTGCAGGCGCACGACGGCGCGACCCCCCGCCGTCGTGCGCCGTACCTGCCGCAGTACTCAACCGGCGGGGTTTCTCCGCTGACCCACCACACCATGCAAAGGAGCATGACCATGAGCAGCACCTTCAAGGCCGCCGTTGTCCACACCTTCGGGGACGAACTCACCGTCGACGAGCTCGAGATCCCCACGCCCGGCCCCGGCCAGGCGCTCGTGAAGCTCATCTCGAGCGGCGTCTGCCACACCGACCTCCACGCCGCGCAGGGCGACTGGCCCGTCAAGCCCAAGCTCCCGCTCGTCCCCGGGCACGAGGGCGTCGGCACCGTCGTCGCGCTCGGCGAGGGCGTGACGGACGTTGCCATCGGTGAGGTGATCGGCAACGCGTGGCTGTGGAGCACGTGCGGCACCTGCGAGTACTGCCGCACCGGGTGGGAGACCCTGTGCGAGTCGCAGCAGAACGGTGGCTACGGCGTGGACGGCTCGTTCGGCGAGTACATGCTCGTCGACACGAAGTTCGCGGCACGCGTCCCCGAGGGCGCGGACCCGTACGAGGTCGCGCCGGTCCTGTGCGCCGGCGTCACGGTCTACAAGGGCCTCAAGCAGACCGAGGTCCGCCCCGGCGAGTGGGTTGTCATCTCGGGCATCGGCGGCCTCGGGCACATCGCGGTGCAGTACGCCGTCGCGATGGGCATGCGCGTCGCGGCCGTCGACGTCGCGGACGAGAAGCTCGCGCTCGCGAAGAAGCACGGAGCCGAGGTGACCGTCAACGCGTTCGCCGAGGACCCGGCCGAGGCCATCCAGAAGGCAACGGGCGGCGCCCACGGCGTGCTCGTGACCGCTGTGCACCCGGCCGCGTTCGGCCAGGCCATCGGCATGACCCGCCGGGGCGGGACCATCGTGTTCAACGGCCTGCCCCCGGGCGACTTCCCGGCCCCGATCTTCGACATCGTGCTCAAGGGCCTGACGATCCGTGGCTCCATTGTCGGGACGCGCCAGGACCTCGAGGAAGCGCTCGACTTCTACGCGCGCGGCCTCATCCACCCGACGTTCCACACGCGCGATCTCGAGGAGATCAACCAGGTCTTCGACGAGATGCACCACGCCAAGATCGACGGCCGCGTGGTCATCAAGTACTGATCGCCATGGATGCCGAGCGTGCGGTTGCGCACAACGCAGCACTCGCGGCGAGGCCGGTGCGCCCGGGGGAGGACTTCTCCCGGGTCGCGCTGACCGAGCCGGCCTTGACGCTCCTCGACTCGCTGTGGGAGCGGCACGGACCCCTCATGTTCCACCAGTCCGGCGGGTGCTGCGACGGGTCGGCGCCCATGTGCTACCCCGCCGGCGAGCTCCTCACGGGCGATGCCGACGTCCAGCTCGGCGTCTTCGACCTCCCCGGACGCGGGGAGATCGGGTTCTGGATGTCGAAGGAGCAGTTCAACTACTGGTCCCACACCCATCTGACCGTGGATGTGGTGGTGGGCCGGGGGAGCGGCTTCTCCCTCGAGGCTCCGGAGGGGAAGCGGTTCCTCATCAGGAGCGAGATCCTGGACATCCCGTAGGGGCCGCGGGTTCTCCTGCTCGGATCAGTATGGCTCGGCGGCGTGTCGCATCGGCGACACGCCGCCGATGCTCGTCCGGCAGGGGTCGATGGGATCAGGAACTGACGCGCGTGACGCATTCCGGCTGGGCGGGGCGCTGTGTCGGGAATACCCCGGGGTGCTTGACGCTTCAATCAGAGAGTCCGTAATGTTGATTGAAGATTCAAGCATTGGAGATGCCATGACCGCCACCGCCCTGCGGGTCCCCGCCGCCGCCCCGGCGGCCATCCGCACCCAAGTCCGGGTGCCGCTGCAGTTCCCCGACGGATACCGGACCACAGCGGACGTCTTCACGTTCCGCGGTCTCGCCGATGGCAAGGAACACCTCCTGCTCGGCCTGGGCGACTGGCGCGCGGCCCTGACTAGAGCCGCCAACGGCTCGGATTCGGCGAACGCCGCCGCGCCGCTCGTCCGCCCGCACAGCGAATGCCTCACGGGAGACGTCTTCGGCTCCCAGCGCTGCGACTGCGGCCCCCAGCTGCGCGAGGCCGCCGAGCGCATCACTGACGCCGGCGGGTTCCTGCTCTACCTCCGCCAGGAGGGCCGGGGGATCGGCCTCTATGCGAAGCTCGATGCCTACGCGCTGCAGGACCAGGGCCTCGACACCTACGAGGCGAACACGGCCCTCGGCCACGGCGAGGACGAGCGCGACTACACCGCGGCCGCCCAGATGCTGCGCGCCGTCGGCGTCGAGAGCATCCGGCTCCTGAGCAACAACCCGGACAAGGCCGCCCAGCTCGAGGGCCTCGGCATCCGGGTCGCCGAGCGCATTCCCACGGGCGTGCACCTCTCCGAGGCCAACGTCCGCTACCTCACGGCCAAGCGGGACCACACGGCCCACAGCATCGACCTCGACGCAGCGCTCGCCATGGCGGTGAGCGCGTGACGGAGGTGCTGTCCGCCGCGGAGGCCGCGACCGGCGTCGTGCGCTATACCGAATCCGAGGCGATGAGCCGGGCGCTGCGGCTCGCCGCAACCCCGGGCGTGCCGCTGGGTCCGAATCCGCGCGTGGGCTGCGTGCTCCTCGCGCACGACGGCGAGGTGGTCGCCGAGGGCTTCCATCGCGGCGCCGGGACGGCCCACGCAGAGGCCGACGCCCTTTCCCGCGCCGGGGAGGCGGCCCGTGGCACGACGGCGATCGTGACCCTCGAGCCGTGCAACCACACCGGGCGCACCGGGCCGTGCGCCCAGGCACTCATCAAGGCCGGCGTGAGCCGCGTGGTCTACGCGCTCTCGGACCCGAATCCGCTGGCCCAGGGTGGGGCAGAGACGCTGCGCGCGGTGGGCATCGAGGTGGAGGGCGGCCTGCTCGAGGCCGAAGCCCGCGAGGTCAACCGGACGTGGCTCGGGGGGATCGCCGTCCAGGCGTCGTAGGACCTGCGGCTAGGGGTCAGTGCGCCGGTCAGCGCGCCTCCACGACGGCCCTAGTGGGGCGTTCGTCGAGGATGGGGAGCCGGACGAGATCCTCCGGGTAGCAGACCAAGGCGGTGTTGGTCGAGAGGTGCTGGCGCATCACCTCGAGGCCCGTCCGCTTGTCCCGCGCCGTCCGGTGGATGGAATTGTGGCGATAGACGCTGCCGTCGTGCCGGAAGAAACAGGAATCCTGTTCGTGGATGTGGTACTTCAGGGGGAGTGCCGACTCCGTGCGGAGCTCGCCGGAAAGGTAGTCGTCGCCGACTGACACGCGCAGCTGGAACGCCTGCGAGGTCGGATTCCGGAATCGGTAGTCCAGATAGTTGTACACAATCGACGTTCCTGTGCCGAACGGGATCTGGCGATTGAAATCCGGGAAGAGGTCAAGCCCGGAATGGTGGTGGTGCTCCACGATTTCCAAGGGCGTGTGCAGCACCATCCAGTGGATGAGGTTGGTGAATTGGCACATGCCGCCGCCGATCCCGCTCGCAGCCTGGTCATGGTCGATGGTCAGGCCTTCCCGGTAGCCTCGCCGGGCGCTCACCGGCCCGACGAGCTTCCAGAACGAGAAGACCTCTCCGGGGCGGATCAGCACGCCGTCGACTTTGGGTGCCGCGATGGACAGGCTCACCGCCTTGTTGTCCTGCAATTCGGGATTGACATTGCCCAGACGCCGCCGGATGAGGGAATTGTGCCGATAGACCACCACGGGAAGATCGGCCTGATCGCGGGTCTTCGCCAAGTGCAGGGAAGGCCGAAGGTCACTCACATTCCTCAGGAATCTGCCTTTGGCAACCGAAATCCGATACGTGATGGGGTGAATCTCGCCGAAGAGCCTGCGCGCCATGGGTCCACCTCGGAGCAGCGTTGATGATGGCCTCAGCATAGGGGCCGCGTCCGCGGTAGCAGCCGGCGACGCGCGTAGGCGCCGTCCGCCCGGGACTCCGAAGGTGGACTCCGAAGGCGGCCCCCTGCATCGGCAGCGCCTTAGCCGGTGTAGTGGCCGGCGGTCCAGTCCGTGGACATCGTCGTCTGGATCGCGGACAGTGTGGCCCGTCCGGCGCACAGCGCCGAGAAGGCGTCCTGCTCGGTCTGGTCCTTGTCGTTGTGCACGAAGGCGGACGTGGAGTGCTTCGCGGACGCGAAGATGTTCGGCTCGGGCCAGAGGTTCCGGATGTCGGACGCGCCCCCGTCGGCCAGGGGGACGAGGTGGTCGAGTTCGTAGTCGCCAACCTGTTCGGCGGGGATACCGTACGCGGCCATGATCTTCGTCTTCGCCTTGTCCGTGATCCCGGCCGGCGGGCGCACGCTTGTCGTGTAGCCGCCGCTGCGGCAGACCGTCTGGGGGAGGTTGGCTTGGGTCACCGCCGTGTCGATGGCGCCCGGCGTGCAGGACGGGTCCGGGAGCGGCTCGTGCGCATCGGTCCAGCGTACGTGGCACGTCCCCGCGGCGGGCATGGGCCCTTCGATCCCGCTCGCGTCCGTCCACCCGTGGCCCGCGGCCACGACTGGGCCCGAATCACCGGCCGACGACCGCACGCGGCCGGCCGTGGATGCCGACGATGGTGGGGCCGACGACGGTGAGGCCGACGACGATCGGCCGCCGCAGGCATCGAGGGCGACGAACAGGACGGCGGCAGCGGCGAGCCAGAGGACGGCAACGATCAGGCGCTTGGGACGATTCATAGCGCTCCACCGTAGGCATGCGGCGGGACCGAGAGCGGGAAGCTGACCTCCGTGTCGCACTTGGACCCCCGAACAGAACGGATCTGGCTCCTCAACGGGAGTGCCGTTGAGGAGCCAGATCCGTGTGCTTGAGGGAGCAGACCCTACTTCGAACCGCCCACCTTGTTTCCGAGCTCGTGGATCGGGGTCTTGTACGTCTCACGGGCCCAGATGGCGCCGATGAGGGCCAGGACCGTCGAGCCGGCCACGATCCAGGCCGCCGGGCCCCAGTTTGCGGCCACGCCGCCCACGAGGGCGGTGCCGATCAGCGGGGTGAAGCCGGCGCACAGGATGCCGATCTGCAGGCCGAACGCCATGCCCGAGTAGCGGACGCGGACGTTGAACAGCTCGGCGAACCAGGCCGGGTAGATCGCGTTGGACATCGCGTAGGTGCCCGCAGTGATGAGGGTCGAGACCACGAAGACGAGCGGGATGTTCGCCGTCGAAATCGCGGAGAAGTAGATGAAGATGAGGATGCCGGAGCCGATGATGCCCGCGATGAAGATCGGCTTGCGGCCGAACTTGTCGGCGAACCGTGCGCTGAGCGGCTGCGTCGCGATGGCGATGACGTTGCCGAGGATGCTCACCCACAGCATCGTCGGTGCCGGGATGCCCACGGAGACGGCGTACGCCAGGCCGAACGACTGCATGAACGTGTTCGTGACCGTCTCGAAGGACATGAGGGCAACCTGGACGAACTGCGCCGGGTGGGTCTTGAACATCTCGATGAAGGGGAGCTTCACGAGGTCGTGGTGCTGGGCCTTCTCCTCGAAGACGATGGGCTCCTCGAGCGTGCGGCGCACGAGGTACGCGACGATGAGGACAACGATCGAGGACCAGAACGGGATGCGCCAGCCCCAGGCGAACCTGTCGGCTTCGGACATGGCCGCGACGGGGAGGAACACGAGCGAGGCGAGCACGATGCCGGTGGAGATGCCGCTCATTGAGAACGAGGGGAAGAACGCGCGGCGCCCCACAGGGGACTCCTCCATCGTCAGCGCGGAGGCACCCGCGGTCTCGGCGCCGGCGGAGAGGCCCTGGAGCAGGCGGAGCACCACGAGCAGAACCGGCGCGAGGTAGCCGACCGCGCGGAAGTCCGGCAGTGCGCCGATGAGGAACGTCGAGGCGCCCATGAGCACGAGCGTCAGGACGAGCGTGTTCTTGCGGCCGATCCGGTCGCCGAGGTGGCCGAAGAAGATCGCGCCGAACGGCCGCGCGACGTAGGCGACGCCGAAGGTCGCGAAGGAGGAGATCTGCGCTACGACGGGGTCACCCGCCGGGAAGAAGATCTTCGAGAACACGAGCGACGCCGCCGTGGCGTACACGAAGAAGTCGTAGTACTCGAGGGCGCCGCCGAGGAACGCCGCGAGCGCGGCCTTCTTGGCGCGCCGGAGCCTGTTCGCCTGCTCGGCGGGTGTCGTGAGGTCCGTATCGGCAGTGGCTGGGTTGCCGGAGAGCTTCGTCATGGAGCTCGCCTTTCGTGTGTGGATCGGATGCGGGGGAGGAGGTGGGAAGCGCGTGTGGCGCGTCAGTCCAGCTGGGCCGGCGCTGGCCCGGTGCTGTTGCGCACCACGAGGTCGCCGGAGAGGTGCACGGTGCTCACGGGCCGGTCGGGGTCGCCGATCCGTTCCGTGAGCATGCGGAGGGCGACGGCGCCGCCCCGCTCGTACGGTGTGCTCACCGTGGTGAGGGTGGGCCGGGAGGCGGAGGCGAGCCAGATGTCGTCGAAGCCGATGACACTGATGTCCTTGCCCACGGTCATCCCACGGTCGATGAGCCGGTTCATGCACCCGAAGGCCATGAGGTCGTTGTGCGCGATCACTGCCGTGACAGGCTCGGCGAGGACGAGGTCCCCGCCGCGCACGCCGGCCGTGTAGGTGGGCTCGGCGTGGGTGAGCACGCGGAGGGTGACGCCGAGGTGATCGGCGGCCTCCTCCGCAGCCGCGAGTCGGACCCGCGACGAGTAGTTGTCCTCGCGGCTTGCGAGGTACCCGACGGCCCGGTGCCCGAGCGCCGCAAGGTGCTCGACCGCCTGGCGCGCGCCCTCGGGCGCCGAGAGGACCACCGAGGGGAGGCCCTCGGCAACGTGGTTGATGAGGACAACGGGGGCGACGGCGTCGAGTGCACGGAGGCGCTCGGCGTCGAGCCTCGGCGCGAACACCAGGGCGCCGTCCACCCGACCGATGATCCGCTCGAGCTCCTCGGCGTCCGCTTCGGGATCGTCCTCGCCGTCGATGACGAGGAGCGAGAGCGACTGCCGCTGGCAGGCCGCCTGGACGGCCTTGACGAGCGGCGGGTAGTAGGGGTTCGCGATGTCCGGGATGAACAGCGCGATGGTTCCGGTGGTCTCGGCCTTCGCAGGGACCGCGGTGTACCCCAGCTGCTCTGCGACGACGAGGACGCGCTCGCGGGTCTCGGCGTTGACTGAGTCGGGGCGCGTGAACGAGCGGGACACGGTGGACTTCGACACGCCGGCGGCCTGCGCGATGTCGGCGATCGTGGCCATGTGAACCTCCTCGTTCGGATCATTCCTGTGGTCGGCATCACAGCCCGACCACTCAAGATTGACATCGTTTCTGCAACACGTCAAGCCGTTGCAGAAACAGATTCTCCGAGAGTTAACCCTCAGGTCGGCGGCGGGTCGCGATTCTCCAAGGCTCCTTCCAAGGTGGGGCAGTACTTATAGGCGTGGTGCTCCGGGCCCGGGGCCAACCTGAGAGGAAGAACATGCGAAGCTTCAGCGTGCTTAACCGCCGCGCCGGCGCCGTCGTGGCGGCCGTGACCGCGGCCGTGGCGCTCACCGGCACCGTTGCGGTCGCCGCGACGGCGAGCCCGTCGGCCAGCAACGCCGGCTCGAACGCGGCCAGCGGCCCCGACCACGTCTTCGTGATCATGATGGAGAACCACGGTCGCGACCAGATCATCGGCAACACCGCCGACGCGCCCTACATCACCTCGCTGGCCGAGCGCTACAACACGGACTCGAACTACCACGGCGTGACCCACCCCAGCCTCACGAACTACCTGGCCGCCATCTCCGGTGACTTCCAGGGCATCTGGGACGACTGCAAGGCCGGGACCACGGTGAAGTGCGCCCCGGAGGAGTTCATCCCCGGCCCTGGAGAGGACCAGCTTGGCGCGTTCCTCACCCCGGCGCAGGTTGCCAGCTCCACGGCCACGCCGCACATGTTCTCGGGCCGCACCATCGTCGACCAGCTCGAGGAGAGCGGGAAGACGTGGAAGGCCTACATGGAGAACCTGCCGCAGGCCGGATCCAACGTCGAGTTCGCCCCGGTCGTCCAGGGGAAGACCGTCAAGCTGTACGCGCAGAAGCACAACCCGTTCATGTACTTCTCGGACATCGTGAACTCGCCGGAACGCCTGCAGAAGATCGTTCCGCTGGAGCACAACCTTGCCAACGACCTCAAGACGGGCAACGTCCCGGACTTCGTCTGGGTCAGCCCCAACCAGTGCCACGATATGCATGGCATCTCCCCGTCAAGCGCGGCGCTCATCGGTGAGCCGCAGTGCGGCTACCCGGCGTCGGGCCTCGACCACGGTGCCATCCAGATGGGTGACGCCTACGTCAAGCAGCAGGTCTCCCAGATCATGGACTCCGAGACCTGGAAGACCACCAAGTCGAGCATTGTGCTCGTCTGGGACGAGAACGACTACTCCGGTTCGTCCGGCGGCCCGGGCAGCCCGGTGGGCGTGAGCACCCCCGGCGGCACCACCCCGGCCGTCCTCGGCGGAGGCGACGCCCCGTTCATCGTGATCAACTCGGCCGAGGGTCCGCACAAGACCTCAGGCAAGCTGGCCGACCACTACACGATGCTCTCGACGATCGAGCACATGTGGCACCTCGGCTGCCTGGCGAACACTTGCTCGCCGACCACCTCCGGCACTTTCGAGGAGCTCTTCCGTCCCTGATCAAGGGGCATCGCCTTCTCCAGCCAAGAAGGGGACCCGCGCACGCCGTGCGCGGGTCCCCTTCTTCGTGTCCGCCTTCATGCCTACGGCCGCCTGTGCCGCGAATCCGGTCCCCGGCGCACCGGTGGCCGGGCTGTAACCCATCGCTAGGCTCGCCTCGAGCGCGGCGCGCGCGACGGCGGGGCCGAGCCGCTCGACGTCGGCCTCCGAGACGCGCTGGAGCGGGAACCCCACCCCGAGCACCGCCGCGAACTCGTCCGAGTAGTCGTAGACGGGTGCGCTGATGGAGCCCACGTCCGCATTGCGCTCGCCGAACGCCGCGAAGTACCCCTGCGAGCGCGCAACGTCGATCTGCCGGTCCAGCTCGTCCCAGCTGTCCGGAGTAGTGGCCGTGAACTTCGTGAGCTCGGCGCCGTCGAGCGCGGACCGAGCGCCAGGGTCGAACGCGAGGAAGACCTTGCCCGGCGCACCCGCGTGGATGGGCATCACCTGCCCCACATGGAACGGGCGCATGACGACGTGCCGGGTCTCCGCGACCGCCACCACGGTGCGGTGGGCGCCGTCGCGGATGTACAGGCACGCCGACTCGCCGGTCTCGTCGCGCAGCGCCTGGAGGATGGGCCGGACGGTCCGCACGATGTCGAGGCCGATCGTTCCCGGAGTGGCCCACCGCACGAGCTGGATCCCGACGCGGTACCTGTCGCCGTCCCGGTCGAGGAAGCCCTCCCGGACCATGTTCTGGACCAGCCGCTGGCAGGTGCTCGCGGGAAGGCCCGTGCTGCGGATGATCTGCTGGAGCGTGGGCTCGGGGTCCTCCACCGTGAAGCACGAGAGGATCGCCGCGACTTTCACGAGCACGAGCAGGGGCGCTGTCGCGGTGCCTGTCTCCCTTGCCATGGCTGGCCGTCCCTTCTCGAATCCGTCGACGCGAAGCGTTGACATCGTGCCTTCAAGAACCAGATTATGGGTGCGCAAACCACAATACGGGTTCTGAACGACCACGACGAGGGGGAACCTCCCCCGGCCTGGCCTCCGGCACCCGTCATCATGCCAATGGAGGACTGATGAGTGTTCAGGCAGTAACCCGAGAACAGGCCGTCCGCCGCGCAACCTACGCGAGCGTGGTCGGGACGACCATCGAGTGGTACGACTTCTTCCTCTACGGCACGGCAGCCGCCCTCGTCTTTCCGCAGCTCTTCTTCCCGGGACAGGACAACTTCGCCGGGGTCATCGCCGCCTTCGGAACCCAGTTCGTGGGGTTCGTGGCGCGCCCCGTCGGCGCCGCGATCTTCGGGCACTACGGCGACCGGATCGGGCGCAAGACGACGCTCATGGTCACTCTGTTCCTCATGGCCTTCGGCACGGTGCTGATCGGCGTCCTGCCGACGTACCAGGCCATCGGCGTCTGGGCGCCGATCCTCCTGACCGTGCTGCGCGTCATCCAGGGCGTCGGCGTTGGTGGCGAGTGGGGTGGCTCTGTGCTGATCGCCATGGAATGGGGCCAGCAGCACCGCCGCGGGCTCTCGGCCAGCTGGCCGCAGATGGGGGTGCCCCTCGGTCTCGTGCTCTCGACCGGCCTCGTCCGGCTCACCTCGGGCGTGACCGGGGCCGACTTCATCACCTACGGCTGGCGCATCCCGTTCCTTATCAGCATCGTCCTCGTCGGCGTCGGCCTGTTCGTGCGGATGCGCGTGGTCGAGAGCCCGGAGTTCGAGGCCGTGCGCAAGGCCGACAAGGTTGTCAATGTTCCGCTCATGGAGGCCTTCCGCCGCCAGCCCAAGGAGATCCTCCTCTCGGCCCTCGTGCGGGCCTCGGAGCAGGCGCCGTTCTACATCTTCATCACGTTCGTCATCACCTATGTGACCAAGCAGCTGAAGACGAGCAGCGATGCAATCCTCGTCGACACCCTCATAGCAGCCGGGCTCGGGCTCATCAGCATTCCGGTCTTCGGCATGCTTTCCGACCGCTTCGGGCGGAAACTCGTCTACGGCATCGGGATCGTGGCCACGGCACTCTACGCGTTCCCGTACTTCGGGCTGCTCAATACCCGCGACTCTCTGCTCATTGGCGTCGCGGTGGTGGTGAGCCTCATCTTCCACGACGTCCAGTACGGACCCCAGGCGGCACTCATCGCCGAGAGCTTCGACCCGGACATCCGGTACACGGGCGCCGGCATGGGCTACCAGCTCGCGAGCGTGATCGCGGGTGGGCCCGCGCCGCTCATCGCGGCCGCGCTGCTGCAGGGGACCGGAGGATCGGCGGCCATCTCCATCTACATCATCATCTGCGCGGCAGTCAGTATGGGCGCGCTGCTGCTCCTTCCGAACAGGAGCACGGCGGCCCCTGCGGCCGCGGCGTCCCAGAGCCAAGCGAAGCGCGCATGACGCTGCGCGGCTCGAGCCTTCGTCCAGACGCTGGGCAGCGGGCGCAGGGGGTCATCGCGGCTGGCCCCCTGCGCGACCTCACCGTCCTGGACTTGAGCCGTATCCTCTCCGGCCCCTTCGCGACCATGACCCTTGCGGACCTCGGCGCGGACGTCATCAAGATCGAGCGTCCCGGCGAGGGGGACGACACGAGGCAGTGGGGGCCGCCCTTCCAGGGTGACGAGGCGGCCTACTACCTGTCTGTGAATCGGAACAAGCGGAGCCTCGCGGTGGACTTCAGGTCCCCCGAAGGCATCGAAGCAGTGCGCCGGCTCGCGCGCGGGGCCGATGTGGTCGTCGAGAACTTCCGCCCCGGCACGGCCGAGCGCCTCGGGCTGGGCTACGAGCAGCTGTCCGCAGACAACCCGGGGCTCATCTACGCGTCCATCAGCGGGTACGGCCAGACCGGCCCGGAGGCGGGGCGCGCGGGCTACGATGCGATCGCCCAGGCGCGCAGTGGGATCATGAGCGTCACCGGGGAGCCGGGCGGGCCGCCCGTGCGCGTCGGTATCAGCGGATCGGACCTCATTGCAGGCACCTGGGCCGTGATCGGGATCCTCGCCGCCCTCCATGAGCGGGACCGCACGGGCCAGGGGCAGTGGGTGGACATCAGCCTCCTCGACGGCTCGGTCTCGTGGCTCACGTACGTGGCCAGCGGGTACTTCGCCAGCGGCGAGATCCCGAGGCGCTACGGCTCGGCGCACCCGACCATCGCGCCGTACCAGGCCTTCCCGACGGCGGACGGCTTCGTCATGATCGCCGTGGGCAACGACAGGCTGTGGCGGGCGTTTGCCGTTGCCCTCGGCAGACCGGATCTCGCGGCGGACGCGCGCTTCGCCACGAACCCGCTGCGGGTGGCCCACCGCGACGATCTCGTCCACCTCATCGAGGAGATCCTCAGCACCGCCACGACGCGGGCCTGGGTGGCCCGGCTCGAGGAGGCCGGCATTCCCGTGGGTCCCATCCAGACGGTCGACGAGGCGCTCTCGGACCCGCAGATCCTGGCGCGCGGCATGGTCGCAGAGGTCGAGCACCCGAGCGCCGGCCGGCTCAGGACCGTCGCCTGCCCCATCCGGCTCACGCGGACGCCCGCGTCGGTGCGGATGCCGCCGCCGCTGGTCGGCCAGCACAGCGACGAGGTTCTCACCGCATTGGGCTACAGCCGCTCGGATATTGAGCGGATGCATGCGGCCGGGGCCATCGGATGACGGATTCAGCCGTGGGGACGGCGGGATCGGTGACGATCGACGACGACGGCTCGCTCGCCGTCGTGACGTTCGGCACCGGGGAGCGCCTCAACGCCCTGCGGTCGCAGGAATGGGACGCGCTCGGACGGGCCGCGGGGGAGCTCGCCGACCGCGGCGACCTCCGCGCCGTCGTGTTCCGGGGGCGGGGCGGCGTGTTCTGCTCGGGCTCGGACCTGACTGAATGGGACGGTGCCGGTGTCGCCGCGTTCGACCGCAGCTTCTGGCAGCTCGAGCAGACGCTGCGGGCCATCGAGGATCTCCCGATGCCGACGCTGGCCGTGGTCGAGGGCGTGGCTGCGGGCGGCGGATGCCAGCTCGCCCTCGCGTGCGATCTGCAGCTCACCGCAGCCTCAGCACAGGTCGGCATGCCGGTCTCCAGACTCGGGATCCTCGTGCCGGCCTCCTTCGCGACGCGGATGTCGCTGCGCATCGGGCCCTCACGGACCAAGGACCTGCTCTACGGAGGGCGCCTGCTGCCCGCGGAGGAGGCGGAGCGCATCGGGCTCATGACCACGGTGGTCGAGGACGAACGGCTCGAGGAGGAACTCCAAGCGCTGCTCGCGGGCTGGGGTCGGTTCCCTCCCGCGTCGCTTCGGGCTGCGAAGTCCGCCGTCAATCGGGGCCTCGAGCCGCTCGTGGCGCCCGTGAGGGGCGAGCCGCCCGCGCCTGCCGCCGATCCGCTCGAGTTTCCGGGCCGCCTCGCGGCGTTCCTGCGGCGCCGGCGAGCCAGACCCAGCGCCTAGAGAGACGAGACAGGTGGGCGGGACGCCCCTCGGGAGTCCTGGAAGATGCGCTGATTGACTTTGTTGCTGCAACACGTCATCCTGTTTCTGCAACAAGTGTTCGCTGGGTCACACCCGGCGAGAGCAGCGCAGTGCGAGGAGACCCCCCATGAGCCAGACCACCGAGTCGTACTTGATCGGCCTGATCGGCGACGGTGTCATGCCGTCCCTCACGCCGCCCATGCACGAGCGGGAGGGCGCCGCGCACGGCCTCCTCTACCTGTACCGGCCCATCGACATCGCCGTCCTCGGCCTCGCACCCGAGAGCGTCGGCGACCTCGTTCGCGCCGCGCGGCACCTCGGCTACAACGGCCTGAACATCACGCACCCATGCAAGCAGCTCGTGATCGAGCACCTCGACGAGGTCGACGACGACGCCGCCCGCCTCGGCGCCGTCAACACCGTGGTCATCCGGCCCGACGGCCGAACCGTGGGCCACAACACCGACTGGTCCGGCTTCCTCTCCGCCTTCCGCTCCGGCCTGCCGGATGCGGCGCTCGGCCGCGTCGTCCAGCTCGGCGCCGGCGGCGCCGGGTCCGCGGTCGCTTACGCGCTGCTCACCGCCGGCGTCCAGCATCTGGTGATTGTCGACGTCGACCGCTCCCGCGCCGAGGCCCGTGTCGCCGAGCTCGCGGGGCTCTTCCCCGAGGCGTCCGTCGAGGCGGGCACGACGGCGGAGCTCGCCTCGCTGCTTCCGGCGGCCGACGGCGTCGTGCACTGCACCCCGGTGGGGATGGCAGCGCACCCGGGCACTCCATTCGACACGTCCCTGCTCGAGCCGCGCCACTGGGTCGCGGACATCGTGTACCGGCCGATCGAGACGCAGCTCGTGCGGGAGGCCCGCGCGGCTGGCTGCCGCGTGCTCGACGGCGGCCGCATGGCCGTGGGCCAGGCCGTCGACGCGTTCCGCATCTTTACGGGCCTCGAGCCGGACGCTGAGCGGATGCGGGCGCACTTCCTCGAGCTCGTCGAGGCGGAGGACGAGGCCGAGAGCAAGGCCGCGAACGAGGCCAAGAACGAGGCCGTGCGCGAGGCCGCGCGCGAGTCCGTGCGCGTGGCGGGCGCGGCCTGATGCGCACCGGAATCGCGACCGTCTGCCTCTCCGGGACGCTCGAGGAGAAGCTGCGGGCCGCCGCGAAGGCGGGCTTCGGCGGCGTCGAGATCTTCGAGACCGATCTCGTCACCTCGTCCCTGAGCCCCGAGGACGTACGGCGACTCGCCGCGGACCTCGGTCTCGGCCTCGACCTCTACCAGCCGTTCCGCGATTTCGACTCCGTGCCCGACGAGCTGTACCGGGCCAACCTCCGCCGCGCCGAGGCGAAGTTCCGCCTCATGGGCCGCCTCGGCATCGACACGATCCTCGTGTGCTCCAACGTGGGTACGGCAAGCATCGACGACGACGCCCTCCGCACCGAGCAGCTCCACGGCCTCGCCGAGCTGGCCGCCGGCCACGGCGTCAAAGTCGCGTACGAGGCGCTCGCGTGGGGCACGTACGTCAACGACTACGAGCACGCGTGGCGGCTCGTCGCCGACGCGGACCACCCGAACCTCGGCACGTGCCTCGACACGTTCCACATCCTCTCGCGCGGCTGGGACACCGAGCCCATCGAGAAGATCCCCGGCGAGAAGATCTTCTTCGTCCAGGTCGCCGACGCACCCAAGCTCTCCCTCGACGTCCTCTCCTGGAGCCGCCACTACCGCGTGTTCCCGGGGGAGGGGCAGTTCGACCTCCCCAAGTTCCTCGGCCATGTGGCGCGCACGGGCTACGACGGGCCGGTGTCCCTCGAGGTCTTCAACGACACGTTCCGGCAGGCCGACGTGGAGCGCACCGCCGTGGACGCGATGCGGTCCCTCATCTGGCTTGAGGAGCGGACCGCGCAGCTCGCGGGTGCAGCCGGGGAGGAGCGCTTCGCGATGCCCTTGCGCACGCTGCCGCGGGTGGCTCCGCCCACGGGGCTCAACTTCGCCGAGGTCAAGGCCGAGGATCCCGCCGCGCTCGAGCGGCTCCTGGCCCAGCTCGGCTTCTCCCCGCGCGGCGAGCACCGCACCAAGCCTGTGGCGCTGTGGACGCTCGGGGACGCGCGGATCGTGCTCAACCGCCAGGGTGCCGCGGGGGTGGCGCCCGGGATCTCGGCGCTTGGCTTTGACGTCGAGAACTCCGTCGCGGCCGCGGCGAGGGCCGTGCAGCTTAGGGCCATCCCCGTGCCGCGGCCCTCTCAGGCCGACGAGGAGATCCTCCAGGCCGTCAAGGCGCCCGACGGCACCGAGGTCTTCCTCTGCCAGGACACGGCGTGGGTGGAGGAGTTCGGCCCAGGCGAGGCGTCGCCCCCGGATGGGGCTTCCGTTCCCTCGCCTGCGGCCCGAATCGACCACATCAACCTGGGCCAGCCGTGGCAGCACTTCGACGAGGCCGTGCTGTTCTACTCATCCGTGCTCGCGCTCACGCCGGAGGCGTCGCAGGACGTCTCGAGCCCCGCCGGGCTCGTCCGCTCGCAGGTCATGCAGACTCGGGATCGGAGCGTCCGGCTGGCGCTGAACCTTGCGCCGTGGGTCCAGTCGGACTCGGTGCGCGGGACCCTGCAGGACACATTCCTCGAGCACATCGCGGTGGAGGTGCCGGACTTGACCGTCTACGCCGCGGCGTGCCGGGGGAGGGGGCTGCCGTTCCTTGCGATCCCCGAGAACTACTACGAGGACCTCGAGGCGCGGTTCGCGCTGGACCCCCGCCTCCTCGCCCGGCTCCGCGAGCTGGATCTGCTCTACGACCGTGACGACAAGGGCGAGTTCCTCCACTTCTACACGGCGGCTGTGGGGAGCGTGTTCTTCGAGGTGGTGCAGCGGATCGACGGCTACGACGGCTTCGGTGCTCCGAACGCGCCCGTTCGGCACGCTGCGCAGTTCGCCGCGCAGCAGGCTCGCTGAGCGGAGCGCGCGAGACTGGGCAGGCTAAACGAGCCGTTGGGCCATCTCGAGGGCGCGCGCTTCTGCTGTCCGAGGCCCGGAATGGCGAGGCTTGCCGACAGCCACGACGTTGCGGAGTTCCTTCCACGGGATCATTGAATCATCGCTAGCAATGCGGCATTCGCAAATCCGCTTCCGCACAATGATCGGTTCCTCTGGCCATCGGGAAATGGGCATCTGCTGCGCGATTCCAGTGACCTCGTGAGCTGAATACGGAATGAATCGACGCTGCAGGTGTCCCGTCATTGAGGGTCATCTGGTCTGGCGTCAATGTGACCTTCTGGGACGTGGCGTTGCCCCTCGCGACGCCGTGGGTCGTTGTTACGCAGGGGCATAGACGGGAACAGACGGCTCTCGTAGATTCGGCCTCAGGATCAAGAGTCCCGGCGCAAAGCTCTGGCTGGTCGGGCGGCAACCCTCTCCCGTAGTGGGGTGCCCCAGATGAGGATCCGGCCGCGGTGTTCCATCCGCGGCAAGTACGGCGTCCCGAATCGGGCGTCCGGGGGATTGCTGAGGACCACCATGACCGTCACCACTGTGCAGCACGCCGTCAGCGGGGCAGAGCTCCGCCGGACCATGGGGCACTGGGCCACGGGCATCGCCGTCATCACCACCTCGAGCGAGGGCACTCCGGCAGGGCTTGTGAGCAACTCGTTCGCATCCGTCAGTCTCGACCCGCCGCTCGTCTCGTGGGCTGTGGACCGGCGGTCGTCGTCCTTCGAGGTCTGGAACACCACCGACCATTTCGCAGTGCACCTCCTGTCCGAGTCGGACCGGGGCCTCGTGCAGCGTTTCGTGGCGAAGGGGCCGGAGAAGTTCGCGGGACTGGCTTGGGAACCCGGGGTCCTGGGCTCACCCATAGTGGCCAACGACGTCCCGCGCCTTGAGTGTCGCCTCTGGCAGCGAGTAGACGCGGGGGACCACGTGATCCTGATCGGCGAGGCCGTCAGCGTTTCCGAGCCGGAGAGCTTCCGCCCCCTCACCAACCACGCGTACTGGGCCAAGTAACCGGCCCAGCCTCTCTCTTCCCTTTTCGCGCGGGGATTCCTGCCGCGTGCCTATCACCCCTGCCTTTGTGCACCCAAAAACCCGAGGAAAACCCATGAAGAAGAAACTGACCTCCGTTGCCGCAGCCGCGGTCGCGGCCGCCCTCGCTATGTCCCTTTCCGCCTGCTCCGGCCCCGCCGCCGCCACGGACGGAGGGCAGGAGGCCACCGAATTGCGGTACCAGGGCTCCGCGAACAACGTCACCCTGCCCGAGATCGCCCAGGATCTTGGCTTCCTCGGCGACGTGAAGCTCACCTGGGTGGGGAACACGACGAGCGGCCCGCAGGACATCCAGTCCGCCGCGACTGGCCAGACGGATTTTGGCGGTGCGTTCACCGGTGCCGTGGTCAAGCTCGTCGAAGCCGGCGCGCCCGTGAAAGCGGTCGTGAACTACTACGGCGAGGATGAGAAGACCTTCAACGGCTTCTACGTCAAGGACGACAGCCCGATCCGCACCGCCCGCGATCTGATCGGCAAGAAGGTCGCTGTCAACACGCTCGGCGCGCACTCCGAGGCCGTCATCGACACCTGGCTGGAGAAGAACGGACTCTCGCCAGAGGAGTTCAAGCAGGTCCAGTTGGTGGTCCTTCCGCCGAATGACACGGAGGAAGCGGTCCGGCGCGGCCAGGTAGACGTCGGCGTGCTGGGCGGGGTCCTTCAGGACAACGCCATTGCGGGAGGCGGCCTGCGCTCTCTCCTCAGCGACTATGGGCTCTTCGGTTCCTTCGCGGGCGGACAGTACGTGTTCCGCAGCGACTTCGTCGCCAAGAACCCCGACACGGTGCGGGCGTTCACGACAGGCGTCGCCAAGGCCATCGAATGGGAGCGCACCACGCCGCGCGAAGAGGTGATCCAGCGATTCACCCAGATCATCGATAAGCGCAACCGCGGCGAGAGTACCAAGAACCTGAAGTACTTCAAGAGCGTCGGCGTCCCGAACGCCGGGATCATCACCGATGCGGACTTCACACGCTGGGACACCTGGCTCAACGAGACCGGGATCGTGAACGGCCACATCACGCCGTCCAAGTACTACACCAACGACTTCAACGCGCTCGCGAAAGGATGACCCATGACGCCGAAGATCAGCCTGCGTGACGTCAGCCAGCACTTCCCGGTCCGCGGCGGCGGGGCCCTGACCGTGCTGGACAGCCTCACCCTCGATGTCCGTGAGGGCGAGTTCCTCACCCTGGTCGGGCCGAGCGGCTCCGGCAAGACCACGCTCCTCGACCTGCTCGCCGGCCTCACCAGGCCCACCTCGGGTGAAGTGCTCGTGGACGGCAAGCCGGTGACGGGTCCGGGCCGCGACCGAGCCGTCGTCTTCCAGCAGTACGCGCTCTTCCCCTGGCGCACCGCATCCCAGAACGTTGCGATCGGGCTCGAGGGGACGGGGCTGGGCAGGCGCGAACGCGCCGAGAGGGCCAGCCACTACCTCGCCCTCGTCGGTCTCACCGGCTTCGAGGACCGCTACCCGCACGAGCTCTCGGGCGGCATGAAGCAGCGCGTCGCGATCGCCCGAAGCCTCGCGTTCGAACCCGACATCCTCCTCATGGACGAGCCCTTCGCCGCCCTCGATGCCCAGACCCGCGAGCAGCTCCAGGGCGAACTGCTCAGGATCTGGCAGGCCACGGGCAAGACCATCGTGTTCATCACCCATGGCATCGAGGAGGCGGTCTACCTCGGGCAGCGGGTCGCCGTGCTCAGCTCCCGCCCTGGGCGCCTCAAGGCCGTGGTGGACATCCACCTCTCGGCGTACGACGACGAGGCGGACATCCGCTCGCACCCCGCCTTCGTCGAGTATCGCCACCGCGTCTGGAACCTCCTCCACGACGAAGTCCGCCGCGCCCAGGAGGCTGGCCATCGGAAGATCCGTCCCGACGGCTCGGCTCCCGACGAGCCGGCCACGACCCCGCCGATCCCCGCACGCGAAAGGAGCCTCGTCTGATGTCAGCCCTAACGTCGCCAGCCCTGACGGCCAGTGCCCCCGCCGCGCCCGAACCCAGCACTGCCCCGGACACGCCGCCTGCCAACCGCCCAGTGGCTGCCCCAACGCTCAGGCGGGCCGTCGCCGTCGCCGTTTCCGGTATCTGGAAGTCCGTGGCGATCGTCGTGTTCCTGCTCCTATGGGAAGTGGGGCCGCTGTGGTTCGCCCCGCCCTCGACCCGCGTCTTCCTCCCACCCCTGCACGAAGTCCTCGCCGCGGCGTGGAAGCTCCTCGCCAACGGGGCGCTCGGGACGCACCTCGTCGCGAGCCTGACGCGCTCGGTCGCGGGATTCGGCGTCGCCGTCGTCCTCGGGATCACGGCTGGGCTGCTCATCGCCTGGTACCGCCCGGTGAGCACCTTCATCACGCCGCTGCTAGAAGTGTTCCGCAATACCGCAGCCCTCGCGCTCCTTCCGGTGGTCACTCTCTTGCTCGGGATCGGCGAGGAATCGAAGATCACGATCGTCGCGTACGCCGCCTTCTTCCCAGTGCTGCTCAACACCGTGGCCGGGGTTCGGACCGTGGACCCGCTGCTTGTGCGGGCCGCCCGCTCGCTTGGCCTCTCGCACCTCTCGCTGTTCCTCAAGGTCATCCTGCCCTCCGCGGTGCCAACGATCTTCACAGGCATCCGCATGGCCGGCACGGCATCGATCCTCGTGCTCATCGCGGCGGAGATGGTCGGGGCCAAGGCCGGGCTCGGGTACCT
This sequence comes from Sinomonas sp. ASV486, assembly GCF_030908215.1. Classification (GTDB taxonomy): domain Bacteria; phylum Actinomycetota; class Actinomycetes; order Actinomycetales; family Micrococcaceae; genus Sinomonas; species Sinomonas puerhi. The sequence continues at coordinate 384,405 of NZ_JAVFJK010000002.1, read as the reverse complement.
GATCGTCAACGCGCAGTCGAGCTTCCTCATCCCGGACATGTACGCGGGCATCCTCACTGTCTCGCTCCTCGGCCTCGCCGTGAACACGCTCCTCGTCGCGCTCGAGCGCCGCTTCTCGCGCTGGCGCGTCGAGGCCAACGCCTGACCCTGCTCTTCCCACTCTCGAAAGGACCTGCCATGACCAGCACAGCCATCTCCACCCGCCTCGCCTTCACCAAGCTCGGCGCGCGCATCGGCGCCGAGATCCGCGGTCTCGACCTCAGCCACAACCTCTCGGACGAGACCGTCCGCGAGATCCGGGGGGCCCTCAACGAGCACAAGGCACTCGTGTTCCGCGAAGCCAACATCCGCACCGACGAGGACCAGGTCCGCTTCGCATCGCGCTTCGGCCCGCTCACCAAGGCCCACCCGACCGTGGCGTCCGTGGACGGAGCCGAGAACGTGCTCCCCGTGGACAGCGAGGACGGGTCGGCGAACACCTGGCACACGGACGTCACGTTCGTGATCAACCCGCCGCAGGCCACCACGCTGCGCAGCATCACTGTGCCGTCCTACGGCGGCGAGACGCTCATCGCCTCGTCGGCGGCCGCCTACGAGGACTTGCCGGCGGAGCTGCGGAACTTCGCCGACACGCTCTGGGCCATCCACACGAACGACTACGACTACGCCGTGCCGAAGAACCTCGAGCACGCCACCGCCGAGGAGCGCCGCAAGGTCTTCACGCGCGTCAAGTACCAGACGGCCCATCCGGTGGTCCGCGTCCATCCCCTCACCCGGGAACGGGGCCTCTTCATCGGCGGCTTCGCCCAGCGTCTGCGGATCGTCGGTCTCTCCAATACCGAGTCGCGCGACATCCTGCGCCTGCTGCAGGCCTACATCACCCGGCCGGAGAACGTGGTCCGCGTGAACTGGGAACCGAACCAGCTCGTCCTCTTCGACAACCGCATCACCCAGCACTACGCGCCCTCGAACTACGATGGCCAGCCGCGCAAGCTCAACCGGGTAACGATCGCCGGGGACATCCCGGCCGGGATCGACGGGAAGACCAGCCAGTCGATCGAGGGCGACTCCTCGCACTACTCGGAGGTCGTCTCCACCGGGGCGGTGGCCTGAGCATGGGTGAGCAGCTGCACCTGAACGCGTTCCTCATGAGCACGGGTCACCACGAGGCGTCGTGGCGGCTCCCCGAGAGTTACCCGTTCGCGGGCACAAGCCTCGCGCACTTCTCCCGTCTGGCCCAGACCGCGGAGCGGGGGAAGTTCGACTCGGTGTTCTTCGCCGATTCGCCCGTGCTGTGGGGTTCGGTGGAGCGGCGGCCGCCCGGTGCCGTGGAGCCTACCGTGCTGCTCGCGGCCCTCGCGGCCGTGACAGAGCGGATCGGACTCATCGCGACCGCCTCGACGAGCTACAACTCCCCGTACAACCTCGCCCGCCGTTTCGCCTCGATCGACCACCTCTCGGGCGGCCGGGCCGGCTGGAACGTCGTGACCACCGCAGGGGCCGACGCCGCGCGGAACTTCGGGCTCGATGACCAGCCGCTCCACCGCGGCCGGTACGAGCGCGCGGCCGAGTTCCTCGAGGTGGCCTCCAAGCTGTGGGACTCGTGGGAGGACGACGCGATCGTCGCCGACAAGGAGGCGGGGATCTGGGCCGATGCCCGGCGAGTGCGCGCCGTCGAGCATTCCGGTCGGCACTTCTCGGTGTGGGGTGCGCTCGACATCCCCCGCTCCCCGCAGGGGCGCCCAGTCATCGTGCAGGCCGGCTCCTCCGAGGACGGCAAGGACCTTGCCGCCAACCACGCCGAGGCCGTGTTCACTGCCCAGCAGACCCTCGAGGAAGCCCAGGCGTTCTACAGCGATCTCAAGGCGCGCACGGCCGCCGCTGGGCGCGACCCCGACGGAATCAAGATTCTTCCGGGCATCGTGCCCATCCTCGGCGCAACCGCGGAGGAGGCGCTCCGGCGTGAGCGGGAGCTGGATGAGCTCATCCGCCCCGAATTCGCGAGGGACGAGCTCGCCAGGACCCTGCGCCTCGCCCCGGAGGACCTCCCCCTGGACAGGGAGCTTCCAGCGGACCTCCCCGACGAGGACGAGATCGAGGGTGCGAAGAGCCGCTACACGCTCGTCGTGGACCTGGCACGCCGTGAGCGGCTCACCGTGCGCCAGCTCATCGGTCGCCTCGGCGGCGGCCGAGGGCACCGGACCGTTGCCGGCACACCGGAACAGGTCGCGGACACTCTTGAGGCCTGGTTCCGGGACGGGGCCGCCGATGGCTTCAACGTCATGGCGGCGGCCCTGCCCGCGGGGCTTGACGAGTTCGTGGACCATGTCGTGCCGCTGCTACAAGCGCGCGGCCTCTTCCGTGAGGAGTACGCGGGAACAACGCTGCGCGAGCACTACGGGCTACGGCTGCCCGCGCCCCTAATAAACGCCGCAGGCGGCCTTTCGCGCGTCTCCTGACCCCTCACCTCCACCGAGCGCTGGCCACTCGGGCAGGTTCCCGGCGGGCACTGCTCCTTGCAGCTGCTCCCCGTGTGGTTGCGGGCTATTTCTGGAGGACGCGGATCGTTGTGAGGGCCGGGTCGGCGGGGTCGGGGAGAACCATGCCGGCCCGGAGCCCTGACTCGAGGTAGTCGATGACCGCCGCGTTGATCACCTCTCCGGGGACAATCGCGGGGATGCCGGGCGGGTAGGGGGTGATCTGCTCGGCGGCCACCCGTCCGACGGCTTCGGCCGTGGGGACGTCTTCGGTGGGGCCGAAGAAGGCGTCCCTTGGAAGAACGGCGGTTTCCAGTTCCAGTTCGTGTGGAGCGGGCAGCGCGACTGGTGGCGGCGGCGTCATGGTCGGCGCGGCGTCGGCCAGAGCTCTGAGGGCGTCCGTCAGCCTGGTGGCCGTGGCTTCGTCGTCGGCCATCGAGAGCGTGGCCATGATGCGTCGATGGTCGCTGAGGCCCATGTCGATCCTGTGGGTATCCCGCAGCCAGTCCGCGGCCTGGTATCCGCTGATTCCGAGCCCGGAGAGGTCTATCAGGACCTGCATACGGTCCAGGTCGTAGGAAGATTCCACAGCCAGCAGCTCGTCCTCGAGCACATGGAATCCGGGCAATGCCTCGATATCCGTGCGCAGCCGGCGGGACAGCGCCAGGGCATTTCCCAGCAGCTCCGCCCCGTGCTGGACCATCTGGCGCCGCCAGCCGTCGATCGCCGAGTACAGGATCGAATTGGGGCTGGTGGTCATCAGCAGGTCCGCGCAGGCGGACAGGTGGGCCGGGTCGACCAGGTCTCCCTGGAGGTGGTAGACCGAGCCCTGCTCGAAGCCGGCGCCCATCTTGTGGACGCTGACAACGCAGATGTCCGCGCCGGCGTCCATCGCCCACGTCGGCAGGTCATCGTGGAAGGGCAGATGCGCGCCCCAGGCCTCGTCGACGATCAGCGGCTTGCCCCGGTCGTGGCAGACGGCGGCGATTGCGGCGATGTCTGCGCAGGTCCCGTACGGGGTCGGACTGACGATCAGGCAGCCAGCCGCGTCCGGGTAGCGGTTCCACATCTGCTCGACGTCGGCCGGGGAGGGCGGGTGCGCGAGGTGCAGTTCCGGATCCCAGCGGGGCTGGATCCAGCGTGGCTGGATGCCGGAGAAGACCAGCCCGGCGACGATCGACTTGTGCGCGTCCCGGCTGACCAGGAGGTCGCCCTTTCCTGCAGCGACGGCAAGGACCGCCGCCTTGACCGAGAGGGAGCTGCCGCACGTGGAGAAGAAGGCCTGTTCCGCCCCCACGGCCTCCGCCATAAGCTGTTCGGCCTTCTTCAGGTAGCCCCCCGACGAGGAGCGACTGTCCAGTCCTGCCGAAGCCAGGACATCCGATCGGAACCTCTGCTCGCCCAGCACGGCACGGACCCGTGGGTCGGCCCCGTGGCCTTGACGGTGGCCCGGTGGGGTGAAGCCGTAGCGGTCCAAGCGGTGGTACTCGGCCAATGCATCTACGAGGGGTGCCTCGTTCTGGTCCATCGTCCCGTTCTACCAGCAGGCCCACCCCGCGCGGGAGCCCCCGGGCCCCGAAGACGTTCCGTGCCTGCGACATCGAGCGTCCTAGGGTGTGCACTGACCGGCTTAGGGCCGGCGTGCTCTCGATGCCGGGACTGGGGGCTGACCGGACACCGCACCGTCGTCTACCTTGGTGGCATGGCCATAGAGCAGGGTAAAGAGCAGAGCGGGGAACAGCCGCCCGCAACCGGACAGAGTGCGCCGGCGGAGGACGTGCAGGGCAGTACAAGGGGGCTGATCATTGAGCTCGCCCAGACCGAGAACGCCATCAGGAACACGGCCGCTGCCGGGGATCCCACCGAGACACTGGCCGAGCGCGAGGACGACCTCCTTGCCGAGCTGAACCAGCATGGTGTCGGATTCCGTGCCGTGGCCGGACAGGACGCTGCCGCAGCCGGCCAAGAAGGGAACAGCGTCTAGAGAACCTGATAGAGGACGCGACCGGGGCACCAGGGCCCGTGCCACCACCCGCGCAAGCGCCAGCCCTCCTTCGAGCTGTCCCCCATGGATGGCATCGATGGCAGCAGGAAACCCAGCCTGTCCGACCTTCACGGCCTCACTTGGGGGGCTCGATCCGGGAACTCCCCGCCCACGTCGCCCGGGCCTCAGCTACTGCTGCCGCGGAGTCGGCTCATCCGCTCCAGGTGTCCCCGGCAGCCAGACGTGCCGCCTCTGCGCGGGCGCGGTCCTCGTCGAGACCGGATTCCATCAGATCTGCCAGGATCCGGCCGTGCCAAGAGAAGTGCGGAGGCTCCCATGTGTCCGGCAGCGAGGCGTGTCGGGTGCGCGCCGGGGGCGGCGGCGATTCGGCGCTTGAGCGCGAGAGCAATGCCGTGCGGCTGCTGCGGGGTGTTCGGGGGTTCATGGCTGCCGCCTTGGGATCGGAGGCCCTCATGGCGTCCTACCTCCATGATGGACCTACGCCCGCGCCGGGGACCCTTGAAGGGCGTGACAGTCTCCTGACACGGCACGTTGACCGTCTCGTGACACCCCGCGGCGCAGTACCGACCCGCTCCCCCAAGAGGTACGAGCCTCTTGCACATGCAACTGTGCTGCGCCAGCATTGGCTCCAGCGACGGCAACCCCGTGAATCCGGGTGCCGCGTAGGATGCAGCAGGGAGGGTGCGCGGCACAGTGAGCGGGATGCGTTTGAATGCCGGGCATCTGGAGGTTCGATCCCGGCCGGTGGGCTTCGTCGGACTCGTCGGCGCCCTGTTCTTTGGGTTCTACTTCGGCGTTCCCGCGCTCTTCCCCCGCATGGAGGCGCTTGTGTACTCGGCCCGGCCGGTCACCAGCGAGGTCCTGGCGGTTGGGGCCCAGTACGAGCAGTTGGTCGAATTCGGCACCTGGCTGCAGGCCACCGGTGCCACGCTGTGCGTCGTCTTCTTCATCGGGCTGCTGTTCATCTCCGCATCGAACGGCACCCTCGCCGCCTACACGGTCCTGCTCGGCTCGGCGGTGTTGGTCGCCTTGGTGCTGATGGAAGGCGTGTTCACCCTCACATGGGTCAGTGCCTCCACGGCCGGCGTCCCGGAGAGTGCCCGGGCCGGCTACGACCTGATGTCACGATTCATCCAGGTCTTTCCGCTGGTGCCGGCGCCGGCGGTCTACCTGCCGCTGGGCGTGATCCTGCTGCGAAGCCGCGTTCTCCCGACATGGCTGGGCTGGGTGGCGCTGGCTCTCGGCGCTGCGTTCCTCCTCGTCGGCCTGCTCGAGGTATTCATCCCGTTCGCTCAGGCTTTCGCCGCCGGACTCGCTGGCCTGCAGGACCTGTGGATCCTGACAACGGCGATCATCCTGATCGCACGGCCGGCCCCGAAGCGCAGCAACCCGCCCGCCTGACCGGACGCCCCGAGCTATATTGCTGCTTCGGGTCGCGGCTGATCCGGGCCAGTGGGCCGGTGCGCCCGGCGATAGCCGGTGGTGTGCCAGAGGACGGGCGGGGGGTCATGGCCCCTTGTCGGCTCCCAGTTCTTCGTCGCCGTGTCTGTGGACGACCTTCCAATTACCGTCCTCGCGGCGGTAGACCTGCGTTACCCGCAGGACGTATTGACGAGGCTCGCCGTTGACGATCGTCGACGTGATCTCGCGTTGGACGGTGTATGCCAGGTCACCGCTCGCATCCGCCGCGATGAGCTCGACTTCGCTGGACGTGGCTTGGGAGAAGGCCTGCGCCAGCTCTCGGAAGACCTCGCGCGCGCCTGCCGGGTCCTCGGCGTTGCGCCACGCGCCGAAGAGCGTCACCGGTGCCCGCTCAGACCACGTCTCGAACCTCGGCCCAGCATCACCGTTGTGGAGCGCAACCTCGGCATCCCGCCAGGCGGTGTCGAACCAGCGCAGGAATTCGTCGCGATCGCCCATGGTGGCATTCAACCCGCGGCAGGGATGACGCGCAAGGCCTGCCACGGCGAACACGTTCAGGTTCATCGCACTGTCCTCACGCACGGCTGAGGCGGAACTGGGCCGCCGCATCAAGGCCGAGCCCCCAGCGGAATCAGGCGTGCTGGGCGATGGGCTCGGTGAGGGCTCCCAGCCGCCCGATACCCACCGGCTCCTGGGCCAGGAGGGGTACGATCGCCAGCCTGTCCGCAAGGTCCTGCACGCGTTCGATCTGGTCCCTTTCGCTGGCCGCGCGGGCGCGGAGGAAGGCCGACTCGGGACGCGCGGCGGCGATCGAGTTGTTGACCACCCAGGCCCACGGGTGGATTCCGGCCCGTTGAAGGTCCTGCTGGAGCGCGGTCGCCTCGAGCACGGGGGTGGTCTCGGCGAGGGTGACGAGGATGACCTTCGTCTGGGTAGGGTCCTGCAGCCGCATGAGCGGGGTAACGTACCCGACGCTGCCTTCGCCCATCTGCCGGGTGACCTCGCGGTGGTAGGAGCCGGCGGCATCCAGGAGCAGCAGCGTATGCCCCGTGGGGGCGGTGTCCATGACGACGAACTTCCGCCGGGCGTCGTGCACGGCGCGCGAGAACTGCTGGAACACCGCGACCTCTGCGGTGCACGGGGACTTGAGGTCCTCGGCCAGGGCCGCCCGCCCGGCGTCGTCGAGGCTGCGGCCCTTGGTCTCCATGACGCGGCTCTGGTACTGCTCGAGGGCAGCCGCAGGATCGATCCGGGCGACGGCGAGCCGGTCGGCGCTCCCGCTGAGGGTCATGTCGAGATGTGCGGCGGGGTCCGTCGTCGTGAGCAGGACCTCATGCCCGCGCCCGGCGAGGGCGATCGCGACCGCGGCGGCGACCGTCGTCTTCCCGACGCCGCCCTTGCCCATGCACATGACGAGTCCATGGCCGTCGGCCTCGATCTCGTCCACGAGCGCGGTCAGGGGCGCGTCCGGGAGCGGGACGTACCCGCCCTCGCCGGCCGTCGTGTCCACCGGCGGTGCGGGGGTGAAGAACGTACGCAGCGCCTCGGGGCCCATGATGTTCCCGGCCTTCAGCTCTACGACGTCCCGCGGCAGGCGGGCAATCGCGGCGGGGATGGCCGACAGGGCTGTGGCCTCGCGTTCCCGCAGCGCCGCGGCGATCGGCTCGTCGCCGGCGGCCGCTGGCATGACGCCGTTGACCACGAGGTAGGCGTCTGCCATGCCGATCCCGGCGAGTTCGGCCAGAGTCCGTTCCGTCTCGGCCAGAGCCGAGGCATGGGGGCGTGCCACCAGCACCAGCCGGGTCCGCTCCGGGTCGGTGAGTGCACTGACGGCGCTGGCGTAGGTTTCGCGATGCTTGTCCAGGCCGGACATCGGACCGAGGCACGAGGCCTGGCCACCGGCGGCGAGGAAGTCCGTCCAAGAGCCGGGCAGCTGCAGCAGACGGATGGTGTGGCCAGTGGGGGCGGTGTCGAAGATGACGTGGTCGTAGCCCCCGTAGGCCGCGTCGTCGGTGAGGAGGCCCGTGAACTCGTCGAACGCGGCAACCTCTGTGGTGCAGGATCCGGAGAGGCCCTCGACGATGCCCGCGATCTCGGCCTCGGGCAGGAGCCCGCGGACGGGGGCTACGATGCGCTCCCGGTAGGCGTCGGCCGCCTGCTCCGGGTCGATCTCCAGTGCCGACAGGCCGTGGACGGTGGGGATCGGCGTCATGGTATTGCCGATGGAGAGCCCGAAGACCTGGCCGATGTTGGAAGCCGGGTCGGTGCTGACGAGCAGCACGCGCTTGCCGGCTTCGGCCAGCTCGACGGCGGCCGCGCAGGCGACGGAGGTCTTGCCGACGCCTCCCTTGCCGGTGAAGAAGAGGAACCGGGGCGGGTCGTGGAGGAATCGCATCATCGCCGTCCTTCTCAGCAGCAGTCCTGGTCCTCGCAGCATCCGTTCTGGCAGGAGTTGTTGCAGCAGCACGTATCCATGGTGCACCTCCTCTCGGGGCTAGCGGGCGGTGGCGTGCGGGTGGGCCGCGGGCGTCAGGGGGGACCGGTCCCGACCAGCGGAGCCACTCGCGCCGGGACACTCATCTCGGGGATCCGCCGATCAGTGCGGCCAGGTCCTCCAGCGCGCCGGTACGCGCCCGGTAGTACACCCAGACGCCACGCTTGTCCCGTTCGAGCAGGCCTGCGTCGTGGAGGATCTTCAGGTGCCTGCTGATCGTGGGCTGGGACAGCTCGAACGCCTCATTGAGGTCGCACACGCACGCCTCCCCGCCCTCGTGCGAGGCCACCAAGGACATCAGGCGCAGCCGCACCGGATCCCCCAGCGCCTTCAGCAGCGGAGCGATCCGCTCGGCCTCGGGGGAGCCCATCGGCTCCCGGGACAGAGGCGGGCAGCACGCCACCGCCTGGAGGGGCGTCAGCTCCAGAGACATAGACATATGTCGATATTCACATTCACTGATGAATATGGCAACCCGGTCGGCTTCGTCCGCGGCCTGGTCCCGGCTCAGGTCAGCGCGGCCTCCGGGCCGTGGACCAGGGCAGTCCGGGTGCAGGGGAACCGATCGGCGAGGGCTTGGTCACGGGCGGGTCCCTTCGGCGGCGGTGGCGTGGTGGTCGGCGGCTGTGCGGATCTCGGCGAGGAGGGCATCGACGCTGGCGGTGATCTGGGCAGCGATTTCCTCGAGCTGGTCCGGGTGCGTGGCCGGGTCCTCGACGGCCCAGTCGAGGTAGTGCTTGCCGGGGTAAATGGGGCAGGAATCGCCGCAGCCCATGGTGATGACGTAGTCCGCGGCGCGGACGACGTCGTCGGTGAGCGGCTTGGGGAAGTCCTCGGCCAGGTCCCAGCCGCGGGCGACGACGAGGGCCGCGACGGCCGGGTTGACCTCTGATGCCGGCATTGATCCCGCGGTGCGGACGTGCACTGAGGTCCCTGCTGTGTGGCGGAGGTAGGCGGCGGCGAGCTGGGAGCGGCCGCTGTTCTGCACGCACACGAACAGGACCTCGGGCACGTCCTTGGGCGCGGCGCCGGTGGACTGGGCCAGGGCAGTGAGGCGGTCCTTGGCGAAGTGCTCGGTCAGCGCGGTGAGGTAGCTGTGGATCCGGGCGGTGCGGGCCAGTGCCGTGTAGGACTCGAACACGTACCGCTCAACCGTCTCGGGGGAGAAGGTCCCGGCGAAGCGGGCGGAGAGATCGGCGCTGATGCGCTCGAGCACCCGCTGGTCAGTGTGCATGCTGGGCTGGGGTGCCATGGCTGCTCCCTTGTCTCAGGCATCCGCGGGCAGGAGTTCGGCGATGAGGGCCTCGACGCGGGACTTGATGTCGTCACGGATGGGGCGGACGGAGTCGACTCCCTTGCCTGCGGGGTCCTCGAGCTCCCAGTCCTCGTACCGCTTGCCCGGGAAGATGGGGCAGGTGTCTCCGCAGCCCATGGTGATGACGACGTCGGAGTCCTTGACTGCCTCGGTGGTGAGGATTTTGGGGGTCTCGGCACGGATGTCGATGCCCTCCTCGAGCATCGCCTCCACGGCGGCGGGGTTGACCCTATCGGCGGGCTCCGACCCGGCCGAGCGGACCTCGACCTGACCGCCGGAGAGGTGGTTGAGGTAAGCGGCGGCCATCTGGGACCGGCCGGCGTTGTGGACGCAGACGAAAAGGACAGACGGCTTGTTCTGGGCGGATTCACTCATGAGATGACTTCCTTCTCGGCCGCGGACGCGGCGCTGACAACGGTGGGGTAGAGGAACCGGACGAGCAGCAGCCCCAGGGCGCCGCCGAGCAGCTGGGCCACGATGAAGCCCGGTGCGGAGGCAGGTGCGATGCCGGCGAACGTGTCCGTGATGGTCCTGGCGATCGTGACGGCGGGGTTGGCGAAGCTGGTCGAGCTCGTGAACCAGTACGCCGCGGCGATGTACCCGCCCACGGCGAACGCCACCCGGTCGGCGCGGCCGGACCGGACGGTGCCGAAGACGACCAGGAGCAGGCCAACGGTCGCGACGACCTCGCCGAGCCACAGCCCGGGACCCGTGCGCTCATGGGCGGAGAGGGTGACGGCGTCGAGGCCGAACATGAGGTTTGCCACGACCGTGCCCAGGAGCCCCCCGGCGAACTGCGCGGCGATCAGCGCCGCCGCCGAGCGGGTATCGATGACCCCTAGCAGGCGCTCGACGATGGTCACGACCGGGTTGAAGGACGCCGAGACCGGCTGCAGCGCGACGATCAGCGCCACCAGGGCGGCCCCGGTGGCGATGCTGTTCTCCAGCAGCGCCAAGCCCGTGTCGTTGGGCGAGAGCCGCGAGGCCATGACCCCGGAGCCGACCACCGCCATCACCAGGAACGCTGTCCCAACCAGCTCCGCCCCCACCCGGCGGGCCAGCGCGCTCACGCGGCGGCCCCGCCGTCGTGCGTGCTGACGAACTGCGCCAGCCTCGGCCGCGCCGGGCCGCAGACGGCATCCACCAGCGGGGAGGTCAGGATCAGGCCCATCACATGCATGTCTTCATATCTCTCTGTCTTGCCGAACGTTGGCGCGACGGCTCCCACGGAGTCCGGTGCTCGCGACCAGCTTGCGCCACGGACGTCATTCCAGTCAATATTGACTCAATGAACACTGAGCTAATCTCCTTGACGCGCCGGGCTGCCGTGCACGCGGCCCTCGGTGAGCCCGCGCGGCTGCGGATCGTGGACCTGCTGGCGCTCGGGGACCGTTCCCCGGCCGAGCTGCAGGCCGAGCTCGGCATGGCCTCCAACCTCGTCTCGCACCACCTGCGCACGCTCGAGGCAGCGGGCCTGGTCAGCCGCCACCGCTCGGAGGCGGACCGCCGGCGCACCTACGTCAGGCTCGTGCGGACCGGGACGGCAGGGCTCCTCGCGGCCGCAACGGTCCACGCGCCCCGCGTCCTCTTCGTCTGCTACGCCAACTCCGCCCGCAGTCAGCTTGCCCAGGCGCTCTGGAAGCAAGCCAGTCCCGTCCCCTCCGCCTCTGCAGGCACCCACCCGGCGGACGGCATCGCGCTGGGCGCCCAGGACGTCGCGGCGCGGCACGGGCTCGACCTCACTGGGTCGCACCCCGAAATGCTTGCTGGCACCGTCCGGCAGGGCGACCTGATGATCGCAGTCTGCGACCGGGCGCACGAAGAGCTTCCCGCCTCCGACCGGCTCCACTGGTCCATCCCGGACCCCGTCGCCGTGGGGACACCGGCGGCGTTCGAGGCGGCGTTCAGCCAGATCGCCGAACGCGTCCAGGACCTCTCGGCACGCGTTTCAGCCTCATAACAGGTCCTCAGCAGGGGGCCCGCGGCTGCGAGTGAAGCGGATCGACGGAGGGCAGCAGAAGTCACACGACCGCCCGTTCCCGAAATCTTGCAGAGTGTGTAAACTTGCAGAGCCTGCAAAGTTGCTTCGGCGAACTAAGTGCACCCTGAACCCCCTCTGAGAGATTCGGACCCCTCATGTCTCAAGCAGCGTCCGGCCGGTCCGCGCGTAACGCGGCCCCCGCGCCGTCGGGCGAGGTGATGACCCAGCGTCAGATCATGCTGGTCATCTACGCCCTCATGGCAGGCATGTTCCTGTCCTCCCTCGACCAGACCGTGGTCGGCACCGCGATCCGCACGATCGGCGACGACCTCCACGGCCTCGACGAGCAGGCGTGGGTCACCACGGCCTACCTCATCACCTCGACCATCACCACGCCGATCTACGGCAAGCTGTCCGATATCTTCGGGCGCCGTCCGCTGTACATCTTCGGCCTCGCCGTCTTCATCCTCGGCTCGTTCCTTTCCTCGTTCTCGACGTCGATGATCATGCTCGCCGGGTTCCGTGCCTTCCAGGGCATCGGCGCAGGCGCGCTCATGTCCCTCCCTCTCGCGATCATGGGCGACATCCTCGCCCCGCGCGAGCGCGCCAAGTACCAGGGCTTCTTCCTCGCCGTGTTCGGCGTCTCCTCGGTGGTGGGACCGCTCATCGGCGGCGTCTTCGCGGACGCGAGCCAGATCATGTTCATCACCGGCTGGCGCTGGGTGTTCCTCATCAACGTGCCGATCGGCATCCTCGCGCTCCTCATGGTGCTCGCGTTCCTGCACCTGCCTAGGTTCCACAAGCAGACTGCGCCGCGCATCGACTGGTGGGGCGCCACAGCCGTCATCGTGACCCTCGTCCCGCTCCTCCTCGTGGCCGAGCAGGGCCGCCAGTGGGGCTGGGATTCGGCGACCTCCATCACGTGCTTCGTGATCGGCGGCGTGGGACTCGTGGCGTTCATCCTCATCGAGCGGGCCATGGGGCCCAACGCCATCATTCCGCTGCGACTGTTCCACTCCCACACGTTCTCGATGGCCACAGTCATCGGATTCTTCGTGGGCTTCGCGATGTTCGGCGCGATGCTGACGCTCCCGCTCTACCTCCAGCTCGTCACGGGCCTGAGCCCCACGGAGTCAGGCTTCGCGACGCTGCCGATGATCGGCGGTCTCATGGTCGCCTCGATTGCCTCGGGGCAGATCGTCTCGCGCACCGGCAAGTACCGCATCTTCCCGGTGCTGGGCACGCTGTTCATGGCGGTCGGCTACTTCGTCCTGACCTCGATGACCGTCGACAGGCCCCTGTGGTTCCTCATGGGTGCCATGTTCCTGCTCGGGCTCGGCCTCGGCCAGCTCATGCAGTCCCTCGTGCTCGCATCCCAGAACTCTGTCGAGCCCAAGGACATGGGCGTTGCCACGAGCTCCGCGACCTTCTTCCGCCAGATCGGCGGCACCATGGGCACCGCCGTCCTGCTCTCCGTGCTGTTCTCGACGATGCCGACCAACATCAGCACCGCGATGCAGAACAAGGACGACCTCACGACGGCGCTCGACGCCGCCCTCACGCCGTCGATCGCGTCAAACCCGTCGAACCAGGGCGTCATGAACCAGATCTGGAACCCGATCGTCACCCCGGTCAAGGAGCAGGTGCAGTCGGGGCTCGACCAGGGCACCGCGGCCGCCAAGCAGGCCGCGGACCAGGCCGTGACCCAGCAGGTGACCGCCGCCGTACAGAAGCAGGTCGCCGCAGGTGCGGTCCCGGCGTCGGCCGCCCAGGGGATCATCGATGCCCAGGTCGCGGCAGCGAAGCCCGCAGCCGAACAGACGGCCCTCCAGACCGCGGCGCAGAAGGCGGGAGCGGGCGTGGTCAACGGTCGCCTCGAGGTCGACTACGCCGACGACGCCCAGCGCAAGGCAATCGTGGACAAGCTCGTGCCGACCATGCTCGACAAGCTCAAGGAAGGGCAGGCCAGCTCCAGTGGGTCGTCCACCACGTCCGATACGTCCTTCCTGAAGGGCGCCGACCAGCGGCTCTCGCGGCCGTTCCTCGTCGGGTTCAACAGCTCGGCCGTGGCCATCTACTGGGTGGGCCTGGGAGTCACGATCCTCGCATTCATCCTCTCGTGGTTCTTCCGCGTGCCGCCGCTGCGGCAGCGCTCGGCGCTCCAGGAGCAGGCCGACGCGCAGGGAACGGCCGATGACCTGGGGTCCGACGCCGCGCTTGCAGCCGCCGAGGCCGGGGCGATGACCGGCCCGGACACCGGCATGATCAGAGTCCACCGGGGGTGAGTGCCATGGAGGGCGGTCCTGTGTCCGACGACGCACCAGGCACCCTGCGCGAGCGCAAGAAGGAGCGGACGCGGCGTGCGATTCACAACGCCGCGTTCGCCCTCGCGGCCGATCGTGGGCTCGGCCAGGTGACCATCGCAGACATCTGCGCTGCAGCGGGCATCTCCGAGAGGACCTTCTTCAACTACTTCCCGTCCAAGGCGGCGGCAACGCTCGGGGTCCCCGAGCGGCCGCTGTCCCCGGAGCAGGAGCAGCGGTTCCTCGAGGGCGCCGGCTCCCTCGTGGACGACCTCTGCGAGCTCGTGGCCGGGATTGCCGGTGGTCCTGAAGGCGACATTCCGCGGATCAAGCGGCTCATGGGCTTCGAACCGGATCTCCTGGCCGCGCTCCATCAGTGGTCTTCGGGCGCGCGCCGGGGCGTGATCCGTCTTGCAGAGAAGCGGGCGACGCCGGAACGCGCGCGCCTCGCCGTGGGGCTCGTCTTCGCCGCGCTCATGCTCCACGCGGACACGACGTTCTCGTCGGGGCCGGGCAGGGCGACGCCGGAGGAGCTTCGGGGGATCGTGGCGCGGCTCTGCGCAGTGGGGGATTCGGATGCCGCCTAGCGCGAACCCGGACCCCCACGTCGATGCCTCAGAGGCGGCAACTGATCCATGGCAACGGCTACCCACAGAAGTGGGCCGCCCCTAGGCTGGACGAGAACCGGACCCTATCAGTGGAGGCATCCATGGAGTACCGCACACTCGGCCGCAGCGGGGCAGTCGTCTCGGCGTTTGCCCTCGGAACCATGACGTTCGGCGCGGAAGCCGACGAGGCGGCGTCGCACGCGATCCTCGACGACTACGCCGCCGCGGGTGGCACCTTCATCGACACCGCGGACGTCTACAGCCACGGCAAGTCCGAGGAGATCATCGGGCGCTGGCTCGCCGCCAACCCCGATCTGGCGGAGCAGATGGTCATCGCGACCAAGGGCCGGTTCCCGATGGGAGAAGGGCCCAACGACCTCGGCACCTCGCGCCGCCACCTCCGCATAGCCCTCGACGCGTCGCTGCGACGGCTCGGCGTCGACCACGTTGACCTGTACCAGATGCACGCGTGGGACCCCTACACACCGGTCGAGGAGACGCTGCGCTTCCTCGACGACGCCGTCACTGCGGGCAAGATCGGCTACTACGGCTTCTCCAACTTCCTCGGCTGGCAGCTCACCAAGGCCGTCTACGAGGCCAAGGCCCACGGCTGGGCCGCGCCCGTGACGCTGCAGCCCCAATACAACCTGCTCGTGCGCGGGATCGAGTCGGAAGTGGTGCCCGCCGCCCTCGACGCCGGCATGGGCCTGCTGCCGTGGGGCCCCCTCGCGGGGGGCTGGCTGAGCGGCAAGTACCGCCGCGACACGCAGCCGACCGGCGCGACGCGGCTCGGCGAGGATCCCCAGCGTGGCATGGAGGCGTGGGGCCCGCGCAACGCCCGCGCCAAGACCTGGGACATCATCGATGCTGTCGGAGGTGTAGCCGAGGCCCATGGAGTCTCGCAGGCCCAGATTGCGCTCCGCTGGCTCGTGGACCGGCCCGCCGTCACGTCCGTGATCCTCGGCGCTCGCACCCGTGAGCAGCTCGCGGACAACCTCAAGGCCGCGGACCTCGCGCTCACTTCCGAGGAGGCCGCCGAGCTCACCCGCGTCAGCGAGCCGGACGTCGAGCCGTACCCCTACGGGGTCAAGGCGGTCGAGCAGCGCAGCCGTTCCATCGCCGGCGGGCGGTAGGGCGCACGACGGCGGGGCCTCCTGCCGCTCAATCGACCCGACCACACGTCAGCAGACGAAGGTACCTGCTCTGCGGGTTCGCGTGAGCATGCCCTTCCGCTCGAGGTAGGCCCACGCGCGGCGGACGGTAGCGACGGACAGACTGAGCTGTTCCGCCATGTCCTTCTCTGGGTCGAGCCGTGTTCCGTGGCCGAGGGCGCCCGACTCCAGCGCCCGCTCGAAGCTGACGGCGAGTTGGTAGTACAGGGGTTCAGGCCCGCTGCGGGGCAGCGGGAGGAGCTGCGCGTAGTGCATCGTCATCGCCCGAACCGGAGGGCAGAAACGCCGCACCCGCCGAGATACGAGCGCGTGCGCTGCGCAATCGGGAACGGTGCGTCCGGCGGGGCTGGATACATGTCCTGCTCGACGATCGCGAACACATCGGCACCGCTGCGCTTCGCGAGCACGCCGACGGCGTCGAGCAGCGGCGGGAGGTCCGGCACGCCGAGCGGCGGTTCGGTCATCGCGCCGAGCTTGACGGCCTCGCTGAACGGCAGGTCCTCGTCGTGGACCTTCGCGACGACCTCGGGATTCACCTGCTTGAGGTGCAGGTACCCGAGCCGCTCCGGGTGCCGGAGCACGACGGCGAGGCTGTCTCCACCGCAGTACGCGAGGTGGCCAGTGTCGAGGCACAGGTTCACGAACGCCGGGTCCGTGTCGGCCAGGAGCCGATCCACGTGCACCTCCGTGGCCACGTGCGCGTCGGCGTGCGGGTGATACTGCAGGCGCACGCCGTACTCCTCGAGCATCGCCTTGCCGAGCCGGTCGAGGCCGGCCATCTTGGCGCCCCACTGTTCGGGCGTGAGCTCGCCGGGCTCGAGGGCCTCGCCCGTGTAGAGGTCGCGCCACATTTCGGGGAGCACGACGACGTGCTGGCCGCCGAGCGCCGCGGTGAGGGCCGCGACGTCGGTCACCTGGCTCCAGACGGCGTCCCACGAGTCGGGCTGGTGGAGCCGCTCGGAGACGGTGCCGGCCGAGAGGGCGAGGCCCCGGGACTCCAGCTCGTCCCGCAGCTGCGACGGGTCGGTGGGGAGGTAGCCGTAGGGGCCGAGCTCGATCCACGAGTACCCGGCGGCGGCGACCTCGTCGAGGAAGCGTGTGTAGGGGACCTGCTGGGGGTCGTCCGGAAACCAGACACCCCACGAGTCCGGGGCGGTTCCGACGCGGATGGAGGCCATGCTGAAGCTCCTTTCCTTGGGTCTGGTTGCGGCTCAGGCCGGCTGCGCGGCGGCGGTGGTGGAGAATCGAGCGCGGGAGCCGACGTCGACCGCGGCACCCGACGCGGCGGCGTCGAGCGCGGCCCCGACCACAGCCATCATGCGCACGGCGGTCGCGAAGTCGGTGTCCATCGGCCGGTGGTCGCGCACGCAGCGCAGGAACTCCTGGATCTCGGCGGTGAACGCCTCGGCATACCCGGTGCCGACGCCCGCGCCGGGCATGGCGGCGACGTCGGTGAAGTATGGGTGATCGGGGCCCGTGATGACCCGGCGGGCGCCGTTGAAGCCGCGGCCGGCAGCACTTGCCCCGGGCTGGGACAGGGAGGCCTCGAACAGGTGGAACTCGCCGGCGCTGATCGAGTCGAACGAGATGCTGCCAGCGGAGCCGAAGACCTCGACGCCGAGCGAGTTGGGCACTCCGTGGGCGATGCGGGAGAGCGTGATCTGGCCGACAGCGCCGTTCTCGAACTGGGTCGTGAGGAGGGCGATGTCATCGTTGGTCACGGGCCCGTGCTCGACCGACGTCGAGCCGCCGTGGCCGATCGCGCCAGCCGCGGGGAGCGGGCGCTCGGCGATGACCGTGCGCAGGGTTGAGGAGAGCACGCGCGTGACCTGCCCCGCGACGAACTGCGCGGCGTCGATCGCATGCGCGCCGATGTCCAGGAGTGCGCCGCCGCCGGAGAGCTCCTGGGAGTAGCGCCACGAGAGGGCTCCGGCCGGATCTGCGGCGTAGTCGGCGTTGTACCAGGCGCGGACGGTGTGGACCTCGCCGATCGCGCCGGCGCGGACCGCCTGGGCGACGGCGGCGAGCCCGGGGAGGCGCCGGAACGAGAATCCGACGCCGGTCACCGCAGCCGAGCCCTCCGCGAGCTCGGCGAGGTGCTCGGCCTCGGCCGGGGTCCGTCCGATGGGCTTCTCCGCGAAGAGGTGCTTGCCTGAGGCGATGACGCGGGGAAGCACGTCCTTGTGGAGATGGTTCGGCAGGGCGACGCTGATGGCGTCGACCTCGGGGTCGGCCAGGAGCGCGTCGATGTCCGCCGTCGCGTGGGCGAAGCCGTAGCGGTGGGCCACTGTCTCGGCGAGCGCGAGGTTCGGGTCGGCGATCGTGTGGAGGACGACGTCGACGTCTGCGAGGTCGGTGGCCATCATCGCATTGCGGTAGCCGAATGCGTGGGCCTGACCGGCCATGCCGGCGCCTATGATGCCGATCCGGACAACGGTTCGGGAGGTTGCAGTCATGGTTCTTCTCCTTCTCTGGGGTACGGGGTCTAGCTCAGGACGGTGTGGAGCTCGTGCTGGAGGGCCTCGAGCTCCGCACCCCCGGACATCTGCTGGGCGAGGTCGGCGATCGTGATCTCGTCCTTGGAGTAGTCACCGATCGTGCGGCCGCGCTGGAGCAGGACGAAGTGGTCGCTCACCGGGTAGGCGTGGTTGGGGTTGTGGGTGATGAAGATGACGCCCAGGCCGCGCTCGCGGGCCTGGATGATGTACTTGAGCACGACGCCGGACTGCCGGACTCCCAGCGCGGCCGTCGGCTCGTCCAGGATGAGGACGCGGGCGCCGAAGTACACGGCACGGGCGATCGCTACGCACTGGCGCTCGCCGCCTGAGAGGGTGCCCACGGGCTGCTCGGGGTCGCGGATCGAGATGCCCATCTTGCCGAGCTCCTCGACCACGATGTCCTTGCTCTGGTGCGGGGTCAGAAAACCCTTGCGGGTGGGCTCCGAGCCGAGGAAGAAGTTGCGCCAGATCGGCATGAGCGGTGCAAGGGCGAGGTCCTGGTAGACGGTCGCTATGCCGCGGGCGAGCGCGTCGCGCGGGGAGGCGAACCGGGTCTCTTCGCCGTCGACGAGGAAGCTGCCCGAGTCCGGGGCATGGACGCCCGAGAGGGTCTTGATGAAGGTCGACTTGCCGGCGCCGTTGTCGCCCAGGACCGCCGTGACCTCTCCTGCCCGCACGGCGCACGAGACGTCCTGGAGGGCGCGGACATGGCCGAAGCTCTTGCTGATGCTCTTGACTTCGAGGATCGGGGTTGTGCTGTTCGTGGTCATGACCGGACCGCCTGGGACTTCTTCTTGAGGTACAGGTTGATGAAGACGGCGACGAGGAGGATCGCGCCGAGGAAGAACTTGAACAGTTCGCTCGGGAGGCCGGCGAGGGGCATGCCCTGCTGCACCATGCCGAAGATGAGGGCGCCTATCGAGGCGCCCAGGACTGAGCCGGCGCCGCCGGTGAGGAGGCACCCGCCGATCACGGCGGCGATGATGAAGTTGAACTCCGCGCCGATTCCCGTGGTCACTGTCGCGGAGGCGTACCGCACCACCGTGAGCTGGCCGACGAGCCACGCCGCGACGGCGGTCCCCACGAAGAGCCCGATCCGGACCTTCGCGACGGGGACGCCGACGGCGAGGGCACCCGTCGCGTTGCCGCCGACGGCGGCGATCCAGTTGCCGATCCTGGTGCGGGTCAGCAGCACGATTCCGACGACCGTGAGGACGATCCACCAGACGAGCGAGATCTGGAAACCGCCGACCGAGGAGCCGAAGACTGCCTGGGCGGCCTCGAAGCCGGTGTACTTGGCCAGCCCTGACACGGTGACCTGATGGGTCAGGTTGGACGTGACTGCGTAGTTGAGGCCCCAGAGCATGAACATCGTGCCGAGCGTGATGATGAAGCTCGGGAGCTTGGTCCTGTGCACGAGGATGCCGTTGAGGAGCCCGATCACCACCGCGAACACGAGCGAGGCGATCATCCCGAACCACACGTTCGTGTTCAGCTGGGTGGTTACGAGGGCCGTGACGAGCGCCGTCGAACCCGTCATGACGCCCGCGGAGAGGTCGAACTCGCCGCCGATCATGAGCAGGGCCACCGCGACGGCCATGATGCCGAGCGTCGCGGCAGGGTCCAGGAAGTTGCCGACACCTGCCGGGGACGCGAACGCCGGGGCGAGGACCGAGAAGCCGATGAAGACGATGACCGCGGCCGCTGCCGAGCCGAACTCGGCGGACATGAACAGCCTGCGGGCGCGGCCCACCCGCACGAGGCGATCGTCGGCGTTGTGCGTTGCACCGGGGACCGGAGCGGGAGCGGAAGCGGAACCGCTCCCTGCGGTGGTAGGACTCAGGTTCTGGGCCATGGTCATCGGGTCCCCTTGGAGACGAGGTCGGACACGGTGGCGACGTTGTCCTTGGTGATGAAGGCCGGACCGGTGAGGACCGGCTGGCCGCCGCCGACGGTGTTGAGGTTGTCGTGGTTGAGCACGAGGAAGGCGATCGGGAGGTAGCCCTGGAGGTACTGCTGCTGGTCCACCGTGAAGGCGATCGAGCCCGCCTTGATGTCGTTGAGCACGTCCGAGTTGATGTCGAACGAGCCGAGAGTGGCCTTGCTGCCGGCGTCCTTCATGCCCGCGAGGGTCGAGACGGCGACGGTCGGGTTGAGCGCGAGCACCGAGTCGAAGGAGGAATCGCCGAGGAGCTTGGACTTGACGGTCGCTTGGATGCCCTGGGGGTTGTTGAGGTCCACCTGGAGCTTCTCGACCTGCCCGCCGAACGCCTCAGCGGCGCCCTGGCAGCGCTGCTCGAGGCCGATATTGCCGGCCTCGTGGATGATGCACAGGAGCTTCTTGCCGCCCGAGGCCGCGAGCTTCTGGCCGGCACCCTTGCCAGCGGCGGTCTCGGTCTGGCCGACGTGCTCGAGGGCCCCGAGCTTTGCGGAGACCTCCGCGCCGGAGTTGATGGTCACGAACGGGACGTTTTTGGACTTCGCGTTGCCCAGGGCCGACGTCAGGGCGTCCGGGTTCGCGAGCGAGACGACGAGCCCCGCGGGGTTCTTCGCGAGGGCGGCTTCGATCAGCTGGGCCTGCTTGGATCCCTCGACGTCGCCCGTGACGGTGACGTTGACGCCGTACTGCTTGCCAGCATCCTCCGCGCCGCGCTTGACGACGTTCCAGAAGTCGCCGTCCGGATTGCCGTGGATCACGACCGCGTAGCTCAGGTCGCGCTGGGCGCCCGCCGCGGCCTGTCCGGTGGCACCGGCAGCCTGGCTCGGGTTCCCTCCTGTGCCGCAGGCGCTGAGCGCCAGGGCGAGTGCTGCGGCGCCTGCCGCGCCAATGGTCTTCCAACTCTTCATCGAGTCCTCGCTTATGGTGGTGGCTAAAGAAGAAATCTAGAGCGCTTTAGATGTGGTGGTGCTCACAATCTAGAGCGCTCTAGAATGTTGTGTCAAGGGCATGAAGGATCGGCTAGCCTGCCTGTAGGGAAGCCAGAGAGGAGGATCCGTGGTGACGGTGACCATGGCCGACGTCGCGCGGGAGGCGGGAGTCTCGCCCGCGCTCGTCTCGCTCGCGTTCAGGGATGCGTACGGGGTGAGCGCCACGACGCGGACGAGGATCCTCGAGACCGCACGGCGGATGGGCTACCAGCCGAATCGGGCCGCGTCGCGGCTCGCGAGCAAGAGCGACGACACGCTTGGTGTGTTCCTGCTCGACCTGCACAACGAGGTGTTCGCCGACATGTTCGACGGCATGCGCGAGGCTGCGCGGACCGCCGGGCGGGAGCTCGTGCTCACCGTCGGGTCGATCGGCGGGTCATTGGACCGCCCCGCGCTTGACTCGCTCGTGCGGGCCCGCGTGAGTGCCGTCGTCGCCGGTGGCCTTCTCCTGCCCGACGCCGAGCTGGCCGAGTACCGCGGCCGGCTCGCCCTCGTGAGCGTGGCACGGGTGGTTCCCGGGTTCGACGCGGTCGCCTCGGACAACGTCCTGGGCGCGACGCTCGCCGTCGAACACCTCGTGCGTCTCGGGCACCGCCGGATCCTTCATCTTGCGACCCCACCCACAGACGGCTACGGCGGGCGTCGGGAGGGATACCTCAGGTCCATGTCCGACGCCGGCCTCGAGCCCTGGGTGCTCACCTGCGACTACGCGAGGCAGGCGGCCTTCGACCTCGTGATGCCGCTTCTGGGACCCGCTGCCCCAGACCGCGAGCAGCCCACCGCGATCTTCACCCACAACGACCAGACGGCCCTCGGCGTCCTCGACGCCGTCCACGCGCACCGTCTGCGCGTGCCCGAGGACATCTCCGTGGTCGGCTACGACAACACCTCCGCCACGAAGCCGCCGGGCGTCGACCTGACGACCGTCGATCTGCACGCCGCGGATCTCGGGCGGCGGGCGACGGAGATCGCCGTCGTGCGCTCTGAGGACCCGATGCGCGAGCCGATGGTCGAGACGTTCGAACCCTCGCTCGTGGTGCGCGCGTCGACGGCCCCGCCGCCGAAGGGGCACCTGATCCGCTGAACTGTTGACGAGGCGTTGCCCGGCTGTTCCCTGCGCGACGATCACCCGTTGCCGAGGGGTCCGTACCGTTGAAGTGTCAGATCCGTCTGGCAGCGGACGGCCGCGACGAGGGACCCGGCGCGTGATTATGGGGGGCGCCGGGTCCCGCCGGTCCGCGGTGCCGCCGGACGGAGGGTGTGGGGCATCTGGGCCACGGGCTTTCGGAGGAGAAAGGCGGCGCCTCGGTATGATCGAGGACATGCCCGGCCGGATCCTTCTGGTGGAAGACGACGACGGCATCGCCCTGCCGCTGGTCCGCACCCTCGAGCGGGAAGAGTACGACGTCGAGCGGGTCGCCGACGGTGCCGCAGCGCTCGGGCGGCTTCTGGCCGGCAACAGGGACCTTGTGATCCTCGATCTGGGCCTGCCCGACATGGACGGGCTGGATGTGTGCCGGAGGGCCCGCGAACAGGGTTTCGCGGGCGGGATCATCGTGCTCACCGCGCGCAGCGGGGAACTCGACCGGGTCGTGGGCCTCGACGTCGGTGCGGACGACTACATGGCCAAGCCGTTCGGCCTTGCCGAGCTGCTCGCGCGGATCCGTGCGATCCTCCGCCGCAGCGCTCCCTCGGATCCCGTGGAGCCCGCCGTGCGCCTGGGCCCCGGGGCGGCCGCGGCCGAGGGCGGTCTCGAGGTCGACGTCGCGTCGCGGCGCGTGCACGTCGGGGCCACTGAGATCCCGCTCAGCGCCAAGGAGTTCGACCTCCTTGTGGTCCTGCACGAGCACCGGGGCGCGGTCGTGACGCGCGAGCGCCTCATCGACCAGGTCTGGGACGAGAACTGGTTCGGCTCGACCAAGACACTCGACGTCAGGGTCGCGCGGCTGCGTCAGAAGCTCGACGCCGCAGCGGCCCGTGCCCGCGTGACCACCATCAGGGGCGTCGGATTCCGACTCGACGAGCAAGCGGACGATGCGTAGACGGCTCGTCCTCGTCTTCGTCGTGCTCGCGGTATGCATCATCGCCCTGTACGGCGGCCTGCGGGCCTTCATCGTCGCGGATCTGGTCCGAAGCGGCGAGCGGTCGCATGTCGCGACCGAGGCGGGACTCGTCGCCGTCGTCCTCGGCGAGTACGAGGGGCGGGGCGCTGTGACAGCGGAGAACCTCCGGCCGCTGCTGGGGGACTCGAACGAGCGCATCGACTATACGCGTCCGGACGGGCAGGTCGTCTCGGCCGGCATGGCCGATGGGGAACGGGATGCGGCCGCGACCCATGCCGTTCCGGGTGGCGGAACGGTCACGGTGACGAGGTCGGAGAGCGCCGTGGCCGCGAGCGTCCAGCGCGCAGTAGGGCCGGTCACCGGCCTCGGCGTGGCCCTCCTCGCGGCCTCCGTGCTCGCGGCGCTGATCCTTGCCCGCGTCATCTCCGCGCCCTTCGTCCGGCTCGCTGCTGCTGCGCGGGCACTGGGCGAGGGACGCCTCGAGCTGCACCTCGACCGCTCCTACGCCATCTCGGAAGCACAGTCCATCGCCACGGCTCTCGAAGAGAGCGACCGCGAGCTGCGCGAGCGGATCCGGCGCGGCCACGAGTTTGCCGCGAATGCGAGCCACCAGCTCCGCACCCCGATCACGGCCCTCCGGCTCGAGCTCGAGGACCTGAGCCTGTGGCCCGAGACCCCACCCGCCGTGGCGGAGCAGCTCGGCCGGGCGCTCGCAGAGATCGACCGGCTGACCGCCGCCATCCAGGACCTTCTCGAGCTTTCGCGGGGTGCCGTTCCCGGCGCTTCGACAAGGGTGCCCCTCGGGCCGATGCTGGCCGACGCCGTCACGCGCTGGCACCATGAGGCTTCTGCGGCGGGCCGCTCAATCCGAACCGCCAGCGTCGACGAGCACGTGAGCGTACCGGCGCCGTCGAGTCAGATCCTGGACGTCCTCCTCCACAACGCCCTCCGTCACGGCAAAGGACAAATCACGCTCTCCGCAGCCCGCGCTCCCGGCTACGTCCGGGTCCGCGTCGCCGACGAAGGGGACCGCCCGAAGCAGCGCAGCCTGTTCGAGAGGTCGCCCCAGAAGCCCTCGCCCGGGGGTGAGGGAATCGGTCTGGCGCTCGCCTCTGAGCTCTCGGAAGCCTTGGGCGGGCACCTTGTCCTCGATCCGGGCCCGACGACGTCGTTCACCCTCATGCTCCCCGACGCGCCGGCCGGGGACAGACATGGAGGCGGCCCCGCCGCCACCGGAGCCTGAGTCCAGGTCCTGGGGCGGCGGGGCCGCGTGGAGTGGCTGATGGAACGTGCCGTCAGCCCTGGGTCGTCCCGCTCGAGGCACTGCCGGACGCGGAACCCGAGTTCGCGCCGTCGTGCATCCGGTGGCCGCCCATGCCGAAGTTCGTGTCGGCGGTGACCGTCTTGTAGTCGGCGCTGACGTCGTACTTCGTGGTGGTGCTGCCGGACGTGGCGACGACGTCGAACGAGCCGTCCGAGTCCTTCCACGAGTCCTTGACCGTCGCGTTGGCGTCCTTGGCCTTGACGGCTGCCGTGACCTTCGAGAGCTCGTCGCTGGAGAGCGGCGTGCGCTGCCCGCCGCCCATGCCGTGGCCGGCGTGGGTGTTCTGCGTGACGGTCGCGTAGTCGGCGCTGACCTCGTAGCGGACGGTCGAGCCGTTGGAGGTGGCGGTGGCGTCGAACGAGCCGTCGGCATCCTTCTCGACCTTGGTGACGTTGGCGTTGGCGTCCTTGGCCTTGACGGCCGCGGTGACCTTCGAGGTCTCGTCCGCAGAGGCCGCGGTGTGCTGGCCGCCGGGGCCGTGGGTGGAGCTCGAACCGCTGCTCGAGCCGCCCGACGTCGCCGAGGGGCTCGGCGTCGTCGCGGCGTTGGCCACGGCGGCACCCCCGCCGATGAGGGCGGCCACGGCGGCGGCCGAGGCGGCTGCGTAGCCGATGCGCTGGGTGACCTTCATGTGTTCTCCTGTCGATGAGCGGCTCGGCGGACTTCGCCGCACCGTCCATTCCAGAGTCGCGCCCGAACCTGTCATTGACCTTTCGCTGGGCCATGCAGGAAGTGGGAGTTCGCTCTGCAGGAGCTGCGTGTTCGGTCCGGACCCAGCGCGACGTGAGAGTCGGACCTTCGACTCTGGGGGATGACGGGAGCGCAGCCGACACTGGTCGCATGAGCGGCATGTCGACGTTGAATTCCCCAACCCAGCGCAACCACGGCCTCAATGACGCCCTCCATCCGGACCGCCCTTGGATCCGTCTGATCCGCGCGGCGACGGGACTCGCAATGCTGGCCGCCCTCGCCCAGGAGACCTACGACGCGACGCAGCCCGGCAACTCGGTCGACATCCCGCAGCTCTTCTCCCAGTTCACGTTCCACTCGAACCTCGTCCTCGGGCTCATGTTCCTCGTCTCCGCCGTGCGGCGGCGGGCGCAGCTTCCCCGGTGGTGGGACCACCTGTCCGGGGCCCTCGCGTTCTACCTGGTGATGACGGGCATCATCTACGCAGTGCTCGTGGCACCGCCCGGTGAGCCGTGGTGGACACTGAACCTGTACTGGCCGTGGATGGTCACCCATCGCATCGCCCCGGTTGTCGCGGGCCTCGACTGGCTCCTGGTCACGCGGACCGTCCGCGGCCCGTGGTGGAGGCCCCTCGCCTGGCTCGCCTACCCGGTCGTCTTCCTGGCCTTCTCGTGGGTGCGCGGCGCCCTCGACGGCTGGTACCCCTACGACTTCCTCAATCCGAGGTTCGGCGGGTGGGGTGCCGTGCTGGTCACGGGTGCCGAGGTGCTCGCGGCCTTCCTCGTGGTCGGGACCCTCGTCCACCTCGCGGGCAACGTCCGCGTGGCGCTGTCGGGGGAGAGGGCGGTGGGGAGGGCGCGCCCTCACAGAGCCTAGGCTCGAGGCCATGGCCAACAGCTCCACGGGCGACTCCGTGATCCACCGCGTCGCGCGCATCCTCGAGGCGTTCACCCGTGAACACCCGGTGCTCACCCCGGCCGAGCTGGCCCGCGCGGCAGGGCTCTCGACGTCGACCGCGCACCGCCTCGCGACCGGCCTCGCCGCCGAGGGCCTCCTCGCGCGCGCCGAGGACGGCCGCTTCTCGGTCGGGGCGCGGATGTGGGAGCTCGCCGCGCGCTCCAACCCCCTCGAGGACTTCCGCCGACGCGGGCTGCCGTTCCTCGAGGGGATCCACGCGGCCGTGCGCCAGCACGTCTCGCTCGCGGTCGCTGACGTCGAGAGCGGCACCGTCCTGTACGTCGAGCGGCTCGAGCAGCACGGCAACGCGGTCAGGAACCTCGGCGAGGTCGCAGCCAGGCTGAGCCTCACCGAGACGTCGCCGGGGCTCGCGATCCTCGCTCACGAGGCGCCTCCCGCGCGGGAGCGGGCACTCGCCGTCGTGCGCGAGGGGCACTCGGGTGAGGGGACGCACGACGCCGCGCCGCACCTCCGCGCGACGCTCGCCGAGGTGCGGCACACCGGCTATGCCCGACTCGCGGGTGTGCTCGTCGAGGAGAACGTGGGCTATGCCGTGCCGGTGTTCGGGCCGGGCAACGCCGTGATCGGGGCGATCTCCGTGGTCATGCCCCTCGCGGAGGACCGGCCGGAGCTCGTCCTGCCGGTCCTCGTCGCCGCAGGCCGGGGCCTGTCCCGGGCGATGGGCGCCGAGCGGCGGCCGTATGGGGAGCGGGCGTGGCTGCGGGGCCAGAGGACTGGCCCCGCGTCCTAGATGCCCCGTGGCGGTGGCCGTCAGGCCTCGACGGTCACCCCATGCCAGAAGGCAACCCTGTCGGCCACCTGAGTGGCGCCCGGGAGCGGCCGGGGGTAGTACCAGGCCGCGTTCCGGTTCTCCCTGCCGCCAGCGGTGACGGTGTAGTAGCTCGCGAGTCCCTTCCAGGGGCACACGGTGTGCTTCCGGGCCGGGGTGAAGTACTCATCGCGGAGCGACTCCTTGGGGAAGTAGTGGTTGCCTTCCACGACCACGGTGTCGTCCGATTCGGCGATGACGGTCCCGTTCCAGATGGCTTTCATGGCTGCTCCTATGCTTGGTGGTGTCCTCACCGTAGCCAGCGCGCTGGCGGGGGTACCGCAATCTGGCACACAGTCCGAAGGGCCTGCGGAGTCAGGCGGGGACGCTCGCGCGCGCCTGCACCACGTGCCCAGCCGCCGCGAAGGCCTTCGCCACCGCGGAGCCCAGCGTGGCCCCGCCGCCCGGGTACGCGTCCTTGAACACCGTCGCCGAGCAGTTGCCCGCCGCGTACAGGCCCGGGATCGGCTCGCCGGCTGGGGTCAGGACGCGCCCGTCTAGGTCCGTCTCCAGGCCGCCGGCCGTGCCGAGCGCCCCGGCGTGGATGCGCACCGCGAAGAACGGCCCGGCCTCGAGCGGCGCCAGGCACGGGTTGGGCGCGATGGCCGGGTCCCCCAGGTGCCGGTCCTGTTCCGTTGACCCGCGGCCGAACTCCGAATCCACTCCGGCGCGCGCGTCCGCGTTGAACCTCCGGACCGTCGCCGCGAGTGCCCCGGGGTCCACACCGATCTCCCCGGCCAGTTCGGCGAGCGTCGCGGCCCGGTGCATCCAGGCGGGCACGGTCCCGGCAGGGCTGCCCGCCACGGGGTACCGCGCCCGGTAGCCGGCGTCGAAGACGAGCCACGCGGGGTTGTTGGCAGGCCGTGACGTCTCCGGGTCGATGTTCGCGAACACCCGTGAGAGGTCGTGGTAGTTCATCGCCTCGTTCACGAACCGCTTCCCGGCCGCGTTGACCGTGATCGATCCCGGCAGCGTCATCTCGACGTTGCCCATGCGCCCGGTCGGTGCGCCGTCATACTCCCAGCCTTCCGGCGCGATCACCGGCACGCCCCAGATCGCGCCCGTCTGGCTCACCATCGCACCCGCGCGCAGCCCGAGCAGCAGTCCGTCGCCCGTGTTGGACGGCGCGCCGATCGCCGTGGTCGCGAACTTGAGGAGCGACGCCGCGAGCTCGGCGTTGCGCTCGAACCCGCCCGAGGCGATGAGCACCGCGCCGGCGGTCAGCGAAGCGGCGGCCCGCGCGGCGGCCGGAGTTGCCGATGACGGGGAACCGTCGCCGATGCGCACGAGCCAGCGGTCGCCGTCGTGCACGCCCTCCTCCAAGGGCGAGAGCCCCACCACCGGCGCCGACACCGCGAGGTGCACACCGCGCTCGACGGCGGTCGCGACCAGGGCGCCGACGAGCGCGCCGCCCATCGTGCGCACCCCGGCGGCCGCGCGCCCGGCCAGCAGCGCGGGGTCCGGAGCGGCGCCGTGGAGATGGTCCCGCTCGTGCATCGAGATGAGCGGCAGGTACGTGGGCGGCCGGAGCGCCTCGGAAAGGCCGGGGATGCCGGTGAAGAGCGCGGGGTCGAACGGATCGTTGTCGAGGCTGCGCCCGCCCGCCACGGCCCCGGGCCACTCCATGTGGTAGTCCGGACGGTCCAGCGGGGTGAGCCGCACGTGGGTCTCGCGGTCGAGGAAGTCGACGGCCTCGCGCGACGCGCGCAGGTACCGGCCGATCTCCTCCTCGTCCATCGCACCGTCCGTTGCCGCCCGCAGGTACGCGGCGGCGCACTCACGGGAATCGGAGCCCGGCTCCATGAGCGGGTTGTCGGGGGCCCAGATGACGCCCCCGCCCGCCGCGCTCGTCCCGCCGAGGTGCGTGGCCTTCTCGAGCACGACGACGCGCAGCCCCGCCGCCGCTGCCCGGCATGCGGCGACGAGCCCCGCGGCGCCGGAGCCCATGACGGCGAGGTCGTAGCGCAGGCCGAGGTCTGGCACCGGGGTGAGGAACGTGTGCGCGCTCATGCGGATTCTCCCAGGGCTGCCGCGAGCGAGGGCTCGTCGGGTGAGGGTGCGGAGATGTCGATCGCGATCTTGCCCACCCGCTGGGTGCGGTCGCGAAGCAGGCGGAACGCGGCGTCGAGCTCGTCGAAGCCGAAGCGGTGGGTGATGAGGGCGCGGCACGCCTCCTGGTTGCGGGCCAGGAGGTCCAGCGCCTCGTCCATGTGCTGGGAGTTGCGTGAGCCGAGGAGGTCGATCTCCTTGACCGGGAGCGAGCGCATGGACAGCACGAGCTCGCGGTCGCTGATCCCCACCGCCACGACCCGCCCGGCCGGGGCGACGAGGTCCACCGCCGTGCGCAGCGAGGCCGGCGCGCCGGTCGCATCGATGACGAGCGAGGGGCCCTGCCCGTCGGTCCACTCGTCGATGAGGTGTCGCTGCGCCGCGTCGGGGAAGCTCGGCGCGACGGCCAGCGTCGCTTCCGCGCCGAGTCCCGCGGCGATCGCGAGCCGCTCGCGGTCCGTGTCCACCACCACCACGCTGCAGCCCAGCTCGCGCAGGGCGAGCAGCGCGAACAGGCCGATGGGCCCCGCGCCGCTCACGAGCACGCGCTCGCCGGCCTCGGCCCGGCCGCGGCGGACGGCCTGGAGCGAAATCGAAACGGGTTCCCACAGTGGCGCGAGGTCCACCGGCAGGCCCTCGGGCAGCCTGCGGGTGCGGTCGAGCGGGACGAGCATGAACTCGGCCAGCGCGCCGTCGTCCTCGTAGCAGCCGTACACGCTCATGCTCCCGCAGGCGTTGGGCCGTCCGATCGAGCACGCGTAGCACCGGCCGCACGCGGCGTACGGGGAGACCGCGACGTGGTCGCCCACTGCGAACGCCCCGCCCTCGTCGTCGGGGTGCAGGGCGGCGATCGTCGCGGAGAACTCGTGGCCCTGGACCATGGGCAGCGGCGTCGCGTAGTCGTCCTCCCAGATGTGGACGTCGGTGCCGCACAGCGTCACGCTGCGCACACGCACGACGGCGCGCCCCGGCTCGGGCGCCGGGATCGGCGCCTCGTCGTAGCGGATGGTCTCCTTGGAGACGGTGCGGGCCACTCTCATCGCGCGGCCCCGGCCGGCTTGGGCTCACTCTGGACCGTCAGCCGTTCGGCGCCGAAGAACGGCTTCCACGGCGTGATCGTGCGGCGCGCGATGAGCCCCTCCCGGCGGAACGGGTCGGCGTCGAGGAGGGCCGCGACGTCGTCCGCGGATTCGCCCGCGAAGACCAGGAGCGCGCCCGCGCCGTTGCTGGTCGGGCCGGAGACGACGAGGCGGCCAGCCTCGTGCTGGCCCGAGAGGAACGCGACGTGCTCGGGGCGGTGCTCGTCGCGGCCGGCAGCGTCATCGGTGTACTCGTAGGTCACGGCAAAAACAGGCAAGGGGTCCTCCTCGGTGAGGGACTGGGTGGGTCCAGCCCAGTCTCGCGTGACCCACGCCACCCGAGGGCGGGATATCCCATTCAGTGGGACATTAAGCCTCGTCGCGCCACTTCGCGCGCGTGTACTGCGGCGGCCAGCTGTCGAGCTCCACGCCCAGCTCGTGGGCGGCGCGGAGGGCAAAGTGCGGATCGCGGAGGAACTCGCGCGCCACCATGACCGCGTCCGCTTCGCCGTTGTCCACGATCTGCGCGGCCTCCTCGGGCTTCGTGATGAGGCCGACGGCGTTCACGGGCTTCCCGGTTCCGGCGCGCACTGCGGTGGCAAACCCCACCTGGTAGAGCGGCTTGACGGGGATGCTCGCGCGGGCCACGAGGCCGCCCGAGGAGAGGTCGAACCAGTCCGCGCCCTCGGCTGCTGCCCACCCCGCGACCGTGATCGTGTCGTCGAGGTTCCACCCGCCGTCGACCCAATCGGTGGCAGAGAGGCGCACGAGGAGGGGAACGGCGTCGCCCGCCTCCGCCCGCACTGCCCGCACGATCTCGAGGAGCAGCCGTGCGCGGTTCTCGAGGCTCCCGCCGTACTCATCCGTGCGGAGGTTGGAGAGCGGGGAGAGGAACTGGTGCACGAGGTATCCGTGCGCGCCGTGGATCTCGAGCGCGTCGAAGCCGGCGCCGAGGGCGCGGCGGGCGGCGGCCGCGAAGTCCGCGACGACGCCGCGGATCTCCTCCTGGGTGAGCTCTCGGGGTTCGGCGTAGCCGTCGAAGGCGACGGCGGACGGCGCCACGGTCTGCCAGCCGCCGTCCTCGACTGACTGGGTGCCGTGGCCGCTCCACTCCCGGTACGTCGAGGCCTTCCGGCCAGCGTGGGCGAGCTGGACGGCCGCAGTGGCGCCCTGGCCGTGGATGAAGTCGACGATCCGCCGCCACGCTTGGGCCTGGGAGTCGTTCCAGATGCCCGTATCCCAGTTGGTGATCCGACCCTCGGGGCTCACGGCGCTCGCCTCCGTCATGACGAGGCCTGCCCCGCCCCGCGCGAGGGAGCCGAGGTGGGCCAGGTGCCAGTCTGTCGGCACGCCATCCCACTCCTCGACGGAGTACTGGCACATGGGCGAGACCCACAGTCGGTTCCTGATCTGGACGTCCCGGATATCGACGGGGGTGAACAGCTTCGCGGAAGGCATGAGGCCTACGCTTCCGCGGCAGTTCGCTCGAAGTCAAACCAGAGAGGCACTCCGATGTTGATTGAGTGCGCCCTGTGTGGGAAAGAGCACCGTAGTCCCTACAGCAGGGGCGCGTGACGACTGCTGCCGCTACATCACATCAGCCATCAGAGGAAGGCGAACCAAGTGAGCCACGCAGAACGCAGCCCGGACAGCCACTACGAGGAGAGCGAGCGCTACGGAGACCGTGAGCGCTACGAGGGGGACGCCGAGCGCTACGAGGGCGCCGAGCGTTACGAGGGCGATGGCAGGGCTTCCGTGGCCGAGCAGAGGAGGCGCTTCGGTGGTGTGAAGCCCGGCTCGGCGTTCTTCGGATGGCTGACCGCCACGGGCATGTCTGTGGTCCTGACCGCATTGATCAGTGCCGCAGGCGCCGGAGTCGCGATCGGCACCCAGACCGACCCCGCCAAGCTGGCCAATGAGGGACCGACGGTGGGGATCGTCGGGGCCATTGCGGTGGCCGTGATCCTCTTCGCCGCCTACTACTGCGGCGGGTACGTGGCCGGACGGATGGCGCGCTTCGACGGGGCGCGGCAGGGCATCGCGGTGTGGCTGTGGGCCGTGATCATCGCGATCATCCTCGCGGTCCTCGTTGCGGTGGCCGGAACACAGTTCAACGTCCTCTCAAGCCTCAACAGCTTCCCGCGGATCCCGGTCGACGAAGGCACGTTGACGACTGGCGGGATCATCGTCCTGATCGTCGCCGCGCTCATCGCGCTCGTCGGCGCCGTGCTCGGCGGGGTGGCAGGAATGCACTTCCACCGGAAGATCGACCGGGCCGCCCAATCGCCCGTCGCCTAGCTCTCAGTCGCCCTTCGCGTAGCTCGCGGCGCTGAGGAACTCGAGGCCAACGAACTTCTCATCGCCGACCACGTGGGCGTCGTGCCCGGGCGGGATCGTGTACGAGTCGTCGGCAGTGATGGTGGCCGTCTCCCCGGAGTTCAGGCGCACCTCGAGTGTGCCGGCCACGCAGAAGCACGACGCCGATCCCTCGCCGAGTGCCCAGCGCGTCACCGTGATGAGCACCGTTCGCTGGTGCCGGCCGCCCGAGGCCGGACGCCAGGGGCCCTCCCCGCGCTGCGCGGGAAGGGCCCCTGTGTGGACGGGTCGGCATGGAAGGGCCGGCCGGAGAGGCTATACGGCCGCCTCGGCGAGCTCCTTGCCCTCCGAGGCGCTCTGGGCGCTGCGCTTCCCGCGCAAGGCCTGCGCGGGAGCGGCGCCCGCATTGCGCTCGACGGCCTCGGCCGCGATGTAGAGCCCCTCGCGGTTCAGGTGACGCGAGTAGGAGGAATCCAGGTACAGGGTCGGGAAGGCATCGTCCGAGTTCATCTCGGTGGCCTTGGCCAGCAGCGCCGGGTACAGGAAGGTCTTCACCGGACCGGATCCGCCGCCGTAGACGTAGGCGACCTCCGTGGTCGCGCCGACGACGGCGAGCACGCGGCCGAACTGCTCCGTGACCTCCTTGGAGAAGAAGATCATCTCCTCCTCCACAAAGCGCGCGACCTTCTCGTAGAAGTTGCGCTTCAGCGGTGACGGACCGGCCTGGAGGTACTCGGCGAGCTGCTTGCGGGACGTGAAGCCCGAGACGAAGCCGCGGTCGTCCATCGCCTTGAGGGCGTCCGTGAGCACCGAACCGTAGCCCTTGCCGTACGTGGTGGAGGCATCGGCGTTGAACCTGCCCGCGGTGAAGACCGGGAAGTTCACGGTGCCCTCGCCGATGTCAATGCCAACCGTGTGCTGGGCGGCCAGGACGTCCGCGGAGGTGATGCCCTCGAGCGCCACGCCCCTGCGGCGGAGGTCCTTCAGCATCGCGTCCATGAGCGGTTCACCCTTGGCAGTGATCGCGTACTGCGCCGAGGCACCCTCGGGGATGACCTGCACGTCGACGAAGTGGAGCTTGACCGAGACCGGAGTGTCGAAGTTGTGCACCGTGACCGTGTGCGTGCCGGTCGTGAACTCTGTCGCGTAGCTCGTGCGGTGGGTGAGGTACTCGTTGATCGGAAGGGCCAGGGCGACGCGACCCTGCACGCTGAGCGTCTCATCGGCCGGCGGGAGCGCACGGTGCTCGCGGACGTAGTCCCGAAGCGCTTTCGCCGCGAAGGCGCCCATGACGAGGACCTTGCTCAGCTCCTGCGCGGCCTTGCTGCGGCGGCCCACGACGTCGAATTCGTCGAAGGCGCCCTGGGCGCTCAGCGCCCGGGTACCGAAGAGGCGCCGGTACTTGTCCCCGACCAGAGGCGAGTCGAAGCTCACATCGAGTTCGTTGTAGAAGTCGCCATCCAGCTTGGCCATGGCCTCGTGGTCGGCGTCCGGAAGCGCGTTGGACCTGGTGACGAGCGCGACGGCGCTGGGCAGATCGATCTCGTCGATCCTCGCCGCGCCGGAAGCGCGCTCCCCGCGGATGATTCCCTTGACATAGCCGTTGCCGACGTCGATCCCGCCGGTGAGATTGATTGAGATGGTCACGTGGATGATTCCCTTCGGTGAAATTCGGTGGAGACTGTGTTGCTTGCGCTGCGCGGGCTTACCGCGTCATCGCGAAGATGTCGTTGATGTCCATCGGTCCTGCAGAAGGCGGCTCAGGTTCGGAACGGGACTCGCGCGCCGGCTCGGCCTCCTGCGCTGGCCATGGCCTCTGGTCGGGGGCCTTCCTGGGTTGGGCTGCAGCTGACCCCCGGGCAGGAGAACCCGCGGTGTCCTCAGGGGAGGAGCCCCCAGAACGGACTCCCCCCGGGAGCTGTGCCACAGGGCGGTTGACGACGTCGATGTAGCCGAGGCGCTCGATGCTCTCGCGGATCAGCATCCTCACCGACAATGACGGATTGTCCTGCAGCTCCATCCACGCCACGACGGCCTCGTCGGCCGCCGGGACGCTCACCCGGAAACGGTGGGGCTGCGGTTTCACCGGCGCACCCGTCCCTTCTCGGGGACTGGCCATATGCATCTCCTCTCATCGTTCGACGGGCATCTGCTCAATACCCGTGCATTCCAGCGGCCACATTGTGGTCACAGGTGGCCAATGACGACCCAGATCGGGCCACTCTTGGTCACGTCGTGGCCGCGTGCGGGCGCTGGACATGGATTGACCGCAAGCGGCCCACGTGTGGTCCAGTCGCGGTCAACAGCTGATCATAGCCAGCCCGGGGTGAACGTCAGGAAACTACCGTTCGTGAGGAACGCGAACACCGTGAGCCGCCGCCCGCGGCGCCCCGCGCAGCGCCCTTCACGACGCACGCCGCCCTTCACGACACCCGGCGCCGTTCCCACGTCGCGTGCCCGAGCGTCACGACCGCCGTGAGCAACGCCGTCGCTACGAGGCCGAGGAGGAAGATGGCGCCGTACTCCCCATTGCCGGCGAGCCCCGCCGTGAGGAACGTGCCCGCCGAGCTGCCCAAGAAGAGCGAGCACGCGAACAGCGAGACCGCCGTAGCACGGGCCTTCGGCGCGACCTCGGTGGCCCAGCCCTGCACCGATGAGTGCAGCACCGCGTTCGAAGCACCCACGAGGACGGCGGTGACAGTGATCGTCGCCGGGTTCTGCGAGATCGACGACGCCACATACCCGACCAGCAGCACCACCCCGCCGATCCCCATGAGCTGCGTCCGCGTGAACCGCTGCACCAGACGCCGCATGAGCCGCGCCCCCACGATCACGCCCACCCCGTACCCCGACGCGAGGAGTCCCGCGACGGCGATCGGCACGTTGGCGTGCTGGAGGGCCGGAACGAAGTAGGTCAGGATGCCCATGAGCACGGCGCCCTCGAGGATCGCCACCCCATAGACGCCGAGTGCTGCGCCCGAGAAGGCAGCGCGGACGTCAACGCGCCCGCGGCGGTGAGCGGCGCCGTCGTGCGCCCGCCGGAGGAAGAGCAGCAGCGCGAGGCACCCGAGCGCGGGAAGCCCGAACACCACCCGCCAGTCCGTGAACGCCGCGAGAGCGCCCGCGGCGAGGGTCGCGACCGTGGTGCCGAGCGCCGAATAGATCTGCAGGTCGGAGAGTCCGCGGGCGCGTTCGATGCCCGTGCGCGTGTCGCCGATGATGGTCAGGAGCGTGGGGTAGAGGCACCCGGCCATGAGCCCGGCCGCCGACCTCGCGATGAGCAGTGGCACGTGCGCGCTGAACAGGGTGCTGGCGATGGCGGCCAGCAGCAGCCCCACGAGTGCCGTGCGGAGCACTGTCACGCGGCCGAACCGGTCGCTGATGAACCCCCACAGCGGCTGCCCGAGCGCATAGAGGAGCGAGTAGGACGCCACGAGGCCCACGGCGTCGGCGAGCGTGAGATCGGTGCGGTTGGCCAGGACCACGAGCATCGGGGGAGTGGCGAAGCGGTCGAAGAAGGAGAGGAAGCCGATCGACCTCAGGACCGGGTCGGGGATGCTGCCGGCGCCTGTCTGCTGGTCGGAGTCCTTCGTCGCGGTCACGCCGTCCACCCTACAGAGTGCGCCCGGAGGCCGGGCCGGAGGCTGGTCCTGAGGCTGGCCCCGCCTCCGGGTGCTTGAATGGGCGCGTGGAGATCAGGTGGCTCGAGTCGTTCGTCGCCGTCGCGGAGGAACTGCACTTCGGGCGGGCGGCGTCCCGCCTGCACGTGGCGCAGTCGCCGTTGAGCCAGACGATCCGCAAGCTCGAGAAGGACATCGGCGTCCCGCTCTTCGACCGCAGTACGCGCAGCGTTTCCCTCACGGCCGCCGGGCGGTCGCTGCTCCCGCACGCATACCGCGCGCTCGAGGAGGTCGAGGTTGCGCGGCAGGCCGCGCACGCTTCGGTCGGAACGGTGTACGGGCATCTGACTGTGAGCTTCACAGGCGCGATCAACCACCGCACGCTGCCGCGGCTCACCCGAGCGCTGCGGCGGGCGTACCCGGACGTGGTGCTCTCGCTCGAGGGGCGCGTGGTGACGGGCGACGCCGTCGCGCAGCTCATGCGCGGAACGCTCGACGTGGCCTTCGTGGGGCTCCCGCTTGATCCGTCCCCCCTCGAGTCCCGGCTGATCGCGCGGGAGCCGCTCGGCGCCGTCGTGCCCGTGGACCACCCGCTCGCCCAGCGGGCCACGCTGGAGCTGACTGAGCTGCGGGACGAGGACTTCATCATGATGCCCTCCGGCGGCGGCTCGGACCTCGAGCGGACGGCGACGGCGGCCTGCGTCGCGGTGGGCTTCCGGCCGCGGGTAGTCCAGGAGATCGGCGACCCGTTCATGATCCTGACGTTCGTCGCGGCCGGCATGGGCGTGAGCCTCGTGAGCGAGGGGATGAGCGACATCCTCCCGCACGGCGCGGTCTACGTCCCTATTGCCGGACCGCAGGCGTACCTGCAGCACGGGCTCGCGTGGTCGCCGTCGAATCCCTCGCGGGTGCTGCCGTACGTGCTCGAGGTCGCGCGAGAGGTGCTGCCGACGCCGGGGTGAGCCCGGATCTGCCGACGCCAGCACGCATCCCGCGGACGGCCTTCTGCCCGTCCGCGGGATGCGTGGTTAGCCTGCAGCGCTTAGGAAGCCCGCAGGGCGCGTGGCGCGGGCTGGGCTTCCTCTTCGACGTCAACGTCGATCGGCGTGCGCTTGCTCGGGCCGATCCAGACGGCCGCGATGGTGATGGCGGCCTGGCTGATCATGTAGATGGCCACGGGCCAGTACGAGTGGGTTGCCGCCAGCAGGAGGGTGGCCAGGACCGGACCGAGGCCGCCCGAGATCGCGCTGCCGACTTCGCGGGACGAGGCAAGGCCGGTGAAGCGGATCCGTGCCGGGAAGAGGTTGGCCAGATAGGCGCCCTGAGTGGCGGACATGCCGCGCACTGCGATCGCGTAGATGATGACGATCGCGACGATGACGGTCGGGACCGACTTGGTGTCGATCATCCAGAACATCGGGAAGATGAACAGCGCGACGGCGATCGCCGAGCCGATGTAGACCCGTCCGATGCCGAGGCGGTCGCCGAGCCATCCGAACAGGGGGTAGGTGAAGAGGCTCACGAGCGAGGCGACGAAGAGGCCGTTGAGCCCGACGCTCTTGTCGAGGTGGAGGAAGGTTGCCGCGTACGCCAGGACGAATGTCTTGACGAGGTTGGTGGTTGCGTTCTCCGCGAAGCAGGCGAACATCGCCACGAACCAGTTGCGCTTATAGGAGGCGAAGACTTCCCTGACCGGGCTCTTGGGCTTCTCCTTGGTCCGGGTGACGGCCAAGTACTCCGGGGACTCCATGACACGCATCCGGATGAGCAGGCCGACCACGATGCCGATCACGCTGGCGAGGAAGGGAAGGCGCCAGCCCCAGGCCATGAACTCGTCCTTGGGCATGAAGTCGAGGAGGGAGTAGAAGGAGGTGCCGAGCATGATGCCGAGGGCCAGGCCCGCGCCGGGGAGGCTGGTGAGGAGGCCTTGGCGCTTCTTGCTCGCGTGCTCAGAGACCATGACCTGGGCGCCGCCGAACTCAGCGCCCGCCCCGATCCCCTGCAGGATGCGGAGGACGAGCATGAGGATCGGAGCCCAGATGCCCGCCTGGGCGTAGGTGGGAAGCAGCCCGATGAGGGCGGTGGAGAGGCCCATGAGGACGAGGGTCGCCGCTAGCACATTCTTGCGGCCGATCCTGTCGCCGAGGGCTCCGAACACGAATCCTCCGAGCGGACGGAAGAAGTAGCCGATGGCGGTGGTGGTGAGGGCGGCAGCTGTGCCGATGAGCGGGTCGAACTGGGGGAAGAAGAGCGTATTGAACACGAGGGCTGACGCCGTGCCGAAGAGCACGAAGTCGTACCACTCGATGGTGGTGCCGATGACGCCGGCGAGGATGGCCCGGCGGACCCACTTGGTGCGCTCCTGCGGGGTGGGGCTCATGACGTTGGACATGGTGGTTCCTTCTACTCCGTTGTAGCTAGATGCGGGTGGGAGGTCTACTGCTGGAGGGCCAGGCGCGGGGACATCTCGGCGGCCTGTCGGAGGGCTTCGATCATGCTGCGGACATCCGCGATGCCCTTGCCGGCAATGTCGAATGCAGTGCCGTGATCGACTGAGGTGCGGATCACGGGCAGACCAACCGTGATGTTGACGCCGGCTTCGATGCCCAGGACCTTGACCGGGCCGTGCCCCTGATCGTGGTACATGGCAACGATGAGGTCGTAGTCGCCGCGGCCCGCGAGGAAGAAGGCCGTGTCCGCGGGGAGTGGGCCGCGGGCATCGATCCCGTCTGCTTGGAGCCGCTCGATGGCTGGTGTGATCTTCTCTGCCTCCTCGCCATAGCCGAAGAGGCCGTTCTCCCCAGCATGCGGGTTGATGGCGCAGACCCCGATCCTCGGCTGGGCCACGCCTGCCCGCTTCATGGCCTCGTCGCCCCGGCGGACGGTGCGCTCAACGAGGCCCGGCTCGATCTTGCGGATTGCGTCGATGAGGCCGATGTGCGTCGTGACGTGGATGACCTTGACCTTGGGGGTCGAGAGCATCATCGAAACCTCCTCAACGCCCATGAAGTGCGCGAGCAGTTCGGTGTGACCCGGGTAGATGTGCCCGGCCCTGTGGAGGGCGGACTTGTTCAGTGGGGCGGTGCAGATGCCCTGGACCCGGCCGGCCGAGGCCAGCTCGCACGCGATCCTGACATAGTGGTACGCCGCGTTGCCTGCCTCCGCCGATTCCTCGCCCCACGCGAGGTTCTCGGGCAGGAGGCCGGGGTCGATGACGTTGACACGACCGGGGGCGAAGACGGCGTCCTCGACGCCCTCGACCGTGACTACCTCGGCTGCGAGACCGAGAGCTTCGGCAGCGAGGCGCAGGCGGTGGGCGTCTCCGACCACCACGGGGCGACTGTCGGCATAGGCGCTCGGGTGGACCAGTGCGCCGACGGTGACTTCGGGGCCGATTCCGGCGCCGTCGCCCATGGTGACGGCGATGAAGGGCCGGTCGTCGTATTCGGTGGACATGCAGATCTCCGTTGTCTCTGGGGGTTCTTCGGGTCGGTCAGTGTGCTGGGGTGCTGGCACGGGGGATGGAATAGAAAGCCTGGATCGATCGATAGAGCTGGACGAGCACGAGCGGATCGCCGAAGCTGCCGGGCTTCGTGGCGACGAGCCGCCCGTCGTCGGCGGTGCTGACGACGGCGCCGTGCTGGACGGCCTCGCGAGGCACCAGTGAGGTGATGCCGAGGGCGTCCAGGACCTCGCGCGCGGTCTCGCCCCCGGTGAGGATGAGGTCCGCCTGCAGGCCCTGCAGGCTCTCGCTGGCAATGCCAGCGAGGTGCGTGACCAGGACGGCGGAAATCGCGGGATCTACGGCCCCGTCGGCGACCGTCACCGCGACCGGATGGCCCCGGTCCAATGCCGTCCTGATCCTCGACGCCGCAAGGGACTGGTCCTCCGGCGCCGGGCCGATGGCGACGACGTGGAATCCCTCCGCGGCGAGGTGGTCCAGCTGGCGCCGTGCCGTGGGGGAGGCGGAACCGACGACGGCGAGCACCGGGCGGTGGTGCGGCGCCGATCCGGGCGGGAACGAGGGACCGGCGGGGAGAGCCGGATCGGCGGGGGAGTGCGTGGTCGGCGCGGATCCGTGCGCGAGGTGTCGGGCGAGGTGCCCGCCGAGCTGCCCCGTCCCCGCGAGGGCTACCGGGTGGCCGCCCACAAGGAATCCGAGGGGGGCGAGGGCCTCGACCACGGCGGCAACGTCGGCGTCGGTCTCGCCGTCGACGACGACGACCGCTGGCGTGCTGCCGCTCAGGCTCCTCGCGAGCCGTCCGGCGAGATCTGCCGAGCGGACGTCGTCGAGTCCCACGAAGCGAAGTTCGGTGTCCGCCGCGAAGAGCTCGTGCAGGTCCTCGGGCGGAAGGATCGACTCGGCTGCCCAGAGGCCCGAAGCGCGCAGTGGCCGGTCCCCGGCCAGAGGCCTCGCTCCTACGACTGTTCTCTCCAGCGCGGGTAGCGCGCCGGCCAGGACGACGTGGTAGCCCAGTCCCGTCAGGGCCGCGATCTCTGCGCCGATGTTCCCGCGCCAGAGCGAGTCGGTCTTCTTGAACACGAGCGCCTCGCGCGCCGTGTCTGTCTCCTCCAGCGCGGTCTGTACAGCTTCGGCCGCAGCCGGTGCGGCAAGCCCGCGGGAGTGGGTGTCGACGACGGCGACTTCGGCGCCTGGTGTGGGGGAACCGCCGTGGTGGGCGTGCGCCGTCGTGAGCGTGATCTGCGCGGCGAGGCCGTGGGCCGCGAACTGCTGGCCGACCTCGGCTGCGCCCGAGAAGTCGTCCGCCAGAACAAGCACGAGTGGCATGTCGCTTCTCCGTCCTGATGGCTTCCTGGTGGTCCGTGAGACCTGTGTCACCAGCAAGCATGACATGATTGCGCGAAACGCGCTAGTTCTATTGCTCAATTCGCGCAGGAATGGAATAGTTGAGGCAATCGAAGACGATTCCGGTCCGAGCGGAACTTCACGGGATTGCGCACATCGCGCAGAACGCGCAGGTTTCCCCTTTCGACCACCATTCATCGACAGGAAGAACTCATGAGCGACCTCCCGTCCACGGTTCCTGCAGGGGAACTGCCCATCTCGAAGCTTGTCCTCGGCACGATGACGTTCGGGGACACTGCCGACGAGGCCACCGCCCGCCGC
The DNA here is from genome assembly GCF_030908215.1 of Sinomonas sp. ASV486. Taxonomy (GTDB): domain Bacteria; phylum Actinomycetota; class Actinomycetes; order Actinomycetales; family Micrococcaceae; genus Sinomonas; species Sinomonas puerhi. The sequence goes on along the minus strand of NZ_JAVFJK010000002.1, from coordinate 343,147 downwards.
ATGTTCGACGAAGCCCTCGATGCCGGCATCACGGCGGTCGACACCGCCAACGGCTACGCCGGCGGTGCGACCGAGGAAATCCTCTCCCGCCTGCTCAAGGGCAGGAGGGACGAGGTCTTCCTGGCGACGAAGGCCGGCATGCCTCATCCGGACCACGGAAGCCACTCGCCGCTCTCGGCGGTTGGTCTGCGCCGCTCCGTCGAGGGCAGCCTCAAGCGCCTCGACGTCGAGAGCGTCGACCTCTTCTACCTCCACCAGCCCGACCGTTCCGCCCCTCTCGAGGAGACCCTCGGTGCCGTGGCGGAGCTTGCGGCCGAGGGCAAGATCAAGGCCCTCGGGGTCTCGAACTTTGCCGCATGGCAGATCGCCGACCTCATCCATGTCGCGGACCGCGTCGGTGCGCCCCGTCCCGTCGTCGCGCAGCAGCTCTACAACCTCCTGGCCCGCCGGGTCGAGGAGGAGTACCTCGAGTTCGCCCGCGTGCACCGGATTCACACGATGGTCTACAACCCGCTCGGCGGAGGACTCCTCACTGGCAGGCACAGCTTTGAGGCCAAGCCGACGGAAGGCCGCTTCGGCGACTCGCGGCTCGCGGCGATGTACACGGAGCGGTATTGGGATCCGCGGCTGTTCGAGGCCGTGCAGTCGCTCACCGGCATCGCGGACGGCGCCGGCATCTCCCTCGTCGAGCTCTCGCTGCGCTGGCTGGCCCATCACGGCGGCGTCGGCTCGGTACTCCTCGGAGGCTCGAAGGTCGAGCAGCTCCGGTCCAACATCGCGGCCGTCGCCCGCGGTCCCCTTCCGGCCGACGTCATCGAGGCGTGCGATAGGGTCGGCGCCATGCTGCGCGGCCCCATGCCGGCCTACAACCGCTGATCCTGGACTATCCGCAACAATCGAGAGTGGAACAGACATGACATCCTCCCCCCAGGTCCTCGAGTTCGCGAGGAAGATCCGCGCGCGGGAGCGCGCCGTCGGCTACTGGTGTGTCCTCGACGCTCCAGTTGCCACGGAGCGGATCGCCCTGCTCGGCTACGACTACGTCGCCCTCGACGCCCAGCACGGCCTGCTCGGCTACTCTGGCGTGCTGCACGGGCTCATGGCCATCGACGCCGGCCAGCGCGCCGTAGGCCTCGTCAGGGTCGACGACAACAACCCGACCTCGATCGGCCGGGCGCTCGACGCAGGCGCTGCCGGCGTCATCGTCCCTCTCGTCGACACTGCCGAGCAGGCCGCGGCCGCCGTCGCGGCAGCCAAGTACCCGCCGCTGGGGCGCCGCTCCTACGGTCCGATGCGCTCGGCGCTGCGCGTCGGCCCGATCCCCGCGGAGGCCAATGCCTCGACGCTCGTGTTCGCCATGATCGAGACGCCCGAAGGGCTCGCGAACGTCAAGGATATCTGCGCGACCCCGGGCCTCGACGGCGTCTACGTCGGGCCGTCGGACCTCTCCCTGGCCGTGGGCGGGGCCTTCCCGGGCGATCCGGCTATCCAGGCCGAGTTCGACGAGGCCCTGGCCGCTGTCGCGGACGCGGCCGCGACCGCTGGCGTCGCGGCTGGCATCCACACCGCGGCGGGGACGATCGCGGCGCAGCGCTTCCAGCAGGGGTTCACCTTCGCGAGCGTCGCCTCCGACCTCACCCACCTCGAGCTGGCCGCCAAGGCCCATCTCGACGCAGCAAGCACGGAGGACTGAGGACACTATGACCAGCAACGCCCTCGACAGCGCCTACAGCGCCGTCACCCGCGATGGAGTCCTCCGCCATGCCGACGGCGCGACCTTCGCCTACCTTCCCGCGGCAACCGTCCAGTCTCACGCAGCCAATCTCCAGACGCTCCCCGACGGTCGCCTGGCCTGTGTCTGGTTCGGCGGCACTCAGGAGGGCATCAGTGACATCTCGGTCTGGTTCTCAGCCCTCGAATCAGGCAGCGACCGCTGGTCCGAGCCCGAGCAGCTCTCGCACGACAGCGCACGGTCCGAGCAGAATCCGATCCTCTTCGCGCCCGGAGGGGACGAGGTGTGGCTCGTGTACACGGCCCAGAGGGCAGGCAATCAGGACACCGCAGAGGTGCGCCGCCGGATCTCGCAGGACAGCGGCAGGACGTGGGCGCCAGCCGAGACGCTGTTCGCCGCCACGGAGGCGGGAGGCGTGTTCGTGCGTCACCAGCCCCTCATCCTCCCCTCGGGCCGCTGGCTCATCCCGGTCTTCCGCTGCCTCACGACGCCGGGCGAAAAGTGGGTCGGCAACAACGACGACAGCGCCGTCATGATCTCCGACGACGCCGGCCGAACGTGGCGGGAACAGCTCATTCCCGGCAGCCAGGGCTGCGTCCACATGGACATCCAGCCTCTGGCCGACGGCTCGCTCCTCGCCCTCTTCCGCAGCCGCTGGGCCGACGCGATCTACGAGTCCCGGTCCGAAGACGACGGTGCCACGTGGACCCAGCCGGTCCCCACCGAGCTGCCGAACAACAACTCGTCGATCCAGTTCACCGCACTGGCCGACGGGCGGCTTGCTCTTGTCTACAACCACCGCCGGGCCGAGGAGACGACGGAGCGTCGCCTCTCGCTGTACGACGAGATCGACGACGACGGGCTCGTCGAGGAGGGCGCGTCCCCCGCCCAGGCCGCGGCCGACGTCGAGCCCTCGCCGCCCGTGGGCATCCGGAGCGCGTTCTGGGGCACCCCGCGTGCACCCATGACCCTCGCTATCTCCGAAGACTCAGGGCGTACGTGGCCTGTCCGTCGAAATCTCGAGGTGGGGGACGGGTACTGCCTGTCCAACAACTCCCGCGACGGGCTCAACCGCGAGTACTCCTACCCGTCCATCCATCAGGGTTCGGACGGCGAGCTCCACATCGCATACACCTACTTCCGGCAGGCCATCAAGTACGTCAAGGTCAGCCCCGCATGGGCCTACGCCGGGACGACGACCCCCGGTGGTGACACCGATGCCTGAGCCGCGCCACGCCGTTGTGACCGGCTGCAGCTCGGGTATTGGGCGGGCCATCTCCCGCCGTCTGATCTCCGACGGATGGCGAGTGACAGGCCTGAGCCGCACGGAGACCGCGCTCGGGCCGTTCTTTGCCTGGAAGCGCGTGGACCTCGGCGACGCGGACGACGTCGCTCGGGTAAGTACTGGACTTCCGTCCGCCGACGCCTTCGTCCACGCGGCGGGGCTCCAGCGGACGGGCCGCCTGGGAACGCTCGAGCCTGAGGCCCTGGCGGAGATGTTCGCGGTGCACGTGGGGGCGGCCAGCATCCTGGCTGACCGGCTCGTGCCAGCGATGCCCGACGGCGCGCGGATCGTGCTCATCGGTAGCCGGACGGCTGCGGGGGCGGCAGGCAAGAGCCATTACGCCTCGACGAAGGCCGCGGTCCTGGGGCTGGGCAGGTCGTGGGCCAAGGAGCTCGCTCCGCGCGGCATCACCGTCAACGTCGTGTCTCCCGGTCCAACGGATACCCCGATGCTCGCCGACCCGGCACGGGCGGACGTGCCGCCGGTCGTCCCGCCGCTCGGACACCTTGTGGATCCGGAGGACGTCGCGGCCGTCGTTGCCCTCCTCGTGGGACCGCATGGACGTTCGATCACCGGCCAGGACTACGTCATCTGCGCGGGAGCGTCGCTGTAGCGCGCGCACCACGCCCTCGCCGGGCGAATGGCTACGATGAGGGGAACCGGCGCCCCGCTGCGGATTCGACGCGTGCGCCTCACCCGAGGGGGACCAAGATGACGACGGCGAAGTCACGGCGCGAGGAAATCTACCAGCTCGCCGTCACCGCAGGGCTCGCATCAGTCGAGGAGCTCTCTGAGCGATTCGGCGTCACAGCGTCGACGATCCGCCGGGACCTCGCGGCCCTCAACGAGCAGGGGAAGCTCGCGAGGACCTACGGCGGGGCGCTTGCTATCGGGGCCCATCCGGAGGCGTCTCTGAGGCAGCGCATCGGCGAGGCCTTCGAGGAGAAGCAGGCCATCGCCCGATGGGCGGCCCAACAGGTCCAGCCACGCGAGTCCATCCTCCTCGACGGCGGGTCGACCGTCGGTGCCCTCGCCCACGCGCTGCGCGGGCACGCCGACCTGACCGTCACCACCCCAGCGCTCAATACGGTCCAGGAACTCGCCGATTCGCCCGGTATCCACGTCGACTGCCTCGGCGGCAGGCTCCGCAGTCTGAGCCAGACATTCGTTGGCCCCCTCGCCGAGGCCACGCTCGAACGGATGACCTTCGACAGGGTCTTCCTCGGCGCAGACGCCGTCACGGCAGAGGACGGGATCTGCGAGGCCGATCAGGCGCAGACCCGTCTCAAGGAGCTCATGGCCCGTCGGGGTCAGCACGTTTACGTGCTTGCGGACTCGAGCAAGCTCGGGCAGCGCCCGTTCCACGCTTGGGTGCGCCTGCCCCTGCCGTGGACGCTCGTGACGGACGATTCCGCCGACCCCCACCAGATCGACTTGTTCCGGACTTCGGGAGTCTACGTTCATACCGTTGAGCGGCGGCACATAGTGGGGGACATGGGCGAGGAGGCCGGTAAGGCGAGCTGAACATGCAAGCTCCGCCATCATGCTGAAAATCGACATAGTCTTAGATCAACTAAGTGTTGGACGAACGGTAATCGCTGACCCCATGCTGGATGAGCCAGTCGAACGTGACTGGCATCACCCGAAGGGATCACTATGTCAGCGTCGACATCCGCCGTACGCGCCCAGCACGGCAAAGCGCGCACCGCGGCCATCTCCGGTTTCCTTGGCAGCACGCTCGAGTACTACGACTTCTTCATCTTCGGCTCCGCTGCTGCCCTGTTCTTCGGGAAGCTGTTCTTCCCGGACGCGGGCGCCGCAAGCGAGCTGCTCTCGTTCGCGACCCTCGGCGTCGCGTACATCGCACGCCCCCTTGGGGCGATCATGTGGGGCCATTTCGGCGACCGCTTCGGCCGTAAGAACGTCCTCGTCCTGACCCTCGTCCTCATGGGGGCTTCGACGTTCCTCATCGGCTGCCTCCCGACCTACTCGGGCGTCGGGCTGGTCGCCCCCATCGCGCTCGTTGCGCTCCGCCTCGTCCAGGGCATCTCCGCCGGCGGCGAGTCGCCCGGCTCGAGCTCCCTGACCCTCGAGCACTCCCCCGAGGGGCGGCGCGCGTTCTTCACGAGCTTCACGATGAGCGGCATCCAGTTCGGCATCGTCATCTCGAGCCTCATCTTCATCCCGGTCACCATGCTCCCGCAGGAGGCACTCATGAGCTGGGGCTGGCGCGTGCCGTTCCTGCTCAGCGCCGTCGTCACACTCGTGGCCTTCTATCTCCGCCGCAGGCTCGAGGAGCCCGAGGTCTTCGAGGAGCTGAAGGACGACGCCAAGACCGCGGCCATCCCGCTCGTCGAACTCTTCCGCAACGACTTCCCCAATGTCATCCGCGTGACCCTCGCCGCGCTCGTGACCATGGTGAACACCGTCTTCACGGTCTTCGCCCTCGCTTACGCCACCCAGGTCGTCAAGCTCGACAAGCCCATGATGCTCGTCGTCATCGCCGTCGCGAACCTCGTCACCGTCTTCACGCAGCCGATGTGGGCGCGCCTGTCCGACAAGATCGGCCGCAAGCCCGTATTCATCACCGGAACGATCGGCAGCGCGGTGCTCGTATTCGCCTTCTTCACGGTCCTGGGCACGGGCAACTGGCCGCTCATCTTCCTCACTGCGATCGCCCTCACTGGCGTGTTCTACGCGATGCCCAACGGTGTGTACCCCGCCTACTTCCCCGAGCTGTTCCCGGCTCGCACCCGCTACTCGGGGATGGCCGTGAGCCTCATGCTCGGACTTCTCGTGGCCGGCTTCACCCCGGCGATCGGCACCGCCCTCACCGCGGGGAACCCCGCCAACTGGGGTCCCGTCGCTTGGATGACCGTCGGCTTCTGCGCGGTCGCCGCGGTCGGCGCCATGACGGCGCGAGAAACGTTCCGCACCCCGAAGGCCGAGCTCGGACTCAAGCCCGCGCGCCGGTCTGCAAGGGCAGTAGCGCACGACGCCGTCCAGGAGCCTGCCGCCTGATGCCCACCGCCTCCAGCTCCAGCCCCTCGAACACCCACCTGATCGGCCTCATCGGCGCCAACGTCGGCGGCTCGCTCACCCCGCTCCTGCACGAGCACGAGGCCGCGGCCCAGGGCCTGCGCTACGCCTACCGCACGCTGGACATCGACGAGCTGGGCCTTGCGCCCGACGCCGCGGGGCAGCTCGCCCGCGACGCCGTCCGCCTCGGCTACACCGGCCTCAACGTGACCCACCCGTGCAAGCAGACGGTAATCTCGGGCCTCGACGAACTGTCGGAGGACGCACGGGATCTCGGGGCGGTCAACACGGTGAATGTCGAGCCGGGAGCACCAGACGGCGCTGGCGCCCCGCGGCTGGTCGGCCGCAACACAGACCACTCGGGCTTCCGCGCCGCGCTCTCCGCGGGCCTCCCGGGCGCGGCATTGGGGACGGTCGTCCTGGCCGGGGCTGGCGGGGCGGGGTCCGCCGTCGCGCACGCACTCGTCGCGGCGGGCACCCAGCACCTCCTGATCGCCGACGCCGACCCCTCCCGCGCGGCGGCCGTGGCCGTGCGTCTCGACCGTCACGCGCAGGGACAACGGGTCACTGCGATCGCCCTCGACGAGGTGACGGACGCGCTCGTCGAGGCGGACGGCGTCGTCAACGCCACCCCGATCGGGATGGTGGGCCACCCGGGCACCCCCTTCGACGCTTCGGTCCTGACGCCGCGGCACTGGGTGGCCGACGTCGTCTACCGCCCGCTCGTCACCCAGCTCGTCAAGGCGGCCCTCACCGCGGGTTGCCGGGTGCTCGACGGCGGGTGGCTCACCGTGGGCCAGGCTGCCGACGCGTTCGAGCTGTTCACCGGCCTCCCCGCCGACCGCGCACGGATGCGTGCCCACTTCCTCGACCTCGTCGCCGACCAGACTCTCTGAAAGGACCCCCAGTGACCTCCCCTGCCAAGTACCGCGTCGGCATCGTCGGCTGCGGCGCCATCAGCCGCAACCACCTCGAGGCCTTCGCCGCGATCCCCGAGGCCACGGTCGTCGCGGTGTGCGACGTCGACGCCGACCGCGCCCGCGCCACCGCCTCGCAGTGGGGGATCGAGCACGCGTACGGCTCCGTCGAGGAGCTCCTCGCCGCGGGCATCGACCTCGTTTCGGTGTGCACCCCGCATCCGACGCACGAGGAGGTGGTCCTCGCCGCGGCCGCGGCCGGCGCGCACGTGCTGTGCGAGAAGCCGATCGCGATCGACCTCGCCTCCGCCGAGCGGATGGTCGCCGCGTGCGACGCCGCCGGGGTGCGCCTGGGGGTGTTCTTCCAGCGCCGCTTCTGGCCGGCCGCGCAGCGCCTCCGGGCCGCCATCGACGATGGCACGATCGGCCGCCCGATCCTCGGCCACGCCTCCGTGGTGCTGCACCGCGACCCGTCGTACTACAGCGCGGCAGCGTGGCGTGGAACCTGGGCGACCGACGGCGGCGGGGTCCTCATGACCCAGGCCATCCACTACATCGACCTCCTCCAGTGGCTCATGGGCGAGGTTGTCGAGGTCCACGGGCACATCGCGACGTTCACCCACAGCATCGAGGTCGAGGACACGGCCGCCGCCGTCATCCGCTTCGCCTCCGGCGCCATCGCGACCCTGTCCGCGACGACCGCCGCGACCCCGAGCCTCGGCGTGAGCATCCGCATTACGGGCGAGACCGGCGCGACGGCCGAGCTCAGCGAGTTCCCCGAGGGCACCGACGGCCGCGTGACCCTGTTCGCCCGCGGCGGGACCATCGAGTCCGAGCCCGTCCAGCCCGCCGGGGTCGACCCCAATGTGGACCTCGCCACCATCAACGGCCAGCTCATCCCGCACCACACCGCACAGATCCGGGACTTCGTCTCCGCGCTCAGCGCGAATGACGGTGAGGGCCGTGAGCCCGCCATCACCGGCCCCGACGCGACCGCGGCCCTGAGAATCCTGCTCGCCGTGTACGAGTCGTCGCGCACCGGCCGCCCCGTCACCTTCTCCCGAGAGGACGCCCTCGCATGAACGCCCCCCAGAATCCGGCCAGCCGTCGCCTCGGCAGCGAGCCACTGACCCTCGGCCGCAACGGCCGCCCGCAGCGCACCCTCCGCAACCGGCTGTGGAGCTCGCCCATGGAGCGCAACTACGGAACCACGGACGGGCGCATCACCGAGCAGTACGCCGACTACCTCGTGACCCGCGCGAGGGCCGGGCTCGCCGTCGTGACCACCGAGGCCACGTATGTGCGCGCCGACGGCAAGGGCCGCACCCACCAGCTCGGCCTGCACGACGACGCCGTGATCCCGGGGTTCCGGACCCTCACCGACGCGATCCATGCGGAAGGCGCACTCGTCGCCGTCGAGATCAACCACGGCGGCCGCACCGCGCAGTCGGCCTCGACCGGGTTCCCGAACGTCGCGCCGTCGTCCGTGCCGTGCGAGGTCGCCGGCGGCGAGATGCCGCGCGCGCTCACCACGCAGGAGTGCCGCGAGGTGGCCGCGGCCTACGGCGAAGGGGCGCGCCGCGCCGTCGAGGCCGGGTTCGATGTCATCAGCATCCATGGGGGCCACGGGTACCTGATCCACCAGTTCATGTCCGCCCGAACCAACGGCCGCACCGACGAGTTCGGCATCCCCGAGGCCTTCCCGAACCTCGTCATCGCGGCCGTCCGCGCCGCAGCCCCCGAGGCGATCGTGGGCATGCGCGTCTCGATGGTCGAGGGTGTCCCGGATGGACTGGACGCCGCGCAGACGCTCGACGTCGTCTCCCGTCTCGATCTCGACGCCCTCGACTTCCTCGACCTCTCCGCCGGCAGCTACGAGGCTGGCGAGTGGATCGTGCAGTCGGGGGAGTGGAAGCCCGGCGTCCTCGCCGAATACGCGCGCGCCTACCGCCGCTTCGGCCTCCCGCTCGGCCTGGCCGGACGGCTCAACTCTCCGGAGGCGATCGAGTCCGTCCTGGCCGCCGGAGACTCCGACTTCGTCTCCCTCGGCCGCGCGGTCCACGCGGACCCGCAGTTCGTGCCCGCGGTCCTTGGACACAGCGTTCTCGACCGCCGGGCCTACCGGCCGTGCATCGCGTGCAACGTGTGCATCGACAACCTCGGCCTCGGCCAGGTCACGTGCACCGTCAACCCAGCGGTCGGCCGGTCCCGGGTCCCCGTCCCGACGCCGCGTGTGCGCGGCGCCGAGGCGTCGCACGACGGCGGCACCGCACCCCGCGACGTCGTCCCCGCTGCCGCCGCGCCCCACGCGGTCGTCCTGGGTGCCGGGCCCGCGGGCCTGACCGCCGCGCGCGAGCTCGCGGAGGCCGGCGCGCGTGTGACCATCCTCGACGCGGCGGATCGGATCGGCGGGCAGTTCGGGCTCGCTGCCCGCATGCGCCCGACGCCGGACTTCCACCGCTACCTCGACTGGAACCGCGCCGAGATCGAGCGGCTCGGCATCACACTGGGCCTCGGTGCCCCGGTCGATGCCGACGGGCCACAGGCGCTTGCGGCCCTTGCACGCGACCACCGCGCGGATGCGATCGTCGTCGCGACGGGCGGGAAGCGTCCCCAGCCCGGCTTCCCCGTCACCGGCGCTGGTTCTCAGAGCGCGGCGCACGACGGGGTGCTCGACGTCCGCGACTGGCTCGCGGCCCACGCTGGGATCCTCGATGGCACCGATCCCGCGCCCGAGGCCGTGACGATCTGGGGCGCGGATTCCGTCGCGATGTCCGCCGCGGACACGCTCGCGACCCACGGCACGAGAGTTCTCCTCGTCGGGCCGGAGCAGACCATCGCCCCCGAGTCCGGCCGTCGGGCCAAGATCCTTGCCGTCCCCAGGCTCGAGGCCAACCCGGGCGTGCGGATCATGCTCGACTCCCGCATCCTCGAGGCCGAGGCGCCCGGCACCCCCTCCGGCCGCGTCCGCGTGGTCGGGGCGGACGGCGAGCAGTGGCTCGACGCCCCGGGGCCCCTCCTCGTCTCGCGCGGCGTCGTTCCGCTCAGCGCCGCCGTCGACCTCCCGGGCCGCGAGGCCGCCCTGAGCCTGGGCGCTGGCGTTCCGGTGGTGCTCGCGGGGACCGTCGCCGACCCGCTGCCGCCCACGGCGTCGAACGCCATCAAGCACGGGTACGACGCCGCGCAGCGCCTCGCCCAGTACCTTGCCGCCGGCATCTCGCCGTCCGGACCGGACACCCGCACTCCGACCCGCTCCTTGGAAGGAGCCTTCGCATGACAGCCTCCCTGCAGCCGTCCGTGGCGACGCGAGAGGTAGGCCTGGCCCAGCTCTCGCTCCTCGACACGGCGCCGCCCGACCTCGTGCTCATCGCGGCAGAGGCCGGGTTCGACTTCATCGGCGCCCGAGTGCGCCCAGTGACGCCGACCGAGCGCGCGTACGACCTGGCCCCCGGTTCCCCGATGCTCGCCGAGACCCTCGCGAACGTGCGGTCGACCGGAGTCCGCGTCCTCGACACGGAGTTCCTCCTGATCGACGGGACGAACGGCGCCGGCGCGCCCGCATCACCCGATGCCGCGCGCGGCCGGGCCGACGGCCAGCGCGACGCGTGGCTCCCCATGCTCGAGGCCGCGCGCGCCCTCGGCGCAGAGACCCTGACGGTCGCATCGGCGGACCCGGACCCCGTCCGCTTCGCCGAAACCTTCGCGCTCCTGGCCGAGGACGGTCGCGAGTTCGGCATCACCCCCACGCTCGAGCCCATCTCCTACCAGCGCATCAACTCGCTCGCCTCCGCCGCCGCGGCCGCGCGGGCCGCCGGGGCGAGGGTCGTCGTCGACACGCTGCACTTCCGGCGCTTCGGGGGTGCGCTCGAGGAGCTCGCCGCCATGGCCGACCTCGTGCCCATGCTGCAGCTCTGCGACGCGCCCGCCGCGCGTCCCGCGGACCGCGGGGGCCTCATCCACGAGTCCCGCGCCGCCCGCCTCGCCCCCGGCGAGGGCGGACTCAACCTGGCCGAGATCGTCGCAGCACTGCCGAGCGGCACCCCGGTGAGCGTCGAGGCGCCGTCTCCCGCCGACGTCGTGCGCTTCGGCGAGCTCGGCTGGGCCCGGCACCTCAAGCAGGCCGCGGACCGTGTCCGTGAGGAAGCCCACACCCTGATCCCGTCTCCCGCAGAACCGAACGGAGCCACCCGATGAACGCCCAGCCCACACCTGCTGCCGAGAACGGCACGGTCGAGACCGACGTCCTGGTCATCGGCTCCGGAGCCGGCGGTCTCGCCGCGGCGGTGACGGCCGCCTACCACGGGCTGCGCGTCGTCGTCGTCGAGAAGGCCGACGTGTGCGGCGGGGCGACCGCGTGGTCCGGCGGCTGGGCGTGGACTCCCGGAAACCCCCTCGCGAAGGCTGACGGCGTGGACGAGGACCCCGAACTGTTCCGCACCTACCTCCGGCACCGGCTCGGAGAGCGGTACGACGGCGCTCGCATCGACGCGTTCCTCGAGGCGGTCCCGCACATGGTCGGCTTCTTCGAGGAGAAGACCCGGCTCCAGTTCACGCCCGGGGCCAAGATCCGGGACATCTACGGCAAGACCCCGGGCGCCGGGACCGGCCACCGCTCCGTGGGCCCCGCGCCCCTGGACGCCACGCGGCTCTCGCCGCGCGTGCGGAAGCTCCTTCGCGGGCAGCTGTACGAGACGTCGTTCCTGGGCATGGGCATCATGGCTGGGCCGGACCTGGCCAAGATCCTCTCCGCATCGCAGGGGAGCCTGTCGGGTCTCGCGTACTCGGCGTGGCGGGTGGGGCGGCACCTGCTCGACCTGGCCGTGCACCGTCGCGGGATGCACCTCGTCAACGGGACCGCGCTCGTGGGGCGGCTCCTGCAGAGCGCCGACGACCTCGGCGTCGACGTGCGCGTGTCGACGCCGGCCGTCCGGCTCCTCACCGCGGACGCGGCTGCTCATGGCGGCGAGCACGACGGCGGGCGGGACGACGGCGGGCGGGTCGCCGGCGCCGTCGTGCGCGGTGTCCGGCCTGACGGATCTGAGGTGGAGTACGAGATCCGCGCCGCTCGCGGCGTCGTGCTTGCGGCGGGCGGATTCCCGAACGACGTCGAGCGGCGGCGCGAGCTGTTCCCGAAGACGCCGACGGGACGCGAGCACTGGACGCTTGCCCCGAAGGAGACCACCGGCGACGGCATCACACTCGGCGAGTCCGTCGGTGCGCTGTTCCAGACCGAGGTCGAGTCGGCCGCAGCGTGGTGCCCCGTCTCCCTCGTTCCCTACACGGTCGGGAAGGCCCCCGCCTTCGGGCGGAACGGCGTGTTCCCGCACATCATGGACCGCGCGAAGCCCGGCTCGATCGGGGTGCGTCGGGACGGCAAGCGGTTCGTCAACGAGGCCAACGGGTACTACGACTACGTCTCCGGGCTCATTGCGGCGACGCCCGAGGGCGAGGCGGTCGAATCGTGGCAGATCGCCGACTCGCGGTTCGTGCGCAAGTACCCGCTCGGGATGGCCAAGCCCCTGCCCGTGCCGCTGTTCCCGTACCTTCGCAACGGGTACCTCGTGAAGGGCCGGACGCTCGAGGAACTCGCGGCCAAGTGCGGGATCGACTCGGCCGGGCTCCGCGAGACCGTCGAGCGGTTCAACGAGAACGCCCGCCTCGGCGAGGACCCCGAGTTCGAGCGCGGCGAGACCGAGTTCAACCGCTATGGCGGCGACGCGAAGGTCGGGCCGAACCCGTCACTCGCGCCGATCGAGAAGGGCCCGTACTACGCGGTCAAGGTGGTCCCGGGGTCCTTCGGGACATTCGCGGGCCTCGCCGCGGATGGCCGCGCGCGGGTGCTGCGCGCCGATGGGTCCGCGATTCCCGGCCTCTTCGTGGCCGGCAACGACCAGGCCAACATCATGGGCGGCTTCTACCCGGCCGGCGGCATCAACCTCGGCCCGGCGCTCACGTTCGGGTACGTCGCGGGCCGCGAGCTCGCCGGCGCGGACGTGTACGAGGACGGCGGGACGGTGCCGGCTGGCCGTGATCACGTTCGGTCCGGCGGCGCCGGGTCGGCCGCCAGCACCGCCTGACCCGCTGGATCCCACGCCCGTTCCTGCTCGCTACGAGCCCCCACACGGGGCCGGATTCCCGACACGCCGGGAATCCGGGCCCGCGCCACGGCCAGACCGAGCAGGAACGGACGCAGCGAGGCTACCGGCCCGCGCTCAGCCCTCGAATCCCGTCGACGCGCTTACCGACTCCCACGCGGCGACCTCGGCGGCCTGTGCTGCGGCCGCTGCCCGGTATCCGGCGAGCGCGTCCTGCCCCAGGAGGAGGAACGCGGGCGTTTCCTCGGCCTCGACGGCCGCGATGATCGCCTGCGCGGCCCTGGCGGGGTTGCCGGGCTGCGTCCCGTGGTAGGTGTCGTGCTCCTTGCGGCGCAGGCCGGCCGTTTCGGCGTAGTCCTCGATCGGCGCCGGGGACTGGGTGAGCGAGCGGCCCGCGAAGTCGGTGCGGAATCCGCCCGGCTCCACGGCAGTCACCGAGATCCCCAGTGGTGCGAGCTCCTTCTGCGCGGAGCCCGAGATGCCCTCGAGTGCGGCCTTCGTGGCCGAGTAGAACCCTGAGCCGGGAGGGCACAGGCGCGCACCGATCGAGGAGATGTTCACGATCGCCCCCGAACGCCGCGCCCGCATCCCCGGCAGGACGGCCTTCATCATCGCGACGGGCCCGAACACATTGGTCGCGAACAGCCGGGCGACATCGGCGTCGTCGCCCTCTTCGACGGCCGAGCGGTACCCGTACCCGGCGTTGTTGACGAGCACATCGACCTGCCCGAACCGCTCTTCGGTGGCAGCGACGGCCGCGGCGACCTGCGTTGCATCGGTGACGTCGAGGGAGAGGGCGAGGGCGGCGTCGGGGTGGGCGTCGGCGAGGCCGGCAACCGAGCCGGCGTCGCGCGCGGTCACGACGGCTCGGTCTCCCTTCGCGAGGACTGCCTCGGCGAGCGCGCGGCCGAGGCCGGTTGAGCAGCCGGTGATGAACCAGACAGGTGTGCCAGTCATGGGTGTTCCTTCCGAAGGTTGGTTGGCCAGAGTCCCAGTCAACCCGCCGAAGCCTCTGCGTGGGAGGTGCCGCTGATCGGTGTACCGGCAGTACCTCCCCAAGCGGGCAGACACGGCGTACATTCGGTGGCACACCTCGGACCCGGAGGAAGGCCATGCTCGGTCTCGAACTCATCGTCGCCCTCGGCGCGGCGGTCGTCCTCGGGAGCCTGCTGGCGCCGCGGCTGAGGATCAGCCAGCCGGTGGTCCTGATCGCCTGCGGCCTCGCGCTGAGCCTCATCCCCGTGTTCCGTGGAGTCGGCCTGCCCCCGGAGACCGTCCTGCTCCTGTTCCTCCCGGTGCTCCTGTACTGGGAGAGCCTCACGACGTCGCTGCGCGAGATCCGACGGTTCATCCGCGGCATCATGCTCTCGGCCACGCTCCTCGTGGTGGTCACGGCGGCCGCCGTCGCCGCCGTCGCGCACGCGCTGGGAGTCGACTGGGGCTCCGCGTGGATCCTCGGCGCGGCGGTGGCCCCGACGGACGCGACCGCCGTCGCCGCCCTCGGCCGCGCGCTCCCGCGGCGCCAGCTCACCACGCTGCGCGCGGAGAGCCTCGTCAACGACGGCACAGCGCTCGTCATCTACGGTGTCGCGCTCAGCGCCGCGGCCGGGGGCGGCGCCTTCAGCCCGCTCCTCGTGACCGCCGACTTCCTCTACTCCTTCCTCGGCGGCGCGGCCGTGGGGGTCGCGGTGGGCTGGGCGATGCTCGAGGGCCGCAAGAGGATCGACAACGCGATGGTCGGCAACGCAGCCACGCTCCTGACCCCGTTCGCGGCGTTCCTCGGCGCCGAGCTCATCCACGCCTCCGCGGTCCTGGCCGTCGTTGCGTGCGGCCTGTACCTCTCGCAGGCGGCCCCGCTGGCCATCTCGGCGTACACGCGCCAGCAGACCGTCGCGGTCTGGTCGCTCGCGAGCTTCATGCTCAACGGCGCGCTGTTCGTGCTGGTGGGCCTTCAGCTGCCTGTGTCGGCGGCGGGGCTCTGGGCCTCCGAGGGCCGCGCCAACGGGCAGGCGATCGGGCAGATCCTCCTCGTCGGCGTCGCGGTGTACGCGACGATCCTGCTGACGCGCCTTGCGGTCCTGATCCTCTCCGCCTACCTGATCCGCGCCGTCGACCGCCGGCCCTACCAGCGCCAACTGCGCACCACGAACCGCGCGAGGGTGATGAGCACGACGGCGGGCTTCCGCGGCGCGGTTTCGCTCGCCGTCGCACTCTCGATCCCCGACGCCGGCCAGTACCCTCAGCGGGACGCGATTGTGTTCCTCACGGCCTTCGTGGTGGTCGCGTCCCTCGTGGTCCAGGGGCTCGCCCTGCCGAGGGTGATCCGGTGGGCGCGGATCCCAGAGGACACGTCAGTGACCCAGGAGCTCCTGCTCGCCAAGCGCACCGCGGCCGAGGAGGCATTCCGTGCGCTGCCGGACCTTGCGCGAGAGCTCCGGATCGACGACGACGTCCTCGAACGCATCCACGCCGAGTACGACGAGCACCTCGCAGCCATGAACGCCGGCTTCGACGACAGTGACGACCCCGCGATCGTCAGGACGCGCCAGTACACGCGGCTGCGCCTGGCGCTCCTGGGCCACAAGCGCGCCACGGTGGTCCGCCTCCGCGACGCCCGCACGATCGACGACACGGTCCTGCGCATCATCCAGGCGCAGCTCGACGCGGAGGAGCTGCGCCTCGCGCGGCCGCAGGAGACGGAGTGACCGGCAACGCGCCGCTCAGGTTGTCAGCAGCTCACTCCGGAAGGCGGGCCTCGTTCAGCCGCGTGACCTGAACGGGGTCGCGGTGGTCGAAGAAGGCGCTCACCCCGGTGTCGAGGCCCGAGATCCGGGTCATCTCATCCTCGGAGAGCACAAACCCGAACACGTCGAAGTTCTCGCGGATCCGCTCGGTCCGCACGGACTTGGGGATCGCCACGACCCCGCGCTGCACGAGCCAGCGAAGCACCACCTGCGCCACTGACCTGCCGTGCGCGGCGCCGATCCCTGTGAGCGTCGGGTTGGTGAAGAGCGCGTTGCGTCCCTCTGCGAACGGGCCCCACGACTCGATCTGGACTCCGTGCTCGCGCATGAGCACCTGGTAGTCGGTCCGCTGGAAGAACGGGTGCGTCTCGATCTGGTTGACGGCCGGGACCACCTCGTTGTGCTGGATGAGGTCCACGAGCCGGTCCGGGTAGAAGTTGCTCACGCCGATGGCCCGCACGAGCCCCTCGCTGTACAGCTCCTCCATGGCACGCCACGAGCCGTAGTAGTCCCCGAGCGGCTGGTGGATGAGGTACAGGTCGAGGTAATCGAGGTCAAGCTTCTTCAGGGACTTCGCGAACGCGGCCTTCGTCGCTTCGTAGCCGGTGTCCTGGACCCAGAGCTTGGTCGTGATGAAGAGGTCCTCGCGGGGGACCCCGCTTGCGGCAACCGCGCGGCCCACGGCGTCCTCGTTCAGGTATGCCGCGGCTGTGTCGATCAGCCGGTAGCCGGTGTCGAGGGCGGCGACCACGGAGCGCTCGCACTCGCCGGGGTCCGGGACCTGGAAGACGCCGAAGCCGAGGGCTGGCATCTCCACGCCGTTGTTGAGTGTGACCGTCGGGACCGTGCTCGTACGGGCAGTGGATTCAGACATGGGCTTCCTTCCGGGCAGGGGCGGCACGCCGGGCGGCGAGCTCGCGGGGGACGATGAGGAGAAGCACGACGGCGAGGGCTGCTGCGAGCATGGCTGTCCCGCCAGCGTAGGCGGTCGCCACCTCGCGGGCCAGAGTGCCGGTACCGGCCCCGGCGGTCACGAGAACCGCCACGCCGAGCGAGCTTCCGAGCTGGTGTGCGGTGTTGACGAGTCCCGAGCCAGCGCCGGCGTCTGCCGCTTGGAGGCCCGCGATCCCGGCCGCCGTGAGCGGCCCGAACGCGAGACCCTGGCCGATGCCGACGAGCACCATCGGCAGCGCAACTGCCGTCGCATACGGGGCCGAGGGCGTGACCTGCGCGAGCCACGCGATCCCGGCGAGGGTGAACGCGAGGCCCACGGCGAGCAGGGGCGCATTGCCGAATCGCCGGGTCAGGCGCGCCACGAACACCGCGACGGCGAAGTTCACCACGGTCATGGGGAAGAATGCGACGCCGGCCGCGAGCGGCGTGAACCCATAGGCGCTCTGGAGGAACTGGGTCGTGAAGTAGAAGAACCCGATCATCGTGCCCGCGAACAGCATGCGGGCCACATACGCGCCGGTCCGCTCGCGGCTCGCGAAGAGCCGCAGCGGCATGATCGGCTGCGCGGCCCGCGCCTCGTTCAGCACGAGCGCGGCAAGCAGCATCCCGCCCACCATGAGAGGCACGACGACGGCGGGCGCCGCCCAGCCGGCGTCGCCCGCCAGATCCGGGTCCCCCGAGGCGACGATCCCGAACACGAGCGAGCCCACTCCCAGAGTGGAGAGCACAGCGCCAGCGGTGTCGAACCGGCCACGCGCGGGAGCGGATGTCGGGATGGTCCGCACCGCGGCCCATGCGAGCGCAGCCCCGATGGGGACGTTGATCAGGAAGCCGGCGCGCCACGAGACCCATTGGGCGAGGGCACCGCCCACCACAAGGCCCACGCTCGCCCCGATCCCGGCCACGGCGCCGTACGCCGCGACGGCGCGCGTGCGCTCCGGCCCGGGCTCAAAATGGGCGGTGAGCAGGGAGAGTGCCGTCGGCGCGACGACGGCGGCGCCGACGCCCTGGACGGCCCGCGCGGCGATGAGCCACCAGCCCGCCGGGGCGAGGCCTACAAGGGCCGACGCCACTCCGAAGAGCGCCAGGCCGGCGACGAAGACGCGCCGTCGGCCGAGGAGGTCACCGGCGCGGGCGCCCAGGAGCAGGAGGCCGCCGAACACGAGGGTGTACGCGTTCTGCACCCACGAAAGCTCGGTGGCGGTCAGGCCCATGGCCGTCTGGATCTGCGGCAGGCCGGTGAAGATGATCGAGTTGTCCAGGATGATCATGAAGTAGCTGACGAGGATGATCGCCAGCAACGGTCGTGTGGTGGGGCGGTGGGGAGCATGTGTCACCCTTCAAGTTCAGCGTCTCGTGGCACGCTGTGGCAGTGGCGGGTTATCCGTGTACTGGCAGGCCACCCCTGGGACGTCACGGAACCGTAAGGCGCGAGGGGCGGATCGCCCGGCCCCCGCGGGCACGATGGTCTCGTGGAATCCGTGAATGACCATCCTTTCCGGGCGCGCGTTGCGATCATCGGCGGCTCCGGCCTCTACAGTCTCCCCGGGGCTGACCGCGTTGCAGAGATCGAGACCCCTTATGGGCCAGCGTCGGCGCCGATCTCCCTCATCGGGGGTCGCCGGCCTGGGGACCACGGGCCGGACGGCCCAGCGGTCGCCTTCCTGCCGCGCCACGGCAGCGGCCACTCGGTCGCGCCGCGGCAGGTCAACTACCGCGCCAACCTGTGGACGCTCAAGAGCCTTGGCGTGGAGGCCGTCTTCGCGACCGCGGCGTGCGGTTCCCTCGTGCCAGAGCTCGCCCCCGGCTCGTTCGTCCTGCCGGACCAGTTCATCGACCGCACTTGGGGCCGCGCGGACACCTTCTTCGACGGCACCGGCCCCGGCGCGACGGCGGGCGTCCAGCATCTCTCAGCAGCGGACCCCTACTGCACCGGTCTCCGCGACGTGCTCGCGTCCGCGCTCGCGGACGCGCGGATCCCGTATGCGGCCTCGGGCACCATGGCCGTCATCAACGGCCCCCGGTTCTCCACCCGCGCCGAGTCCCGCGCGCTCGCCCAGACGGGCGCCCAGCTCGTGGGGATGACCCAGTACCCCGAGGCCGTCCTCGCCGCCGAGCTCGGCATGGGCTACGCAGCGCTGGCCTTCGTCACCGATTCCGACGCCGGCGCCTCCGTGGGTGAGGCCGTCACCGCCGAGGCCGTCTGGGAGCGCCTCGCGGGCGCCAGCCTGGTCTTCGAGCGCGTCCTCCTCGCGGCGGCCCGACTGGTCCCCGAGGGATACGCGCCGCGGAAGCTCTTGCCTGACGAGGCCGTCGCCCGGCTCATGGCGGCCGCGGCTGCCTCGCCGGATCCCGGTCTGCCCGCGACTGGCCGGCCAGCGGCCACCGGCGGAGTGGCAGCTGGCATGGTGCCTACGCCCCCCGCGGCGTCCGTGCCCGCCGCACCTGCGCCCGCTGCACCCGCGCCCGGCCGCGTGGCGGTGCGGCGATGAGGCTCCTCGTGACCGGCGGATTGGGCTTCATCGGGTCGGCGGTGGTGAGCGCGGCTGCGGCCGAGGGCTGGCACGTCACGGTGCTCGACGCCGTCGTGCCCGCCTCAGTGCCTGGCTCGCTGCCGGACGGCGTCATGGCCGTGCGCGGCGACGCCGGGGACCCCGCAGCGCTCGAGCGGGTCCTGCCGGGGACCGACGTTGTCTGCCACCTCGCGGCGAAGGTCGGGCTCGAGCTCGGGATGGCCGACGCCCCCGCGTACGTGGGCCAGAACGGTCTCGCGACGGCGCAGCTTGTGGCCGCGATGGCCCACCACGGCGTATGCGGCCTCGTCCTCGCGTCCTCGATGGTCGTCTACGGGGAGGGCACCTACGTCCACCCGGCGGACAGCCGTCCGGTGCGGCCAGCGCCGCGCCGCGAACGCGACCTCGCCGCCGGTCTGTTCGACCCGCGGGACGCCCACGACGGCGAGGTCCTCCTCCCGGCTCTCACCACCGAGGACGCGCCCACCGACCCCCGCAGTGTCTACGCGCTCACCAAGCTCGCGCAGGAGCACCTCGTGGCGGCCTGGGCCCGCTCGACCGGAGGAACGGCCATCGCGCTGCGCTACCACAACGTCTACGGCCCGGGCCTTCCGCGCGACACCCCGTACGCGGGGGTCGCGGCGCTGTTCGCCTCGGCCGTGGCGCGCTGCGAGGCGCCGCTCGTGTTCGAGGACGGACGCCAGCGCCGCAGCTTCGTCCACGTGGACGACGTCGCGCAGGCCACCATCGCCGCGATCCGAGCCATTGCGGGGTCTTTGGCGCCCGGTGCGGGCTCCCGGGCGCGCGTTGAAGGGTCTTTGGCGCGCGGCGAAGGACCGCGGGCCCTCCTCAAGGCATCGGCGGCGCCCGGCCCGGCGTTCCGGGTGTTCAACGTCGGCGGCCCCTCGGTGCAGACGATCCTGGACGTGGCCGAGGCGATCTCGGCGCCCGCCGGTATCCGCCCCGTCGTCACCGGCCGCTACCGCGCGGGGGACGTCCGGCACATCACCGCAAGCTCCGCCGCGATCACTGCCGAGCTCGGCTGGCATCCCCGCATCGGCTTCGCCGAGGGCATGCGGTCCCTCGCCGAGTCGCTGGTGTCCGTCGGCCGCCGACGTCCGCCGGTCGCCGAGGGGCGGGGCGCGGGAGGTTAGGCACGCACGTTAGGGTCCAGATGGTCTGGCCGGTGGAGTACTACTAGGCGGCGCGCGAGTTCTGGGTAGAGGCTGAGCGCGTCACGCGACGAGTGGTCGAGCCCCATTGGCTAGGGCGAACGGACTGAGAATCAGCTATCGACATCGTGCGCTCGCCGCGTTGAACTAACGGGTGAGTACCCTCGGGAAGTTCGCGGGTTGTGTCACGTCGCCTCTGCCTCTTGAGGTTCATCCAGTCGTGCGCGTTAATCCTACCATGAGCACGGTGAGCAACTGGATCGAGTTACTCGGTGGATGGTGTTTGGGCCGTCGTCCAAAGACCTCGGATGTTCGGCACATGGTCGGATCATGGGCCGCAAAGGCGCTGCTGGGCTTCGTCGTCGTTGAGTGGGTAGTCCAGCTTGGGTGGAATGGCCATGGCACTTACAACTACCTCTCCAACTACGTCAGTGATCTCGGCGCGATCCATTGCCAGGATGATGGGAGTCCGGCTCGGTACGTGTGTTCGCCTTCGTTTGCCAATATGGACCTTGCCCTAATCTTCATCGGAGCCAGCGTGATCGTCACTGCCTGTCTCATCACGTCACCGGCACTCTGGTTCGTCCATGCCGGTGATTTGGACCAGGCGTACAGACAGCTGCGGCGCGGTGCGACAGATGGCAAATTCAGACTCGCCCCGCCAACGAGGTTCGCTCGCGTCTGGACCACGGTCGTCCGATGGTCGCTCGCAATAACTGGGCTTGCGATCTTCATCATCGGGGTGATCCCCGAGGATTACTTCCCGCCAGTCCACGACACGGCCGTCTTTATACTGCTCTGTGGCATCGTTGCGTCGCTCGCCTCAATCGGCGTCCTATGGCTGAGGCGCAATAATGCGAGCCTTTGGTTCTTCGGCCTGGCCATCATCGCCATCGTGTCAGCACTCGCCATGGGGCTGACCGGTGGTTCCACGCCGTACTCAGGTCTGTTCGAGCGGGGCGTCATCTACTCGTTCATACTCGGCATGGCCATCCTGGGTTTCATGGTCAGCGCGGCCGCGCGCCATGAACGCAACGGCCAGCTCCAGCCTCGCCCTGCCGGCCAGCTGCCCTGGGGAGCGCGCCAAGCAGACCACGCGAGGGCAGCCTTCGTGGCGCTTGGGACCACGATAAGGGGCCGGTTCCCCCGCCCCGCCTGACGCCGCCCGAGGCGGTGCACGTACTTGCCGCGCGTGAGCCGTGTACTCACTTGGTCCCAGCCGTTTGGTCCAGCGGGAAGGCGAGCGTGAAGCGGCAGCCGCCGTCGCGGTTCTCCACCGCAACGGTTCCGCCATGCGCGCGCAGGATCCCAGCCACGACGCTCAGTCCCACGCCCGCCCCGGCGAAAGGCGAGCCGGGCGCCGTCGTGCCAGCCGCCGTCGAACCCGCCCCGACGAACGGCGCCCCGCCCGGCCCTCGCGTCCGCGACGCAGACTTCCGCCAGCCGGGGTCGAAGAGCCGGGGCAGGTCCTCGGCGCCGATGCCGCCGCACGTGTCCTGGACCCACACCTCACCGGTCCCGCCCGTGCCGGGCCCGAGGCCCACGGTGACCGTGCCACCCTCGATGCTGTACATGACCGCGTTGAGCACCACGTTCTTCAGCGCGCGGCTCGCGGTGCGCGCATCGGCGAGGACCCTGCACGACGCCGTGGGGCCGCCTCCCAGCGTGACGCCGCGCCGGGCGGCGAGGGGCGCGAGCTCGGCCATGACGTCGCTCGCGAGGTCGTAGAGTTCGAGCGGCTCGGCGTGGATCACGAGGGTGCCCGCCTCGAGGGTGGAGAGCTCGAGGAGGTCATTGACCATGGAGGCCATGTGGTCCGTCTCGGTGATCATGCGGCGGTGGTAGTCGGCGGCGTCTGTCGCAACGCCGTCGTCGAGGGCCTCGGCCATGGCCCGCACGGCCGCGAGCGGGGTGCGGAGGTCGTGGGAGATCCACGTGACGAGCTCCCGCCGCGCGGACTCGATGTCGGCCTCGCGCGCGCGGGACTCGTCCAGGCTGCGGCTCGTGTGGGTCAGCTCGCCCGCGAGGGCGGCCAGTTCGGCGCTGCCGGCGTCGGAGGGCCGGAGCCTGCCGGTGAGCACTTCGCCGCGGCCGATCCGCGCGGCGTCGGCAATTAGGCGCGAGGTCGAGCGGGAGAGCCGGAGCCCCAGCACGAGGGACATCGCGATGGCCACGGCCGCCGCGAGCGCGAGGATGAGCCACAGGACCGAGAGGTCGGCCTCGGAGATGGCCATGCCGTTGAGCGCCGTCGCGATGCCCGCGATGAACACCCCCGCAGTCGCGGCCACGACGAGCACGAGCTGCACCCAGAACGGCGCCCGGCGGGCGAGGCGCTGGAGGCCGAGGCTGGCGGCCGTGATGAGCACGGACCAGCCCAGGAGCCAGCCGAGGATCCCGACCACTGCGGAGGCGGCCATCACGCGCCGCCGTCGAAGCGGTAGCCCACGCCCCACACGGTGGTCAGGAGCGTGGGGTTCTTCGGGTCGTCCTCGATCTTCTCCCGGAGCCGGCGCACGTGCACGGTCACGGTGGAGAGGTCTCCGAACGTCCAGTCCCACACCGATCGGATGAGGTCCTCCCGGCTGAACGCCTGGCCCGGGTGGCGGAGGAAGAAGGCGAGCAGGTCGAATTCCCGCAGCGTGAGGGCGAGGGGCTCGCCCCGGCGCGTCGCGGTGCGCGAGCCGGGATCGAGGCGGATCCCGCCGCCCTCCACGGTCGGCTCGGGCTCGAAGTCCTTGAGGCTGCGCCGCAGCACGGACTCGACCCGCAGCACGAGCTCGCGTGGGGAGAACGGCTTGGTGATGTAGTCGTCGGCGCCGGCCTCGAGCCCGGCGATCCGGTCGTCCTCCGTGCCGAGCGCCGTGAGCATGATGACCGGGACATCCGTCGCGGCGCGCAGCCGCCGGCAGACTTCGGCGCCGTCGAGGCCGGGGATCATGCGGTCCAGGAGGATGAGGTCCGGCGTGCGGGTGGCCGCGAGGTGCATCGCGGTGAACGCGTCGTGGGCCACGTCCACCTGGAACCCGGCCTGCAGCAGGTACCCGCGGACCACGTCGGCGAGCGTCAGCTCGTCCTCGACGACGAGGATGCGTCGGTTGCCGAGCGGCGTGGCGGCGGGTGGGCGTGGTCGGTCGGTGCTCACCCTCGCAGGATAGGCCCGCTCGCGGCGGAGCGGACCGGGCGGGCGGTGCCCGGGGGCATCGGTCAGCGTTCCGTAAGGATATTCGGCGGTGGAGGCCCCGCCCCTCCGCCTAGCGTCGGTGGCGTGAACACCGTGACTCCCGCACCTGTCGACGTAGTCTTCCCGTGCCTTAACGAGCGCGGGGCGCTCCCTTGGGTCCTCGGCCGGGTGCCGGCGGGGTGGCGGGCGATCGTCGTCGACAACGGCTCGACCGACGGCTCGGGTGAGCTCGCGGCGCAGCTCGGCGCGACGGTCGTGGTCGAACCACGCCGCGGCTTCGGGGCGGCCGTGCATTGCGGGCTGCAGGCTGCGACGGCGCCCTTCGTGGCGATCTGCGATGCGGACGGCTCGCTCGACCCCGCCGAGCTGCCGGGTCTCCTCGCGCTCCTGACGCACGACGGCGCGGACCTCGCCCTCGGCTCCCGTCGCCCCGACCGCGGTGCGTGGCCGCTCCACGCGCGCGTCGCGAACCGCGCCCTTGCCGCGCTGCTGCGGGCCGGGTCCGGCGTCGGGCTGAGCGATCTTGGACCGATGCGGATTGCGCGCACCGACGCGCTGCGCGGGCTGCGCCTTGCCGACCGGCGCAGCGGCTACCCGCTCGAGATGGTCCTGCGCGCCGCCGAGGCGGGCTGGCACGTCGTCGAGCAGCCCGTGCGCTACGCACCGCGCGTGGGCCGCTCGAAGGTCACGGGAACCGTCCGCGGTACCGCCACGGCCGTGTACGACATGGCGACCCTGCTCGCCGACAGCCGGTCCCGGGCGCGGTCCCGGGCTCGCCGTCGGGGGCACGACGCCGAGACCCGCCGCTCGGACGACCTCACCATCGCCGTGGTCGCCAAGGAGTGCCTGCCCGGCCGGGTCAAGACCCGGCTCGCCCCCGCGTTCACTCCCCAGGAGGCCGCGGACCTCGCCTCGCTGAGCCTGCGCGCCACGCTCGAGACCGTGCGGTCGCTGCCGGTGCGCTCGCGGATCCTCTACTTCGACGGCAGCCCCGCCGCGGCGACGATCCCCGGATTCAGCCATGTCCCTCAGCCCGACGGGAGTCTGGATGAGCGGCTCGCCGCCCTGTGCGATGCCGTGGACGGGCCGCTGCTCATCCTCGGCATGGACACGCCGCAGTTCACACGGGCCGATCTCGCGCCGCTGCTCGCGGATTGGGGGTGTGGCGTTGACGGAGGAGCCGCCACGGGCGTCGCACCGGCCGATGGTGCGGGGGTCGAACCTGCGGACGCGTGGTTCGGCGCCGCGGAGGACGGCGGCTTCTGGGCGCTCGCTCTCGCCGAACCGGACGGGAGGCTGATCCGGGGCGTGCCCATGTCGCGGCCGGACACGGGCGTGCGGCAGCTTGGCCGGCTGCGCCGCGCGGGGCTCACGGTGCGCGAACTCCCGACCCTGCGGGACGTCGATACTCCCGAGGATGCAGCCGCCGTTGCCGCCCAGCTACCCGGGACCGAGTTCAGTGCCGTGGTGACCCGCGTGCTCGCCGCGACAGGGGCCGCGCGGTGACCGCCGACGCCATCGCGGCGGCGAGTCTTCTGCCAGCCAGCATGCCAGCAGGCACCGCGGTCCTTGGCCCTGAGCCTGCCAGCCTTGGGCTCGAGGGCCGGATGGAAGCAACGGTGACTGGCGCCACAAAACCCGCGTGGCACAGGCCCTTCCGGCCCGGGTCATTCTTCGGCCGTGGCGGCGGCGACCCGTACGCTCGGGCGCTGCGCCGCCGCCACGGCATCCTCGACCTGATCGATGCGGACGCTGATCCGCGCGCCGAGCCGCTCGCCCGCTACGACGCCGGCGCCTGGTTCCATGCGACGCCGGGGGAGCGGGCGCTGCTCGGTACACTGACGGGCCCGGTTCTGGACATCGGATGCGGACCCGGCCGGTTCGTAGCCGCGGCACGCCGAGCGGGAATCGATGCCGTGGGTATCGACGTCGAGGAGCGCGCCGTCCGCCTCGCCCGCAGGGGCGGCGAGGCCGTGCTCGGTTCGGTCTTCCATCCCTGCGCCGAGATCACCTCGACCGGCCGGGCAGGCGCCGGATGGGGAGGGGTGCTGCTGATGGACGGCAACATCGGCATCGGCGGCGACCCGGCAGCGCTGCTCGCTCGGGTCCGCGAGATCACGGCACCGGGAGCCTCGGTCTGGGTCGAGGCCGCCACAGGTCCGTGGACGGACCGTTCCTTCGCTGCCCGGCTGAGGGACGCTCGCGGGCACCTCAGCGACGAGTTCCCCTGGGCTGTTCTGGGGCCTGCGGCGCTCGCGGCGACGGCAGCGGACACGGGCTGGGACCCTGTCACGCAGCGGAGCCTGAGCGGGCGCCCCGTCTGCCTCCTGCGCCGGAGATAGCTGAGACGGAGGCTCATTCACGCGATGACGTGTCGGCCCCGGTACCTCAGGATGGTCGGCTGGCCCCGTGAAGCGCTCGCCAGATTCTTGACCAGACCCTCGGCCCGACCTTGGCCGCCGCCGTCACGGTGGGCACCCACACGCCGTCGTGAACCACGACGGCGGCCGCGAGCCACACCGCGAGGCCGACCAGCTGCCCGAGGGCCAGCGAGCCCAGGAGGAGCACCCCGCCCACGCCGACCATCGCAGCACCCGACAGCACCGCGAGAGCCCGGACGAGGAACCGCGCGCTCATGCCGGGCTCCCGGGGTCGGCTGCGAGCACCCGCAGCTCGGAGATCCACTTGGTCTGCAGCACGCCGGGCCGCCCGGGCGCGATGATCCGCGCGGGATAGCCATGGTCCGGGCTGAGGGTCTCGCCGTTGACCCGCAGTGCCACGAGCGTGAGCGGGTCCCACGCGAACTTCTCCGGCAGCACGCTCATGCGGTTGTTGCCTGCGCGCTCGAGGCTCTGCACCACGACGTCACCCCGGCTCGCCCCGGCGGCCCGCAGCAGGTCCGGCATCCGCACCCCTGCCCACACCGCGTCCTGCACCCACCCCTCCACGCATGCGACCGGCAGCCCGTGCTCCGTCTGGGGAAGCGCCTCGAGGTCGGCGAGGCTGAACCGCCGGGCACTCGCCCCCACGGCCACCGCGAGCTCCCAGCCTGCCGCACCATCATGCACGACGACGCCCGCCGCCTCCGCGGTCCGGTTCACCGCGAGCCCTTGGGAACCCCGCCCGGGCCTGCGCGGCGTGAACACGGCCGCGTCGCGCAGCCACGGGACGTTCTGCGTCGCGGAGCCGAGGAATGCGGCCGCGGCGCCGATGCCCACGAGGGCGAGCACCCGTCGTCGTGCGCGGTCCGGCCCAGAGCGATCAAGACCTCCGCGCCCATCCCGCGCTCCCCGCCAATGCGCCGCGATCGCCGGGTACTTGACGGCGACGTGGATGAGCAGCGAGCCGAGGATCACCCACGCGAGCGCGAAATGCGTCTCGCGGAACGGGAATGGCCACGGGTACCACTGGAAGGTGTTGACGATGCCGATCGTCACCTCGACGAGCGAGGCCGCGACGAACACCGCGATGCTCGCTCGCTCGAGCGCGTGCAGCACGGACGTGACGGGAGGCCACTTCAGGAGCTCCGGATACACGGACCAGAGCTTGGCCAGCAGCAGCGGAACGCTCACCGTCCCGGCCGTGATGTGCACGGTCTGCGTCACCGCGTAGAGCCACACGGGCCGGGCGAGCGTCGCCCCGGGCCACGTCGCCGGGTCCTGGAGCGCGTGCGAGTAGAACCCCGTGGCCAGGCACAGAGCGAACATGCCGGCGAGCCACCGGCCCAGCACCACCGTGAGCCGAGTGCCCCGCGTGGGCGAATGCACGGCCGTGAGCAGCCTCGAGGATGCCGCTTCGGCAATGCGGCCCGCCGTCGGGATGGTCCTTCGTTCCATGCCCTCAAGCACAGCACCGGGGCGGCCGCGCAGGGCCCGCGAGACCTTACGGAACCCGAACGGGAACCCTCGATCGCTCCCACGGCCGCGCCTCGTGCGGGACGCTGTCAGCATGGCCCCTCCGCGGCTCCGCGCCCCCTCTCCGCGTCCAACCGCACTCCTCTCCGCGTGCCTGCTCGCGCTGGCCGCGTTTGCTCTCGCTGCCCTCGTCGCCGCCGTCGTCTGGACCGTCTTCGCGCACGACGGCGACCGGTTGCGGGTGCTGGTCGGCACGGCGGCGTGCTGGGTCGCCGCCATCGCGGCGTGGGCCCTCGTGCGCAGGGCCGAACGGTCGGGGGCGGGCCATCGCTGGGTGCTGGGCACCATCGTGCTGGGCCTCCTCGCGGCTGGCGGAGCCTCGATGTCCGCGCCGCCGTCCACGAGCAACGACTCGGCGCGGTACGCGTGGGACGGGATCGTGCAGAAGGCCGGGATCTCGCCGTACCGGGACGTGCCGGCGTCGGACGCGCTCGCGGACCTGAGGCCCGCATGGCTGTTCGCGTCGCGCGACGGGCAGCGGTGCGAGACCGCAGCCCCCGGCGGGCACTTCCCGACAGGGGACGTGCTCACGGACTCGGTGCCCGGCGGCGAGCCCCTGTGCACCGCGATCAACCGGCCGCGTGTCCCCACCGCGTATCCGCCCGTGGCGGAGGCGTACTTCGGGGCCGTGCGGCTCCCGCTGCCCGCGGGCGTGGGGTGGATCGCGTTTCAGGCCGTGGGCCTCGTGCTCGCGCTCGCGGGAACGCTCCTGCTGGCCCGCGCCCTCCCGCGCGCCGGAATCCCGGTGGCCTACGCGGCGCTGTGGGCGTGGAACCCGCTCGTGCTCCTCGAGGCCGTCAACAACGCGCACGTGGACGCCCTCGCGGCGGTCCTGCTCGCCGGGGCAGCCCTCGCGCTCGGGGCCCGGCGTGTCGGGAGGTCGGGCATCCTGTTCGGCCTCGCGGTCGCGACCAAGGTGATCCCGGCCGCTGCGCTTCCCGGCATGCTGAGGGACCGGCCGCGGCGCTTCGCGGCTGCGGCGGTCGGCACGGTCGGTGCGGTGTACGTCCCGTATGTGCTCGCGTCCGGCCCTGCCGTGCTCGGCTACCTCCCGGGGTACCTCTCGGAGGAGGGCTACTCCTCGGGCGGGGACACGACGCGATTCTCGTTGCCAGGCATCTTGCTGCCGCCGGGTGCGGCGCTCGTGGTGGGCGTGGCGGCACTGCTCGCCGTGTGGGCGGGGGTGTGGCTCGCACGGCACCGGCTCGAGCCCGCCGTGGCGCAGGCGGTCTCGGTCGGCTGGGCCCTCGTGATCGTGTGCCCGAGCTATGCCTGGTACGCGCTCATGCTGATCCCTCTGGCCCTGATCGCCCGAAGGCCCGAGTTCCTCGTGGTCCCGGCCGCGCTCGAGGCCGTCTCCGCCACCGTCGGGACCGGCGCTGGGCCTATGGTGAGCCGGGCCGCGATGGCGGCGGCCGCCGTCGTCCTTCTGGTTGCAGCCATGGCGAGACGCCGGGCTCGGCGCCGTCCGCAGCGGGGGCCCGCCCCATCCGCGTACTCACAGGGCCTCCCTCGCGCGAAGAGGGCCGCGTAGCGTCGGGCGTATCCACCGACGAAAGGAACCATCCGATGGAGTACACACGCCTCGGTACCTCCGGCCTGCGCGTGAGCCGCCTCGCCCTCGGCTGCATGAGCTTCGGCGACGCCTCGCGCGGCTTCAGCGAATGGGCGCTCGACGACGACGCGGCCGCGCCGCTCTTCCGCCAGGCCGTCGAGCTCGGCATCACGTTCTGGGACACCGCGAACGTCTATGGCTACGGTTCCTCGGAGGAGATCGTGGGCCGCGCCATCCGGAGTTACACGAGCCGCGAGGACGTGGTCCTCGCCACGAAGGTCTTCTTCCCCCTGCACGAAGGTCCGGGAGGCCGCGGACTGTCCCGCCGGGCGATCATGGAGCAGGTCGATGCGTCCCTGTCCCGGCTCGGCACCGACTACGTGGACCTCTACCAGATCCACCGCTTCGACCCGGAGACGCCGGTCGAGGAGACGATGGAGGCGCTGCACGACGTCGTGAAGGCCGGCAAGGCGCGCTACCTCGGCGCGTCGTCGATGTGGGCGTGGCAGTTCCAGAAGATGCAGCACGCCGCCGAGGCGAACGGCTGGACGCGGTTCGTCTCGATGCAGGACCAATACAGCCTCGTGATGCGCGAGGAGGAGCGCGAGATGATGCCGCTCCTTGTGGATCAAGGCGTGGGCAGCCTCCCCTGGAGCCCGCTCGCGAAGGGCCGCCTCACGCGCCCGTGGAGCGACCAGCACACCCAGCGGGCCGAGACGGACCCGCTGCAGAGCCGCTACTCCGGCGAGGTGAACGAGCCGATCGTCAGCGCCGTCCAGCGCGTCGCCGAGGCCCGCGGCGTGCCCATGGCCCAGATCGCCCTCGCCTGGGTGTTGCACAACCCCGTGGTCACGGCCCCGATTGTCGGGGCGACCAAGCCGCATCACCTCGCGGACGCCGCCGCGGCCCTTGAGCTGACGCTCTCCGAGGACGAGGCGCGCGCCCTCGAGGAGCACTACACGCCGCGGATGCCCTCGGGGTTCTGAGCTGGCAGTACTTTCGACTCTGGGTGCGCACGCCGCGCAGCAGCAGACTGTGGCCATGAGCGGCGCATCGACACTGATCCCTCCGGCGGAGAACAACCTCGCCCTCAACCACGCGCTTCACCCCGACCGCCTCTGGATCCGCCTCGTGCGTGCCGCCGTGGGGGTCGCCGTCCTCGTCGCGCTCATCCAGAAGACGATGGACGCGACGCTGCCGACCAACGACGTCGACATCCCGCAGCTCTACTCCGAGTTCACCGTCCAGTCGAACTTGGCCGTCGGGCTCGTCCTGATCGCCTCCGCGGCGTGGCCGCGTACCAGGCTCCCGCTCTGGTGGGACCACCTGTTCGGCGCGCTCACGTTCTACATGGTCATGACGGGCATCATCTACGTGGTCCTCGTCGCGCCGCCCAGCGAGCCATGGTGGACCCTGGACATGTACTGGCCGCAGATGATCCACCACCGCATCGTCCCGCTCGTCATGGCGCTCGACTGGATCCTCGTCACGCGCACCGTCCGCGGCAGGTGGTGGCGGCCGCTCGCCTGGATGGTCTACCCGGCCGCGTTCCTGGCCTTCTCGTGGATCCGCGGCGGGATCGACGGCTGGTACGTCTACGACTTCCTCGATCCGACGCTCGACGGCGGGTGGCCGGGAGTCTTCGTCACGACGTCCCAGGTGCTGGCAGCCTTCCTCGTGGTCGCCGTGCTCATCCACGTGGCCGGCAACGTCCGCGTTGGCCTCGCCGTGGCCCACCCTGCGCCGCGACTGACCGACCGACCGCTGATCCGTGCCCTGACAGGGCGCCCCAATCGCGGGGAGCGAACCGTACCCTCGAACCATGGACACCAGAAGTGAGGTGCGCGAGTTCCTCCGCACCCGCCGCGCCCATGTGAGCCCTGAATCGGCGGGCCTCATCGGAGGCAGCCGACGCCGCGTGCCCGGCCTGCGCCGCGAGGAGGTCGCCCTTCTGGCGAACGTGAGCGCTGACTACTACGCGCGCCTCGAGCGCGGCGACCTCTCCGGAGCCTCGGACGAGGTGCTCGACTCGCTAGCCCGCGCCCTCCAGCTCGACGAGGCCGAGACGACCCACCTTTTCGACCTCGCCAGGGCGTCGCAGCGGTCGGCGTCGCAGCAGTCCGCTGCTCAGGGCGCGGCGGGCACGCGCCGTCGTGCGCGTGGGTCGGGTGCACCCGAGGTCAGGGACAGCCTCCAGCGCTTCCTCGACGCCGTCACCGGCGCGCCGGCCTGGGTGCGCAACGAGCGGATGGACTTCGTCGCGGCCAACGCGCTGGGCCGCGCCCTGTACACTCCCGTCACGGAGGCCACCGCGTCCCCGGGGACGCCGGCCAACAACGCACGCTTCCTCTTCACGAGCCCCGCGGCGCGCGACTTCTACCCGGACTGGGAGAAGAACATGGACGACGTCGTCGCGACCCTCCGGGGCTACGCCGGCCGCAGCCCCCACGACCGCGCCCTCCAGGAGCTCATCGGCGAACTCTCCGTGACGAGCGAGGAGTTCCGCGTGCGCTGGGCAGCCCACAACGTCCGCTTCCACCGCACGGGCCACAAGCGGATCCACCACCCCGTGGTCGGCGACCTCGAGCTCGCCTACGAGGCCATGGAACTGCCCGCCAATCCCGGCTGGACTATGTTCGCCTACACGGCCGAGCCCGGTTCGGCGAGCGAGGAGCGGCTGCGGCTGCTCGCGAGCTGGGCGGCCACGGAGGCCCTACAGCGGGGGTGATGGTCAGCGCCGGGGCGGCGTCGTGCGCCGTGCCCGGCGGGCGGCGGCTCGAAGTTGAAAGATCCGCACGGCGCCGGCGATGGCCACCAGCACCCCGCCGGCCACGGCCGCGATGAACAGCGCGATCCCGAGGGGCACCGGACCGACGAGGCCCAGGAAGTGGACTTGGGCCATGTCCTGGTTCTGGATGAAGAACACCACGAGCAGGATGAAGACCACGAGGCCCGCGATGACCGCGGTCCACGTGGCCCCGGCCCGGGACACCCCGGGCCGGGGCGAGCCCGGTTGCGACGAGTCTGCCCGGGGCGAGCCCGGCTGCGGTGAGTCCGCCCGGGGCGAGCCGGGCTGCGGGGCGCCGGACCGAGTCCGCGGGTCCTCGGGCGAGGCTCCTCCGAGTCCGTGGGCCGGGGCGCCCGCCGGTTCCGTCGGCTCCGTCCGGTCACCCGGCTCCGGCCGCGGATCGCGCCGTCTTGGCGAACCCCGCCGTCCGTCACCGGAGTCGGTCGTCACCGATGTTCCTGTCCGTCTCGACCGCGCTACCGTCGACCGGTGTGTTCTCCACAGGGACGGGCTGGTTCAGACCATTCCCGAGGGGGCGCCGACGGAGGCCCATCGCCAGTTGGCGTCGGCCGATCGGCCCGTCCTGCAGAGCCGCCTCGTTCTGGGCCCGCTCGGTGCCCGCCAGTCCCTGGGCCGGAGCGGAGCGTCCATAGTGGCGGTAGAGCCGGTCCTCCTCGCCCGGTTCGAGGTGCTCCTCAGCGTCGACGCGGGGAGCATCCTTGATGTGATCCTTCGTATACGGGACCACGAGGTTCTCCTCCGCGATCCTGGCCCCCTCGAGGGGAACGAAGGATTCCTTGGTGCCGAAGAGCCCGGTCTTCACCGTGACCCATGCGGGCACGTCCGTGTGGTCGTCGAGGTAGAACTCGCCGATGGCGCCGATCTTCTCCCCGTCCTGCGAGACCACATCTCCCTGGCCGTCCTTGAGGTCCTCTAGGTCCGCACTCGTGAACATTGTGGTTCTCCTCTTCTGGCTCTTCTGGCCTGCATCTGTTACGTGTTCCGTGAGAGGCAGCGGGCCGCCTCAGTAGCGGTGGGCACCGTCGCTCTGGGTCGGCGGCATGTGCTGGCGGGCTGCTTCCTTGATCTGCTCGGTAGCCGGCGGGGCGGCCTCGGCGTGCGCCTTGACGCGCGGGGCCTCATTCTCGGCGCGGGAGAGGTAGCGCTCCCAGCGCTGGGACATGGGCTTGATGAGGCCGCCGCCCACTCCCACGATCACCACTCCGACGATGGCCGCGAGCACGGCGATGAGGATGGGGGTCGTGACCGTGACCGCGATGTCCACCTGGTTGAGGGCGGCGATGATGCCGATGCCGATGATGAAGATGCTCGCGATATTGGCGAGCGTCTTGCCGTACGACAGGCCGCCCAGAGAGCCCTGAATGAGCGTCTTCACAGCGGCGGCGATCGCCGCGCTCACGATCACGATGATAATGGCGACGACAACCTTGGGCAGGAATCCGATGATGGCCGCGAGCAGAGTGCTGACTGGATTCGGGCCGAAAACGCCGAACGCGAATTGAAGCACGAAGAGGACGAGAGCGTAATAGATGATCTTGGAGACAATGGTGCTCGCGTCGAGGTTGGACCCGGCGAGGGCGCGCTTCACGCCGCCCCGTTCGACCCAGCGGTCGAATCCGATCTTGGTCAGGAGGCGCGAGAGCCCGTTTGCGATCGCCTTGGCCACGAGCAGGCCCACGATCAGGATGACGAGGAACAGCAGGAGCTGGGGGACGAACCGCGCCACTTCTGCAAGTCCGGCGGTGAGTGAGTCAGGCATGGCAACCTCCCGTGCTGGGTGTTTGGCATGTGCTTTTCTATTTACGGGACTTCCGCATGGAGGGTTTCAGAAAAGCATGCACGCGGTAGGATGGCAAGGCTGGCGGGAAAATAATCCCGCATCTGCTCGAAGATGTTTGAAATGCAGGATTCGGGGCAATTGACGAGGTTTTCGGTCTTCCGGAATGCGCTCTATTTCGGGGCTGGGACGGGCGAGGGGTCACCTCCCGTGCGGGAGGCGACCCCTCGCCGTCGTGCAGCCGCCTGAAGCGGCTCCTGGTCTGGTCAGACCTGAGCGGCCGCATGGCCCTTCAGGACGCCCGCGAAGAACGCGCCGAGCTCGTCGGTTGCGGCGAGCGGGACGATGTTGGCCACGTACTGGTCCGGGCGGACCACCACGACCACGCCGTCACGGCTCAGGCCGCGCTCCTCGAAGATGTCCGCGGCGGAGTAGGTGCCGAAGACGTTCTCGAGGTCGTTGAGCTGGAACTCGCCCACCTGCGGCTTGAACACGCTGGGGACGTCGTTCAGGTCGAAGGTGTGGTGGTCCTGCTGGTAGACGGCCTTGACGTCGAACCACGCGTTGCGGTCCAGGCCCTCGGGGGTTGAGACCACGGGGGAGGCCGGGTCGTTGGCGAGCCAGTCGGCGAACTTCGCCATCGCCGAGTCCGGCGTGCCGGCCTTGGCCGCATCGGCGAAGGCGTAGATGCGCCAGCGGCCGTCGGCCTGGGCGAGGTGGCCGAGGTGCAGCGGGTTGGTGTCGGAGATGCGCAGGGCCTTGGCGGACTTGAAGCGCTTGCCCATCGGGAAGCCCGTGGCGAGGTCCTGGTGCTTGGCCTGGCCCACGATCGCCGAGGGGTGGTACTCGGTCATGAATCCGGCCGGGAACTCGGCGGTGCGCACGTAGAAGTCCGCGAGCTCCGAGGGGCTCTCGAAGTCCTCGGGATTCTTCGCCATCATCGAGGACCACGTGCGGTCGAAGTCGATGAGGTTCTGCGCGATCACCTGGCGCTCGGCCGTGTAGGTGGACAGGAGGCTTTCGGGGCTGCGGCCTTCGAGGACGTGGCCGAGCTTCCAGCCGATGTTGAAGCCGTCCTGCATCGAGACGTTCATGCCCTGTCCGGCCTTGGCGCTGTGCGTGTGGCACGCGTCGCCGGTGATGAAGACGCGCGGTGAACGCTGCCCGACCTGCGAGGTGGGGACGTCGTCGAACCGGTGGGTGACGCGGTGGCCGACCTCGTAGACGCTGTTCCAGGCGACGCTCTTCACATCCACCGAGTACGGGTGGAGGATCTTGTTCGCGCGGTCGATGATCTCCTGGAGCGGGGTCGCGCGGATCGTGCCGTTGTCGTCGTCCGGCACCACGCCGAGGTCTACGTACATGCGGAAGAGGTACCCGCCCTCACGCGGGATGTGCAGGATGCTGCCGCCGTCGTGCGACTGGATGGCGCACTTGGTGCGGATGTCGGGGAAGTCCGTGTTGGCGAGGACGTCCATGACGCCCCACGCGTGGTTGGCGCGGTCGCCGGACATCTCGCAGCCGATCGCGTCGCGAACCTTGCTGCGGGCGCCGTCGGAGCCGACCACGTACTTGGCCTTGACGGTGCGCTCCTGGCCCTCATGCTGGGAGGTGCCGGCGAGCTTGACGGTGACGGGGTACTCGCCCTCGCCGATCTCAAGGCTCACGAACTCCCAGCCGTAGTCCGGCTTCATGCGGGTCGGGGAGTTCTCCATGACCTCGGCGAAGTAGTCGAGCACGCGGGCCTGGTTCACGATCAGGTGCGGGAACTCGCTGATGCCCATCTCGTCGTCCACCGCGCGCGAGGTGCGCTTGATGTTCTGGGGGTTCTCGGGGTCCGGCTGCCAGAAGTTCATTTCGGTGATGTGGTAGGCCTCGGCGATGATCTCGGGGGCGAACCCGAAGGCCTGGAACGTCTCGACGCTGCGGGCCTGGATGCCGTCCGCCTGGCCGATCTCGAGGCGGCCGCCGCGGCGCTCGATAATCCGGGTGTTGACGTCGGGGAACTGCGAGAGCTGCGCTGCGGTGATCATGCCCGCGGGGCCGGTGCCGACAATGAGCACGTCGACCTTGTCCGGGAGCTCCTCGGGGCGGTTGAGGCCGACGCCAGCGGCCGGCTGGACCTTGGGATCCGTGGACACGTAGCCGTGGTGGTGGAACTGCACGGGCTTCCTCACTTCTCTGTGGGGTGGCGACCTCTCGCCATCGGAATGGTTGTTCGATAATAGAACTGCGTGTTCTAATATCGCTCACATCGATGGTACGCGAGGAGTGGGCCAGCCCACAAGGCTGAGTGAGCAGGACAGGCACGACGGCGCCGTCCCGGCCCACCCTTTGGGAGTCACCTTCTGCGAGTCAGTTCCTGAGGTCACTTCTGACCGTCATTTCCCGGGGGTCGAACGTTCCGACCTCCCCAGCTTTAACGGGCGAAACTCCCCAGCTTTAGCCTTCAACCCGCGCAATCACGCGGATGTCGGGACGAGTCAGAGCACTCGTCGGGGCTAGAGCTGGGGAGTTACGCGCGCGGCGGCGCCGGGCCGCGGGCCTTCGGTCACTTGCCGTTGGCGGCGGCTTCTTCCGTGCCGTTGGCCGCCCGGTACGCGGCGTCGTCGACCGGCTCGAGCCACGTGGTCGGATCGGTCTCGCCGTCGCCCGCAAGCATCGCGAGGTGCGCCATCGCGGCGTCGGCCGTCGCGCCGTGCCAGTGATCCTCGCCCGCGGCGCACTGCACGGTCTCGCCGGGTCCGGCGGCCACGACGCGACCGTCGCGGGTCCCCACGAGCGCGGTCCCCTCGAGCACGTAGAGGGTCTGGCCGAGCGCGTGGACGTGCCAATTCGTGTGGGCGCCGGCGGAGAAGCGCACGACGGCGGCGGCGAGCCACCCGGGCGCGGCCGCCGCGGAGACGGTGGTCACCTCGACATGGCCGGTGAAGCGGGATGCCGGGGCAACGGCGGGAGTCTGGGCGGGAATGAGTTCCATGGGGGATCCTCCAAGGGGTTGGGTGGGACCAGGGGTCAGGTCCCAGGGTCTGAGGGCCAGCTTCTGAAGCGCGGCGACCCGCCGTGCGGCGAGGCGCGCAACGGAGCCGCGGGGCGGCGTCGTGCGTCCAGCGGTGGGAGGCAACGGGGTGAGCACCCTCCCATGCAACCCCGGAGCGCGCCGAAGAGGGAGAGCCCTGATGAGACCGGTACTGGCAGTACCTCCCAGCCGTGGCGGGACGCGGCGTAGCGTGGATCCATGGCAGCAGAGAACCGCGAGGAGGTCCGCGACTTCCTCGCGACCCGTCGGGCGAAGATCACTCCGGAGCAGGCCGGACTCACGGTCTACGGCACGAACCGGCGCGTGCCGGGCCTCAGGCGCGAGGAGGCTGCGCTGCTCGCGGGGGTCAGCGTGGAGTACTACACGCGGCTCGAGCGAGGGAACCTCGCGGGGGTCTCGGAGGGCATCCTCGAGGCGCTTGCCCGCGCCCTCCAGCTCGACGACGCCGAGCGCGACCACCTCTTCGACCTCGCCCGCAACGCGGGCCCTTCGCGGTCCCGCCCGCGCGCGTCCCGCCAGGCGGTCCGGCCGAGTGTGCAGTTCATGCTCGACGCCATCACCGGCGCGCCGGCGTTCGTGCGCAACGGGCGCATGGACATCCTCGCCGCCAACCGGCTCGGCTTCGCGCTCTACTCCCAGATGTACGACGGCGCGGCCCGCCAGACGCTGGGCGTCCCCGCCCGCCCGGCGAACCACTCCCGGTTCATCTTCCTGGACACCCGTGCCCGGGAGTTCTACCCCGACTGGAACCTCGCGGCGAACAACAACGTGGCGCTCCTGCGGACCGAGTCGGGCCGCAATCCGCACGACAAGGGCCTCGCGGACCTCGTGGGCGAGCTGTCCACGCGCAGCGCGGAGTTCGCCTCGCTGTGGGCCCGCCACAACGTCCGGCGGCACTACTCGGGCCGCAAGCACTTCCGGCATCCCGTGGTCGGCGAGCTCGAGATGGTGTTCGAGGCGCTCGCCCTCGAGGAGGACCCCGGGCTGACCCTGACCGTCTACCCGGCCGTGCCCGGCTCGCCGTCCGAGGAATCCCTCAAGCTCCTCGCGAGCTGGGCCGCGACCGAGCGGATCGGTGAGCCCGTGCGCAGCGGCGCCTGACCACGTGACCGGCGTAGTGTGGCGCCATGTCTGATGTCGCGCTCGTCACAGGAACCTCGTCCGGGATGGGGCTGCACGCCGCCGTCGAACTCGCCCGCAGGGGCCTCACCGTGGTCGCGACCATGCGTGACCTCACCCGGGCCGACGCACTCCGCGCGGCCGCGGCGGAGGCTGGCGTCGAGCTTGACCTCCGGGCGCTCGACGTCGTCGACCACCCCGCGGCGGAGGCCCTCGTTGCCGCCGTGGTCGCCGACCACGGCCGGATCGACGTGCTGGTCAACAACGCCGGCAGGGGCTGTGTGGGCACCGCTGAGCAGCTCGGTATGGACGTGATCCGGGACCAGCTCGAGGTCAACTACCTCGCGCCCGTGCATCTGGCCAAGCTCGTGCTGCCCGGGATGCGGGACCGCGGCCACGGACGGATCGTGACGGTCACGAGTGTTGGCGGCGCCGTCGGCCAGCCCTTCGCCGACGCGTACTGCGGCGCGAAGTTCGCCGTCGAGGGCTTCATGCAGTCCCTCGCGCCGGTCGCCGAGCAATTCGGCGTGCAGGTGAGCATCGTCGAACCGGCGGCCGTGGCGAGCGAGTTCGTCGCGAACGTCGAGCGGCCGGCCCACGTCGGCGCGTACGGCGCGCCCCTCGAGGCCTACCTCTCGCGCTCGTCGGGCGCGTTCGCCGGCGCCCAGTCGGCGCAGGAGGCAGGGGCCGCGATCGCGGACGCCGCGACGTCGGCCGCATACCGCTTCCGCTGGCAGACCTCCGAGGCCGCGGTCCGCTTTGTGGGCGCCTCCCTCGCCGATCTCGACGGCGAGCGCGTGCTGGGCGTGACGCGCACCTGGATCACGAGATAGCGTCCCGCCGCGGCGGGCGACGGCGGGCGCTCGCCTCCTTCGCTCACGCGCCGCTTCGGGCGACGGCGCGCACTCGCCTCCAGCACTTACGCGTCGCTTCGGGCGACGGCGCGCACTCGCCTCCAGCACTCACGCGCGGTGCAGCACGCCAGCCTGTGCGCCCGGGGCGAGGGTCGGCTTCTTGACCGGGACATCGCCGAGGGCCTCGTCGATCGCCGCGAGGACGTCGTCGGTGAGCCCGATGCCGGAAGCCTCCGCATTCGTGTGCACCTGCTCCGGGCGAGACGCGCCGGTGATCGCAGAGGCGAGCTCGGTGCGGCGGAGCACCCACGCGAGGGCCATGGTCGGGAGGCTCAGCCCCGCGCCGTCGGCAATCGGCAGGAGACGCTGCACGGCATCGAGGATCGCGTCGTTGAGGAGGAGGTCCTTGGCCATGTTCATGGAGTCGCTCGCGAAGCGGCTGTCCTCGGGGATCCCCTGGCCCGGCTTGTACTTGCCCGTGAGCACGCCCTGCGCGAGCGGGGACCAGACGATCTGCGAGATGTCATTGGCTGTGCACAGCGGGAAGACCTCCGCCTCGGGCGCCTGCCACAGCATCGAGTACTGCGGCTGCGATGAGACGAAGAGCCCCGGCCCGGCGAGGTCGATCGCGGCCTGAATCTGCTCTGGGGTCCACTCGCTGAAGCCAAGATAGCGGGCCTTGCCCTGCTCGACCACCTTCTGTAAGGCCTCGACGGTGTCCTCGATCGGAACGGCGGTGTCGAAGCGGTGAGCCTGGTACAGGTCCACGTGGTCCGTCTGGAGCCGCGTGAGCGAGGCGTCGATCTGCTTGGCGATCTGCGCGGGGGAGAGGCCACGGTCCGCCGGGTCGTCTGACATCTGGCCGTTCACCTTCGTTGCGAGGATGTACGAGCCGCGTGGGTGCTTCGAGAGGATCTCGCCCCACGCTGTTTCGGACGCTCCGCGGCCGTAGACGTTCGCGGTGTCGAAGAAGTTGATCCCGGCGTCGAACGCGGCCTCCGTGCACGCGCGGGTCTGCTCCTCCTCGATGCCGCCCGAGAACGTGAGCCACGAGCCGAGCGAGATCTCCGAGACCTCAAGGTCGGAACTGCCGAGCTTGCGGTAGCGCATGGTGGGACTCCTTGCGGTAGGTGGGTCCTCCCTGCCTACTCTCTGCGCGCGGCTCGTGCAAGGGCCGGATGCGCGGGGGCCGGGGCACATCGCCTCTATTCGCGGGCACATGGGGTCCGTACCGTCAAGGTGTCCGGCAGCCTGTCGGGCGGCCCCACGGAGAGCGGAGAACAGCCATGCGCGCTCATCGGATCCTGTTGCCCAGGGCAGGAGTCGTACTCGTCGGGACGCTCGCCCTCCTGCTCGCAGGGTGCGGTCAGAGCGGGCCGACGACGTCGTCCTCATCCTCATCCTCCTCGAGCGCCGACAACCCCGCGTCGTCCTCGTCCTCGAGCGGCGGCAACCCGGCATGCGACCTCATCACCCCGGCGATCGCCGCCAAGGTCGACCCAGGCCAAGTGCCGATGTCGAATTCGCCGGCGAGGCCGGGCGGCAGCGGCGCCTATGGGTGCGGCTACTACAGCAGGTCCGTCAAGGGAAACGGCCTTTCGGTTGCGCTGACCACGCCGGCCTCGGCGGCGGACATCGCCGCGGCGAAGAAGACGCCCGACTGCGCGCCGGTGACCGGTATCGGCGACTTCGCATGCTTCCAGTGGACGGGATACTTCCGCGGCGAACCCTCGGCGTCGGCGAACACGATCCTCATGGCGGTGCGCGGCAACGAGTCCCTCGACTTCCGCTATCTGGCCATGCCACCCATGGATGCGGGAACTCCCGCCCCCGACGGAAACGCCACGGCCCGAGCCCTTTCCCAGGCCCTTGTCGACGCCGGATGGGGCAACGGCAGCGCGCTCAGTGTCCCGTCCGCGCCGGCCGTGGGCCCACAGGCGTCGACGAACAATCCCGTGTGCGCCATCGCGACGGCCGATGCCGTGAAGCAGGCCTTCGGCGCGACGACCACGCCGGAGACGCTCCCGGGCGAGGGAAGCTGCCGCTACACGTTCGGCGCCTTGGGCACCCCCGGTCCGGACTCGCTCATCTTCTCGATCGAGTACCACCAAGGCGGGGCATCTATGCTCACAGGTGCGCTGCCCCCTGACGGCCAGTCGATCGAGGGCGTGGGGGACAAGGCCATCCTCGTGACGAGGTCGGAGGCTGCGGGGCCGAAGTCCCTGCGGCCCGTCGGCGACGTGCCGATCACCATCCTCATGCTCGAGGTCGCCAAGGGCCAGAACATGGCGATCTTCGTTGCCCAGGTCCTCATCTCCCCGACCGGGCCCACGGCGGATCAGACGAAGGACCAGCTCCTCGGACTCGCGCGGAATTCCAGCTTCTGAGCGGGGGCACGGCCACGGCCTGCGGCACGCCGCCGCGGGCAGCCGCATCCTCACACGGCGCAGCAGGAGAGCCGCGAGACGTCCGCCGTGTAGGACTGCGCGGCGATCCGGATCCCCTCCGCCATCGTCAGGTACGGGCTCCACATGGCCGCCACCTGGTCGACGGTCATGCCCGCCTCGAGGAGGTACACACCGGCGGCGGCCAGCTCTCCGGCGTCCTTTGCCACGGCGGTGACGCCTAGGATCTTCCCCGTGGCCGCCTCGGCGACGATCTTGATGAACCCCCGCGTGTCCCTGTTCACGATCGCGCGAGGCACGTACTCGAGCGGCAGCACGCGGCACTCGCACCGGTACCCGGACTCGCGCGCCTGCTTGTCCGTCAGGCCGACGGCGCCGAGCGCCGGGGAGGTGAACGTGACACGGGGGAGATGCCGATAGTCCACGGTGCGGCCAGCGCCCGTGAAGGCGTTCTCGACCGCGAGCGCCCCGTGGTGGGCCGCGACGTAGACGAACTCTGGGTGTCCCGTGACGTCTCCGGCGGCCCAGACGCGGGGATTCGTGGTGGCGAGGGTGCTGTCCACGACGATCTCCCCGGACTCGCCGGTCTCGACGCCGACCTGCTTGAGGTTCAGCGCTCGAGTCACGGGCCTGCGGCCCATCGCGACGAGGACCCGCGCGGCCCGGAACTCCTGCGGCTCCTTGGCCCCGATGCTGCCCACCTCGGCGACGGCGACCACCTCGCCCGTGAGGGGATCAGTGCGCACCGAGGCGACGGCGGCGCGACGGACCACGTGGATGCCCTCGTCCGCGAAGACGCCCATGAGCGCCCGCGACGCCTCGGGCTCCTCGTGCGAGGCAAGGCGGCTGCGCACGAGCATCGTCACCCTCGTCCCAAGACGCGCGAACAGCTGGGCCATCTCGAGCGCGACGTACCCGCCGCCGAGGACGAGGAGGGACTCGGGGATCTCGCTGAGCTCCATCGCCGTGGTCGAGGTCAGGTAGTCCACTTCGGGCAGGCCCTCGATCGGGGGGATCCACGGCGAGGACCCCGTTGCGACGAGGTAGTGCTGGGCCGTGACAGAGGAGCGCGCCTCGACCGAGGCGAGCGCGCCGCCGTCGTGCGTGATGGTCAGCACCGGCTCGCCGGGGGTGCCCGAGAAGGAGGCCCCTCCCTGGATCACATCCCAGCCGTAGTCGGCGGCGAGGTCCACGTACTTCTCCTGCCGCATCGACTCGACGAGGGCCTGCTTGCCCGCGATGAGTGCGCCCATGTCCACGGGGCCAGCGGAGGAACCGATACCGGGGAACCTGCCCGCTGCGTCGGCGGCCGTGTGCCTCGCTTCGGCGGCCGCAAGGAGCGCCTTCGAGGGCACGCACCCGGTGTTGACGCAGGTCCCGCCGATGGTCCCCCGCTCGACCATGAGGACGCGTTTGCCCAGGCCTGTGGCGCGGATCGCCGCTGAGAAGGCCCCTCCGCCGGAGCCGATGATCGCCAGATCGTAGTCGTAGTTCGTCATGCCGCCAGTGTGGACCTTCCCCTATACTGGAAGGTCAAGCCCGGGTGGAAGGTCAGGTCCGGGCGCTGAGGAGGCTGGGATGCGCATTGGCGAGGCTGCGGCGGCCGCAGGTGTGAGCACCAAGACGCTGAGGTTCTACGAGTCCCGCGGGCTCCTGTCCGATCCGGAGCGCGGGGCGAACGGGTACAGGGACTATGAGCCCGAGGTGGTCGGGCGCATCGGGTTCATCCGCCGAGGCCGTGCGGCCGGGCTGACTCTCGCCCAGATCGAGGACCTGCTCGAGGTGCGCGACGCCGGCGAGGCGCCGTGTGGGCACGTTGCGAAGGCATTGGCTCGGCATCTGGAGGCCCTCGACGCGCAGATTGCCGAGCTCACGGCATTGCGTGCTGCCGTCGCGACCGTGCACGTCGCAGCCGCGGCCGCCAATCCGTCGTCGTGCGACGCCGGGGAGATCTGCAGCTTCCTCTGACGCGCCCGTTCATCTGACCCCCGCGGAGAGGGTCCGTCCGTCAGGCCGAGGCGCGCGGCGCGAACATGATGACGACGACGCCCGCGAGACATACCACAGCGCCGATCACGTCCCAGCGGTCCGGCCTGAAGCCGTCCACGATCATGCCCCACGCGAGGGAACCGGCCACGAAGACACCGCCGTACGCGGCAAGAATCCGGCCGAAGTGGGCGTCGGGCTGGAAGGTCGCGACGAACCCGTAGATCCCGAGCGCAGCCACCCCGAGCCCCGCCCACCACCATGGCCTGCCCTCACGGACCGACTGCCACACGAGCCACGCACCGCCGATCTCGGCCGCGGCGGCGAGGACGAACAGGACCACGGACTTGAGGATGCTCACGCGCCCATGATGCCAGCGGACTGTCGGCCGCCCCTTGCCCGTCGCCCCGGCGGTTGCGCACCGCGCCGGCTGCGTGCGATCATTCCCGTGATCGTGACCTATCGGCAGGAGGTGAGACCCATGTACGCAGTATCCACAGTGGGCGCTCCCCTGCAGTCCACGATCGCGCGACTGACGTAGTCGCCACAGGGAGCGCCAGGCAGGCACTTCGCGAAAGGCGACTCCCATGGACGCAACACCTTCTTCTACTCCGCGCATCAGCCCACCGGCGACTCCCGATGGCCCTGCGATGGCGCGCACACACCGTCCCGGCAACGGGCCGATACCGGACCAGCACGCTGATGCCATCAGCTCGCCGGAGAACTCACACCAGCGGGCCTTGGTCCTCGCAGGCGGCGGAGCAGCAGGCAATGCGTGGCAACTCGGCCTCATCGCCGGTCTGGCCGAAGCCGGCGTCGATCTCACCGAGGCCGATCTCATGATCGGCACGTCGTCCGGGTCGACGGTGGCTGCCCAGATCACGAGCGGGACGCGGCCGGCCGAACTGTATGCCGCGATCCTCGCCGCGGGGCCCCAGCCACGTCCCGCCGGCGCCGGATCCGACAAGGGGCGCGCTCCGGCTCCGTCGGGGCCGAACTACATGGAGTGGTCCCAGGCAATCATCGGCTCGGCAAAGGATGCCCGCGACATGCGCCGCCGGATGGGCGCCGCGGCGCTCGAGCTGGATGCTTCCGACGGGGCTGGCAGCGCGCGCTGGCGCGACGTCGTCGCGGCCCGGCTTCCCAGCCAGCACTGGCCGCAGAAGCATGTGCTGATCGTGGCGGTCGATGCGCAGACGGGGGAGCCAGCGGTGTTCGACCGCCACAGCGGAATCGCTCTGGTCGACGCCGTCGCCGCCAGCACCTCGCCGATGACGCCCTACCGCGTCGGCCAGAGCCGCTACCTCGACGGCGGGTACCGCCGGAACGACAACGTCGATCTGGCGGCCGGGTACGGTCGGGTGCTGGTCCTCTCGCCGTTCAGCGGCGGGTCGCGCCACCCGCACGAGTGGGGCATGGATCTCGCAACCCAGGTCGACGAACTGCGCGCGGCGGGCAGCAGGGTCGAGTCCGTCTTTCCGGACGGCGGCGCTGGCGACGTGTTCAACGCGAAGGCGTTGGATCCGTCAACGCGTCTGCAGGCGGCGCGGGGAGGCTACGATCAGGGCCGAACGCTCGCCGGGCGGATCGCCGAATTCTGGCGGTGACGCGCGACGCCCGTCGGGCGGAAGGCCGATAACGGCGCGTCTTCACGCCCCGGACGGCCCGGGCGTCACGTGA
Organism: Sinomonas sp. ASV486; assembly: GCF_030908215.1. Taxonomy (GTDB): domain Bacteria; phylum Actinomycetota; class Actinomycetes; order Actinomycetales; family Micrococcaceae; genus Sinomonas; species Sinomonas puerhi. The sequence goes on along the minus strand of NZ_JAVFJK010000002.1, from coordinate 298,376 downwards.
CGGCTGGGGCGGTCAGTGGTCCGCCGCGTACTCCACGGCCGCGGCGGGCCACGCCGGGACGGGCTTGATGCGCAGGACGATGACCGCCCGCCCGATGATGAGCGCGCTCAGCCCGATTCCTGCGATATGGGTGGGGTGTCCCGCGATCCCGGACGTGATGACCTCGGCGAGGGTCAGCACCAGTCCGATCGAGCCCACCACTATTGCAGTCACGAGGGGCGCCCGCGCGGTGCTCCGCCGCTGCACGATGTTCCATGTCCCGACCGCCGCGTACGCGAGCGCCATGAGGCAGTAGGCTCCGATGATTGCGAGGGCGACGGCCAGCGAGCCGGGCGCCACGGTGCCCCCTCGGCCTTGGATTGAACCTACTGCGCGCATGACGCCTGCGATGTTCAGGTAGGCGTAGTACCCGGCGAGCAGGGCGAGGACCGCCGCCGAGCAGCCCAGGACGAGCCGCCAGCGCTCGGACTTTCCAGCGTCCTCGGGCCGGAGCTGCATCGCTACAGGGTGCTGCGGCAACGGGTGCTGCGGCAACGGGTAATGCGCCGAAGGGTAGGTAGGCGGCACGGGGATGAACGGCGGCTCGTGGGACATGCGGCGGGCTCCTCTGCGGCAGGCGGGAGCCACTGCGCCTCCCAATGGCGTGGAGGCTACGTTCAGATACTGGGAAGTTGCTGGGAGTCAAGGAGCTCGCCCACGAGCCGTCGGCACAGGCGGTACGCCTCGTGGGCGGGGTCGATGATGGCGAAGTGGTCGCCGGTGGTCTCGTGCAGCAGCGCGGGGTCGCCGGCAGCGCGGGCCTCGGCGACGTAGCCCGCGGACAGCGCGAACGGGACGGCGTCGTCGTCGGGGGAGTGCACGGCGTGGACCGGCACGCCGATGGGCAGCGCCCGCTGCGGGTCTGCGAGGGCGAAGGCCCGCGCGAGCTCGGGCGAGTCTGCTGACGATCCGCCCATGAGATTCCGCGCGGCATGGTTGCTCAGCCCCAGCTCGTCTGCCGCTGCGAGGCTCAGCACCCCCGCCTGGCTCACGACGCCGCGCAACCGCACCCGGGGCCGCCCGCCTTTCGCGGGAGCGCCCGGCGCGTCAGGTGGGAGCCGGTGGCGTCCGGCGGCCCACACCGCCAGATGGCCTCCCGCCGAATGGCCCAGACCGACCACCTGCCCCGCCGCGACGAGCCGCCCGAGGCGCGCGGCGTCGTCATCCGTGAGCGCACCCAGGCCCGCGATATCGTCGAGGCGGTCGATCCCGGCGGCGACGTCGTGGAACGTGGTCGGCCACCCGCCGTCGCCCGCCGTGCGTGTGCCGTCTGGCAGGTCAGACTTGGCGCGCCGGTACTCGAGGTTCCACGCCGCGAAGCCGTGCGCGGCGAGATCCTCGGCGACCGGCGCGCCGAGGTCAGCGGTGTACCGGTCGCGCCAGTACCCGCCGTGGATCACGACGACGACGCCGCGCCACGCGCGGTCGTGCGCGGCGGGGGACGGCAGGTACAAGTCGCCCCACTGATCGGGATGCGGGCCGTAGGGGACGCGGACGGGTTGGCTCACGCCGCGACTCTACCGGCCCGACTCTACCGGCCCGACTCTACTGGCCCGACTCCAGCTTCGCTTTGACCTTCTCGAACACCGGCCCGTGGGATGCCGCGGTCGCCCGCGCCAGGAGCGGCTCGAGGGGCCAGAGCCGCCACAGGCCGCCGGATCGGTTCTCCATCGTGAGCCTTGTACCGGACCCCTCCGGCTCGAACTCGTACGTCCACGTCCCTTCGAGGGAGAGCGAACTGCGGTCGGTGATCCGCCGGTTGGGGACGAACTCGATGTACACGTTGAAGCCGTGGAGACGAATGCCTGCGAGGTTCGCGGTCCACGTGTAGTGGGTCCCGAGGCCCTCCGGGGTGCAGTGCGTGTCGCCGAAGCTCACGCCCGACGCCGCGACGTCCCGCCAGGTGCGCGGGTCCCGGAAGGCGTCGAACACCTTCTCGACCGGGGCCTCGATGTGGAGCGACTGGCGATACGGCATGGGCTCATCTGCGCACGGCTACTGGGCCGCGGCGGATTCCTTCTCGACCTCGGTCTTGATGTGCTCGAGCCAGCCGTTGACCGTGTGGGCCCAGCCCTTCTCGGCAACCGTGTTCATCATTACCTCTTCGATCCACGTGATGTCCGTGTTCTCGAAGTGCACGTTCAGCCGCGTTCCCTCGCCTTCGGGCACGAAGTTCCAGGTCCAGCCGACGTGCTGCTTGAGGTCCCTGTTGAGCAGCTTGAGATGTGAGTTGATGACGATCTGCTGGTCGGGGACGAAGGTGACGAACTCGTGGGTGACGTACTCCGTGACCGGCATGGTCTGGTTCCGGACGTGCGCCACCGTCCCGACGCCCTCAGGGGTCACGGTCGCATCGTCGACGTGGATCTTGGGGTGGCCGGCGAACATGTTGCGCGGGTCGCGGCAGTGCTCGAAGACCGCGTGGACCGGTGCGCTGATGTCGATCGTGTACGTGTGCTTGTACTCGTGCTCGGACATGTGTGCCTCCTGGGGTGGGTGCCTGTCCTTCCATGGTCGGGAGGTGCGGGGGCGGAGGGGAGTGCCGTTGGTCCCGGCGGCTCCGCGCGCTCCCGGCACCGATCCTTCGGTCCCTCGGGCTGGGTCATCAGGCCGAGCTCTGTCTCGCCTGTCATGTGTTCGTATGTCGAACTCTTGTGCAATATGCGAACATTGAGTTATCGTGAATGTGTCGTCTCGACCGTTGCGTGGTCAGCTCCGCGGGGTCTGAACCCTGCGGAGGGCCGGGCAACTGGGAAGAGCAAGAGGAAAGGACCCGTAGGTGAGCGTGCCCAAGATCAAGGCCGTGCGGCTGAGTCCGCGCGAGCAGCTCGGACAGAAGGAGCTCGTGGTGCTCGGGCCTTCCCTCGGGACGTCGACCGTGATGTGGCAAGACGCCGCGCAGCTTTTCGCGGGCGACTACGACGTCTTCGGTTGGGACCTCCCCGGCCATGGTGTCTCCCCGGCCGCCGCAACGGATGCCGAGTTCAGCGTGGGCGAGCTGGCAGACGCAGTCGTGGAGCTCGTCGACTCCATCGAGCCGGGCGTCCGCTTCCACTACGCGGGCGATTCAGTGGGCGGTGCGACCGGGGCCGAGCTGGCTCTCCGCCACCCCGAACGACTCCTGAGCCTCGCCATGGTCTGTTCGTCGCCGCGCTTCAACGGCGCCGAGGCCTACGCCGAACGCGCCGACGCCGTTGCCGAGCAGGGCACCGAAATCCGCCTCGAGCCCTCCGCCGAGATCTGGTTCGCCCCCGGCTTCCTGGGAGAGCACCCCACCGAGTCCTCACGGCTCCTGGATAGCCTGCGGGATGCAGACCGCTTCGGCTACGCCGCCGTCTGCCGCGCCATCGCTGCCTACGACGTCCGGGACCGGTTCGCCGAGATCTCGGTACCGTTCCTCGCCGTCGCGGGACAGTTCGACTCCGTCTGCCCCCTCTCCGAGGCGCAGTGGATGGCGGACCAGGCACAGCACGGCGTCGCCGTCGAGGTCCCCAACGTCGGGCACATCGCCCCGACCGAGAATCCGGCCCTGGTCGCCAGCCTGCTCCGGACGCACTTCATGGCCGCAAGCGGGTTGATCGAACTCGCGCAGGAGACCATCGACGCCCTCGTTGACAGCCACAACACCAAGGACAGCAACTCATGACCGACGCTTTCGTCTACGACGCGATCCGCACCCCCTTCGGCAAATTCGGCAAGGGCCTCGCAAGCGTCCGCCCCGATGACCTCGCGGCACACATGGTCCGCAGTGTCGTGGACCGAGCCCCGGGCCTGACGCCCGATGCGCTCGAAGCCGGCGCACTCGACGAAGTGATCTTCGGCAACGCCAACGGTGCAGGCGAGGAGAACCGCAACGTCGCCCGGATGGCCACGCTTCTCGCGGGCCTTCCCGTCTCCATCCCCGGCACCACGGTGAACCGCCTGTGCGGCTCGTCCCTCGACGCCGCGATGATCGCCTCGCGCCAGATCCAGGTGGGCGACGCCGACGTCATGCTGGTGGGCGGTGTGGAGTCGATGTCCCGCGCGCCGTGGGTCCTGCCGAAGACGGACAAGCCCTACCCGGCCGGGGACCTGGCGCTCGCCTCGACCACGCTCGGCTGGCGCCTCGTGAACCCGGAGATGCCGTCCGAGTGGACCGTGTCCCTCGGCGAGGCCACCGAGCAGCTGCGCGAGCGCTTCGCGATCGGCCGCGACCGTCAGGATGAGTTCGCTGCCCGCTCGCACACCCTTTCCGACAAGGCCTGGAACGAGGGCTTCTACGACGATCTCGTCGTTGCCGTCCCCGGAACCGATGTGACGCGTGACGAGGGCATCCGGGCGGGGTCCTCCGCGGAGTCACTCGGCGGCCTCAAGACCGCGTTCCGCAAGGACAACGGCGACCGCTCGGGTACGACGACCGGCGGCACCGTCACCGCAGGCAACGCCTCCCCGCTCTCCGACGGTGCCTCCGCGGTCCTGCTCGGCTCCGAAGCCGCCGCGGGGACGCTCGGACTGGCTCCCATCGCACGCATCGCGGGCCGCGGCGCTGCGGCCAACGAGCCACAGTATTTTGGCTTCGCACCCGTCGAGGCCGCGAACCGGGCCCTCGCGAAGGCCGGCATCGGCTGGGACCAGGTGGGCGCCGTCGAGCTCAACGAGGCCTTCGCCGCGCAGTCCATCGCCTGCGTGGACGCGTGGAAGATCGACCCCGAGATCGTCAACCAGCACGGCGGTGCGATCGCGATGGGGCACCCGCTCGGCGCGTCCGGCGGTCGCATCCTCGGCACGCTCGCCCGCTCGCTTCAGCGCAGCGGAGAGCGGTGGGGTGTAGCCGCGATCTGCATCGGTGTGGGCCAGGGGCTCGCCGTGGTGCTCGAGAACGTCAACGCGAAATAGGCCGAGAGGAAGGGTCCATCGGTGGCACACACGCTGGAATTCAAGGACACCGTCGCGCAGGCCGTGGCGGGCATCGAGGACGGCTCGACCGTCATGATCGGAGGCTTCGGCAATGCCGGGCAGCCGTTCGAGCTCATCGACGCGCTGCTCGAATGCGGCGCGACGGGCCTCACGGTGGTCAACAACAACGCCGGGCAGGCAGATGAGGGCCTTGCGCTCCTGATCAAGGAGGGCCGCGTGGCGAAGATGATCTGCTCGTTCCCGCGCCAGAGCGACTCGTGGCATTTCGACGAGAAGTACCGCGCGGGCCAGATCGAGCTCGAGCTCGTGCCGCAGGGCAACCTGGCCGAGCGGATCCGGGCCGCGGGTGCCGGCATCGGCGGGTTCTTCACGCCGACCGGCTACGGCACCATGCTGGCCGAGGGCAAGGAGACGCGCTTCCTCGACGGCACATGGCAGGTCTTCGAGACCGCGATCCACGCCGACGTCGCGCTCATCAAGGCGCTTCGGGCCGATGGCAAGGGAAACCTTGTCTACCGCAAGACGGCGCGCAACTTCGGCCCGATCATGGCCGCCGCAGCCAAGCAGACCATCGTCCAGGTCTCCGAGATCGTCCCCGTGGGCGGACTCGACCCCGAGAACGTCGTGACCCCGGGAATCTACGTCAACACCATCGTGAAGGTGGGCTGAACGAATGAGCGAGCAGACTGCGCCGGGCGTCATCGAGGACAGCACCGTCCCCCAGACGAGCGAGACACCCCTCAACCGTGAGGAGATGGCCCGGCTCGTCGCGAAGGACATCGAGCCGGGATCATTCGTGAACCTCGGCATCGGCCAGCCGACCAACGTGTCGAACTACCTGACCGAGGAACAGGGCATCACGCTCCACACGGAGAACGGCATGCTCGGCATGGGGCCGGTGGCCGTGGGCGATGAAATCGACCAGGACCTCATCAACGCCGGCAAGATCCCCGTGACCGAGCTGCCGGGCGCGAGCTACTTCCACCACGCCGACTCGTTCGCGATCATGCGCGGCGGCCACCTCGATGTGTGCGTGCTCGGCGCGTTCCAGGTGTCCGCCACCGGCGATCTGGCGAACTGGCACACCGGCGCCCCGGACGCGATCCCCGCCGTCGGCGGCGCGATGGACCTCGCGACGGGTGCCAAGGACGTGTATGTCATGATGAACCTCATCGCGAAGGATGGGACCGCCAAGCTCGTCCCCGAGCTGACCTACCCGGTCACCGGCGTGGGCTGCGTGACGCGCGTGTACACCGAGAAGGCCGTCTTCCTCATCTCGCCCGACGGCGTGCGCGTGCGGGAGACGTTCGGCGTAGCGTTCGAGGAGCTCGAGGCCCTCATGGACGTCCCGCTGCTCCCGGCTGCGGGCTGAACGGAACGGACGATGGCAGAGCGGAGTGCTGGTGGTTGGTCGGAGTGACGGTGGTTGAGCGGCGATCGGTGCGGGATGCGGAGCCGAGTCCGGATCCAGAAGCTGAGTCGGAACCGGGCGCCGTCGACTACGTCCACCCGCCGGTCCCCACCGCGAGCGACCAATTCGTGCAATCGCTCGCGCGGGGACTCGCCGTCGTGCGCTCGTTCGACGCCGAGCACCAGGAGATGACCCTCTCAGAAGTGGCGGCGCGAACCTCCCTCACACGTGCGACGGCGCGGCGCTTCCTCCACACGCTCGTAGAGCTCGGGTATGCCCGCACGGATGGAAGGGTCTTTGCCCTGACCCCTCTCGTCCTCCAGCTCGGGTACGCGTACCTCTCCGGCCTGCCGCTCCCAGAGCTCGCCCAGCCGATCCTCGAGGAGCTCTCGCACCGGCACGGGGAGTCGACGTCCCTAGCGGTTCTTGACGGTGCGGACATCGTCTACCTCACGAGGATCCACACGCGGCGCATCATCTCCGTGGGCATCTCGCCGGGAACCCGGTTCCCCGCGCACGCGACCTCGATGGGGCGCGTCCTGCTCGCAGCGCTGGCGCCCGGGGAGCTGGACGCCTATTTCGCCCATGCAGACCTCGCGCCGCTGACCCCTCGCACGCTCACCTCGCGCAAGGCGATCGAGGCGGAGCTCGCGCGGATCCGCGAGGCGGGGTACGCCGTCGTCGACCAGGAGCTCGAGGTGGGCCTTCAATCGGTGGCCGTCCCGGTGCTCGGTGCAGGCGGCCGGACAGTCGCGGCGATCAATATGGCGCTGTCCGCGCGGCTCGACGATCCGGCCTCTTCCGCGGAGAACCGGCATGACGCGGAGGTAGCGCGCCTCGTGCCCGAGCTGCAGGCCGCGGCGGCTTCCATTGCGGAGGCCGCCCGCGCGGTGGGGGCCGACTGAGGAGGGCGCGGACCCGACGGCGCAGGCTCGCCGACCTCAGGCGCGTCAGGCCGGCACGCCGACCTCGGCAAGGCGCCCGTCGGACATCTCCAGCACCCGGTCGCATTGGGTGAGGACATCCCGGTCGTGCGTCACCATGACGACGGCGGCGCCCGACTCACGGGCCTGGTCCGCGAGGAGGGACACGACCTCGTGGCTGCGGCGGCGGTCGAGGGCGGCCGTCGGCTCGTCGACAAGGAGCAGGCTCGGTCGGTTGACCAGCGCCCGCGCGATCCCAACGCGCTGGCGCTCGCCGCCGCTGAGGCGCCCAGGGCGGTGGTTCGCCCTCTGGGACATGCCCACAGCCTCCAGCAGGCTCTTCGGGTCCACGGTCCGGTTGCCCGCGAGCCGTCCCGCGAGACGGAGCTGGTCGGCGGCAGTGAGTGCGGGGATCAGGTTCGCGGACTGGAAGACGAAGCCGATATTCGCGAGCCGGAATCGGGCCGCCGCGCCCTTCCCGAGGCCGACGACGTCCGTCCCGTGGACACGCACGACGCCGGAGGTCGGCTTCGCTAGCAGGCCCGCCACCGCCAGGAGCGAGGACTTGCCCGAACCGGACGGCCCGACGATCGCGGTGAACTCGCCCGCCTCGACCCGGAGGCTGACCGAGTCGAGGACGCGGACCCTGCCGTCGCCGTCGCCGAGCTCCAACACGAGGTCCGACATCTCGAGGGCGGGCACGGGCAGGTCTGATGCGGGGATCGAGGTCATCGGTTTCCTCCGAGGGCAGTGATGGGATCGACGCGCGTGATGCGCAGGACGGCGACGGCCGCGCCAAGAAGACCGAGCACCACAGTGAGAGCGGTGGCAAGGGCAATGGGAGCCGCCTCGAGCGCAAAGGGCACGGCGTCGGGGATCATGGCTCCGAACCCGACGCCGATGGCGACTCCTATCGCCGTGAAACCGAGCAGGAGGATCGCGCCTTGGGCGAGGCCGTCCCTCAGCAGGTACCCGCCCGAGGCGCCCATGGCGCGCAGCACGGCGATTTCCTGGGTGCGCTGGATGGTCCAGACGGTGAAGAAGGCGCCGACCACGAGCGCGCAGATGGCGTACAGGAAGACCTGGATCATGCTCAGCGTCAGGGTCTCTGCCTCGTAGCCGGGGGAGGCGTTGAATGCCTGGGCCTTGGACATCGTCATCGTGCCCGCGCCTGCGTCGAGGGCCGCGTAGTCGGGGGACCGTCCGGGTGCCGCCTCGAGTGCCACGACGCTCGAGTACGGGTAGCCAGCCGCGTCCACCTGGGCCCGGGTGGGCGCGCCCGCCGCGGCCGTGTTGGAGGCGAGCAGCCGCCACGTGCCGATCGGGAGGTACGCGACGTCGACGTGGCCGAAGGTGGCCTGGCCTTCAGTGAACCCGGCCACCGTCAGCTTGGTCCCTATCCGGTCCAGGGTCACGACATCGCCGACTGTGACGCCTTTCGCCTTGAGGGTGGACGAGACGACGATCCCATCGGGGGCACCGAGACTGTGTCCCTCTGCGATGGCCGGGGCAAGGAACCCGGCAGGCTCGACGCCGAAGAGGGTCAGATCGACCTGGCGGCCGGAGGACGTCGCGCCGTTGACGATGCTCACGCCCATGGGCTCAGCATGCTCGATCCCGGAGGCAGCCTTCCAGGCCTGAAGCTGCCTGCCGTCCACGAGGGAACGGCTGAATGCATTGTCCTTGATGGTGCCCTTGTCGAAGGCAAATGCGGTGGCGCTGAGGGACTTGAGCCCGGAGACGCCATCGTTGACGAGGCCAGAGGAGAGGCCGGAGAGCAGGACCACGAGCACGGCGATCAGTGAAATCACGGCGCCCATGAGCGTGAACCGGCCGCGGGCGAACCTGAGTTCGCGCAGAGCAAGGAACATGTCACTTCCTAGGGGAATTTTTCCGACTACCTGTCGGAATCATTCCGGCAGTATGTCAGTTAGTTGCCGACGTCGGCAAAAAGAGAGAGCAGGCTCCGGATTAGATGCGATGGGAGAGCCGGGAGAAGCGGCCGCTGTTAGGCAGGCAGGCCGTGGGTCAGGAGCTGGAAGGCGGCCTCGGCCACCGTCCTGTGGTCCGCCCCGTGTTCGACGAGCTGCACCCCGGCGCCGAGCACACCCTGCGCGAGGTGCATCCACAGCGCGGCGTCCGAGTGCCCGAGCTCGGCGAGCGTCTCCGCGAGAGGCCGGAACAGCGCGGCATGCAGGGCGTCGATGCCTTCGTGGCGCTTCGGGGTCAGCTCGGCCTCCCGCAAAGACGTTGCGAGGCCGTGTCTTCCGTCGGCCGTCATGCGCAGCGTCGCCTCGACAAAGGCGCGAAGCCGGTCGAGTCCCGGGGCCGACTTGGCGAGCTCGGCGGAGATCTCGTCGTTCCAGCGGTCGAAGGCCTGGAGGGCAACAGCCACGAGGAGATCGTCCTTCGAGGGGAAGTAGTCGTAGAAGCTCGAGCGGGCAAGGCCGGCCCGCTCGGTCACGGTGCGCGGGCTCACCGTCGCGAGACCCCCCTCGAGCAGGACCGCCTCGGCCGCCCGGATCAGCGCCGCACGCTGGGCGCCGCGGTGCTCGGCGACGGTCGGGGCGGAGATCTTCGGCATCGGACCATTATCTGCCCACCCCAGAGCCGCCTCCGTTCGGCTTGCAGCGCACCGGGCTTAGGCTGGTCGAAAGACAGTGACAGGGAGGTCACCGGAATGGCATTTCTCGACGCCGCACTGTGGGGCGGCAAGGTCAATATCGGCGGGTGGACCGAGGCCGGTGGTGGCGCCTTCGACGCCGTCGAGCCGGCTACCGGAGCGACCCTCGGTTCCGTGGGGCTCGCCAACCGCGACGATGTATACCGCGCGGCCTCGCTGGCCGCGAAGTCCCAGCTCGACTGGGCGGCCACGAAGCCCGAAGAGCGCGCCGCTGTCCTGCGCCGCGCGGGCCAGCTGTGGGAGGAGCATGCCGCCGAGGTCCAGCACTGGCTCACCCGCGAGGCCGGCAGCATCCCTGCCAAGGCCCAGATCGAGACCCACGTCGCCGCGAACGAGTGCTATGAGGCGGCAGCCCTGCCGTCGCACCCGCACGGGGAGGTCCTGAGCTCGGACGAGGAAAGGTGGTCCTTCGCGCGGAGGCGGCCGGCCGGCGTCGTGAGCGTGATCGCGCCGTTCAACTTCCCGCTGGTCCTCTCGATCCGCTCGGTGGCGCCCGCGCTGGCGCTCGGCAACGCGGTCCTGCTCAAGCCGGATCCCCGCACCGCCGTCTGCGGCGGCGTGACGCTCATGCGCATCTTCGAGGAGGCCGGGCTGCCCGCCGGTGTGCTCTCGCTCCTGCCCGGCGGCGCCGAGACGGGGGCCGCCGTGGTCGAGTCGCCCGAAGTGCGGGTTGTCTCGTTCACGGGCTCCACCGCGGCGGGCCGCAAGGTGGGCGAGTCTGCCGCGCGTCTGCTGAAGCGCGCACACCTCGAGCTTGGTGGCAACAGCGCGCTCATCGTGCTGCCGGGGGCGGACCTCGCGAAGGCCGCGTCCGCCGGTGCTTTCGGCTCGTTCTTGCACCAGGGCCAGATCTGCATGGCGACGGGTCGGCATTTCGTCCACGACTCGCTGTACGACGACTACGTCGCAGAGCTGTCTGCGAAGGCCGAGAACCTGCCGGTCGGCGATCCCGCTACCTCTGAGGTGGCCCTCGGGCCGATCATCGACGAGGCCCAGCGCGACAAGATCGACTGCCTCGTTCAGGACGCCGTTGCGCGCGGTGGACGCCTCACGGCCGGCGGCAGCTACGAGGCGCTGTTCTACCGGCCCACGGTGCTGGCGGACCTTGAGCTGGACAACCCCGCTTTCGCCGTCGAGATCTTCGGTCCGGTTGCCCCGGTCACGCGGTTCTCCAGCGTCGACGAGGTCGTCGAGATGGTCAACGCGAGCGAGTACGGGCTGTCTGTCGGTATCCTCGGCGACGTCGGCACGGCGATGAAGATCGCCGACCGCGTCCATTCGGGCAAGGTCCACATCAACGAGCAGACCGTCTCCGACGAGGCCAACGCGCCGTTCGGCGGTGTGGGCGCGTCCGGGACAGGCTCGAGATTCGGCGGCGCGACGTCGAACATCGACGCGTTCACGGAGATCCAGTGGCTCACCATGCGATCCGAGATCGCGCCGTATCCGTTCTGAGACTCGCATCACCTGAGTGACAGCTGAGACTTTGGGCGAGGGGCCCTAAGCCCCTATCTGGGCGTCGGCGCCGGGCGGACCGTGGTGCCGTGGACACGACACTGAATGCGTTGACCGCAGCGGCCCGTCTCGGCGCCGACGGCATCTATCTCGGGTGGGGATCCTTCACAGTGCAGCTGGGGAACCTCATCGTCATCATCGTGATGATCCTGCTGTTCGTCGCCGCGCTGTTCCTGCCCTTCCCCGGGGGGAGGGGACGGCGGTGAGCGGCACACCAGCGGACTCCCAGAGCGCGCCTCCCGGAGGGCACATCGTCAACTGGACCGGCAGGTTCAGGCAGTGGGGAGTGCGCACGCTTCCCCCGGACAAGCTCCTTCCGGAGACCCAGCCCAGCTACGTGGCCTCATGGATCTACGTGTTCGGGATGGGAGCCATCGCGGCGCTCCTGTACGTGATCGTCTCGGGCGTGATCCTCGGGCTCAACGGCCCGGCCTGGTACCACGTGTCCGCGACCGGCCACTTCATCAACAGCACCCACCTGTGGGGCGTGGAGCTGTTCTTCATGTTCATGGTCATCCACCTGTGGGGGAAGTTCTGGATGGCGTCGTGGCGCGGAGGACGCGCGCTGACATGGATCACGGGCGTCATCTCGTTCGTCGTCTCGATCGTGACGGCATTCACGGGCTACCTCCTCCAGACCAATTTCGACTCCCAGTGGATCGCCTTCCAGGCCAAGGACGCCCTCAACTCGGTGGGGGTGGGCGCGTGGTTCAACGTCGCGAACCTCGGGCAGATCCTCATGTGGCACATCGTGCTGCTGCCGCTCGCGGTGGGGGCCGTCGTCGTGCTCCACGTCCTCCTCGTCCGCGTGCACGGCGTCGTCCCGCCGCTTGAGGCGTCGGAGACGGACGCCCAGCTTCGTCCGAGTGGGTCCGCAGCACAGGGAGGCAACCCCTCATGAGCATCAAGGAACGCAGCCGGACGCCGCATGAACACCGGGGCGCAAGGGACCTCGACCGACGGCCATGGACGGGGGCCGTCCGCGAGTACGACCTCGTCAAGGAGCTCGTGTACGCCTGCGTCGTCGTGGGAGTGCTCACCGTGGGACTCGCCGCCGTCGTCGGTTCTCCCGACGACGCCCCGGTGACGCTCAAGCAGTGGGCGACCACCGCGCCGTCGGACTTCGTGGCGACGGCGACCGCCGAGCTCGGCGGGACGAGCGGCACCGCCCAGTACGGGCCCCCCTACAACTCGACTCCGGGGGCGAGCCAGACGCTCGGGCCAATCGATCTGCAGAGCCTCTCCGGTGCCCGCCTGCCGGTCGACACCGCCCAGGACCTCGTCCTCGGGCCGCTCGCCACGCTGCCGCAGCAGCCGGCAGAGATCGCGGCGTGGAACACCGCTACGGACCAGCAGCGCACCGACTGGAGCAGCGCCTACTCAGACGCCCTCTCGAAGGCCCCGGACAACGACCCCGCCAAGGTCGCGTCGGGCGATTACGGGCCCGTGCCGGCGCTGGATTCGGCGCTGCTCGGGATGGCCCAGTCCGGTTCGCTGGACCGCGTGCTCGACGGCGGGACGCTCGCGGGCTTGGACCACACACGGACCGAGTTGCTGCTCGGCGACGGAACGTACTTCAAGGGCCTGGCGGACGCACAGCACCTCACGGGTGACCAGTGGGGCATGATGAACGAGACCGGCAACTACCCCGGCCAGTCCTGGCTGTGGCTGTTCTCGTTCTGGTACCAGATCCCGCCGTTCAACGGGCTCTCCAACGCGGACCTCGTGATCAGCGGAATCATGGTTGTCCTGACGCTCGCCCTCATGCTCGTCCCCTTCATCCCGGGGGTCCGGTCACTGCCCCGGCTCATCCCGATCCATCGGCTGATTTGGAGGGACTACTACCGGCGGAGGTGAGGGTGCGGACGCCGTCGTGGATATCGTCATCTGACGGTATCCACGGCATGGTAGAAAACTAGGGTGAACCCCCAGAATCTCCAACGTGTGAAGCATAAGCCTATCTCGCGACCTATCGTTGCCACCGGCATCGCATCGACGGTCGTCATCGGCTCAGGCGCCTTCGTCCTGAGCTTCTCAGCCCTTACCGACCTCGCCGTCCGGGCGGGCATCAACCCCGAGATCGGGTGGATGTGGCCGCTCATCGTGGACGGCATGATCGTCGCCGCGACGGTTGCCATCGTTGCCCTCGCCGGCCGTGAGGGCAAGGAGCAGTTCTACCCGTGGATCCTGCTGTTCTTCGGCGCCGTGGTCTCGACCGCAGCCAACTCGATCCACGCGATCCTCGCCGTCAAGGCGTCGAACGGCAATGTGCCGATCGCCGTCTCCGCCCTCGTGGCAGCCATGCCTCCGGTGGTGCTCCTCGCGATCACGCACCTCACCGTGCTACTGGTGCAGTACGCGCGCAACTCCGCAGAGATCCAGGCTGCGCTCGCGGCCGCCGAGGAGATGGAGCGCGCTGCGAGCGCGGCTGACGCGGTGCCCGCTCCCGCCCCGGCGGCAGACGCCCCGGTGGCTCCCGCACTGACGGCAAACGCCGCGGCCGGCGGTGTGGACGTAGTCGAGACGGTGCTCGCCGAGACGGTGCTTGCCGATTCGGTGCGCGCCGAGACCGCGGCCGCCGACGCTTCACCTGCCGCGCCCGTGGTGAAGCCTGCAGCCCGCTCGTCGCGCAGGACCGGCGACACGGGCCAGATCGCCGCCGTTTCCGCCGCCGATGCGTCTGCGGAGAAGCCCAAGGCAGCTCCGAAGCGCAAGCCCCGCAAGACCACCACGGCCACCCAGCCGGTGGTCCCTGCGGCCCCGGCGGCAAAGCCCGCAGCGGCCCGCACGGCACCGAAGGCCCCGGCCTCCGCGCGCCAGCTCATGCCGGAGCTCGGGACGGTCACCGCCGTCAACCCGATCCTGCGCGGGTCCGTGGCGGCGGACGTGAAGCCCGCCGCGGAAGGGGAGTCCAAGACCGCATCGGCTTCCAGCGCCGGAACGGCCGCGACGCCTGCCGTTGCATCCACCCTCACCGTTGCATCCGCGCCGGCCTCGTCAGCCGCGACGCCTGCTCCGGAAGCCGCCCCAGAGGTCGCCGCCGAGGAAGCTGCGAAGGAACTCGTCTCGTCTCCGGCCTGACAGCCTCCGAGCGGGCATATCGACACAAATCAGGCGCCCTCACCCCGAATCCGGGAGTGGGGGCGCCTGACCTGTTTCGATAGCCGATAGCCGATATGCCCTTAGGGCGCCGAAGGTGCTTTCGAGGCGGTTCAGGCCCTCGGCACTCTTACCAGGCGCAGCGGTTACGCAATCGGCTGCGGGGACGTGATCCGCGTGAGCGAGTCGACGTCGCGTACGGCGCCCTTGTCCGCCGAGGTGGCCATGGCGGCGTAGGCGCGCAGGGCCGCGGAGACCGGGCGCTCGCGGTTCGCGGGGTGGTACCCGGTGGTGGCCTCGAGCCGCTCGCGGCGGGCGTCGAGCTCGGACTGGTCCACCACGAGATCCATCGAGCGGTTCGGGATGTCGATGCGGATGAGGTCGCCGTCCTGCACGAGGGCGATCGTGCCGCCTGAAGCCGCCTCGGGGGAGATGTGCCCGATCGAGAGGCCCGAGGTACCGCCGGAGAAGCGCCCGTCCGTGATGAGCGCGCACTTCTTGCCCAGGCCACGGCCCTTGAGGAACGAGGTCGGGTAGAGCATCTCCTGCATGCCCGGGCCGCCCTTCGGCCCCTCGTACCGGATCACGACGACGTCGCCCTCCTTGACGGTCTTGTTCAGGATCTTCTCGACGGCCTCGTCCTGTGACTCGCACACGACCGCAGGGCCCTCGAACGTCCAGATCGACTCGTCGACGCCGGCCGTCTTGACCACGGCTCCGTCCACCGCGACGTTGCCGCGCAGCACCGCGAGGCCGCCGTCCTTCGAGTACGCGTGCTCGACGGCGCGGATGCAGCCGCCCGCGGAATCCGTGTCGAGGGAGGTCCACTCGGTCGACTGCGAGGACGCGGTCGAGGAGCGCTGCCCGCCCGGTGCCGCGTGCCAGAGCTGCTCGGCCTCCGCGGTGGCCTTGCCACCGCGGATGTCCCACGCGTCGAGCCACGAGGTCAGGTCATCGGAGTGCACCGAATGCACGTTGGTGTGCAGGAGGCCGCCGCGGTTGAGCTCACCCAGGAGCGCGGGGATGCCGCCGGCGCGGTGCACGTCCTCCATGTAGTAGGTCTTGTTTCCGGCGACATTCGGGGCCACCTTCGCAAGGCACGGGACCTTGCGGGACTTCGCGTCGATCTCGGCCAGGCCGTACTCGACGCCGGCTTCCTGCGCGGCCGCGAGCAGATGCAGGATCGTGTTGGTCGAGCCGCCCATGGCGATGTCGAGGGCCATCGCGTTGTCGAAGGCCTCGGCGGTAGCGATCGAGCGCGGGAGGACGGAGTCGTCGTCGTGCTCGTAGTAGCGCGTGGCGAGTTCGACGGCGGTCGCCCCGGCCCGCTCGTAGAGCGCCTTGCGCGCGGTGTGGGTCGCGAGGACCGAGCCGTTGCCCGGGAGGGAGAGGCCAATCGCCTCGGTGAGGCAGTTCATCGAATTGGCCGTGAACATGCCCGAGCACGAGCCGCACGTGGGGCAGGCGTTCTGCTCGATAAGGTCGATGTCCGCGTCGGAGATCGACTCGTCGACGGCGTCGGAGATCGCGTTGACGAGGTCGAGCGAGCGGACCGAGCCGTCCGTGAGTGTCACGCGGCCGGCCTCCATGGGGCCGCCGGAGACGAAGACCGTGGGGATGTTCAGGCGCAGGGCGGCCAGGAGCATGCCGGGGGTGATCTTGTCGCAGTTCGAGATGCACACGAGGGCGTCGGCGCAGTGCGCGTTGACCATGTACTCGACCGAGTCGGCGATGAGGTCGCGGGAGGGCAGCGAGTAGAGCATGCCGCCGTGGCCCATGGCGATGCCGTCGTCGACGGCGATCGTGTTGAACTCGCGGGCGATCGCGCCGGCCGCGTGGATCGCCTCGGAGACGATGCGGCCCACCGGGGCGAGGTGGGTGTGGCCGGGGACGAACTCGGTGAACGAGTTGGCCACGGCGATGATCGGCTTGCCGATGTCCGAGTTGGCCACGCCGGAGGCGCGCATCAGTGCGCGGGCTCCGGCCATATTGCGGCCATGGGTGACGGTGCGGGAACGAAGAGCTGGCATTGAACGAGAATTTCACGCGCGCGCGGTGTCCGCCAGTCTCCGTCAATACTAGTAGTGAGAGTGCTAGCGTTGGAGTGTGGCTGACGGACGGGGTGCGGACCGGCACGAGGACAGGGGCCCGATCGAGGCCCCGCGCAGGGAACTCGGCGCCTTCCTGCGCAAAAAGCGCGAGCGGGCCGTCCGCGCGGACTACGGCCTCCCTCCCGTGGGCCGCGGACGCACCGAGGGACTGCGTCGCGAGGAGATCGCGTTCCTTTCCGGCGTCTCGGTGACCTGGTACACGTGGCTCGAGCAGGGTCGTGACATCAACCCGTCCCGGCAGGTGCTCGACGCCGTCGCCGTGAATCTGCGCCTCACCGTGCCCGAGCACGACTACATCCTGGGCCTGAGCGGCTTCGCTCCCGCGCCCCGGGCCTTCGCGGCGGTCCCCGAGCCCGTCCCGGACCACGTCCAGCACCTGCTGGACGCCCTGGACCCGGCCCCGGCGTTCGCTGTGACCTCGACGTGGGACATCGGCGCGTGGAACCGCGGGTACGAGGCCCTGTTCCCGGGCATCGCCACCGTGCCGGCGAAGGACCGCAACCTGCTGCGCCTCACGTTCACGGACCCTTACGTGCGGGGCATGCTGCCCGATTGGGAGATCACGGTCCGCAGCTTCCTGGCCGACTACCGCGCCGAGGCCGGCTCGCACGCGGACCGCGACGCGCACGTCGAGCTCATCACACGACTCCGCCAGGATTCCGCGGACTTCGCGCGGGCCTGGGACGATCACGAGGTCCGGCGCTTCGCCTCGCGGGCCCGGACCTTCCTGCACCCCGTCGCGGGGCGGCTCGACTTCGAGCAGCACCAGCTCGTCCCCTCGGACGCGCCGACCCTGCACGTCGTCGCATACCTCCCGGCGCCTGGATCGGACACGGGTGCGCGCATGGCGGAACTCATTGTCCGGCAGGCTGCGATCCGTTAGGGGGGCGGGGCCGGGGGCTGGGGTTCTGGCCGATGACGTGTAGCGCTGCCTGAGTACGGTGCTTCATGCCGAGCTTGGTCAGGATGGACGAGACATAGTTCTTCGCGGTCTTCTCGGCCAGACCGAGCTCAAGGGCGATCTGCCGGTTGGTCAGCCCCGTCCCCACCAGCTCCAGGACCCGGCGCTCCTGCGGCGTGAGGGTGTCCATGAGTGGATCGTCCGAGTGCTGTGAAGTGAAGCGCGATCTGGTCCGGGCTTCGGCGTCGGGGTCGAAGATGGCCTCGCCGGCAGCGGCGCGGCGCACCACGTCGATGAGCCGGTCAACGGAGATGTCCTTGGCGAAGTACCCCGCGGCTCCGGCCATCACGGCCTCGAAGAGCGCCTGCTCGTCGTGGGCGTGGTTGAGGATGATGCACTGGATCCGCGGGTCTGCCGACCGCACGGCCCGGCAGACCTCGATGCCGTTCCCGTCTGTGAGCTTCTCGCCGAGCACCGCGACGTCCGGGGCAAGGTGGGGGATGAGCACCTCGGCCTCGCGCGCCGAGCCCGACTCTCCGACCACGGTCATCCCGGCCCGCTCGAGCAGGCTCCTCATCCCGTAGCGGGCCACCTCATGGGGGTCCAGAACGAAGACGTGTATAGACCGATCCAGACCCACCGAGTCGTTGTGCGTCATGCTGAGCTCTTCCCCCGTTGCCCGGGGCCTAACCAGAAAACTCAGTTTCCGGTGCCATCCCCCCGATTGCTGGGGTCGACGCTACGCCCCCGCCGCGCTAGGGGAGAAGGTCCCGCGCACCCGGTTCAGGCGTCAAGCCGCGCACGACGGCGATTGGTCGCCTCGGGTGCGTGGCCGAGGAGTCGCCCGATGTCTGCGGGTCCGTCCTCCTCCGCCCCCGGTATCGGCTGCCCTGCTCACTAGGGACCAGCCTTTCGGGACGGAGCGCTAGGACTCGGACTAGGCGGCGAGGCGCCGCCGCATGCGGTCGAGAAGGCGCCGCAGGAGCCGTGAGACCTGCATCTGGCTCACGCCCAGCTCCGCGGCGATCTCGCTCTGGCTCAGCTCGTCGACGAACCGCAGCTTCACAAGCCGGCGCTCGTAGGCGCTCAGCCCCTCAAGGGCCGTGGACACGAGCTCGTGCTGCTCAACGCGCTCGAACCCCTCCTCGATGTTAGAGAGGACGAAGGTGCGGCCCTCGTCGTCGGGCGTGTCCAGCGGGTCGATGGCGACGGCGGACATGGCGGCTCCCACGCTGCGGGCCTCGGCCACCTTCTCGGCGGAGGCGCCCGTCGCCTCGCAGAGCTCCTCGACATTCGGCTCCCGCCCCAGGTCCTGCGCGAGGCGTCCGCCCGCGGCCCTCACCCCGAGGCGCAGTTCCTGTACCGAGCGGGGTGGGCGCACCACCCACGACTGGTCCCTCAGGTAGTGCTTGATCGTTCCCGCGATGGTGGGCGCGGCGTACTGCGCGAATCCATGGCCGCTGCCCTCCCGGTACTGGCGGGCCGCCTTGACGAGGCCGAGCCTCGCGACCTGACGGATGTCGTCGAAGTCGTGCCCCGGAACGCGATGGCGGTTGGCCAGGGCGTCCGCCAGCCCCAAGTACTCGAGCACAAGCTCGCCCGCCTCGTCTGCACGTCTCCTCTTCGTGTGGGCGGCTTCCCGTCCTCCGTCAAGAACCTTCAGATCTACCTTTGACTCACTCACAGCGACCTCCTTTGTGTGGCCGCTGACGCGGCGCCGGTGTCGTGGCCTTCGTTGGGGCGAAGCTGCCCCTCGTGATTGCTTTACTCTGCGGTAACGAGACAGACCTGTCTGTCCCGCCTTTAAGGTTATACAAGTAGACAGACCTGTCTGTCTAGAGTGCTATGCTTGACGGATGAACGGCCGAATGGACGACTGGGCGCCGGGGGGGACGCGCCCTTCAGCGCGGGAACGGATCCTGAAGACCTCGTATGAGCTCTTCGCGAGACGGGGCGTGCGCGACGTGGGGATCGATGAGATCATCGCGCGGTCAGGTGTCGCCAAGGCCACGTTCTACCGGCATTTCCCCTCGAAGGAAGCGCTCGTCCTCGCCTACATGGACCGCTGGTACATCACGCGCCATGAGGCGATCGAAGATGCGATCGAGCACAGCCACTCGCCGGACGACGCCCTCCTGGCCGCCTTCACCGTGCTCGACGAGTGGTTCCGGCGCGGCGCCGCAGAGGTGAATACCTTCCTCCACGTGATGATCGAGTTCGGCCCGGACCACCCGCTCGGGCGCGCAGCCATGGCGCACCTCGCCTCGATCCGCGAGAGGCTCGCGGCCCTCGCCGAGGCAGCGGGACTCGACGATCCCGAAGGCTTCGCCTGGTCATTCCACATCCTCACCAAGGGCGCGATGGTCGCCTCGATCGAAGGGGATCTGAGGGCCGCGGCGCGTGCGCGCAACCTCGCCCGCGTGCTCATCGACCTCCATCGGCCGGACCGCCCTGAATCCCCGCTCCCTCGGACCGGGCTGCCCGCGATGCAGTGAACCCGCCACATGAGCCGCGAGCCCGTACCGGCTCGTCGCCGTATATGAGGACGGTGTTGCAGCGGGAGCCAGAGTGGCCGAAGTGGGCGCCACCCGTCCTGCTGGGCTGAGACGGTCGGCGCGAGGCCAGCCTCGCCCCTCAGCCGATTCGCTCGGCGAGGGCCACAGTGATCCCGTCGGGCCCGCGAACGTAGGCCATGCGCCACACGCCCTCGTACTCGCCGATCCCGCCGATGAGCCCATACCCGTCCGCGGCGAGGCGCTCGACGACGGCGCGCACGGAGTCGACCTCGAACGCAACGCTGCGCAGGCCCAGCTCGTTGGCCATGGCCGCCGGGTTTCCCGGGTGATGGTCCGGGTGGGTGAAGCTCGAGAGCTCGAGGCGCGTGCCGTCGTCGGGCGGGCGGAGCATCACGATTTCGGTCCGGGAGCCGGGGATGCCTGTGACAGTGTCGATGAACTCGCCCTCGACGGGCGTACGACCCTCGACCTCGAGCCCGAGCCCCACGAAGAACGCGGTGGCCTCGTCGAGGTCGGAGACGGTGATGCCGATGTGGTCGAAGCGCTTGAGGGCGGCCACGGTCAGCTCGCCTCGTGCGGGAAGCCGCCCTCGGCCCACTGCTGGAGGAGCCAGGAGTTGCCGTCCGGGTCCTCGAAGCGGCAGTAGAGGACCCCGCCGAGGTCCTGCACCTCGCCGAGCTCGACGCCGCGGCTCGCCAGATCCTTGGTGGCCTCCTCCATGTTGGCGACGACGAGGTGCAGACCCTTCTGGACACCGACGGGCATGTCGCTGATCTCGGGGATGTTGCGGCCCATGAGGATCGCGCAGCCGGAGCCGGGCGGGCAGACCTGCACGATGCGCATGTCGCCCATCTGGACGTGGTCCGTGATCAGCTCCCAGCCGCACTTCTCGACGTAGAAGTCGCGGGCGCGGTCCACGTCGCTGACGGGGAGGTGGATGAGTTCGAGCCTCATCTGGACGGTGGTGGTCATGGGTGTCGGTGTCCTTCTTCTAGGCGACCGAAGAAAAGTACCCCGGGTGCGCGCCGGGCGGGAACCCCTCAGCGGGGACGTCCCTGGGAGGGCACCAGCCGATGCCCTCCCAGGTGTGCTGTCCCTCGGCGTTGCCTCAGGGGGTGTGGACTGCGGTTTCGTCGTAGCGTCCGTCGAGCACGCCAGCCAAGGACACAGCCTTCCCGAGGGCGGCGGAGACGTAGACCGCGCGGACGGCACCCAGGGCGGCGGTCGCCTCCTCGATGCCGACGAGCGGGGCGGTGCTGGTGCGGATCGCCCGGACGACGTCTGCGTACTGCTTCTGGTGTGCGGTCTGCAGGTCGTCGGCTCCCCGGGCATTGGCCGAGGACTCGAGCTCCCCCACCTCGAGGTGCGCCTGGTTCCCTGCCCCGGCCATCCCATAGGAGGACCCGCCGTCGCCCTCTGCGGAGTCGGCCGCGTGGAAGTAGACGAGCCGATCGTTGTCGATCACCGCCGAGCCTCGGTCACCGTGGATCTGGAGGCGGGCAGTCAGGCCGGGGTACGCGGCGGTCGTGAAGTGGACGGCCGCCAGGGCGCCTGACTCGAACCGGACGGTCGCGACGGCGGTGTCCTCGACTTCGACGCGCTCGTGGGCGAGTAGGCCGGTGTGGGCGTGGATCTCAGCGGGGCGGCCCAGGAACCACAGGAGCAGATCAACGGTGTGCACGCCCTGGTTCATCACGGCGCCCCCACCGTCCAGCTCCCAGGTGCCCCGCCAGGCTCCGGAGTCGTAGTAGGCCTGGGACCGCCACCATGCGACCGACGCCACGGCCGAAGTGATGCGCCCGAGGCGCCCTGCGCGGATCGCACGGGCGACCGCGGCGCTGGCGGCGTCGAAGCGGTGCTGGCTGATCACGGAGATGACCTGTCCGCGCGCTTGGGCAGCCTTGGCCGCCGCAGCGACTCGCCGGGCGCTGGGGAGGTCCACGTCGAGGGGCTTCTCGACGACCACGTGCTTGCCTGCATCGAGCGCCTCCACCGCGAGGTCGGCATGCGTGCCCGAGGGTGTGCACACCGAGACGAGGTCGAGCTTCGCCGCATGCTGGTCGAGTGCTTCGGTCAGTGAGGCAAAGACGGCAGGGCGCGTCTGCCCGGGTTCGGCCGCGACGGCGTCCGCGAGGGCGGCGGCCGCTACGGGGTCGACGTCGGCGAGGCAGACGAGTTCCACTCCCTCGGTGGCGGCGATGACCTGGGCATGCTGACGGCCGATGACCCCGCAGCCGACGACTGCGGCGCGCAGGGGGGCGTCTGTTGTCCCGGGGCCGCCCATCACAGCGCCACCCCGGCGTCCTCGGCGAGACGGGCAAGATCGTCTTCGGCCATCTCGACGATGTTGGTACCCCAAGCGCTGCGGACCTCGATGTGGCTGGCACCCAAGGCCTGGAGCACGGTTGACTGCACCAGTGGGTCGGGGCTGATCTCGTCGCCGAATCCGGACAGGGTCCATTCTGGTTGTGTGACGCTCACGTGTTTCCTTCCGTGTCACACCGACTGGTGCGGGTTTGGGTCTTACTTGACGCTGCCGGCAGTCAGGCCGCCGACGAGGAATCGCTGGAAGATGAGGTAGAGGATGACCACGGGCGCCGCGCAGATCAGGGAAGCCGCCATCATCTGCCCGTAGAGCGGCACCGCGCCGCCCTCGGAGGAGGCGCCGAAGATCTGCAGCACCACGGCCACGGTCTGGCTGCTGGGCCTGGTCAGGACCGAGGCGAACATGACGTCGTTCCAGCCCAGGAGGAAGGAGAAGACGCCGGAGACGACCAGCCCGGGCCAGCTGAGCGGGAAGATGATCCGGAACAGGACCCCTACGGGTGTGGCGCCGTCGATGCGCGCGGCCTCCTCGAGCTCCTTCGGAAGCCCGCGCAGGTACGTGACCATGACCCAGGTCGAGAAGGGCAGCGCGAAGGTCAGGTAGGCCAGGAACAGCCCCCACCAGGTGCCGATCACCGTGATGCCCAGATAGTTCCCTGCCGAGGCGAAGACGACGAAGACCGGGAGGAGCAGGAGCGTGCCCGGAACGCTCTGCAGGCCGATGAGGCCACGCAGGATGCTCAGGCGTCCGCGGAACTCGAAGCGCACGAGGACGTAGGCGGTGACGATCGCGATGACCGAGGAGACGACGGCGACGAGGCCGGCGATCATGACGCTGTTCGCGAGTCCCCGCCCCAACGGAAGGGTGCTCCAGATCTGTGTGTAGTTGCCCAGCGTGAACTGCGTCGGGAAAAAGGCCCCGCGGGCGACTTCGATGTCCGAGTTCATCGAGGCGAACACGATGTACAGCAGCGGGACGGCGATGACGGCGCAGAGGACCACGAGGCCCACTGCGAGCAGCGGCCCCGGGAGCAGCCGGTTGACCTCCGATGACACGTCCTTTCGCTGCCCCAGGCCCTTCTTGGGCCGCACGGCGTTCGGCACCGGGCCGGCGGTCTTCTCGATGGTGCTCATCGCTTCCCTCCTGAGTCGTTTCCTGTGTCGAGCCGGACGGCGCGGAGGTAGATGAACAGGGGCAGCGCGATCAAGGCCAGCGACAGCAGCGCCATCGCCGCCCCCATCCCGAACCGCAGGCTCGTGAAGCTCATGCTGTAGACGAGCGTGGGCAGGATCTGCACGTCGGTCGGGGCCGGGACGCCGAAGAGCAGGAACGCTAGCGAGAAGTTGTTCAGGTGGTGGAGCGTGGCGATCAGGCAGGCCAGCGCCACGGGCCCCTTCAGGTAGGGGAAGATGACGTAGCGCAGCTTCGTCCACCACGGGGCCCCGTCCAGGGCGGCGGCCTCGTGGACCTCGGCATCCACCGACTGCAGGCCTGCGAGGGCCATGAGGTAGATGAACGGCCACGCCGCCCACACCTCCACCGCGATGAGCACCCAGTAGCTGGCAGGGCCGTAGAGCCAGTGGACGGCCGGTATGCCGACCTCGCCCAGGATCTTGTTCACGATCCCGTCAGGCTGGAGCATCGTGTGCCAGAACGTCCCGACGACGAAGGACGGCAGCACGTAGGGGATCAAGAAGACGGAGCGGACGAGGCCCCGGCCTCTGAACCTGTTCTGCGTGGCAAGCGCCGCGTAGACCCCGATCGGGACGGTGATCACCGTCGAGATGACGGCGAAGCTCACGCTGTTCCAGAGTGCGTGGAGCAGGTCGGTGCCTGTAAAGGCCTCGACGAAGTTGTTCAGCCCGACAAACGGGGCGCTGATCCACTTCCGGATCGTGTACTGGTCGAGCTGGAGCATCGCGATGTACACGCCGATAACTAGCGGGACAACGATGATCAGGCCGATCAGAACGGCGCCGGGGGTGAGGAGCCACAGCGGCCTGTTCCGCTCGCTCACGGTGCGCCGGCGGGTGGCGGGGATGTTGCCACCTGTCGGCGGGCGGTCCGCCCGCCTGTTGGGGGCGTCTTTGCGTAGGGTGACGGTCACTTGTTCGCCGAGGCCCGGTCGAGCGAAGCCTGCGCGTCCTTCTGGGCCTTGGCAAGGGCCGTCTGAAGGATCCCCTCGTCCACGCTGCCGCTGGCGAGGGACTGGCGGGACTGGACGACGACGTTGGTCAGCGCCAGCTGTATGTCGCCCCACGCCCCGGTGAACGGGGTGGACTTGGACTTGCTCGCGGAGTCGAGCACGGGGGCGAGCGAGGGGTCAGCATCTTCGACCTTCTTCGCTGCGGCAGCGTTCGCCGGCAGGTCGCCGAAGACCTTGTTGTAGTTGATCTGCTCGTCGTCGCTCGTGACGAGCTTGATGTACGCCGCGGCCAGATCCTGGTTCTGGGAGTACTTGGCGATCACGAGGTTGTCCCCGGAGATGATCGAGCTGACTGGTGTTCCGCCGGCCGGCGCGGAGGTCTGGCCTGGCGGGACGGCTGGCATGACCGCATAGGCGTACTTGCCCCTTCGATGAGGCCGTCGTCATGAGCATCATCGCGGACGTGCCGGAGGCGAAGTCCGCCGCTGCCTGGGTGTCGTTCCAGCCCAGTGCGGCAGGGTTGACCACCTTGTCCTTGGTGAGCCAGCCGAGGTACGTCTCGTAAGCCTGCTTCACCGTTGGGTCGTCGATCCGGGCCTTGTTGCCGTCGACGAGTGGGTTGCCGGCCTGGTTGGCCATCGTCCAGGCGAACTTCCACGGGGTGTAGTTGTCGGCGTAGCCGGTGGAGAAGCCGTACACGCCGCTGACGGTGAGCTTCTTCGCCTGCTCGAGCAGCCCGTCCCAGGTCGCCGCAGGCTTGTCGAGGCCGGCCTTCTTGAACAGCTCGGTGTTGTAGGCCAGTACATAGGGGCGGTCGGTGAAGGGGACCCCAACCTCGTCCTGCGGGTCGGGCCCAGAGATGCCGAGCGTGGCCGGGACGAAGCGGTCGCGGCCGCCGACCTTGTCCCACATCGACTGGTCGAGCTTGACGAAGGCGCCCGTCGAATAGGCTGTGGGCGTGAAGGTGGTGCCGATGGCGTAGACGTCCGCCCCCTGGCCGGAGACGACAGAGGTCTGGATCTTCTGCAGCTCATCGTTCGCCGAGGCGAACGTCTCGAACTTCACATCGGCACCGGTCTGCTTCTTGAACGCGGCCGCAATGCGGTTCTGCCAGTCCTGGAACTGCTGGGCGTGGTTCGCGTTGGCGCCCACCAGGACATTGAGGGTCTTGCCCGCGCCGTCAGCGGAGCCGTCGTTGCCGCCGCCCTGGCCGCAGCCCGCAAGTCCCAGAGCGCCGATGGAGACAGCTGTGGCCATCCCGAGCAGGCGCAGAGTTGCACTCTTCATTTCCCGATTGCTCCTCGTTGAGTGGCGCCGAGAGTACGATCTCGGAACCCCGAATGTTGCGTACGCCACACTACGGATGCTGCAACGTGATGGCATGCCTTTGCCATAATTTGCCATGATGTGCGCAATAGAGCATTCCATGGGGCAAGATCGTCGTAGACGCCATGGCAGACAGGGTGCTGGGCGGAAGGGGAAGGGTCCGATGGGCGAGGAAGCACAAGGGCTGACGGCGCCTCCACGGCGGCCGACCATCAACGACGTCGCCGCGCGAAGCGGAGTTGCCGCCTCCACGGTCTCCCGCGCCTTCTCCCGTCCTGACCGGGTCAAGAGCACCACGCGGGAGCGCATAGCCGTTGCCGCAGAGCAACTCGGCTACGTGCCCTCAGACCACCCGACGGAGAAG
This sequence comes from Sinomonas sp. ASV486, assembly GCF_030908215.1. Lineage (GTDB taxonomy): Bacteria > Actinomycetota > Actinomycetes > Actinomycetales > Micrococcaceae > Sinomonas > Sinomonas puerhi. The sequence continues at coordinate 272,120 of NZ_JAVFJK010000002.1, read as the reverse complement.
GTCCCCGCCCGGCAGGGCTCGGTGGCCGTGCTCGTGCCCGACATCACCAACCCGTTCTTCTTCGACTTCATCCGCAGCACCCAGCACCAGCTCAGGACTGCCGGCTACACCCAGATGCTGGTCGATACGCAGGAGGACCTCGACCTCGAGGCCGGCTACCTCGAGGAGTTCCGGACTTCGGTCGTGGGCTTCATCCTCGCCGCCACTCGCCTTAAGGACGAGCAGCTGACAGCGGCCGCTGCGCGCACCCCGCTCGTCGTCTTAAACCGGGAGACCCCCGGCGTCCCTTCCGTCGTCATCGGGACGGCCGAGGCAGCGCAGCAGGCCCTCGAGCACCTCTACTCCCTCGGCCACCGCGACATTGCCTACATCGCTGGGCCGCCCACGTCGTGGTCCGACGGGCGCCGGTGGGCAGCGCTCGAGCAGATGGCGGACCAACTGGGCGCAACCGTCCGGCGGCTCGGACCCTACCATCCGAGCCAACGCTCGGGCGCCGCGGCCGCCGACACGCTGCTGAACAGCGGGGCCTCCGCATGCATCGCGTTCAACGACGTCCTGGCGATTGGCATCCTCGTCCGGCTCCACGAGCGAGGAGTCGATGTGCCCGGCGAGATCAGCGTCGTGGGCTGCGACGACGTCTTCGGTTCGGATTTCTGCAACCCACCGCTTACGACGCTCGCGTCCCCCATCGAGCAGGCCGGCCGGGTGGCGACCGATCTGCTCATCAGCAGGATGAGGCCGGACCTCGCACAGGGGCGCAGCCAAGTGGTGCTCCCAGCACACCTGAAGACGCGCTCCTCCACCGGCCCTCTCGCGCGGCGCGGCTGATCCTGAAGCTTCCAGCCAACTATTTTGCCTGGAATTGCTGCACGTGGGGCAAAATTGCCACAGCTTCGACTACCGCACCTTACGATGGATCGACTTGTAGGTCAGGTACGCGCCGAGGCCCTCGATCCCGTATTCCGTCCCGAGCCCCGAATCGTGCCGTCCTCCGAACGGCGCCGAGTGGTTCGAGGCGAAGAAGTTGATTCCGATCGACCCCGTGTCCACGCGGTCCGCGACGGCCAGGGCCGCCTCCGGATCGGCGGAGAACACGAGCCCGCCCAGGCCGAACTCCGTGTTGTTCGCGAGTGCCACGGCCTCGTCGACACCGCCGCCCGGTCCGGCGTCGTCGTACTTCAGGATCGTCAGGACCGGGCCGAAGATCTCCTCGCGGGCCACGGTCATGGACGGCGTGACGTCCGCGAACACGGTCGGCTCCACGAAGTAGCCGCCCTCGAGCCCGCCGCCCGCCGCGCCGCCGCCGAGGCTCGCTGCCCGGCCGCCCGTCGTCGCCCGCGCGCCCTCGGCGAGCCCGGACTCGACGTAGCCCATGACCGTCTCGAACTGGGACCGGGTCGCCGAGGGCCCGAACACGGTCGAGGGATCGAGCGGGTCGCCCTGGGGCGCCGCTGCGATCACGGAGGAGGCCATCTGGACGACCTCCTCGTACCGGGAGGCCGGCGCGATGATGCGCGTGGAGATGTAGCAGGTCTGGCCCGTGTTGCGCATCGAGGAGCGGATCAGCACCTTGGACATCGCGTCGAGGTCGGCATCCGGCAGCACGATCGCGCTGGATTTCCCGCCGAGCTCGAGCGTCACGGGCCGGAGCAGCTCGCCGCACGCTGCGGCAATCTTGCGCCCCACGGGCGTCGAGCCCGTGAACGCGACCTTGTCCACGTCCGGGTGCTTGACGAGCACGTCGCCCATGCGCCCGGACCCTGTCACGAGGTTCACGACGCCGGCCGGCACCCCCGCAGCCGCGATCGCGTCGACGATGAACCGGATCGACAGCGGCGTGGGTGAGGCCGGCTTGATCACCACCGTGCACCCCGCGAGCAGTGCGGGCGCGAGCTTGATGACCACGAGGTTGATCGGGAAGTTCCACGGCGCGATGAGGGCGCACACGCCTACCGGGTCGCGGCGCACGACGGACTCCTGGCCGGCGGCGAACGGGAAGGGGCGCACGTCCTCGCGCTCGAGGTAGTCGGCGAGCGACGCGAAGTACCGGAAGATCCCGGCAGCGTTGGCCGCAGCCCCGCGGGTCTCGGTGATGGGCGAGCCGTTCTCGCGCGTGTTCGTCAGCGCGAGCGTCTCCGCGCAGGCCTCGATCTCGTCGGCGATCCGCACGAGGTGCGCCGCGCGCTCCGACGGCGAGAGGCGGGGCCAGGGCCCGTCGTCGAACGCGCGGCGGGCCGCGGCCACCGCGTCGTCGACGTCCTGGGCCGACCCGTCCGGGACCTCGCCCCAGACCTCGCCCGTCGCGGGGTCGGTCACGGGGTTGCGGCCCTCGCCGTGCGCGGGGACGTAGGCACCGTCGATGAACATGGTGTCCACGCGGGTGTACGGGAGGCTGAGCGCGGCGCGGCGCTCGCTGGCGTTCGGCACCGGTTGCGTGGCCGCACCTGCGCGGCGCCCCGCAACGTCGGGGGTGGTGGGCACGGCGTCGGCCATGGTCGAGCCGGCAGGGTTGGTCGAGGCGGCGGTCATCGCAGCACTCCCGTCTTGAGCAGCGCGTTGGAGCGCGCGAGGTCCGCCGTGGCCATCTGCACAGCGGCGTCGGTGATGAGCTCGGGCACGATCTCGGTGGCGAGCCGGTCCGCGTACGTTGCCGGATCCATGGTGAACCACGACGACGCCAGCGCGATCCCTGCGCGGTCGAACCGCCAGGACCGGTCGGCGTCCCGCATGAGGGCGTCCTCGAGGGAGTACGCGACGTGCCGCGTATCGTGCCCTTCGATGATCTCGGTGACGCGCCCGATGAACTCCTCCGAGTACCCGAGCCCCGGCAGCACCCGGCGGGCCACGAGGCAGCCCTGGTGCTCGTGCTCGTACCGGATGGCGGCCTTGCGCCAGTCCCCGGTGAAGCCCTCGGAGAGGATCCGGGACTCGTCCACGTGGGCCCAGCCCGTATCGTGCAGGAGCGTCGCGACGAGCACGAGCTCGCGGTCCGCCTCCGGGTAGGCAGCGCACAGCCGTTCGGCGTACGCGACCGAGATGGGCAGGTGGATGTCGTTGCCGCGCGTCCGCGTCTCCGCGACGACGGCCCTCCACACGCGGTCGAGGAACTCGGCGGTGCTCGGCGTCTCGCAGATGGACCGCGTGTCCACGGGCCCGGCTGCCGGGATGGGCCGGATGGGATACTCGGCAGCGAAGGCGTCGGCGCGGGCCTGGTCGATGGTGGTCTGGCCGGCTGTGGTTTGGTCAGCTGCGGTCTGATCAGCAGCGGCTTGGTCGACGGCGGGCGACGGCGACGGCTCGGCGCCCGCGGTCGCGCTCGCCTCGGGTGAGGCGAGGGTGCGGTGGTCTGTCATGGGGTCCTCCGGTGCAGGTTCTTGGGGCTCAGACGGCCAGAGTCTTGAGCTGGACGGCCGGGTCGGCGACCGCGGCAGCGGCCTCGGCCGTGTCGGCCGGGATGTTCTGCCGCTTGCCGAGGGCGTTCTTGACGGCCATGAAGTCGAGGGGCGCGTTGACGCAGTCGGCGGCGATGATCCGGCCCTCGCGGTAGTACAGGACCGAGAACTTGCCGCGCTCGTCGTCGCGCCGGACCACGGTCTGGTCGAAGCCCATCGACAGGCCCGCGATCTGGAGCTTGAGGTCGGCCTGGTTTGACCAGAACCACGGGATGCCCGCGTAGTCCTCGCGCCGTCCCATGAGCGAGTACGCCGCGACCTTCGCGTGCTCGATCGCGTTGTTGACACTCTCGAGGCGGATGCGCTCACCGGCGGGGGAGCCGGGCACGGGGTTGGGCATGTTGGCGCAGTCACCCACGGCCACCGTGGTGCCGTCCGAGGCCAGCGCGTGGCTGTCCACGACGATCCCGTTGTCCACGGCGAGGCCCATCTGCTCGGCCAGCTCGGTGTTCGGGATGACCCCGATGCCCACGAGCACGATCTGTGCGGGAATCACCTCGGCGGCGGTCCCCTCAGCTCCTGTACCTCCACCTACGGTGACTTCCACGCCCGAGACGGCCTTCCCGCCGTCGTGCGTCGCCGCCGGCACGAATCGGGAGATGCGCGCGCCGAGGCGGATGTCGAGGCCGCGCGAACGGTGCGCGTCGAGGAAGTACTCCGCCGTCGCTTCGCCCACGGCCCGGCCCACGAGTCGGGGCCCGTGCTCGAGGAGCACCACGTTCTTGCCCATCTTCTTCAGGCTCGACGCCGCCTCGAGGCCGATGAACCCGCCGCCGATCACCACGATATCCGTGGCGTCCCCGACCATGGCCTTGAGGGCCAGGGCGTCGTCCGCGTTGCGGAGATAGACGACGCCGGCCAGGTCCGCGCCGTCGACCGCGAGCTTCCGCGCCCGGGCGCCCACCGTCAGGGCAAGTCGCTTGAACGGGAACTCCGCGCCGGACTCAGCGACCGCCACGCCAGACCCGCTGTGTTCTGCCGTTGGCGTCCTCCGGACCTCGACGATCCGCTGGTCCTTCACGAGCGTGACGTTGTGCTCGTCCCAGTACTCGGCCGAGCGGAAGATGAGCGACTCGTTGCCCACCTCGCCCTGCAGCCACTCCTTGGAGAGGGCCGGGCGCTGGTAGGGGCGGTGGTTCTCCTCGCCGAGAAGCGTGATGTGCTCCTCGAAGCCGAGCGCGCGGAGCGAGATGGCCAGCTGGACGCCGGACTGGCTCGCGCCGATGATCAGCAGGCCTGTCTGTTCAGTCCCGGTCATCTCACACCTGTGTTTCCGGGGTGGTCACGTACAGGTCCATCCCCTCGGTGAGCTTGAGCTGGCAGGAGAGCCGCGAGTTCTCCTCGCGGTCCACGGCGGTGCCGTAGAGCATCTCGTCCTCCATGGGCTCGATGGGCGGGAGCTCGGAGAGGCAGTCGTCGCGGACGAACACGTGGCACGTGGCGCAGGAGAGCGAGCCGCCGCACTCGGCGACGATCCCCGGCACGCCGTTGCGCACGGCGGTCTCCATGACGGAGTCGCCGGGGCGCCCCTCGATGTCCCGGACGGTGCCCTCCGCGTCGGTGTAGTGGACGGTGGTGGTCATGTCGCTTCTCCTGGTGAGTGCTGACGACGTTCAGGGGTCAGGTTCTGGGGGTCTAGGGCGGGTGGGCGGGTCAGATAAATTGCCGGCCGCCGTCGACCACGAGGGTCTGGCCGGTCATGTAGGAGGAGTCCGGGCTGGCGAGGAAGAGGGCGGCGCCCACGATGTCCTCGGGCTGGCTGGCCCGCTTGATTGAGCCGCGGTCCACGCCGTAGGTGGCGGCGTTCTCCATGAGCCCGTAGCTGGCTTCCGTGAGCGTGAAGCCGGGGGCGATCGCGTTGACCGTGACCCCGCGGCGCCCGAGCTCCTTTGCGAGGACCCGGGTCAGGGCCACGACGCCGCCCTTGCTCGCCACATAGTGCGCCCACTGCTCGGAGCCCGAGTAGATCGTGGCGCTCGAGAGGTTGATGACGCGCCCGCCCTCGCCCAGGTACGGGCTGGCCGCCCGGGTCACGAGCCACGGGCCCTTGAGGTTCACGCCCATCACGAGGTCCCACTCGGCCGGGTCGATCTCCTCGAACGGGCTACGTGTCACCGTCGCGTAGATCGCGGCGTTATTGACGACGACGTCGATGCGGCCTCCGCCGAATTCGGCGGCTTCGGCGGCCATCGCCTCGGTGGACGCGACATCCGTGACGTCGACCTTGAGCCCGAGGGCCAGGGTGCCTTGGTCCCGCAGGATCTGGGCGGTCTCCTCGGCGCCGGCGGCGTTCACGTCCGCGACGGCAACCTTATAGCCGCGGGCCGCGAAGCCGAGGGCGAAGGCCCGGCCCAGGCCCCCGGCCGCCCCCGTGATGAGGGCGAGCCGGGGGTCCGTGGGCTGAGGGCTGTTCTGCTCAGACATGCGCCGGCTCGTCGTGATCGTGCGAGTGGCTGTGGGCGCCGGGGCCCTCAACGGTGGGAGCGTCGAGGATCTGGACAATGCCCTTGGTCCCGTCGACCCGGAGCATCTGGCCTGTGCGGATCGTGGTGGACGCGGAGCCCGTGCCGGTCACGGCGGGGAGGCCGTACTCGCGGCACACGATGGCCGCGTGGCTCATCATGCCGCCGATGTCCGTGACGGTCGCGGCGATCTTGCCGAAGATCGGGCCCCAGGACGGCGCGGTGACGGTCGCGACGAGGATCTCGCCCTGCTGCACCTGGGAGAGCTGGTCCGCGTCGGTGACCACGCGGGCCGGGCCTTCGACCACACCGGGCGAGGCAGCCATGCCGCGCAGGCCGCCGCCCTCGACCGCTTCGCCCTCGCCGAGCCACTGCTGCACCTGCTCGGTGGTGATGCCCCAGAGCATGCGGGTGAAGGGCTCGGTGATGGACGCCGGCGGGGTGTTGAGTGCCGGGGCCGGGCGGGCGGTCTTGAGCGCGTCCACGATGGCCCGGCGGCGCTCGATCTCCTCTGGCCAGTAGCTCGGGCCGATCGGCTCGGCCGCGCCCACGCCCCACCAGGTCACGAGGTCGAAGATCGCGTCGCGGACCTCGTTGCGGCCCAGGTAGAGGAGGTCGTCCGGCTCGGTCCAGAAGCCCTCGGCGTGGAAGAGGCGGGAGAGCTCGCGGACCTTGCGCCAGAACACGCCCATGGTCCAGTGCTCGATGTAGAAGTTGTGGTTCTCCACGTACGGGTAGCACTGGGCGGCGAGGCCGCGCTTGCCGTCGAACGCGGCGAGGTTGTCCCCGTCGAGCAGCTCGCGGTATTCCTCGACGATCCGCTCCTTCTCGGCGATGAGGCCCTCGACCGGGCGCAGGATCTCCTGCCCGGCGTCCAGCCGAGCGATGTAGTCCTTGATATAGTTGAGCGGGATCTCGGGGTACTCGTTCCAGTACTTGTCGTGCCCGTAGAAGCCGTTGCCCACCGTGAAGTTGAACCACGGCTCGTGGGCCTCCTCCCACCGGGTCATCCAGTGCTCGCCACCGGCGGAGGCGCGGATCGCGCCCAAGGTGGCGTCGGCGTCGTCCGCGTTCTCGAAGGCGGACTGGATCCCGAGCTCGACGGCGAGTGCGGCGAGGCCCTTGAGCTCGTCGTCGGGGCGGAACAGCTCCATGTCCACGCCCTGGACCATCGTGGCGATCGACTGGTCTGGGATGTTCGGGAAGACCTGCTTGCAGAAGTTGAAGAAGTCCAGGTAGGCGATGTATCCGAGGTTGAGGAACTCGAAGTGGTACTGCCAGTTCTGGTACGCGAGCTGGATGAGACGGTCGTAGTTGTCGAGGAGGACCTCGGAGCCGTCCATGGCCTTGCCGGAGTGGATGTCCTCGATCGGGACCACGGCCGGGGGCTTGGCGAAGGTGATCTGCTCCATCTCGTCGATGGTGCCCTTGACCTTGGTGTGCCACTGCTCGAGCAGGCGCGGCCAGTTCTGGAAGTAGTAGCCCACGCGCTCCTCGAAGAGCGGCACGCGCGCGGCGATCTGGTCCTCGGGGACCGGGATGGGGCTCATGTAGAGGTAGCCGAGGTGGATGCGGAACTCGATCCCGTTCGCGTTGGGGATCATGAGGTGGCGGGCGTTGTACTGGCCCAGACACTTGACGGCGAACTCGCCGCCGATCGTCTCGAACGGCTTGAAGACGGTGGGCCAGTGCTGGCTGTCGCAGAACCAGAACTTGGCGTCCTCCTGCTCCTTGAGCTTGTCCTGGAACACGAGGTAGTAGGGGTACAGCTTCTCCCAGCCTTCGGCGCCGGCGGGGACCGGGAGCTCGGAGGGCTTCGGGAAGGACTTCATCGACATTGGTGTGTCCTGTCTTCTGTGCTTCTGGTGGGGGAGTGGCGTTCTGATGCGGGTTAGGCGAAGAGCTTGACGGAGTTCCAGCTGAAGCCGGACGACGCCGCTTGGCCGGGGGCCGTCGTCGTGCTCACCACGGGCTGGGGTGCCGTGGCCGGCTTGTTCGAGTGCACCGTTTCGGGGCGGGCCTGGAGCAGGAGGAGGTTCTCGCCGTCGGGGAGGTCGGCGTCGAGGGCCCACTCGATGTCCTGCGGGGTCTTGTAGTGCTTCTCGGCGCGCTTGGCGAGCGTGGCAACCGCGGTGAGCTGCGCATCGGTGAGGCAGCGGCGGGAGCGGCGCTCGGCGTCGACCTCGCGTTCCACGAGGCAGCGGGCGGCGAGGTCCGGGACGAGCTCGGCGTGCTTGTCGCCGAGGTGCTCGTTCACGAGGGTGAGGGTGACCTTGTCCAGAACGATGTTGTCCGGGGTGACCTGGCCGGAGACGACCATCTCGCCGACGCCGTAGGAGGCGTCGATGGTGATCTTGGAGCGGTCGCCGTTGGTGGGGTCGAGGGTCATGGCGACGCCGGAGGCCTTCGCGTTGACCATCTTCTGCACCACGACGGCCATGGAGAGGCCCTCGTTGGGGATGTTGTTCTTGAGGCGGTAGATGATGGCGCGGGACGTGTAGAGGGAGGCCCAGCACTTGCGGATGTGCTCGCCCACGGCGCTGAAGCCTTCGAGCCAGAGGTACGTGTCCTGCTGGCCGGCGAAGCTCGCGTCGGGGAGGTCCTCCGCCGTGGCGCTCGAGCGGACCGCGACCGGGACGGGGGAGTCGAAGCGGGACTGGAGCGCCTCGAACGCCGCGACCGTCTGGGCGCGGGCCTCGGCCGGGACCGGGCGGGACTCGATGTCCGCGCGGATCGTCGCCGAGACGGCGTCGACCTCGGTGATGTCGTCCGGGTTGAGGCCGGCCAGGAGCGCGTGGATGTGGTCCGTGATGCCGGCCTCGTGCATGAACGCGTCGAACTGGGCGGTGGTGACGACGAAGCCGGGCGGGACTGGCATGCCCGCCGACGTCATCGTGACGAGAGACGCGCCCTTGCCGCCGAGGTTGGCGAGCGTCGGCTCGGTGCCGCCGTCGAAGAACTGGATGTACTGGGTTTCTTGCATGGGTCTCAGGCCTCCCACGAGACGGGAACGGAGATGGGGACGCGGAAGGAGAGGTTCTCGCGGAATTCGATGCTCTCGGGATCGTCGACGTGGAGGTGCGGGAGCTTGGCTGTGGCCTCTTCGAGGGCGATCTTGGCCTGGAGTTTGGCGAGCATGTTGCCCAGGCAGTAGTGGATGCCGAAGCCGAATGAGAGGTGTTCGCGGGCGTTCGGGCGGGTGATGTCGAAGACCTCGGGGTCCTCGAACTTGGATTCGTCCCGGTTGGCGGAGCCCATCACGAGGAGGATCTCGCTGCCCTTGGGGATGGCGACGCCGCCGATCTCGGCGTCCTTGAGGGCCTTGCGGCGCCACGCGACGATGGAGCCCGAGTAGCGCAGCACCTCGTCGATCGCTCCGGGGATCTTCTTGGGGTCCTCTGTCAGTGCGGCCCACGTGGCGGGGTCCGCGGCGAGGAGTCGGAGGGCGTTGGAGATGAGCGTCGTCGTGGTCTCGTGGCCGGCGAAGAGGAGGCTGTAGCAGACCGAGGCGATCTCGTGGTCGGAGATCTCGGCGCCGTCCTTCTGGGCGGTGACGAGGTCCGCGACGAGGTTGTCGCCGCCCTCGGCGTGGGCCTTGGCGACGAGGGCGAGGCAGGCCTGCCAGTACTCGACGAGGTTGTGGGCGTGGGGGATCTGCTCCTCGTCGGTGAGGTCGCCCCAGGTCATCGCGGCGCGGGAGTCGGACCAGCGCTTGTAATCATCGATCCTGGCGATGTCCTCGCCGATGAGGGTGAGGATCGTGATGGTCGGGACCTCGTAGGCGAGGTCCTTGACGATCTCGCCGTGGCCCGTGCCCTTCGCGATCATCGCGTCGAGGCGGTCGGCCACGTTCTGCCGGATGAACGGCTCGAGGACCTTGAACCGGCGCGGGGTGAACGCCTTCTGCACGATGCCGCGGATGCGGGTGTGCTCCGGGGGGATGCGGGCGGAGAGGCCCGAGTAGGCGGTGAAGCCGCCCTCGTTCATGATCTGGGTGGCCTGCGGGCCGCGCTTGCGGACCGGCGCCTGGGCGTTCTCGGAGGAGAACGTCTCCCAGTCGTCGAAGACGGCCTTGATGTCGTCATAGCGGCTGACCACGAAGTAGCCGATCCGCTCGTCGAACATGACCGGCTCCTCCGCGCGGAGGGCCGCGTAGGCGGGGAAGGGGTCCTTCATCTGGAACGGTTCGTAGCCGTGGTGGGTGGCGTTGTGGGTTGCGGCCGGCGCGGGGTTGGCGCTTGCCGCGGCGGTGCCCGTGTCGGCGCCGGCCTGTGCGCCGAACCCGAAGGGACAGCCCGTTCCCTGAGTCTCCAGTGACATCAGCACTCCTTGATCTGGTGGCCTTCGGCCCGGCTGGGGGCCGGGCCTGTGCGTCTGGATCAAGTGTGGTCCCGATCACCGACAAGTGCGCTGGCTCACCTTCCGCTCAGTGGAAGTAGCTTGGCCACGTCGACGACCCTGAACCGCTCGACGCCCTGAGCATCATCTTCCGTTCCTGTGCTTGCCCCGCGTGCATTTAGGTGCCGGCAACGATCGGATGCAAGGCCGATCAGCTTGAGAGCTGGCCCTGTCTGGCCTATCCCATCAAAGGCCTAGCACCGCCTTATGCCGAGACGGACGAATTGAGACCCATTGGCGAGACATCTTCGGCCCAAGGACTTAGTTGACTTTCCGTGGCGGTGCCGGACGCGGGGAGGACTCGGGCCCGTCGACCGGCAGTCCCGTCAAAGGAACGATTGATTGGAGCAGGTTCGTCAGCATTCGAAACCCTCATCAGGCAGATTCACCGTTAGGCCATGTGGAGGGCCAGCATCATAGGCATCTTCAGTGCGACAGCGTCAGAGTTCGCGCGTCGCGGGGGTCCTTAGCTAGCCACCGAGGGCGCTGCCGCCTTTCCAGACACTCTCCCCGCTTGACGTAGGAATCCGACGGGTAGCGGGTCTGCTGACGGTAGCCCCGCCTGGCGCCCACACTCCACGGGAGGCTGTGCACGGCCGCCGGCCGGATGAGGCGACCGTCTCGCGGGCCAGGCCCTGGCGGCTGTGTGCGGGCGGTCAGCTGGTCCTTGTCGTCCACATGTGTGCAGGGAAAGCCGCGGAGCGATGGAGCTTTCGCTGTGCACATGAGGGCGCGAGGCTAGCTGGCGAGCGGTCTCGGTTCTCTGTCTCGCTCGGCCAAATCGAGTGGCTTCATGCCCTCGACAAGCCGGCGGTAGCGGGCCTCAGATCATCCTTGGTCTAAGTCCCCTGGTTGACGCCAGCCGATGTGGGGGCAGTCGAGCGGCGCGTTGCGCGCTTGCGGACGCGTGCCTTCTTCTCCGGTTCGGTGAGGCCGGCGGTGCGGAGCTCTTCTGGGGTCCAGCCGGCCGTGAGGGCATTCCAGCGGCGGACGTCCTCGTCTTCGGCGGCCTTGAGCATTGCTTTTGCGTCGTCGAGTTCTTGGCAGGAGCGGACGAGGGCGCGGACGGAGTCCATGCGGGCGTTGAGGCGCTGGCGGAGGGCGTCTTCGATCTTGTGGCCGGTTGCTCTTGCCAGACTTGCGTCTGGGTCCCCGATCGTTGGGGTCGCTGCGCTGGGCATGGAGAGGCGGTGGGAGAGCTGAGGAGGAACCGGGCGCCGGGCATCGGCTCTCGCGTCGTCGTCGGGCGAACATCGAGGGTTAGTACGTCCTCGGTCTTTCTTAGGGGTTCGCTTCGCGGGCGTGGGCGCGGGCGTGACTGACCTCGCCAGCGCCGTCGGAAAGGCCTGGCGACGACCCGCTGTAAAGGACAGGTAAGGACGCCGCCGGTAACCCCGCTGGCCTAGACAGACGACATCGAGATCACCAGCTCGGCTCGGGCACCCTGTTCTGTCGGACCCAAGATGCATCATGACGACGAGGTCTAGCCATGGAGCGAGATCGTGAGAGATCATGGACATCCGACTGCTACTTTTCTGCTACTTTGGACGGGAGGGAGCGTATGCGTATCGAGACCAACGGCATCCGTGTCGACAGCGATGAGTGGGATGAGCCTCTGGGCGGAATCCGAGGTATGGGGCCGGTCACGCTGGAACGGACCCATCTTGAAGCAGCCATCGGCGAGGTGCGGTTCTCCTCCGATCGCTCGGAACTTCCCGAACGCGAAGCCGAGGCTATATGGGTGGGGCTCGGCCGGGATTCATTGCCGGTGTTTGAGAAGCACACCCAGAGCGTCGTTAGCGTGACGGTTGGACCCCAGGGTGCCTCCCAGACGGTTGAAGAGCAGCGCGGCTGGGTCTTGGCAACGGCTGACAAGAGTCTCCTGTTCACACTATTGCCGTCGACTGTGGTCGTCCAGACTTCGAAATATGAACGGTACAGCGCGAGTTTGGGCGACCGGCTGAAGGAAATACTCCCGCTCTTTACGGCTGCTACGAGAGTATCGAGAATTCAGCGTGTCGGACTGAGATTCATCAATCGCCTGTCCGATCCGGGGGCATTGCAACCACAATTTTGGAAAGAGCATATTCGCGAAGACTTTGCAGGCCCGCTTGCTGGCGGCCTCAGCGAGCTCGTCGTCGGCCAGCATCAGCAGACCCAGCTCCGGCTTGATTCAACTGCCACAGCGAGAATCCAGAGTGGCTTTTTCCAGGAGCCCGGAGCGCGCAGTCTCTACAGCTTCCTGATCGATCTAGACGTCTTTCGAGAAGCAACTTTTGTTTACGACGAAGTACTATGCGCAAACATGATGCGTCAGCTAAATCGGACTGCCCTAGCCTTGTTTGCGCATGTGCTTTCAGATAACTATTTGGCAGACTTAGGTCCGCTTGACCTAGCAAGGACGGAGAATCTGCAATGAGCATGGTAATTGCTCACTCTGGGGTAGAGACGACGGACGTTTTCGGTATCTCTGATTACTTCGACCCCTTCTTCAAGCGTTCCTCGCAAACAAGCCTCAATTCCGATCCAGTCTCGACAATGGTTGGAAGAATTATCGCATGGTGGGACGATCTGCCTGTCCACCCTTTTGCCGAAAGCGAATACGTTTTCCCACGACAGCCAGCCCAGGCAGTCGAGCATGTGGCATTCCTCTTGGGCATCTCAAATGAGAGAGTATTGGCGGCCGTCGGTATAAAACCTCGGACCTATTATGGATGGAAGACCGCAAACCACAGGGCCCGCTCGCAGAGCCTAGGAAAACTGTGGCCTATGACCGAGGCCATTCATTATATGGCGCACGCCCACCCGAATCTTGCAGCTTGGTTCAACTCGGAGTCACAAGCACAGGCACTCTTTGACGCTGGCAACATTGACCAATTGGTTCTCCTCGAACTTGATTGGGCCACGCGGAATTATCCTAGGCCGAGGCCTATTGCGCCAGATTTCGGGGATGGTAGTGGACTCGCCACACCTTTCAATGGGCCCGAGTCCGAGCCCGAGCCCGAGCAGGAACCTGGGCGCCAGAAGCAGAAGCGGCGCGTTGGACCTACCACTAGGGGTGTTGTCGAGGTGACGCGGCGTAACATCTCGAGTCATGAGTGAAGCAACGTCGGCCACCGGGGAGGGAGCGGCCTCTACCGTCATTCCGGAGCTGCAGGACGCACCCCTCGGCCAGCGCCCGTGGTCCGTCAATGACGCTATTGATTGCATCTGGGGCGAGCATGCTGACGCGCTCGGGCGGTGGAATCAGGGGGACCTGGTACTCGCTGTGCCTGTTACCTGGATTATTCCGCCGGGAATCGATCCTGTGACTGGCGCCGAAAACCCAGAAGAATTCGAGCTGCCCGCCTTCGACCAAAATGCCAACGGCAGTGCGATTATCTGCTCTCAGACCTGTGATTTGGGAGGGACCCCTCCAGGAAATCACCATCCTTTTGTCCTGTTCGCACCTCTAATTCAAAAATCTCGTATCGAAGGTCGAGCCAACCAGAAGCTAGCCGAGCAAAATAAAATTGGATATCTTGTGAGGACGCTTCCACCCTATCCTGCAACGCCTTCGGGCGAGCGGCCGACGAGCGGTGATGACATGTGGTTTGCCGATCTTAGGCTTATGTTCCCCGCATCAAAGGCGCTCCTTCTAAACAGGGAGCCGCTTCCTGGATTTGACAAAGAGGCGGATAGATTTAGGTTTGCCGAGACGATCGCTCAGAAATTTCGGCGCATTGCTTTGAATCCCATTCTATCTGAACGAGTGCCCGAGGAATTGCGGAAGTTCGTAATGGAAAACGGCCACACCAAGCAGGTTTTCGCAAAGGTGGAGCAGGTGCGACTCTTGATCCATGGAGACCACCTTCGGCCGGCCCGAGCCTCGTTCTTCGTTCTGACAGATGGCGTCGACCTCACCGACGAAGAACGGAGCGTGTGGACCCGTTTCCAGCAAAAGGTGGCCAAGATTATGTCTTCGCAGGGGATTATGTTGGCGCCGATGATCCATGCCGACGTCAATAGCGTTTCCGCAGCCAAGTATCGAGAGACAGTTCCCGTCCGGTGCGACCTTCTAGGCGGAACTGTTGCTTGGCCCTAGGGTCCTCGGCGCGTCGGAGCCGTATCAGCCTAATAGAAACCGGATTGCTGTGGTGGTGAAGCGCCGCCTGCCACAGTTTTCGGAGCTTTTACTTGACATAAGTAAGTTCTCGGCGCGCTGGTCGCGGACGCTTCCCGTTCAGGCGCTAGCTGTGGCCGAGCGACCGTCACTCGCACTCAGCGTGGTTCCGCGCCTCGTCGAGGTACGAATACGGCGTCACCCGCGAAATCCCCAGTCGCGCAGCAACGCGATCAATGCCCTTCCGCACCTGCAGGACTCCCTTCCGGTCGAGCTTGGTCAGGATGGCGATGCGGTCGTCGCGGCTAATCTGGTCCACGGGCTTGCCGCGCGGATGGCCTCGGTGACCATCGCGTCCATCATGGCTACGAGGTCGCGGCTGAAGAACTCGTTCTGATGCTCAGGGGAGTCCGACGCGGCCGCCGGCAGCAGCCCCTGGAAGAGGGACTGCAGGCTCTGGATGGTGCTGACGTCGAAGTTGATGCAGAGGGCGGCGATGATGCGCCCGGTCGAGTTGCGGAAGTAGACGGAGGAGCACCGCAGCTCGCGGCAGTCGGCCGTGAAGCCTCGGTAGCCGGACGCGTTGTGGTCCGCGCCCTGGTTGTGGAGCACGCGGTGGATTCCTGCGGATTCGGCGGGTGCAGGTCAGGTCTGGGCTAGCAAGTCCAGGGCGGCGTCGAGGAGTTCCATCTCGCGGGTGCCTCCGTGCCCTTCGTCCTCGATGATGCTCAGGGTGCTCGCTGGCCACTCCCGGTGGAGCCGCCAAGGGGTGATCGCGGGGCCGCTGATGTCGCGCCTGCCGTGGATCAGATGAGCAGGGATGTGGCCGAGTTCGCCGACCCTTTCGAGGATCGCGTCGTCGCCGGTCAGGAACGCGTCGTTGGACCAGTAGTGCGTCACGAGTGTCGCGAAGCCCAGTCGCTCGGCGTCGTCCTCATGTTGGACGCCCTGCTGGTCGGGGCTGTCGAAGGAGATGTGGGCGCTCTCCCAGGTGTCCCAGGACAGGGCCGCGGCGGCGCGGTCGGCAGGGTCGTCGGAAGCGAGCCGCCGGGCGTAGGCCTCCACCACGCGTTCGCCGTCGTGCCGTTGCGAGGCGGCCTCGAAGTCCTGCCACGCCTCGGGGAAGATGCGCCCGACGCCCTCGGTGATCCAGTCGACCTCCTCGCGCCCGGTGGTTGTCACGGCCACCAGCGCCATCCCGAGGACCCGCGTGGGGTGGGCTAGCGCGTAGGCGAGGGCGAGCGTCGTGCCCCATGAGGCGCCCGCGAGTACCCACCGCTCTATGCCCATAGTCTGGCGCAGGCGCTCGATGTCGGCGACTAGCCGGCCGGTGGTGTTCGACTCGAGCGACTCGGGTGCCTCGCTCGCGAGGGGCCGACTGCGCCCGCATCCGCGCTGGTCGATCCCGACGATCAGGTACCGCTCGGCGTCGAAATGGCGGCGGTATCCGTCGCTTCCCAGACCCGAGCCGGGGCCGCCGTGCAGCCAGAGCGCGGGGAGTCCGTCCGGGTTCCCCGACGCCTCCCAGTACAGCTGCGCGCCGTCCTCAAGCTCGAGGAGGCCCGACTTGAAGGGCTCGATGGGAGGGTACTTCATGCCCCCAGCGTTCCACTGGACGGCGGTCGCGTACAGGCCTAACAGCGCGACGCAGAGCGCGTCAACGATCAGCACGCCAGCCCTCGTCCCCTCCCGTGTACGGCATTACGATCGGGCCATGGCGGACACCTATTCAGCCCAGACATCGATCACGATCAACGCCGCGATCGAGCGCGTGTGGGACGCGCTCGTCGACCCCGAGACCGTCTCGCTGTACCTCCACGGGACGACACTCGAAGCCGACTGGCGCCTAGGCGGTTCTGTGACTTGGAGCGGCGAGTGGAAGGGCCAGTCCTATACGGACAAGGGCACGGTCCTGCGGTATGAGCCGCCGAGGGTGGTGAGTACGACCCATTGGAGCCCGTTGGCCGGCACCGCGGACTCTCCCGAGAACTACCACCACGTCACCTACGAGCTGACGGAGCAGGACGGTGCCACGACTCTGACTCTGACCCACGGCAACAGCCCCACCCAGGACGACGCCGAGAACATGGTCGCCAACGCGTGGGCGCCCGTACTTGCAGACATCAAGCGGGTGGTCGAGGAGGGCCAGCCGTAGCGCTGGTGAGGCCGCGAACCCGAGCCGGGGACGCGCCGTCGTGCGCCACAGGCGCCGCCCGAGGCCGCCCCACAGGGATTCGACCACCGACGACGGCCTGCCCGCAGCGCTGAGCCGAGCCCGCCCGACCCTGTTCTTGGCCCGATCGCGGGCGTAGCGTCTGGGGGAGGATGACTGAACAGCAGCCCTACGAGCTTGTGCGGCGGTACGCGGACTTCGAGCTGCGGCGGTACCCGGTGCATACGGTGGCGGAAGTGGGGGTCGATGCGACGTTCGACCGCGCAGGCAACGCCGCCTTCCGCCACCTGTTCAACTACATCAGCGGCAACAACACGGCCCGGCAGTCCCTGGCGATGACTGCCCCCGTGCTCCAGGGCGACGCGTCGGCCCGGAAGCCGCCGTCCCAGAAGGTGCAGATGACGGCGCCGGTGCTCCAGCACCGACCCGAGGATGCCGGCCCGGCCGTCGCCGGGGAGTCCGGCGAGCGCGCGTACGTGATCGCATTCGTGCTCCCTGCCGGAATGACCGAGGATACGGCCCCGGTGCCCGCTGACCCGCGGGTGAAGATCCGGACCGTGCCGGGCTCCACTGCGGCGGTGGCCCGCTTCTCCGGCCGCGGAACCGAATCTGATTTCGCGAAGCGCAACCGCGAACTCCAGGCCGCCCTGGCCGCAGCCGGGCTGAGACCTTCAGGCGCGCCTCGCTTCGCCCGATTCGACCCGCCGTTCAAGCCCTGGTTCCTCCGCCACAACGAGGTCATCCAGGACGTGGCGCTGGAGTAGGGCGTCGCCGCCGGCAACCTCGTGCCACGAACGACTGAAGGCCGCCTCGGTTTCGAGGCGGCCTTCAGCTTCGTCAGAAAATGCTTCGGTGACCGGCGGTCACCGACCGGTCAGGGGTCCGTCAGCCGTCCGCGTGGTCGGTCGAGTCGGCGGCGATGCCCGGCACGTCGTTCGGGCCGTAGACCTTGGCGTCACCCGGGTACGGGGTCTGCCAGCCATGGGTCTGGTACCAGGTCCACCGGTTGAACAGGTACGGGTTCGCGAAGTCTTCCTTCGCCCCGTTGCCCGTCAGGTGCTGCTGCTCAGACCAGGTGTCCCATTCCTCGGCGATGTCCTGCATCGAGGCCGGGACGGCGGCCGCCTGGGCCGCCGCGGTGTTGACCGCGGCCGCGGCGGCACCCGTCTGCCCCAGCGTGTCGAGGCCGCAGGCCGGGGCGGTCTTGACGCCTTCGGTCAGGGGGACCTGGTTCGGGACGGCCGTGTACGGCGTCATGTCCGGCTTGTTGGTGAACGCATCGAACATCGGGGTGGCCGCGGCGACCTTCTGGTTCAGCGGCTGGGCGCCGAGGATCTGCTGGATGGTCCGAACCATGCTGATCTGGGAGTAGAAGGTGCTGACGGTCTGGCCGTGCACGGCGTACGGGCTGATGACCTGGACCGGGGCGCGGTGGCCGTCGACGTGGTCGGCGCCGTCCTGGCTGTCGTCCTCAGCGATGAAGATCGCCGAGTCCTTCCAGTACGGCGAATGCGAGATCTCGTCGACGATCTTGCCCACGGCGAGGTCGTTGTCCGCGACCTGCGCCTCGGGGTCCGCGGTGCCGCCCGTGTGGTCACTCGAGAGCCAGGTCATCTGGAAGTTCTTCGGACCGTTCTTCTCGAAGTCCTGCTTCCACGTCTCGTAGCGGTAGATGTCCGGCACAGCGGTGTCGAAGGGTGCCGCGTTCGTGTCCCCGATCGCGTTCAGCGACGGGATGGCCGAGCTGGAGTGCATCTGGAGGGCGGGGGTGAAAAGCTGCGACGGGTCGCCGCCGGCCATCGTGCTCGTGGCAGCGCAGTAGTACTGCTGCCAGGTTGCGCCGGCCGGCTTGCCCTCGCCGTACTCGAACTCGCCGTAGTTCCTCGCCGTGTTGCCCGCGGACTGGATCGAGGTCCACAGGAACCCGGAGCGCTGGTGGCCCAGGACGTCCTCTTCGGTGTCGTAGGAGCGCTTGTACTCGCCGGCGCTGGTCTCCGTGTACGCGGGGTTGTCGCCCTGCATCATCCAGTTGTGGCCCTCGGCCGAGTTCGTGCCGATGTCGTAGGTGTTGTCGTACAGCCCGAACTGGGTGGCCAGCGCGTGCTGGTTCGGGGTGGCCTTCGCGCCGAACTGCGCGAGCGAGGCGTCACCGTTGCCCTGCTTCATGTCGCCGTACACCTGATCGTAGGTGCGGTTCTCCTTGACGATCAGGAAAACGTGCTTGATCGTCGACGGATCGCCGATCCGCTTCGGCACCGCCACGGCCGGGATCTTGGCGGCCTCTGCGGCCGTCGCCTCCTTGACGGAGCTTCCGTCCCAGCCGTTCTGCTCGAAGACGGTTTCTGTGTACTGCTGGATCTGCTCGTCGCTCGGCAGCGTGAACTTGGTGAGCGAGGCAGTGGTGGAGTGCGTTCCGTGGCCGGTAGCAACCGTGGTGCCCGGACCCTTGTTGAAGCTCAGCACCGGGCCGCGCGCGTCGATGCCGCGGGTGTTCGTGACCACGATCTGGCCGTTCACCGCCGCGACGTTCTCCGGATAGTAGTCCGTGGGCAGCAGGCCTATGTAGCTGGCCGGATCCTTCGGGTTCTGCTGGTTGACCTTGTAGACGGCGATGGCGTTCGCGCGGCCCAGCGAAACCAGCAGGTGATCACCCTGCATGGTGATCGCGGTCGGCGCGTAGCCAACCTGCGACGAGGCCCACGGCTGGGTCGCGATGGTCTGCACCACCTTGTTGGTCGCCGTGTCGATAACCGAGACGGTGTCGCTGTTCGTGTTGGCCACGTACAGGGTCGAGCCGTCGAGGTGCATCGCGGTCGGGTGCAGCTGGACGTCGATCGACGAGACCGGCGCGGCGGCGCTGGCCGTGTCGATGACGCTGACCGTGCCGCTCGTCGAGGTGCCGAGGTAGGTGTCTGCGGGAACCTGGGTGCCGTAGGAGCCCATCGTCGTGTCGCCGGCGGCGGCCCGGTGGCCGCCCTCGTTGGAGACGTACAGCTTGGTCCCGACGAACTTGAGCTGGCGGGGGGCGATGCCCGTGCTGAAGGTCTGGGTGACAGTGCCGGCAACTGAGTCGATCGCGACGACGGTGTTCTGGCCGTTGACCGCCGCGTACAGCGTTGATCCGTCCGGAGAGAACGCCATGCCAGCGGTCAGCGCCTGCTTGCCGCCCGCAGCTGGGATGCTGATCGTGGTGCCGGCGCCGAGCGAGCCGTCCGGGTTGAACGGGTAGCGCACGATGCCCGAGGCGACCGGGGCGTAGAGGAATTTGCCGTCGGGCGAGAATACCGGGCCCTCCTGTCCGACCGAGCCGTCGGAGATGTGCTGGTAGGCCATGCCCAGGTAGCCTGCGTTGGTGGAGGCCGCCGTGAACGACGTGGCCGAGAGGGTACCCGCTGCGGCCACCGGCTTGTAGGTCTTGAGGTCGAAGACCTGCAGGTCGACTGACCGGTCGGCGCTGGTCCCGACAAGGTAACGGCCGTCTGGGCTTACCACCGAGCCCATGATCTTGCCGAACGGCGTCATCAGGCGGTCGCCGATCGGCTTGATGACCTGGTTCGAGGAGATCTGCTCCCCGTCCTCGTACTGCGAACCGACCTGATTCTGGCCGAACTGGATCGTCGACGCCGCTGCGATACCGCCGCCCAGCAGGGCGAGCGAGCAGCTGGCGGCCACGATCGCGAACGGCCTGCGCCCGAGCCTGGGCGGCGACAGCCGACGCAGGCCGTGGGACAGGCTTGGAGGGAGGATGAGGGTTCTTCGGTTACCTGTTGACCGTCCGGCCATTGCGGTGCTCCTCTTCTCAGCCCAGAGCGCTGACGGCGCAGAGGGAGGGCGAGATTCTCTGATGGTTGCGGGTGAGCCCTCGTCCGCTGGGGGGACGCTGCACGAGGGCTCGATCCCGGCCTTTCGATCTTTCGCGCCCAGCATTACGACGCTGTGAATTGCCTGTGTCGCGCCGCCTAACTCACACAGAACAGCGGCGGCCGCTCCGCCGCCGTCGTCCGCTCTCCCGTCAGCGCCTCGTCTCGTACCGGGTCAGGATGCGGCATCCCCTACTTGCGACCATTGAGCCTAATCCGGGGATGGAGTGCCGCTCTTGATCCGTCGCCAGCCTCCGGCGCGGTTGTTGACGATGATGGCGCGGAACATTGCCAGCAGGGCCGTCCAGTTGATCTCGTCATCCCGGTAGATCTGGACGGCCCGAGCTGTGGAGTTCCCCTGGCCCTGATTGATGATGCCGTGTGGATCGGCCGCCGTGGGGTCGTAGAGGAAGATGTTGACGTGGTCTTTGGCAGCGAGCAGGGCGCAGATATTGCCCTTGAGCACGAAGTACGGTTGCACCGATCGCTTGATGGTCTCCTCGACCTCTGGATCGGCCTCGCGGGCCAACGCGCGGACCTCGCGGCAAATAGCTTGCTGCCACTCGGGCAGCCGGTCGATGTACTCGTCGACGCGGGGGTCGGAAGGAGAGGCGTTCACCGGGCAGCACTCACGGGGTCGACTCTGACGGTGACAACGTCGGCAGCCGATAGCTTGCCGTCGCGCCATCGTGGGGACTCGCCAAGGAGGACCCTGTCCATGGCCACAGCGAAGGTCATCACCCCACCAGCCTTGCGCCACCAACCCACTGCACACAAGCGCCGGGAGCACGCCAAGTGGCCGGGACACGACGTACATTGCGACGTGGACAGCGGGGCGGGTGCCTAACCGCTCAGCGCCTCGTCTCGTACCTGGTGAGGAGCGCTCCGCCGGAGAACTTGCGCGTCCCCAGAAGCGATCGCGGGCGAGGGCATGTGAGTGAGTGGACGTCGTTAGTCAGCGTTGGACCTTCGTCGTTGACGCTTAGCCCCGACGAGGGTGCACGAGCTGGTTCGCCGTCCGCAGCACCTCGCGGCTAGTGAGCTCGTCGAGGGTGAGCGGCGCGTCGGTGATGACGAAAAACTCGGCCGTCTCCCCGGGCAGGAGCGTCGCCAGGGCGCGGTCGACCGTGGCGTCGGGATCGAGCTTGTCGGCAAGGACGGTCACATCGCGGAGCAGGGTCCGCGCGGTGATCCTGAGGCGGAGCGCGTCGCCCTGGCGTTCGAGGTCCGCGGTGAAGCGGTCCTCCTCGAGCGACTGGTCGCGGTACTCCGCGAAGAACCAGAGGGCCCGGGCGCCGTCGAGCTCCGCGACGACCATCTCCGCCGCGGCGTAATCCGGTGCCTGGACCGACTCGGGGAGGACGGCGTCGAAGCTGCCACGCGCCGGCACGGTCACCAGGGCGGTTTCCGCGGCGAGCACTTCCCCGGAGAGCATCCGGCGCTCGAGGCTCAGCGCACCGGTCCACGGAACATCGGTGTCATTGACCGCGGCGGCCCGAAGGCCTTGGCCGGACCGCAGGGGCTGGACCGTCAGGAGCCGATCAGCGTTGGCAGCGCGAACGGCGGCGTACAGCGGCTTCTTCCGGCCGTCCCCGTCCACGGCGGCCCACGAGGTGACCGGCCAGCAGTCGTTCAGCTGCCAGACGATCGATCCGGTGCAGTGCGGCGCGAGGGACCTGAACCACTCGATCGCGGTCCGCACGGCGTTGGCCTGGTTGAGCTGCATGGCCCAGTGCCAGTCGTGCATCTCCTGGGGAACGGGCAGGTGCGGGACGAGCCCGCGGGTGAGCTTCGTGTACCCGTCACTGGCCTTCTGGTGGGCGATCATCCCCGGCGATTCGGGCGTGAGCGGGCTGTCGCTCACGGCCGCGGTGAGCGTGGACCAGGCAGGAGGGCCCTGCCACCCGAACTCGGCGACGAAGCGGGGCTGGTAGTCGCGGTAGTGGACGTAGTCCTTGTCATTCCACAGGTCCCAGATGTGCATGGTGCCCCGGGACGGATCGTTGGGCTGAGGCCCGGGAGGGGCCTCGCCGTCGGGGACGGGCGTGAAGGGCGAGCCCGGAGTATAGGGGACGTGCGCGGCGAGTTCGGCCACGAGGCCGGGGAAGAGCTGGTAGTAGTAGTCGGCGCCCCAAGTGCGCCCGTCGAGGAGGTGCTCCCAGTTCCAGTCGCGGAATCCCCAGAGGTTCTCGTTGTTGCCGTTGAGGAGCACGAGGGAAGGGTGCGCGGCGAGGCGCGCCACGGCTTCGCGGGCCTCCGCCTCGATCTCGGACCGGAGAGGCTCGTCCTCGGAGTACGCCGCGCAGGCCAGGAGGAAGTCCTGCCACGTCAGGAGGCCGGCCTCGTCGCACAGCGAGTAGAAGTCCTCGCTCTCGTAGATCCCGCCGCCCCAGACGCGCAGCAGGTTGAACCCGGCGTCCGTGGCCTGCCGGATGCGCTGTACGTACCGCGCCCGGTCGACGCGGTGGGGGAAGGCATCGTCGGGGATCCAGTTCGCCCCCTTGACGAACACGGGACGCCCGTTGACCTCGAAGCCGAAGCCGACCCCGGCGGCGTCGGCCGGCATGGTCAGGGTCACCGTGCGGAACCCGATACGGCCGCTCCAGGAATCCAGCGGAACCCGGCCCTCGTCGCCGGCCGTGCTGAGTTCGATCGTCAGATCGTGCAGCGCCGGCTCGCCATAGCCGCGCGGCCACCAGAGCTCCGGCTCGGGGACCGAGAGGACGACGGCCGACGACGTGCCCCCGGCTCCGAGGGCCACGCTGGCGCTGGTGACGGCACCGCCACCGGGAGCCCCCACCCGCGCGACGACGACAAGGGGCTCGTTGCCCGTGCGGTCGACGTCGACGTGGACGGTGACGAGGCCGTCCGCGCCCTCCACGGTGGCGACGGGCCGCACGGAGACCAGGCGCGCAGTCGACCATTCCTCCAGCAGGGCCGGGCGCCAGATCCCCGCCGTGGCGGTGTCCGGCCCCCAGTCCCAGCCGAAGCCACAGGCCATCTTCCGCAGCGCGTTGTAGGGGTGGTGGTTGGCGTGCGGGCGGGCACCGAGCTCGAGGGAGCGCCGATCGGCCTCGCGCACGGCCGAGGAGAAGCCGACGGTGAGGCTGTTGCTGCCCTCCTCAAGGAGGTCCGTGACGTCGGCCCGGTACGTGCGGTGCATGTTCTCCGCGGCGAGGACCACGCGGCCGTTGAGGCTGACGGTCGCCACGGTGTCGAGGCCCTCGAAGACGAGCTCGGAGCGCTCGCTGGTCCGTCGCCACTCGAACGCAGTGGCGTAGCGCCAGTCGGACTGTCCGATCCACGCCTGCTGCGCCTCGTTCGAGTCCAGATACGGGTCCGTGATGAGGCCCGCGGCGAGCAGGTCGGTGTGAACGCTTCCGGGAACCGAGGCGGGCACGCCGTCCAGGTCGAGGCCGGCCGGACGGGGGCCTGCCGTGTGGGACATGGTCCAGTCGTGGACCATCGGGATTCGCTTCAAGGGGGCTCCAGGGCGCGGGACGGCGTGAGGGCGGTCAAGGGCGGGCGGGGGACGGCGACGAGGCTCCTGTGGGCCGTCCCTCCGCTGCGGTCAGCGGACGTCGAGCCGTGCGACGCCGATCTTGGAGTCGGCCATGCCATAGAACACGAAGCGGTCGTCGCCGATCCGCTCGAGGGCCGTGGGGAAGACGACGTTCGGGACGATGCCATCGCGCTCGTCGTCGGTGTCCGCGGTGAGGAGCGGCGCCGTCGCGCGCGAAACGACTTTCCACGGTTCCTCGGCGTCGAGGATCATCGCCCCGGCGCTGTAGCTGACGTTCTGCTGCTGGGCCACACCGGGCACGAGCTCGCCGACCACGCCGTGGTAGAGCAGGAGCCAGCCTTCGTCGACGCGGATCGGCGCGGGGCCGGAGCCGATCTTGGTCTGCTCGAAGGGCGTCTCGGGCCACGCCACCACCCGGTGCCCGCGCCAGCGTGCGAGCGCAGCGAGGTCCTTCTGCACGGCGTCCACGGGTACGAAGCTGATCCAGATGCTTGGACGGGGGTCGGGCAGGCCTAATGGGGGCCGGGCGGTCTCGCCGGGCCGGATGTCTTGGAGGTCCCACGACGGCCGGTGCAGGATCGCGAAGCTCAGGACCCCGTCGGGGTCGCGGACAGGCTCGGGGAAGAAGACCGCGTCCTTGTTGGGGTAGAGGCCGAGGTCGACGCCGGCCTCGTCGTCGTACTCGAACGTCACGGGCCCGAGACGGCGCCACGACCGCTCGTCGGAGGAGACCGCAACGGCCGTGCGGGGGCCGAGGGGCCCGTACGCGACGTACGTCATGACGTTCAGGCCGAGGTCGGGGATGAACGTGACGCGCGGGTCTTCGACGCCAGCGTTCTGGGCGCCCTGCTCCCAGACCCGTTCGGGGGAGAGGACAACGCCTTCGCGGGCGACGTCGACGGGGACGCCGTCGGCGACCTTGATCTCGGCGAGGCCGATGCGGGAGACGTTGCCCGCGGCGACGAGGCGCGGCAGGAGGTAGAGGCGCCCGTCCGCCGAGCGGACCGTCGCGGGGTTGAGCACCCCTTCGGCTTCGAGGTCGTTGTCCGGCTCAGGGCACATCAGGACGCCGACGCGGGTCAGGGCATAGGGAAATTCGGTGCTGGTCATGGGCTCGTCCTCAGGTGTAAGTCGTGTCAGTGAGCAGGCGGAAGGTCAGTTCTCGGACCGGTAGAGGTAGAGCTCGCGCCGGTCGGAGGGCGCGTCCCAGCCCTGGGCGAAGGTCCACCGCCCCTCGTAGCTGATCAGACCGCCCCATGCGAGGGAGCCGCCGCGGTGGAGGGCCAGCTGGGTGAACGGGTCCTTGAGGTCGTAGAGGGCTTGGGCGGCGGCGAACTGACCGTCATGGTCGCCGTAGAAGAAGTCCAGGACGAGATGGTCCCTGGTGACGACGGCGCAGGCGACCTCGTGCAGGTGCCCGAGGGAGGAGACGTCCAGATAGGGCTGCTCGTTGAAGGTCCAGTCCTCGAAGTCGGTGGAGCGGCCCACGATGGGCCGTCCGTTGCAGCCCTCGGAGAGGAACATCAGGTATTCGCCCCCGATCCTGACCGCCGCGCCCGTTCCGTCGGTGGGGACGACTGCTCCCTTGGCCCACAGGTGGGTGATTTCGTGGGGGACCGCCCGGCCGCGCTTCTCCCAGTGGACGAGGTCGTCCGAGACGGCCAGGTTGATGTCGCATCCGACCTCTTCGAGCGGCCATCCGGGGGAGGGGTAGGCACGCTGCTCGTCAGTGCCCTCCAGAGGCCAGATGCCGTTGTAGAAGAGGTAGTAGCGGCCGTTGACGCGGTAGACCTTGGGGTCTTCGACTCCGAGGAGCTCGTTGTCAAAGGTGGGGTAGACCACCGGGTTCTCACCGTCCGTCCAGCCGTGCCCGGGAGTGTAGACGGCGGTGCCGATCCGGCTATCGAGGCTCTCCTTCCGGGGGGAGGCCCGGTAGAACAGGTGGAGCCGGCCGTCCCGTTCGATGAGGCTCGGGTTGAAGATCGACGCCGAGGTCCAGCCGATCCCGGTTGGATCGGGCCACTGGCCCTCCAACCGGAAGGTGAGCGAGTCATCGCGGCGGAAGGGGCCGACGGCCCACTCGGGCCTCTCGTCCCAGTCCGCGGAGAACTTGTCGGTGGAAAGCGCGTCTGTCGTGGCGTTGGAGTGCTGGAGAGCGCGGTCGAGGCCGTCGCGCAGGAGGTCTGCTGTGAGGTTCTGCATGGGTTCCTTGGGGTCAGCCCTTGACGCTGGATCCGAGGTCGGTGGAGGTGAACTGCCGCTGGAAGGCGATGAACAGCGCCACCGCCGGGGCAGCGAGCACGCACGCGCCAGCGAGGATCGCGCCGAAGGGGTTGGCTGTGGACGAGGCGATGTTGGAGATGTAGTTGGCCAGGGAGACGGCCAGGGGCTGCATGGCGGCATCCTTGGTGACTAGGAACGGCCAGAGGAACTCGTTCCAGGGTCCGATGAACGTCAGGAGCACGGCGGTGACGAGCGCCGGGCGCACCAACGGCAGGGCGATCCCCCAGAGGATCCGCAGCTCGCCCGCGCCGTCGATCCGCGCGGCCTCGAATAGGGAGGA
This sequence comes from Sinomonas sp. ASV486, assembly GCF_030908215.1. GTDB lineage: Bacteria > Actinomycetota > Actinomycetes > Actinomycetales > Micrococcaceae > Sinomonas > Sinomonas puerhi. Next base: position 245,587 of record NZ_JAVFJK010000002.1, on the reverse strand, counting down.
CGGCAGCTGGAGGAAGTACTGCCGGAAGACGAAGACCGCGGTCGAGTTGATCACGAACGGCAGAATCATCCCGAGGTAGTTGTCGGCGAGGCCGTAGTCCCGCACGATCATGATGTACAGCGGGATGAGCAGCAGCTGGAACGGGATCATCTGCACCAAGAGCATGAGAGCGAACACGAACCCTCGCCCCCGGAAGCGCATCTGCGCCATGGCGTATCCGGCGAGGACCCCGAACACCACGGTGCCGAGGATGACGCCGCCCGTGAAGATCCCCGAGTTCACGAGGCCGCGGGCCAGGCTGATGGAGTCGTTGATGTTCGTGTAGTTCTGGCCGGTGAGGTTGCCCGGCTGGGGGAAGGCCCCCGCGACGCTCGTGTCGGGGCTCGTCTGCAGCGATCCCATGATCATGTAGTAGAAGGGGAACAGGAAGGCGACGGCCCCCAAGCACAGCAGCACGAGGCTTCCCGGCCTGAGGTTCCGATCGGTGCTGCTGCGGCGGGCGGTTCGATGGGTGCTGGCCATCTCAGCTCTCCTTTCCGCCGACAAGGCGCTTCTGGATGAGGGTGACGACGAGGATCCCCGCGACGAGGATGACGCCGAGGGCAGCCGCCACGTCTGGGTTCCCCTGCAGGATGCCCTTCTGGTACATGAGGAACACCGGCGACGAGGAGGCCCCGTCGGGTCCGCCGCCGCCCGTGAGGAGATAGGGCTCGGTGAAGAGGTTCGCGCCAGTGATCGTGGCGAGCACGACGACGAGGACGCTCGCCGAGCGCACGCCCGGCACGGTCACGTTCCAGAACTGGGCCCAGCGGCCGGCGCCGTCGACCGACGCCGACTCGTAGAGCTCGGATGGGATGTTCTGCAGCGCTGCGAGGTACAGCAGGATGAAGAACCCAAGTTGCTTCCACGTCACGTAGAGCGCGACCGTCGGCATCGCCAGCCAGGAGTTCACCAGCCAGGACGGCTGGGGCGCGACCGGACCGAGGATGCTGTTGACGAGGCCCTCCTGCTGAAACAGGAAGAGCCAGACACCCACGACGGCGACGCTCGCCGTCACGTACGGTACGTAGAAGGCGACCCGGAAGAACGTTCTGAACCGTCGCACGCTGTTCAGGGCGGTTGCCAGCACCAGGGACAGTCCCACGGTGAGCGGGACGTTGATCACGAGGAAGACAAGGATGTTGCCGAAGGACTGCTGCACCGCGGGGTCCGAGAGCACCGCGACGTAGTTGTCCAGGCCGACGAAGGGGCGGTCGACCGTGACCCCCGGAGCCGTGAAGTAGTACTGGTGCAGGGAGATGTAGACCGCGAACCCGAACGGGACCGCCAGCACGCCCAGCACGTAGACGACGTAGGGCAGGCTGAACAGGATCCCCAGCGGGTGGGCCCCGAGCAGACCCGGACCCCGTGTCCGGCCCCGCCCGCGCCGGACCTCGCCCGCTGTGGGCTTCAGGGCCGGCGCGGGCGCTGCTGTTGGCTGGTGGTTCATGGCGCTACTTCTGCCCCACGAGCTGGTTGATCTTGTCCGCAGCGCCCTTGAGGGCGTCGTCGACACCCTGGCTGCCGAAGATCACGGACTTCGACCATGCGTCACGGAAGGTCTGCCACACCTGGACCGAGTTGGAGACGTTCGGGACCTCGACCGTGCGGGAGGCCTGGTCGGCGAACTGCTGGTAGGCGGGGTTCTTGGCGAAGTAGTCGCTGTAGGTGCTCGTGAGCCCCTGCCGCATCGGCATCTGGCCGGTGCCCTGCAGCAGCTTCCCGTCTTCGTCCTGGCTGGTGGCGAACTTCATGACGTCCCAGGCCGTGCCCTGGTTCTTGCACGCGGAGTACATGGCAACGTTCTTGGCGTCGGAGAACGTCGAGACCTTGTCCTGCTGCTGCGGTGCCGGGATCGGCACAGCGCCCCAGTTCACCTTGCCCTTGTAGGCGTCGATGGCCCACGGGCCAGCCAGCGCCATCGCGGACTTGCCCTCGCCGAAGGAGTCGCCCTGGTAGGTCTCCTTCGAGGCTAGGTTCTCCTGGTAGAGGGTCCGGAAGAGGGTGGCAACCTGCTTGCCCTGGTCATTGTCGAACGTGGCCTTGCCGTCCTTGACCAGCTGCTGGCCGCCGGTCGCTGCGGCGTAGAACGGGTAGAAGTCGAACCACGGCTGGTAGAAGTCGCTCGACGGGGACGGCCACACCGCGGTCTTGACGGCCCCGGACTTCACGAGGGTGCGTGCCGTGTCCAGGAACTGCTGCTGGGTGCCCAGCTGGGGGTGGTCGGGGTCGAGTCCCGCCTTCTTGAAGAGGTCCTTGTTGTAGAAGAGGACCACGGGGTTGGACTTCCACGGCATCTGGTAGAACTTGCCGTCCGAGGACTTGTACTGGTCCGCGAGGGCTCCCGTCCTGTCCTTGATGTACTGGGCCGCGTCGGGGAACGAGTCGAGGGGCACGAGGCCGCCCTGCTTCTGGAATTGAGGAACGGCCGCCGGGGCTGTGTTGAACACGAGGCATGGGGCGTTGCCAGCAGAGATGGCCGCTCCGATGACCTCCTCCGAGCTCTTTCCCGCGGGGATCTCCTGGCCTTCGACCTGCTGATCCGGGTGCGCCGCGTTCCAAGCGGACACCATCTCCTTGCCCCACTTCACCTCGGCGGCGTTGTTGGAGTACCAGATCTTGATGGGTCCCTTCGCAGCCGCAGCGCTTGTCTGGGCGGAAGAACTGGACCCTCCGCCGCATGCGGCGAGGCTGGCTCCCAGCAGCGTGACGGCGGCGGCCGTGAGGATGCGGGCAGGGGTGATTGCGCGCTTCATTGCGTCTCCTTCAATCGGATAGTTCATTTGCACGTGTCCTCCGGACGCTTGAGGTCAGAGGACGAAGGTGTTCAGGGGGTCAGTCGACGGCGGGAGCTGGGCCACTGGAGCCGCGGACGATAAGCCGTGGGGCCGGTAGCACGATGTCGGGTGCGCTCTGAGCACCGCCAACGAGGGACAGGAGGAGCCCTGCCGCCTCCCGGCCCCACGAGATCGGGTCAGCCTCGATGGTCGTCAGAGGCGGGTTGAGGTATTGGGCGAACTCGGCGTTGTCGTATCCGACCACGGACAGGTCCTTGGGGACCGAGTAGCCAAGGGTCTGTGCTTTGGATTGTCCTGCGGTGGCCATGATGTCGTTCGCGTAGACGATCGCCGTCGGCGGCCAGTTCCGTTGCAGGAGCGCCGATGTCGCCGACGCCCCCTGCTCAGCGGTGAAGTCGGCTTCCACGAACAATTCTGGTTCGAGGCCCGCCTCCACCATGGCCTCCGCCCACGCAAGCCTGCGCGCCCTGCCGTGGACGTACCCTTGGGGGCCGCCGACATGGGCGATGCGTCGGTGTCCGAGCGCCACGAGATGCCGCACGGCATCCTTGACGCTTTCGCTCCCCTCGAGGGACACCGCCGGAAAGGGGGAGTCGATCGCGGGCCGATTGAGCGTCACTGCCGGAAGTCCGAACCCGCTCAGGAGATCGATCCTTGAATCGTCCATACGCAGATCGGTAAGGATGAAGCCGTCAACCCGGCCGGCGGCGAGCTTGCGGTAGGCCGCCTCAGCCGCGTCGCCGTGCGCCACAGCCAGGACCAGGGTGAACTCATGGGTCGCCAAGACGGATTCGATGCCGGCGATGAATCCGGCGAAGAATGGGTCGGTTCCCAGCAACTTCGGGTCCCGCTCGAGCACGAGGCCAATTGCGAACGTCCTCGACGAGGCCAGCCCCCTCGCCATGAGGCTGGGTGACCAGCCCAAGCTCTCGGCGACGGATAGGATCCGTCGCCGGGTGTCCTCCCCCACGCCCTTGTGCCCGTTCAGAGCCAGCGAGACGGTGCCCTTGCTGACCCCAGCGGCCGCAGCGACGTCGCTAATTGTCACCGCCATGTTCCACCTCCTTCGTGATCCAGCTCACTAAACCGGTTCGGTACCCAAGCTAAACCGGTTTTGTTCTGCTCGTCAAGAGCTGAGGTCGAACGGGTGGGGCGGACGTCCAGTTGACAGGTCGGTGCGGCGACATGCGGGTTCTGGACCCGGCCACTTCATAGTCTTCAGGCGCCGCGTCTTTGATGGCACTGTCTGCGCCACTGGGTCCTGGGTGCGGATCGGGTCACCGCGCGCTTGGCAATGGCGAGTTCGATGCTCTGCGCTCCGAAGGCGGCGAGTCGCATTGAGAACCGCGTCGAGGAGGCAGGCGTCCTCGACGCAAGCGGCGCAGACGATTTCGCTCGGTTCCAGGCCGAGTAGGCTTGAGGCGAAATCCTCATGGCCGCCCCAGGGAATGACAGCCTCGTCGCGAGGCAGATGGAACGGTGAGGTGCCGCCCACGACGGCGGGTGCGCACCCGCCGTCGCTCGCTCTACGTCAGCGCCGCGTCGCGTACCGGGTCAGGACGACGCCGCCGGGGAACGTTCGCGTTTCCACGAGATCCAGGTTCACCCAGGCATCCAACCCGGTGAAGAACGGTGTGCCGCCGCCGACCAGGACCGGGTAGGTGGCCAGCATGTACTCGTCGATGAGCCCGGCCCGCATGGCCGCCGCGGCGAGGGTTGGGCCGCCGATGGTCATCGGGGCGCCGTCCTCGACCTTGAGCCGGCTGATCTCGGCGACCGCGTCGCCGGTGACCAGGCGGGTGTTCCAGTCGAGGGGCCCTTGGAGGGTCGAGGAGAACACCACCTTCGGCGTGTCCCGCCAGTTCCGTGCGAAAGCAATCTCCGCCGGGGTGGCGCCTGGCTGCTGGTCGGCGGTGGACCAGTAGGGGCTCATGGTCTCCCACAGCTTGCGCCCGTACAGGGTCAGGCCGCTCGCGAGCTCCTGGTCGAGCCACCACTGGAACAGCTCGTCGCTGGGCGGCCCGCTCCAGCCGATGTCGTCGCCGGCCGCGGCGGTGTAGCCGTCCAGGGTCACGTTCATGCCGTAGATCAGTTTCCGCATGGCGCTAGCCTTCCACCGGACGGCCGCCGGCGTAAGACCAGCGTCGGTTCAGGAACTCCGGTAGCGGCTGGCGAGCTCGACGCTCTGGGCCCCGAAGGCGGCGAGGTCCGCCGTGAAGACCGCGTCGAGCAGGCTCGCGTCCTCGACGCCCGGGGCGCACACGGTCTCGCCCAGCTCGAGGCCCCGCAGGCTCGCGGTGACAACGTCGTCGGCGCTCATGCGCGGCACCGCACTCAGGTCGAAGCCCTGCCGCTCGTGGAACTCGGTGGCAACCACGCCCGGGCATACGACCTGCACGGTCACCCCGGTGCCCTCGAGCTCCGCGCTGAGGGTCTGGGACATCGCGACGAGGTACGCGAGGCTCCCGCCGTAGACAGCGCGGCGTGGCATCAGGGAATGCGGGGCTGGCCCGCTGAAGGCGATCATGCCGGCCACGTTGATGATGGTTCCCTGGCCGCGCTCCTGCATACCCGCGACGGCGGCGCGGGTGAGCATCGTAGGCGCGAGGACCTTGACGTTGACGAGTTCGGCTGCTTTCTCGGCCGGAAGCTCAGCGAGGGGCATGTAGTGGGCGACACCGGCATTGTTGACCAGCATGGCCAGCGGCTCACTCGCGCAGATTTCAGCGACGGTGTCGATCCCGGCGGTGGTGGACAGGTCCGCCGCCACGGTCCGGACCTTGACCTCGGGGTGGGAGCCGGCGAACTCCTCCAGACGGTCCTGTCGTCGGCCCGCGATCACCAGATCGTAGCCCTCTGCGGCGAGCCGTTCGGCGTAGGCTCGGCCGATCCCGGACGTGGCGCCTGTAACGAGTGCGAGCTTGCTCATAGTGACTCCTATGCGTCCTCGGCCACGGGCCCGCGCGCCGTCAGGCGGGGCCATGTCGGTTTCTTCTACGGTGCTGGGATTCACACGCTAGTCGGTTGCCTGCGTCCTCTCCAGCGCGCGCCGCGCTCAGAAGGGAACGTCGCCGCTGCCAACGGTCGTGACGAACTCCGCGAAGAGCCCCGGCCACGCCATGATCCCGTACGGCGTCCGCGCCACGACGATGCGGCTGTGCGGCATCCGGGCGTGCAGCTGCTGCGCCGTCGACAACGGGTGCGAGCGGTCCCCGCTCCAGGCGAGAATCAGCGCAGGCACCCCGATGGCTGCGACGTCCTTCCCCTTCGGCAGGTCGGTGGCCGCCGCGCCCCGCATCACGGCCGGCAGGAGGCGTTCGGGCACGGCCACACTCGTCTCGGGCGCATGGGCGAGCGCAGGCGGCGTGGGCGCCGTCGAGCCTCGCTGCACGAACGCGGCAATGCCCTCCTGCTCGACCATGGCGGCGTTGGCCAGATAGGTCTCGCTCTGGGAGGCCCGGCGCTTCCACGCCGTCGGAGGCGTGACGAGGGTCAGCGACGCGAACCTCGCGGGATCCTTCAGCGCCGCGTGCAGGAGGGTCCCGGTCCCCATGGACGGCCCCACCCCATGCACCTCCTCGCCCGGCGCGACGTGGTCGAGGAGGGCAAGGAGGTCGTCGGCGAGGCTGGGCCAGCTGTAGTCGGCCTCGGCGAGCGTCCCGGTGGAGCGCCCATGCGCGCGGGCGTCGTAGCGCAGGATGCGGTGGTCGCGCAGTGCCCGCGCGAGGTTGAGGCCGAGCTGTCCGTCGCGTTCGCGGCTGGACGTCAGCCCGTGCAGCTGCACGACGAGGGGACCGGTGGAACCGGCGACGTCGTAGTCAAGACTCGCTCCGCGCGTCTGGAATGAGGCCACGAGCCCTCCCGTGTGCCTTCTCGAAACATCTGGGCCCTAGACTACGGCACCATGCGGCTCACCACGGTTGCCCACATGGCCCTGCCCGAGGGCTCGCTCGACAGCTTCGCCGTGCGCGCCGAGCCCGACCCGGCGCGCGAACTGCCCGTGTCCTACGACCAGGGCCGCCACGTGGGCCGCGGCGACCGCGAGGGGTCCTGGATGGCGGTGTCCTTCCGCCTCCCGCGTGCTGCGGCGGGTGCCGCGACCCGTGCCGCGCTCAGCGAGGCGTGGCAGGCGGTGATCGCGCGCCACGGGACCCTGCGCACCGTCTTCTCGCCCGACGGCCCGCGGGTGCGGCTGCACGAGGCAACGGTGGACGACGGCGCGTGGCGATCGCACGAGATGGGCGCCCACGGGACAACGCGCGACGCGCTCCGGGCGCTGCTCGACGCCGAGTGCCGCCCGTACGCGGCGCCGTCATACCTCCTCGCCCTGGTCACACCGGCCCCCGGCGAGCCTGACGCGCGCCCCGTCGTCGTCGTCGCCAGCGACCACGCCCACGTCGACATGTGGTCGCTGCTGATCCTGGCCCACGAGGTGCTGGCGGGGACGGATCCCGCGGCTCGTGATTCAGCGGCTCCGGATCTTGCGGCGCCGCCCGCGGTGTTCGCCGACCACACACGCGCCCTCGCGGCGATGCCGGAGGCGCCGGCTGGGGTGATCGCGCACTGGCGGGAGATCCTGCGGGCGGGCGGCGGCGGGATGCCCGTGTTCCCGCTGCCGCTGGGCGATGTTTCGCAGCCCTCCCCCGCCGTCGTGGAGGTACGCGACGTGCTCAGAGAGGACGAGCTCTCCCGTCTGGAAGAACGCGGGCGTGCGCGGGGGGTGCGACTCCTTCCGGCCGTGCTGTCCGAGCTCGCGCGGCTGTTCCAGGACCTGGCTGGCGCGCCGCTGCGAGCGGTGTTCCCGGTGCACTCGCGCAACGAGCAGCGGTGGCGAGAGTCAGTCGGGTGGTTCATCACGAACGCCGTGCTCGACATCGCCGAACCGGACCCAGCTTCCTGCGCCGCGGCCGTCGATGAGGCTGTGCGCCTTGGCGCCTACCCCTTGGCTCCGATCTTCGAGCGCATTGGCAGCGCGGAGGAGCCCCCAGGGATGTTCGCGATCTCGTGGCTCGACATGCGCCGCATGCCGCTGGGCATCGACTCCGCACTCGAACCGCAGTTCGTCTCGGCGATGCTGCCCACGGACAACATCATGGTCTGGTTCATCGTCGCGGGGGACGGGCTGCACCTGCGCTGCCGCTACCCGGACAACCCTGTTGCCCGCACCACCGTCGGCGCGTGGCTCGACGAGTTCACGCACCGGATCGCGGAGGCTGCGCGCGCGTGACCGCGGGCCGGCTGGCCGGGTTCCGGCGGGGATGAGCACGACGTCGAGCATCGCCTCGCGATGGACGCTCACTCCCGAAGGCGGTGGCACGCGCCCGAATTCCGACGCGTCGTTGTGCTGCTCGGGTCTGCGCGGCTAGTGTGCGGACATGGCAGGCATCCTCGCGTGGGTCGCGCAGTCCGGGGTGGTGCAAGGGGTCATCATCGGCGCCACACTGGCGTTCCTGTCGGCAATCCTCATCATGAATGCTGTGATCCGGGCCGTCACGACGACCGCCAATGGCTGGAGCGTCATCCGCGCGTGCGGCCGTCCCGAGAACGGCGTCCTGGTGCGGGCAGCCTGCGCGAAGGCCCTGCCCGCGGTCAATGTATTTGAAGAGGCCGCATACTTCACTGCAACCACAGACGGCTCAGGGCAGATCCTCAGCGGCGCACATGCATACAACCTGCGTTTCCCGGCAGGCGAACTGCCGCCGCATGACGCCTTCTGGTCCCTCACCGTGACCGACGTGGTCGGGTACATGGTGAGCAGTCCGATGGAGCGCTCGAGCTTCGACGATCGTTCAGACCTCGCGAAGAACGCCGACGGTTCCGTTGATATCTACCTGCAGCACGATGCCCCGGCAGGGCGTGAGCAGAACTGGTTGCCCATTCCTTCGGGCAAATTCAAACTGATGCTCCGCGTGTATCTGCCGGGTGCGGAGATTCTCAACGGCACGTACCGAATTCCGCCTGTCGCGAGGGCGCGGTGACATGAACCGTCTCATTCTGAAGTATTCGTACCCCTTGACCGTCGTCATCCTCGTGGTCTTCGCGTGGGTCGTCTACCAGCGGATCTCGCGCGGCTGGAGCGAGATCATTCCACTCGCAGTGGCCGCCGGGATCGTGTGGGTGCTCGGCACGGCGGCGTTCATCTACCTGTGGCCGCGGCTCACGGTCAACGGCTTCAAACGGGCCTTCCTCAAGCACGGGCTCGGCGGCGGCCCGGTCCCCGTCAACACCCTGTACGCCGCGCCCAGCACCTCATCCGCGTCGGCGGCGCCTGGGAGCCTCCTGGCAACCGGGACCGACGATGTGCTCTACATCGGCGGCTGGCTCGACCTGACGAAGGGGCCGCACGTACTGCATGTGCCCGACATGGGCGAGCGCTATTACAGCGTGCAGTTCACCGACCCGTCGAATAGCGCCAATTTTGCCTACGTCGGCAAACGCACCACGGGTACCCGTGCCGGTGACTTTGTCATCAGCGGGCCGGGCTGGCAGGGGACGGTGCCCGGCGGCATGAAGCGGATCGCCTCGCCAAGCCGTTCGGTTCTCGTGGTGGGTCGCGTCTTCGTCGCCAGCGAAAGCGATCTTCCTGCCGCCTACGGGCTTGCGCAGCAAGTACAGCTCGCCCCGCTCGACCGCTAGTCCTAGCCCGCAATCGGTGCGAGGCGGACCGTCGTCGGCTTCATCCAGGCGGAGGTCGCCGACCGCGTGAATGACATGTACCCCAGGATCTGCTCACGCCAAGTCTGGAGGAAGGGCCTCGGTAGCCGTGGAGCCTGAGGCACGGTCCGCTGCCTTGGCCCGGTCGTGAACACGGAGCTGCAGCAGGGCTAGGTCTGTCAGAGGCGTCTCGACCCCGAGTTCGCGTGCGGTGGCGGCGAAGTCCCCGACAAGGTGCTCGCCCTCGTGTTCTCGGCCCTCTGTGAAGTCGCGGTACAGGGAGGGGACGAAGGGCGAGCCCGGCTGGGTCAGCATCTCGAGCGATGATCGATGCGAGGAATCGGATGCCGGGTATCCCGCAGCGTTCAGGACCCCTTCGGTTTCGGCGAGCACTTCACGGATGAAGTCCCGCCCCTCCGGCATCGCCGCGATCTCGCCGAAGCTGGCGCGCATGAGGATCGATCCGACTCCTGAAGCCACGATGAACGCCCACTTGTGCCACATCGTCGTCAGAATCTGCTGCGTGACCCGCAGCTTGTAGCCCGGCACGGAGAGCTCGCGCCCGACGTCGTCGGCGCGGGCGGCGGGACCCCCGGGCTGGGCGCCGAGGACGATCTCAGCCAACGGGAGCACCTGGCGGATCGCGCCGTCCGGCGTCACATGGGTGACGACGCGCACGGATCCGCCGAGCACACGATCCGTGCCGAACCGGTCGTTGAGGAGCCGAAGGTGCCGCATGCCGTTGAGGATCGGAAGGACCAGCGTCTCCGGGCCGATCGCAGGTCCGAGCTGGCCGAGCACGGTCTCGAGGGCGCTCGCCTTGACGGCCAGCATCACGAGATCGTACGGCCCGTCGTCGAGCTGCTCGGCGGTCAGAGCGCGCACCTGCACGGTCTCATCGCTATCCGTGCCGATCAGCCGCAGACCCCCGCTCAGCTGTTCAGCGCGCCCTGAACGAACCAGGAAGGTGACGTCCCGACCGGCCTGGGCGAGCCTCGCCCCGAAATAGCCGCCTGTCGCCCCAGCACCCGCGATCAGTATCCTCATTGCCTCGCCTCCTCCGTCAGGGTACCCGTGCGCCGGGGCGTCTCACTCGGGCCGCAGCATCTGCTCCTGCGGGTGCGTCGCCAGGGCCTCGACGGTGATCGTCTGCCACTGGAACGTCGGCAGCCCCGAGAGCACCTCGTGGAGCACCGTCGCATCGTCGGCCTCGTACCAGCCGATCGCCGTGCGGGTGCCCGGCACGCGCCACAGGCGGCGCAGGATCCCGCGGTCCCGCAGCTGCTGGGCATACTCCCTTTCGGCGGCCTTGATCCGGGATGCCTCTTCTGCCGGCAGAGGAGGCATGCGGTTCTCCTGTCTCACCAGGAATTCCATGGTCGTCTCGCTGTCTAGTCTGCCGATGCCAAGGCAACGGACCGGAGGAGGTGCCGCGCGAGCAGCTCGGGGTCGGTGACGAGGACCTCGTGGTCGGCGTCGAGCTCACTGACGTTCCAGCCGGCCGCGGCGGCGCGGCCCGCGAATGGGGTGAATGGCGTGCGCCAGCCAGAACACAGCAGGTAGTCGCCGGTGAACGGGAGGTCCGCCAGCCCGTGTCCGATCGAGTCCATGTACGTCTTCGCAGGCTGGGGCGTGAGCCGCGGAGTGAGTTCGTCGATGACCCGCTGGTCGGTGACGCCGAGGTTCGCGACGGGCCGCGGGTCGATCACGAGTCCATCGTTCTCCCGCGCGGATTCGAGGTAGTGGGCGGCCGCGTGCTCGGGGAGGAGCGCGATGGCGGCTTCACCGCGCTCGGGCAGGAAGCCGTCGACGATGACGAGCCGCTTGATCCGGTCGGGGATCTCGGCAGCGACCCCCGTCACGACCATCCCCGCGTAGCTGTGGCCGACCAGGATGACGTCGTCCAGGTCCTCCGTCTCGATCACGGCCCGCACATCGGCGATGTGGGTGTCGAGTCCGACGGCGGGAGTCAGCAGATGTGCACGGTCGCCGAGGCCCGTCAGCGTCGGCGTGAAGACCCGAGCGCCTGCTGCTACCAAGAGGCGTTCCAGCGGTCTCCAGCACCAGGCCCCGTGCCACGCCCCGTGGACGAGCACATACGTCTCCTGATCCAAGTGCTGCTCCTGTTTCACCGTTGCCGTCACCTTACTTTCGTCCGCCGCTGTTCTGAATAGCGCCACTGAATAGCGCCACTGTTCTGAATAGTACGGGCGGCCCCGAGCTCAGGAATCGGAACCGTTTCGGAAAGATGCTCGGTGTTGACGGTCCAGCTGGTTCGACATTCCCCACTCATCGCGTGGGTAACCTTGAGGCATGGCTTCTTCCGCACCGACTCCCGAGACGAGGTGGGAGCCCCTCGCAGCGCAGGCCGTCGCGGATCTGCTCGCGTCGTCGCCCGTCCGCTGGTGGCTCTCGGGCGGCGCAGCCCTCGACCGCTGGCTGGGCGCGCCGATTCGCGAGCGCTCCAACACGGATGTGAGCGTGGTGTTCGGAGACCTGCCGCAGCTCGTGGCGAGCCTGCCCGCGGGATACGACGCGTGGGCGGTGCGCGACGACGACGATCTCGTGCCGTTCGCGGAGATCCAGGAGGGCGATGAGGTGCAGCCCGTGCTCGTCCGCGATATCGAGCAGGATGCATGGGTGTTGAAGGTCAACGTGGAGGACGGCGCGCCGCGCGCCTGGGTGTACAAGCGCGACCCGCGGCTGCAGCTGCCCTGGGACCGCGCGGTGCTCGACATCGACGGCATCCCCACCGGTGCGCCTGAGGTGCAGCTGGTCTGGAAGGCACTGCGGCCGCGCCCGGAAGACGACGTCGACAAGGACGCCGTGCTGCTGCGGCTCTCCGACGAGGCGCGCGCCTGGTACGAGCGCTGCATCCTCTCGATCCACCCGCACTCGTCGTGGTCGATCCACGTGCGCAGCCCCTTCGCGCCGGCGAAGGCCAGCTGGAACCGCAAGCGCAGCTGACCCGGCTAGCCTCGCCGCTGGCGCGGCAGTTTCACCCCCGTCATTCCCGGACGGCATTCAGCACGAGCGAGCGGAACCACCGCTGGGCCGGCGTCAGGCTCGCCTCGCGCCGCGTGTACAGCGACACCGGGGTGCTCTGCGGCGGCCAGGGAAGGTCGGCGATCAGCAGGCCGGGGAACCACCCGCAGAAGACCTCGGCAACGTGCCGCGGCAGAAGGACAGCAAGGTCCGTTGCCTCGAGCACCGCAGGTACCGTCGCATACTCCTCCACTGTCAGCACGACCTGCTGCATGAGCCCGTTGTCCGTGAGCACCTGCAGCGGAAAGACGTGCCCGCCGCGCGCCGAGACCCGCAGGAAGTGTCGACCCGCGAACATGTCGGGGCCGGTCGGCGGCAGGGGGTGCGCCCCCGAGACGAGCGCAACGTACTCGACGGCGCGCACGTGCGAGCGCCACAGCCCCGGGCTGCCGATCATCGACACGGTCATCGCCAGGTCGATGGTTCCCCGGGTGAGCCCATCCTCGACCTGATCCGAATCGAGTCTCTCCACCTGCAGGTGCGGCCGGGCGGCCTCGCGTGCGAGCGCCGTCATGATGGGCGGAAGGAAGGTCTGCTCGCCGATCGAGGTGAGTCCGAGCATCAGTTCGCCGGTGAATCCCGCGGGCTCGAAGGTGTCCGGCTCGTCCACCGTCGCGTCGATCTGCGCGAGCGCCTCGTGGATGGGGCCGAACAACTGGGTCGCCTTCGCGGTCGGCACCATGTCATGCCCCTCGCGCCGGAACAGCTCGTCGCCGAATCGCCCTCGAAGCCGCCGCAGCGTGTAGCTGACGGTCGGCTGCGTCACGTGCAGCCGCTCGGCGACCGCGGTGACGCTGCGCAGTTCGTAGAGCACCACGAAGGTGCGCAGCTGGTTGAGGTCGGTGAACACCATCTATTGATTGTATCTATGCGGGATGCACTCGATATCTATTCGACGCCATGGATGTGATCTGCCTAGCATTGAGGCATACCCGCCTCAACGTGACAAGGACGACACTCGGTGATCATCGATATCCACGGCCATTACACGACGGCGCCGGCCCAGCTGGGCGCTTGGCGCGACCTGCAGATCGCCTTCACGGAAGGGCGGGGTGAGGCTCCCGACCCGGCGGCCCTGACGATCTCCGACGATGACATCCGTGAGACCATCGAGGCCAACCAGCTCAAGCTCATGAACGAGCGCGGCAGCGACATCACGGTCTTCAGCCCTCGCGCCTCCTTCATGGCCCACCACATCGGCGACCTCGAGGTCAGCCAGACCTGGGCGCGGATCTGCAACGACCTGTGCGCCCGGGTGAGCGAGCTCTTCCCCGACCGCTTCCTCATGGGGGCCATGCTGCCGCAGTCCCCGGGCGAGGATCCTGCCACCACGGTCGCCGAGCTGACCCGCGCCGTCGAAGAGCTCGGCGCGGTCACGGTCAACCTCAACCCGGATCCCTCCGGCGGCAAGTGGACGGCCCCGGCGCTGACCGACCGATCCTGGTACCCGGTCTACGAGAAGCTCGTGGAGTACGGCATCCCTGCGATGGTGCACGTGAGCACCTCCTGCAAGCCGGTGTTCCACACCACCGGGGACCACTACCTGAACGCCGACACGACCGCCTTCATGCAGCTGCTCAAGGGCGATCTGTTCCGCGACTTCCCGGACCTCAAGCTCGTCATCCCGCACGGCGGAGGCGCTGTGCCCTATCACTGGGGCCGATTCCGCGGCCTCGCCATGGCGCTCGGCAAGCCGGAGCTCGAAGAGCACCTGCTCAACAACGTCTTCTTCGACACCTGCGTCTACCACCAGCCCGGCATCGACCTGCTCACGAAGGTCATTCCCACCGATAACATCCTGTTCGCCAGTGAGATGATCGGCGCCGTCCGCGACATCGACCCCCGCACCGGCCACTACTTCGACGACACGAAGCGCTACGTCGATGGAACCGAGAACCTGACCGACGCGCAGCGCGCGCAGGTCTTCGAAGGCAATGCCCGCCGCGTGTACCCGCGCCTCGACCGTGCCCTGACGGCGCGCGGTCTGTAAAGAGAAGGAACCCCCATGCGACTGAACAACCTCGGAATCGTCCACACGAACATCGAGCGTCCCGATCCGAAGGACGTCGCCCGCCTCTCCCAGTTCGGCGTGGCGACGATCCACGAGGCGATGGGCCGTGTAGGCCTCCTGCGCCCCTACATCCGCCCCGCCTACACCGGCGCCAAGCTCTGCGGCCCGGCCGTCACCGTGCTGCTGCAGCCCGGCGACAACTGGATGTTCCACGTCGCGGCCGAGCAGGTGCAGGAGGGCGACGTGATCATCGCCGGCTGCACCACGGAGAGTGAGGACGGCTTCTTCGGCGACCTGCTCGCCACCTCGCTGACCGCCCGCGGCTGCAAGGGCCTGGTCATCGACGGAGGAGTCCGGGACGTGGCGGACCTCGAGAAGATGGGCTTCCCGGTCTTTTCGCGGGCCATCAACGCCAAGGGCACGGTCAAGGCCACGCTCGGCTCGGTGAACATCCCGGTCGTCGTGGCGAACGCGCTCGTCAATCCCGGTGATGTTGTCGTCGCGGACGTCGACGGCGTCGTCGTGGTTCCCCGCGAACTCGTCGGCGCGGTCGCCGATGCCAGCCAGAAGCGCGAGGACAACGAAGAGGCGAAGCGAGTGAAGTTCCGCGAGGGCGTGCTCGGCCTCGACATCTACGGCATGCGCGAGCCGCTTGCCGCCGCCGGCCTCGAGTACGTGGAGAACTGACCATGGCGCACGGAGACACCACGGGCGGCTTCGAGAAGTCCGCCGGCTGGCTTGACTGGTACGACGGCCCTGCGACGCCCGCCTTCCGCCTGCCCGACGGCGCGGTCGACGCACACTGCCACGTGTTCGGACCCGGCGCGGAGTTCCCCTACGCTCCGGAACGCAAGTACACGCCCTGCGACGCCTCGGCGGAGCAGCTGTTCGCCCTGCGCGACCACCTCGGCTTCGACCGTAACGTCATCGTGCAGGCGACCTGCCACGGCGCCGACAACCGCGCGCTGGTCGATGCACTGCGCCGCAGCGGAGGGCGGGCGCGCGGCGTCGCCACCGTCCGCCGCGATGTGACGGACGAGCAGCTCGCCGAGCTGCACGAGGCCGGTGTCCGCGGCGTGCGCTTCAACTTCGTCAAGCGCCTCGTCGACAGGGTCCCCACGGACTCGCTCGAGGAGATCGTTGCGAAGATCGCGCCGCTCGGCTGGCACGTGGTGATCTACTTCGAGGCCGAGGACCTGCCCGAGCTGTTCGACTTCTTCTCGAGCATCCCGACCGACCTCGTGGTCGACCACATGGGCCGGCCCGACGTGACCAAGGACCCGAACGGCCCCGAGTTCGAGCTGTTCCTCCGCTTCATGCGGGAGAATCCGAACGTGTGGACCAAGGTCTCGTGCCCGGAGCGTCTGAGCGTCACCGGGCCCCGCGCCCTGGACGGTGAGCAGCACGCCTACACCGACGTGGTGCCGTTCGCCCGCCGCGTGGTCGAGGAGTTCCCCGACCGCGTGCTGTGGGGAACCGACTGGCCCCACCCCAACCTCAAGGACCACATGCCCGACGACGGGCTGCTCGTCGACTACATCCCCCAGATCGCCACGACGCCGGAGCTCCAGCAGCGACTGCTCGTCGACAACCCCCACCGCCTCTACTGGCCCGAAGGAGCATGACATGTCACTCGACAAGCCGTACAAGGACGTTCCCGGCACGATCATCTTCGACGCGGAGATGGCCCGCAAGGGATATCACCTGAACCAGTTCTCGATGTCGCTGATGAAGCCCGAGAACCGCGAGCGCTACCTGGCGGACCGCGAGGCGTACCTCAACGAGTGGCCGCTTTCGCCGAAGCAGCACCAGGCCGTCCTGGACATGGACCTCAACGCCATGATGGCCGAGGGCGGCAACATCTACTTCCTGAGCAAGATCGGCGCCACCCATGGCCTGAGCTTCCAGCAGATGGCCGGCTCCATGACGGGCATGTCCGAGGCCGCCTACCGCGACATGATGATCGGCGGCGGGCGCCGCCCCGAGGGCAACCGCCTCAAGGACCTCGACGGCTGGACGCCGCCGCTGCCGCGCGAGAAGTCCGAGACCATGCGCGAGAACGCCCCGGCGAAGTACACCTCCGCGCTGTTCACCTCGCACGTCCCGGCGATCGGTGCCGCGATGGACCTCGGCAAGACCGAGGAGCCGTACTGGAAGAAGGTCTTCGACGGCTACGAGTGGACCCGCAAGTGGGCCAAGCAGAACACGCCCGACGTCGTCATCCTCGTCTACAACGACCACGCCACGGCGTTCGACTCCTCCATCATCCCCACCTTCGTGCTCGGCACCGGGGAAGAGTACCCCGTGGCCGACGAGGGCTACGGCCCCCGCCCGGTCCCGGACGTGAAGGGCTACCCGGAGTTCGCCGCACACATCGCGCAGTCGGTCATCCAGGACGACTTCGACCTCACCCTCGTCAACGAGATGGTCGTGGACCACGGGCTCACCGTGCCGCTCTCCCTCGTCTTCGGCGACGTCAAGGAGTGGCCGTGCAAGGTCATCCCGCTGGCCGTCAACGTGGTGCAGTACCCGGTGCCCTCCGGACGCCGCTGCTACGAGCTCGGCAAGGCCCTGCGCCGCGCCCTGGACAAGTGGGACGGCCCGGAGCTCAACGTGCAGATCTGGGGCACCGGCGGCATGAGCCACCAGCTCCAGGGCCCGCGCGCCGGTCTCATCAACGAGGAGTGGGACAACGCGTTCCTCGACCACCTCATCGCCGACCCGCTGGGCCTGACCGAGTGGGATCACATGGAGTACGTCGACGAGGCGGGCTCCGAGGGCATCGAGCTCGTGGACTGGCTGATCGCCCGCGGCGCCATGGACGACCAGTTCCACGGCGAGGCTCCCTCCGTCGACCACCGGTTCTACCACGTCCCCGCCTCCAACACCGCGGTCGGGCACCTGGTGATCTCGAACCCGGCCGCACCGCGCGCCGACTTCGCCGACGACGCGGTCATAGCTGAGCCCGCGGATCAGGTGCCGGCCCCCGAGCCCGCGGAGACCGCGGCCGTTCCGAACGCCTGACACTCTCATCCGCCCCCGCTTCTGAGGAGAAACGAATGACCGACAAGATCCGCGTCGCAGTCGTCGGCGCCAATGGTGCCTTCGGCATGAAGCACCTCGACGGCCTGAAGAACATCGAGGACGCCGAGGTGACCGTCGTCTCCGCCACCTCGCAGGAGAAGGCGGACGGCGTCGCCGCCAAGTACGGCGTGGCCAACGCCGTCGTCGGGCTCGACGCCGTGCTCGAGCGCGACGACGTCGACGCCGTCATCCTCGCCACCCCGACCGGCCTGCACGCCTCGCAGACGCAGGAGGTGCTCAAGGCCGGCAAGCACGTGCAGGTCGAGATCCCGCTCGCCGACTCCCTCGCCGACGCCGAGGCGACCCTCGCCGTCGCAGAGGCGTCGGGCCGCGTCGCGATGGTCGGCCACACGCGGCGCTTCAACCCCTCGCACCAGCTGGTGCACAACCGGATCGCGGCGGGCGAGTTCAACGTGCAGCAGATGGACGTGCAGACGTACTTCTTCCGTCGCACGAACACGAACGCCAAGGGCGAGGCGCGCTCATGGACCGACCACCTGCTGTGGCACCACGCCGCTCACACGGTGGACCTGTTCGCGTACCAGGCAGGCAAGATCGTCCAGGCGAACGCCATCCAGGGCCCGATCCATCCCGAGCTCGGCATCGCCATGGACATGTCGATCCAGCTCAAGAGCGAGACCGGGGCGATCTGCACGCTGTCGCTGTCGTTCAACAACGATGGGCCGTTCGGCACCTTCTTCCGCTACATCGGTGATACCGCCACCTACGTTGCGCGCTACGACGACCTGTTCAATGGCAAGGAGGAGCAGATCGACGTGTCGAACGTTGCGGTCAGCATGAACGGCATCGAGCTGCAGGACCGCGAGTTCGTCAGCGCGATCCGCGAGGGGCGCGAGCCGAACTCCTCGATCCGCCAGGTCATCGACTGCTACCGCGTGCTCGGTGCGCTCGAGGAGCAGCTCGCGTGATCCTGCCGAAGATCGGCCTCGGCTGCATGTCGCTGAGCCACGCCTACGGGGTTCCTCCGTCGGTCGAGGACGGTCTGGCGTTCCTGCGCTCGGCGCTCGACGAGGGCGTGCGCATGCTCGACACCGCGACGCTCTACGGCGGTGGCCGCAACGAGGAGCTGGTCGGGCAGGCGATCGCCGGGCGCCGCGACGAGCTGCTGCTGGCCAGCAAGGGCGGCATGGCGATGGTCGACGGCGTCAAGGTGATCGACGGGCGACCGGAGACGCTGCGCGCACAGGTCGACGCGTCGCTCGGGCGCCTCGGCGTCGACCACATCGACCTGTACTACCTGCACCGCTGGGACAAGCAGGTGCCGATCGGGGAGAGCGTTGGTGCGCTTGCTCAGATGGTGACCGCCGGAAAGATCGGTGCCATCGGGCTCTCCGAGGTGTCCGTGCAGCGTTTGCGCGAGGCGCAGGCCGTCGCTCCCATCGCCGCGGTGCAGAACGAGTACTCGCTGTGGAGCCGCAACCCCGAGCTCGGCATGCTCGAGGCGACTCGCGAGGGCGGGGTCGCCCTGGTGGCGTTCTCGCCCCTCGCGAGGGGCTTCCTCAGCGATGGCTTCGACGACCCGGCGGAGTTCGCGCCGAAGGACATCCGGCGCGGGATGCCGCGATTCCAGCCGGAGCACTGGCCCGCCAACGCCTCCCTGCTGCCTCAATGGCGGGCTCTGGCCGCCGAGGCCGGCTGCACTCCGGGGCAGCTCGCACTCGCGTGGGTGCTCTCGCGGGGTGAGCACGTGGTGGCGATCCCTGGCACGACGCGCGCGGATCACCTCCGCGAGAACCAGGCGGCCGCCGACCTCTCGATCGATGCTGACCTGCTCGACCGCGCAGGTCACCTCATCGGAACGTCCACCGTGTCGGGTCCGCGCTATGGGGCCGCTGCATCCCGCGAGGTCGACGCCGAGGCCTTCGAGGACGCCGCATGAGGGCGATCTCGTCGATGGCCACCCGCCACGTGCTCGCGGATCTGAAGGCGGCGGCCGTAGCGGCCGGCTTGCCCGCGGTGGAGGTCGAGTCGGTCGGCGGCGTGGATGCGGCCAAGCGCGTGGCGGAGGGTGAGCGGCTGGACCTGGTGTTCCTCGCCGTCGACGCGCTGCAGCGGCTCGCCGATGACGGGCATGTCGTGGTCGGTTCGGTGACTCCGCTCATGCTGTCGCAGGTCGCGGTGGCCGTTCGGTCCGAGTCCGATGAGCCCGCAACCCATGATGGCGCCTACGCGTTCCCGGACGCCGCGGGGCTGCGCGAGGCTCTGCAGCAGGCCGCCCGCATTGGCTACTCGACCGGTCCCAGCGGCGTCGCGCTCGTAAAGATGATCGACGGCTGGGGCCTTGGCGAAGAGCTCGGGGAGCGGATGGTTCGGGCGCGTCCGGGCATTCCGGTCGCCCGCTCGCTCGCCGAGGGCGAGGTGGACCTCGGGTTCCAGCAGCTCAGCGAGCTCGTGGGGCAGCCCGGCGTTCGCATCCTCGGGGTACTGCCGCCTGACTGCGCGATCGACACCGTCTTCGGCGGCGCGGTTGCGGCGACGTCGGGCGATCCTGCTGGGGCGTTCGAGGTGCTGCGGTTCTTCGCGTCGGAGGCCGCGGCTCCGATCGTGGCCGCGCACAGCTTCGCGCCGGCCGGCTCGTAGCGCAGACGAACAGCAGCCTGACGCAGTCTGAGCTGCTGCTCGCAGCTCGCGTGAGCGGACGACGACGGGTGCGCACTCGCCGTCGTCCGCCCCGCCGCCCGGCTCCGTACACTGGCCGTCATGGTATCCCGCATCAGCGAACTCGTCCTCAAATGCGCCGACCCCGAGCTCCTCGCGCGCTTCTGGAGCGAGGTGCTCGGGTACGTGGAGATCGACCGGGACGGCGGCCTGATCGAGATCGGCCCGCCCGGAGCCGGCTTCGGCGGGCTCCAGCCGACCATCCTCCTCATGCCCAGCACCGACCCACGTGCCACGAGGCTCCAGCTGCACATCGACGTCAACCCTGTGGACCGCGACCAGGACGCCGAACTGGAGCGGCTGCTCGCCCTCGGCGCCAGCCAACTCGACATCGGGCAGGGCGCGGAGGCGCAGTGGCAGGTGCTTGCGGATCCCGAGGGCAATGAGTTCTGCCTCCTGCGCAGGCGGCTCGAAACCTGAGGATGGTGTGCCCGCGGGCTGCGGCGCGCCGGGGACATCTCGCGTCGGTCCGCCCCGCCGGACCTGCGCGCGGCCGTCCGCCGACCATCTAGGCCAGGAGTGCCGGGAGGTCGCGGACGCCGTCCACGATGTAGGTGTGCGGGTGCACCTCGAGGTCGGCGCGGCCCAGCTTGCCCGTGAGGACGCCTACGGCGGTGACACCGACGCGGGTCGCCGCGAGGAGGTCGTTCACGGTGTCGCCCGCGGCGAGGACCTCCCTCACGTCCTGGACGCCCGTGCGCTCCATCGCCCTATGGATCATGTACGGTGCAGGCCGCCCGGCGGCGACCTCGTCGGAGCACACGTCCTCGCGATCGAGGCCATCGCGGCCTTCCTGCGGAGGCTCCTCGCTCAGTAGCCAGGCCGCTCGCCGCGGCGACTGAACCCGCTGCCTGCCACCACGAGGCCGACGGCGAGCAGCAGCCCCGCGACCCCGCTCACCAGCAGCGGCACCTGGCCGGCATCGCCCCACGCGAGCCCGGCCCAGATGCCGGCGACGAGGATGCCCCCGCCCGTGAGGCCCTGGAACAGGCCCTGCGCCCGGCCCTGGAGCCCGGCGGGAGCGAGGCTCGACACCCAGGCCTTGCCCACGCCGTCGGTGGCTGCCGCGAACCCGCCGTACACGATCAGGACGGGGAACACCCACACCGGGTCGCCGATGAGCCCGAGCCCGAGGTACCCCACAGCGAAGCACACGAGCCCCAACGCGTACACGCGGTACCGCGGGATCCGGTCGGACAGGGCGCCGGCCGGGTAGGAGAGCGCCGCGTACGCGACGTTGTAGAGGATGTACGCCCCGATCACGCCCTCGGTCGAGAGCCCGAGATCATGCGCACGCAGCAGCAGGAGCGCATCCGGGAAGTTCACGAGCGAGAACACCGTGAGCCCCGCGATCAGCAGCCGCAGCCTGGGCGGGAGCCCCGGCGGTGCGTCCCGCCCGGGGGAGGCGGACGACGCCGCGAGCCCACCCGCCGTCGTCCGTTCCGGTACCGTGCGGACGACGGCGGCGGGCACCTTGCGCTTCTCCCGCACCGCCGCGACGAGCAGCACCGAGAGCACCGCCGGGATCACCGCCACCCACAGGAGCGGCGGAATCTGGCGGCTGAAGGCCTCATACAGCACAAGGCCGACCGCGGGACCCACCACGGCGCCGAGCGTGTCCGCCATCCGGTGGAATCCGAAGATCCGCCCGCGGTACGCGGGGTCTGCGTCCTCCATCAGGAGGACGTCCCGCGGGGCGCCGCGGATGCCCTTCCCCAGGCGGTCCACGCCCCGCGCCGCGAGCACGAGCGGCCACGAGGAGGCTAAAGCGATCATGAGCTTGCCCACCGCGGCCAGCCCGTAGCCGAGGCCGATGAGGGGACGCTTGCGGTACCGGTCGGAGAGCCGCCCCGCCGCGAGCTTGGTCAGCGAGGCGATGCCTTCGGCCACGCCCTCGACGGCGCCGACCACAGCCGGGGGCGCACCCAGCACCACCGTGAGGAAGATCGGCATGATCGGGTAGAGCAGCTCGCTCGCGGCGTCCTGGAAGAAGCTCACCCCGGAGAGGGTCCCGACGTTGCGCGTGAGCCAGCGGGGGCGGCGCGCCACGCCTAGCTCCCGATCCCCGCGCTCGCGCGGAGCGTCTCGAGCGGGATATGCGCTGTGGCCCGTTCGATCTGAGCCGAGATCCCGCGGAGCGTGGGGAGATGGCGGCGCATCGTGCCCGCGTTCGAGGAGAGGACCACGAGGCCCAGTCCAGCACCGATCCGGCCCGTGTGGAAGACCGGCACGGCGATCGACGCCGAACCCAGCCGGACCTCCTCGGCCGTGGTCGCATACCCCTGCTCGCGGATCTGCGCGAGTTCCTCCGCGAGCCGGGCGGGGTTGACGTGCGTGTATGCGGTTGGCTGCTCGAGGTGCCGGTTGAAGTAGGCGTCGCGGACCCAGTCCTCCTCGAACGCGAGGATCACCTTGCCCACGGCCGTGGCATGCATCGGCAGCCGCCCGCCCACGCGCGAGGCCCGCGGGACCCGCTTCGTGCCGTAGACGCGGTCGATGTACAGGACTTCGTGGCCCTCCCGGATCGCGAGGTGCGCGGTCTCGCCGGTGAGGGAGAAGAGGTCCTGGACGTACGGGTGTGCAGTGTCCCGCAGTGCGCGGCCGGCGTTCTGGCCGAGCTCCCACAGGCGGATGCCGAGCTGGATGCGGCCCTGCGAGTCCCGGGCGAGGGCGCCGGATTCGACGAGTTCGCCGACGAGACGGTGCGTGGTGCTCAGCGGAAGGCCGGCCGTCTCGGCGAGTTCGGAGAGGCTCAGCGACCGACGGCCGGATTCGAACGCGAACAGGAGCGCGAGGACCTTGGACGTGACGCTGCGGCCCGGCTCGTTGCTGCCGCCCGCCATCGTCGCCTCCTCGGCCATGCCTGGTTCCGCGTGATTCTGCGGCCCATATTCTGCGAGGCCGCGGCTAGGGCAACTCTAGCGCCACCCTCTCGGGCCACAGATTCGCCGACTCGATGGCCGCGAGGCCGCGCGCGAGGGCCTTGGCGGCGTCGGTGAACAGGTGCGCGTGGACCCGCGAGCTGCACAGCAGCAGCGCCTGGCCGCGGTCGAGCCCGAACCAGTCCATGACGGTGTCGAGGCCGTGCGGTGTGAGCCGCCACGTCTTGTCGGCGTCCTTGACGATTGCGTCCTCGATCGAGAGGGCCTCGCGGCGCGAATCGTGGCCATCGATGATCTCGACGATCCGGGCCGTCCGTTCCTCCGGCACCCCGGCCTCTGCGAGGATCGCCCGGGCGAGCCTCGCGCCCTCCTTCTCGTGCAGGAGCACGAGGTCTTCCCGTCCGCCGCCGGGCGCGATCGCCTCGAGCACCTCGTCCGGCGGAACCTTCGACCAGCCGATGTCATGCAGCATGATCGCGGGCAGGACCACCCCCGCGTCGGCCTCCGGATGCGCCGCGAGCAGCGACTGCGCGATCGCCACGGCATACAGGGTGTGCGCATCGTTGCTGCGCACGTCCAGATGCACGACGGCGCGTGGCCAGATCCGCGCGAGCTCGCCGTCGAGTTCGGGGTCACCGCCAAGCTCGGGGTCACCGCCCGGCTCGTTGTCGCCGTCGAGCTCGCCGTCATCGGCTGTGCGCGAGGGCCGATCGATGCCAGAGGATCTCGATGCACCGGAGAACCCGCCGGCGAGGCCGAAGACGCCCTCCGCGGAGGCAGGGATGGACGACGTGACGTCCCTGCCGACCTGGTTGGAGGTCGGCGTGCGCTTGAGGCTCATGGGCCTAGTGGACCGCACCCCCGCCGCCCGCGCCACACGCGACTTCCACTGGACGGAAGCCCGCGCCGACTGCGTCCGGACTAGGGCCTCCGCGGGGTATCTCTCTCCGGTGAGGTAACGCCATGCCCCCGGCCCATGGCGTTACTCCGCGGCAGAGGTACCTTCGCCCGCAAGGAGGTGACCCCGCATCGTTGGGAGGTGACTCCGCATCGTTGGGAGGTGAGCCCTCAAGCCTCGCCGGCGTCGGTGTCAGCGGCATCCACGGACACTACGGCCAGGAACCCTCGCCCGCTCACAGCCGGTGCAGGTTCCCCACCGACCACGGCGTCGTACCGCGCGAGGGGAGTGGCGCCGTCGTCCGCTGCATTCCCGACGCCCGAGGCGACGGCCTCGCCCTGGAGCAGAACCCCGAGCTGGCCCGCCGAGAGGGGCAGCGGGCGCTTCTTCGAGAGCTCGAGGATCGTCACGTGCCCCGTGAACGAGCCGCGTCGCGTGATGAGGTTGAGGTCGCGGATCGATCCGGTGGGCAGGACCGCGCTCGCGGGCGCGCCGCCGTCGAACCGGAAGGGCCGGTGGCGTTCGAGCCCGTGCTCGTGCCCGTCCACGGTCAGGACCATGAGCTCGCCCTCGATCACGGTCAGGATGCGTTCCATGCCGTCGAATGAAGAGAAGTCGCCGGCCCGATCCACGTCGGCGATGCTCAGGCGCCACCCCCAGTCCCCGGAGGTGCTCTCCCCATCTTCGCCGGCGACTTCCGGCCCGCGGGCGAGCTCGACCGTTGTCCCTCCGCCGTTCTTCCAGCGGACGGGGCGCAGGTCGGCGAAGCGGATGATGCGGGGCTCGGACATGGGGCGCCTTCCTCGACGGGTCACTCCAAGGCTACGCGGCACGCGCCGCCGGATGTTTCCCTCGCCCGGCTATGATCCACTCGGCGGTGGGGCCTGACGGCTCGCGCCCGGGACCGGAGCACGGAGGGTGGCATGAAGCAGGCAGTGATCATCGGTGTTGGTGGGCCCGAGCGGCTGACCCTCCGCGAGGCACCCGACCCGATGCCGCGCGGCAGCGAGGTCCGGATCCGCACGCTTGCCTGCGGAGTCAACTTTGCGGACGTTCTCGCCCGCAAGGGGTTCTACCCGGATGTGTCCCGCTTCCCGGCGGTCGTCGGATACGAGGTCGCCGGAGTCGTGGACGCCGTCGGGCCGGACGCGGATCCGCGCTGGGATGGGCGAGACGTGGTTGCCCTCACGCACTTCGGCGGGTACTCAGACACGGTGTGCGTCCCGCAGCAGCAGGTGTTCGACAAGCCGGCCGGACTCTCCCACGAACAGGCGGCCTCCGTCCCGGTGAACTACCTCGCGGCGTGGCAGCTCCTGGTGGTCATGGGCTCGCTCTCCGCGGACGAGACCGTGCTGATCCACAACGCGGGCGGGGGAGTCGGGCTCGCGGCCGTGGACATCGGCCGGCACGTCGGGGCGCGGATGATTGGCACCGCCAGCGCGCGCAAGCATGAGTTCCTCCAGGGCCGGGGCGTCCACGAGACTATCGACTACACCACGCAGGACTGGGTCGCGGAGACCAAGGCCCTGACCGGGGGCCGGGGCGTCGAGCTCGTTGTTGACCCGTTCGGAGGGCGGCACTGGAAGCAGAGCTACGGCGTGCTGCGCTCCACCGGGCGGCTCGGGATGTTCAGTGTCTCCGGCGCGGTCTCCTCGAGGCTGCCCGGGAAGCTCGGCCTCCTCGCGCTCGTGGCGCGGCAGCCGCTGTTCAACCCGATCCCGCTCATGAACCGGAACCTCGGTGTGTTCGGCGTGAACGTGGGCCACCTGTTCAGCGAGACCGACAAGGTTCGTGGATGGATGGACGCGCTCCTGCAGGGCGTCGAGGACGGCTGGGTGCGCCCGCACGTGGACCGCACGTTCCCCCTCGCCTCCGCTGGCGAGGCCCACGCCTACCTCGAGGCCCGGCGCAACACCGGCAAAGTGGTCCTGGTTCCCTGATCTTGTCCGGGGAGGCCGGGCACCACAGGACCTGCGGCCCCAACACGCATGGCGGATGCCACTTAGGCTGGGAGCCATGACCGCCGCCGTCCATGCCCCGGGTTCCCCGGTCTCCTTCGCCTCCCGCGTCGCCGAGGCGGTGCAGACCCTCACACCCGGGTATTTCGCCCTCACGATGGCGAGCGGGATCATCTCGGTGGGCCTCGAGCTCGAGGGGATCCACTGGCTCTCTGCGGCGCTGCTCGTGGTCTGCGCGGTCTCCTACGCGGTGATCCTCGTACTGAGCCTCGTTCGCCTGGTGCGCTTCCGCGAGGCGATGCGCCACGACTTCATGGACCCCGGCCGCGCGTTCGGTTTCTTCACGTTCATCGCGGGTACCGACGTTCTCGGCGTGCGGCTGGGGATGGCTGGCTGGCCGAGTGCGACAGCGGTGCTGCTCGCCGTTGCCGTGCTCGCGTGGGTGGTGCTCGGTTACGTGGTGCCCTGGACGGCCGTGCTGGGCCGCGACGAGCGGCCCGTGGTCAAGGATGCCAACGGGACGTGGTTCATCTGGGTCGTTGCGAGCCAGTCGGTGGCCGTCGCCTCAGCCTCCCTCGAGCCCCTCGCCGGTTCGGAGTGGCGCGCGGCCCTCGCCCTGGTGGCCGTAGTGGCGTGGTCGGTCGGACTCATCCTGTACGCCGCCGTGGGCATCTTCGTCTCGCTGCGCCTCATGACCTATCCCATACGGCCGGAAGACCTTCGCCCGCAGTACTTCGTGGCCATGGGCGCGATGGCCATCAGCGTCCTTGCGGGGGCGCGGATCGTGGAGATGGCCGGCGCGCCCATGGTCGACGCGACCCGGGGCCTCGTGGCAGGTTCCTCGGTGGTGTTCTGGTCCTTCGCCTCCTGGCTGTTCCCCGTGCTGCTGGCGGCCGGCTGGTGGCGGCACATCATCCACCGCGTGCCTCTCGCCTACGAGCCCGGGCTGTGGAGCGTCATCTTCCCCCTCGGCATGTATGCCGTAGCGGGCATCTACCTGGGACGGGCGGACAGCCTGCCCATTGTCGCGTTCATCGGCCGGGCGGAGCTCTGGGTGGCCGTGGCGGCGTTCCTGGCCACGTTCGGCGGGATGCTCTGGCACCTGTGGGCCACGCTCGTTCGGCCTCGCGTGAGGGATTGACGTTCCGTCAGGCACAACCCACGCGCGCTGGGGCCAGGAAACGGCCCACCAGCGGCGTGAGTTGTGCCTGACGGAACGCGCCTACGCGTCCTTGCGCCCCTGCACCACGTGCGGCACGGCAACGAGCGCGAGCACAGCCAGCACCGCCGCGGCCGCGAAGACGTAGAAGCCCCACGGGTAGGCGATGCCGAGTGCCACGAGCGTGCCGGTGACGGCCGGGCCGAGGATCGCGCCGAGCCGCCCGACGCCGGCCGAGAATCCGAGCGCAGTGCCCCGCAGGTGCGCGGGGAAGATCTGCGACACCCACGCGTACACGAGCACCTGCGCGCTGAACACGAACACGCCCGTGACGAACACGGCCGCGTTGAGCAGGATCTCGTTCTGCATCTTCACGCTCAGCACCGCGAGGAGCACCGCCGAGACGCCGAACCACAGCAGCACCACGCGCTTCGCGCCGTGCCTGTCGGCGAGCCACCCGGCGAGGACGAGCCCCGCCACCGCGCCCAGGTTGAGCACGAGCAGCAGCGTGAGCGACGAGCTCAGCGAGTACCCGGCCTCGGCCATGAGGGTCGGCAGCCAGGTGTTGAGCCCGTACACGAGCAGCAGCCCCATGAACGAGGCCACGGCGATCCCCAGCGCCACGAGCGGGTACGGCTTCTGCAGGAGGCTACGGTAGCCGAGCTTCTCGGCCTTGGCTGCCTGCGCGTTCGCCGCGGCCGCCTGCGCGTTCGCCGCGGCCGCCGGTGAGACCGGCGCCGCCGCCGTGTCGCCGGCGTCGAGCGCGGAACCCGTCGCGGGCGCCGGCTCGGCGGCCGGGCTGGCAGCGGAGGGCAGGGACTCGGGGAGTTTGGCCCACAGGAACGGGACGAGGACGAGGCCTGCCACGCCGCCGACGATGAACATGACGCGCCAGTTCGGGATGACGAGGAGCGCGAGGAACGCGGTCGCGACGGCCCCGACATGGTAACCGGTCATGGTGCGCGTGGTGTTGGACGCGCCGGAGCCGGCCTTGGCGTAGTCGGCCATGTAGGCGAGGGCCGCGGGCAGGCACGCGCCGAGGCCGAGCCCGGCGAGCAGGCGGAATCCGCTGAACAGCGCCACATTGGGCGCGATGACCACGGCGAGGGTGAAGACGGAGAACCAGGCGACGCACGCGATCAGCAGGCGGCGCCGGCCGAATCGGTCCGAGAGCGGTGCGATGAACAGCGCGCCCAGGCCCACGCCGACGAGGGAGATCGTTGCGGCGAGCGTTGCGCCGACGGGGTCGAAGCCGAGCTCATGGGACTTGAGGAGGGTGGGGATCACTGCTCCGAGAACCACGAGGTCGAAGCCGTCGAGGACCATCGCGGACCAGCAGAGCCAGACAGGCCACTGGGAACGCGTGATCGCCGTGGTGCGGGCGAGGGATGTGGACATTGCTACCTCGGGGGTCAAGGAGGGCACGGCGGTGCCTGGACGTGAGAGTTCTATCACCGATCGGTATGATCTCAGGCACGTGAGACCATTGAATGGAATCTGGAGGGTCCGCGCCGGGCTGAAAGCCGAGGCGGAGGAAGGGGAGCGGCATGGCCAACTCGGAGTCGGGCGACTCGGTCGTGGACCGCGTGGTGCGCGTCCTCGAGGCGTTCCCCGAGGGGGTCAGCTCGCTCCCGCTCGGGGAGCTCGCGGCCCGCGCGGGGCTGCCGCTCACGAGCGCCCACCGGCTCGTGCGGCAGCTCGCCGAGCACCGCCTCCTCGAGCAGGCGCCCGGCGGGAAGGTGCAGCTGGGCCTGCGCCTGTGGGAGCTCGTGAACCGCAACTCGCCCACGCTCGTGCTGCGGCAGGCGGCCTTGCCGTTCATGGACGACATCCATCAGGTGCTCAACCAGAACGTAAATCTCGCGGTGCTCCAGGGCGACGACGTGCTGTTCGTCGAACGCCTCTCGCGCCGCGGATCCGTGGCGAACAGGGCCAAGGTGGCCGGCCGCATGCCGGTGCACATCTCCTCGGCGGGCGTGGCCCTCATGTCCGCCCAACCGCCCCACGTCCAGGCTGCCTACCTCGCCCGGTTCCGCGATCCGGCCGGCAAGACGACCACCGACCACGTGCGTCAGGTCCTCGCCGCCGCCTCGAGCCACGGGTACGCCGAACTCGCCGGAGTGGTGGACCCCGACACCTGGGGAATTGCGGTTCCCATCCACGACCGCCAGCGGCAAGCGGTGGCGGCGATCGGCGTCGTCGTGCCTCTCGCCGAGGCGCGGATGCAGCAGCTGGTGCCGGCGTTGAGGACGGCCGCGCGGGGTATCGGGCGTCAGCTCGGCGCGCCGGGCACGTAGGGCGCACGACGGCGGAGCGCGGCTCTCGGTTTGAACTTGCTATTCCGATCAACGGAATTGGCTTCGCGCGGGGGAGCGAGCGGCGTCACACTCGAATGAGACGCACGCCGCAGCGGATCCCGCCGGCTGGCTCCGTTTTTCCCGAATTTTCCTGAAAGGACCGATCATGGGCGATCGCACCGTCATCACCACCCAAGTCGCCATCATGGGCGCCGGGCCCGCGGGCCTCATGCTCTCGCACCTCCTGCACCAGGCGGGCATCGACAACACGGTCGTGGAGATCCGCTCCCGCGCGGAGATCTCGGCGACGATCCGCGCCGGCATCCTCGAGGCGGGGAGCGTGGACCTGCTCGTGCAGTCCGGGGTGGACAACGTGCTCCGGAACGGCCACGAGCACGAGGGCACCGAGTTCCGCGTCAACGGCGAGGGTCACCGCATCGACTTCAAGGGGCTCACGGGCAGCTCGGTGTGGCTCTACCCGCAGAATGACGTGTTCGACGACCTCGCAGCGCGCCGTGAGGCCGACGGCGGCGACGTGCGCTACTCGTGCTCGAACACCGATGTCTACGACCTGCTCGGCAGGCCCTCGGTGTTCTTCACGGACTCCGAGGGTACGGACTTCGAGCTGCGCGCAGAGATCCTTGTCGGCGCTGACGGCTCGCGCTCGTACTGCCGCCGCCAGGTCCCCGAAGCCAGCCGCAAGACGTACTTCAACGAGTACCCGTTCGCCTGGTTCGGCATCCTCACCGAGGCCCCGCGCAGCTCGCCCGAGCTCATCTACGCGAACTCCGAGCACGGCTTCGCGCTCATCAGCCAGCGTACCGACACGGTGCAGCGCATGTACTTCCAGTGCGACCCGTCCGCCAACCCCGCGGACTGGACCGACGAGCAGATCTGGGAGCAGCTGCGCCTGCGCGTCAACGGCAACGGCTTCGAGCTCAAGGAGGGGCCCGTCACGGACAAGGTCGTGCTGCCGTTCCGCTCGTTCGTCCAGGCGCCGATGCGCCACGGCAACCTGTTCCTCGCGGGCGACGCCGCCCACACCGTCCCGCCGACCGGTGCCAAGGGCCTCAATCTGGCCCTGCATGACATGCGCCTGCTGTTCGAGAGCCTCGACTCGTACTTCAAGTCCGGCTCGACGGCGCTGATCGACACCTACTCGGACCGCGCGCTGGACCGCGTGTGGAAGGCGCAGTACTTCTCCTACTGGATGACGACGCTCCTGCACACCGTCCCGACCGAGACGAACCACGAGTTCTTCCGTGCCCGCCAGCTCGGTGAGCTCCGCTCGCTGCTCGAGTCCGAGCGCGGCCGCGCCTACATCGCCGAGTGCTACACGGGGTGGCCGACCAAGTAGCCTGCGCCCGCGACGCCCGTGGCGCCCCGCCACCTTCGTTGTTGAGGGGTCTCTGGCGCCCCATTGAGGGGTCTCCGGTCTGACCGGAGACCCCTCAAGCGCGTGCCAGAGACCCCGCAACAGCGAGGGAGGCCCGTGAGGCATCTGTGTCGTGAGTTGCAGTTCCGGTCCGGGTTGCGCGCCATGATGGGTCCATGACGAACTCCGCCCTCGATCTCGACGACGAGCCCGCGTTCTATCTCGACAAGGCCAACCCGACGGTCTGGAAGGCGCTCGTCGCCTTCCGGACCACGGTCCACGAGGCGACCGACGCCGCGGGGCTGCCTCGCGACGTCGTCGAACTCCTGAGCCTGCGCATCTCGCAGATCAACCGCTGCACCTATTGCCTGGATCTCCACGGGCGCCAGGCCGCCGAGGCGGGCGTGCCGGTCCGCAAGCTCAACGTCCTGCCCGCCTGGCGCGAAGCCGGCATCTTCACGGTGCTCGAACGTGCTGCCCTCGACATCGCCGAGGCCGTCACCCTGCTCCCGGACGACGACGAGCGTGTTGCGGTCCTCGCCGGTGCCCGCGCTGAACTGGGGGACGAGCGGTTCTCTGCCCTCTGTTGGGCGGCCATCTCGATGAACACGTTCAACCGCCTCTCGATCGTGAGCCGCCACAAGATCAAGCCCTAACCCCTTCGCCGAGGTCACCCCGTGTGCGCCCGAGATCACCCCGTGTGGGGCCGAGGTCACGCCGTGTGGGGCCGAGGTCACCCCGTGTGGCGCTGAGGTCACCCGTTGGCGTGTCAAGACCGGTGGCACGCCCGTCCGAGTATTCATGTGCTGCCCCGAGCCGCATTTCCTTGGTAGTCGCCCAGGAGACGCGGGTCGGGGCAGTAGTTGTGTCTGGAGTCGTGAAGGCGGTCCGGGGTTCACCGGGCGATGTCGGCGCTGCAAGGGGTGACCTCGGGTACACACGGGGTGACCTCGGCCCTGCAAGGGGTGACCTCGGCCCTGCACGGGGTGACGTCGGGTACACACGGGGTGACCTCGGGTACACACGGGGTGACCTCGGCCCTGCAAGGGGTGACCTCGGCCCTGCACGGGGTGACGTCGGGTACACACGGGGTGACCTCGGGTACACACGGGGTGACCTCGGCGACAAAGGGCTTGTTCTCCGACATTCAACGATATATCGTTAAGCATCGGCTCCGATCGGAGCCGTCCCACGCATCCATCGATTCAAGGAGAACATCATGCGCGGACATCCAGAGCACTGTCATCACGAGGCAATGCACCATCACGACGGTCCCCAGGGCCCCGGCCGCCGAGGCTTCGGCCCGGGCGGCCCCGGCGGCTTCACCCCAGGCGGCCCAGGCGGATTCCCGGGCTTCGGCCCCGGATTCGGCGGCCACGGCTTCGGGCCGGGTCACGGCGGCCACGGCTTCCCGCCCGGCTTCGGCCCGCGCGGCGGCCGGAGGGCGAGCCGCGGAGACGTGAGGGCCATGATCCTCTCGCTCCTGTCCGAGGAGCCGCTCACCGGCTACGGCATCATCCAGGCCGCGAACGCGAAGACCAACGGCGTCTGGCGCCCGAGCCCCGGCTCGGTCTACCCGACGTTGTCCCAGCTTGTGGATGAGGAACTCGTCGAGCAGTCGGGCGAGGGCAAGCGGACCGAGTTCACGCTCACGGACGCGGGCCGCACGTACGTCGCGGACCACGCCGACGAGCTGACCAAGGCCTGGGACGCCGCGCCCGGAAGAAGCGAGGCCACCGATGCGTTCATGGAAAGCGTCGGCAAATTCATGGGCGTGGTCCACCAGTTCCGCGCCGCAGCCACCGACGAGCAGCGCGCCCAAGCCGCCGCGAAGATCGACGAGGTCCGCAAGGCCCTCTACCTGATCCTTGCCGAGTAGTCCCGCCGCCGCGAGGACGACGGCGCGAGGCCGCGGCCGCGCCGTCGTACGCGGAAGGCGTCGGTGAAGACGGCGACGGCAGGGGCCGTGTGCGGCCACGCCCGGCCCGTGGCCGCACACTAGGAGGAGAAGGAGGCCCATGACCCACAACCCAGGCGGGCGACCCGGCGCCGTGGTGCGCGGAGGCCGCATCTCAAGCGGCGATGTGGCCCTGCAGAAGAAGCTCAACGCGGAGGCGCCGCGCATCCCGCACTTGTTCGGCCGGATCGCGGAGCTGTTCGTGCCCCACCGCCTCGCGCTCGCGCTCACGGTGGTGCTCGTGCTGGCCGGGGCTGCGCTGTCCGTGGCCCCGCCGCTCCTGACCCAGCGCATCTTCGACGAGGGGCTCTTCCCGAAGGCCGGTGGACCCGACCTGCAGCGGCTCGTGGAGCTCGTGGGCTTCATGGTCGCGGCGTACGTCGTTTCCGCCCTTCTTGGCGTGTGGCAGACATACCTCACCTCGACCGTGGGCAACTCGGTCATGGGCACCCTGCGGGTCAAGCTCTTCAGCCACCTGCAGTCCATGGAGCTGAGCTTCTTCACGCGCACCAAGACCGGCGTGATCCAGTCGCGCCTGCAGAACGATGTGGGCGGCGTCGCGAGCGTGCTGTCCAACACCGTCTCGGGGGTGGTCGGCAACATTGTCACGGTCATCGCGGCGTTCGTGGCGATGATCGCGCTCAACTGGCAGCTCACACTCATCGCCGTGGTGCTCATGCCGTTCCTCGTTGTGGCCCAGCGCCGCGTGGGGCAGGCGCGGGCCCGGATCGCCACGAAGACCCAGGAATCCCTCTCGGACATGACGGCGATCACCCAGGAGTCGCTGAGTGTCTCGGGGATCCTGCTGTCCAAGAGCTTCAACCGCCAGCCGGACGAGATCGGCCGCTATTCCGCCGAGAACAAGAACCTCGTGAAGCTGCAGATCCGGCAGGCCATGAGCGGGCAGTACTTCTTCGCGCTCGTGACGATCTTCATGTCCTCGATCCCCGCGATCGTCTACCTCGTGGCCGGGTGGCTGCTGACCGGTGCAGGGCCGCTCGGGACCGGCGCGATCACCGCCGGCACCATCGTGGCCTTCACGAACGTGCAGGCGCGCCTCCTGTTCCCGCTCATTGCGCTCATGCGCGTGGCCCTGGACCTCCAGACCTCCGGCGCCCTGTTCGCGCGGATCTTCGAGTACCTCGACCTGCGGCCCGCCATCGTGGACGCTCCCGACGCCGCTCCCCTCCCCGCGGGGGCGCCTCGCCTCGGCGAGGTGGCGTTCGACGGCGTGACGTTCCGTTACCCGGACGCGCGCGGCGGGGAGCGGGCCACCCTCAACGACGTCTCGTTCGCGATCGAGCCGGGCCAGTACGCCGCGTTCGTGGGGCCCAGCGGGGCCGGGAAGACAACCGTCTCCTACCTCATCCCGCGCTTCTACGAGGCCACGTCTGGCTCGGTCCGGTTCGCCGGCCGCGATGTGCGGGACATAGACCGCGAGTCCCTCGTAAGCCACATCGGCGTGGTGAGCCAGGAGACATACCTGTTCCACGCCACCATCGCCGAGAACCTCCGCTACGCGAAGGTGGACGCCACGCAGTCTGAGCTCGAGACCGCAGCGCGGGCGGCCAACATCCACGAGACGATCACGTCCTTCCCTGACGGCTACGAGACCGTGGTGGGGGAGCGCGGGTACCGGCTCTCGGGCGGCGAGAAGCAGCGCATCGCGATTGCGCGCGTGCTGCTCAAGGACCCCGAGGTGCTCGTGCTCGACGAGGCTACGAGCGCGCTCGACACCATCTCCGAGCGCGTGGTCCAGCAGGCCCTCGACGCCGCCTCGCACGGGCGCACCACCATTGCGATCGCGCACCGGCTCTCAACCGTGGTCGGCGCCGACGTCATCTATGTGGTGGACCACGGGCGGATCGTCGAGCATGGCACGCACTCCGAGCTGCTCGCCGTGGGTGGCGCGTACGCGCGGCTCTACGCGGAGCAGGCGGCGGCGCCGTCCCCGGCGCGCCTGAGCCGCCCCGCCTGAGCCCGCGCGCCCTGAGCCAGCGCGCCTTGAGCGGCCTGAGGTCCCCGCGATTGTCGGGTTGACGTGGGTTGCGTCCCTGAGTCGGCGGGTCTTGGCCTTCCCCGCCAAGGCGCGCGGGTTCGGTGAGAGAGCGGAATCATAGTGCCCCGATTGGCTCTGGACCAAACGGGCATGGGATGATGGAAAGGATGACTTCTAGCCCTGCCTCCCCCGATGCCCCCCGTCCTCAGGTCCTCCCCACGGCCGAGGGCTGGGAGCAGCAGCGCACCCCCGAGGGGCGCCCGCTGCTCCAGTTCGCGTCCCCCCGGGTCAAGCAGCCGCCTCAGCACCTCGCGGATCTGAGCCTGCCCGAGCGTCAGGCGAAGCTCAAGGAGCTCGGCCTGCCGGCGTTCCGCGCCAAGCAGTTGAGCACCCACTACTTCCAGCACTGGACCGCGGATCCCGAGGCCATGAGCGATCTGCCCAAGGCCGGCCGCGAGGAACTCGTCGGCGAGCTGTTCCCGCCCTTGCTGACCGAGGTCCGTCGTCTCAAGACGGACGACGGCAACACGATCAAGTTCCTCTGGCGCCTTTTCGACGGCGCGCTCGTCGAGTCCGTGCTCATGCGCTATCCGGGCCGCATTACGCTGTGCGTGTCCAGCCAGGCCGGCTGCGGCATGAACTGCCCGTTCTGCGCCACGGGCCAGGCCGGACTGACCCGCAACATGTCCACCGCGGAGATCGTGGACCAGGTCGTCGCCGCGAACCGGCTCATCGCTGCCGGGGAGCTGGGCACTGCCGAACACGAGCAGGAGCGCGTCACCAACATCGTCTTCATGGGCATGGGCGAGCCGCTCGCGAACTACAAGCGCGTCATGAACGCTGTCCACCGCTTCGTGGACCCCGTCCCGATGGGCCTGGGTATGAGCGCGCGCAACATCACGGTCTCGACCGTGGGCCTCGTGCCTGCGATCCGCAAGCTCGCGGACGAGGACATCCCGGTCACGTTCGCGCTGTCCCTCCACGCGCCGGACGATGAGCTCCGCGACGAGCTCATCCCCGTCAACAACCGCTGGAAGGTCGACGAAGCCCTCGACGCCGCCTACGAGTACTACCGGAAGACCGGCCGCCGCGTGAGCATCGAGTACGCGCTCATCAAGGACATGAACGACCATGCCTGGCGCGCCGCCCTCCTCGCGAAGAAGCTCAACCAGCGCGGACGCGGGTGGGTCCACGTGAACCCGATCCCGCTCAACCCGACCCCGGGCTCCATCTGGACCTCGTCCGAGCGGCCCGTGCAGGAGGAGTTCATCGAGACCCTCCGCGCGCACGGCATCCCCACGACCCTGCGCGACACGCGTGGCAAGGAGATCGACGGCGCCTGCGGCCAGCTCGCCGCGGCAGAGTGAGGGCCGAATGACCGCTCCCACCCCGAGCAGCCCGACGCACGACGGCGCCGCGCACGCGAGCGGGCCAGTCGCCGCTGCCGTGTCCCGCGGCCGGGGATTCCTGCACACCCTCCTCTTCAGCATCGGCCCGATGAAGAACGACCACCACGTGGGGATCCGGGCCGCCGCGGGCGTGTTCATCCCGCTCATCACGCTCGTGGTGCTCGGGCGGCTGGACCTTGCGATCTTCGCGAGCTTCGGCGCGTTCACGGGCATCTACGCCCGCAACGAGCCACACCGTGTCCGTCTCGTCGCGCAGTCCCGTGCGGGCGTGCTCATGCTCGCCGTCATCCTCGCTGCCACTATCTCGGCGCGACTGAGTCCCGGTGGGGCGATGAACCCGTGGGGGATCGTCATCGGGACCACGCTCGTCGCGTGGGGCTGCACGATCATCGTGGGGTACTGGCGGCTGCGGCCGGCCGGCTCGCTGTTCCACATCTTCGCGTTCGCCGCCATCGCCTCGATCCCGCACCAGCCGCCGCTCGGGGAGGCCATGCTCGCTGCCACCGGGACGGTGGCCCTGAGCCTGCTCATCGGGATCGCGTCCCGCATCGTGCCGAGGTACCGTAGCACGCTGACGTGGGCTGGTCTCCGGGCTGCATGGCTGGTGCGCCTCGGCGCCGCGGAGAGGCGGGCCCTGTGGCTCGAGTCGCTCGGTTACCTCGTCGCCGCCGCGCTCGCCGGGACGATTGCGACCATCGTGGGACAGGCCCTCGGCTTCGGGCACAACTACTGGGCTATGGTCGCGGCGGTCGTGCCGCTCGTGGGCCACACGACCCGCCACCGTGTGAACCGCGGCCTGCAGCGTGTGCTGGGCACCGTCGTCGGCCTCGTGGTCCTCGCCGCTATCGTGGCGATCCGGCCTGAGGCGTGGCTCATGGTCGTATTCATCGCCGCGTGCCAGTTCGGGGCCGAGATGCTCATCGCGCGGCAGTACTTCCTCGCGCAGGTCTGCGTGACGCCTCTCGCGCTCATGTCCACGCTCCTCGTGGCACACGTCAACCCCTTGGACCTCCTGCACGACCGGTTCATCGACACCGCGATCGGAGCCGTCGTGGGCGTCGGCGTGGTCCTCGCCCCGGACGCGTGGCGGCGCTGGATCCGCTGGCGCTCGCGGGAGGAGCAGCTCGAGTGGGGCCGGGCGCGGCGGCGGGCGCCCCCCGGGGGGGGCCGCCCCGCCGACGGGCGGCCGCCGTTGCGTGGCCTCAGCCGGCGACCGCGTGCACGCGGACGGGGTTCATGACCGGCTTTCCGTAGCAGAGGGACTCGTCGAGTTCCTGGTAGGGCCCGAAGTTGGGGATGCGCCGGTAGCCGGCGGACTCGTAGAACATCTTCCCGTCGGGCTGCGCGGAGCCGGCCTCGGCCAGGACGAGGGTGATCCCGGAGGTGTGGGCCTCCGCCTCGAGGGCCGTGAGGATGGAGCTCGCGATCCCCGCTCCCCGTGCGTAGGGGAGAACGTAGACACGCTTGACCTCCGCCGTCGTGGGCGCCACCCAGCGCAGGCCGCCGCAGCCCAGGGGCTGGCCGGTGGATCGCTCGTACGCGATGAGGAAGATTGCGAGGTCCGCGGCCGACGGCGCACTGCCGGGCTCGTGGGTGGTGTCGCCGTAGCGGGCGTCCAGCTCGGCCTGCTGGGCTGCGCGGAGGTCGCGCCCCACGGGGTTGGACCACGGGGCCCGACGGATCATCAGCTTGGGATGTGTCTGCATGCCGCCTCCTTGCTCTGAGGTTATGGAAAAACGGTAGTGAGCGCGTGTTTCCTTTCCGTGACCGGCACGTGATTTCTGCGCGACATCTGGCTACGCTCACTGCGCGAGCCCATCTGCGGAAGGAACACCATGGAATACCGTCGCCTCGGCACCAGCGGCATGTACGTGTCCGAGATCGCCTACGGCAACTGGGTCACGCACGGTGACCAGATCGACCAGGAGACGGCCACCGAGTGCGTCCGCACGGCCCTGGATCTGGGCATCACGACGTTCGACACCGCCGACGCCTACGCCGGCACCCGCGCCGAGACCGCCCTCGGCGAGGCCCTGACCGGCGTCCGCCGCGAGGGGCTCGAGATCTTCACGAAGGTCTACTTCCCCACGGGCGAGGGCAGGAACGACCGCGGACTGTCCCGCAAGCACATCATGGAGTCCATCAACGGCTCTCTCCGCCGCCTCCGCACGGAGTACGTGGACCTCTACCAGGCCCACCGCTACGACTACGAGACGCCGCTCGAGGAGACCATGGGCGCGTTCGCGGACATCGTGCACGCCGGCAAGGCCCACTACATTGGCGTGTCAGAGTGGACCGCCGACGAGATCCGCGCGGCCGCCGCCCTTGCCAAGGAGCTCGGGATCCAGCTCGTGTCGAACCAGCCGCAGTACAACATGCTCTGGCGGGTCATCGAGCCCGAGATCGTCCCGCTGTCCGAGGAGCTGGGGCTCGGCCAGATCGTGTGGTCGCCCATCGCGCAGGGAGTCCTGACGGGCAAGTACCTGCCGGGGGCCGAGGCGGCGCCGGCCGAGTCCCGGTTCTCGACTGCCGAGGGAACGGTCAAGGCTGACCATCGCTACCTGCAGCCGGCAGTGCTCGAGCGGGTCCAGGCGCTGCGCCCGCTCGCGCAGGAGGCGGGCCTGTCCATGGCGGCGTTCGCGGTCGCGTGGGTCCTGCAGAACAGGAACGTCTCGGCCGCGATCGTGGGCGCGTCGAAGCCGGACCAGCTGCGCGACAACGCGACGGCCTCCGGCGTGGTCCTCGACCCGGCGCTCCTCGCGCGGGTCGACGAGGCACTGGTCCACCCCGAGTCGGGCGACGTCGTCGAGCGGGACCCCTCCAAGGTCGAGTCGTTCCTCAAGCGGGTCTGAGCCGGCCCCGGGGGCCCCGGGGGGGGGGGGGGGGGGGGGGCCCCCCCCCCCCCCCCCGGGCCCCCGCCCCCCCGGGGCCCGCGGGGGGGGGGGCGCGCCCCGCCCGGCCCGCGGCGGGCCGCGTCCCCGGCCCGATCAGGGACCCGGGTCAGTCCGGCATGTCGCGATGGGCCAGGTCCTTCTCGGCCGGCCCCTGGATGACCGTACCGTCGAGGGCGAACCGCGAGCCGTGGCACGGGCAGTCCCACGTCGGCTCGGCGCCGTCGGCGCCATGGGCGAACTCGACGACGCAGCGCAGGTGGGTGCAGCGGGCCGAGAGGGCATGCACGACCCCGGCGGCGTCCGCGTAGACCGCTGTTGCCTTTCCTCCGACGTCGAACACGGCGCCCTCCCCGGGGGCGAGCCGCGGGAGGCCCCGCCACGGCGGGAGGGGAGCCTCGGCCTCCGCTCGTTCGCGTCCCTGCGCGGACGCCGGGCCGAGTTTCCGCGTGCTGTCGAAGAGGCCGGCCCAGGCGCTCGCGGCGCCGGTGACCGCGTCGGCGACGACGAGGGCGGACGCTGTGCCGTTGGTGAGACCCCATTTGCGCAGGCCTGTGATGACGTACAGGTGGCGCGAGTCGGGAGTCAGCGGGCCCGCGAACGGGAGGCCGTCCACCGGGAGGGTGTCCTGGGTGGACCAGCGGTAGGCTGGCTCGCCGCCGCCGAGGCGCTCGCGGGAGAACTCGGCGAGCCGCTCGAGGCGCGCAGCAGAGCCTCCGCCGGTGTCTCCTTCCGCCGCGGGGTGGCCCTCGCCGCCCACGAGGACATAGTCCGTCCCGTCCTCGCGGGTGGTGAGGATCGAGCGCATGGGCTCGTCGGCGCTGATGAACGTCGCGTCGGCCGGCAGTCCGTCGGCAGGGCTCGCGACGATGTACGAGCGGTGGATCGTGAGGCGGCCGCTGTACCGGCCGCCGTCGCCCATCGGGACGTTCGTCGCAACGACGATCTCCCGCGCCCGGACGGTGCCGTGGTCGGTCACGGCCACGGCCGGGGTGCCGTCGTGGACCGCGCGCACAGGCGTGCGTTCGACGACGACGCTGTCGCCGCCGTCGACTGCCCGGGCGAGCCCCTGGAGGTACTTCATCGCATGGAACTGGGCCTGGTCCTCGAAGCGGACGGCGCCCTGGGTGGCGAAGGGGAGCGGGACGTCCGTGGTGAACGAAGCCGGGAGGCCGAGCCGCGCGGCGAGCTCGGCCTCTGCGCGGACGGCCGCAAGATGCTCGCCGCCGGCCTCGGCGTAGGTGTAGTTCGAGACTCGCCGGAAGCCGCACTCGAGGCCTTCGGCCTCGACGGTCGCCGCGATGTAGGCGAGGGCGGCCTCGTTGGCCTGTCCATAGGCGCGCGCGGCCTCCATGCCGTGATCCGCGGCCAGCTGGGTGTAGGCGAGGCGGTGGAGCGAGGTGACCTTGCCCGTGGTGCTCCCTGTGACGCCGGTGCCGATCCGGGACCCCTCGAGAACCGCGACGGTGAGGCCGCGGCGCTTGAGCTCGTAGGCTGCCGTGAGCCCGGCGATGCCGCCGCCGATCACTGCGACATCGACCTCGAGGTCTTCCTCGAGGCGGGAATACTGGGTGCCCTCCGCGGTTGCAACCCACAGGGACATGGCCTTGGATTGCGCAGATTCGGTCACGACTGCCTCCTGATGGCCGTTCTGTGTAAAATCGAATTAGTCTATTTTAGAACGTCGGATCGTCGGAGAGAAGGGCGCCATGCCAGCAAGACCAGAGGTGCGCACGCGCGTGCGGGTTCCCCTTCGCTTCGGCGACGGGTTCGCCACCACGGCGGACGTCTTCACGTTCCGACACCTCGCCGACCACCGGGAGCACCTCCTGCTCGGGCTCGGCGACTGGGAGGGCGCGCTGGCCCGGGCGGCCGACGGCGGTGAGCCGCCCCTTGTGCGTCCGCATAGCGAGTGCCTCACGGGGGACGTGCTGGGTTCCCAGCGCTGCGACTGCGGGCCCCAGCTGCGCGAGGCCGCCGAGCGCATCTCCGGGGCGGGCGGGTTCTTGCTCTACCTGCGCCAGGAGGGCCGGGGGATCGGGCTGTACGCCAAACTCGACGCCTATGCGCTCCAGGACCAGGGTCTCGACACCTACGCCGCGAACCGCGCTCTAGGTCGCGGCGAGGACGAGCGGGACTACCGTGCCGCCGCACAGATGCTCCGGGTCGTGGGCGCCACGCGGATCCGGCTCCTGAGCAACAACCCGGACAAGGCCGCCCAGCTCGAGTCGCTCGGGATCGAGGTTGCCGAGCGCGTCCCCACGGGCGTGCACCTCTCGGCGGCGAACGCCTTCTACCTCGCGACCAAGCGCGATCACACCCTCCACACCCTGGACCTGGACCAGGCCTCGGCCTGAGGGCGGCCGCCACAGCCTCCCGCCCCCAGCAGGGTTGCGTGGTCACGTCTCAGGGTTGCGGAGTCACGTCTGACGGGTTGCGGGGTCACGTCTCGAGTGCGCGGCCCCTCTGCCGCGCCGAATCCGGTCGGCGGGCGGCGAGCACGAGCCCGCGACCGCCGTCGAACGTCACGCCATGGAACTGTGGCCCCGCGGCGATCGGGAAGAACCCGAACCCCGCGTGCAGTGCGATCGACGCCGCATTGCGCGCGTTGGCGATGTAGTAGGCCACGTCCGCGAGCTCCCAGATCCACGCAAGGCGCGCGGCCGTGAGGGCCCGCCCCGCGCCGCGGCGTCGGGCGTCCGGATGCACCACGACGCCGCCGAGGTAGTGCCCGGCGGGCGCGTCGCCGTCGGCGAGCGGATAGCGGTGGGTCTTGGCGGCGCCTACCAGGACGCCGGCAGCGAGGGCGACGACGGCGCAGCGGTCCGACGCCGGCGCGACGGCCGTGGGATCCCACTCGGGCCGCCCGGCCGCGCGCGAGACGGCGTTGATCGCCGCGAGGTCCCGGGGTGCGGCCGGCCGAACGAGCCAGCCCACGGCGTCCCTCGTGCTCGTGAGGCGAGTGCCCGGCACCGGGCTACCGCGTCGCTGCGAGCGCCTCGCCCAGCGCCCCGAGCACAAGCGTCACCGACGCCGGCGATGCGTTGGGGCCCATGAGCCCGATCCGCCATACGGTCTCCGCGTACTTCCCGACGCCCGCGCCGATCTCCAGCGTGTACCGATCGAGCAGATGGGCGCGGACGCGGGCGGAGGAGACGCCCTCGGGCACGCGAACCGTGGTGAGGGACGGCAGGCGGTGGCCCTCGGCGGCGAAGAGCTCGAGGCCCATCGCCTCGAGCCCGGCCCGCAGCGCAGCCCCGGCGGCTTCGTGCCGCGCCCATACCTTCTCGAGCCCCTCGGCGAGGATCCGGTCGAGCCCGGCTTCGAGGCCGGCGACCATCGTCACGGGCGCGGTGTGGTGGTACGTGCGGGTGTGCCCCTCGGCGGCGCCGACGTACCCGCCGAGCAGCCCGATATCGAAGTACCAGGACCGCGGGTCCTGAACACGCCGCTCGAACGCCCGCTCCGAGACGGTGAAGGGCGAGAGCCCGGGCGGTACGCCGAGGCACTTCTGTGTGCCCGCGTAGCCGATGTCGATGCCCCAGTCGTCGGCACGCAGCTCGAGCCCGCCGATCGAGGTCACGGCGTCGACGAGCAGCAGCGCGTCGCCCTTGCCCGCACCGAGCGCCGCGATGTCGGAGCGAACCCCGGTTGACGTCTCGGCGTGCACGGCCGCGATGACCTTGGGACTCGGGTGGGCTGCGAGGACTCGCTCGACGTCGACCGGCTGCCCGTACTCGTGGTCCACGCGCACCACGTTGGCCCCGCACCTGCGCGCGACCTCCGCCATCCGCTCGCCGAACAGCCCGTTGACCGCGACGACGACCGGATCGCCGGGCTCCACGAAGTTCACGAAGGCGGCCTCCATGCCGCCTGACCCTGTCGCCGAGAGGGGCCATGTGCGCGCGTTCGCCGTCCCCCACACGTGCCGGAGGCCCGCCGAGACGCGGTCCAACCGGTCGATGAACGCGCGGTCGAGGTGCCCGATCACGGGGTACGAGAGAGCGGACATCACCTCGGGGTACGCATTGCCCGGCCCGGGCCCGAAGAGGTAGCGGAACGGCAGCGTTTCAGTCATGGGGCCCACCCTACCGAGCACCGGTGACGGACGACGGCGCCGGGCCGGGTCACCCGACCCGGCCCGCCGCCGTCGTGCATCACTTCGTTTCGACGTCGCCCAGCAGGCGTGAATCAGACGCGGGGGCCCACTGCTTCCTCGATCCCGGCCACGTCCTCCTCGGTTATCTCCACCGACACCCTGCGGCGGAATCCGCGGGTGATCACCACGAGGGACGCGATGCCCACCGCGAGCCAGACGACTCCGTACATGAGCGCATCCATCTGGAGGTTGGCCCAGAGCACACCGGTGAGCACGGTCCCGATGAGCGGGAGCACGATGTTCAGGAAGACCTCGCGCGGCGTCCGGATCTGCTTCCGGCGCAGCGCGAACAGGATGATCACCGTGAGGTTCACGAACGTGAACGCGATGAGGGCCCCGAAGTTGATCATCGACGAGACGAACTCGAGCGTGAACGGGATCGCGAGGAGCGAGACGGCGCCGACGAACAGCACGGCGTAGGCCGGCGTGCGGTACTTCGGGTGCACGA
Organism: Sinomonas sp. ASV486; assembly: GCF_030908215.1. Lineage (GTDB taxonomy): Bacteria > Actinomycetota > Actinomycetes > Actinomycetales > Micrococcaceae > Sinomonas > Sinomonas puerhi. Next base: position 201,845 of record NZ_JAVFJK010000002.1, on the reverse strand, counting down.
ACGAAAAGAAGCGCGAGACCGGCCCACGGCCGTTGCGGCCCATGACGTAGAGCATGCGGGACACCGACGCGTGGGACGCGAGGCTCGACGCGACCGTGGCGGCAAACGCCGCGGACGTGAACAGGATCTTGAACAGGTCACCGCCCACCTTGAGCGCCATCTCGGGAAGGGTGTCGTCGGTGTTGTCGAAGCCGTCCAGGGTCGGGAAGACGGACTGGCCGAACCATGCCGCGACGAAGAAGATCGCTCCGCCGATGAGGAGCGCGAGCACGATCGCCTTCGGCACCGTGTTCGCGTCCTTGGCCTCCTCGGTGTACATCGTGATGGCGTCGAAGCCGATGAAGGAGAAGCAGACCACGGTGGCGCCGGAGATGACCGCGCCCGCATCCACGCCGTCGTGGAAGAGCGGCACCGAGCTGAACGGGGTGCCCGTGCCTTGGCCGTTGGCCAGGGCGTTCCACGCGAGGGCGATGAACACGCCGATCAGGACCACCTCGAACACGACGAGGATTCCGTTGATCTTCGACGTCGAGTTCATGCTCCACAGGTTCATGATCGTGATGACGACGACGTAGCCCACCACCCAGATCCATGACGGCACGTCCGGGAAGAACGACTCCATGTAGATCCGGACGATCACGGCGTTGACGAGCGGCAGCAGGAGGTAGTCGAGCAGCGACGCCCAGCCGACGAGGAAGCCCACGTTCGGGTGGATCGTCTCGGACGTGTACGTGTAGGCGGAGCCGGCCGAGGGGAAGACCCTCGTCATGCGGCCGTAGCTGACGGCGGTGAAGACCATGGCCACGAGGGCTACGAGGTAGGCGAGCGGGACCGCTCCGTTGGTCTCGCCGGAGACGATGCCGAACGTGTCGAAGACCGTGGTCGGGGTCATGTACCCCATGCCGAGCGCAACGATCGCCCAGAGGCCGAGCGACCGCTTCAGTGCGGTGGTGTTCTGAGACATCTTGAGGCCATTTTCCTTTGTGCAATCCGCCGCGGGCAACGGGGCGGATGGGCGATGGGTCCGGCATTCCGGATCCCTGGGGAGGGTCCCCTCGGGTGCGAGTGGGTGAGGGATGGGTCAGGCCCGCGGTCGGGCGGTGGGCTGCTGCTGGGTGACGCAGTGGATCCCGCCCCCGCGGGAGAAGAGGACGCGGGCGTCGACGGCGGTCACGTGCCTCCCGCGGTAGGCGTCGGCGAGGATGCGCAGCGCCTTCTCGTCGTGCGGGTCGTTGAACGAGCAGGCCACGAGGCCGCCGTTGAGCGCGACGTGGTTGAGGTAGCTCCAGTCGACCCAGTCCTCGCCGTCGTGCAGCTGGGCCGGTGCGGGGACCTCGATGATGTCCCACGGCGTGCCGTCCGCCGTCCGGGAGGCGCGTAGGGTCTCGAGGATCTGGCCCGAGACCTCGTGATCCGGGTGCTCGGGGTTGTACTGGACGTGGACGAGCAGCGTCCCGGGGCTCGGGATGGCCGCGACGAGGTCCACATGGCCGCGTGTCCCGAACCGCTCCGAGTCCCGCGTGAGGCCGCGGGGGAGCCAGACGGCGTGGCGCGCGCCGATGGTGCGCTCGAGCTCGGCCTCGACCTCGGCCTTGGTGGTCCCGGGGTTGCGGCCCGGGTCCAGCTGGACCGTCTCGGTCAGCAGTACGGTGCCGAGGCCATCGACCTGGAAGCCGCCGCCCTCGTTGACGAGGCTGCTGGGCACGTGGGCGGCGCCGGCCTCGTTCGTGACGGTGCCGGCGATCTGGGCATCGTGCTCCCAGCTGGCCCATTCCTGGGCGCCCCAGCCGTTGAAGATCCAGTCGACGGCGCCGAGCCGGGCGGTTCCGTCGGCCCCCGCGCCCGCTGACTCGTCGAGGACGAAGCTCGGGCCTATGTCGCGCATCCATGCGTCGTCGAGGGGCGCCTCGAGCAGGTCGACGCGCGGATCGAGGTACGCCTGCGCGATGCCGCGGTCCTCCGGGCGGACCACCATCGTGACCGGCTCGAACCTGCGCGCCGCGCGGGCCACAGCGGCCCATGCGGCGCGGGCCTCATGTGCGTCCTGATCCGTCCCGCCGAGCGTGTAGCCGCCGGACGGCCACGCCATCCACAGCCGCTCGTGCGGATCCGTCTCCGCGGGCATGCGCCAGCTCATGCGCTCGCCCCTTCCAACTCCTGCGCGGCGTGTGCCGCCCGTGCCACCCCGACGATGGGCGGGACGTGCGACGACGGTGCGTTGCCGGCGTCGTGCGTCTCACCGCGAGTCCAGTCCGAGGGCGAGGCGGGCTCGGGCGAGCCCAACGGATGGGCCGGGTCAACACGGGCGTTGAGCGCGGCGTAGGTGTCCGGGCGGCGCGTGGCGAGGAACGGGAAGAGCGTGAGCCAGTCGCGGCGCTGCTCAAGGTCGAGGTCGGCGACGAGGACGGCCGAGCCCTCGCGGGGTGCGCGGGCGAGGATGCGGCCGTACGGGTCGGAGATGAAGGACGATCCGTAGAACGTCACGAGGCCCTCGGAGCCCCAGCGGTTCGGGACGACCATGAACGTGCCGTTGGCGATCCCGTTTCCGACGATCACCTGGCGCCACAGCGGTTCGGTGTCGAAGTCGGGGTGGCCCGGTTCGGAGCCGATGGCCGTGGGGTAGGCGAGGATTTCGGCGCCGGCAAGGGAGTACACGCGGGCGAGCTCCGGGAACCATTCGTCCCAGCACGTCGGCAGGCCGAGGCGGGCACCCCCGAGTTCTGCGGGCGCGTGGACGGGGTAGGGGTTCCCGGTTTCGGGTCCGGGGCGGAAGAACTTGTCCTCGTAGTAGCCCTCGGTCACGGGGATGTGGAGCTTGTCCGTCGCCGCGAGGAGCTCGCCCGTCGGGGCCACGAGGATCGCGGTGTTGTAGCCGAGCGGGTCTCCCGGGGTCCCGCGGCGGTAGAGGCTTGCGTGGACGCAGACGCCGTGGGCGGCCGCGGCGCGGCGGGCGAAGGCGAGCGTGGGGCCCGACTCGAGGTCCTCGGCGATCGCGCTCGGGGTGTCCTCGGGAAGGGTGTCCGCGGGGTAGCGGGAGAGGGTGAGCTCCGGGAGGAAGACGACGCGTGCGCCGTGGGCGGCCGCACGGCGGATGCCGTCCTCGAGCCCGGCCTCGGTGGCCTTCGGTTCCTCGTGCCAGCGGTGCTGGACGAGCGCGACCCGCAGCGGGTCTCGGCGGGGGTTCGCGGGGTCCGTGGAGCCTGCGTCTGTGCGTGCCCACGACACCGGGGGCTGCAGGGCAAGGATCTCGTGCATGGGGAAGTCCTTCGCGGGAAGTGGTGGGGGACGGGCTAGGGCTGTCTGGTGACGGGCTGGGGGTGCCTGTAAATGAACGACGTTCGTTTATGAGAGCACGTGATCTGCGCCACGGTCAACCCCCACCCCGCGATGAGGGGTCACTTCCCCGGTGGGGGGTCACCTCCCAACGACGCGAAGTCGCGTCCCTGTATCGGGGGGGTCACTAGACTCCGAACCATGGATGCCCCCGATCCCGACGCGCAGCAGCCGGCTGCCCCACGGCGCCGCGGCCGCCCCCCGCGGCCCGTGCTCTCGCGCGGCAAGATCACCGAGGCGGCGCTCGCCGTCGTCGCCCGGGCTGGCTATGAGGGCTTCACCATGGCGGCACTCGCGCGCGAACTCAAGACCGCGCCGTCCGCGCTCTACAACCACGTGGAGTCGAAGGACGAGGTCCTCAACTGGGTGCAGGATGACGTGTGCGAGACGATCGACACCTCCGGATTCGGCGTGGACCCCTGGGACCTCGCGATCACCAGATGGGCCCACTCCTATCGCGAGGCCTTCGCGCCGCACCTGCCCCTCATCCCCATCATCGCGGTGTTCCCCGTGGCCGGCGCGCCGCACACCCTGGCCATGTACGAGCGGGTGGCCGAGGGGCTCAGGGGCGGCGGATGGCCGCTGGACATGGTGGTGGACGTGGTGGTGGCCGTCGAGTCGTTCGTGCTCGGGTCTGCAATGGATGTCTCCGCGCCAGAGGGGATCTTCGACGTCGGTGAGCGACGCGAGCTGGCTCCCACGTTTGCCGACGCCGTCGCAGCCCGCCCCGGGCGGGGCGCGGCCGCGGCCGATGCGGCCTTCGGCGTGGGGCTCAACGCCCTGGTTGCCGGTCTGCGGGGAACGCTCGCGTCCGTGCGCGCCATCCGCGCCTGACCCCTCATCGGGGAAGTGACCCCTCAACGGGGAAGTGACCCCTCAACTCGAGGCGGGAGGGTTGTCCTAAGGCTATTAATGAACTAGATTCATTTTGAGACCTCCCCCACATCCCTCCCGAAGGAAGAGATCATGTCCCAACCCCAGATCCCCGCCGAGCAGACCCGCGATGCCGATGTCGTCGTCGTCGGAGCCGGTCCCGCTGGCCTCATGGCCGCCCGCACACTCGCGAAGGAGGGCCAGCGCGTCGTGGTTCTCGAGGCCCGCGACCGCGTAGGCGGCCGTACGTGGAGCGACACGATCGACGGCGCATTCCTCGAGATCGGCGGCCAGTGGATCAGCCCGGACCAGACCGAGCTCCTCGGCCTCGTCGCCGAGCTCGGCAAGGCCACCTTCAAGCGCTACCGCGAGGGCGACAGCGTCTACGTGGCCCCCGACGGCACTCGCACGGTCTACTCGGGCGCCGACTTCCCGGTCTCCCCGGGGACGCTCGCCGAGGTGGAACGGATCACCGGGATCCTCGACGACCTCGCAGCCGAGATCGGCGCAGAGGAGCCATGGGCGCACCCGAAGGCCCGCGAGCTCGACACTGTTAGCTTCCAGCACTGGCTCCGCGCCCAGTCCGCGGACGAGGAAGCCTGCAACCTGATCGGCCTCTTCATCGCCGGGGGCATGCTCACCAAGCCCGCGCACGCGTTCTCGGCACTGCAGGCCGTGCTCATGGCAGCCTCGGCCGGCTCGTTCAGCAACCTCCAGGACGAGGACTTCATCCTCGACCAGCGTGTAGTGGGCGGGATGCAGTCCGTGAGCGAGGCCATGGCCGCTGAGCTCGGTGACTCCGTGGTCCTCGGCGCGCCCGTGCGCACTCTGGAATGGGGCGAGCACGGCGTTGTCGCGACGGCCGACGGCGGCACCTCCGGGCGCGTCACCGTCACCGCGCGCCGGGCTATCCTCGCCGTCCCGCCCACGCTTTACAGCCGCATCTCGTACGTCCCGGCGCTCCCGCGTCGCCAGCACCAGCTGCACCAGCACCTCTCGATGGGCCTCGTCATCAAGGTCCATGCGGTGTACGAGCGCCCGTTCTGGCGCGAGTCAGGGCTCTCGGGCACGTGCTTCGGCGCCGGTGAGCTCGTCCAGGAGGTCTACGACAACACGAATCACGGCGACTCCCGCGGCACCCTCGTGGCCTTCGTCTCGGACGAGAAGGCCGACGCGATGTTCCGCCTCACCGCCGAGGAGCGCAAGGCAGCGATCTTGACGTCCATCGCACGCTACCTCGGCGATGACGCGCTCGTCCCCGAGGTCTACTACGAGTCCGACTGGGGCTCCGAGGAATGGACCCGCGGCGCGTACGCGGCGAGCTTCGACCTCGGCGGACTGTCCCGCTACGGTGCCGACCAGCGCACGCCCGTTGGTTCGATCCACTGGGCCTGCTCCGACCTCGCGGCCGAGGGCTTCCAGCACGTCGACGGCGCGCTGCGCATGGGCCGCCGCGCAGCCGAGGAGGTCCTTGGGGCCCTCGCGCCGGCGGCCACGAAGTAGTCGCCTACGCGAAGTAGCCCTCTACCGGGCGCGGCCCTCTACGTCTGGGAGTCACACCCTGAAGGTCACCTCCTGAAGGTCAATGTGCTGACAAAGACCAACAGGAGGTGACCCTCAGACGGACGGCGGGGCGCCCCTAAACGGAGGGCGGAGCGGCGCGCCCAGACGGCGGCAAGGGCCCCAGACGGGCGGGGCCGCCGCGGAAGGGAACGCGCTACTTGGCCTTCTTGCGGAAGAGGTCCAGCTGGTCGAAGTGCTCGGCGAGCAGGTAGTACACGGTGGGGCGCTGGCGGCGGTTGATGCCCTTGAACTTCTCGCCGACAGCCTTGATCGCGGCGTCCAGTGTCGCGTCGTCCTCGGTGCGGCCGAGCTTCTTCTTGAGGAAACTGTCGCGGACCCGGTCTGTCTCGGTCTTGTCGCCGAATGAGACGAGGGACGCGTCGGCGCTCTGCAGCGCGATGCCGCAATGGCGGATGATGCCGGCAACGACCTCGTCGTCCGCGTTCGGTGCCAGCTTCTTGACCTGCTCTGCCCAATCGACAGCCATGAATAGCTCCTCTTGTGACGGATCCGAGCCCAGCCGGGCCCTTGTCGGACACCCTACTCAGGCGTAGGCGCGGATCCTAGGCGTGACGCAGAGCACAATTGATATATCCCTCCCAGCGCCAGCCTTAAGGCCTCACGCGGCCCGCACCGCTCCCGAGATGCGCCACGCCCATCCGTTCCACTCGTAGGCGGGCTCGAGGCCTCGGCTGCGCACCACATCGATCATTGCGGCCGGATCGTGCATGTAGCCCCGGAAACTGCGGCCGCCCACCCGCATCATCAGGTTGCCTGCGCCCACGAACGCACGTGAGGCGAGGTTTCGGGGCGGGTAGCTGAACACGATCGCACGCCGAGCATGACCCGCCGCGGCGCCGAGCAGCGCGGCGTAGTCCGGATAGCAGCAGACCACGCGGTGGAGGACGACGACGTCAGCCGGCTCAACGGCGTCGGGCGTCCCTGCGAGGTCCACGCCCAGACGGCGCGAGACACGGCCAGCCATCCCGGCGCGCCGGATGAGGCGTGCGGCGTCGGCCTCGTAGGAGTCCGACAGCTCGAGATTCTCAGACCGGGCGGCTCCGCGTGCGAGGAGCTCGAGCTGGATCTCGCCTGCGCCGCCGCCGATCTCGAGCACGCTCGCCCCCTCGAGCCCGGCACCCTCGAGGAAGTCCACGATCCTCTGCTCGACGGGGCGCAGGCCCTTCTTCTCGTACCGTCGCGTGATGCTCCGGGAGAAGCTCGCGTTGAAGATGGAGCGGTACCGCTCTGGATCGATGACGTCCCGAGCCGGGTTGTGCCGATCGGGGTTTTCGGGCGCGGGCCCGCAGCAGCCGGACATGCTGCCAGTATGCGGCACCGTTGACGCGCGCGGCATCGCCCGGGAGGGTGGGCCCATGGATGAGTCCCAGCTGGATCAGCCCCAGACGGATCGGACGGCGCCGGATCCAACGGCGCTGGATCGGACGGCGCCGGACCAGGCCGCGCCCGATCAAACGGTGCACGCGGACGTCTGCGTGGTGGGCGCGGGGCTCGCCGGGCTCGTCGCCGCGGTCGAGGCGGCGGACGCCGGGCGTGACGTCGTGGTCCTCGACCAGGAGCCACCGCAGTCCCTCGGCGGGCAGGCACACTGGTCCCTCGGGGGCCTCTTCCTCGTCGACACCCCCGAGCAGCGGCGCCTCGGTGTGCACGACTCGCTCGCCCTCGCGCGGCAGGACTGGTTCGGCTCCGCCCAGTTCGACCGCCCCGAGGACTTCTGGCCGCGCCAATGGGCAGAGGCCTACCTCGATTTCGCGGCGGGCGAGAAGCGGGCGTGGCTGCACGGGATGGGTGTGCGGTTCTTCCCCGTGGTCGGCTGGGCCGAGCGCGGCGACGGACGCGCCGACGGCCACGGCAATTCCGTGCCCCGCTTCCACGTCACGTGGGGCACCGGGCCCGGCGTCCTCGCGCCGTTCCTCCGCCGCGCCCGCGCGCATGCCGACGCCGCCCGGATCCGCTTCCTGTTCCGGCACCGGGTCGACGAGGTGGTGACGCACGACGGCGCGGTGACAGGCGTGCGCGGAGCCCGCCTCGCGCCGTCGGACGTCGTGCGGGGGAAGGCCAGCAGTCGCGAAACGGTGGGGGAGTTCGCGGTAGAAGCGGGCGCCGTCGTGATCGCGTCCGGAGGCGTGGGCGGCAATCTGGATCTGGTCCGCTCGCTGTGGCCCGAACGGCTCGGGACCCCACCGAGGACCATGGTGGCGGGCGTTCCCGCCCACGTGGACGGCCGGATGCTCGGGATCGCGGAGGCCGCCGGCGCGCGCGTGATCAACGGCGACCGCATGTGGCACTACACCGAGGGGATCCGCAACTGGGATCCAGTGTGGGAGAACCACGGGATTCGAATCCTGCCGGGGCCGTCCTCGGTGTGGCTCGACGCGGCCGGGCGCCGGCTGCCAGCGCCGCTGTTCCCGGGGTTCGACACGCTCGGGACCCTCAGGCACCTCCGTGGAACCGGGTACGACTACTCGTGGTTCGTGCTCACGCAGTCGATCATCGAGAAGGAGTTCATGCTCTCTGGGTCGGAGCAGAACCCGGACCTGACAGGGAAGGACGTGCGACTCCTGGCTTCGCGGGTGCTGCCTGGTGCGCCGGGGAGCGTCGAGGCGTTCAAGCGGCACGGGGCCGACTTCGTCGTGGCATCCACGCTGGGGGAGCTCGTGACGGGGATGAACCGGGTGGGCGAGCCAGGGCTCCTGTCCGAGGCCGCCGTGCGCAGGGTGCTCGAGGCGCGTGATGCGGAGATCGAGAATGCGTTCGGCAAGGACGCCCAGGTCACGTTCCTTCGTTCGCACCGGAAGTATGTTGGCGACAGGCTCATCCGGGTGGCGGCGCCGCACCGAATCCTCGACCCGAAGCACGCCCCGCTCATTGCCGTCCGACTCAACATCCTCACGCGCAAGACGCTCGGAGGCCTCGAGACGGACCTGTCCGGCCGGTGCCTCTCGTCGTCCGGCGTCGCGGTCCCGGGATTGTACGCAGCCGGCGAGGTCGCGGGGTTCGGGGGCGGCGGCATGATGGGCTACAACGCGCTGGAGGGCACGTTCCTGGGCGGGTGCCTGTTCTCGGGGCGGGTGGCCGGGCGCGCCGCGGCTGCACTTGCCTAGGCTCGTTGGGTCACGAGCGCGGGGCGAGCACCACCGTCACGTTCCGGTCGCCTTCGGGGAACCTGATGGTGAGGGCGAAGCTCCGCGCCCCATCCGGAAGGACGAACCGGACCATACCCGTCTTGCTGGAATCGCCGGGGACGACGTCGTCGAGGAACGAGGTCGGCGCATAGGTCTCCGATCCGAGCTGCGCGCGGAACGTCTGATCCCAGAAGTTCAGGTCATAGCGCCCGTAATTGAAGCACCGCACCGTGAACTCGATGGCCACCATGCCATCCGTGTCGGCCCGAGTGAGGGCATTCTGGACCGTGTATTCGGCGTCCCCCACCCGCACAGGGTCGTGCGACACGGCCACGTCCAGCGGCGCTGGTCCGGCTGACCGCTCCCCGACCGGTGGAGTGCTCGCCGCCGTCCGTCCGGGTGCCAGCGACGCCGAGCTCGATGGCCTCGCTGGGGCCGTCGCCGGTGCAGAACCCGTGTTGAGCTGCATGATGCCGAAGAACACCCCCGCCACAGCGGTGATGAGCGCGGCAACGCCTGTGAGGATCCCCGGAAGGGTGGTCCACCACGAGGCGGGCCGATGGTCAGTCGAGTCGGACATCGTGATCACCCGGCGCCTGCTTCAGTGGAGCAGTTGAATGATAGATCCGGCGAGACTGCGCGTACAGGGCCATATCGTCAGAGAGCGCGTGCCGGTGTTGCCGCGGTTGAACGCGAGAGCGCGCCGCCAGTCATTGGGGGGATCGGCTGGCGACGCGCTCTCTCCGGGCTTGGGGGGTACCCGGCAGTAATAAGCCTAAGGGGCCAACAGGCCCTGAACGCGGCATTTTTACGTTTTCATAACGGTGTCGCGCCAAGAGAAGAGTCAGGTCCGCCGGGCGCGGACCTGACTCGGCGGCGCGTCCCACCAGCGCCGAGCCGCCCTCGTGAAGGAGGGCTGGTCGGTGAAGCCGACCATGGCGGCGATCTGCCCGAGGCTCACGGACGTGCTCATGAGGAGGCGGAGCGCGGTCTCCCGCCGGGCGTCGTCGACGACGCCGCCGAAGGTGACGCCGGCCGCGGCAAGTTGGCGCTGCAGGGTCCGGGGATGCATGAACATCAGCCGAGCGACCCCTGCCAGCTCGACCTTGCCGGTCCCCAGGCTCTCGCGGACGGCGGTCTGGACTCGTGGCACCACGTCGTGGCCCTGCCCTGAGCTCTGCTCGTCGAGGAAGGCCACCGCGAGCTGGCGAAGCGTCTCGTTGACCCCGACCAGAGCCCGCCCGGGGAGGTCGGCAGGAAGCCTCAGGACTGCGGCGCTCTCGACGCCGCCCACGCGCACGGGTGCCCCGAAGAACGCCTCCACCGTCTCGAGCGGCGCCGCGGGCACGTACGGGAGCTCCACGCCCAGGAGGCCGTACCGGCCCCGGTTGAGGAAGGTGATGGTGCGGTGGATGAAGCCCAGGCCGAGGTCGATCGCCTGCACGGGGCCGCCGGCACCGGCCGGGCCGTAGAAGATGGCCGTCCCGTCGGGGTTCTCCCGCAGGCTCAGCGTCAGGACGCGGCTGTGGACCGAGAGGTACCGCGCAAGGGAATCCAGCGCCCCACCGATGCTCGGCGAGTTGGTCATGGCAATCGCAAGGGGCCCCAGCACCGAGACCGACTGCAGCTTCGCCATCCGCAGCCCCAGGTCGGGGCACTCGAGTTCGTCGGCGGCGAGTTCGAGCATCGCGGCCGTCCTCGTCGCGGGAATGAGCATGTCGTCCAGGTCCAGGCAGCGCGGGGGAAGGCCCGATCGTGCTGCGAGGGAATCCGCGTCTCCGCCGAACGCCGTGGCGATGGTCCGGAACCCACGCAGGCTGGCAGACCGAAGGTAGCTCACGTGATCCATTGTCACCCAGGGTTAACGCGATGTCGTCCAAAGCTAAGAACCTGCTTCCCGTGAGGGTGAGAATGGAAGCAGACCTCTGACCTCAAGGAGTTGTGATGCCCCTGCCACCGATCCTCAGTGGCCCGCTGACGCTGCCAGTCCTGGCGTCGCCGATGTTCATCGTGTCGAACCCGGCGCTCGTGATCGCCCAGTCGAAGGCCGGCGTCGTCGGCTCCTTCCCGGCCCTCAACGCCCGCCCGGAGTCGGCATTGCGCGACTGGCTCGCGGAGATCACCGAGACCCTCGCCGCGCACACGGAGGCCAACCCCGACCGGCCAGCTGCGCCATTCGCGGTCAACCAGATCGTCCACCGGTCCAACGACAGGCTCGAGAGGGACCTCCAGGCGTGCGTCGACTTCAAGGTGCCGATCGTCATCACCTCGCTGGGCGCGCGCCCGGAGCTCAATGAGGCCGTCCACTCCTACGGCGGCATCGTGCTGCACGATGTGATCAACAACCGGTTTGCCCACAAGGCAGTGGAGAAGGGCGCAGACGGGCTGATTGCCGTCGCGGCCGGCGCCGGCGGCCACGCAGGCACCATCTCGCCGTTCGCGCTGCTGAACGAGATCCGCGAATGGTTCGGCGGCCCGCTGCTGCTCTCGGGGGCACTCGCCCACGGCCGTTCGATCCTCGCGGCACAAGTGGCGGGCGCCGACATGGCGTATGTGGGGACCGCATTCCTCGCCACGCACGAGGCCAACGCCGTGCCCGGGTACAAGCAGATGCTCGTCGACAGCACCGCCGATGACATCGTGTACTCGAACCTCTTCACGGGCGTGCACGGCAACTACCTGCGCGGGAGCATCGCCGCCGCGGGGTACGACCCGGACAACCTCCCCGTCTCCAACCCGTCCGCGATGGACTTCGGCTCCGCCAGTGCCAAGGCCTGGCGTGACATCTGGGGTTCGGGCCAGGGCATCGGCGCCATCAAGTCCGTCGAGTCGGCGGCCGACGTCGTCGCCCGCCTGCGCTCGGAGTACGACGCCGCACTCGCCACGCCGATCTGGACGGGTACCCGCGCCGCGACGCTCGTCTAGCCGGTGTGTGGGGCCGCGCGTTCGACTCCACACGCAGAAAGGCCCCTGATCCGGTCTTCCCGGATCAGGGGCCTTCTTTTCGTTGCGGGGACAGGATTTGAACCTGCGACCTCTGGGTTATGAGCCCAGCGAGCTACCGAACTGCTCCACCCCGCGGCGCTTGATCTACTTTACACGAGCAGTGCCGCGGCGCGAAATCCGGAGGGAGTACGCCCGATTGCTCTGTGCGCGCACTGGGTAAATAAGCGCGCATGACCGACGCGAACGCAGCCATGACCGACCAGAATGCGGTACAGACTGAGCGCAAGTCGTCGACGGCCCCGGCGCCAGACGACGCACGCAAGCCTGACCGCATGCGCGAGGTGACGAAACCGTCGTGGAAGTACATCGCGCTGAAGACCTTCCGCGAGTTCACCAAGGATGCCTGCCCCGACCTGGCAGCCTCGTTGACCTACTACGCGGTGCTCTCGCTGTTCCCGGCGCTCCTGGCCCTGGTCTCGGTTCTGGGAGTCTTCGGCCAGGCGGAGAGGACAGTGTCGGGGATGCTGGACATCGTCAATTCGATCGCTCCGGGCTCGGCTGCCGAGACCGTCCGCGGTCCGGTCGAGGAGCTGGTGCGGAGCCCAGCCGCGGGCCTCACGCTGATAGTCGGCATCCTCGGCGCTGTATGGTCGGCCTCAGGCTATGTGCGGGCCTTCGGGCGTGCCATGAACCGCGTCTATGAGGTCAGCGAGGGGAGGGGATTCCTTCGACTCCGCGGGACGATGCTCGCCGTAACGATCGCGTCGGTGATCCTGATCGCGGCGGTGTCCGCGATGCTCGTCCTCAGCGGCCCCGTGGCGGAGGCCGTGGGGAACGTGATCGGGCTAGGGGGGTTCGCGGTCGCGATCTGGAGCATCGCGAAGTGGCCGGTGCTGCTCATCCTCGTGATGATCCTCATCGCCTCGCTGTACTACTTCACCCCCAACGTCAAGCAGCCGAAGTTCCGGTGGGTCACAGTGGGCTCGGTCATCGCGCTGCTCGTCCTGGCCCTAACCACGGCGGCCTTCGGGTTCTACGTGGCCAACTTCGGGCACTACAACAAGACGTACGGTGCGCTGGGCGGCGTGATCATCCTGCTCCTGTGGCTCTGGCTCGTGAACATGTCCCTGCTCTTTGGGGCGGAGTTCGACGCCGAGACCGAGCGCGGACGCGAGCTCCAGGCCGGTATCGGGGCCGAGCAGTCGATCCAGCTCCCGCCCAAGGACACGGTCCTGACAGAGAAGAGGAAGAAGGTCGCCGAGGATGACATCCGCCGCGCCCGGGAGCTTCGTCAGGGTCGCGGGCGTCCGCAGGAGTAGGCGGACCGGTCCGGACACGGCGGCGCCGTCACCGTCGGGGTGCCAGCGCGCCGTCGTGCGCGGTACGGGATGCGGTCGTCAGCCGAGGTGGTCCACGAGCTTGCCCGCGATGCCGTTGTACGTGCCCGGGGTGAGGGCCAGAAGGCGTGCCTCGGCGTCAGCGGAGAGGCCGAGGCCCGAGACGAACTCCTTCATGCGCGCGGCGTCGACGCGGTGGCCACGGGTGAGGTCCTTGAGCCTCTCGTACGGGTTGTCCATGCCCGGGACGCCCGCGATGGCCTCGGCGCGCATGACCATCTGGATCGCCTCGGCGAGCACTTCCCAGTTCGAGTCGAGGTCCGCGGCGAGGACACCCTCGGCGACGTCGAGCCGGTCGAGCCCCTTGGCCACGTTGGAGATCGCGAGGAGGGAGTGGCCGAACGCGACGCCGATGTTGCGCTGCGAGGACGAGTCGGTGAGGTCGCGCTGCCAGCGTGACGTCACGAGGGTTGCGCCGAGCGTATCGAGGAGCGACGACGAGATCTCGAGGTTGGCCTCGGCGTTCTCGAAGCGGATCGGGTTGACCTTGTGCGGCATCGTCGAGGACCCCGTCGCGCCAGCCACCGGGATCTGCGCGAAGTAGCCGATGGAGATGTAGCTCCAGATGTCGGTGCACACGTTGTGCAGGATCCGGTTGAAGCGCGACACGTCCGCGTACAGCTCGGCCTGCCAGTCGTGGCTCTCGATCTGCGTGGTCAGGGGGTTCCACGTGAGTCCGAGACCCTCGACGAAGGACTCCGAGACCTGCTGCCAGTCCGCCCGGGGCACGGACGCGACGTGCGCCGCGAAGTCGCCTGTCGCGCCGTTGATCTTCCCGAGGTACTCGGTGCGCCCGATCCGCGTGAGCTGCCGGCCGAGGCGGTGCGCCATGACCGCGAGCTCTTTGCCCAGGCTCGTGGGGGTCGCGGGCTGGCCGTGCGTGCGCGAGAGCATCGGCACGTCGCGATTGGTGCGGGCCATCTCGGCGATCTGGTCCACGAGCGCGCGGGCGGCGGGGAGCCACACGTCCTCGACGGCGCCCTTGATACCCAGCGCGTACGAGAGGTTGTTGATGTCCTCGGAGGTGCAGCCGAAGTGCACCATGGGGGTCAGGTCCTTGATGCCGAGGCCCTCGAGGCGCCGTCCGATGTAGTACTCGACGGCCTTGACGTCGTGCACTGTGACGGCCTCGATCTCCGCGAGCTCGCCGACCGAGGCGGCGTCGAACTCCGTGACGATCTTCCGCAGGCCCTCCTCCTGCTCGGCGGTGAGCGGACCCGCGCCGGGGAGGACCGAGTTGCGGGTCAGATGGATGAGCCACTCGACTTCCACCGCCACGCGGTCGCGGTTGAGCGCGGCCTCGGACAGGTAGTCGACAAGCGGCGCGACGGCCGGCCGATAGCGCCCGTCGAGCGGACCGAGGGCGATGTTCTGCGCGGCTGCCGGCCCGGCAGCCTCACCGGCGGCAAGGGAAAGACGTCCGGACGGGATGCGCGAGGATGAATCAGCCATGACCTCCATTCTTCCATGGCACTCCCGTGCCCTGCGGCTCAGCGGGGCTCGCCTGTCTTGTCCTCCACAGGTCTCGGGAACGGCATGTCGTCCACATACGACGCCGGGCCGCACCGCGCGCTGCCGGGGGCGCCTAGCGTCGGGGATACCGCGGCGAACGGACGCGGAGGAGTGGGGGAGGGGACCATGACCGGAACGACATGCGGCCACGACGAGGCCGAACTCCGGGCTGCGGCGACGCAGCTCGCGAAGGCCCAGGACGAGGTCGACGAGGCGCGGGCGTCCCTGGGTCGGGCCGAGGCCGTCGAATGGGGCGGCCCCGCCGCTGCCGCCTTCGGCACCTCGACCGCCGCGATTGCTGCGCGGCTGGCCGCACTCGCGGCGGGCCTGGCCGGGCTCGCCATGGTGGCGGCGGCCCTACAGGCCGACTCTGCGGCATGCTCTGGACTCCCGGGCGCGCGCGGTCCGGTCGGAGCGCCCGCGTCCGGCCCCGCCTGGCTAGTGGCAGGACGACCTGTCGGCCCCATCGCGCCCCTGCCCGCGCCCACACCCGCCCTGCGTCTTGAGACGCCGAGCGGCCCGGCCTTCACACGGGGTTCTGCCGGTCCGTCCGCTGGCCCGGGCCCCGCGGACGGGGCGGCCTGCAGATGACCGGATTCGCGGTGAGTGGTGAGGAGCTCCGGGACCCCTCGACGTTCGTCGTCACCGGTGGGGCGTCGTTCCGCGTCAATCTGGAGGCCCTCGACACGGCCATCGGCGCGCTCGCGTCGGCCGCCTCGGTGATCGCGGGCCTGCCCGTGTGCCTCGAGGCGGCCCGAGCGGCCGTATGGCGGGGTGCGTGCGCCGGAAGCGCCTCGGCAGCGGTGTTCGACGACGAGGCCGCGGCCCTCATCGGGCAGGCGGCGCGGGCGGCCCTCGACACTCGGGCCACCGCACGGGGCGTCGCCGCCGCCGCGTCCGGCTACCGCGCCGCCGAGGCGCAGATCGCCGGCGCCGCGGGCGGCCATCAGCTGATCATGCGCGGGCTCGTCTGGGGACTGGTCCCTCCGGGACTCTGGCGCGTCCCGGGGGAGGCCCCTGTGCGCGGGGGTGCCCAGAGCCTGCGGCTCCTCCTCGGTGGGGCCTCCGCGGTGCCCCCGCTCGTTCCGTGGGTCGTGGCCGGCGGGCCGCGCGACAGGATCAGCGTCGTCCGGTCCGAGGTCGCCGCGGGCTCGGAGGACGCCTCAACGTTCGCCTACGCGGGGAGGAGCCTGCAGCAGGCCCAGGGCGCGGCGACGCTCGACGACGGAACCAGCGTGCCGCCGTCGTCCGTCCTCGTGGAGCGCATCCCCAAGCCGGACGGCAGCGTGGCCGTCATCGTCACGGTGCCCGGGACGCAGACATGGTCCCCGGACGATCCCGGAGGCGGCATCTTCGACGGCGAGGGCAACCTCGACGCCATGGCCGGAAGGGACAGCCACGCGCGGCAGCTCATCGAGCGCGCGCTCGGCGACCAGCAGCTGCGCGCCGGGGACGTCGTGGTCTTCAACGCCCACAGCCAGGGCTCCCTGCACGTCTTCGGCCTGCTCGAGGATGAGGACTTCCGGAGGCGGCATCCCGTGGTCGCCGTGACAGTGCTCGGAGGTGTCCCGACGGCGTTCCGCGTTCCCGATGACGTCGCGGTGCTGAGCGTCGCGAACCGAGACGACGTGGTGCCCGGACTCTCGGGCCTCCCGCCCGTTCCGCGGCCGAACGTCGTCGATGTCCGGACCCCTTCCTACCCCGACGTCGGCAGCGGAGGGCTGCTTGACGCGGTGGTCACCGCCCACGGTCTCGATCGCTACGCCTCGGACGCCCGGGCGCTGGATGCCTCGACCGACCCCTCGGTCCGCGGCTACGCCTCGCTCCTCGGCGTCGCGGTGGGGACCGGGATCATCGGGACGGCCTCTGCCGGTGCCGGTGCGGGCCCCCGCCGCGAGCGGTTCGTCTACACGGGCACAGACACGACGACGCCGGCGACGCCGGGCGCGCCTAGTTCTTCCGCAGCCCTACGGCCCAGCCCGTCACTGCCGAGACAACCGAAATGATGATGGCGCCCAGGAAGGCGGTGAGGAAGGAATCGATCGTGAGGTGGACCGGCGTGTAGCCCGAGACCCACGCCGTCAGCCAGAGCATCGCGGCGTTGATCACGAGTGCGAACAGCCCGAGGGTCAGACAGGTGACTGGGAGGGACACGAAGCTCACAACGGGCCTGACAATCGCGTTGACCAGCCCGAAGATGAGACCGATGAACAGATAGGCGATGACAATCCCCGCGGCCGAGCTCGCGTCGCCGGCGCCGGCGTTCGCGGCGACGCCCGCGGTCGAGGACGTAGTGATATCCATGCCGGGGAGGATCCACGCGGCCACCCACAGGGCGAGCGCGCTGACGATGACGTGCAGCAGGAAGCGCATGCGCCTATGCTCGCACAGCCCACTGTGCGGCCGCAGCCGAACCTTTCCGAGGCCCGCCTGTGGGGGGCCGCTACGCTGTATGGCATGACTTCACCGCTGAACGAGCACGAAGGCGGCAGCGAGGGCACCGGTGCCTCCGCCGCCGCAGCCGGCCCCACGGGCGTCACCCCTCGCCCCGTGATGAGCCGGCTCCCCAAGTACGCCGCTGGACGACCTCCGGCCCCGGTGGAGGGGCTCACCAGCTACAAGCTCTCCTCGAACGAGAACCCGCTCGCGCCGCTGCCGGCCGTGACCGAGGCGATCGTGCACGAATCCGCCATCAACCGCTACCCCGACGCCGTCGCGACGCGGCTCCGGGACGCGCTCGGGGCCTTCCTCGATGTCCCGGCGGACGACATCGTCACCGGCGGCGGCAGCCTGGGTGCCCTGAACCAGATCCTCGCTGCCTTCGCGGGGCAGCGCGAGGACGGCACCGAGGACGAGGTCGTCTACGCGTGGCGGTCCTTCGAGGCCTACCCGATCTCGGTCGGGCTCGCGGGCGCGAAGAGCGTGCAGGTCCCCGTGCTGCCCGATGGCCGCCACGACCTCGACGCGATGCTCGCAGCGGTCACGGACCGGACCCGGGTCATCCTGCTCTGCACGCCGAACAACCCCACGGGTCCTGCCCTGCGCCGCGACGAGACGGAGCGCTTCATCCGGGCCGTCCGGAGCGACGTGCTGATCGTCATCGATGAGGCCTACCAAGAATTCGTGCGTGATCCCGAGGCCGTGGACGGTATCGCGATGTACCGCAAGTACCCGAACGTCGCCGTGCTGCGCACCTTCTCCAAGGCGCACGGCCTCGCGAACCTCCGCGTCGGATACTCCGTGTCCCACCCGGAGGTAACCCAGTACCTGCGGATCGCCGCCGTGCCGTTCGCAGTGTCCACGATTGCCGAGAGCGCCGCGATCGCGTCCCTCGAGAGCTTCGCGGATGTTGTAGGAAGGGTACAAACCCTGGTCGATGAGCGCGACCGCGTGACGGCAGGACTTCGGGAGCTCGGCTGGGACGTCCCGGACGCCCAGGGCAACTTCGTGTGGCTTTCGCTCGGCGAGGCGACACCCGATTTCGCCCAGCGCGCCGCCGCGCAGGCGCTGTCGGTGCGCGCTTTCGGCACCGAGGGAGTCCGCGTCAGCATCGGGGAGCCCGAGGCGAATACGCGTTTCCTCGACCTCTGTAGGGTTTTCACAAGGGTTCCCCAGTCTTCCTAGAAGTAATCCACTTCGCGGCGGCCCAGTTCGACTCGGTAGAGTGACTGCTGGGCCGCCGCTCATATTCCGGCATCGGAATACATTCCCTCAGGGGAATATGATGCGACGAACTCCACCCGGAGCCCCCGGGCTGGTCATTCGAAGGCAAGCGAGGAGGCGGTATGGGAGTCGAACTTCCCACTACCGAGTTCAGCGATATCCCCGATGAACTCTGGCTCGAGCTCGAGTCCCACGCCCACGACGGCGCTCAGGGCCATGCGGGCCAGGTGCAGCTCCTCGACGAGGAGGGGCGCTTCAGGTCCGAATCGAAGCTGGCCCAGTCCATCAGCACCCTGAGTGAAGATTCCCTCCGTGGTATGTACCGCGATATGGCGATGATCCGCCGGTTCGACACCGAGGCCACCGCCCTCCAGCGGCAGGGCCAGCTCGCCCTCTGGGTGCCCTTGCGCGGACAGGAAGCCGCCCAGATCGGCTCGGGCACGGCAACTCTGGCGCAGGACTATGTTTTCCCGACCTACCGCGAGCACGGTGTCGCCCTCACACGGGGAATCGACCTCGCGGACCTGCTCCGCCTCTTCCGGGGCATCTCCAACGGCGGGTGGGATCCCAGAATCACGGGCTTCCACCTCTACACGCTCGTCCTCGCCGCGCAGGTGCCGCACGCCGTCGGGTATGCGATGGGCATGCAGCGGGATGCGGCGCGCGCGGCGGCACAGACCGCGACAGCACAGACCGCTGCGGCGCCGGGGGCGGGACCCTCGGCCACGGCGGATGCTGGCGCGCCATCAGCCGAACCCGGTGCCGTCGTCGCGTACTTCGGTGACGGTGCGAGCTCCGAGGGCGATGTCCACGAGTCGATGGTGTTCGCGGCGAGCTTCAAGGCGCCCGTGGTCTTCTTCTGCCAGAACAACCAGTGGGCCATCTCGGTGCCCTCTGAGGTGCAGTCGCGCATCCCGTTGTTCAACCGGGCGAAGGGCTACGGCTTCCCGGGCGTCCGCGTGGACGGCAACGACGTGCTCGCCGTGCGTGCCGTCACCGAGTGGGCGCTCGAGCGGGCGCGCAGTGGCAAGGGACCCGTGCTCATCGAGGCGTACACCTACCGCCAGGGCGCGCACACCACGGCGGACGATCCGACCAAGTACCGGCTCAGCGACGAGGAGCAGTCCTGGGTGGCCAAGGACCCGCTCTCCCGCTTCGAGAAGTACCTCCGTGCCGAGGGCATCGCCGACGACGCGTTCTTCGCCCAGGTGGCCGCCGAGGGAGACGCGGTCGCGGCCAAGGCGCGCGCCGACGTCCTGGACTTCGTCGCTCCGTCCCTCGAGGACTCGTTCCGCAACGTCTACGCCGAGCCGCACCCGCTCATCGCCGAGGAACTCGCGTGGCACCGCGAGTACGAGGCCGGATTCGCGGACGAGAACTCCGGCAGCGCCCAGGAAGGCGGCCACTGATGCCCACCATGACCATCGCGAAGGCGATCAACGCGGGCCTCCGCGCGGCCCTGGGGCAGGACGAGACCGTCATGCTCATGGGCGAGGACATCGGAACCCTCGGCGGCGTGTACCGCGTGACGGAGGGCCTCAAGGCCGATTTCGGCGGAGAGCGCGTCATCGACAGCCCGCTGGCCGAGTCCGGGATCATCGGCACGAGCATCGGCCTCGCGCTGCGCGGTTACCGGCCCGTGGCGGAGATCCAGTTCGACGGCTTCGTGTTCCCGGGCTTCAACCAGATCACCACGCAGCTGGCCAAGATGCACTCCCGCAGCAAGGGCCAGCTCACGGTCCCCGTGACCATCCGCATCCCCTACGGCGGTGGTATCGGCTCGATCGAGCACCACTCGGAATCGCCCGAGGCGCTCTTTGCGCACACCGCTGGCCTGCGGATCGTCACGCCGTCCAACCCCCACGACGCCTACTGGATGACCCAGCAGGCCATTGCGTGCGAGGACCCGGTCATCATCTTCGAGCCGAAACGCCGGTACTGGCTCAAGGGCGAGGTGGACACCGAGGACCCCGGCGCGAGCGCCGACCCGTTCCGCGCCCACGTGGTCCGCGAGGGCACTGACGCGACGGTCGTGGTCTATGGTCCGCTTGTCCCCGTGGCGCTCGCTGCCGCCGAGGCCTCCGCGGAGGACGGCCGCAGCATCGAGGTCATCGACCTGCGATCCATCTCCCCGATCGACTTCGATGCCGTCGTGGCGTCGGTGGAGAAGACCGGCCGCCTGATCGTGGCCCACGAGGCCCCGACGTTCGGCGGTATCGGCGGCGAGATTGCGTCCCGCGTCTCGGAGCGCGCCTTCCTCGCCCTCGAGGCACCCGTGATCCGCGTGGGCGGCTTCCACATGCCCTACCCGGTGGCGAAGGTCGAGGAGCACTACCTCCCGGACATCGACCGCATCCTCGAAGCCCTCGACCGCGCGTTCGCGTACTAGGAGCATCACGTGACCCAGCAGATCTTCACCCTCCCGGACGTCGGCGAGGGCCTCACCGAGGCAGAGATCGTCTCCTGGAAGGTCAGGCCGGGTGACGTCGTCGCGATCAACGACATCATCTGCGAGATCGAGACGGCCAAGAGCCTTGTGGAGCTTCCGAGCCCTTACGCGGGCACCGTCGTCGAGCTTCTCGCCCCCGAGAACGAGACCATCGAGGTGGGCACCCCGATCATTGCGATCGGTGACGCGGCTAAGGCGCACGACGGCGGTGGCGCGCCGTCCGGCGCCCCCAGCGCCTCCGCTTCTGCCTCACCTACGGCTCCGGCGGCCGCCACCTCGGCCGAATCGCCGGTTCCAACCGTGCAGGAGCCGGGGATCGAGAGCGCTCCGCTCGTGGGCTCGGGCCCCAAGGCCGATGCGGCCAAGCGCCGCCCGCGGAAGTCGGGCGCCTCGACTCCGCTCAACCAGCGTGCGGCCGAGCCGCTCGGCCAGCGGGTTTCGGCCCCGGTCAACCAGCGGACTGCGGAGCCCCGGCCGGCTTCGACCCCGCTCAGCCAGGGTGGTGCAGAGCCGCTCGGCCAGAGGGGCGCGGAGAGCCAGCCGAACCCCGTCGTCGGCCTGCTCGCCCGCGTCCTCGCGAAGCCGCCCGTGCGGCGCATCGCGAAGGAGCTGGGCATCAACCTCGCGGACGTCCCGGGCACGGGTGCGCGCGGCGAGGTGACGCGTGCGGACCTCGAGTCCTACCAGGCGCAGCGCGAGCGCGAGCAGGACGCCGCGCCGCAGTTCTGGGACCACACGACGTCCTCGGCGCATCGGCGGATCGAGGTCATCCCTGTTCGCGGTGTGCGCAAGGCGACGGCCAAGGCGATGGTGGACTCGGCATTCAGCGCACCGCACGTGAGCATCTTCGTGGATGTCGACGCTTCACGGACCATGGAATTCGTGCAGCGGCTCAAGAAGTCCCGCGACTTCGAGGGTGTGAAGGTCTCGCCGCTGCTCATCCTCGCGAAGGCCGTCATCTGGGCAGCCGCGCGGAACCCGAGCGTGAACTCGGAGTGGGTCACCACGCCGTCGGGCGCCGACGAGGTCCACATCAAGCACTACATGAACCTCGGCATCGCCGCAGCGACGCCGCGGGGATTGCTCGTGCCGAACATCAAGGACGCGCAGGACCTCTCCCTCAAGGAGCTTGCGATCGCGCTCAACGATCTCGCGACCACGGCCCGCGCGGGCAGGACGAAGCCCGCGGATATGCAGGACGGAACGCTGACGATCACGAACATCGGTGCCCTCGGCATCGACATCGGCACCCCGATCATCAACCCGGGCGAGGTCGCGATCGTTGCGTTCGGCACGATCAAGCAGAAGCCATGGGTCGTCTCCGGCGAGGTCATCCCGCGCTGGATCACGACGCTCGGCGGCTCGTTCGACCACCGTGTGGTCGACGGCGACCTGTCCGCGCGCTTCATGGCGGACGTCGCGGCGATCATGGAGGAGCCGGCGCTCCTGCTCGACTGACTGGGCGGACGGGTGCGGCGGCCGGTCGTGTCTGACGCCGCGCCTGCCTGTGCGCGAGGCAGTGACAGCACGTCTGCCAAGGCGCACGATGGATGCGTCAGCCAGGGCACCTTCTGGCGCGTGGCGCACCACCCCTAGGCTGCGGGAGGTTGGTCCTTGTGGCTGCATCCATGGACGCTGGGGCGGTGAGCGCCGCCCCGACAGGTCCGCACATCATCGCCCGTCTCGAGCGACTCGAGGTATGGAGTCTCTCCTACCTCTTCATCGGGATCATCGGGCTGGGGTTCCTGTTCACGTTCTACGACATCTTCGACATCAACGTCTCGTTCATCCAGACGTGCATCGAGCTGAACAAGGGCTGCACGCCGGAGACGGCGCTCGAGGCGCTCCCGCTGCCAGTGCTGCTCAATCTGGCCGGCTATGTGGTCGGCACGCTGGTCCTGAGTCCGATTGCAGACCGCATCGGCCGCAGGAACATGCTCATGATCACGATGCTGATCACGGGCCTCGGCTCGCTGTACAACGCGTTCGTGGGCGACTACGCGAACTTCAACATCGCGCGCATCATCACCGGTATCGGCATCGGCGCGGACCTCGCGATCGTCAACACGTACATCAACGAGATGGCGCCGCGCCACGCCCGCGCGCGGTTCACGACGATCATCTTCATCATGTCCGCGCTCGGCGCGTTCGTGGGCATCTGGCTGGGCCTCATCCTCACGACGCCGGCCACTCCCTGGCCGCTCGGGCTGCCGTTCGCGCTCGCCGGGCCCAATTTCGAGGCTGGCTGGCGGTGGATGTACGGGGTCGGCGCGATCCTCGCCGCCGTCGCCGTCCTGTTGAGGCTCGAGCTCCCCGAGTCGCCGCGCTGGCTCATCGGCCAGGGCCGCCTCGCGGAGGCCGATGTGGTGGTGCGGGACATGGAGGTGCGGGCTTCCAAGCATGGGCCGCTCTCCGAGCCCGTGGTGACGGACGTGCACGGGGCGACCAAGCCGCCGTCGCCCGTCCCCTACCGCGACCTGTTTGGCAACCCGCTCTACGTGCGCCGCATGATCCTGCTGTTCTTCGTGTGGTTCATCGGGTACATCACGGTGTACTCGTTCGCCGCGGGGTTCACCGTGGTGCTTGCGGCCCTGCACTACCCGCCGCCCGAGGCCGGCGTGATCGCCGCGGTCGGCACGCTCGGGTTCGTGGCGGAGGCGGCGATTATGAGCGCGATCGTCGAGAAGCTCGAGCGCCGCTACTGGCTGCCGATCGGCGCCGCCGTGACGCTCATCGGCTCGCTCGTGGTCGCCGTCGCCGGGAACAACGTGGGGATCGCGTTCATCGGCGCCATCCTCATCTTCGCGGGCTTCAACCTGTGGGTGTCCCCGACGTACGCGCTCACCGCTGAGTCCTTCCCGACCCGTGCCCGGACCACAGGCTTCGCGATCGTCGACGGCGCGGGCCACATCGGCGGCGGCATCGGCGTCATGGTGATCACGCCGATCCTGCCGATGCTCTCGGTGATCGGCGCCCTGGGCCTCATCTCGGTGTTCCTCGTGATCGCCGCGATCCTCGTCCAGTTCACGCCGCACACGCGGAACAAGCATCTGGACCACATCTCGCCGTAGGGGGTGGTGACGCACGACGTCGGGGGCGCACCTGCGCGAGGTGCGCCCCGGACGTCGTACTCGCCTCAAGGCAGGAGGGGCCTCACATGAGCCCGATCTGCTGGTAGAACGTGAGGTTGTCCCAGAAGAGGAACTCCTCGTTCATGGTGCCCTGGCGGTTCCAGATGCCCACCGTGGCCATGTTGATTGCATAGGACTTGCCGGTGGGCTGGATGAAGCCGCCCTTCCCGTTCGGCATTGGCCGGGTGAATGTGCCGCGCATGACTCCGGTGACGGCGGTCAGGGAGTCGTGGGCGATCCGGATCGGGTGGACCTCGATGCGTGTGTCCGGTCCCCAGACGAAGAGGCCTGCGAGATCCTCGATGTGACGCTGGATCCCGTCGGTGTAGTGGCCGTCCGGCCAGTGCACGCGGATGTTCTCGGCGTGGCTCTCATGGAGGCGCGCCCAGTCGGCGTGGGAGAAGACTTCGAAGTCGAGAGTGTCGAACGTCTCGAGATGGTCCCTTTCTGCGTCGTTGAGGTGCATGGGGAAGGGCGGCGTGGCGACACCGCCGGCCGCGGGATCGCCCATAAGCGGCCCCGGGCCGGGCTGGTCGGCATAGGCGGCGCCCGAGGACACAGCGGTGAGGGCGAGCGCACCGAAAGCTGCAGCGCTGCCTGTCGTCAGGAGCTGGCGGCGGTTGAACATAACGAACCTCCTGTCATCCGGAGCCTCCGACTGGAGGCTCCTTGAGGGACAGTAGACCTATTTAGTTGAAGATACAAGTAAATCGAAAAGCTCACCCTCCGCCTCGGTACGCGAATGGCCGTCGGGCTCGCGCGATGGAAGACTTGGCCTGTGCCGCCTCACTCCCGTCCAGCAGCCGCCCCGCGGACCGTCCGCACCGCCGTCGCGCGTGTGCTCAGCGAGGTGTTCCAGCCGCCGTTCACGATCGCCGCCGCACTGCTGCTGAGTCCCGCGGCGAGCCCAGGATGG
Source organism: Sinomonas sp. ASV486 (assembly GCF_030908215.1). GTDB lineage: Bacteria > Actinomycetota > Actinomycetes > Actinomycetales > Micrococcaceae > Sinomonas > Sinomonas puerhi. The sequence goes on along the minus strand of NZ_JAVFJK010000002.1, from coordinate 176,916 downwards.
CCGGGAACGTGGTGGTTCGGCGGCGTGGCGGCCCTGTTCACGTGTGTGCTCCCGTTCGTGATCCTGATCGGGCTCGTGCGCGCCGGGAAGGTCGTGGACCACCATGTGAGCGAGAGGTCGCAGCGTGCGCCCGTGCTCGCGATGGCGATCGTGTGCGTGCTGGCAGGGCTCGGGCTGCTCATCGCGCTCGGGGCCCCGGCGTCCGTGCTGGCGATGGTGGCCGCCCTCATCGCAGGGATCGCGGTGCATGCCGTGGTCAGCCTGTGGTGGAAGGTCAGCGGACATGCCGCCGCCGTCTCGACGGCCGCGGTGTCGATGCTCTTGCTGTTCGGCCCCGAGTGGTGGCCCCTCGTGCTCGTGGTTCCGGCCGTAGGCTGGGCCCGCGTGATGCTGCGCGCCCACACGCCCGCGCAGGTGGTGGCGGGGGCCGTCTTCGGGCCGCTGGTGATCGTGGGGCTGTGGCAGGTCTTCCTCAACGTCCTATAAATACCGAGATCATCTGAATGACTGCATAATGGATATTTCCTCAACCTAATCCGTGGACCTACGCTGGTCACCATGGAGACGCGACACTTGAGGTACTTCGTTGCCGTCGCCGAGGAACGCCACTTCGGCCGCGCGGCCCAGCGCCTCCACATGGCCCAGCCGCCCCTGTCCCAGCAGATCAAGCAGCTAGAGGAGCAGCTCGGCGCCGCGCTGTTCGAGCGCACCACCCGCAAGGTCGAGCTCACACCCGCCGGCGAGCTTCTGCTCGAGCGGGGCCGCCGCATCCTCCAGGACCTCGAGGAGCTCGAGTCGGATGTGGTCCAGGTGGGCCGTGGCGCCGCCGGCGTGCTCCGCGTGGGCCTCTCCGGCTCGGCGACCTACCGGCTCCTCCCGCCGCTCGTGCAGCGGGTCCGCAGCGAGATGCCGGGCCTCAGGCTCACGGTGCGCGGGGAGATGCTCACGCCCCAGATGGTCGACGACCTCGAGGAGGGCAGGCTCGATGTCGCCGTCCTCCGCCCACCCGTCGACTCACCGGACGTGGAGCTCGACTACCTCGAGCAGGACCGGCTCGTCGCCGCGCTCCCTGCGGACTCGCCGTGGGGCGAACAGGCCGAACTGGACCTAGCGGAGCTCGCGGGGGAGTCCTTTGTGGGCTACCCCGCGCAGTCGGTCGTGACGAGGATCTTCCGAGACGCGTGCCGGCGCGAGGGGTTCATCCCGCGCGTAGTCCAGGAGGCTGCTGAGACCTCGACACTCTTGGCGCTCGTCGCGGCCGGGATGGGGATCGCCCTCGTCCCGATGAGCACGCGCGGCTTCGCCTTCCAGGGCATCGAGTTCCGTCCCGTCCGCAATGCACCCTCCGTCGACCTCGCGGTCGCGTGGCGCCGCGGCGAAAGGACGCCGCTCGTCCGCCGCTTCCTGACGCTCTTCGACACTGTGTCCGCACCGGGGGTTTCCCCCGCCGCCGGTGCGGACGACGGCGCGCCCTCACCGGTCGCCGTCGTCCGCACCGCACGCCTTGCCTCGCCCCCGGCGGCATCCGTTGCTGCAAGCCCGAGTGCCGCCCCCAACGCCGCCCCCAGCGCCACCCCCAAGGAGACAGCGCATGAAGATTGAGCGCATCGAGGCGATCCCGTACTCGATCCCGTACACCCATCCGCTGCGCTTCGCGAGCGGCGAGGTGCATGCGGCCGAGCACGTGCTGATCCGGATCCACACGGACGAGGGGCTCGTGGGCGTCGCCGACACACCGCCGCGCCCGTACACGTACGGCGAGACGCAGGCCTCGATCATCGCGGTGGTGCGGGACATCTTCGGCCCCCAGCTGACCGGCCTCGATCCGCTCGACCGTGGGAAGGCCCAGGCGATCATGGCGCGGACCATCCACAACGACACCGCCAAGGGTGCCGTGGACATCGCCCTGTGGGACCTCATCGGCACGTCCCTCGGAACGCCCGTGCACAAGCTGCTGGGCGGCTACGCCGATGGGATGCGGGTCTCCCACATGCTCGGCTTCAAGCCGGCCCAGGAGCTGCTCGAGGAGGCCCAGCGCTTCGGCGAGCAGTACGGCATCACCACGTTCAAGCTCAAGACCGGCCGCCGCCCTCTCGGCCTCGACGTCGAGGCCGTGCACGTGCTGCGCGAGGGGCTCGGGGATGACGTGGAGATCTACCTCGATGCCAACCGAGGCTGGACCGCGAACGAGGCCATGGAGGTGCTGCGCCGCACCGACGGCCTGGGCCTGACCGCCCTCGAGGAGCCGTGCGACGCCTCCGAGGCGATGGGCCGGCGCCGCCTCGTGGAGCAGTCGCAGATCCCGATCACGGGCGACGAGTCGGTCCCGACCCCCGGCGACGTCTCGCGCGAGCTCCTCTCGGGCGGCTGCAACGCGATCTGCATCAAGACGGCGCGCAGCGGCTTCACGCAGGCCACCGAGATCCTGGGCCTGTGCACAGGGCTCGGCGTGGACGTGACGATGGGCAACCAGATCGATACGCAGATCGGCTCACTCGCCACCGTGACGTTCGGCGCAGCGCACGAGGCGAGCCAACGCCGCGCTGGCGAGCTCTCCAACTTCCTCGACATGGCCGACGACCTCCTCGCCGAGCCGCTCACGATCCGCGACGGCGTGATCCGCGTCCGCGAAGCGCCCGGCGTCGGCGCCGAGATCGACGAGGACAAGCTCGCCCGCTACCGCCAGGACGCGTAGGGCACGCCCGCCCGACCGCTCACCCGACCCCCAAGGAGGCACCCGCATGCTGTTCATGGCCCGCATGGACGTGACGTTCCCGCCGCACTTGACCCCCGAGCAGATCGCGGACCTCCAGGCCCGCGAGAAGGAGTACTCCGGCTCGCTCCAGCACTCGGGCAAGATGGCCGGGATCTGGCGGATCGTGGGCGAGTACGCCAACCACTCGCTGTTCGATGTGGACTCCAACGACGAACTCCACGAGATCCTGAGCGGCTTCCCCATGTACCCCTACATGAAGATCAGGGTCACGCCTCTTGCGAAGCACCCGAATTCGATTCGGTGACCTCGTCGCGCCTGCCTCGGCGCATGACGACGATGAACGACACGAGGCCGCCGACGAACACGAGCCCCGCCACCCAGGTGTTGACGCGCAGGCCGAGGATGAGGTTCGCGAAGTCGGAGCGCATGAGCTCGACGATGAAGCGCCCCGACGTGTAAGCCATGACGTACAGCGCGAACTCCGCACCGCGGGGGAGCCTGAAGCGGCGGCCCAGCCAGAGGATGAGGAGACCGCCGGCCACGCTCCACAGCGCCTCGTAGAGGAACGTGGGCTGGAAGTAGCCGAGGACCACCGCGGTGCCGTCCGCGTTGTGTGCCGCGGCACCCGTGGACGGGTCCATCTGGTGGATCTCGAGGCCCCAGGGGAGGGTGGTCGGATCTCCGTAGAGCTCATTGTTGAACCAGTTGCCGAGCCTGCCGATCGCCTGCGCGAACAGCAGCCCGGGCGCGAGCGCGTCGGCGAAGGCAGGCAGCGGCACCTTGGCGCGGCGGCACCCGATCCATGCGCCCAGGCCGCCGAGGGCTATTGCCCCCCAGATCCCGAGGCCGCCGTCCCAGATCGCAAACGCGTTCCACGGGTTCCTCCCCGGCAGGAAGTACAGCTCGGGGTCCGTGATGACGTGGTAGATGCGTCCGCCCACGATCCCGAACGGCACGGCCCACAGGGCGATGTCGAGGGGCTGGCCCGACTCGCGGCCGCGCTTCACCCAACGCCGCTCCGTGAGCCACCACGCGAGGATGATGCCCGCGATGATGCACAGCGCGTAGAAGTGGATTGACAGCGGGCCGATCTGGATTGCGTTGACGGTCGGCGAGGGCAGGTAGGCCGGGACCGCCGCGGCCGCCAGCGCCGTCATGCGAGCTTCCGCACGGCGTCTTCGACGGCACGGTGGAACGTGGGGTACGCGTAGATCATCTGCCTCAATCTGGTCAGCGGCGTCCGTTCGTGGACGGCGAGGGTGAGCATCGAGAGCACCTCGCCTCCCGTCGGGCCCGCCGAGGTGGCGCCGACGAGGATGCCGCGGTCGATGTCCGCGACGAGTTTGATGATCCCACGGTTCCCTGACTTGTGGATCCAGCCGCGGGTGGAATCAGGGATCTGCGAGATCGCGGTGGCGACGGAGAGCCCCTGCTCCCGCGCCTGCTGCTCGGTGAGGCCGACGGCGCCCACTTCAGGGTCCGTGAACGTCACCCGGGGTACGGCGTGGTACTCGGCGGCAGCCGTGGCGTCCCCGAGGATGTGGGCGGCGGCGATTCCGGCCTGGTACATCGACATGTGCGTGAACGCTCCGTGGCCGGTGATGTCGCCGATCGCGTAGACGCCGTCGGCGATGCGCAGATGCGGGTCGGTCTCGACCGTGCGGCGCGTCGTGTCGAGGCCGAGGGAGGCCAGCCCGAGCCGCTCGAGGTCCACCCTGCGGCCCGTCGCAACCAAGAGGCGCTCCGCGGTCAGCCCGCGGCCTCCCGCCTGGACCGTGAAAGACGTCCCATCGTGGCCCACGGACTCGGCCGCGGTCCCCGTGCGGACGTCAAGGCCCTCGGCCTTGAGCACGTCTTCCACGAGCGCACTCGACTCGGGCTCCTCGAGCGGGAGGATCCGGTCCAGCGCCTCGAGCACGGTGACCCGCGTGCCGAAGCGTGAGAACGACTGCGCGAGTTCAAGCCCCACCGCGCCGCCGCCCAGCACGATGAGCGATTCGGGGGCTGCCGTCGCGGCGACCGCTTCTCGGTTCGTCCAGAACGGCGTGCCGGCCAGACCTGGGATTGGCGGGACGGCGGGGTCGGTTCCCGTGTTGAGGAGGATCGCTCTGCCGGCCTCGAACTCCCGTTCGCCGACGCGCACGGTCCTCGGGCCCGTCACCTTTGCGGTTCCGCGGACAAGGCGCCCGCCCGCCTTCTCGAAGCGTTCGACGGCGACCGTGTCGTCCCACGTGTCCGTCGCCTCCTCGCGGATGCGCTTGGCGACGGGCGCGAAGTCGGGCACGGCATCGGCAGCTCCTGCCAGGTCGGCGACGCGCCGGGCCTCGGCGAGCGAGTCCGCGGCCCGGATCATCATCTTCGTGGGAATGCAGCCGTAGTACGGGCATTCGCCGCCCACGAGGTTCTTTTCGATCCCGACCACCGTGAGCCCGGCCCGCGCGAGCTGCGCGGCGGCTGATTCCCCGCCGGGACCCATGCCGATCACAATGACGTCTGCCGATTCGGCCATGGCCGACTCCTTCTCTGTGGGGTGGTGCTTCCCTAACCATCCTCCGCTTATGTGCATGATCCGTTCTGTGCACTCGTTCACAGAACCGCGCCGCCGGCGTGCGTAGCGTCAGCTTCATCGGCGGATCCGCCGACCAGAATCCAGGGAAGGCAGGAAGTCATGTCAGCTTCAATGTCAGCGCAGCATGCGGGAAGCGTCACATCGACCTGGGGTCGCCGCGCGGCGGCCGGGGTGCTCGGGGGCTTGGCGGGAGGCGTGGTATTCGGCATGCTCATGGCCATGATGGGAATGCTCACGACGATCGCCTCGATGGTGGGATCGCACTCGGCGTGGGTCGGGTTCGGTGTCCACCTCATGATCTCGGTGGTCTACGGGCTGGTCCTGACGTTGCTCTTCACCCGGTTCCTGCGCTCGTACGGAAGGGCGGCGGCGTCTGGGGCCGTGTTCGGCGTGGTCCTGTGGGTGATCGGCCCGCTCATGGTAATGCCGATCATGCTCGGCATGCAGGTGTTCTCCATGGACGCCACCGCGATGATGTCCCTGATGGGCCACCTCGTCTATGGCATCCTCGCCGCGCTGGTCGCCGTGCGGGTGCTCAAGGCCCGCAGGGCATGAACGAGGAGTGCGGCGCTGAGCTCGCCTCCGGGGCAGGGAAGGCACGTCCCTGGTCCCCGGAGGCGCGCGAGGCCGATCCGTTCGACCCGCTGCTCGCATCAGGCGCCTTCGCGTGCCTGACCGAGGTGGACCTGTTTGCGGACCTCTCGGCAGCCGAGGTGGCCGAGATGGACCTCATGGCGCCGTCCAAGCTCCTCCGCCGCGGCGAACTGCTCTACAGCCAGGCCCAGCCGGTCAGCGCCCTGTTCATCCTCAAGACCGGCCGCATCCGGGTGTTCCGGGTCGCCGAGGACGGCAAGGCCCTGACCCTGGCGATCCTCGAACCCGGCGCCGTGTTCGGCGAGATGGTGCTCGTGGGCCAGCGCATGTACGACTCCTACGCCGAGGCGATCGAGGACTCCCGCGTGTGCCAGCTCGGGGTGGAAGACGTCGAGCGCTTCCTCCTCTCGGATCCCCGCATCGCCGTGCGGGTCTCGCGACTCCTCGGCGAGCGGGTAGCGGAGCTCGAGGGGCGCCTCGCCGACCTCGCCCTCCGGCCGCTCCCTGCCCGGGTCGCCTCCACGCTCCTGAGCATGGCCGGATCTCCGGCGCCCTCCCGGTTCGGGCGCACGACGCCGACCGTGCGGCTCACGCACGAGCAGGTCGCGGGGCTTCTGGGCGCCACCCGCGAGGCCACGAGCAAGGTCCTCTCCGAGTTCGCCTCCCGTGGGCTCATCCGGCAGGGCCGTGGCCGGATCGGCCTCCAGGACCCTGCAGGGCTGCGCGCGATCGCCCGCGGTCCCCAGTGACTCTGACCGGAAGAATCATCGCCTTCGATCAGGGAAGCGGCACTACCATCCGAGAAGAAGCGCTATGAGTCTGGAAACGAGCTTGCCGCGTCTGTTCGGTCGTACGCCGCGGCAGTCCGGGCCGAGATCCATGCCCGGATGATCGGATTCGCCTCATCGCGGCTCGTAAGCCCAACCCGCAATCCACGACACCCGGAGGACCCCGACCATGACACTGCCACACCGCCTTCCGCGGCTAGCGTCCCTCGCCGCCCTGCCGATCCTCGCCCTGACGTTGTCCGCCTGCGGAGGCGGCGGCAGTCCCCTCTCGACGTCCTCGGGCTCCGCCTCCGCGGGCGCACCGCTCGTCGTCGGCTCGGCGAACTTCACCGAGAGCGAGATCCTCGCTGACGTCTATGCCGGTGCGCTCAACGCCGCAGGCGTCCAGGCAACGACCAAGACCGGGATCGGCTCCCGCGAGGTCTACATCAAGGCACTCCAGGACGGCTCGATCGACCTCATTCCGGACTATTCGGGCAACCTCCTGCGGTACTTCGACAAGAACGCCACAGTGAGCAGCCCCGCAGACGTTATGGCGGCGCTGCCAGGCAAGACACCGCAGGGGCTCGCGGTCCTGAACCCCGCCAACGCCGAGGACAAGGACTCGATCGTTGTCACCCAGGCGACTGCTGACAAGTACGGGCTCAAGAGCCTTGCGGACCTCGGCAAGGTCTGCAGCGAGATCGCCCTCGGCATGCCGCCCGAGGCCAAGGATCGTCCGCAGGGCCTGCCCGGGCTCAAGTCCAAGTACGGCTGCGAGCCGAAGCAGTTCGTTCCGATGAGCGACGGCGGCGGCCCCGTCACGCTCAAGGCGCTCCTGGACAACCAGATCCAGGCGGCGGACATCTTCACGACCTCGCCACTCATCGCCCAGAACCATCTCGTGACCCTCGAGGACCCGCAGAACCTCTATGCGTCCCAGCAGGTGATCCCGCTGGTCCGGGCCGACCGGGTCGGGGACAAGGCGAAGCAGACTCTCAACAAGGTCCAGACTGCGCTCACCACGGCGGACCTGGTCAAGCTCAACGACGAGGTGTCAGGCTCCGCCAAGCAGGATCCGAAGGCCGCCGCGGACGCGTGGCTCAAGGAGAAGGGCCTCGCTGGCTGACGCGCGCCGGGGCCACCGTCATCTCCCCGTCGGTGAGTGTGGCCCCGGCGGCCCGAAAGGGTGCGGGAGGCTGGCCCCTGCGGAAGGCGCCATCCGTAGTGTGGGCTGCCTCGTCTGCACTGCCTTCAACTCAGCGGAAGCGGATGGTTCACCCGGTGCGCGGGCCTGCCTACAGTCGATCCGGCAGCGCACTGAGTGACATGGATCACAGAGGGGTCAGGCCGCTCCCTTTGCGACGTCAAGGAGTTGAGGCGCGATGACAGAGGTCGGCAGGCAGTCGGGGGTCCACGCGACGGGAACTGCCCGCGCGCGGTCACTGAAGTTCTCGACCGACGGGATTCCCGCCGCCAACCGGGTCGAGCTGTGGACGATCCACAACGCGAAGGCGCTCATCGCACTCGACATCCGGACCATGGACGATTCGCCCCTCACGGCGGCTGAGATCAACCTGCATTTCCCTTCGATCAAACTGGCCCAGGTGCGGGGCAGCGCGCAGGTGATCGAGCGGAACGAGCCATACATCCGCAAGCATCCGACGGAAGTCATCGGCGTGTTCTTCGCGCTCAAGGGCGAGGCTTTCTTCTACTACCCGGGCGGGTTCGAGACCCTCAGACCGGGTCAGGCCGTCATCTACGACGCAGACCAGCCGTACATGCGCGGGTTCCACCGCGGCGTCGAAGAGATGGTCCTGACCATCCCGCGCGACGACTACCTCGCGCTCTCCGGAGGCAAGCCGCTCCTGCGGCCTGTGGTCGTCGACTTCCATGAGGCCGGTCCGGCGAACCGGCACATGCTCGCGCTTGCGCGGCTCGTCCGGGACGCGCTCGCCGAGGGGATGGGTGCCGGGGCCACAGGTGGGACTCCGCTCGACTCAGGTGCCGTCGAGTCGACATCCCTCGAACTCCTTCGCCTCCTCGTGGCAGGGCGGGGCGGGGGAACGCCCGAGGGGTACCTTGCCGCGGCCAAGTGCTTCATCGAAGACCACCTCGGTGATCCCGGTCTGTGCCCGGCCCAAGTGGCCGACGCCGTCGGCATCAGCGAGCGGCACCTCACCCGCGTGTTCGCCGAGGCGGGCGAGCCCCCTGCCGCCTACGTTATGAGACGCCGCCTCGAACGCGCCCGCGCCATCCTCGCCGACGGTTCAGAGCGCACGACGCCGATCGCGGCGCTGGCTTCCCGGTGCGGCTTCTCCTCGCAGGCCTACTTTGCCCGCGTGTTCAAGGCCCGCTTCGGCACAACGCCGCTCAAGGCCAGGCGCGAGGCATGCAGTGAGGGTCTTGTGCTTCCCGCACATGACCCGCTGTTGGGCGGGACGTTCAACCCTCAAGGAATCGGATCGGAAGGGGGCTGACGCGGTCGGGTAACTCGTAATGAGCGAGGTGCCCCGCGCCCTCGATCTCGTGATATTCGATACCGGGCACCAGCTCACGCAGCCTGCTCATAGATGCCCTCGGAATCTTCTGATCCTGCGCCCCGTAGGTGAGCAGCACGGGGATGCCCTGGGCCCCGATGCTTCGGTAGCAGGAGGTAGCGTCATGCAAGGCGTCGCCTCTCAGGTTGGCCAGGATCGCCCTGCGCTTTCCGCGATAGCGGAACTGCTCGATGACCTCGCGTTCGAGTGAGGCCCTCGTCTCAGGTGAGACGAGGGCGTCCGAGAGGTCTGCGAGCTTGCGGTCGCTCATCATCTGCAGGACGAGTTCCCCGACAATGGGCCGGACGAGGAGCCTGTATGCCGCGCCGTCTTGCCCCGGGAGCTGATCGAAGAACGGTGCCAGGAGGGCGAGCCTGCTGACGGCGCCTGGACGCTCTGCCGTGAAGCAGGCGGCGATGCTTCCCCCCTGAGACGTACCCACCACGCGGACCGGCTCCGCGATACCAAGACGGTTCAACAACTCCGTCAGCTGCACGTTGTAGAAATGGCGGTCGTATCTCTTCAGTTCCGGCCTGTCCGAGAAGCCGTGACCGAAAAGGTCGTATCGGAGCACCCGGAAACCCACCTCGCACAGAGGCCCGACCGTCTGATTCCAGGTAATGTAGGGTGCCGCGTTGCCATGGATCAGGACGACGGTCTTGGCACCCGAGTCGCCGCGGAGTTCGTAGTGTGTAACGCCTGCCGAAAGCTTTACGAAACTGCCGGGCAGGCTGCCTCGTGTCTCGTCCGTCAGAGCCTGCCGTCGGGTGCCCAACATCTCCACTCCTGCCCGTGCCGTTAGCAGCGAGTATGGGGTGCCTCGGACATCCTGTATCGGGTCAAAGGCCCCTCGTTTTTGCACTTGTCGGACGCGTTTTTGACCCTCGGGGACCAGACAGGCGATAGGGCCACAAGACCACTTGTGATCCTGAACACTCGACGGCATGGCAACTACCTCCATTGATCCCCGCGATCTGCGGCACGCGTTCGGGCGCTTCGGCACCGGCGTCACGGTCGTCACGACCCGCAACGACGAGGGCGAGGCCCATGGCGCCACCGTGAGCGCGTTCACCTCCGTTTCCCTCGACCCGCCGCTCGCGCAGGTCACGCTCATGCGCGAATCCAAGCTGTCGACCTACGTGGCTGGGCAGCCGTTCGCGATCAACATCATGAGCGCCGCGCAGCAGGCAACGTGCCTGCATTTCGCGGGCAAGCCGATGACCGACGGCCCGGTGTGGGGTGCGAGCGCCACGGGTGTCCCCGTCCTCGCGGGCAACGCGGCGACCCTCGAGTGCCGTCCGTGGGCCGTGTACGACGGCGGCGATCACCTCATCGTCGTCGGCGAGGTCGTTGCCCTCGAGATCACACCGGGTGCCCCCCTGTTGTTCTTCGGAGGGAAGTTCCACCACCTCGGCGGCCTCGTCGGCGGGGCTCCGTGGGACTTCTGCGGCGACGGCCACCTCACCCAGTTCACGTCCGTTCCGCAGTTCGCCGCCGTCTAACCCCAGACCAGAACCCGAGCCCAAGGCCTCACCCGCCCACCCCAGGCCGCGGCAGCGCCGCCGTCGACCTCACGAAAGGAAAGCTCCACCATGACCGAAACCCTCGAGAACCCCACGAACACCATCCCGGACATGAGCGCCCGCACCACGCCGGCCAACCCCCTCAAGCCGCAGACCGGCGACGAGTACATCGCCTCCCTCCAGGACGGCCGCGAGGTGTGGATCTACGGCGAGCGCGTCAAGGACGTCACGACCCACCCCGCCTTCCGCAACTCGGTGCGCATGGTCGCGCGCCTGTACGACGGGTTCCACCACGACGAGACGGCGGGCAAGCTGCTCGTCCCCACGGACACCGGCTCCGGGGGCCTCACGCACCCCTTCTTCAAGGCCGCCCGAAGCGTCGAGGACCTGAAGGCCTCGCGCACCGCGATCGAGACGTGGGCGCGGATGTCCTACGGCTGGCTTGGCCGCTCGCCGGACTACAAGGGCTCCTTCCTCGGAACCCTCGGCGGCATGCCCGAGTATTACGAGCCGTACCAGGACAATGCCAACCGCTGGTACAAGGAGTCCCAGGAAAAGGTCCTGTACTGGAACCACGCGATCGTCAACCCTCCGGTGGACCGCCACCTTCCCCCGGAGGAAGCCGGGGACGTGTTCATGAAGGTCCACAAGGAGACCGACGCGGGGCTCATCGTCTCCGGTGCCAAGGTGGTGGCGACCGGCTCCGCGATCACGCAGTACAACTTCATCGCGCACTACGGGCTTCCGATCAAGCGCAAGGAGTTCGCGCTCATCTGCACCGTCCCCATGGACTCTCCCGGGGTGAAGCTGATCTCGCGCGCCTCATACTCCCACCAGGCCGCAGTGATGGGCACGCCGTTCGACTACCCGCTCTCCTCGAGGCTGGACGAGAACGACGCCGTGTTCGTGTTCGACAACGTGCTCGTCCCATGGGAGAACGTCTTCTCCTACGGCGACATCGACAAGATGAACAACTTCACCCCGGCCACGGGCTTCCTCAACCGCTTCTCGTTCCAGGGCGTGATCCGCCTGGCGGTGAAGCTCGACTTCATCGCGGGACTCCTGCTCAAGGCTCTCGAGATCACGGGCACCAAGGACTTCCGCGGCGTGCAGACGCGCGCCGGCGAGGTGATCGCCTGGCGCAACATGTTCTACGCTCTCGCCGACGGGATGGCGCTCAACCCGGATGCGGGCCCCAACGGGACAGTCCTGCCCAAGGTCGACTACGCGATGGCCTATCGGGTCTTCATGTCGGTCGGCTACCCGCGGATCAAGGAGATCATCGAGCAGGACGTGGCCTCAGGGCTCATCTATCTCAACTCGAGCGCGCTCGATTTCAAGACCCCGGAGATCCGCCCGTACCTCGACAAGTACATCCGCGGCTCCGAGGGGGTCCAGGCCGTAGACCGCGTCAAGCTCATGAAGCTGCTGTGGGACGCGATCGGCACCGAGTTCGGAGGCCGGCACGAGCTCTACGAGCGCAATTACGCCGGCAACCACGAGGGGGTCAAGCTCGAGACCCTCATGGTCGCCGAGGCCAACGGCACCACTGCCGCCATGAAGGGGCTGGCCGATGCATGCCTTGCCGAGTACGACCTCGACGGCTGGACCGTGCCGGACCTCATCAACAACGACGACGTGAGCATCTTCCTCAACCGTCGCTGACGCCCGCCATCCAGAGCGTGGCCCCCGGACTCCGGGGGCCACGTTCTGTCTTGTCGCCCTGTCCGCGATCAGCCGCGCTCGCGGATGGTGAGTGTTCCCGCGAGGTCGAGGTCCGCGTGTGTGCCGGGGTACCCGGACTCGGCGATGAGGATGGCGCCGAACGCGGCGGCCCAGAACGTCTTGACCTCCTGACGCGAACTCCGGTCGATCAGCCAACCGCGCAGGCCGAGGACGTTCTCGAGGTGACGCTCGGACATGCGGAACAGCAGGCTCAGGTGGCCTTTGACCACGGGCCCGAGCGCCGGTTTGGCCCGAGCGAGCGCGAGCGCGCTGATGACCACCGGGAGGGAAGGCGTCACGAGCACGGTCCGGGCGACGGCCCGTCGGAACGCCTCGGCCGTGGAAAGCCGCATCCCCACGCCCTCGATCCTGCCCGCGTCCCGCAGGAGCAGTGCAAACGCGGAGTGGATGAACAGCGAGTCCTTGGACCCGAAGTGGTAGGTGATCTGGTTCGGGAACACCCCCGCGGCGGCCGCGATCTCGCTCACTGTGACCTTGTCCGATGGGCGCGCCGCAAACAGCGCGGCGGCAGCGTCGATGATGCGGTTCCGGGTACGGGCGCCGCGGCGCTTCGTCGGGAAGAGGCGGCGCACCCGTGCTCCGTTTGTGTCGCTCGACTGCTCAGTGCGGGGCTCGGTCTCGACGGTGCGCATGGAGGAATTGTATGCTGTACAAACTGAGCTCTTCTTGTATCGCATACAAATGCGGTCGGGTCCTTGGTCTGATCGGAGGAACTGTGGCCCAGACAGCGGTCGTCATCACGGGAATGGGTGCGACGACGCCCCTCGGGGGCACCGTCCCGGAACTCTGGGACGGCATGCTTGCGCTGCGCTCCGGCGTGCGATCGCTCCGCGGCGAGGGGTTCGACGCTCTGCCCGTGCACATCGCGGCGACCCTCGCGGTCGAGCCCGAGTCCGCCATGCCCCCGGTTCAGGCCCGCCGCCTCGACCGCAGCCAGCAGGCCGCGGTGATCGCCGCTCGCGAGGCGTGGGCCGACGCCGGGTTGCCGGATGTCGACGGCGACCGGCTCGCCGTCGTGATCGGGACGGGCATCGGCGGCGTCCTGACACTCCTCGGCCAGGATGACGTCCTCGAGCGCTCCGGCCCGCGCCGCGTCTCCCCGCGCACAGTTCCCATGCTCATGGCCAACGCGGCCGCAGCCCAGGTGAGCATCGAGTTCGGGGCCCGGGCGGCGGCGTGCGCGCCCACGTCCGCTTGCGCCTCGGGCGCCGAGGCGCTTGTCCAGGCTGCACGGCTCATCGAGTGCGGGGAGGCGGATATCGTGATCGCCGGAGGCGCCGAGGCCGCCATCACGCCCCTGACGATCGCCGGGTTCGCCCAGATCGGTGCCCTCTCGAAGGATCCGGGGAACCCGGAAGCCGCCTCCCGCCCGTTCGACGTGAACCGGACTGGATTTGTCCTCGGCGAGGGCGCCGGCATCGTCATCCTCGAGCGGGCCGACCACGCCCGCGCGCGCGGAGCGAGGATCCGTGCGGTCCTCGCCGGCTACGGCGTCACGGCGGACGCGTTCCACATCACCGGAACGGACCCGGAGGGGGTCGGCCAGATCAAGGCCATCCGCAAGGCCCTCGTGAAGGCCGGACTGGCGCCCGCGGACGTCCAGCACGTCAACGCCCATGCCACGGCGACCACGGTGGGCGACGTGAGCGAGGCGCTCGCCGTCCGCGAGGCCCTCGGCGAGCACGTGGCCGTGACGGCGCCCAAGGGCGCCCTCGGCCACCTCGTCGGAGCGGCGGGCGCCGTCGAGGCGATCCTGACCGCGCTCACGCTCGAGTCGGGCGTCATTCCCGCGACCCGCAACCTCGAGAAGCTCGACCCGGCGATCGACATCGATGTCGTGACCGATGCCCCGCGTCAGGCCCGCGTCGAAGCCGCAGTCTCCAATTCGTTCGGATTCGGCGGCCACAACGTGAGCCTCCTGCTCACGCGTCCGTAGCGCGGGCTTCCCGCAGGGTCACCAGAGGCGCGACTGGTCCATGAGGAGCCGGCGGCGCACCTCGTCCCGCTCGGCGTCGAGGCCAGCTTCCCGTTCGGCGGCAGAGCGCCATCCGCGCACGACGGCGCCCGCCGCGCGCCGCAGCCAGCTCGCCTCGGGTCCGCGAGGCACGGCGCCGCGAGGCACGGCGCCGTAAGACGCGGCCTCATCCGCGCGCGCGGCCTCGATGGCGCTCACTTCGCGCTCGACGCGTTCCTCGAACGCGTCGAGCTGGGCCCCCGTCAGCCTGGGCACAGGGACGTCCGCCCTTATGGGTCCACGTGCAGATGCACGCACTGTTGCTGTTGCCGTTGCGGCGGTGCTCATCGTGTGCCGTCCCTTGTGCTCGAGGTTTCCCGCCGCCGCGTGTTCGGCCCCGGGCAGCACCGCGCCGGCCAGCAGCGCAGGCGCGTGTCTTGGGTGGATTCCCCCTGTGCTGGTTAGGACGGTGCTGGAGCGTGCTGTGCTGGTGCGTGCAGTTGTGGTGCGCTCGCGGTCTACCCGGCGCGCAACCCCACGTGATGCCATGGCCTTCAACCTTTCGTTCTGCTGTCCCAGATCCAGTCTCGTCTTGCGCTAGGACAGGATCGGTCCTCTGTCTAGACGCGATATATCGTGTTTGAAAATCAAGATATATCGCGACTTTCGTGGGCGCAAGAGTAGTGTCCGAAGATCCGCTCCTGCGGACAGCACCTGTCCGCAATCCTGAGTCATGATGGAGGGGTGAACGACACAACCCAGCGCGTGCTGAGCCTCCTCAACCTGCTGCAGTCGCGCCCGGTGTGGACGGGTGCGGAGCTGGCCGAGCGGCTTGGAGTGACGACGCGCAGCATCCGCCGCGACGTCGAGCGCCTGCGCGAGCTCGGCTACCCCGTGCGCGCCGAGCACGGCACGGGTGGCGGGTACCAGCTGGGTGCAGGCAAGGCGCTTCCAC
Organism: Sinomonas sp. ASV486; assembly: GCF_030908215.1. GTDB lineage: Bacteria > Actinomycetota > Actinomycetes > Actinomycetales > Micrococcaceae > Sinomonas > Sinomonas puerhi. Next base: position 161,552 of record NZ_JAVFJK010000002.1, on the reverse strand, counting down.
CGCTCCTGCTCGACGACGAGGAGGCGGTTGCCGTCGCCGTCAGCCTGCGCCTCGCCGCCGGCGGCACGGTCACGGGGCTGGGCGAGGCGGCCGTCCGCTCACTCGCCAAGCTCGACCAGGTGCTGCCCGCGCGCCTGCGCAGCGAGGTCAAAGGCGTCATCGACGCGACCGTGAGCCTCGACGGCCCGGTCACCCCGGTCGACGCCGACATCCTCGTGGCCCTCGCCCGCGCTGTCCGAACCCCCGAGCGGGCAACGTTCGACTACACCAAGCCCGGCGGAGAGCGCTCCGAACGGCGGGTGGAGCCCTACCGGCTGGTGGCTGCAGCACGGCGCTGGTACCTCATGGCCTGGGACCTCGACCGCGAGGACTGGCGCACGTTCCGACTCGACCGGATGGTGGCCGCCCGGGGCACCGGGTGGCGGTTCAAGCCGCGGGACGCCCCGGACGCCGTCGAATACGTCCAGTCCTCCATCACCCAGGCGCCCTACCAGTTCGTTGCAAAGGTCCGCATCTATGCCCCGGCCCACCAGGTCGCCGAGCGCGTCCCCCCGACGATGGCGGTCGTGGAGCCCGACGGCGAGGCCTCGATCCTCACGGCAGGTGCCGACAATCTCGACTACGTCGCCTACCACGTGGTGCGACTCGGCTGGCCTGTGACGGTGATCGAGCCGCCCGAGCTGCGCGAGGCCATGCGCGAGCTCGCGGAGAGGCTGACGGCGGCAGGGGCGTAGCAGCGCGCCCGCCCGCGATCCCTGCCCGCGATCCCTGCCCGCGACAAGGTGTCCCCCCGGCGTTGCGGGGTCTCTGGCAGGCTGTTGTGGGGTCTCTGGCGGGGCGATGCGGGGTCTCTGGCGGGGTGTTGGGGGGTCTCTGGCGGAGCCCGGTGCGGTCACTCGAGCTCGGACCGCCGCTGCCGGAGCTCCCGGAGCGCCCGGTTGAGGGGCGAGCCCGTGAACGGCAGCTCGCTCAGGTCCGCGCGCGCGGCGGCCCCGAGCGCGAGGGCCCGCGCGGATGCGGCGGCCTTGGCGGGCAGGCGGACCGCGTCGGCGAACTCGGCCCAGTGCCGTGCCCGGATCCCTCTCGTGCGGCCCGCGATCGGCAGCGCCATCGTCATGTCGCCGTAGAGGACGGTGCTCGGGAGATCGAACATCGGGGCCACAGCCGCGTGCCCGCGCGCGTCGGTCAGGACGGCCACGTTCTTCGCGTGCAGGTCGCCGTTGCCCGTGAGCCACGCGAAGAGGAACTGGAGATAGAGGTTCCTCACGGCAACCGCCGGGGCCCGGCACACGCTGGCCACTCCAGCGACGAGCTCCTCCGCGGCGACCGAGTACTTCGCGGCCGGCAGGACACCCAGGAGCTGTGCCCCGTCTTCGAGCTCGAGACGACGCCACGCGCCGTCGTCCTTCACCCGATCGAAGCGGGAGACGAGAAGCCCTGGCGCTCCGTGGGTGTCGCGGACCACGTGGGCGGACGCCACCGGGACCCTCAGCCCGCGTGCTGCGGCCAGATGGAGCGCCTCATTGAGCACGAGGTGTGGGGTGCCGGGCGGATCGAGCTTGAGGATCCAGCGGTGCCCGGCCGAGGCGACGGGCGCGGAGAGCATCGAGGCGCTGACCTTGTCCTGCACTCCGGGCAGGCCGTGCAAGTCGAGCGCGTCGGCGAGGGTCGAGAAGTCGACCGCCTCGTGGTCGAGGTCGGCGAGCGGCTGCGGCTCGGCGGGGAGGGTTCGCGCCGGCACCACCTGTACGTCGCCCGGCACTTCGGAGCCGACGGCGAGCAGGAGGGTGAGCTCGTCGTCGAGGCTCGTCTTGGCTGCCGAGCGCAGCACCGTCAGCCGGTGGCCCTCCGGGAGGAGGCCCGCGAAGAACGCCGGCAGCCCGTGGAGAGGCCCCACCGCCTCGGGTCCTACGGGGAGGGTGCGCGCCACGGGCCGTCCGCCTGAGCCGATGTACTCCTCGCGATACGCGAAATGGATCCTGGCCCTCTCGTCGCGCCAGAGTCGACCGGCGAGGGTGCCGCCCTTGTAGACGTCGGCCTCGGTGACGAAGCGCAGGGCCGAGAAGTCGTGCGACATCAGCTGGCCCCCAGCGTGAGTCCGACGGCCGCGGCGGCCGCGGCGACGGACCCGATGCTCGGGCTCGGCGAGCCGCCCTCGATATCCCGGACGGTGCGCTCCGAGAGGCCAGCGAGCTCCGCAAGGGTTGTCTGGGTGATGCCGGCCTCCTTGCGCGCGGTGCGGATGGCCGCACCCGTGGCCCGCACCGCCGCCCCCGCCGAGTTGTCCATGCGAACTCCCTGTGCTTTCAGAACGGCAGGATCCTGCCGATCGGCTAGTCCTTGGCACCATTGTCCGGCGTTTTCGCGCAATTCGGCAAGATTCTGCCGATTCGCAGGTTGCGATGCCCATCAGGGCCGTCGCTGGCGAAAAACGGCAGGATTCTGCCGGTCCTTGGCAGGTTCAATCGGCCAGTGCTGCTCGGCGCATCGGTTGGCGGTCGCCGGTGCGTGCTCATGAGGGCCCGTACCCTCGATTACCGGCAGGTAACAATCGGCTGGACCCCTTGCCCCCGCCCCGCGCCTACCGGACCATGGCTCACAACGGTGCGTCCCCGTGTCGTGCGCGCAGATTCGAAGGAGACCCCGCATGTTCACGAGCCCATACCCCGATGTCGAGATCCCCGAGTCCACTCTCTATGAGTGCCTGTTCGGTGGGATCGCCGAGGAGGATCTGAACCGGGTGGCGATCGTGGACGGCGTGAGCGGGGCCACCACCACCTACCGCGAGCTCATCGGGCGCATCAATGCCCTCGCGGGCTGGCTCGCGGGGCAGGGAGTCGGCCCCGGCGTGACGCTCGCGATCCTGTGCCCCAACGTGCCGGCATTCCCCGTCGTCTTCCACGGGATCCTGCGAGCTGGCGCCGTCGTCACGACGGTCAACTCCCTCTACACGGGCGAGGAGATCGCCAAGCAGCTCATCGATGCCAGCGCCTCCTGGCTGTTCACCATCTCGCCCTTCCTGGATCGGGCGGAGCCGGCCGCCGCCGCGGCGGGGATCCCGCCGGAGCGGATCGTGGTGCTCGACGGCGGCCCCTCGCCGTCCGGGGCCGCCCACCCCGCACTGGTGGAGGCGCTGGCCGCCGGGCTGCCCGCGCCGGACGTGCAGGTCGATCCGCACGCGGTGGCCGTACTGCCGTACTCGTCCGGGACGTCCGGCACGCCGAAGGGCGTCATGCTCAGCCACTACAACCTCGTGGCGAACGTGGCACAAGGCCGTCCGCTGCTCGGGGTCACGGAAGAGGACCCGCTCCTGGCCGTACTGCCGTTCTTCCACATCTACGGCCTGACGATGCTGGTCAATGCGGCTTTTCTCAACCGCGCCCGGCTCGTGACGATGCCCAAGTTCGATCTGGCCGAGTTCCTGCGCATCACGCAGGAACATCGCTGCACCTATCTGTTCATCGCCCCGCCCATCGCGGTGGCCCTGGCGAAACACCCGCTCGTGGACCAGTACGACCTCTCGAGCGTGCGCGTGACGTTCTCTGGTGCGGCGCCACTGGATGCTGACCTCGGCGCGGCGGTCGCTGCCCGCCTCGGATGCGTCATGATGCAGGGCTACGGTATGACCGAGATGAGCCCCGCGTCGCACATCATGCCCCTGGCGGAGGCAGGCCGCCTCCCCGTGAGCTCGGTGGGGTTCACCCTCCCCAACACCGAGTGCAAGATCCTGGACCCGGCCACCGACGAGGAGATCCCGCTGCCTGCCGAAGGGGCGAGCGCCCCGGGCCAGCTTCTCGTCAGGGGTCCGCAGAACATGATCGGCTACCTCAACCGGCCAGACGCCACGGCGGCGACCATCGATCCGGACGGCTTCCTCCGCACCGGTGACATCGCGACCGTGACCGCGGAAGGCGTCGTGACGATCGTCGATCGGCTCAAGGAGCTCATCAAGTACAAGGGCTATCAGATCGCCCCCGCGGAGCTCGAGGCCCTGTTGCTCACGCATCCGCAGATCGCGGATGCCGCGGTGATCGGGGTGAAGGCGGACGACGGCGAGGAGGTACCGAAGGCGTTCGTCGTCACTCAGGCTGGGGCTTCTTTGGCGGCGGAGGACGTCATGGCGTTCGTGGCCGAGCGCGTGGCGCCCTTCAAGAAGGTCCGGGTGGTCGAGTTCATCGACGCGATCCCCAAGTCCTCCTCGGGCAAGATCCTGCGCCGGGAGCTCCGCGCGGCGGCCCGAGGGTAAGGGGCCGGGCGGCTCCTTCGCGGTCGGCCCGTTTCCACCTCTGCCGGGGGGAGCTGTAGGATCGGGCGCTCACCTTAGTGAAGGAGGCCCAGAGCAATGGCAGTTGACTATGACCAGCCCAGGAATCGGGAAGAGGAACAAGAAGAGTCGCTGGAGGTGCTCAAGCCGGCCGGCAGAGACGCGGCTCGGGCTGCCGTCCTCGAGCTCGACGACAACGATACGGCCGAGGGCATAGACCTCCCCGGGGCCGACCTGTCAGGTTTGGAGCTGACAATCCAGGTCGTGCCCGTTCAGGAGAACGAGTTTGTGTGCGCGTCCTGCTTCCTCGTGCGCCACCGCAGCCAGAGGGCCCTCGAGCGTCATGGTGAGACATACTGCACCGATTGCGAAGGATGAGCTGAATCGATGTGGTGAGCTGCCGGGCGTGGCCACTCGAGCGACACACGATTCGTCGCGGGCCTCCTCAGCCCTCGCCCACCGCAGCTCCCGCCAGGTACGCCGGGAATCGCCAGCCCGCGAAGAACCCGAGCGCTACGATCCAGCTCGTCTCGACCTCGGCGTCGGCGGGTGGCCCGGCGGCCGTCATCGACTCGGCGAAGGCGCCGAGCCGGTCTGCTAGTCGGTTGAGCCGACGTGCCGCGGCCGGGAGGCCAGCGGCAGGGTCGGCGTCGTCGGCGCGGCCCGCGCGGAGCGCTTCGGCGAGGTGCAGTCGGCACAGCCACGCGCCGTCGTCCACGCCGCCGCCCCGCCCGTTCCCGCCGTCCCCCGCGCCCGCCAACCGCCCAAGGCACGCCGGGCACGCGAGAGGCTCCCACGTGTCCAGCGTGGCCGAGCACCAATGCCGAGTGTGACGCGCGAGGTTCGCCTCGGCGGCAAGCGCCACGCTGTTCGAGTTCGCGTAGCCGATGGCGAGCCCCTCGCGTGCGGGGGCGGCGAGCTGCGTGCACAGGTAGCACGGGCGGGAGGGCAGGAGCGCGGCGTCGGGGCGCCGGCCCCACGCGCGTCCCCGGGCGAGCCGGGACGCGGCCTCGCGGCAGAGGTCCTCGTACAGCACGCTCACGTCGAAGGGCTGGTGGCCGCCGCGCGCGCCGACCCCAGATTCCCACAGCTCGACCTCCACGACCGCGTACGCCCATGTGTGCCGAGGACAGAAGCCGAGCGAGGCGCGCAGCCAGGTCCGCATCGGTGCGCTCATGATGTCGCCGTGCACGAAGGACCACAGGAGGCGCACCTCCTCGGTGGCCAGCAGTAGGGGAGCACCGGGAAGCGGAAGCTCAGGCACGGATCCGGCCATGCCCGCCTCCTCCCGGACGCTGGATGAGGCGACTGTACTCCCGAAGCTGGGAAGGGGGCACCGGAGTGGGCACCGCGATCCTGCCGCACCTTCGGCGTAGGGCGTGCCGCCGCTTCTCAGCGACCCGCATACTCGCGCGGCGTCATGCCGAGCACTGCGCGGAAGTCCCGCGTGAGGTGCGGCTGGTCGGCGTAGCCGAGCTCCTGTGCGAGATCGGCGAGCGGGGCCTGCGGCTCGGCGCGCAGCCGTTCGGCTGCCATCTGGATCCGCCGGCGCCGCATGATCGCCGCCGGCGTCGGGCCGAAGTAGTCGGCCGCGAGCCGCTCGAGGGTGCGCACGGACGCGCCCATCGCGGCCGCGAGGTCCGGCACCCGCAGCAGCCCGGGCTCCGAGTCGGCGAGCTCGGCCATGCGGTTCGCCTCGAGCCCCCTCGGATCGGCGGCTGGCATCCGTTCCACGATCCAGCGCACGACGGCGTCGCTCGCCTCGGCGTGCCGGGTCGCCGCCCGCTCCGGCGAGTCCATCGAACGCGTGACGGCGGCGCGCAGCGCAGGCGCGTCGATCTCGCGCTCGGAGTTCGCGAAACCCGCAGGACGATCGGTGAAGAGTGGCGTGGCCGCCGGTCTGAGCAGGGCACCCACGGCCCAACCGCGGCCCTCGAGCGTCCGGAACGAGACCGCCGTCGTGGGTCCGTAGACGGCGAGCCTGCCGGGCTGGGCGACCATGTTGAGCGCCGGGTAGCTCAGGGCGGTCTGGCGCAGGGCAACGCCGGGCGGGAGGTCCCACTCGACGATCCAGATGTGCTGCACGGCGTGGTCGGCCCAGTCCGGCGGGGCGATCCTCGTGATCGGCGAGCGCGGATCCGGGGTCAGCTCGCCGCGGGATGTCGGCTTCACAGAGGTCAGCCTAGGCGGTGCTGAGGCGGAACGGCCGCCTGGCGGGAAGGGCCCGGGAGGGAGTGGCGCGAATGTTCAAGAGCTGCGGACGGCGGCGGGGCTAGCGTGGCGGACATGAGCGAAGAGACCCAGACCGCGACCGGCCAGCACCTCACCCAGCCAGCGAACGGCGAGCACACTGTCAACGGCATGCCGCGCGGCTCGACCTCCCTGACGCCGTTCATCGTGGTGGACGGGGCAGACACAGCGATCCGCTTCTACGGGACGGTGTTCGGGGCGCGGCTCCTGTCCCGCACGGACTTCCCCGGGCCGGCTGGCACGCCGATCGTTGCGCATGCCGTCCTCGACTTCGGCACCGGCCGGCTCGAGCTCGGCGACTCGAACCCGCAGTACCACCTCGTGCTCCCGCCCGCGGGAGAGGACGATTGCCTCTCGCTCGCGGTGTACGTGCCGGACGTCGATGCCGCCGTCGAGCGAGCCGTCGCCGCGGGGGCCACGGTGCGCGAGCCCGCGACGAACTTCGTCTCAGGGGACCGCTACGCGAGCATCAGGGATCCGTTCGGCATCCGGTGGTCGGTGATGACCCGCGTCGAGGATCTCTCCGACGAGGAGGTCAAGGCCCGCATCGACGCATGGGCCGCCTCGATGGGCGGCTGACGCCGTGGTGGTTCAGCGCCGCTCAGGCTTCGGGAAACCGCACCGGGTCCCAGTCGAGGACGTGGGCCTCTGCGAGGCCCTCGGTCACAAAGGGGTCGGACGCCACGAAGCGCTCCGCATCCTCGCGATTCGTGAACAGGCCCATCGAGCCGGCGACCGGGTTGGGCGGGAAGGGCCCGAGCGCAACGAGCCCGCCGCCGTCGGCCTTGAACGCCTCGTAGTAGGCCTTGTGCCGCGGATACACCTCGAGGACCTGGGCGCGCTCCGCGCCCTGTCGCATGCTGTAGAGGACTACGCATTCCATGCCCGGATCATAGCCTCCCGGGAGCCCTACTCCGGCAGCGCCGGTGCGGCGGGGAAGTCGAACTCGGTGCGCGCGTAGCGGTTGAAGTAGTTGTTGAAGATGTTGCCCATGATGTGGGCGAAGGCCTCGACGAGGTCCTGCTCCGTCCATCCCGCGTCGAGGGCCGCCTGCCACACGTCGTCGGGAACGTCTCCCGTGTTCGACGACGCGCTGCGGACGAGCGCCGTCATGGCCGCGGTCTTCGGGTCCCATGTGACCTTCCCGGCGCGGATCGCAAGCATCTCCTCGTCGGTCCATCCGGCGCGACGGGCGGTGCGGGTATGGGAGGCCTCGCAGTACTCGCAGTTGTTCTCGTTGGCCATCGCGAGCGCGATGGCCTCACGGGTCTTCGCGTCGAACGTGCCGTGGTCCTTGAGGGCCTTGGTCTTGCCGAGGTAGATCTCGAAGATGGCCTGATTGTCGGCGAGCTCGCCCAGCATGTGGCTCAGGCGGCCCACGCCTCCGGCGATCTGGTTGACCCCGTTCTGGGCTTCGGCGGGGAGGTCTTCGCGGGTGTGCTCTGGAATGCGCGGCATGGGGTCAGCATTCCATGCCGCGCGGTGATTGGGGAGGGCCCGAGGGCCTCGCACGGCTCGGCATCTGGCCTGCCCGGAATGCCACGCGACCCTCCCGCGTTGAAGATTCCGATAGAGTAGTTGACGAATCAACTTCAGGGAGAGCTGGATGGAGCACCGCATCAGGAGCGTCGGCATTCTCGGGGCGGGCCGGGTCGGGACGGCCGTGGCCCGCGAGGCCGTCAAGGCGGGGTACGAGGTCCGGATCGCCACGGCCAAGCCCGTCGAGGACATCGCGCTGATCGTCGAGATCATCACCCCGGGCGCAGTCGCGGTCACGGCCGCCGAGGCCGCCGCATCGGCCCTCGTGGTCCTCGCCCTCCCGCTGCACAAGTTCCGCTCGCTCGATCCCGCCGCGCTCGCCGACCGTGTGGTCATCGATGCCATGAACTACTGGGAGCCCACCGACGGCGCGATGCCCGAGATGCACGCTGGCCGCGGCACATCCGAGGTGGTCCAGGACTTCCTCGCGGCCGCGCACGTGGTCAAGACGCTCAACCACATCGGGTACCACGAACTCGAGTCGGATGGGCGCCCCGCCGGCGCCGCGGACCGGCGCGCGCTCGCCGCGGCCGGTGACGATGAAGAAGCCCGCGCCGTCGTGCTCGCCTTCATCGAATCGCTCGGCTATGACGCGGTCGACGCAGGGCCTCTCGCGGCCGGGCGCGCCTTCGAGCCGGGCACGGCGGTCTTCGCCGGGGCGCACGACGCCGCGCGGCTGGGTGAGGCGCTCGGGCGCGCGTGCGTGGGGGCGGCCGCCTCGGCCTGACTCGCGTGGTCGGGCCCTGGGCTGCGCTCACGCCGGGTTCGGCAGGGAGAGGCGGCCCTCGAGAGGCGGCCCTCAGCGGCCGGGGCTCGCCTCTTCCGCCCCGTCGGCTCCCGTCTTCGCCGCGAGGAATTCGAGGAGCCTGCTGCGGAAGACCTGGGCTGGCTCGGTGTCGAGGTTGAACTGGTACTCGTGGTCGAGTGCCGGAACATGGTCGGGCCAGAACACGGTCTCGGGCTCGAGGCCCGCGGCACGCATCGCTTCGTGGAGCCGCTCCGTGTGGGCGCGCAGAGGGTCCGCGTTGCCCACGGTGAGAAGCGTCGGCGGGAACGCCGGAGTGAGGAAGTCCGGGATCGACCACGCGGCGAAGGTGATGTCCCGGTTGAAGTTGCGCCGTCCTGAGTAGGACCACCCCGCCGCCCGGACCAGGATCGACTCGGCGAGGCCGCTCACGCCGAGCGTCAGGGAGAGGTCGAAGGTGCCGCAGGCCAGCACCAGGCCCCGGACCTGCTCGGCCGCGATCGTGGGCGGGATCCCCACGAGGCCGGCGTATCCCGGGGTCGTGGCGAGGGTACCGATCTGCGCCGCGATGTGGGCTCCTGCGGAATTGCCCGCGAGCACGATCCGATCGGGATCGAGGTGGAAGCTGGTCCTCTCGGCCTGCAGGAAGTCGAGGGCCCGCATGACCTGGCGGACCGGCACCGGGTAGCGGTACTTCGGTGCGAGCGCGTACCGGGGGGCCGCGACTGTGTAGCCGTGCGAGGCGATCATCTGGAAGTAGCCCGCGAGCTCGTCCTTGGATCCGCCCACGAAGCCGCCGCCGTGGACCCACAGGAGCAGCGGATGGGGTCCGTCGCCGTCGGCCGGGCGGAACACGTCGAGCAGCATGTCCGGCTCCGGTCCGTACCGGAGGTCCCTGAGGGCTTCGACGCCGACCGGTGCGTGCCGCATGAGCGACGCCGCCGTGCGCAGGCCAGACCTGCGGAACGTCTCCCGGATGAGGAACGCAGCGAGACGCGGAGTGACCAGCATGCTGGCCCGGACCCCGGCGCCCGCGGCCTCCAGTGCTCCCCTCCTGACGGCCGTGCTGACCGCCGCGCCCAGCGCGGGGCTCAACGTCGGTGCGTGCACCCGGATGGTTGCCATGGCACACTTTACCGCCGGAATTCGGGGCCGGACTATGGGCCTTTGGGCTCAACATCCAGCGCAGCGACCGCCACCACTGCGGGGCGCCCCTGGCCTGGTTCTGGGTGCATGTCGACGAGCGCGAGCTGCGCCAGGTGCAGCGGCTGGCCTTCTTCGGCGGCGCCGCGCCTCGTCGCCGTGATGTGCGCGCGGAAGCCATCCCCGGTGAAGTCGGGGCGGTGGAATGTGGGGACGTGGAGATCGAGGGCGTCGATGAACGACCGGTGCAGGGCCCGGATCGCAGGGGAGTCGACGAGCGCCACAGGAGTGTCGTGCCGGGGACCGAAGAGCTCGGCGGGACCGGCGGCGGCGTCGATCGGAGCGGTCCGCGCGGCGACTTCGCCCATGCCTGCCGCGAGCTGGGCCCTGCTGGCCCACGTTGCGAACACCGGCATGACGGTGATGTGTAGGGGCCAGTCCCGCACGGCGTAGCGCTCGCCCACGGCCATGGGCTCCAAGGGCAGGACGATCGCGAAGCGGTGCACGCTTCGATCCTAGGGTGAGCGTAGGCGTGGGTAATCTGGCCTCATGACCACCGAGCCTGAGACCTCCACGCCCGGCACCCCGCGGACGGCCGCCTCCCCTCTCCGGGTCGCGATCCACGGCGAGCCGATGCCCTTCCTGACCGCAGCGATCACAGCGGGAGGGGGCACCGTCGTCGGCCTCGAGGACGAGCCCGAGGTGCTGGTGCTCGACCACGGCAACCCCAAGCACGAGCTCCTTGATGCGCTCCACGACGCCTCGTCGATCCGCTGGGTCCAGCTGCCGTCCGCCGGCATCGAGTCCTACGCCGACGCGCTCGCCGCCTACCCGGACAAGGTCTGGACCAGCGCGAAGGGCGCCTACGCGAAGCCCGTCGCCGAGCATGCCCTCGCCCTCACCCTCGCCCTCCTGCGCCATCTGCCCGAGCGTGCCCGCGCCCGCTCGTGGGCCCCGGCGACCGGCACATCGCTGCACGGCCTGCGCGCCGTCGTGATCGGCGCCGGCGGCGTCGGGCTCGAGATCCTGCGCCTGTTCCGGGTGTTCGACGTCGAGGTCGACGTCGTGCGCCGCACCCTCGTCGCCGTTCCGGGCGCACGGCGCACGACGACGCCGGCCCACCTCGCCGAGCATCTGGCGGAGGCCGACGTCGTGGTCGTCGCCGCGGCGCTCACGGCGGACACCTCCAAGCTCATCGGCGCGCCCGAGCTCGCGCTCATGAAGCCGAGCGCGGTCCTGGTGAACATCGCGCGCGGCGGACTCGTCGACACGGACGCCGTGGTGGAGGCCCTGCGCGCCGGATCCATCGCCGGCGCGGCCCTCGATGTCACCGATCCCGAGCCCCTCCCCGACGGTCACCCGCTGTGGGACGAGCCGCATGCGCTCATCACGCCCCACGCGGCAGACACGCTCGAGATGATCCGTCCACTCCTCGGCGAGCGCGTGACAGAGAACCTCCGCCGCTTCGCCGCCAGCGCGGAGCTCGAGGGCCTCGTGGACGCGGCCGCGGGCTACTGACGCGGAAGGCCTGTTCCGCCCCTTTCCCTCCTACGGCCGCTGTCATATCTTCGGATGATCGGGGGCGGATCCCTGGATCCGCCGGGCTTCAACCGCAAGGGGCGTCGCGATGGCACACGAAGCTGTAACTCCCATACCGACCCACGGCGGGCACGCTCTCAAGCGCGTCGTCGGGTACTGGGGCCTGATGTTCGTCTCCCTTGGATCGATCATCGGATCCGGCTGGCTCCTCGGGGCCTTGGGCGCCGCGAAGTCGGCGGGCCCGGCGTCGATCGTCTCGTGGCTCATCGCCGCGGTCATGCTGATCGTGCTGGCCCTCATCCACGCCGATCTGGGCGCCGCGTACCCCGTGGCCGGCGGAACTGCCCGGTACCCGCACTACGCCTTCGGCGCGCTCGCGGGCTTCACCGCCGGCTGGGTCGGCTATCTGCAGGCTGTGGCGATCGCGCCGATCGAGGTCGAGGGGGCCATCACCTACCTCGAGTCGGCGCCGTGGGCCAAAGGCCTGGACATGGTCAACCCGGACTCGACCCTCACTCCGATCGGGCTCGTCATCGCGGCCGCGGCCCTCGCCGTGTTCACGGTGATCAACATCATGGGCGCCAAGTGGCTCTCCGACAGCAACATCGCGGTGGTGATCTGGAAGACCGCGGTGCCTGTCCTGGCCATCGTCGTCCTCATGTCCCTGTCCTTCCATCCCGGGAACTTCGGCCAGACAGGCGGCGGGTTCGCCCCTAACGGCTTCCACGGCATCTTCGCGGCACTGCCTCTCGGCGTGGTGTTCGCCCTGCAGGGCTTCGAGCAGGCCGCGCAGATGGCCGGCGAGGCCCGCAACCCGAAGAAGGACGTCGCGCGGGCCATCATCACGGCGATGATCATCGGGGCGGCCGTGTACATCTTCCTCGAGGTCGCGTTCATCGGCGCGGTCGACCCGGCCAATGTGGTCAATGGCTGGGACAACCCCCTCGGCGCCGGCGCGTTCGGCCCGTACTACGACCTCGCGCTCGCCGCTGGCGCGGGGTGGCTGGCGACCGTCCTGTTGATCGACGCAGTCGTCTCGCCGGCAGGCACTGGCCTCGTGTACATCGGAACCTCAGCCCGCATCTCGTACGCGCTCGGCGAGGACGATGCCCTGCCGCCGTGGCTCACGTCCGTGAGCAAGCGGGGGGTTCCGTTCGGGTCGATCCTGCTCGCGTTCGTCATCGGTCTCGTCGCGCTGTTGCCCTTCCCGAGCTGGCAGTCGCTCGTGGGTCTCATCACGGATGCGACGGCCATCATGTACGCCTTCGCGCCGGTCTCCCTCGAGGCGCTCATCCGCCGGCACGCGGGCCGCGCACACCCCTACCGGGTCCCTTGGCCCCAGGTCCTCACGCCGTTCGGCTTCGTGGCGGCGAACCTCATCATCTACTGGTCGGGCTTCGAGGCGATCTGGAAGATCCTCACCGCCATCCTCATCGGGCGGGTCATCTTCGAGATTGCGCTGCACCGGTCCAAGTCGCTGCGGTTCCGCAGGGACCTCGACTGGCGCGCGGCGTCGTGGATCTGGCCATGGCTCATCGGGCTCGTCGTCCTGGGGCTCCTCGGCCGGTACGGCAACGGGTCGCTGAACATCCTCCCCGAGTGGGTCGACATCCTGTTCGTCGTCGCGTTCGCACTGCTGATCTTCTACTATGCGGTGAGCCTCTCGATGAGTCCCGAGGACATCGCAGTGGCGGTGGGCGAGGATGAGTTCGAGTTCGAGGCGGTCGACAGCGCAGTCTCCTCAGACACCGCAGGCGCCGCAGATGAGAAGCGCCGCGGGGCGCCCGGGGTGGGGGATCGACCGAAGGGCTGACGCCGCTCCCGTCAACCGATCGGAGCGCTACGAGGTGGTCCGACGTCAGGAGGCCGGATGTCCGCTCGCGTGCTGTCTGGCATCACGGTGGTCTCCCTTGCCGTCAACATCCCGGGCCCGCTCGCGGCCTCGAGGCTCGCCGAGCTCGGAGCCAGGGTCATCAAGGTCGAACCTCCGCAGGGCGATCCCCTCAGGAGCGCGGCGCCGACGTGGTACGCCGAGCTCGTCGCGGGCCAGAAGATCGTCTCGCTGGACCTGAAGGACCCTTCCGGCCGTTCCCGCCTCGACAGCCTGCTCGATGACGCAGACCTACTGCTCACCGCGATGCGTCCCTCGGCGCTTGACCGTCTCGGCCTTGCCGAGGCTGCTCTGAGTCGCGGCGTGGCGCTCATCGAGATCGTGGGGCACGACGGCGCGCACGCCGAGCAGCCCGGGCACGATCTGACCTATCAGGCGGCTTGCGGCACGCTCCTCCCGCCCGCCCTGCCCCTCGTGCCGATCGCGGACATGCTGGGCGCCGAACGGGCCGTGGTTGCCACGCTGGCCGCGCTCCGCCTGCGCGACCACGGCGTGCGGGAGGTGCGTGAACGCGTGGTCCTCGAGTCGGCGGCGTGGGCCGCCGCGAGCGCCGTGCGACACGGCCTGACCTCACCCGGCGCCGTCTTGGGCGGAGCCGAGGCCGCGTACGGCATCTACGCGGCGTCGGACGGATTCATCGCGGTCGCCGCGCTGGAACCGCACTTCGCCCGGCGGCTCGCGGTGCACGTCGGCGGGACTCGTGACGAGCTTGCCCGCGCGTTCGCAGCGCGTCCCGCGGCCTACTGGGAGGCTCTGGGAAAAGCCCACGACCTTCCCCTCGTCGCGGTCCGCGAGCCAGCGGCTGCCCTCGATCCGCGCGGCCCGATCGTCACCGAAGACTAGACGGTGACGGCCGACGCCGAGGGCGCCTCAGCCGTGCTGGTGTGCGCTGGGCGTCGCTGCTCCGCCCGCTGCCGAGGGATCGACGACGGTGAACTGCCCCATCATGCCCTCGTCCTCGTGGGTGAGCAGGTGGCAGTGATACATGTACGGGTGCTCGGGGTCCGACCATTGCGGCATCCGGAGGGCGATCCGGTTCTGTTCGCGCGGCAGGAGCGGGATCGTGTCCTTCCACCCCGCCCGCTCGGGCGGCGGCTGCTTGCCGTCGATGTCCACGAGCCGGAACTGGACGCCATGGATGTGCAGATTGTGCTGGTAGGCGCTGACATTGTCGACGAACCACACCTCGGACCCACCGGGCACGGCCGTGAAGTCGGTCCGGGTCATGTCCGTGGTCTTGTTGTTGATCGTCCGGCCGTTGAACGTGAAGGAGCGCGAGACCGCCGTCGTCGTTCCGGCAGGCGCGGGCAGCTCGGTGAACGCCGCGGGCAGAGCGGGCGACGGCGCGAGGCTCGCGGCCGCGTCGAGCCGCACGACGTCGAACTCCTTCCCTCCGCCGAAGGCCTCCGGGGGATTGACCCGGCCCAGATCAGGTGCGAACGAACGCAGCATGACGGACTCGCCGGCCTTGAGCTCCACGACGACCTCGGCCCGTTCCGCGGGCGAGAGCTGGACGGCGTCGAGCTCGAGCGGCGCGGCGAGCAGCCCGCCGTCGGACGCGACCATGTGGAACTTCCGCCGATCCGCGAAGCCGAACGTGAACCACCGGCCCGCGCTCGCGTTGAGGATCCGAAGCCGCACGCGCTGCGTCGTGACGGGCAGGACCGCGCCGAGCGTGCCGTTCGCGGCGATCGAGTTGCCGAGGGTACCCAGGGAGTTGCCGGAGGGGTCGAAGGTGAGCTTGCCGTTCGCGTCGAGGCGGCGGTCCTGGACCACGAGCGGGATGTCATCGACGCCGTAGTCCTGGGGAAGGCCGGCCTGCGGCCCTTCATCGACGAAGAACAGCCCCGCGAGCCCGTAGGAGACCTGCTTCTCGGTGTTCCCGTGCGGGTGGGGGTGGTACCAGAGGGTCGCTGCGGGCTGATCGATGGTCCACTCGGGCGATGTGGAGGCGCCCGGGTCGATCATGGCGTGCGGTCCGCCGTCCTGCGCGGCCGGCAGCATCATCCCGTGGAAGTGGAGGGTCGTGGCGTCCGGCAGCCTGTTCTCGGCGAGAACCCTGACCTTCTCGCCGCGGGAGGCCCTCAGCGTGGGGCCGAGGTAGGCGCCGTTGTAGCCCATCGATTCGGCGGGCTTGCCGGGGACGAACTCATGGGTGCCGGGCTGCGCGGCGAGCCTGAACGTGCGTACGCCGTTCTCCACGGTGCCCGCGTCCAGCGGCGGGATGGGCAGTCTTGTTCCGAACGCGACGCTCGGCACGTCCTCGGAGGCTGCGCAGCCGGCCAGTGACGAGGCCAGTGGCACGAGGAAGACGGCGGCCGTGGAGGCGCGGAGGAACAGGCGGCGGGTCACAGGCACGCCTTCTAGCGTAGGCCTTTCGGCTGGGAGGCTACATTGACGGTATGGCAGCAGATCTGGACCAGACGCCTGAGCCGCCGATCGTCGGGGAGGCCGCGACCGTCGTCGTGCTCCGCGACGCTCCCGCCGGACTCGAGGTACTCCTCCTCGAGCGGCTCTCCACCGGCTCGTTCGGGGGCGCGTGGGCGTTCCCGGGTGGTCGCGTGGATCCGGAGGACGCGGGTCCTGAGGACCCGCAGCCCGAAGAGGCCCCGCGCTCGGAGGACTCTGCGCACGACGCCGGCGCCTCCTTGGGCGCGTCACCCGCCGTGCCGCTCGCCGTGCCACTCGCCGTCCCACTCCGTGTGAGACGCGCAGCCGTCCGCGAGACCCGCGAGGAGACGGGGCTCGTGGTACCCCAGGACTCGCTCGTCCCGTTCTCCCGCTGGGTCCCGCCGCTTCGCGTCACCAAGAGGCTCATCACCTGGTTCTTCCTCGCCCCGGATCCGGCAGGGGAGCTCAGCGTGAGCGCCGACGAGCACGTGGACTCGGCGTGGCTGCCGCCCGCGGAGGCCCTGAGGCTGCACGCCGCTGGCGAGCTGCAGCTCTTCCCGCCCACGTGGATCACCCTCGATGCGTTGGGGGGAGCCTTCTCGGTGGCGGAGGCGCTCGCCGCCGCGCCGCGCCCGCCGAAGGAGTTCGAGAGCTTCCAGCTGAGCGGCGCGGACGGGCGGCTCGAGGCCGTCCTGTGGGCGGGCGACGCCCAGTATGGCGACCCGGCGGCCAAGGGAGGCGCCCGCCACCGGCTGTGGATCAACAGCCTGCCGTGGCGCCTCGAACGCAGCACCTGATGTCATCCGTTCTGAAGCGACCATTCCAAAATGTGACGCATCCCACTAGTCTCGAGTCGTTCGAGGGGACTATGGCAACGCCGTGAGCCTCTCGTTGCCCCGGCCTTCCGCCGGGGGGAGGTCAAGCCGGCGGGCACTGCACCCATCTCGCCGGCGGGATGAAAGGCACATGATGCGATCACGCACCTTCGTAAGGCCCCTCCTATGTACAGGCCTCGCGGCCGGGCTCGCGATTGCGGGGACCGCGCCCGCGGCCGTCGCGGTTACGGCTGCCACGGCGCAGGCCACTGGACCGTCGGCGCAGACGGCCGCCCAAGGCACACAGAACTACCTCGTGCTCTACAAGTCCGGTGGAACGGCCGCCGGCAAGTCCCTCGACGCCATCACGGCCGCGGGCGGCGCGCTCGTGCAGGACTACAGCGCGATCGGCGTCGCCGTGGTGAGTTCCGCGGCGTCGGACTTCTCGGTGAGGCTGCGCGCGGCGGATCCGAGCGTGGACGCGGCCTCGTCGACGGCGGGCTTCGGGGTCTCACTCGGCGGCGACGCCGCGGCAGACTCTGCTGCGGAACCAGTCCTCCCGGCGGCACCCGCCCCGGGCGGCGACGCTCTGTCTGGCCTCCAATGGGACATGAACCAGATCCACGCCCCAGAGGCGCGGGCGATCAACGGGGGCAGCCCCTCCGTCGTTGTCGGCGACATCGACACTGGCCTCGACTACACGCACCCGGACCTCGCGCCGAACGTCGACTTGTCGCGGTCCGTCTCGTGTCTGGGCGGCGCGCCGAACCAGACGCCGACAGCCTGGATGGACGACAACGGGCACGGAACGCACACCGCCGGCACGATCGCGGCGGCCAAGAACGGCATCGGCATCGTGGGCGTGGCGCCGAACGTCAAGCTCGCCGGGATCAAGGCCGGGAACGCGGACGGGTTCTTCTTCCCCGAGGCCGTGGTGTGCTCGTTCATGTGGGCTGCAACGCACGGCATCCAGGTGACGAACAACAGCTACTTCGCCGATCCGTGGTACTTCAACTGCAAGAACGATCCGCAGCAGCGGGCTATCTGGGAGGCCGAGCGCCGCGCCATCAGGTACGCCCAGCAGCAGGGGACGACAGTCGTGGCTGCGCTCGGGAACTTCTCCGATGACCTCGCCCATCCCACGCAGGACATGCAGAGCCCCGACAACACGACCCCGGTCACGCGCGACGTCACGAACGCGTGCGCCGTGGTGCCTGCTGAGGTGCCCGGGGTGATCGGCGTGACGGCGAACGGCAGCAAGGGTTTCAAGTCGTTCTACTCGAACTACGGTTCGGGCGTGGCGGACGTGATGGCACCCGGCGGCGATAGCCGCAATGTGGCTCCGGGTGTGGCCAACGGCCGCATTCTCTCGACGTGGCCCGCCTCGCTCATGAGCCACTGTTTTCGGAAGGTCATCGACGCCTCGGGTGCCACGTACTGCAACATCCAGGGCACGTCCATGGCCTCGCCGCATGTCGCCGGCGTCGCGGCGCTCATCGTGAGCGCGGGTGTGACGAGTCCGGGTGCGGTAGCTGCGCGGATTGGCGGAACGGCGGATGCGGTGCCGTGCCCGGCGGATATGACCCCGTATCTGGCGTTCCCGTCACTTGAGAACGGGGCCCCGCAGACGTGCACCGGCGGCACGGGCTACAACTCGTTCGCCGGCAAGGGCCGGATCAACGCCCTGAGCGCGATCCGCGGCTGAGAGCAGAGCAGGGCCGGTCAGCGGCCCTGCGCCAGGAACGCCTGCAGCACGGCCTCCTCGGCGGCCGTGCTGCGGCGCCTCGCGGAGCGGGCGAGCTGGATCTTCCAGATCAGGGCGGTACGGACAGCCCACACGCCGTCGAGCTCGCCGGCCTCTCGTTTCTCCAGCGGCAGCGCGCCGCCATCGAACGCAGACTCGGGGACGAAGCCGACGCCGAGCCCGTCCCGGATGAGCTCGAGCGCCATGCCGAAGGTCACGACCTCGGTCCGGACGGCCCGGCCGAGCCCGGCCGCCGCGAAGGCGGCATCGACGGTGGCGCGGTTCCCCCAGCCCTCCGGGAAGTCGACGAAGGGCTCGCCCGCGACGTCGGCCAGCGTGATGCGCCTGCGGCCCGCGAGCCGATGGCCCGGGGCGCACACGAACAGGATCCCGTCGGCATGCAGCGGGGTCAGGTCGATGTCCGGGGCCGCGGCCTCGGAGACGGAGACCATGGCGAGGTCGAGCGCGCCCGAGCGCACGTCGTCCAGACTCGTCCGCGTTCCCTGGATGGTCTGACGGAGCTTGACCACGATCTCGGGGTACTGCCGGTGGACGGACCGCAGGACCCCGGGAACGTCGAGGTTCCCCGAGTGGGCCAGCACGCCCAGGGCGACCGTGCCCCGGGCAGTGCCCCGCACGCCGTCGACCGCGTCACGCGCCGCCTGCACCGCGTCGAGCACGTCGAGGGCGCGGGGGAGCAGCGCCTCCCCGGCCGGGCTGAGCCGGACGCTCCGGCCGAGCCGCACGAAGAGCTCGGCGCCCATCTCCCGCTCGAGCTGCCGGATGGCAGCGGACACGGCCGACTGCACGACGCCGGCCGCCTCGGCCCCGCGGGTGAAGCTCAGGGCCTCGGCGACGGCCACGAAGTATTCGATCTGGGCGAGCTGCACGGAACAAGTATCGCCGATGGTGATCGATTAAAGCACCAATGAGTGTTGGACGTGATCGGTAGGTTGCCCGAGACTTGGAGCCATGCCCAAGAAATCAGCCCACGGCCGCGGCTTCTGGATCGTCACGTTCGTCTTCATGATCACGATGGCCTTCGCCGGCGCCCCCGCTCCCCTCTACGTGCTCTACCAGCAGCGGGACGGCTTCAGCGCCTTCACCATCACCCTCATCTTCGCCGCCTACGCCCTGGGCGTCGTCATCAGCCTGTTCCTCGCGGGACACATCTCGGACAGATTCGGGCGGCGACGCATCATCGCCACCGCGGTGCTCCTGAATGTGCTCTCCGTCCTCGTCTTCATGGTCTGGCCGGACGTGCCCGGCCTCCTGCTGGCCCGGTTCATCTGCGGCCTCGGCATCGGCATGCTCACCGCCACCGCGACGGCCCACCTCACCGAGCTCCACGGCGTCGCCCGCCCCGGCACCGGTACGCGCCGGGCCGAGGTGGTCTCCACCGCCGCGAACATCGGCGGCATCGGCGTCGGGCCGCTCGTCACCGGTGCCCTCGCGGAGTACGCGCCGCAGCCGCTCGTCACCCCGTACGTGGTCTTCGGCTTCCTGCTGGTGGTCGGCGCGCTGCTGATCGTCACCGTTCCCGAGACCGTCGAGGGTGTGGACCAGTCGTGGGAGTACCGGCCCCAGCGGGTCGTGGTCCCGCGCGAGGGGCTCGGCCAGTACATCGCCGCGACCATGATGGCATTCGTGGGGTTCGCGATGTTCGGCTTCTTCACCTCGCTCGCCCCCTCCTTCGTGGCCGGCCAGCTGGGCATCAGGTCCCACATCGTGGCCGGACTCGTGGCCTTCCTCGTCTTCGCCGCCTCGGCCGCGTTCCAGGTGCTGTCCTCGCGGTGGGCCCGCACGGCGCAGTTCGGCGTCGGCCTGGTGCTGCTCGCCGCGGGCCTCGTCCTGACGACTTCGGCGATCGTCGCGTCGTCGCTCGTGCTGCTCGTGGTCGGCGGCCTCGTGGCGGGCTCCGGCGTCGGCGTGACCTTCAAGTCGGCGCTCGGAACCGTCGTCTCCATCGCCCCCGCAGAGACCCGTGGCGAGGCGCTCGCGGGCCTGTTCCTTGTGGGCTACATCGGGATGGCCCTGCCGGTGGTCGTCCTGGGCCTCGCGCTCCAGGCGCTGCCGCTCGTGCCGTCGGTCATCGGCTTCGGCGCGGTCATGCTCGTGCTCGTCGCGGCCACGGCGGTCACCCTCGTCCGCACCCAGCGCCGCGTCCTAGCCATGGCCTGAACGTCGCGCGGGCGTCAGCCCCGGTGGGCCTCCACCGCAGCGCGGACCACAGGGGCCAGCCGCCGCACGCCCTCACGGATCTGCTCGGGCGCCACGCCGGAGAACGCGAGCCGGAGCTTGTTGCTCGGAACGTCCGACGGCGTGAACGCGGCGCCGGGGATGAACACGACCCCCGCGTCGATCGCCTGGTACAGCAGGGGGTAGGTGTCGATCCCCTCGGGGAGGGTGATCCACACGAAGAAGCCGCCGTCCGGCGTCGTCCACGTCGCCTCGGCCGGGAACTCCGCGGCGAGCGCGTCGAGCATCGCGGCGCAGCGCTCCGCGTACACGGCGCGGGACTCTGCGAGGTAGCCGCGCCAGTCGAAGACGCGGAAGAACTCGGTGACGAGCATCTGGTTGAGGGTGGACGGGCAGAGCACCACGGCCTCGGCGGCGAGGTAGAACCGGCGGTACAGGTGCTTCGGCACGAGCGCCCAGCCGAGGCGCACGCCCGGGGAGAAGATCTTGGAGAACGAGCCGCAGTAGATGACGTCGTCCGGGTTGTCGGCGCGCAGCGGCGTGAGCGGGTGCCCGTCGAAGCGGAGCATGCCGTACGGGTTGTCCTCGAGGACGAGGATGTTGTGGCCGCGGCAGATGTCGACGACGCGCTGCCGGCGTTCGGCGGCCATCGTGATGCCCGAGGGGTTGTTGAAGCTCGGGATCGTGTAGAGGATCTTGATGGTCTTGCCCTCGGCTTCAAGGGCAGCGATGCGCGCCTCGAGCTCTGTGGGGTCGAGCCCGTCCACGTCCATGCGGATCGGCTCGACCTGCACCTGGTACGCCTCGAACGTGTTGAGCGCACCGACGTAGGTGGGGTCCTCGACGAGCACCACGTCGCCGGGGTTGCAGAAGACCTTCGTCGCGATGTCCTGGGCCGACTGCGAGCCGGTGGTCACGACGACATCCTCCGGCGAGGCTCCGAGGATCCCTTCCTCAGCCATGATCTCGCAGATGAGCGTCCGCAGCTCGAGGGTGCCCTTGCCGCCACCGTAGTGCAGGGCCTCCATGCCGTGCTCGGTGATCACGCGGGACGCGGTCTCGGCGACGAGGTCCAGCGGGAGCTTGGTGAGGCTCGGGGAGCCGCCGGCGAGGGAGACGAGGCCGGGACGGATCGAGATGTCGAAGACGTCCCGCACGGCCGACTGCTTGATGTTGTGGGCCCGTTCGGAGAAGAGTGCCTCGTGGCGATGGCTTGCCTCGGCACGCTCGAGGGCAGTCTGCGTCTCGGCGCTGAGCTCGATGTCCTGCGTGGGCGCGATGTCCTGTGATGTCACGCACACATCGTAGCCCATTTGTTTCTCAATATGCACCCTATGTTGATCGGACGCATCCTTCGGGCGACGACGCACGACGGCGGCGACCCGCCCCGTGTGGGCGAGCCGCCGCCGTCGTAGGTCGGCTGTGCGGGGGTCAGGCGCGGCGTCGGGTGATCGCGCCGTAGATCGCCAGAACCACGAGCGAGCCGAGTATCGCGACGATCCACGTCTGGATGTTGAAGAAGCCTTCGAGGCCGATGTGGAAGACGGTGCCGCCCACCCAGCCGCCCACCAGGGCACCGACTACGCCGAGAAGCATGGTGATGATGATCCCGCCGCCCTGGCGGCCGGGGAGGATGGCCTTGGCGATGGCGCCAGCGATGAGACCGAGAATGAGGAAAGCGAAGAAACCCATGGAACTACTCCTGTTCAGATGATGATTCAGGTGAACTCTGTGTGTGAGCGGACGCGTCCGGTGCTGCTCAGCGACCCAATTCTTCGCCGAGACCCATGGTTTGTCGTCCTCCCATCAGTGGGAGGGCCGGTTGCCCTCCCTCGCTCGTGTCGGATTCTGTTCGAACGAGACATAAGTTTTGGTGCATTCTGGGCGGTTTCGCAAATCGGGGCGCACACGCGCACGACGGCGGCGGGGTGCCCCACAGGGGGCCCCCCCCCCCCCCGCGGGGGGGGCCCCGCGGGGGGGGGGGCCCCCCCGCCGTCGTGGGTCGGCGCAGCGGGGTTCTGAATCGGTTATCCGACCGGCTGCTTGAGGGCGGAGAGCACATGCTGGAGCCGGGCGAGGTCCTCGGGGTTGAGGTCGGCGGTGGGGCGGCGGGCCGCGCCGGCGGGGAGCCCCTGTAGGGCCAGCCCGGCCTTGACGGCCGGGATGAACGGCACCGAGAGGAGCGCGTCGATGACCGGGTACAGAGACTTCCAGCGCACACGTGCCCCCGTGAGGTCGCCCTCGGCGATGAGGCGGCTGACCGCGACGATCTCCTCGGGAACCACGTTGGCGGTGCCGGCCATGACGCCGGCCGCGCCCTCGACGAGGGCGCTGTAGAGGTAGGCGTCCCAGCCGATGAACGTGCCGATGACGTCGCTGTGGTGGTGGATCAGCTGGAGGGCCTGCTCCCAGTTCGCGCTCGAGTCCTTGATGTAGCGGATATTCGGAACGTCCTCGGCCAGCGAGCGGACCGTCGCCGGGTCGAGGTTCACCCCGGTGACGGCCGGGATGTTGTAGAGCATGACCGGAAGGTCCACAGCCCCGGCCACGTCCTTGATGTAGGCGACGGTCTCGGCGACCGAAAGCGGCTCGTAGTACGGGGTGATGAGCATGAGCACGTCCGCGCCCGAGGACTGGGCGGCCTTGGAGAGGCGGACGGCCTCGCGGGTGGAGGTTGCGCCGGTCTGGGCGATCACCGGGACGCGCCCGTCGGTGTGCTCGATGACCGTGTCGATGAGGAGCAGGCGCTCCTCGGAGGACAGGGCCCCGACTTCGCCGGTGGAGCCGGCGGCCACGACGCCGTCGACTCCAGCGTCGATGGAGCGGTCGACGACCCGGCGCAGGGTGGTGACGTCGATGGCCTCGTCGGGGCCGAAGGGGGTGGAGAGGGCGGTGAGGACGCCGCGGAGGTCACGGGACATGGAGGGTTCCTTGTTCTGGGGGTCGTGAGTGGTTCTGGAGTTGCGGCGCCAGGTTCAGGCGGCGTCGTTCGACACGCCTGTGGAGACGCCTGTGGAGACGTGGGAGAGGGGGTGCGTCTGCCGCTGCGTGGCCAGGAGGCTCGCCGTCTCCTGGGCTGCCGAGAAGCCGGAGGTGATCGAGCTCTCGGTGTAGAGGGTCCCGAGGTAGTCGCCGGCGAGGAACACACGGTCGGCGCCCCGCATGAGCGTCGACTGGATCTTGGCCCGGCCGGGGAAGCAGTACGGGGAGGCGACCTTCCACCGGTTCGCCTTGGCCTCGACGACGCTCTCGGCGAAGCCGTGGCCGAGGATCGCATCGAGGTCGGAGAGGTGGGTCTGGATGACCTCCTCGTCGCTCTTCTCCAGCAGTGCGCGTCCGAGGCTCGCCGGGGAGAAGGTCATGAAGCTGCCGCCCGGCTTGCGTTCGGACTCGGCGCCGCGCACGATGCTTGCCTGGTTCAGCGCGATCGCGAACGAGCGCTTGGGCGCCGCAATGGCGTAGATGTCGTCCCACGGCCGTGCCGAGGTCTCGTTGGTCAGGAAGGCCGTGCTCACGTGCGGGCCGTACTTGATATGGCCGAGCGCGCCCCGCAGGTCCTCCGGGAGGTCCACCCCGATTCGGTGCGAAACGTCCGCGGTCGTCGCGAGCACGACGGCGCGCGCCTCCACTTCGCGGTCCACGCCGCCCTGGCTGTACCGCACGAGGACGGAGTTCTTCCGGTGCACGACTTCCTGCACCGTGGCGCCGAGCTGGATGCGGTCCCCGAGCGCGGCCGCGATCGACTCGGTCAGCGTCGAGGGTCCGCCCACGATGCCGCGGTTCAGACCCTGGCCGAATCCGAGGACCAGGCTGAAGTAGCCGATTCCCGCACCAGCCGAGATCTGGTCCATGTCTCCCGCCGAACGGGTCACGGTGGTCTTGAAGAGCGCGGCGGCATCCTCGGGGAGGTCCCCGATGAAATCGAGGAACGAGCTGTCGTTCTCGAAGTCGTAGATGCGCTGCTGGCGCGTGGCGCCCGACTCGCCCGCCCGCTTGCGCACCACTCCGGTGTACTTGGCGACGCCGGCGACGACCTTGATGCCGGCGCGCATCGTGGCGATGCGGGAGGACAGCGGCATCGGGATGCGGAACGGGTAGGTCGCGATGTGCCCCTCGCGGATGAACTTCCCGTTCATCGCCAGGGCCTGGAGCGAGCCGGGGATTTCCACGGCTGTGACCCCGACCTCGTTAAGCAGGGCGTCGGTGGACGATCCGGGCCCCGCGAAGACGTGGCCTCCCCAGTTCATCCAGTAGGCACCGCGCCGCTCCGAGCGGATCCTCCCGCCCACCCGGGCGTCCGACTCGAGCAGGACCGTGTCCCAGTGGCGCAGCCGCCATCCCGCAGAGAGGCCGGCGAGTCCAGCTCCGACGATGACTACATCTTTCATGTTCGTGACTTTCCTTTGTCGAGGGGACGTCTCGGGGACGGCCTGCAGGGTGCTTGGTCTAGGAGCGGACGAGCTTCCGGGCCCCGGCCGGCTGAGCAGCCGCGCCGGCGAGGGAAGCGCTCTCACTCAGGGATAGGCCACGGGTCTCGGGGGCCCAGAAGACGGAGATCGCGGCGCCGAAGAGGGTGATGCCGGCGGCGATGAGCATCGTGGTCCCGATGCCGAGGCTGTTGAGTGCCACGGGCACGAGGAACGTGCCCACGGCGGCGCCGATGCGACTGAGCGAGGACGCCAGACCGACGGCCGAGCCGCGGATCTCGGTGGGGAACAGCTCGTTGGGGTAGACCCACTGCATGATCTGCGTGCCGCCGATGAGGGTTGCGTAGCCGATGAAGAGGACCATGACGATCGCCGTCGGCGCGCCGGGGAACAGGCCGAGGAGCGCCAACGCGACCCCGGACCAGAGGAAGCTGTGGATCATGAGGGGGCGGCGGCCCATCCTGTTCACCACGAAGACGGCGATGACGCAGCCGACCATGAACATCACGGTGATGAGTGCCGAGCCCCACTGGGCCATGTCGCCGTCGAGGTGAAGCGCGCCGAGGATGGCAGGAGCGAAGGCGTAGACCGCGAACAGCGGGATGATCGAGGCCGTCCAGAAGACGGCGATGAACAGCATGCGCCCGCCGTAGCCTGAGCGGAGGAGTGCCCGGACATTGAGGTTCTCCTTCACCTCGTCGGGGAGGTCGGCGATGCTCACCCCCTCGCCGTAGACCTGCCGCAGCACGGCGTTGGCCTCGTCGATGCGCCCACGGCTCGCGAGCCATCGCGGCGATTCGGGCGTCCCGATGCGGGCAAGGACGATCAGCAGCGCGGGCAGCGCGGCGCTGGCCAGCATCCACCGCCAGCCGTCCTGGCCGAGGTTGCTGAGCATCTCGCCGAAGATGTAGGCCGCAGCCGCGCCGACGAACCACATCGTGACGTAGAGGCCGAGCAGCGGCCCGCGGTACTTCCTCGGCGCGAACTCGGCGAGCAGCGACGTCGCTATGGGGTAGTCCGCGCCGACCGCCACGCCGATGAGCAGGCGAAGCACGATGAGCCACACGACGTCGCCCACGAAGAACTGGGCGGCGGAGAAGGCGATGATGGCGACGAGGTCGATCGTGAACAGCATCTTCCGGCCGAAGAGGTCGGTCAGGTAGCCGCCGGCGAACGCGCCGAGCAGGATGCCCAAGAGCGTTGAGGCCCCGATGAGGCCCTGCTCGGTCGCGTCCAGATGCCACTGGCCCGTGAGCTGCGCCATCGCAACTCCGATGATGGACAGGACGTAGCCGTCGAGGAACGGGCCGCCCGAGGAGAACAGTGCGAGCTTCTTGTGGAAGGGGGACAGTGGTGCGTCGTCCAACGGATTCGTGGTCATCGAGAACTCCTGGTCGATGTAGCGCGGGGTTCGATCGTGGTCTGAGGGGCTCCGGTGCGCCGGAGCCGATGCGCTGGTGCGCTGAAGGGCTGGGGCGACGTGCCGGTGATCTCTCGCTGTTGTGAAGCACGTCTCGTCTACAAAGATAGGATTCGATCAAAGATCTAGCAAGTCTTTTGATCAAAAACTTGAAACAGGTCCGGCTGGCTGCGCAGCGTGGGATGAGAGCATGCCTTCGGCGGACGACGGCGCGCGCGGACTTCCGGGGCGCGCTGACGTCCCGCCGGGTCCGCCCGGTGGGGCTAGTTGCCGCTGCGCTGGGCCGCGAGGAGGGCCTTGATGCGGTTCGTGGCGTTGACGAGCGAGGCGTCGTTGACCGCCGCGCCGGAGATGGCGTCCCGGTTGCGGGCGGCGGTGATGAGTGACTGCTGGTACCGCCACAGCGAGTCGTCGCCCACCGCGTCGAGGGTGCCGGTGGCGCCCACGATCTTGTAGGCCCGGCACTGGAGCCAGAGGTTCTGGATCATCTTCACCAGCAGCGGGTTGCCCGAGGCGCTGTAGAGGATGGTGAGGAGCGATTCGTCGTGGTCCAGGAGGTCCACGACCCTGCGTTCTCGGATTGCCTCGCGTATGAGGTCGTACTCCGCCTGCATCCTGTCGCAGTCCTCGTCCGTGACGTGTTCGCTGCCCAGGCGCGCCGCCTCGACTTCGAGCAGCCGCCGGATGTCGTAGACATGGACGAGCTCCTCGAGCGTGAGGGCCTTGACGACCGCGCCCTTGTGGGGTTCGCGTTCAACCATCCCGGCTTCCTCGAGCCGTCGGATCGCCTCGCGGACCGGCATCGCGCTGGTTCCCACCTGCTCGGCGAGCTCGCGCACCGTGAGACGAGACCCAGCGGGCAGATCCCCGTTGAGGATCGCGGCGTGAAGCGTCGCATAGACCTGGTCGGTCAGCAGCGCCGGCTCGGCCCGCTTGGAAATCGGCATGGATCAAATATATCGGCGGATCTCCGCCGCGCTGCGTGAACCACGCCGCCTCAACGGACGACTCAACGAACAGCCCCGGCGGAGATCAAGCATTGATCTTTGATCGAATCCAACTATGATGGTGATCACACGTCGAGACGACAGCACCCGCAGCCGGGAGCGCACGGTTCGCCCGACTGCCCCGACCCTCTTCGAGCCAAGGACGACATCCGATGACAGTTTCAGACCAGACGGCGTTCACGCTCCGGCGAGCTTACGGAGCGGCCCACCTCCTGAATCCCGGTGACCTGCCGCCGGCGCAGCACTTCATCGACGGCGCATTCAGGGAGACTCCCGGCGGGGATCTCGTGGACGTCGTGGACCCGTGCTCGGAGGAGGTCATCACCCGGGTCCCGGCGGGCACCGCGGCTGACACTGACGCGGCGGTCGCCGCCGCGGCCGCCGCAAAGGCCTCGTGGGGCCGGATGGTCCCGAGGGAGCGCTCCGGGGTCCTGCACAGGATCGCCGACCGGCTGGCCGAGCACTACGACCTCCTCGTCCGCCTCGAGTCCGCGGACACCGGCAAGCCCTTCGCGGTCTCCCGGGACGACGTGGACAGCGCGATCGACACGTTCCGGTTCATGGCCGGTGCACTGCGGGCAACCACGACAATGGCTGCGGGCGACTACGTCGAGGACCACCTCTCCGTGATCCTGCGCGAGCCCCTCGGCGTCATCGGGGTCGTCACCCCGTGGAACTACCCCCTGCTCATGGCCGCCTGGAAGATCGCCCCAATCCTGGCGGCCGGGAACACCCTAGTCATCAAGCCGTCCGAGCAGACCCCGCTGACCACCCTGAAGTTCGCCGAGCTGACCGCCGACCTCCTCCCGCCCGGGGTCTTCAACGTCGTTGCGGGCAAGGGCTCCGTGGTCGGGGCGCGCCTGGCCGAGCACCCGGACGTGGACATGATCGCCCTGACCGGCTCGGTCGGCAGCGGCCGCGCCGTCGCCCGCGCCGCCGCGGAGTCCCTCAAGCGTGTCCACCTCGAGCTCGGTGGCAAGGCACCCGTCGTGATCTTCGCCGATGCGGACGTCAAGGCCGCTGCTGCGGCCCTGCGCACGGCGTCCTTCTGGAATTCCGGCCAGGAATGCGGGGCTGCGTGCCGCGTGCTCGTGCACGAGTCCGTCGCAGAGGAGTTCACCGCCCACCTCGTTGCCGAGGTCACGGCCCTGGCCGTGGGGGAGCCGCAGGCCGGGGACGACATCGAGATCGGCCCGCTGTTCTCCAAGACCCACTACGACCGCGTCCTGGGCCACATCGAGCGCGCCCTCGCGGAGGGAGCGCGGGCCGCTGCCGGCGGTTCCGCGATCCTGGGACCCGGCTACTTCGTTGAGCCCACCGTCCTTGTGGACGTCCCCGAGGGCGCCGAGTGCACCCGCGAGGAGATCTTCGGCCCCGTGGTCACCGTGGAGACCTTCGCCGACGACGACGAGGCCATCCGCCGCGCCAATGACGTGCCCGTCGGCCTTGCCGCCTCGGTCTGGACCGAGAACGCCCGCCGCAGCCACAACGCCGCTGCCCGCATCGACGCCGGCACCGTCTGGGTCAACTCCCACCTGGTCATTGCCAACGAGGCCCCCTGGGGCGGCTTCAAGGGCTCCGGCTACGGACGCGACCTCTCCATCTACGCCCTCGACGACTACTCCCGCACCAAGCACGTCATGCACCACCACGGACACTGAGACGGGCACCGCGCTGAGGATGCGCACCCAGCTGCTGGCGTGACTGGACGCGCGACGGCGGCGACCCGCCCCGCATGGGCGAGTCGCCGCCGTCGTACATCCGCTGCTCGACCGGGCTCAGGTCCTCGGACTACTTGTCGGTGACGTCGCGGACGGCGTCCTTGACGTGCTCTCCGGCCTGCTTGACGCCGGCCTTGGCCTGATCGGCCTTGCCTTCGGCTTCGAGATCCCTGTTGTCCGTCGCGTCTCCGACGTGCTCCTTGGTCTTGCCCTTGAGCTCTTCGGCCTTGTTCTCGAACTTGTCTCCGAGACCCATAATGGTGTCCTCCTTCCGCGCGCCGGATCGGTGGCGCCCAGCGCGTACAGCTTTCTTTCCCCCTTGCAGGGCAAAGCAAACATGGCGCCCTTCGGACGAGCCGAGCGGTCAAGCTGTGTAGCCCGTCTACGACCGGGCAAAAGTGAGGGATGAAGCCCTCGAAGATGCAGCCCTCGAAGATGCACAGCACCCTTCCTCCCGAGCCCGGGCCACCGCGTGTCCCGCCGCGGCCCGGTGGCCCGGAAGACCCGGGCATCCCCGAGCCCGGCCCGGACACGTTCCCGCCGTTCGACCCCGATGGGCCGCTCCCCGGGCCCGGACGGCCTTCACCGGGTGGGCCGGTGCCGGGGGAGCCCATCCCCCCTGATGGCCCCGTCCCGCCGGGCAGCGGCCCCGCAACGCCGCCGCGTTAGACAAATGCGGCAGCTGCGCTCGGCGGCGCCGCGGGCGAGCACTGACTCGCGGGTGAGTACAGGATCGGCTCGTTCAAGCTCCGCCGGCCCGGGGCTCGAGCAGTCGGGACGCTGGAGCCTTAACGCCGCCTTCATGCCGCACTAGAGTTGGCTCCATGGCTGCTTACACGATCACTCGCAGCGCCTTCATCCCAGCCCCGCCCGAGGCGGTCTATCCGCACGTCGTGAACTTCCACGGGTGGCCGGCGTGGTCCCCCTGGGAGGACCTCGACCCCGGAATGGAGCGCACCTACTCGGGCCCCCAGTCTGGTGTCGGGGCCCAGTACTCGTGGCGGGGAAATCGCAAGGCGGGGGCCGGGAGCATGCAGATTCTCGAGGCCGTGGAGGCCGAGAGCATCCGGCTGCGCCTCGTATTCGTCAAGCCGTTCAAGGCGGTCAACCCGACCGGCTTCACGTTCGAGCCCGACCACGGCGGCACGCGCGTCACCTGGTCCATGAAGGGCCAGAACACGGGGGTGGCCGCAGTCTTCGCGAAGGTCATGAACATGGACACGATGATCGGCAAGGACTTCGAGAAGGGCCTTGCCAACCTCGCCAAGGTGGTCACCGAGGGCCGCTGAGAGCGGCCTAGCGGAAATCTCCCGTGTCAGCGGTTCTCGCGCAGGTGCTCGCGGAGCCCGGGGATCGCGAACCGCACGATCCCGTACCCGGCCGGCTCGATGAGGCCGGCGTCGATGAGCCGGGACCTGTAGTTGCCGATGGTGTTCGGCTTGGCCACGATGCGCGCACCGATGTCGCCTACCGACGAGGCGTCGTCGTCCTCAGCCATGGCTCTCAGGAAGTCGAGGTCGCGGTGGGACGCGCTCGACAGGGCCGCTTCGATGACCACTCGCTCGTTCCTGCGGTGCGCCGCCGCGACGGCGTGCTCCACATGTGCCGCCGTGAGTTCCGACGCCTCCTCCGCCTCCTGCCACAGGAAGTACCCGACGAGCTGGATCAGGAAGGGGTAGCCGCCGGTGGCTTCGGCTGCGGCCGCCGCCAGAGCGGGTTCGAGAGGAAAGCCTCCTGCGGCGAAGGTCTGCTCATAGGACCGCTGGACCTCCTCGATGGATGCCCCGTGCAGATCGATCCTGTCTGCTCTCCGCAGGAACGTGGCCACCCCCTCGTTGAGCAGGTCGGAGACCGCAGCAGGGAGGCCCGCGAAGACCAGGCCGATGGGCAGCCCCTCCCTGATGAAGTGCTGCACGTCTGCCGCAAGCTGGGCGATCTCCTGCCGATCGGCAGCATGGATCTCGTCCACGGTGATGACAAGTCCCGTTCCGCGGGAGTCGAGGAGCCTCAGCAGGCGCGCCCCTGTCTCGCGCCACTCGACCTGCTTCTCCGGCGGGAGATGGGTCGTCACGCCGAAGCCGGCGACGGTCACCCCGGTGATCTTCCTGCCGGAAGGCCCGTCGCCGAGCTCGTCGGCGAACTCGCCCATGGCGTTGCCGATGCGGCCCAGGAAGCCGTGCGTCGCCGTCTCGGAGATGACGGCCCACCCTTGGGTGCGGGCGGTGTTCTCGGCGGCCCCGAGCATGACGGTCTTGCCCACCCCCCGCGCCCCGGTGAAGATGGTCAGGAGGCCGGGGGCCCCGGATCGGATCCGGAGCCCGTAGGCGAACTCGTCGAGCAGGCCCTGCCTGCCGATGATGTCGGGGGGCGTGGCGCCAGCGGTCGGCTTGAAGGGGTTTTCCACACGATCTCCTGTGAATGTCGGTGAATCCTGTGAATCTCGTGAATCTCAAGCCATCATAGGGTCTGCCGAGAGGTAACGCCACGGACCCGGCCGTGGCGTTACCTCTCCGCGCTGGCAGCCCCTCGCCAGCGCGCCCGCAGGTTTCTCAGCAGCTAGTCTTCGTCGGGTCCCTCCGCTGGCGCCTCGGAGTGGGCCCGGATCTCTGTCACGTCCAGGTCGGGGTCGCCCTCGGCCGGTGCCTCGCTGTGGATCCGGTCCTCGGCGTCCGGCTCGAATCCTGACATGTCTGTCGCCTCGGTTCTTGGCTGTGAGGCCGTGCCCGCGCGGCCGCACGGGTCAGTGCCGGCCTCCCTTCCAGAGTAGGCCGGGAGGACGCGGGGAGCGACCGCTCAGCCTTTCAGGCTCAGCACATCCGCGAGCGGCCGCCCGTTCACGAACACCGCGGCCCGCTGCGCCCCGGCAGCCGCCATCGCCGTCAGGTTGATCTGCGCCTCGGCACGCGGAATATCGCACACCCCGCCGAGGAGGAACGAGCCGGAGAGCTGGACGGTGATCGTGGTGCCGTCGAAGGATCCGCTCACGTAGGTGAGGTTCGACTGGTACAGGACGTTGATGAGCCCGGACTGGCCGATCGTCCTGCTGTGGTTGGCGAACAGCCTGTTGAGGCTCGGCCCCACCTGGTCGCGGAACGTCACCGGCTCGGTGTACGTCGCGACGGCGCTGTCGCCGCAGCCCACGGTCGGGCCCGACACCCCGCCGTCGCCGACCGCGATGTAGTAGATCGTCAGCGGGGCGGTCTGCTCGGGAAGCTGGCCGCCGGTCGGCTCCGCTGCGGGCGAGGACGTCGAGGGCGCGGGAGTGCTCGGCGTCGGGGCCGTGCTGGGCGTCGGGGTTGTGCTCGCGGTGGATGGTGCGCTCGCCGAAGGGGTGCCCGTGGAGGACGACGGCGCGGGGCTCGCGCTCGTCGTCGTGCTCGCGGACGCGCTGGGCGGGACGGACTGGGAGGCTGATGCGGACGGTGAAGGGCCCGGCGACGGGGGTCCGAAGCAGCCCGCGAGGGCGAGAGCGGCAGCGAGTGCGGCAGAACCTGCAGCCAGCCGGATGGTCTTCATGATGTCCCCCTCGGTATGGAGCCCAGAGTGCTTCTCAGCGTGGATGGGCAAGGTCCACGGTCTCGAGGTGCTCGGGGACGCGGGCGCGCCACCCGAGCTCGTGCTGGATGCGGCGCCGCAGGGTGTCCGAGGCGCCGACCTCGCCGTGCGTCACGTAGACCATTTTCGGCGCGCGTGGGCACGTGCCCATCCAGCGCATGATCTCGTCGCCGTCTGCGTGTGCGGAGAGGTTGTCCAGACTCACGACTTCCGCGCGGATCGGCACGTCCCGGCCGTAGATGCGCAGGCTCGTCGCGCCGTCGAGCAGGGAGGCCCCGCGCGTCCCGCCGGCCTGGTAGCCGCTGAGCACGATTGCGTTCTTCGGGTCTTCTCCGTACGCCTCGACGTGGTGCAGCACGCGTCCGCCCGTGAGCATGCCCGACGCGGAGATGATGACCATCGGGCCGCCACGGAGGTTCAGCAGGCGCGAATCGTCGGCGTCGCGGACCATCTGGGGGAGCGCGTACATCTCGCGGAACTCCCGCTCGTTCAGCCGGTGCTCCTCGGGGTACTTCTGGTAGAGCTCCGTGGCATCCACGGCCATCGGGCTGTTGAGGTAGATCGGGATGTCCGGGATCCTGTCGCGGCGCCGCAGCCGCGCGAGGTGCAGCATGAGCGTCTCCGCCCGTCCCACCGCGAACGCGGCGATCACCACGACCCCGTTGCGCTTCGCAACGCGTCGCACGACGTCGCCCAGCGCCTCCGTGGGATCGTTCCGGGGATGTGCCCGGTCGCCGTAGGTCGACTCGGTGACGAGCACGTCCGTCGGCTCGAGGGGCGCGGGCGGCTTCATGAGCGGATCGTCCTCGCGTCCGAGGTCCCCCGTGAAGTGGACCGAGGACCTCTCGGCTCCGGTGCCTGCGGTGACGTGCACCTGGGATGCGCCGAGAATGTGTCCCGCCGGGATGAACCGCACTTCGAGTCCGGGCCCGAGCCGGAGCGGCTCGCGGAACTCGTGCGGGTGGAAGTACGCGAGCGAATCGACTGCGTCCCGGGCCGTGTACAGGGGCTGCGGATCGCTGTGCCGCGACGAGCCGCGCATCCGGGCCGTCTCTGCCTCTTCCTCCTGGAGGTGCCCGCTATCCGGCAGGAGGAGCGTGCACAGGTCCGCGGTTCCGGGAGTGGAGTACACCGGACCGCGGAATCCGCGCTTCACGAGGGCAGGGATGTAGCCCGAGTGGTCGAGATGGGCGTGGGTGAGCACGACGGCGTCGATCGACTCGGGCGGGACAGGCAGGGGCGCTCGGTTGCGCTCGCGCAGCTTCTTGTAGCCCTGGAAGAGGCCGCAGTCGACGAGGACCCGCTTGTCCCCGTGCTCGAGGAGGTACCGGGAACCGGTGACCGTATCCGTGGCGCCGAAGAAGCTCAGGTGCGTCCCGCCGTCGTGCGTCATGGCGAAATGCTAGGTGTGCCGACCGCCTGCGGCTACTGTCCAAAGACCCCACAGACGTCTGAAGGTCATGTCCTGGGAGCCACCTCAAGTGACCCCCAGGACATGACCCTCAGAAGATGACCTTCAGATGAGCCTGGTGCGGCGTCAGTTGGCCGAAGCGACCTCGGCCACGGCGACCGGGGCGGCGAGCGCGGTCAGGACGGACTTGATGCCCTCGACGACCTCAGAGTCATCCTTCGGCTCCACCTCGGCGAAGCGCGAGTAGGAGGCGCCGATCGCGAGCTTGGCGTCCTCGAGGACCTCGGCGCCGGCGATCTTGAGGGACTTGCGGACGTCGTCGTGTGCCCAGACGCCACCGAACTGGCCGGCGGAGGTACCGATCACGGCCGCCTTCGTGCCGGTTGCGGAGGAGGCGCCGAACGGGCGGGAGATCCAGTCGATCGCGTTGTTGAGCACGGCCGGCATCGTGCCGTTGTACTCGGGGCTGACGAAGAGGACGCCGTCCGCGGCGGCGACCGCGGCGCGGAGCTCGGCGGCCTTGGCCGGGACCTTGCCCTCGACGTCGAGGTCCTCGTTGTAGAACGGGATCTCCTCGAGGCCCTCGAACGTGCTCACGACGGTGCCCTCGGGGGCGGCCGCGGCGGCCACCTCGGCGAACTTGCTGTTGACGGACTCAGCGCGCAGGCTGCCGACGAGGGTCAGGATGGTGTTCTCGGCCAAGGGGGCTCCTTACAGATTCGATGACCCGCACCAGCGCGGGCACTTCTGTGATGTGTCAACTTCCTGAGGTCGGGAGGCATTCCCCATCCGCTGTGTGGTCTTGGCCACAACGCACGACGGCGCCCCCGGGTAGGGGGCGCCGCCGTGCCGGCCGGGATCAGGCCGGGACGACCTCGTGCCAGTCGCTCTGGAGCGGCAGCCCGAGCGCCTCCGAGACCGAACGGTGGACGACCTTCCCTGCGGCGACGTTGAGGCCGGCAGCCAGAACCTCGTCCTTCTCGAGGGCAGCCTTGACCCCGAGGTCCGCGAGCTGGATGCCGTAGCGGAGCGTGACGTTGGTGAGCGCGTAGGTGGACGTGTTCGGCACGGCACCTGGCATGTTCGCGACGCAGTAGAAGATCGAGTTGTGCACGAGGAACGTGGGGTCCTGGTGCGTGGTGGGGTGCGAGTCCTCGAAGCAGCCGCCCTGGTCGATCGCGATGTCCACGAGCACGCTGCCGGGCTTCATCCGGGCCACCAGCTCGTTGGTCACCAGCTTCGGCGCCTTCGCGCCGGGGATCAGGACGGAACCGATCACGAGATCGGCCTCGACGAGTGACTTCTCGATCTCGTACTTGTTCGACGCGACCGTCTTGAGGCGCCCGCCGTAGAGGGCGTCCAGCTCGGTGAGCCGGGGGATGTTGATGTCGAGGATGGTGACATCGGCACCGAGGCCCATCGCGACGACGGCGGCGTTCGTGCCCGCCACGCCCGCACCGAGCACAACGACCTTGGCCGGTCGGACCCCCGGCACGCCTCCGAGGAGGATGCCCTTGCCGCCGTTCGGGGCAAGGAGCGACTGGGCGCCGACCTGAACCGACAGGCGGCCGGCGACCTCGGACATCGGGGCGAGGAGCGGCAGCCGGCGGCCATCCTGGACCGTCTCGTAGGCGATCGCGGTGACGCCGGAATCGAGCAGGGCGCGGGTGAGCTCCGGCTCGGCGGCAAGGTGGAGGTACGTGAAGAGGATGAGGCCCTTGCGGAAGTTGCGGTACTCGGAGGCGATCGGCTCCTTGACCTTCATGACCATGTCGGCGCGGGCCCACACGTCCGCGGCGTCCGTGACGAGCTCGGCACCGGCAACGTGGTACTCGTCATCGGTGATGCCTGAGGCGACGCCCGCGCCGCGCTCGATCAGCACGGTGTGGCCGTGGGCCACGAACTCGTGCACTCCTGCGGCCGTCATGGCCACGCGGAACTCGTTGTTCTTGATTTCCTTGGGGACTCCGATGATCACTTTCGTCTCCGATTGCTCGAGGGGCCGGTAGGCCTCTGTTCCCTTACCGGGGGGCCGTTCGCTGGTACTTCAAGCGTAGGCCCGCTTGTGAGGCGTGTTACAGACACGGTGGCGGACGCATGGCGGACTTCCCCGGATTTCCGCGGATTTCGGCATCTCCGATGCGACAGCTGTCTGATGATGGAGCGGCAGTTGTCTCCTCGTGTGGTCCGCGACACCGTATGCTGGAGCAGTGCGTCATGGCGTCGAAGATCTGGTGGAAGCGGCGGCAGCCAAGCTCGGGCGCGGGCTGAGCGTCGAGGACCTCGATGGCCTGCTCATCGCGTACTCGTCCAACCAGGCCCAGGCCGACCCCGTGCGGGTGAATTTCCTCCTCTCTAAGCGGCTCCCCGCGGACGTCCAGGCGTGGCAGCTCTCGCACGGCATCGCCACAGCCGTCCGCCCCGTCACCGTCCCGGCGAACCCCGATCTCGGCATGTACGGCCGGGTGTGCGTGCCCCTGCTCGTGCGCGGCTTCCGGGTCGGCTACCTGTGGGTCCAGCAGGCCGCAGACGAGGAGACCTCGGCGGAGATCCTCTCCGCCCTGCCCGGCATCCGCCTCGAGCTTGAGCTCATCGGAGGGCTGCTCCTCGAGTCCAACACGGCGGAGTCCGATCACCGGCGCCGGCGCGAGGCCGAGTTCCTGGCCGCGGCGGCCGGCGACAAGTCGGCGCTCGCGGCCATCGCGGGATGGCGGGAGGTCCACGGCCACGCTCCGTGGCAGGTTGTGGTGCTCCTCGACCCGGATGGCGTCACGCCGCAGGACCCGCAGGCCGCGGTCGTGGCCACCAGCACGGCGGCGATGCAGGCCACGGCCGGCATCGACCCGGCCCTGTTCACGGCCGGAGTCGAGACGCACGCCGTCGTGCTGTTCGCCGGCACCCCGGCCCGTGCGAGCCATGCAGCCGTCCTCACGCACTACGAACGCGAGCTGGCCAAACGCTCCGGCCGGCCCGCGGGACGCGTGCTCGTGGGCATCAGCGAGCCGTTCACGACGCTCCGCGGCCTCGGCGAGGCCTACACGCAGGCCAAGATCGCTGCGCAGGCTGCCGCCGTCGATCCCGCACTCGGCGAGCTCGTGGACGTGCGGGCCGTCGGCGCCTACCAGCTCATGGGCACGCTCGCGGCTGAGCCGACCAGCGTCTACTTCTCGATCCTCGAGGCCGAGGACCGCAACGGGGAGCTCCTGCCTGTCCTCGAGATGCTCTATGACTCCGACGGCGCCGTGCAGACCGTCGCGGACCGCCTCCACGTGCATCGCTCGACCGTCTACCACCGGCTCGCACGGGTTCGGAAGATCATCCGTGCCGAGCCGCTGACCGGCCGCGTGCGGCTCGAGCTGCACCTCGCGCTGAAGGCGAGGCGCTGGGCGGGCCGCCCGCGCATCTGACCCCTCAGGTCCCGACGATGCGGAGTCATGTCTCGACGATGCGGGGTCACCTCGCAACGATGCGGGGTCATGTCCCGACGATGCGGGGTCAGGTCCCCTGGGACTTTTTCTGCCCGGCCACCCACGCGAGCACGTCCTCGCACCGGATCCTCCGATGCGATCCCCGGTACTGCACGGGCCAGATGCCCGCGTCGGTCAGCTTGCGCACGTAGGAGTGGCTGATTCCCGCGAGGTCGGCGGCCTGCGCGACCGTCAGGACGTCCTCCGCGCTGCTCACCGTCACGGCCTCGCCGCGGGCGAACCGCGCGAGCAGATCGCGGACCGCCTCGTCCACGGGGCCAGCGAGGCGGTGCGCCGTGCCGTCCACGAACAGCGAGACGTCCCGCGCCGCGAGCGCGTCGGCCAGTCTGGCTGCTTCGGCAGGCTCGAGGGCCGGGGTAGTGCGCGGGGCGAAGCGGCTCATGCGCTCAGCGTAGCGGGACCGGAGTCATCCGAAACCTCTGAGGGCAGCCGGGCCTTGACCCCGCCGGTCTCAGGCCGAGTATTGCATCATCGCCTGCTCTGGCCCGCGTCTCCTTGCTCGGTCACGCAAGGGGGATGCGGGCCAGGCAAGGGGGACGTGGGCCAGGCAAGGGATGCGGCCCAACGAGGCGCGTCTGACGCACGCACCGCGGGATGGGCCGGGTTGAGCACGACGACGGGTGACCGGCTCGCGTGAGCCGGCCACCCGCCGTCGTGCGCACCCGCAATGGCCTGGGCCGCGGGACCCGCCCTGGAATCGGGCGGGGTGAAACGGTCAGACCGTGACCTTGGCCTCCTCGGCGAGGGTCTCGTGGTGGTTGACGATCCGGGCCTGGTGGACCGGCGACTTCTTGACGAACTGCCAGGCCACGCCCAGGACGATGAACCAGAGCGGGGTCACGAGGAGGGCGGTGAACGTGTCCGGCTGGGTGGTCAGCGCCCAGACGAGGAACGCGAAGAACGCGAACACGATCCACACCATCACGCGCCCACCGGGCATCTTGTACTTCGAGGCCGCGTGAAGCTCGGGGCGGCGCTTGAGGAACGCGAGGTAGCTGACCAGGATCATCGACCAGACGAACATGAAGCACACGGCGGAGACGGTGGTGACCATGTCGAAGGCCTCGCCGATGTCCTTGCCCGAGTAGAGGAGCACGAGGCTTGAGAGCAGGAGCACGCCCGAGAGGAAGAGGGCGTTCTGCGGCACCTTGCGCTTGGAGAGCTTGCCGAACAGTGCTGGCGCGTCGCCCTCCTGGGCGAGGCCGAAGACCATGCGCGAGGTCGAGTAGATGCCTGAGTTGGCGCTCGACATGGCGGAGGTGAGGACCACGAGGTTCACAATCGTCGCGGCGGCACCGAGCCCTGCGAGGGAGAACATGCCGATGAAGGGCGAATGGCCCGCCTTGAACTCCATCCAGGGGGTGACCGACATGAGGATCACAAGCGCGCCGACGTAGAACAGGCCCACGCGGATGGGGATGGCGTTGATGGCCATGGGGAGGTTCTTCTCGGGGCTCTTGGTCTCGGCGGCGGCGGTGCCGACGAGCTCAATGCCAGTGAAGGCGAAGACCGCGATCTGGAAGCCTGCGACGAAGCCCATGAACTCCTTCGGGAAGAATCCGCCGTGGTCCCACATGTTGCTGAAGGAAGCGGTGCCCGCGTTCGAGGTGAAGCCCGAGAAGATCATGAAGAGGCCCGTGGCGATGAGGGCCACAATGGCGACGATCTTGATGAGCGCGAACCAGAACTCGACCTCGCCGAAGGCCTTGACCGTAGGCAGGTTCAGGGCGAGGAGGACGACGATGGTGGCGATGCCGGGAACCCACACCGGGATGCCTGGCCACAGCTCGTTCGCGTAGCCGGCGATCGCGACGACATCCGCGACACCCGTGACGACCCAGCAGAACCAGTAGGTCCATCCGGTGAAGAAGCTGGCCCACGGGCCGAGGAGGTCGCCGGCGAAGTCGGAGAAGGACTTGTAGTTGAGGTTGCTCAGGAGCAGCTCGCCCATGGCCCTCATGACGAAGAACAGCATGAAGCCGATGATCATGTAGACGAAGATCACGGACGGGCCAGCCACCGAGATGGTCTTGCCGGAACCCATGAACAGGCCGGTGCCGATGGCGCCGCCGATTGCGAGCAGCTGGATGTGGCGGTTCGAGAGACCGCGGGCGAGGTGCGGTTCCTCAACGTGGCTCGACACTGAGCCAGACGGGATCCGGGATGAGTTGGGCGTTGTCATAATGCGCAGACCTTCGCAGTAATGCCTTCAATGTGATCCCTCTAACAGGGGCGCCTCTAGCCTACAGCGCGACCTGTGTGGCCCTTGCCATACAGAGTGTCCGAATGATCACACCGATGATGCGACAAATGTCGTATCGATCAAGGCTTGATCGGACTTGGGAGGGGGTTCGTGCATTTGTTGGACGTTTCGTTGACTGCGTACGCTTTACTGTCACTCTTCGGAGGCTAGGAGGTCTCATGTCCAGCGGCAGTCATGCCCACGATTCACTCACCGTTGTTGTCGGCGCCGCCCACGAGCTCGATTCCGCGCTCGGAAGCGCGATCGGAACGCTCCAGAAGCGCGCCGCCACGAGCCCATGCTGCGGCATCCTCGTGACCCGCGAGGCGGCAGGCGAGTACACCGTCGCCCTCGACGACAGCGTCCCCTACGGGATCACGCAGGAGCGCTGCGCCTGAATCGGGCGCGGGCCTGAACCGGCCACGCCCGCAAGCGGGCGAAGTACGACGGCGCGCGGCACCTTCCCCACGGAAGGCGCCGCGCGCCGTCGTCGTTCTCGCGGTGGCCCGAGGCTCCGCCCCGGTCAGCCCGCAGTCGTCGTGACAGTGATCTCCTCGACGTTAGGCAGCGCGTGGGCTAGCCGGTGCGCCGCGTCGCCGCGCACGACGTCGGCGCTCGCCACCGTGGTCGCCGCACCGACCCGGACGGTTGCCGAGCCGTGGAGGCGGTGCCCGATCCAGCGGAGCTGGACGCGCTCGATCCCCGTGACGCCGGGCGTATGCTCGAGCGCGTGCTCGGCGCGGTGGACCAGCTCGGGGTCCACGCCGTCGAGCAGCCGCTGGCCCAGGCTCTTGACCGTCCCCCACAGGAGGACGAAGATCGCGGCGCTGATGAGCAGGCCGATGATGGGGTCCGCGAGTGGGAACCCGAGCATGACGCCCGCAGCGCCGACCACCACCGCGAGGGACGTGAAGCCGTCCGTCCGCGCGTGGATTCCGTCCGCGACGAGGGCTGCCGAGCCGATGCGGCGCCCCACGTTGATCCGGTAGGCCGCGACGGCCTCGTTGCCCGCGAAGCCGACGACCCCGGCCGCCATGACCCACCACAGGTTCTCGAGGGGCTGGGGGTGGATGATGCGGTCGACCGACTGCCACGCCGCGACGACCGCCGAGAGCGCGACGACCACGATGATGAAGAGCCCCGCGAGGTCCTCGGCCTTGCCGAGCCCGTACGTGTAGCGCCTCGTGGCCGGGCGGCGGGCCAAGAGGAACGCGACCCACAGGGGGAGCGCGGTCAGGGCGTCGGAGAAGTTGTGGACCGTGTCCGCCAGGAGCGCGACCGACCCGCTGACGAGCACGACGGCGAACTGGAGCACCGTGGTGCCCAGGAGCACGAACAGGCTGATCTTGAGCGCGCGCACGCCCTCCGAGCTGGCCTCGAGTGCGTCGTCGATCGAGTCCGAGGAATCGTGGGTGTGGGGGACGAAGAACTCCTTGAGCGCGCCGAGGAAGCCATGACCGTGTGCGTGCGCGTGATCGTGCGAGTGGTCGTGTCCGTGATCGTGGCCGTGCGCGTGTCCGTGGTCGTGATCGTGCGAGTGGTCGTGATCCTGGTCGTGATGGGCGTCCCGCGCGGCGTGCTCTGCGCCGTCGTGCGCGGGATGGCCCGCAGGGGAGTGGGTGTGGGTGTGGTCGTGCGGCGCGCTCATGCTCCCGCCCTCTCTGTGTGGTGGTGGCGGGGGTGGGCGTCGAGGGCGTGCTCAGCCTGGAAGATCGCGTCGGAGACGAGCGTGCTCGCGTGCTCGTTCTCGAGGCGGTAGAAGACTCGCGTGCCTTCCTGCCGCGTCGAGACTATCCGTGCGAGGCGCATCTTCGCGAGGTGCTGCGAGACGGCGGCGGGGGACTTGCCCACGGCCTCGGCGAGGTCGTTCACGCTGCGTTCGCCCTCGCGCAGGGCGAGGACGATCCGGATGCGCGTCGCGTCTGCGAGCATCGAGAAGATCTCGACGGCGAGCTCGACGTACCCGCTGTCGACGTCGAGTCCGCACACCTTCTTATCTGCATTCATACGCAGATTATTTCACGGAACGCGGGCGGAATCCCGCGGACCGGAGCAGGTCGGGTGCCGTTAGCCGTCCACCGCGCTGCGCATCACCGCGAGGAGTGAGGCGAAGCGCGGATTGCGGCGCAGGTCGTCGAGGAGGATGCCGTTGCCATCGGCGCCCGTGAGGGGAATGCGCCAGTTCGGATGCTCGAGGTAGGTGCCGGGCTGGTTCTGCGTGCGCCTGTCGCCGACCGCATCCACGAGCGCGACGCCGAGCAGGGACGAGGGCGTGAGCGCTGTCAGCTCGTACAGCGCCTCGATGACGCGCTGCTCGTCGGCGAGGCTGACCTCCGCTGGGAGCAGTCCGCGCTCGCGGAGGAGCCCGAGGACGCCGTCGATCTCGGCCTCGGCGGCGGCGAGCTCCTCCTCGACGGAGCGCTCGAGCAGTCCCAGTGTTTCGCGGAGCCGCACGTGCTCGCCCGCGAGGTAGCCCGCGGTCGGCGGGAGGTCATGGGTGTTCACGCTCGTGAGGCACGCCTGCCTGTACTTCTCCGGCGCGAGGGGGCGCTCGCCGTCGTACTCGAACCACAGGATCGAGGTGCCGAAGATCCCCCGCTCGGCCAGGTAGTCCCGCACCCACGGCTCGAAGACGCCCAGATCCTCGCCGATCACGATCGCGCCGGCGCGCTGGGCCTCGAGCGCGAGGATGCCCACGAGCGCCTCGTGGTCGTAGTGGACGTACGCGCCATCGCCGGGCAGTGCGCCCTCCGGGACCCACCAGAGGCGGAAGAGCCCGAGGACGTGGTCCACGCGGATCCCCCCGGCGT
Source organism: Sinomonas sp. ASV486 (assembly GCF_030908215.1). GTDB lineage: Bacteria > Actinomycetota > Actinomycetes > Actinomycetales > Micrococcaceae > Sinomonas > Sinomonas puerhi. The sequence continues at coordinate 118,951 of NZ_JAVFJK010000002.1, read as the reverse complement.
GCCGGAGGATGGTGCGCAGCATGTCCCGGTACGCCGCGTAGCCCGACTCGGCCAGACGCACGGGGTGCCAGGGCGGCTGGCTCCAGTTCTGCCCCTGCTGGTTGTACATGTCCGGCGGCGCCCCGACCGCGACGCCGCGGGCCAGGACGTCCGCCAGCACCCATGCGTCGGCGCCGTCGGGCCGCACGCCCACGGCGAGGTCGTGCAGCAGGCCGATCTCCATGCCGGCCGCCCGCGCGGTGCGCTGGGCCGCGTCGAGCTGCTCGTCGCTGACCCACTGGAGCCAGCGGTGGAAGTCGATCCGGTCCGCGAGCTGCTCCCGGAGGAGGTCCGCCCTCGCGCTGGCAGGCGGCGGCCACGCGTCCTCGTGCAGACCGGGTCCGTCGGGCCGCTCGGCGAGCGCGCACCAGAGCGCGAAGTCGTCCAGGCCCGGCCCAGCGCCGTCGCAGAACCGGCGGTACGCGTCCTCGCGTGCGCGGCTCCGGGGAACCCGCCAGATCATGTCGAGGGCCTCGAGCTTGGCGGTGTAGGAGGCGTTGCGGTCCAGGAGGTCTGTCGAGGCGTTCGACGCCGCGAACTCGCCCGCCAGTGCCTCGACCTCCGCGCGGTCCTCCCCGGTGAGATATGCGTAGTCGGGGATGTCCTCGACCCGGAGATAGAGCGGGTTGACGAACCGCCGGGTGGTGGGCAGGTAGGGGGAGTCCTCGATGGGCGGTGCCGGCTCGGCCGCGTGCAACGGGTTGACGAGGACGAAGCTCGCGCCCTCGGCCGCTCCAATGGCGGCGAGGTCGCCGAGGTCCGCGAAGTCACCGACGCCCCACGAGCGGGACGACCGCACCGAGTAGAGCTGGCCCATGAGGCCCCATCTTTGGCGGTCCGCGAGGCGGTCTGTCGTGGTGAGACGGTCTGGCGTGACCACGAGGGTGGCCTCGGCGGTGCCTCCCTCGTTCTGGGCGTGGAGGGTGTGCCAGCCGAGGGGGAGGCCCTCGGGAAGGAGGAAGGCAGCGCGACCGGTGAGGACGCCGTCGACCGTCCTCGGCTCGTCCCAGTTCTCGACCTGCAGGGCAGGGTATTCGGTGCCGTCCTCCGCCGTCACCCAGACCGAGACCGCGCTCCCGTGCGGAATGTGTGCGAGCACCGTGGTGTCGTGGCCCTCGCGGGCCACCGTGGTCGGAGGGAGGACGCGGCGCCATGCGGCCAGGTCGGCGTCCTCGAGCGCGGCGCGCATCTCCTCGGCGGACCCCGCGGGTACGCCGAGCGCGCCGAGCACGGACCTCAGGGTCTGTGGCGACACTTCCTTCAGGGCCCCGCCCCAGCCCCAGAACGACGTCGCCACACCGTGCCGACCGGCCAATTCGCGCAGGAGATCGTCTGCATCCGCCATGCCTTCACCCTATGCGGGCTGGCTCGGACTGCAACATCGCGGCTCGCCGACGGCGGGTGCCCCCGTGGGGCCCGTCAGCGCGGCGGGGCGACTCAGTGCGGCGCGGCGACCGCCCGGAACCGGATCGGGAGTTCGGGCAGTCGCAGCGGGCCATGGGGCCGTCGCCCTCGCGCACGAGGAAATCGCCGGCGGTCTAGGCCGAAGCTACTAGGCGACGGCGAAGGTGTGGACGACGACGCGGTCGGGATACCGCTCGCCGGTTCCCACGAAGAGCGTCCGGTTGACCCAGTCCCATCGCGGGGCCGAGCTCCTCAGCCGGGGCGCACACCGGAAGTAGACCTCGGCCGGGTCCACCGGCTCGCCGCGCGCTATCCGGCCCAGCGCCTCGGCGGAGCCGGCGCGGATTGCGGCGTTGTCAACGGAGACGATGGCGCCGTCCTCCGTCTCGATCGCATAGCGCGCCTCAAGCTGCGAGAGCTGCGGGGTGTGGAGGATCTGGAAGTCGGCGCCTCCCGGGAGCACTCGCCCGCTGAGCCGTGGGCCGGACACGGTGCCGCCCGTGATCGGGATGATCCTCCGGTGCCCCTCGGGCGTGGGGCCCACATCGATCGGGTCGGCGATGAGGACAGAGAGGGTTCCGACGTACTCGAGCGCGGGCGGCTGTGGTGTCTGGGCCATGGCTAGGACAGTACCTGCGTCATGCAAGTTCTCCCCGCCGTTCAAGGACCCCGAACGTGATCCGGCTTGGCGCCCCGGCCCCGAGGTGGAGCCGCTGGTGTGCCACCACGGTGTCGGACGAGTCGAAGGCCCTCGCCCCCGTGTTGAGGTTCCTGTCCCACCGGGGGTGGCAGCTCGACGTGACCTGGATGCGGATCCTGTCGCCGGCGGCGAACGTGCACGCGGTGGACCACAGGCTGATCGTGTACTCCTCGACTGCTCCCGGCGTGAGGGGACGCCGCGGCATCCCGGCCCGGAAGACGCCGTCGTGCGCGCACGCGTCCCGCCATGAGGCGCGCACGATCCCGTCCGCGAGGGCCACCGAGCGGCCGTCCGGCGTGACGCGGCACAGCCGCACCACGAAATCCGTATCGACGGCCGACGACGACGCGTACAGGTGCGCTGTCACGTCGCCGAAGACGGTGAGTGCCTCCCCGAGGGGCTCGCCAGTGAAGGTCAGGACGTCGTCGCGGGCCTCGACGGCGGACTGCTCGGCCGGGCCCGGGAAGTCCGCACCGAGGTGCATCGTCGAGCCGCCGGTCGAGGGGACCGGGTCGAGCGGATCGTAGCTGTACGACGCCGATGCCTCCACGCCGGGCGCCTCACCGAGGGCACCGGCCGAGGAGAGGAACAGCTCGCGCCGCTGGGAGGGCTCGGGCAGCTCGTCGAACCCTTGCCACCGGTCCTCGCCCATGACGTACACGAGCACCGGCGGCATGGCGGGCTCGGGGCCGTCCGCGAGGGCGTGGCGGAACCACTCCCCGTGGATCGAGGAGAGGTCCCCGTAGGCGCCGACGGCCGCGGACGAGGCACCCGCGAACGCCGTGTCGGGGAACAGCGCCGTGAAGCTCGCGTGGCTCCAAGGCCCGATGATGAGGCGCGGCCGCGGGACGGCAGGGTCCTGACGGGACGCCTCGAGCTGGAGCCGGTACTGGCCGAGGGTGTTGGGCAGGAAGATGTCGAACCACCCGCCGATGTGGAGTGTGGGCAGCGGGACGGGCTCGGAGACGGGCCAGTTCCAGGCCGCCGACGCCTCCCCGCCCGGATCGGCACCGGTCGAGGGGATGATGTGCGACTCCATGAACGTGCCCGCGCGGGACTTGAGGTCGGTGAGCGGGAGCGTGCGGTAGGCCGTGCCGTCGGCGAACGAGGCGTCCAGCGCGCGCCAGGCCTCCAGCTCGAGGCGCAGGCGCTCGGGGTCGCCGGCGAACTCGCGGCGGATGGTGTCGAGGGAGATCGAGCCGTGTCCCCAGCTCAGCCGCGAGCCGAGCTCGAACGCCCCGCCCCGGAAGAGCGCTCCGTTGTCCGCACTGCCGGCAGCGCAGACCCCCGGTGCAAGGGCTCCGAGGCCGTGCGGGGCGCGCCGGGCGGCTCGCCACTGCGACTCGCCGAAGTACGAGCGGCCCCACATGCCCACCCTGCCCGAGGAGTACGGGAGGCGGGCTGCCCACTCGACAGCCTCGGCGCCGTCGTCCGCCTCCTGCTCGCCCGGACGGAACTCGCCGTCCGAGCCGAACCGGCCGCGCACGTCCTGGAGGATCACCACGAAGCCCGCGGCGGCGACCGTAGCCGGGTTGAAGTAGGCAGAGTTGACGGACAGGTCCCGCCCGTACGGCGTCCGCGTCATCAGCACGGGGAAGCGCTCGCCCTCGGCCACAGGCCGGTAGACGGTGGAGCGGAGGATGGTGCCGTCGCTGAGCAGGGTTTCGACGTCGTTCTCGATGAGGATGCTGCGGGCCACGGTTCAGGCCCCAGTCCGCGCGCCGAGATCGTGGGTGTCGACCCTGTAGGTCTCACGGACCCAGACGAGGGTGACGAGCGCTGAGATGCCGCAGCAGATGGCGGTGAAGACGGCCACCGGCACCCATCCGTCAGGGCCCGGACGCACGACGGCGGCGGCGATCGTGGGCGCGAAGCCGGTCACGATGAGGCCGAGCTGGGACGAGACGGCGGCGCCGGAGTAACGGATCCGGGTGGGGAACATCTCGGCGACGATGGCGGGGCCGAGCGGGTTCACCATGCCGTAGCCGACCACCATGACGACGATCTGGGTGGCGAAGACGAGCGGCACGCTGCCCTGCGAGATGGACCAGAAGTACGCGAAGATCGACGCCGCGCAGATCACGTTGCCGGTGATGAAGACGGGCTTGCGGCCGATCCGGTCAGCGAGGATCCCGAAGAGCGGCTGGGCCACGAGGGCGAGGGCTGCGGTGACGATTGTGGCTGCGAGCATGATGCTGCTCGAGACGAGGTGGTTGTTCGTGGCGTAGGAGAGGCTGAAGGCCGAGACGATCGTGGACACGACGGCCCACACCCCGAAGATGACGACCTTGATCACCGTGGGCCAGTAGTCCCGCAGCACGACCTTGAGCGGAAGCTCGTGGGATTTCTCTGCGCCGCGCGCCTCCTCGAACAGCTCGGCCTCCGGAAGGCGGCGGCGGATCACGAAGCCGGCCACGGCGACGCCGATGCTCGCGAGGAACGGAAGACGCCATCCCCACGCGACGAGGTCGGCCTGCGGCATGAGCGAGACGAGCAGGAAGGCGAGCGAGGCCAGCATGATGCCCGCCGCGGCGCCCGTGTTGACCCAGCTTGCGAAGAACGCGCGCCGGCCCGAAGGGGCATGCTCGAGGGAGAGCGTGACGGCGCCGACCGATTCGCCGGCTGCCGAGATGCCCTGGACCACGCGCAGGAGCACGAGCAGGATCGGCGCGGCGGCCCCGATCGCGGCCGTGGGCGGAAGGCAGCCGATGAGGAACGTCGCGAGGCCCATCGAGACGAGGGTGAAGACGAGCATCTGCTTCCGGCCGATCCGGTCGCCGAAGTGGCCGATGAACCCCGCGGCGAAAGGACGGACCACGTAGCCGATGCCGAGGGTGGCCATCGAGAGGAACTGGCCGAGGAGCGGGTCGATGCCCGGGAAGAAGATCTTGTTGAAGATCAGGGCTGAGGCCGAGCCGTAGATGAAGAAGTCGTAGTACTCGAGCGTGCTTCCGGCGAAGCTCGCCATGGCGGCCTTGCGTGCGTGCTGCCCTGGGGCGTGGGCAGCCACGGCGCTGGCTGCGGAGGTGGGGCCGGCGGTCATGCGGGTCTCCTGGAGGACGACGGTGTCAGGGAATGTGGTGCGCGTCACCAATACCAATCGTTGCGTTAAAACACGCGAGCGTCAATAAAACTGCAAAGTTTCTTCCTGACTGGGAGGATGGAGGGGTGCGCTATGACGGACAGGGGCGGGCTGGCGCCGCCATCGTCGACTTCCCCCGGCCCCAGCGCGGGGGCACGAGCCAGCACCTCCTCGTGACCCTGCTCGGCGAGTTCTGGCGGAGCACTGACCTGTGGCTCCCCACCCGGGCGATCGTCCGGCTCGCCGGGGATGTGGGGCTCAGCCGTTCCGCCGTCACGACTGCCCTGAGTCGGCTTGCTGCGCGGGGAGTCCTCGAGAACGACGGCGGGGGGCGGGCTTCGCGGTACCGCTTCACCGCGGAGGCACGCGCCAGGCTCGTCATTGGTGCCCGTCAGGTGGGCCAATTCGGGGACCCCGGGATCCCATGGGATCGGTTCTGGACCGCGGTGGCCTTCTCGGTCCCCGAGTCGGAGCGCGAGATCCGCGAGGCATTCCGGGCACGCCTCAAGTGGCTCGGGTTCGCCCCCGTCTACGGCGCGCTCTGGTTCTCGCCGCGCGACCGGATGGACCAGGTGCGGGAGGTCGCCCAGGGATACGGGGTCGAGGACTACATGGCGTTCCGCGTCGAGGACGGGGGGTTCGAGGGCCGGCGCCCGGCCATCGTCGACACCGCCGAGCCGCCCCGGCGCTACGCCGAGTTCGCTGATGCGAACGAGGCGGCCCTCGAGCGGATCCGCGCCGGGGCCGTCGGGCCGGCGGAGGGGTTCCGTCTGCGGATCGAGGTCCTGGACGAGTGGCGTGCCTTCCCCTGGGACGATCCGGGGATGCCGTACGAGCTCCTCCCGGACGACTGGCCGCTCCTGCGCGCCCGGGAGTCGTTCGTGGCCATCTTCGAGGCGACGGCGCCCCTCGTGGAGCGCCATGTCCGCACGGTCCTCGGCGAGTCTGCCCCTGAGGCGCTGGCCGGTGTCGTCGTTCCCGCGATGCTGTGAGGGCCGCGTCGTGACGAACTGGTACGTCATCACCGGAGGGCCCAGCTCGGGCAAGACGACCACGGTCAACCTGCTCAAGGAGCGCGGCTATGCGACCACCATCGAGGATGCGAGGCACTACATCGACCTCCAGCGGCTCGGTGGGCGCACCGTCGAGGAGATCCGCGCGCGCCAGGCGGAGTTCCAGCGCAACGTGCTCGCGATCGAGATCGAGCAGGAGGGGCGCCTCGATCCGGAGCAGATAGTCTTCCTCGACCGGGCCATCCCCGACTCGCTCGCCTACTACCGGTTCCTCCACCTCGAGCCGGAGCCCGCGCTCCTTCAGGCGCTCGAGCGCGTCAACTATCGGAAGGTGTTCGTGCTCGATCTCCTCCCCATGGTCAACGACTACGCGCGGACCGAGGACGCCGCGGCGCAGCAGCAGATCCACGAGCTGATCACCGACGTCTACATGGCCCTGCCGTTCCCCGTGGTGAAGGTCCCGCCCCTCGAGGCCTCCGCCCGTGTCGACTACATCCTGGCGAGACTGTAGACGCGCCACCTTGCGAAAACATACCCCCTAGGGGTATGTTCGAAGTGCTGCCAGCGATGCACACGGTCCGCCAGCCGCTACCGTCGATCGCCCCACAGCCCGAACTCATCCGCACTGGGAAAGGAACGGGTACCGAAGGTGAACGAGCACAGCCACCACATGCACGAGGGCGAGGCGCCCGAGACGGAGCGTGCCGCGGGCGAGGTGCATGGCCCTGACCCGCAGGGCCGTGTCGTGACTAGGTCCCACGACGCGCGCGCTGGTCACGACATGGCCTCCCACGACATGGCTTCGCACGACATGACTTCGCACGACATGACGGCCCAGCTCCACGCAGGCCACGGCGACCCCCACGCGGTCCACACCCATGGGGAGCACATGGGCCACTCGGTGGCCATGTTCCGCGACAGGTTCTGGCTCACGCTGGGGCTCTCCGTCGTCGTCGTGATCTTCAGCCCGATGTTCTGGCACCTGTTCAGCGCGATGCCGCCCACGTTCCCGGGGAGCGAGTGGATCGGTCCCGTGCTCGGCACGGCGATCTTCTTCTACGGCGGAATGCCCTTCCTCAAGGGCGGCGTCGGCGAGCTGAAGGCGCGACAGCCCGGGATGATGCTGCTGATCGGAATGGCGATCACGGTCGCGTTCGCGGCCTCGTGGGCCACGAGCCTGCGCATCGGCGGGTTCGACCTGGATTTCTGGTGGGAGCTCGCCCTCCTCGTGACCATCATGCTGCTGGGGCACTGGCTCGAGATGCGTGCGCTCGGCGCATCGCAGGGTGCGCTCGCCGCACTCGCGGCGCTCCTGCCGGACGAGGCGGAGCGCGTTGCGGAGGACGGCGGCACTGAGACCGTCCCTGCCGCCGACCTCGCCCCCGGCGACCTCGTCCTCGTCCGCGCCGGCGGGCGCCTCCCCGCGGACGGCCGCATCGAGGAGGGCACCGCCGAGCTCGATGAGTCGATGATCACTGGCGAGTCCAAGACCGTCACCCGTGGGCCGGGCAGCGCCGTCGTCGCCGGAACCGTCGCGACCGACACGAGCGTGCGCGTCCGCGTCGAGGCAGTCGGGGAGTCGACGGCGCTCGCCGGCATCCAGCGCATGGTCGCCGACGCGCAGGCCTCCTCCTCCCGCGCCCAGGCGCTCGCTGACCGGGCGGCGGCGTTCCTCTTCTACTTCGCGACCGGCGCGGGTGTCCTCACGTTCGTTGCATGGACCCTCCTCGGCGACCTCCCGACGGCGGTCACGGCTACCGTCACGGTCCTGGTGATCGCGTGTCCGCATGCCCTCGGCCTCGCCATCCCGCTCGTCATCGCCATCTCGACCGAGCGCGCGGCGAAGGGCGGCGTCCTGGTCAAGGACCGCCTCTCGCTCGAGCGCATGCGCACGGTCGGCGTGGTGCTGTTCGACAAGACCGGAACCCTGACCAAGGGAGCGCCGGAGCTCTTCGACGTCGCTGCCGCACGCGGTGGCGACGAGCAGGACCTCCTCGCCCTCGCGGCGGCCGTAGAACTGGAAAGCGAGCACCCGGTGGCACGGGCCATCGTCCGCGCTTCCGGCGGGCGCGGGCTCACGGTGCCCCGTGCCACGGGATTCCAGTCCAGCGCAGGCCGCGGCGTCGCCGCCACGGTCGACGGGACGCTCGTCCAGGTCGGTGGCCCCGCCCTGCTGGCCGAGCTCGGGATCGATACGCCGTCCGAGCTCTCCCGCGCCGTCGACGGGTGGAAGGCCCGCGGCGCGTCGGTACTCCACGTGATCCGCGACGCTCAGGTGGTGGGCGTCCTCGCGCTCGAGGACTCGGTCCGCGAGGAGTCGCGGACGGCCGTGAAGGCCCTGCAGCAGCGCGGGATCCGTGTCGCGATGATCACGGGCGACGCCCAGCAGGTCGCCGACGCCGTCGCCACGGACCTCGGCATCGACGAGGTCTTTGCCCAGGTCCTGCCCCAGGACAAGGACCGACGCGTGGCCGACCTCCAACATCGCGGCCTCAAGGTCGCCATGGTCGGCGACGGCGTCAACGACGCCCCTGCCCTCGCCCGTGCCGACGTAGGCATCGCGATCGGCGCCGGGACGGACGTCGCGATCGAGTCCGCCGGGGTCGTGCTCGCCGGAAACGACCCGCGCTCAGTCGTCTCGGTCGTGGAGCTCTCGCGGGCAAGCTACCGCAAGATGTGGCAGAACCTCGTGTGGGCCACCGGCTACAACGTGATCACGGTGCCTCTGGCTGCGGGCGTCCTGGCGTTTGCCGGCGTCATGCTCTCGCCGGCCGCCGGCGCCATCCTCATGTCGCTGTCCACGATCGTCGTGGCGCTCAACGCACAGCTGCTGCGCCGCCTCGATCTGGACCCGCGCAAGGTCGCCGAGGGCCATTGAACCGATGCCCCGCCGGGCCACACCGCGGCGTGGGGCGGCCCCGCCAGCGCCTCACCTCGCGGTGAGAACGGTGTGCATGCCAGCCCAGTAGTGGCCCGGCAGGTTGCAGACCAGCTCGTACGTGCCGGGCTTCAGCTCGACGGTCACCCACGACGACGCGCCGGGGAGGATCCCCTCTCCCGCACCCTCGGCGCAGCTGGCCGAGGCCTCGCCCACGGAGCCGGTCTCGTCGACGCGGCCGTCGGCCCCCACGGACCGCGTGCCCGGGACCTGGCCGGCGGGGAGTGGCAGGATGACGAGCTCGTGGGGGACGCTCCCGGCGTTGGTGACGGCGAACGAGACTTTCCCGCTAGGTACCGAGGCCCTGTCGGAGGAGAGACGCATGCCGCCGCGCATCCTCGGGCCACCCAGCATGCTGCCCATGTCGGACAGGGTCACCTTCACCGTGGGGCCGGCGAAGCTCGGCGCGCTGCACGCCGTTCCCTGCACCGGAGAGCCCGGCAGTGAGAAGGGTCCCGCCGGCATCAGGAGGGCCACGCCGAGCAGTGACGCCGCAGTGAGCACGAGCGCCGCGGCGACCGAGAGGACGATCGTCCGGGTGCTCGGCGAGCCGTTCACCGCCGCACCGTCACTGCCTGCGCCTGAGCGCGTCCCTGCGCGCGTTGAACTCGGTCTCATCGATCTCGCCTCGGGCGAACCGCTGGGCAAGGATGTGCTCGGGATCATCGTTGCCGGGCCACGGGGCACCGTAGCCGCCCGATCTCCCTCTCACACCCCGGACGAGGACCACCACGAGCGCGACGACGCCGCCCCAGAACAGGAGCATCACGATCCCCATCACGATCCAGCCCCAGATACCGCCGCCACCATAGCCGTACATCATCTCGGTTCCCTTCCGACGCAACCAGTCTCTTCCCCAGCACCGCAGATCCGGCAGGGACCTAGTGCCCTTCCTCGTGTCCCTTCCACGGCCGCAGGACCGGGGACCCTTGCCAACGGGGGCTCCGCGCTGAGAGCGTGGGCCACATGGCATACACCCTGACCACCCAGGTTCCCCTTCCCTACGCCGAGGCGATCGACGCGATCAAGGCTGCCCTCGCCGAGCAGGGGTTCGGCGTCCTGACCGAGATCGACATCCGGAAGACGTTCACCGCCAAGCTCGGCCCTGAGGCCGGCGACTCCGTAGGCGACTACGTGATCCTCGGCGCCTGCAATCCGAACCTCGCGAGCAGGGCGATCGCCGCCGAGCCTGAGATGGGCGCGCTCCTGCCGTGCAACGTCGTGGTGCGGCGCGGCCCCGACGCAGAGTCGACCACCATCGAGGCGATCGACCCCCAGACCATGGTGCAGCTCAGCTCGAGCGCGCACGTGCGGGAGGTTGCGGACGACGCCGGCACCCGCCTCCGCGCGGCTCTCGCGGCCCTGCCACTCTGATCCCGTCACAGTGACAGGGGCCCGCGCGGCAGGAGTCTGCGCGGGCGCCGTCTGCGGCTCAGTGCCGTCACCGCGAAGTAGCCGCCCAGGCCACCGAGCGCGGCCATGCCGGTGCGTACGAGCGGCTCGCGCAGGCCCTGCCAGCGGCGGTCGGACGCGACGACCTCCCCGACCCCGCGGATGAACGCCGCCGCGATGACTCCTGCGAGCACCTTGTTGCCGATCCGCTCGGCGCGTGCCACGAGCGGCTCGAGCTCGGCTGCGCGGAGGTGGACCTCGAACCCTCCCGACTCGAGGACGCGGTTCAGGCTGTCGATGAGGTCCGGGACGTCGGCGGCGAGATCCAGGGCGGTGAGTCCGGCGGCCTTGAGCCCGCGCACGATCGCCGCTGGCGAGTACTGCTCGAGCAGGAGCCGGCGCACATGGGGTTCGAGGACCCGTGACAGGCGGAAGCCGGGGTCGAGGACGCGGCCGAGCCCCTCGGCCATCACCATCATCTTGATGACGATCGCCGCCTCGGCCGGCATGAGCAGCCGGTGGTTCCGCACCACCCCCAGGAGCTTCTGCGCGAGGCGGGCCACGTTGACGTCGGCGAGGTCCACGCCGTCGTAGAGCTGGATGAACTCGGCGACGTCCGCGGCCAGACGGGCACGGTCGGTGACGGGCCCGCCGAGCGACATCGACTCGAGGGCGCGCGCGAGCCGGCGGGCGTCCTTGCGGGCGAGGGCGATCAGCAGGTGGCCGAGCTGGCCGCGCAGGTCGTCGTTGATCTCTCCGACCATGCCGAAGTCGATGATCGAGATCCGTCCGTCCGGCTCGACGAACATGTTCCCAGGGTGCGGGTCGGCGTGGAAGAAGCCGTCCTCGAAGATCATCTGCGCGAGCGCCCCGGCCGCATGGTCCGCGAGGGCCCGGCGGTCGATCCCTGCCGCGTCCAGGGCCGTGACGTCGTTGACCTTGATGCCCTCCATGAACTCGAGGGTGAGCACACGGGACGTCGTCGTGTGCCAGAAGACACGCGGGAAGCGGTAGCGGGTGTCGCCCGCGAAGTTGGCGGCGAAGCGCTCGGCGTTCCGCCCCTCCTCGAGGTAGTCGAGCTCCTTGGTGAGCGTGCGTGAGAATTCCGCGACGAGGCCCACCACGTTGTAGTCCTCGAGCACGGGCCACGCGCGGCTTGCCGTTGCGGCGACATTGCGGAGGATCTCGAGATCTTCGCGGATCCTCTCGACCGCCCCGGGCTTGCGGACCTTGACCACGACCTTGGTGCCGTCCGCGAGGCGGGCGCCGTGGACCTGGCCGATCGACGCGCTCGCGAGCGGGGCGTCGTCGAACTCGGTGAACGCCGTGAGCGCGTCCTCGCCGAGCTCTTCGCGCACGACGCCGAGGATCGCCTCGGCGGGGACCGGCGGCGCCGCGTCCTGCAGCTTCGCGAGCTCCAGCTGGTACGCCTCGGGCACGAGATCCGGACGGGTCGAGAGGATCTGCCCGAGCTTCATGAAGGTGGGTCCGAGCTCCTCGAGGGCCAGACGCACGTGCACCGGGCCTCCGATAGGGGCTCCCGGCGCTCCCTTGCCGTCTGCGGCCGAGCGCCCTCGGGGGATGAACCGTGCGAACCCGGCGCGTTCCAGCACCTGACTGAGGCCGTGGCGGGCGAGGACGTCGGCGATCTCGCGGTAGCGACGTGTGTGTGCGGTCCAAGGGCTCGGCGCCATGCCACGAGCCTACGTTGCGCGGGCGGCCGTGTCCCGAAGGCGGTCGCCGGCTACTCGAGCAGGACTCTGGCGAGCCCCTCCGTGACCGGTTTCCGCCCAGCCTCGACGTGGGCCGCGGAGAGGGACTCGGCAAGCTGGGACCGGCCCGTGAGGATCGCGTCGGCGAGGTCGTCGTGCTCGTGGGCGCTGACGTCCAGAGGCCGGTTGACCGAAAGCCCGAAGATCCAGCGGTTGAGGCCCCGAAGAGGCCGCATGGAGCGCTCGAGGAGTGCATTTCCGGCCAGGGCGACGATCTGGTCGTGGAAGGCCGAGTTGAGTTCGGCGGTGGTCGCAAAATCGCCCTCCTCGAGGGCCTTCCGCGCCCTGGCGAGGGTCTCGGTGAGCACGGAGCCGTCAACGCCCTGCGCGACGCGCTCTGCAGCCCGCGCAGCAGCAAACGATTCGAGGAGCACGCGCAGGTCGAACAGTTCGTCGACGTCGTTGAGCGTCAGCCGCCGTACCACCGCGCCGCGGCGGGGAGCGGTGACCACGAACCCGTCCTGCTCGAGCCGGTGGATCGCCTCCCGGACGGGAATGCGGGACACGCCGTACTGCTCCGAGAGCTCGCGCTCGCGCAGCCGCTGGCCAGGCTGCAGCTTCCCGGCGACGATCGTCGCGATGATCTGCTGATAGACCTGCGCGGCCATGGCCTCATCGGGCGCTGTCACCTTGCTCTCCACCCAAGCGACGATACCCGTGTCAGGGCGCGGGAAATGCACGTGGCGGTGGCCTGGATCTGTCGTAATCTGAGAGCACCAGTTCCGCCCCCAGCCGGAGGTCATTGTGACCGTGCCCGACCACCCCACCGTGCCTCGCACCGCGACGGCCCTCCGCCCCGAGCCCGGCGTCCCGGTCCGGTCACCGTGGATCCTCGGCGTGGTCCTCGTCAACGTGGGCATCAACGTGGCGTTCTTCGGACCCCTCCAGGTGCTCCTGGCCCAGCAGGCCGCATACCTCGAGCCCGGGCAGAAAGAGGCTATGTTCGCGCTCGTGACGGGCGCTGGGGCCGCCGTTTCGGTGTTCAGCAACCCGCTGGCCGGTGCGCTTTCGGACCGGACGCCGGGTCGGTTCGGGCGCCGTCGCCCGTGGGTCCTTTTCGGGGCTGTCGGCGGGGCCGTGGCCCTGGTGGCGCTCGCTGGGGCGCCCAACGTGGCGTTCATGACGGCGATGTGGTGCCTCGTGCAGGCGGGCTGCAACTCCGCATACGCCGCGATCACCGCTGCTGTCCCGGACAAGGTGCCCGTGACCCAGCGCGGCACCGTGGGCGGACTCGCGTCCATGGGCGTGACCGCAGGCATCCTGCTGGGCTCCGTGGTGGCGGCCGCCGTCGCAGGCAACTTCTCGCTCGGCTATCTCGTCTGCGCTGCCGCGCTCCTCCTGGGCGTCATCATCTATCTGCTTCGCGCAGATGACGCCCCGATCCTGCGCTCATCACTCGCGCCCTTCTCGCTCGGGAAGTTCGTTTCCTCGTTCTGGATCAGCCCGCGCCGCTACCCCGACTTCGCCTGGGCCTGGATCACGAAGCTGCTTGTGAACATCGGCAACCACATGATCCTGCTCTACCTCATCTACTTCCTGGCGGACCGGGTCCACCTCGAGCAGACGACGGGAATCGCCCCTGCTACCGGCGTGCTCATCCTGACGGGCATCTACGCCGTTCTGGTCATTACGACGAGCGTGATCGGCGGCAGGATCAGCGACTACATGGGCAAGCGCAAGCCCCTTGTGATCATCTCCTCGTGCATCATCGCCGCGGCGTCACTCATCCTCGCCGTAGTCCCCACCTGGGCCGGCGCGCTCGTCGCGGCTTCCGTGCTGGGCATCGGTTTCGGGGCCTATATGGCGGTCGACTTCGCCCTTGTCACCCAAGTGCTCCCGCGCGCCGAAGACACTGGCAAGGATCTGGGTGTCATCAACATCGCCAACTCCCTCGCACAGGTGGTCGCCCCGTCCATCGCGTATCCCTTCGTCGCCTTCCTCGGGGGCTATGTGTCGCTCTACGTCGCGGCGGCGGTGATCGGTCTCCTCGGGGCCGTGTTCGTCACGCGAATCCGCAGCGTTGCCTAGAGGTGACCCCAGAAGGCCGGGGCGACCCATAGGCGGGGCGGCGTAGCGCACGACGGCGAGCGGTCGCCGTCGTGCGCCCCACCAGAAAGTGTGACTCTCGGCAGGTGACCGTCAGAGGGTTCGCTTCAGCCGCGCATGGCGCGGCGGCTGGCCACGATCTCGCAGGCGGTCTTGAGCTGCCGCTCCGCCTCGAAGGGCATGAGCCGACCGGTGCGCACAGCGCTCACGAGCCCCGCGATGATGTGGACGATGCTGCGTCCGCGCTCGTTGTCACCGGCGAGCCGGCCCAGGATGGACCACGAGAGCTCGTCGACCTCACCGACCAAGGCGGTGAGCTCGTGCTCGACCGGCACCACGAGCTCGGAGAGGCAGGAGTTCACGGCCGGCTGGGCCAGGCGCATCGCGAACATTTCCACGGCTGCCCCGGCAAGGTTCCGGGCGCGCTGCTGGTCCGTGCGGGCCGTGGCCGCCCGGTCGTCCACGCGGGCGCGGAGCTCGAGCAGCTGGCGCCGGTAGAGGGCGAGCAGGAGATGCGCGGAAGAGGGGAAGTAGCGGTGGGCCGTGCTCGTGGCGACGCCAGCCTCGAGTGCGACTTCGTTGACGTCGACGTTCGGGTACTCACGGGTGGAGAACTTGGGTGCCGCGTCGAGGATCTGGTCGTACCGGGCAGCCATTCTGGGCGTGGCCGGTGGAGGCGCAGGGGTCACCAGATCCTGGGGCAGTTCGAGCACCGCGCAGCAACCTCTTTTCGGGACGCTTCGGCACCTCCGGCGTGCACAGATGGGGGGTGCGCTGGGGGACTATCCAACTATACGCCAGAGCCCTGTACGGGGGCCGAGGAGCTCGCGGGCCCGGGCCGCCAGCCGATCGAACCGTTGACATGGTCCGGGCCGCGTACTTACGATCGCCGACCATGTCCACGCTGTCTCCGCCTCCTGTGCTGATCCCGCCTGTGCTGATCCCGAGCCCCGTACTGTTCCCTCGTCCCGTACTGTCCCCGAGCCGCCTCCCCGGGCCTGCCGCACAGTCAGGCCTCACGGCATGAGGCGAACCCTCTGGACCAATCCCGACCGACCGATCGCAGACCTCGATGAGCTGCGGACCCGGGCGCGCGCCGTCCTCGCCCAGAATGACAAGGGCACTATGGTCACCGCAGCCCCCAACCTCTACCCGCACCAGTGGAGCTGGGATGCGGCCTTCGTCGCGACGGGCCTCTCGACCGTGGGCGTGCCCCGCGCGCTCGCGGAACTCGACCATCTCCTCGCCGCCCAGTGGGACAGTGGCATGATCCCGCACATCGTCTTCGCCGACGAGGTGCAGTTCCGCGGTGCTGGCTACTTCCCGGGCGTGGACCGCTGGCGGACCGAGGGGGCCTCGCCTGCCGGGGTGAAGTCAAGCGGCATCTGCCAGCCGCCCGTCCACGCGACGCTCGTCCGCCGGATCGTGGAGCGGGCGACGTCGCGCGGCGGCGAGGATGGCCGCCTCGCCGAGGAGTTCGCGCGGCGCACGCTGCCCCAGTGGATTCGGTGGCACGAGTGGATGCGGCGTGCCCGCGCGTCCGACGGGTCCGGCCTCGTGACCATCTACCACGGCTGGGAATCCGGCATGGACAACTCGCCCCGCTTCGACGGCCCCTACTCTCGCGTGCACCCCGGCGACCTCGAGCCCTTTGTGCGCACGGACACGAGAATCGTCGAGGACGCGAGCCAGCGGCCCAGCGACGAGGAGTACGCGCGCTACCTCTGGCTCGTCCAGCAGATGGCGGACGTGCGCTTCGACGATGCCCGCCTCCCCGGGGCGGTGGACTTCCAGGTCAAGGACGTCTTCATGTCCGCCGCATTCGCCGCCGCGAACGAGGACCTTGCGGTGCTCGCGGAGGGATTCGGGCACAGTGACGAAGTGACCCGGCTGCGGGAGTGGTCTGCCGAGTTCCGCGAGGGCGTCGACGCCACGGTGGACCCGGCAACGGGGCTCGCGCGAGACCGTGACCTCCTCACGGGAGAGTGGATCTCCCTCCCGACGATTGCCGGTTTCGCCCCGCTCCTCTCCACCGCCGATCCCGCACTGCGCGCCGCGCAGCTGGTGCTCATCGAGGGCCCGGACTGGGCGGGCGACCCACGCCTCGCGTTTCCCCTCTCGCCTTCGACGTCGACGACATCACCGCTCCTGCGGCCTCGCGAATACTGGCGGGGCCCTGTGTGGCCCGTCGTGACCTGGTATATCGCCGAGGCCGTGCGCCGCCATGGCGACGGCGGGCGGTACGCGCGCTGGCGCGAGGCATCGATCGCCCAGCTCATGGAGGGGCACTTCGGGGAGTACTACGAGCCCTTCACGGGCGAGCCGCTCGGCAGCCACCACCAGTCCTGGACGGCGGCCGTGGCACTTGAATGGCTCGACAGCTCCTGAGCTGACGTTTCCGCCTTGGGAAAACGGACGAAGCCCCCGGTATGATGGCCTTACCTCTTTCTCCGAGGCCGGCGCTCGACGGACATCCCCGCGCATCTGCTGGCCCCCGGAAGTGCCGAACCCGGCAATGACCCCGGATCCCCCTCAAGGCCCGCGCCCTGGACTGTCCTGTGCCCGACGAAGCGGTCGGTGCCCTGTCCAGCGCGAGGCCCACCACGCCGTCGTGCGCCTGACGCCGCGACGGCAACGACCCAGGAGACAACGCCGTGTCCACTCCCACCATCCCTGCCCACTCCACCTCAAGCGGTTCGACTACCGGTTCGACTTCCCTGCCAATCACCACCGAGGAGATCTTCGCCGCGCATGAGGGCGGGAAGCTCTCGATCGGCGTCGACCGTCCGCTGGCCACGAAGCGGGACCTCTCGATCGCCTACACGCCCGGGGTGGCCGAGGTGAGCCGCGCGATCGCCGCGGATCCCGCGCTCGCCCAGACCCACACGTGGGCGTCCCGCCTCGTGGCCGTCGTCTCGGACGGCACGGCAGTGCTCGGCCTGGGCGACATCGGCCCGAGCGCTTCCCTGCCGGTGATGGAGGGCAAGAGCGCGCTGTTCAAGACGTTCGGCGGGCTCGACTCGATCCCGATCGTGCTCAACACCAAGAACGTGGACGAGATCGTCGAGACGGTGGTGCGGATCGCCCCGAGCTTCGGGGCCGTGAACCTCGAGGACATTTCCGCGCCGCGCTGCTTCGAGGTGGAGCGGCGCCTCATCGAGGCCCTCGACATGCCTGTCATGCACGACGACCAGCACGGCACGGCCGTGGTGGTCCTGGCAGCGCTCACGAACGCGGTCCGGGTGGTAGGCAAGGACCTCGCCGGGCTCAAGGCCGTGATCGCCGGCGCCGGCGCCGCGGGCATCGCGATCGCCGAGATCCTCCTCGCCTCCGGCGTCGACGACGTGGTGCTCATCGATTCCAAGGGCACCCTCCACACCGGCCGCGAGGACCTCGCCAAGGGCACCAACTCCATGAAGAGGGAGTTCGCCGAGCGCACGAACCCGCGTGGGGTGGCCGGAGGCATCGCCCAGGCGCTCGAGGGCGCGGACGTGTTCATCGGCGTCTCGTCGTCGAAGGTCCCCGAGGAGGACATCGCGCGCATGGCCGAGGGTGCGATCGTCTTCGCGCTGTCCAACCCGGATCCGGAGGTGGCGCCGGACGTCGCGCGCCGCCATGCCGCCGTCGTCGCCACGGGACGCAGCGACTTCCCGAACCAGATCAACAACGTGCTCGCGTTCCCGGGCATCTTCCGCGGCGCGCTCGACGCAGGGGCCCGCCGCATCACGCCCGCGATGAAGCTCGCCGCGGCCCGGGCGATCGCTGGACTCGCAGAGGACAAGCTCTCGGCGGACTACATCGTCCCGAGCCCCCTCGACCCCCGCGTCGGGCCCGCGGTGACCGCCGCGGTCGCGGCCGCCGTCGTGCCGGGGGAGTAGCCACACCGGCCGGTTCCCAACGCCGCGTCGGGACATGCCGCTAGAGTGCGGCCTTTGCGGCCTTTGCGGCATTGCTGCCTTGCGGCATGTCCTGACGCAGCCTTCGCATGGGGCAGGATGGGCCGGGTGGATACCAGCGTCCTTGCCGCCCTCCTGTGCGGTGCCGCCCTTGCCGTCTCCCTGGCCGGCATCATCATCCCGGTGCTGCCCGGGAGCATCCTCGGCCTCCTCGCCCTCCTCGAGTGGGCGCTGTTCGGCGGCGCGGGGTGGGGCGGATGGCTTGTCTTCGCGCTCGGCGGGGCGCTGTTCGCGTGCGGCATGGGGTCCTCGGCGTTCCTGACGGGCAGGCGGCTCAGGCAACGCTCCATCCCCGGCCGGTCGGTGGTGATCGGTGCAGTGCTCGCAATCATCGGGATGTTCATCGTGCCCGTCGTGGGGCTCGTGCTGGGGTTCGCCCTCGGGCTGTTCCTGAGCGAATGGCAGCGGGCGGGGCACCTCAGGGGCGCGGCGTCGTCGTCATGGGCCGCGCTCAAGGCGACGGGCCTCGGCATCCTCGTCGAGTTCGGCTTCGCGTGCGCGGCCGCGAGCGTGTGGGTCATCGGACTGTGGGTCCACTTCGCGACGCGCTGACCCGCCCCGCACGCGAGGCGGCGAAACCCGCGAAGCCCGCGAAACCCGCCGGAGATCCGTACCCGAAACGGGAGGGTGCGGGGGTCGCTAGCATGGTGGGCATGTCTTCCGGCGAGCTGGGCCGTAGGCCCTCGTTCCACGACACCCGGGACCTCACGCCGTTCCGTGGCGCGCAGGTCTACGCCCCCGTGCGCGGGGCCGGGCGCAGGATCGCGCAGCGGGTGGCCGGGAGAGTCCGGGCCCCGCGGCTGAGGGCGTTCGCCTCCAAGGTCGAGAAGCAGGTGCACAGTGCGGTGTTCGTGCACGGTGAGCCCGAGCGGCTCGTGCTCCTCGCCCGGGCGCATCCGGGCTGGTCCGGGGTCTGCTACGTCATGGCCGGCATGCAGGCGTACCGCCAGCACCACCACGCCCAGGCCGCCGAGCTCCTCGCCCGGGGGCTCGCTGGCTCGAGCGAGCCGGCCGCGGCCGCGTTCGCGAGTCAGTATCTGGGCGGTATCCGGCACTGGATCGAGGTATCCGAGGGTGTCGATGTGGAGGTTCTGTTCAGCGAGGAGGCCGTGGCCCTGGCGCTAGCGCACAGCCTCCGCGAGATCGGCCGCCCGGACGAGGCACTCGACGTCCTTGCGCCCCTCCCGCCCTCGGTGCCCTCGGCTCTCGCCGCGTGCGGCATCGCGGCGGCGCTCGGGCAGCCGCTGGAGATCGTGGCGCGGACCGAGGGCCTGACCAACGCGACCGACCTCGCTGCGGCCCTGCTCGTCCTGCGGGCGAGGGCCCTGCGCGAGCTGGGCCGGCGTGCCGAGGCGCAGGCGGCGGTCCGCGAGGCCATGCGCCGCCGCCGCACCGCCTTCGCCGTCAAGAACGCCGCGGCCACCGAGCGCGCATTGCTCATGCTCGGCGTGGGACGGCGCGGCAGGAACGGCGGCGGTGCGTCTGCGCCGTCGTCCGCCTTCGACGAGCTCCGCGCCGTTACCCGAGCGCGCCGCGCCCGCGAGTCCGAGGCCCGCGAGCTGTGGCTCCGGGACTTCCAACAGCTCGACCGGGCGCCGGGGGAGTAGCGCGCGGCGCCTGCGGTGCCTGCGGTCCTCCGCCTTCCGGCTCTGCGAGCAGGGGAGACGTCCGGTAGGGGATCACGGTGCGCAGGATCATGCGGGTCGAGGTCCGGCGGATCCCGGGACAGAGGCGGATCTCTTCGGACACCCGGTAGAGGTCGTCGGGGCTCGTCGCGACCACGCGGATGAGCAGGTCGGTGTCCCCGGCCGGGGCGAGGCATTCGAGCACCTCTGGGATGCCGCCGAGGGCGGCGACGGCCTCGTTGAGGTGGCTCTGGTCGAGCTCAGCGCTGACCTCCGCGAGGACGCCCCGGCCAAGGCCCTCGGGCTGGACTCGGGTGCTGTTGGCGCGGAACACGCCGCTCGCCGTCATGCGTTCGACGCGTGACTGCACCGTGCCCCTCGCGAGGCCCAGCTTCTGCGCGAGCACCATGATGGGCGCGCGCGGGTCCTCGTCGAGCGCGAGCAGGATCCGTCGGTCTGTCGGGTCAAGCTGCTGCGATTTGACCACTCCTCGCCTAGAATTCGGTGAACCGTTGATCAGATTGACCACTCTACGCCGAGCCTGTTGTCAGTGGTGCTGATGGCTTGCTCTCATAGTGGCAGACAGCCCAACGGTCCATCGGCCGGGAGGGCGTGGCGACGGCCCGTTCGGAACATCAACCGCCCGGGACCTGAGGAGGGCACCACCGGCCCGGCCGCACGGTTTGGTTGGCGCTATCTGGCTTATTTGGCGTCGCGCCAGCACGCGGGAGGCCCCTCGGCACATGCCGAGGGGCCTCCCGTTGCGTCCAAGGTGTGCCGGGTGCGTGGTGGGCCACCGGGTCGTGCGCTGGGGAGGTGCCGGGCTGCCGGTTCAGCTCGCGCGGCCGACGACGAGCGCCGGCTGGGTGCCCGTGTGCGGTCCGGAGCGGGCCGGGGCCGCGGCTGGCCGTGCCGGGCGCATCGGGGAGACGACGGCGATCGCGCGTGCGGGCGCAGGCTTCGTGGCGGCGAAGGCGGCGGGTATCGCTACCTCCTCGTCGTCGGGTTCGGCGTCCTCCGACCCGGATGCCTGCGACGGAGATGCGGCGGCGGCCTTCGAGGCGGCGGTTGCGGCAGACGCGGCGGCCGCGTCCGCCCGCCGGGCGGCCAGGATGGCATCGGCCTTGGCGACCACCGCCTTGCGGGTGTACTCGGTGCGGGCGGCCTCGGCGAGCATCTCGGGCTCTTCGTGGGGGCGGGTGCGGAGCAACCGCAGGATCGTCGCGACGATTGAGGCCACACCCTGGCCGGCGCCGGCGATGATCAGCGTGATGACGGTGGCGGCTGCGAGGAACACGATGAGGGCGCCACCGACGATCAGCGTTCCGAAGTACACCAGATTGGTCACCATCAACGCATCGTCCACAGCAACTCCTCCCCAGAAGGCCAGCCCCAAAAGTCGGTGGGCCCAACGGCTCCAGCCACGACCTGTCCATTGTTCACAGAAAGCCCCCCTGTGGGACAAGCGAGAACCGCCGACGTTGCCGAAAAGCAACGGACCTGTTATCCAACGTGACAGACGGCTCACACTTGTCTCGGGAACATCTCGCTGGCCCCGCGGGTTGCCGCTGACGTGACTGCTCTCTCGATCCTGGACCTCGCCCCCATTGTGGAGGGCTCAACAGTCGTGGACGCGCTGGCCTCGGCCACGCGTCTCGCGCGCGTCGCCGAGGAGGCCGGGTACCGACGCCTCTGGTACGCCGAGCACCACAACTCCGACGCCCTGGCCTCGAGCGCCACGGCACTGCTCATCGCCAACGCCGCAGCGAACACGTCCACCCTGCGTGTCGGCTCGGGCGGGATCATGCTCCCGAACCACGCGCCCCTCGCCGTCGCGGAGGCCTTCGGCACCCTCGCGAACCTCTACGGCGACCGCATCGATCTGGGTCTGGGCCGAGCACCCGGCACCGACCCGCGCACCGCGGCCCTGCTACGCCGTGGGGCGCGGGACGACGGCGAGGCCGCCTTCGCCTCGAACATCCGCCTCCTTGCGTGGTTCTTCGGGGAGCAGGTTGACGACGCCGAGTCTGTTGAACTTTCGCATGGCGTCCACGCCTCCGTTGCCCGCGGAACGAACGTGCCGCTGTGGGTCCTCGGAAGTTCGACGGCGGGGGCCGCCATCGCGGGCCAGCTCGGCCTCCCCTTCGCTGCCGCAAGCCACTTCGCCCCGTTCCAGCTCTCCGAGGCGATCTGGACCTATCGGCAGATGTTCAACCCCTCCGCCCCGACGGCGCAGATTTCCGAGCCATATGTCATGGCGGGGGCGAACCTCATGGTCGCGCCCAGCCGCGAGGAGGCCGAATTCCTCTTCACGACGCACCAGCAGATGTTCCTCGGCATCCGGCGCGGCACCCGAGGCCCGCTCCGCCCGCCGGTCAAGGAGATGGACTGGTCGCCGGCCGAGGAACAGATGGCCACGTCGGCGCTGCGGTTCTCCGCGGTCGGGACGCCGGCGGAGGGCGCCGAGTTCCTCCGCAGCTTCGTCTCGTCCTACGGGATCGACGAGGTCATCCTCACCGGCTACGCCCACGACCCGGCCCTGCGGGAGCGTTCCTTCCACCTCTTGGCTCAGGAGTGGGCGTCCCGCCCCTCGCACGTGCTGAGTTGAGCAGCGCCGCCGCGCCTCACCCCCTGCTCAGGCCAACTTTTCCACGGCGCGCGAGGGAGTGGGCGCGTGCCGCATCGAGGGCCGCGCGGACGATCTCCTCGCCGGCTCGGACCCCCGGCGTCTCGGTGACCCGTAGTCCCGACCGGGTGTAGCCTGCGGCCTCGAGTTCGCCGTGGCACGGCCGCAGCGCGACGTCGGCCATCTCGAGCAGCCCCTGGTCCAGGAGCGAGTCCCCGGCGGCGACGAGGGACGAGGCCCCGACGCGTTCCATGACCTCGGCGACCGCGGCCTCCTTCGTCACTGACGCCGGGACGCAGTACAGCTTGCGGCCCTGGAGCGACACGACCCACCCGCGCTCCCTACACCAGGCCGTAAGCCCCGCGACGTAGCCTTCGGGCAGCTCGGCCCGCTCGACGATCGCGTACGCGAAGAGCTCCTCCGCCGTGCGGACCCGCTGGACCCCGGGCGACGGCTTGGTCGACAGGCGTGCCACGACCTCCTCGAGGGGTGCCGACCAGCGCCGCACGGCGTCGTGCACGCGGGCGGCCCACGCGCCGTCGGGCTCGCCGCGGTGGAGGAGGACGCCGCCGTTGGTCGTGATCGCATACCGCGTGCGCGGAAGCTGGACGCGGCGGAACTGGGCGCGTGTCCGGGTCGTGACGGGCACGAGGAACGCGTGGTCGAGGAGCTCCCGGAGAAGGTCCTCGGCAGCGCGCGTCATATAGCTCAGGGGGAGGCCCTCGTGCATCTCGCTCACCACGAGCCGGGGCGCCGCGTGGTCCGGCCCGTCGAGATAGAGAGCCTTGGCGGAGTAGATGAGGGTCCGGTCGAGGTCGCACGCGACGACCGGCAGGCCGGAGAGGTGCGCGGGGAGCTGGTCCTGGGGTGCGGACGCGCCGGGGCCCGCGGCCGGGGGCTCCCCGGTGGTCGGCTGCAGTGTCTCAGACATCGAGGACCGTCTTCCCATCGGCCCCGGTCGCACCGGGGGTGAACTGCGGATGGATGAGGCCCACGCAGCTGTAGGGCAGGTCCGCGACCGGTTCGACCGGGACCCCTCGTTGCGCGGCGAGCAGGAGCACATGGGCGAGGTCACCGCGAAGGAGGCGCCCGGCGTCGTCCGTCGCGAGCAGCTCCGGACGGGCCAGGACCTTCCATGGGACGCGGCGCAGGAGCACGCGGGTCGTCTCGCCGACGCCCGGCTTGACGAGGTTGACGGCGCTGAGGAGGGGGCCGAGACCGTGCTCCACCGCGATGCGTTCGACGGCGGCCCAGCCGGCCCAGGTGGGCTCGACCCGCGGCTTCGGCTCCGCTTCCGCCCACCGAGTCCGCGTGCGCTCCGCCATGACGTTCGGGAAGCATGCTGCGACCGCATCGACGAACGCGTTCGAGACGTCCCGGCCCGCGAGCTCTCGATAGAACTTGGCGCCGTGCAGATCATGCGGTCCGATGAGCGCTTGATTGAAGACCGTGCGGGATACCAGTCCCGAGACCGTCGAGTTGAGGCACGCGGACGGGATGAGGAAGTCGTCCCGCGTGCCGAACACCCGCACGCAGTGCCCCGGGTCAGCGAGGACTGCGAGCTCGGCGGAGAGGCGCGCGCTGCCGGACCCGGGGTCTGTGGCTGAGAAGGCCTCGACGGCGGCGGCGAGCTCGCGCGATCGCACCCTTGCCCGTCCAGCCGTCCACGAACATGATCTGCTCGGGCCGGTGCCGGGTGAGGAGGTACCGCAGCGCGTTCCTGTCGATGCCCAGCCCGCGCACGATGCTCATCGTGTAGTGCGGCACGTCGAGCCCGTGAGCGTGCCGGGCCCAGCGGCGCATGAGGACTCCGATCGGCGTCCCGGCGCGGGCGAGCGAGACGAGCGCAGGTTCGCGGTCCCGCAGTGCGAGGACCTGCTCGGTCACGTCCGCGACGGCCCGCGCAATCCGGTGCTTGGACTCCGTGAGCGCCTCATGGAACAGGGCCTGGTACTCGGGGCTCGGCTCGTACTCTTGGGGCAGCGACTCGGCGTAGCTCGCTCGGCCGGACTGGATCGCCGCCTCCCGCTCGTGGGCCGGCGCCTCGAGCTTGGCCCCGGAGAGGTCCTTGAGCAGCCACGCGACGTCGTCCGGAGGGTAGGAGCCGAAGACTGGTCCGCGCATCGGCTCCTGATAGGGCGGCGCGGCGTCGAGGTGGAGCACGACGACGGTTCCCGCCTCCCGCGCGAGGGCTTCCGTCACGCTCGGCTCGCCCTCGGCAGGCGTGCCCGCGAGGCCCGGGGCCGTGAGGTGCTCGCGTGCAGAGCCCGGTTCGGGGACGTAGACGATCGCGTCGAACGGTGCGCCGCTTCGGTCCGGTCCGGCGCCGGCGACGTTGTAGGTGAAGCGCCGGGCCGTGCCGGGGGCGCCGTCCTCGGCATGGTCGTGGGACGCGAACGTGATGGCCGAACGGATCGCGTACCCGGCCTCGTCGTGGGCGTGGACGGGGGAGCGGGTCGTCGAGGAGACCAGGACACGCGGCGCGTGGGCGTGGTCCGCATCGAGCTCGGACGCCAGCCTGTCCGCGATCGCGAGCGGGAGCGCGAGGTGCTCCTCGGATCCGAGCACCAGGACGCGCGCGTGGCGCGGGACGCCTGCCCGCGCGAGGGCGGCTGCCGCCGCGCTGCCCGATGCGAGCGCCGTTTCGGCGAGGCGGGTCCCGTGAGGCCCAGCGGTGTCGACGCCGAACCGGGCGCTGCGAATGTGTTCGGCCTGCACATCGACGTGCACCACCCTGCCCGCACCGCCGAGGTCACCTCCCGTGGTGCCGAGGTCACCTCCCGTGGCACCGAGGTCGTGCCCTGCGCTTCCTGCGAGCCATGCCGTAGCCCGTTCGAGGACGTCGTCGGGCAGCTCGACGGCTCCCTGCCCCAGCGCCACCACCCCCAGGTCGCAGCCGAGCTCGGCCGCGAGCGCATCGAAGCGCGCCCGGTCCTGCCCAGAACGCAGGTCTAAGAGGGTGGCGACCACATACCGGCGGCGGGCCGGGCCGCCGCCGGTCGCGGCGTCGTCGTGCGCGGGAATGGCGTCCCTCATCGACCCGCCCGAATCAGGCGAGCCAGCCCCCGGTCGCCATGCGGCATGAAGCTCGCGCACGGTGTTCAGAACGGTTTGACCGGTGCTGAGCTCGTCGTCGACGAGGACCACCGTGTCCGCGCGGGCGAGGCGCTCAGGGTCACTCGGCACCAGGGTGTGGCTCGTCGCATGCGAATGCTCCTCCTCGAACGCGCCGAAAGGCCGCACACGCGTCGCGATCCGCGTCGAATGGAGGTAGTACGAGCCGAGGAATTCCGCGACGAGGTGCCCGAGACCCGTCGCGGTCTCCGCGTAGCCGAGCGTGACGATCTCACCGGACCCAGCAGTCCGTGCGGGCGGCGATGCGGGGAGCGGGAGCACCTCGGGCCTGCGCGGAGCCGAGCCCGCGAGCCAGCCGGTGATCGCGCGGGCCGCCTCCTCGAGGTCCGAAGGCTCCGGTGTCCCGTCCAGACCCAGGTGCAGGGCGGCCGTCGCGCCCAGGAGCCGGCCCGCGCCGATCGCCAGACCCGGCGGGGTGGGGACGTGTTTCGCGAGCACACGCGAGACGAGCAACTGCGCGCGCCTCGGATTGCGTCGCACGGCGAGACCCGCAAGCGCGTCGACGGGCAGGAGGCTGCCGGGCGACGTCGTGAGCCGGATCCCGAGCCGGTCCCGCACGACGGCGCCGCTCCATTCGTGCGCCTCTGCTGCGGACCCGATTTCGGCACCGCGGGGGGTGACTTCGGCGCCAGGCGGGGTGATCTCGGCGTCACGGGGGGTGACTTCGGCGTCACGGGGGGTGATCTCGGCGGTGTCTGTCATTTCATGCTCGCTTCCAGCAGGTCGACGAAGGTCACCTCGGGACGCGCCACGCCGTAGGCGTCGGCCCGCCGCAGGGTGCGCCGGGCCCAGGCCCGGTGCGGCTTGGACTCGTTCATGCGGTTCCCGGATCGCGACGCCGTGGCGCCCCCGCCCTCCGAGGCCATGATGTCGAGGGCATCGTGGTACTCCTCGTGGCTCACAACGTGCAGCGCGTGGACCACAGGAATGTGGGCCGGGTGGATCACGGTCTTGCCGAGCAGCCCGTTGGCGAGGTCCAGCTCGATCTCGCGGATGAGCCCGTCGAGGTTCGCCCCGAGCAGCTGCTCGCGCAGCACGGTCGAGTTGGACTCGTCGAACGGGGTGGCGCGCAGGAGCGGGCGCAGGATCCGTTCGGTGTTGGAGTAGTGCTCCCATACGGTGCCAGAGATGGTCCAGCCCTCGTCGGTCCTGCCCAGAATGCTCACGACGTCGGCAATCACCTCCCCCACGACGGCGACGTCGTAGATGGTCAGGTCACGCGAGCGGCGCAGGCCGTAGGCCGAGGCGATGTCCGTCGCGCCGAGCCGGACCGAGAGCACGAGCCCCCGGTGGGCACGCAGGAGGTCGCGGACGCCGAGCAGCGCCTCGGCCCGCGTCTCGCGGTGCGTGGTCACGGCGTGCTCGATGATGGGCATCGCCAGCAGCGGCGTCTGCCGGGCCAGTTCGGTGTTGAGGCGCTCGAGTGCGGCCAGGAACTGCTCGCCCCGCCCCGAAGCGTTCTCGAACTTCGGCAGGACGAAGCCCGTCAACAGGCCCGCGGCGCGACCGAGCCTGCGGCCCACGTCGAGCAGCTGCTCCGGGGACCTCGGCCGCACGAACAGCAGAGGCAGCCGGTCCGGGACCGTGCCGGACGCCTGCGCGAGGGCCCGCGCCTGCTCGAGCTCCATCAGCGTCGCGATCACGCTCGCCTCGGCACGTTCCACGTCCGCGTCGGCCACGGAGTCCTCGAGGCACAGGACGTTGCTCGTGCAGCCCGCCCTGGCGCGCTTGAGGATGGTCTGGGTCAGCTCCGGGCGCGATCCCGGCGTGTATAGGGTCGCCCCGAGCCCGGTCGCGAGGGTCTCGCGGTCCGAGGCTGGCCCGATCTCCTGCGGCGCTCGATGGAACAGCCGCGTCCGGCTGCTCTCAGTGAGAAACGAGTAGTGCAGCACGTGTCCCCCCAAAGTGTGTGCGTGCGGTCCGGCCACCGACGGGTGCGGTCGGTGTCGGTGTGGCGTCGCGGCCAGCGGCGTCGCCGTCGGCCTGAGAGCACCGGGTCTAGCGCCGCAGGGTTCCCAGCCCCACGGTCATCGTGAACGCGAACTCGCGCCAGATCTCCCCGTCGTCCCACTGTTCGGGCACCGACTCGGCGCGCAGCTCCAGGAGCGCGCCGATCCGGGTCGCGGTCAGGACTGTCCGCTGCCCCGGGCCGAGAGCACCCTGGACGGCGATGGCTGAGCCGTCGAACGTCTGGACCGTCATGGTGCCGCCGGCCCCGATGAAGAGGGCACGCCGGAGACTGCGCACGTGGCGCAGCACCACAACGGCGTCACGATTAACGAAGCTCACGAGGGGCCGGTTCCCCGGCGTCGGAATGGCCGTGCCGATCTGCTCGCGGTGAACGCTCTGCGCGCCCGTCGTGCGGTCCTCGCCCTCCCACGCGGTCCCGCGCGTCCCCGTGACGAAGAGTGATCCGATTCCCGCTTGCCTCGGGTTCAGACGCACGACGGCGTGACTCGCCGTGAGCTGGTGGAGCCCGCCGAAGGCGGGGGCCGGGTAGAGGCGCGACTCGACGGTCCGGGCCAAGCCCCGTGGCGCCGATGGCGCCGGGGCGGGCCGAGGCGACAGGTCAAGCGGGTCCCGGAGCACGGGCTGCGGCCCGGAGCGTTGCTGCCCGGAGTCCTGCCGAGCCGGAGTCTGGGGGGACGAGAGATCGAGGGGGCTTCGACTCCGCTCGCCCACCGGTCCGGGATTCCGTGTGCGCTCGACCTGAGCCACCGGTTCCTTCACGCGCCGCGTCATGAAGGGAACGTCAGCGCCCCGCAGGCCCTTCATCAGAGGTCGAGCCCGAAGTCACGGGCCACGCCGGCGAGTCCGTTCTCGTACCCCTGCCCGAGGGCACGGAACTTCCAGTCGTCCCGGTGCCGGTACAGCTCGCCGAACATCATCGCCTTGATGCGCTCGCCGTTGACGGCGGGGACATCGAAGCGCAGGAGCTCGAAGCCGTCGGGGCGGGCGAGCCGGATGTACGAGCCGCGCACGGCGCCGAACGTTCCGGGGCCCCGGACCTCGGGGTCCACATAGGCGAGGAACGCGATCTTGGAGACCTCGGCCGGGATGAGTCCGAACTCGACGTCGACCTGTTCGGTGTCGTGCTGGCCAGCGGCTGAGCCGGCCTCGAAGCGGACGCCGCCGCCCGCCGTCGTGAGCTGATTGAAGAAGACGAGGTGTTCGGGGGAGATGGCCCGGCCGTCGTCCCCGCAGAGGATCGCCATGGAGGTCAGCTCCGACTGGGGGCCGTTGCTCGGCACGAGCTGCCAGCCCATGGCCACCATGACCCCTGTGAGCCCTGGGTTCTCCGCGGTGAGCGGCGCGTTGCTGCCTGCGACCATCGTGGCCATCAGTGCGTTTCTCCTTCTCGCAGGGTGGAATCGGGGGTGAGGTGGATCCCGCCGACGTCGAACTTGTCCTGCAGGAACCGTCCGTGCACGCTCAGCTCCGCGATGGCGCCGGTGCGGACCTGGTGGTCGAGATCGAGGGCCGTGGAGTGGAGGATGTCGAGCTGCTCGAGCAGCTTCTCCGATTCGGGGCTCGCGTCAGTGTGCGTCTCCGGCGGAAGGGCCCGGTACACGCGCAGCGACGTGGGCAGGTAGTCGGTCACGATCGCGTTGAGCAGGACGCGCTGCTCGGTCGAGGCACCATGCTCGGCGATGTGGTCGATGAGGTTCGCGAGGAGGTCGTCGGTCTGGCGGACCCGCGAGAGCGCGAGGGGCGGCAGGACCGATCCCGCGCGGCGGATCGCGCTGCGCAGGGTGCCCAGGGCTGTGCGCGTCTCCTCGAGCTCCTGGGCCTGGGTGAGCGGGAGCTGCTCGTCGAGGGCATGCTCAGGCTCGTGCCCGGCACCTCCGAACAGCGAGCCGAAGAACTTGGCGACCATGCTTGCTAGCCTAGCCTCTGGGCCATGCCGCGACGCGGGTCAGTACGGCTCGTCCGCTGTGGGCAGATGGCTCGCGTAGGTCTCGAAGGAGCAGGGGAACGCGACGGCGAACATCGCGTCAACCTCCGGATTCTCTCCATGGCCCCCGGCGAGCCGCAGTGCGACCAGCGTGTTGATCAGCATGCCGTTGGCGAAGAACTGCTTGGTCTCGTGCTCGTCGAAGCCAGCCTTGTCTCGGATGAGCTGCCAGGTGCGCAGGAAGCACGCACGGGCCTCCGGTCCGATCACGGGATCGCCTCCGAGCAGGAAGGCCTGCGCGAGCACCTGATGCAGCCCGCGCTCGGCGATGAGGCCCACGTACGCCATGCCCAGGCGCTCGTGGAGGGAGCCCGGCTCCGCGCCGACGGCGCCCGCGGGTGAGGCCACCGTGTCGGCTGCTTCGGCGCGGCGTGCCTCTTCGATGGCCCCGAGGAATGTCTCGGCGAGGAGACGCTCGGCGCGGGCGAGCACTTCGAGGAAGAGCTTCTCCTTGGTGCCGAACATCCGCACGACGTACGGCTGGCTCACGCCCGAGGCCTGGGCGACGAGGTCCGTCGTCGTGCCTCCGTAGCCGTTCGCGGCGAACACCGCAGTGGCCTCGCTCAGAATGAGCTCGCGCCGCTCTGCGGCCGGCATACGGGTGCGGGGAATCTGCTCGGTTTCCACACTTGACATGTTATCAGCCGATTACTTAGCCTCTTAGTAATCGATCGATAACTAATCCTCCAGCTCGCTCGCCCAAGGAGCATTCCGTGGCACTCGATCAAGGTTCCTCCTCCACCCGCGCCGCGCAGCGGCCCGTCTGGGCCGTCGTCGCGGCGGCGTCCCTCCCCATGTTCATGGCCACGCTCGACAACCTGGTGGTGACCAACGCGCTCCCCACGATCCGGGCTACCCTCGGCGCGAGCGTCGATGAGCTCCAGTGGGTCGTCAACGCCTACACCCTCGCCTTCGCGAGCGGCATCCTCCTTGCGGCCGGGATCGGGGACCGGATCGGCCGCCGATCCGTCTTCCTCGGCGGGATCGCACTCTTCACGATCGCCTCAGCCCTCGCCGCGCTCAGCACCGATCCGGGCCAGCTCATCGCCGCCCGGGCCGTGCAGGGGATCGGAGGCGCCGTCGTCGTGCCCCTCTCGCTCGCGCTCATCACTGGATCAGTCACAGCGCAACGGAGAGCGCTCGCCATCGGCATCTGGGGCGGCATCTCGGGCCTCGGCGTGGCCGTCGGCCCGCTCGTGGGCGGTCTCGTGCTCGGATCGTGGTCCTGGGAGGCCATCTTCTGGATCAATGTCCCCGTGGGCGTGGTCGCGGTCGTGCTCGCACGGCTTGGCCTTCCAGAGTCCCGCGGCCTCAGCGAGCCGCTCGACGTGCTCGGCGCGGTCCTGGGCGGCGCGGGCGTCTTCGCCCTCGTCTACGGGATCATCCGCGGCGGGGCCGTAGGCTGGGGCGCCGCCGAGACGGTCGTCTCGCTGGTCGCGGCAGCCGTCCTTATCGCACTGTTCCTTCTCCGGCAGCGGACGACGGCGGCTCCCCTCCTCCCGCTCGGGATGTTCGCCAACCGCCCCTTCACGGCGTCCAATGTCCTGGGGTTCGGCATGAGCTTCGGAACGTTCGGCGCGATCTTCCTCCTCATCCAGTTCCTCCAGTTGGTCCAGGGGGACACCGCGCTCGAGGCGGCCTGGAAGACTGCGCCGTGGACGCTCGCGCCCATGGTCGTGGCCCCGGTGGCCGGTCTCTTCGTCTCTCGGATCGGCGCGAGGCCGTTCATCGCGGCGGGCCTTGTACTCCAGGCCATCGGTCTCGGGTGGATCGCGCTCGAGATGACCCGGGCCATCGAGTATTCGGCGCTCGTGCCGCCGTTCGTCCTCGCGGGCGCTGGAATGGGCCTCGTGTTCGCCCCGCTCTCCACGGCGCTCCTCGCGACCCTGCCTGAGGCCGGCCATGCGAAGGCGTCCGGCGCCAATGCGACGATCCGGGAAGTCGGGGTAGCCCTCGGGATCGCCGTCTTCACCACGCTCTTCACCTCGTGGGGCGGGAACCTCACGCCCACCGGGTTCGTGGACGCCGCGCGCAGCGTGGTCGGTGTCGCGGCCGGGATTCTGGCGGTGACCGCCATCGGCGCGGTCGCGGTGCCGGGCGCGGCGGGCAAGGTCCGGCCGGCGCCGCGGGAGGTCGCAGTCGCGGGGTGATCCTCGGCTTGCCGGTCGCGGGCTGCCGGGCGCGGTCTGGCGGCGCGGGAGGTCGCAGTCGCGGGGTGATCGTCGGCTTGCCGGTCGCCAGCTGCCGGTCGCGGTCTGGCGGCGCGTCGAGTCGCGTCGCGTGGCAGGCAGTTGTATCTTGAAGCTTCGCAAGCAGCGAGGGCCGGGATCCCCGGCCCTCGCTGCTTTCCCGGCCGTTAACCCGTCGTTCATGCTCCCTTTCCGTAGCGCCCGTACTGTCCCGAGGGTCCAGCTTTTCCCCCAGCGCTGGCTGGCGCGCGCCTTTGACGAAAGGTCCCTCGGGCCATGGGCAGACGAAGTACTTCCCCTTCAAGCCGTCGCGCCTCCCGTCGACGCCGCGCAACCCGTCCCTGGGGACGCCTCACGATCATCGGGGGCACGGTCGCAGCCCTGGTCCTCGCAGGATTCCTGTGGGCGCCCTCGCTCTACAATTCGCTGACCGTCAACCGCATTCCGAAGGCAACGACGGCCAAGCTCACACCGACGCAGCCCGCAGCAGCCCTCGTGGGGGACACCTTTCCGAGCGCCCCGGGCGCCGCCCCGTGCACCCGGCTCAACGTGCTCGCCTCGCCCGAGAACGCGGGAATGGTCCGCGCCGTCGCGGACGCCTACCAGGGAGCCAAGCGGAACGCAGGCGGGCGTTGCGTGGACGTCAAGGTTGCGGCCCGCAAGTCCGGTCTGGCCGCCGACGACGCCGCGCGCGGCTTCGCCGCGACGCCCGCCGACCAGCAGCCCGCCGTGTGGATCCCGGATGCCTCGGTCTGGCTCGCCACCGCCCGGTCCGCCAAGGGGCAGGGCTCCTCGATCGTCCCCGAATCCGGCATGAGCGTTGCCTCGACCGCCGTCACGGTCGCGATGCCGCCCGAGATGGCCGCCGCACTCGGCTGGGACGCGAAGCCGCCCACGTGGGCGGACGTCTACAAGGTTGCCTCCGACCCGCGCAGCTGGGAGCGTGCTGGCAAGCCCGAATGGGGCTACTTCCGCATCGCCAAGGCCAACCCGACCATGGCAAGTTCCGGCCTCTTCGCCCTCGCGACCGCCTACTCGGCTGCGGCCGGGCACAGCGGCATGCTCACGACGGCGGACCTCGCCTCGAGCTTCGTGACCTCCCAGGTGCGGCTCGGGGAAAGCGCGACGAGCAGCTACCTCACCACTCCGGCGCACTTCCTGAACTCGATCCGTGACGCGGCGGACACCAAGGCGGCATCCGGCACCCTCTCCGCCGTCATCACCGACGAGAAGTCCGTGTGGGAGTACAACCGCGGGATCACGAGCCCCGACGGCACAACCCTTGCCAATGGTGCCCCGCCCAAAGTCCAGCTCACCCCGTACTACCCGTCCGACGGCGTCTTCGCGGCCGACTCGCCGGCCGTCGTGCTCTCCGCGACGTGGGTCGGTGACGCCCAGCGGGCAGCAGGCGAGGACTTTGTCCGGTTCGCGCGGACCACAGAGGGCCAGACCGCGGTGCGCGCCTCCGGGTTCCGGGACATCCGCGGTGAGGCGGACCTCGCGGTGGCCGACGCCGGTCACTTCGGGACCGCGTCAACGATCCTCGAGACGCCCTCGGCCGAGCTCGTCACCGGACTGCAGAAGGGCTTCGCCGCGGTGCGCAAGCCCGCACGGGTGCTGTTTGCCGTGGACGTCTCCGGTTCGATGCGAGACGAGATCCAGCCAGGGGTCACGAAGATCCAGGCGGCGAAGAATGCGGTCGACGGCGCTCTGGCCCTCTTCGGGTACGACGACCAAGTCGGGATCGAGGGCTTCTCCAACAAGGACGGCGGCGCGCTCGAGCCCGGCGTCGTGCAGCAGCTCGCGAGCGTCAAGGCGCAGCGGGAGTCAATCTCCGCCAAGGTGCACGGGCTGTCCCCGATCGCCTACACACCGCTCTATGAGGCCGTGGGGCTCGCCGTGGACACGGTGGGCGCCGGCTACCGCTCGGACGCGCTCAACTCCGTGATCCTCCTCAGCGACGGCACCAACGACACGGCACGGCCGGGCACGCTCGAGGACACGATCGCGAAGCTGTCTGCCCAGTCGGCGACGGGCAAGAAGATCAAGGTCTTCACCCTCGCCTACGGGGCTCAGGCGGACACCGAGGCGCTCCAGAAGATCGCGGCCTCCTCGGGCGGTCAGTACTTCGACGCGACCGACCCGACGCGGATCCAGGACGTGCTCAAGGACCTCGCCAGCAGCCTCTGAGCCATCGTGCGCCCATTACCATCAGACAGGAATGGGCTGGTGCGCCGGTTTTCCGGACGCACCAGCCCACTCGGGCGGTGCCGCATCGTGCGGCCAACCGCTGCCTAGTGTGTTGGGCTGACAGTGGCCTCGTAGGTGAGGATCTCCGTGCCGTTGCCCTCGTCACCGTTGTCAGGCGCGACCTTGAGCGTGAGGTGGTCGCCGTCCGCGGTCATCTTGAAGGGATTGCGCGTTGCGACATGGCCGGCAGTGGACCACTTCTGGAACGGGACCTCGCGGATCACGCTTTGGGACGTCAAGTCGATCATCGCCATCCCGCCCAACTCGTAGGTTGCGCTGCTTCCCCCAGCGGCCGGGGTCTGGGGAAGGTTCGTCACGCCCCCGCACAGCATCTTGGAGTTCGGCACGTACTGGCAGTCCTGGTAGTCGATGAAGAAGTTCGGGTTGTCCCACGTGGCCAACTGCTTGCCCTGGAGGTTCCATTCGGCGAAGCGGCGCGAGCCCCAGGTATTGCCCACAAGGTGGCCCGTCTGCAGATCCCTGACGATGCCGCCGAAATGGTCGGGGACCTCGAACTGCTTCTGCACGTCCAGGGTTCCAGCGTCGACGCGGTAGATGATCGCGCTGCTGTTGGGCCGGTACTGCGCCACGGGAACCCACACGTTGGTCCCGTCGAAGTCGATCCCACCCGGGTGGTACATATCCCCCTCCCCGAGGGTGATGTCCTTCTGGAGGCTGCCATTCCGGTCCATGACGAAGAGGTGGCCCACTCCCTTGCCGGGGGTGCGGTCGAAGCCGTTCTGCGGGGTCGGGTACTTCACGGTCGGCTCGATGATCTGGACGGCCGAGAGGAAGATGTGGTCCGGGCTGAAGGCGATCCCCTCGGTGTGGTACGTGGGAAAATTCAGCTTCTGCTTGCTGGTAAGCTGCCAGCTCGTGCTTCGGCTCACAGCATCGAAGTCGGTGGCGAGGGTCGTCGTGACGTCGTGGTGGTCGATGTTCCCTGACGGCTGGCCGGCCGCTTGTGCGGCAACGGCGCCCCCTGCCGTGAGAGCGATGAATGCAGCCATTCCGGCCGCGATGATCTTGCGCTGACGTGTCCTACTCATGAGGAGCCTCCGTAGACGGGGTTCGCAAGGGGCCGACAGTGCCGGCCCATGAGCATGTCCTAGCATTCACGCGTGAACGCTGGACGAACGTGCTATGAACGCACAGCGCGCCCGCAGCACGCACGGGGGAAGTGAGGCGGCGCCGTCATACGTCAGAGAGCGTACGCTCGTGTCATGCCGAAGAGCCGCACGCGCAAGCCGAAGAACACCCGCCCGCGCACCGCGACGCCGCTGGGCGAGTACGAGCGCCGGCGCCGGAGTGTCGACCTCATGGTCGACCGGCTTACCCCCGACTACATCGCATGGGCGTCCCAGGGCGAGGATGACCTCTCCGCCTTCGCCACGGGCCAGCTGCTCGTGGTGAAGATGTTCGTCACGATCGTCTCGAGCCTCGGCAAGGGAGCCCCGACCCTGCGCCTCGACCCTGATCAGGTGGCCGGTTTCCTGCCGCCGTTCCTCGACGACGTGGCGGCCTCCGCGGATCCGGAGGACGCGGCCGTCGACGACCAGAGGTACGTGGTGGGCACGCTCGTGGACTGGCTCAGCTTCCTCGAGGAGACCGGCCGGTGGGAGGGGACCGCCGACGAACTCGAAGCCGTGGCGGAGGTCCTCGACACCGAGGCGGAGAAGCTCGGCGGGATTGTGGACGCGAGCCCCCGAGACGGTCTTCCTGAGGCGACAGAGGAGGAGGCCGCCGAGTTCGCCGCAAGCGCGCCGTTCGTGCAGCACGCCCGCGCGCTCCTCGGCTGGCTCGGCGCCGGACGCGAGACGACTCCGGACGCCACGCTGTCCGAGGACTCATTGGCCACCGCGGCCGAGATCGTGGGCTCCCCCGACCGGGCCCGTCGACTGTGGGAGGCCATGGTCAACGCCGAACTCGTGGACGTCACAGGCGGGTCAGCGCGGCCCGGCGAGGGCGCCGCCGATCTGGGGAACAGCGATGGGCTGGGGCAGCTCGAGGCGCAGTTCCTCGGGACCGAGATCGTGGTGGCCGCATGCACCGACGGCACACCGGGCACGCTCGAGGGCGAGACCGCCGCGGTCCTCACGACGATCCTGACCGCCGCGGTCCACCAGGAGCCCTTCCCCCTCGACGACGTCGTTTCCCTGGGTGCCGACCCCAGCGGCCTCAACGTGCACGGGGATGATCTGGGCGTGGAGGAAGAGCTCGGCCCCGACGCATCCCAGCAGCTCAAGGGGCTCGCCGAGGGGCTCCTCACGGAGATCCGGGAGCTCGAGGCCCTGGGACTGCTCACCACGGCTGACGGCATGGTCAGCGTCCCGGTCGCCGCCCTCGACGCCGTCTATGACGCGGTCGTGGACTACGAGGGCGGCGAGGCCGACGACGAGGACGAGCAGCCGCTCGACTACGCCGCGCTCGACGAGGACGGCGGGGAGGCCGCCGACGACGCTGCGCTCGAGCTGGCCGACCACCCCGAGGACGCCGGGGAGCCGGAGGCCTGACTCAGGCGTTCCCCTCCTGCCGGCGCACGCGCTCGATGTACGGGCGCGACCTCTCGAGCCCCGACTCGAGCGCCTGGACCGTGCTTTCCATGTTCTTGGCAGCCTGGGAACGGAACGTGTCGATCGCGTCCATCGTCTGGTAGATGTTCGCGAAGGCCTTCTCAAGCGTCTGGACCGAGACGCCCGAGCTGGACGCCTGCTGGTGGATGCGCGTGGTCTGGTCCTTCAGCATCTCCGAGGTTCGCAGGATCATGTTGTTCGTCGTCGTGTTGATCGCGTCGATCTGGTCGAGCACGAGCTTCTGGTTGGCGAGCGCCTGCGCGACGATCACCGCCGTGCGGAGGGCGCTGATCGTCGTCGTGCGGGCGCGGTCCACGCCCTTGATGAGCTCGGTGTTGTTCTTCCGGATCAGGTCGATCGCGAGGTAGCCCTGCACTGACACGGCCAGCTGCGTGAGGATGTCCTGACGGCGCTGGCGCACGGGGAACAGGACATCCGACTCGAGGTGCTGCGCGTGCTCGGTCTGACCGTTGCGGCGGACTTCCTCGATCTTCTCGACCGTGGCCTTGTCCAGTTCCTGGGCGAAGACGGCGTACTCGGAGAGCTGCTTCATGACCTCCCAGAGGTTCGTCTTCTCCTCGGCGAGCGACGCGTTGTCCTTCATGAGGGCGTCCTGGCCGGACATGAGGGCCTTGATGATCTTGTCCAGCTGCGTCTGGGCCGACTCGTAGCGCTGGAAGTAGCGCGCGAGCTTGTTGCCGCCCGGGACGAAGCCGAGGATCTTCCGGCCCGCGCCCAGCTCCTGGTTCGGAGTGAGGTCCTCGACGGTGGTGCGCAGCTCGCCGAGGGTCGAGGCGACGTACATCTGGGCACTGTTGCCCGACTTCTTCGCGCTCGCGCGCGACGTGTTCGAGTGGTCGAGCATGCGGTTGGAGGCGTCCGAGGAGGCGACCATCTCCCTGCCCGCGAAGCGGTTGAGGCCCTCGACCTTCTGCTGGAAATCGGGGCTCCGCGAGTCCATCGCCGCGATCTCCGCCACGAAGGCCTTGGCCTGGCTCGCGATCTCGGACTGGCGCTCGCTGCCGACCGGGACCATCCCTGCGGCTTCCTCCTCCTTCACCACGGGCGCGGAGTCGGGTGCCTGGAGGACGAGGGCGTCCTGGGACTCGGTGGGGTCTGGTGGGGTCAGGGAGATGGACATCGCGAAGGCTCCTACAGGTGGAGGGTGGGCCGGATATGGGGCGGGTACTGCCGCGGGGACGTCGTCAGCCGAGGTTCACGCCGAAGTCGGTGGCGACGCCGGCCAGACCGCTCGCGTAGCCCTGGCCGACTGCCTTGAACTTCCACTCGCCCGCGTTCCGGTAGAGCTCTGCGAAGATCATGCACGTCTCGGCGGCGGCATCCTCCGAGAGGTCATAGCGAACCACCTCGGCGTTCGAGGCCTCGTTGACGATGCGGCAGTAGGCGGAGCGGACCATGCCGAAGTTCTGCCGGCGGGCCTCGGCCTGATCGATGCTGACGACCACGACGATGCGCTCGATGTCGGCCGGCACGTTGACGAGGTGGACCTTGATCTGCTCGTCGTCGCCCTCGCCCTCGCCCGTGCGATTGTCGCCCATGTGCTCCACCGAGCCGTCGGCCGACTGCTTCTGGTTGTAGAAGATGAAGTCCGCGTCGGAGCGGACCTTGCCGTTGGCACCCAGAAGCAGGGCCGAGGCGTCCAGATCGAAGGCGTCGCCCGTCGTCGTGCGCGGGTCCCATCCGAGGCCCACGATCGCGTTGGCCAGACCCGGGTCGGTCTTGGTGAGGGAGAGATTGCCGCCCTTGGAAAGGGTCAGTCCTGCCATGTCATGCTCCTTCGGGATTGAGGTCTGGGTCCTGCCTGTGCCGCGGCGGTCAGTCGAGGACGATGCCGTAGTCGGTGGCGACGCCGTGGAGGCCGGACGCGTAGCCCTGGCCCACCGCGCGGAACTTCCACTCGTTCCCGTGGCGGTAGATCTCCGCGAAGATCATGCACGTCTCGCTCGCGGCGTCCTCGGTGAGGTCGTAGCGCACGACCTCCTGCGCGGTGGAGTCGTTCACCACGCGGCAGAACGCCCCGCGGACCATGCCGAAGTTCTGGTGGCGCGCCTCGGCCTGGTCGATCGAGACGACGATCACGACCTTCTCGATCTCGGGCGCGATCTTCGTGAGATCGATGAGGATCTGCTCGTCGTCGCCCTCGCCCTCGCCGGTGCGGTTGTCGCCCTGGTGGACTACCGAGCCGTCCTTGGACTCGAGCTGGTTGTAGAAGATGAAATCGTCGTTGCTGCGGACCCTTCCGCGTGCCGAGACGAGCAGGGCGCTCGCGTCGAGATCGAACATCTCGCCCGCCGTCGTGCGTGGATCCCAGCCGAGGCCGACCATGGCCCGAGTGAGGCCCGGATCCGCCTTGGTGAGGGAGAGGTTGCTGCCCTTGCTGAGGGTGAGGCTTGACACGATGCTCCTTGCTGCGGGTGAGATTGTTCGAACGTCAGGTCGCTATTGGGCCAGGACGGCCGTTGCGGGGGCCACGAGATCGCCGACCGTGCGGCCGTTGGCCGGCTGGCCGATGGCTGTGAACTTCCAGCCTGCACCCTCGCGGGAGAGCTTGGCCATGATCATGGCCGTGTACGGGCCCTGGTCGGTCAGCGTGTAGCGGGCCACTTCCGGGCTGCCGCCTGCGGAATCGTCGATGACGCGGCAGAACGCGTTCTTGATCTGGTTGAACGTCTGCTGCGAGTAGCTCGTGATGACGAAGACGATGTGCTGTACGGCTCCGTTCACGCTCGGCAGGTTGACCATGATGGTCTCGTCGTCGCCGTCCCCCGCGCCGGTCAGGTTGTCCCCGGTGTGCCGGATCGACCCGTCCTTGCTCGTGAGCTGGTTGAAGAACACGGTGTCGAGGGCCTGGCCGCCTGCGTTGTACAGGATGGCCGAGGCATCCAGGTCGATCTCCGTGGCGCCCCCGCCGAAGAGGCCGCCCAGGAAGCCCTTGCGGGGCTGCTCGACGGCGTCCCAGCCGAGGCCCAGGCGGACCTGGGCCATGCTCGAGCCGTCCTTCTTGGTCAGGGAGAGTCCCTGGCCCTTCTGCAAGCTCAGTCCCACAGTGTGCTCCTTACGTTCGTCTCTACAGGGTGCGGTTGATACGGTGCGGTTGGTCGGGCCCGATTACGTGGTGTGTGCGGGCTCGGGCTCTGATGCCCTTTGCTTGTTCCTCCGGATCGAGGCCAGGAAGGCGGCGCCGATGAACAGCACGCCTATCAGGCCGGTGACGATCTCGCTGACCTCCACGCCGATCGTGATGAGGAGGATGACGGCGAGCGCGCCGATGGCCCAGTGGGCGCCGTGGTCGAGGTACTCGAACTCGTCGAGCGTGCCCTGGCGGACGAGGTACACGGTGAGCGAGCGGACGAACATCGCGCCGATGAGGCCGAGGCCGAGGGCGATGATGATCGGATCGGACGTGATCGCGAAGGCGCCGATGACGCCGTCGAACGAGAACGACGCGTCGATGACCTCGAGGTAGAGGAACAGCATGAACGCGGCCTTCCCCGCGACCAAGACTGCCTTGCCGGGACCCTTGCCATGCGTGCCGCCCGCCATCGCGGGAATGTCGTCTGCATCGATCTCGCCGCTCACGTCGGTGTCGAAGAGCTCCCCGAGGCCTTGGACGAGGAAGTAGGTGACCATGCCGAAGATTCCGGACATAAGCACCGGGCCCTGAAGCTCTGAGCCGCTGAGCAGGCCGATGAGGGCGAGGGCGAACAAGCCGACCACGAGCGAGGCGCCGTTCATCCTGCCGACTTTGGCCAGCGGGATCTCGAACCAGTGCAGCCACTTGATCTCGCGCTCCTCGAAGAAGAAGTCGAGGAAGATCATGAGCAGGAAGATGCCGCCGAAGGCAGCGATCTGCGGGTGGGCGTGGTGGAGCACGTACGCGTACGTGCCCGGCTCGTTGATGGGGCCCTTGGCGAGGGCGAGCTGGACGGCCTCGACGGGGTTGAGCTTGGCGGTGAGCCCCACGATCAGGAGTGGGAAGAGCACGCGCATGCCGAACACGGCGATGACGATGCCCACGGTGAGGAACATCTTCTGCCAGAAGGGGTTCATCCGCTCGAGGATGCGGGCGTTCACGACCGCGTTGTCAAAGCTCAGGCTCACCTCGAGGACGCCGAGGACGAGCGCGAGGAAGAGGGCCTGCGGGCCCCCGTAGAGGAAGGCCGCAACGAGCGCGACGGCGCTCACCCCGAACGACCATCCGAAGGTTCTTACAAACACGTGGGGCGCAGAGCTCCTCGTTCAGGCCCGGGGTGCCGGGCGGCAAATCTGTAGGCTGCGCAGCCCGAGGAGCGGTTCCCCCCGAGACCAGCCACGGTCATTATGTCGTGGTGGCCCGACAGTTCTGAACCCCGGCGGGCCGAAGCAGCCTCTGGGACTTCAACGGGGGAGCGGCGGGGAGGGTTCCCTGGCTGTGTTCCCATCGGAGAACCGCTTGTCCTCCGCAGCGACTCCTGGACGGTGGCTCCTGGACCTCGCGTACGACGGCGCGTTGTCCACATGCGCCCGTCTTCACCTTTCGCCCCGGTCGATTCGCGCGCGAGCCTAGACCCATGTCCTTCCCGCTGCCGCACCCTGGACCTTGGCTCGCGAGCGATATTGCAGCCCGCCTTGGATCCAGTCGGGCCCCGGCTCGGCTTGTGTCATCCGGCGCTCTCCTGCGCATTTCCTATGGCGCGTACTACGAGGCGAAGGCATGGGAGTGCCTCTCCGAGGAAGACCAGCACCTTGCCGTCCTCGCGGCGCACTACCCCTATCACTCGCGGCGCGGGAGGCCTGGATTCCTTTACTCCCACCTGAGCGCCGCCCGCGCATACGGCATCGATCTCTGGAATCCGGATGCCCTTGTTCATGTCATG
The DNA here is from genome assembly GCF_030908215.1 of Sinomonas sp. ASV486. Lineage (GTDB taxonomy): Bacteria > Actinomycetota > Actinomycetes > Actinomycetales > Micrococcaceae > Sinomonas > Sinomonas puerhi. The sequence goes on along the minus strand of NZ_JAVFJK010000002.1, from coordinate 77,379 downwards.
GCCCCAACTGCCGTGGCCCGAGGGCGGCGGCGTGAGGATGTCGTCATCCATCGAGGGGAGGTGCCGCCAGAGCAGCGCGGATTCGTCGGAGGCCTCCCGGTGACGTCCCTCGAACGGACGATCGTGGACTCGGCCCGTGTGCTTCGTCCGGGGCAGGCCCAGATCGTCGTGGACCACGGGCTTCGCCTTGGCGCCGAGCCGGACGTCCTGCGCGAGCTGGTGGAGACGGCTTCGGGACGACGAGGCGTGCTCACGGCGCGCCGGGCGCTGGACCTGGGCTCCGGCCTGAGCGAGTCGGCAGCAGAGAGCCTTCTCAACTACCTTCTTGCCGGTATGCCGTTCCCCAGGCCCCAGCAGCAGATTCGGGTCGAGACCCGGTATGGCAGGCATCGGGTCGATGCAGGGTGGCCAGCCGTCCGCCGTGGCATCGAAATGGACGGCAGGAACAAGTACTTCGACTTCGCGCCGACCGACGACGTCATCTTCCGCGAGCGCCAACGCGAGAAGGCCCTCATGGAGGACGGCTGGCTCTTCCTCCGGCTCGAGTGGCGGGATCTCTTCCAGCCGACCGTGCTCGAGGCACGCATCACGAAACTCATCGCCTCGGCCGGACCCGAAGGGGAGGCGATGCTTCGGCGCGCTCAGGCGGGTGCAGCCTGATGGGGACGAGCATCGGTGAAGTGGCTGTTCTCTTTCCGCGTGGCCGTTCTCGACGGGTCGAGAACGGCCATCTCAGAAGAGAACAGCCATCCCGGACTAGCGCTCGAGCTGGTGCGGTCGAGGACGTCGCTAGACTGGGTAGCCGTGCCAGAAGCGACCCCAGAGCCCGACGTCCCCGTGATCGGTGCGCGCCCGGGGCACATCGCGTTAGCGACCGCGACGCCGTCCGCCCGAGCATCGGTCCCAGAGCCCGACGTCCCCGTGATCGGTGCGCGCCCGGGGCACACCGCGTTTGCCGCCGCGACGCCGTCCGCCCGAGCACCCCGGACTCCCGGCAGGCGGCCCGCTGCGGCGGGGACCCCGTCGTCGTCCATGGCAACCCGGCTCGCGGACCTGGAGGCTCTCCACCGCGGACCTGCGTGGGCTCTCACCCGGTCGGCGCCCTGGACGATCGCCGCGCTGCAGATCGCGTTCACGCGCAACAGGCCCCAAGTGGAGCTCGAGACGTTCCATGAGGAGCTCGACACCTTCCTCAGCGACCTCAGGACGCACGACGCCGCGCTGGGCGCCGCCCCGACGGCCGGCACCGCGGGCGGACGCGCCGTCGCGGATGACTGGACGCGCCGTCGTTTCCTCGCCCGCAGGTCCCAGGGTGGGCGGATTGTGTACGAGCTCACCGAGGCTGCGGCGCGCGTGCTCGCGTTCCTCGACTCCCTCTCGTCGGAGCGCTCCACGCTCACCGGGTCGCGGCTGGGCACCCTCCTCAACGACGTCGAGAAGCTCGCGCGCGAGACCAACCCGGACACGACCGCGCGCATCGAGTCGCTCGAGGCGGAGATCGAGGAGCGGCTCGAGCTGGTGCGGGCCCTGCGCGCCGGGGAGCAGAGCGGCGGCCTCGACGACGACACCGCGCTCGAGGCCGCGGAGAACATCCTGGACCTCGCGGGCGGGGTGCCCGCGGACTTCAAACGCATGCGGGACCGCATCGAGGACTCGGTGGGCCAGCTGCGGAACCAGATCATCGAGGAGTCCCTCACCAAGGGGGCCACCATGGCCCAGGTCCTCGAGGCTGACAGGCGGCTGCGCGATTCGAGCGAAGGCCGGACGTTCCGCTCGTTCACGGCCTTCCTGGACGACCCCGAGCAGCAGCTGCGCTTCCGCGCCGCGATCTCGGAGGTGCTCGCGCGCGATTTCGCGGACGGCCTCGACCACGAGGAGCGCGAGACGCTCCGCAGCCTCGTTGCCGAGCTGCGCGAGGCCAACGCCCAGATCCAGCGCATCTACGGCAAGCTCTCGGAGAGCCTCAACACCTACGTCCAGAGCGACGACTACCGCCAGTCCGTTCGACTCCGGGACGCCATACGTCACGCCGAGCAGGCCGTGCGCCGGCTGCCGTACGCCCGCGAGGAGTCCGGGTTCGCGCCCGCGCCGGAGCTGTTCGGCGCCGAGTTCGAGTCGCTGTGCATGGTCAAGCTGTTCGACCCCGATGAGCTCGCTCCGCCGCCACGGCTTGCCGAGCCGCTCAGTTTTGGCCGCGAGGAGCGGGCCCGCTCGGCGCGCACCGCGAAGGCGCGGGCAGCGACGCTCCGGGAGGCGGTCGCCGTCGCTCTCGAGGCCGGCGACGGTCATGCCGCGCTCTCCGACATCTGGCATCAGATGCCTGCCGAAGAACAGCACATCAACTCGATCCGCGCGCTGCTCGGGCATCTCCTCCAGTCGGGCGTGTCCTTTGACCGTGCCTCGTGGGCACTGCTGGATTTCGAGCAGGTGGACGGGACGCGCCGTCGTGCGTTCGTCCCCAACGCGACGGTGACCCGCCAACCGCGCGACACCCGCCCTCCCCGCGAGCAGGAGAACTAGATGCACCCCACCGAGGTCACCCCTAGCGGCACCGAAGTCACCCCGTCTGACGCCGAGGTCACCCCCGGTGCCGCGCTGTACGACGGCGACACCGGCATCCTCCCGCTCAGAGTTCGCCAAGTCCTCGTCCGCCTCCTCAAGGGCCCCTACCTCGACGGCGGCCGCGACGAGAAGGCCTGGACCACGCTCCTGGACCACCAGGACGTGCTCCGCTCGCGCCTGTCCGAGCTGTTCCTCCGGCTGGCGGTCGACCGCGAGCGGAAGATCGCCGTCCTGCGTCCCGTCGACCCCGAGCTGCTAGGGACGGCATCCCGCGCCACGGTCCTGCGCCAGCAGCGCGCCCTGAGCCGGGTCGAGACCATCCTCCTGCTCCGCCTTCGCCTCCTCCTGGACCGGCATTCCACCGCCCAGACCGAGCCGACGGTCACGCTCGAGGAGCTCGCGGACGTCGTCGCCCACTATCAGCCCGCAGAGCAGCAGGACGCGCTCCGCGACGCCGATACCGTGAACCGCGCCGTCGCCAAGCTCCAGGCCCGGCGCCTCCTCATCCCCACCGCCCTCGACGATGTCTACCTCATCTCCAACGCCCTCCCGCTCGCGCTCCCGTTCGAGAACATCGGCGACGTGACGCGTCATCTCGAGGCGGTCGCTGCCGCCGGGCCGGTGCGGGATGGCAGCCTCGCGCACGACGCCGGCCAGCTCGCCTTGGAGGTCGACGGCGCCGACGACGTGGACGGGTCGGACGACCTCGAAGCCCCCGATCTCGAGGGCACAGGGGGTGACCTCGGGCTCACCGGGGGTGACGTCGGGCTCACTGGGGGTGACCTCGGCGACGAGGAGCAGGAGGCCTCCCTGTGAGCGTCGCGGCCATGCTCCCGCTCGGCACGGACATCAACCCGGGCCAGTACCGCCTTGCCCTCGTTCAGGTGGTCAACTGGGGCACGTTCCACGGTGCCCACACGATGCACGTGGACCGCGCGGGCACGATGCTCACGGGAAACTCGGGCGTGGGCAAGTCGACGCTGTTCGACGCGATCGCCCGGGTCTTCGACGCCCGCCCCCGCTCGAACGAGGCGGCCGCGGCGCGCACGGGCCACAGCGAGGACCGCCGCACCACGTACACGTACATGCGCGGCAAGGTCGGCGACGTTGCCGTCGGCGAGGGCCAGGCGAGCGCCTTCCAGCGGCCCGGGGCAACCTGGAGCGCCATCGCCCTCACCTATAGCAACGCCGCGGGTACCTCGTACACGCTCACGGCCCTCTTCGACCTGCCCAAGAACGGCACGGAGTCGAGTCTGGGCCGGTTCTACCTCATCGACTCGGTCCCGCTCGACATCGCGGCGGTCGAGGGCATCACCGGCACCGGACACAGCAGGCGCTTCACACGGTCCGCGCTCGAGGACCTCTTCCCCGATGCCCAGGTCTTCGATGTCCACAAGAACTTCGCCGAGCGCTTCCGCCGGCTTCTGGGCATCTCAAGCGACCAGGCCCTCCCGCTCCTGCGTGTCATCCAGGCCGGCAAGGGCCTGGGCGGCAGCGTCAACAGCTTCTTCCGCGACCAGGTCCTCGACCCGCCGGCCACGCTCGCGGCCGCAGACGAGGTGGTCGAGGAGTTCGGAAACCTCGTCTCGATCCGGCAGCGGCTCGAGGACGTGCGGCTCCAGCGCGACCAGCTCGCCCCGGTCCCGCAGCTCAACCAGGAGTACGAGGCCGCCCTTTCGGAGGCCGCACGGCTCCGGGAACTCGCCGACGAGCCGTTCGACGCCGTCCGGCAGTCCCACGCCGTCGCCGTCCAGGAACGCCTCATCACCGGCATCCGCCAGCGCGCGGAGGCCAAGGCCAAGGAGCTCTCCGCGGAGCGCCACCGCCGCGATGCGCTCGCGACCGAACTGCGTTCCCTCGAGGCCGAGTACAACAGCGCCGGCGGCAACCAGATCTCCACCCTCGAGCAGGCCCGCGACAACGCGACGATGGGCCTGCACCTGCGCCGCGAGATCGAAGCGGCGGCGAAGGCGGGGATGCACGACGCCGGCCTCGACGTCCCGTTCTCGGCCGAAGGGTGGGCGGCTGCCCACCTGCAGGCCGCCGAGGCCCTCGCACGGCTCGAGGGCGATGCGGACGCGCTCCGGGAGGCCCGCTTCGATGCCTTTGAGGCACATGCGACCGCGAAGCGCGAGCTCGCCCGGGCCCGCGAGGAGCTCGTCGCGATGTCCCAGAGCAAGAGCCTCCTGCCCCAGAACGCCGTTGAGAACCGCGCAGCCATCGCCGAGGCGCTCGGCGTTGCCGAGGACGAGATGCCGTTCGGCGGTGAGCTCATCGACCTGGCCGAGGAGGCGGAGTGCTGGCGGCCGGCCGCAGAGCGGGCGCTGCGCTCGCTGGCCACGACCCTGCTTGTGCCCGGCGAACACTTCGCGGCGGTGACCCGCTGGCTCGATGCGAACCCGGTGCGGGGCGCCGTGCGCGCCGTCGACCTCTCCTCCCGTGTCCCGGGCGCCGGGCCCGCGCTCAAAGCAGTGGGGGAGCGGGACCTCTTGGCCAAGCTCGACATCCTCGATTCCGGTGAGCATGCCGACGCCGGCCGCTACGTCCGCGAGCGCATCGCCGTGGACTTCGCCTACGTGTGCGTCGAGGACCCGGAAGAGCTTGCGGGCCTCGAACGTGGCCTGAGCCTCGGCGGCGTGGTCAAGCGCGGCCGCGGCACGGTCGAGAAGGACGACCGCTTCGCGGCGCGCGGGGACTACGTCCTCGGGTTCGACAACGCCTCCAAGGTCGAGTTCCTCGCCGCGCGCATCCTCGACCTCGAGTCCTCGCTCACGGCCGCCGCCGAGGCAGCGCAGGCGAGCGAGGACTCGCACCAGGGCCTGTCGCGCCGGCTCGAGGCCCTGGGCCGCGTGGCCCGGGACGAGCGTGCCTGGGACGAGGTCTCCTCGAGCGCAGCTGAGGAGGAGCTGCGCCGCATTGGCGCCCGACTCGAGGACGCGCTCGCGGCCCAGAGCGACCTCGAGCCGCTGCGCGCCAAGGTCGAAGAGGCGCGCGCCGAGCATCAGGCCTCCACCGAAGGCGCCGCGGTGCTCCAGAGCGAGTACCGCCAGCTCGACGCCCAGCTCTCGACCGCCGATCGCCTCCTCGAGGCCGCCCGGACCCGCCTCGCCGATGCGCCTCCGTCGGCCGCCGCGGCCGGGACGCTGAGCCCGCTGTTCGCTGAGTTCGGCGAGCCCGAGGACCAGCACGACCTGGAGCGGATCGCGGCCGAGGTGCACGCGCGGCTCGGCGCCCGCGTCCATGCGGCCGAGAGCCGCGCCCAGGCCGCCGCGGAGCGGCTCACGCGTATCTTCGAGCAGTTCCAGCGGGACTGGGGCTCGGCCGTCTCGGCGGACCACGGGACGGCGATCGGCGCGGCGAGCGCGTTCGAGGCACGCTACCGCCAGATCGTCTCCGAGGGTCTGCCCGCACAGGAGGCCCAGTTCCGCGAATTCTTCGCCCAGCGCACGCACGAGTCGTTCTCGACCCTCCTGCACCTGCTCGACGAGGAGCGCCGCGGCATCGCGGCCCGCATCCTGCCGCTCAACTCGATCCTCGCGGGCGTGGACTTCCACGACGGCTCGTTCCTCGAGCTCGACATCAGGCAGACCGTCCCCGCGTCCGCGAAGCAGTTCAAGGACGCGATCGTCTCCGCGCTCAAAGCGCGCCACGCGCCGTCGTCCGCAGGTGCCTCTGCGGGTGCCTCTGGGGGCGCGGCCAGTACCGCGCACGACGCCGCGGGCTCGCCTCGCACTGCCGGCGAGAGTTCGCAGGACGCGGACCAGCTCACCGTCCGGTACAAGACGCTCGAGGCGCTCGTGAAGCGGCTCTCGTCCCAGACGCCCGAGGACCGGCGCTGGCGGTCCGACGTCCTGGACACGCGCACGCACGTGTTCATCTCGTGCAAGGAGCACCGGGTGTCGCGAGACGCCGGGAACGGCAACCCCGAGGGCCCGCGGGACGAGGTGTTCGTGCACGCGGACACTGGCTCGATGTCCGGCGGCGAGCGGCAGCGGTTCACGGCCTTCATCATGGCCGCCGCGCTGAGCTACCAGCTCGGGATCGCGGAACACGGGTTCACGGGCTACGGGACGGTCATGATGGACGAGGCATTCGTCCTCGCGTCCGAGGAGTTCGCCGGCCAGGGCATCGCGGCGCTGCACGAGTTCGGCTTCCAGCTCCTGCTCGCGGCCCCGGAGAACGTCATCGACCTTTCGCGGTACCTCGGGTCGGTGACCGAGATCCTGCGGGACAAGCGGACCAACCGTTCGGGCCTCATCGAGGGGCCGCCCGCCGGGACAGCCTCCAGTCCGGGGGATCCGGCGTCGCAGGCGAACCCCGTGGACATCGTGCTGCGCTGACGGGCCGCGCTGACGGGCCGCCCGGCGGGACCCCCCGGCGGGGCTGGCCGGGCCCCGCGCGCGCCCCGGGCCCGGAGACCCCTCACCAAGGGCCCGTCGGGGCAACGTCCAGCAAGCTCGGAGACTGGCTCGCTACGGTGGGCCCGCGCCTCCGGTGGGCGCCCGATCCACTTGGAGGTACGCCGCATGCGCAAGTCTGACGACGCGCCCTACAGCAATCTGTATCAGAAGTCGCTCGCGTACGACCGGCGCTGGGTCTACCGCCGACGCCGCGTGGCCGTCCTGGCGGGGGTCCTCGCCGTGGTCCTCGTGGTCGGCGCGGGGATCTGGGCGGTCTCCCTGTACTTCGGATTCGAGAACGGAATCCGCCGGTCGCAGGCGATCAGCGGCGGGGCGGGCCTCGACCAGGACGTCAACATCCTCCTCATGGGCCTCGATTCGCGCCTCGACGAGAACGGGAAGCCCTTGAGCCAGGAGGAGTACGACGCACTGCACTCCGGATCGGCGGACGACGGCGGCTACAACAGCAACGTGCTCATGGTCCTGCACGTGCCGAAGGACGGCAGCCAGGCCACGGTCATCTCGATCCCGCGCGACGACTACGTGGACCTCGCCGGGGCGCCCGATGGCGTCAAGCAGGGAAAGGTCAAGCAGGCGTACGGGTACCGCATGGACGAGGCCATGCGCGAGCTGTCCGCGGACCCCAAGGGCAAGAGCCAGGACGAGACCTACCAGGCGGCCCGGGACGAGGGCCGCAAGGCGGAGATCGCCACGGTCGAGAACTTCCTCAAGATCAAGATCGACCACTTCGTCGAGGTCACGATGGCCGCGTTCCTCTCCGTGGCAAAGGCCGTGGCCCCCATCACTGTGTGCCTCCAGGAGGCCACCAAGGACACCTACTCCGGCGCGGACTTCAAGGCCGGCCAGCAGCAGCTCACCGCGCAGCAGGCTGTCGCGTTCGTGCGGCAGCGCCGCGACACCACCCGTTCGGGGGTCGAGCTGACGGACCTCGACCGTGCGCGCCGCCAGCAGGCGTTCATCTCCTCCCTCGCGACCCAGCTCAAGCAGAAGGGCACGATCACGGACGTCGGGAAGGTGACGGGCATCGTCGACGCGCTCAAGGGCAAGATGGCCCTAGACGAGGGCTTGAACCTCATCGACTTCGGCATGAAGGCCAAACAGCTCACAGAGAACAAGACGAAGTTCGTGACGCTGCCGATTGTGGAGTTCGGCTGGTCGGACACGGGCGAGTCCGTGAACATCGTGGACGCGGGCGCGATCCAGCAGCAGGTCGCGGACCTCCTCAACCCCCAGCCCACGCCGACCCAGGCCCCTGCCCAGGCCGCGTCTGGGCAGTCGCAGCCCGCAGTCGCCTCCGACTCTGGCGCCCAAGCCCCCGCCGCGACGCAGGCAACGGCGCAGGGCCAGGCCAAGTCCGCGGCCTCGGCAGCGGCCCCCGGGCCCTCCCCGTCGCCGACCTCGACGTACAACGCGGGAGACTGGTCCGACGCGCTCATCGGCGGCGGCATCCCCTGCGTCAAGTGATGGGCCACATGACCTGCGAGACGTGGCCACCCGACGGGCAGGGGCCGTTGAGTGGCCACCATGCGCGTCGCCCGGCGTTAACCCCCGCGTTGACCGCGTGTGACCTGCCGTCCCTACGCTGGCGGCGTGGCTAGCGCTCGCAGGCGGTTCGTGGCCCTGGGCGACTCCTTCACGGAAGGCGTCGGGGACTGGAGTCCGGTGCTGCCCAATGGAGTCCGCGGATGGGCGGACCGGGTCGCCGAGAGGCTCGCAAAGACCGAGAAGGGCTGGGAGTACGCGAACCTCGCGGTGCGGTCGAAGCGGCTGCGCCACATCGTCGCGGATCAGCTCGGGCCAGCCCTCGCGATGGAGCCCGACATCGTGACGCTCTACGCCGGCGGCAACGACATCCTCGATGTGGGCACCGACATGGACCAGCTCCTGGCGCAGTACGAGGACCTCGTGCGCCAGCTCGCCGCGACCGGTGCCACCCTCGTGCTGTTCACCGGATACGACGTCAAGGTCAACCCCCTCCTCGAGCCGCTCAAGCACCGCAACTGGCAGTACAACGAACGCGTGCGGAGCCTGGCCTCGGAGTTCGACGCCGTCCTCGTGGACTACTGGTGCTTCGACGAGTACGCGGACCGGCGCATGTGGGACAGCGATCGCCTCCACATGTCCAAGGCCGGGCACAAGTTCCTCGCTCGGATGGTGCTCCACCACCTCGGCTATCCGCAGAGCTTCAAGCCCCGCGAGTGGGAGCCGCCCGCCCGGCGCGGGGCGCGCGAGTGGATCGCCGCGCAGCGCGCGTGGCTCAACGATTGGGTGGTCCCCCTGATCGGACGCAAGATCCGCGGCGTCACCCTCGGCGATCACCTCATGCCCCGCTGGCCCGAGCCCGTCAAGGTCCCGCGCAAGGGCGGCCTGCGCCGCTACGTCGAGGAGCACCCCGAGGCCCTCGACAACACCCCGGACTGGGTGCAGTAGCGCGCCCAGCATGCGGACGAGCGGCACCCGCCACGCGTCGTCGTGTGCTGCGACCCCGTAGGCTTGGCGGGTGCCTGACGTTTCAACCATCCTTGTCCCGTGTCCCTTCGCGCCCTGAGGGCGGACGGTAGCCTGACGGCGCCGTGGCTCCTGATCCTCGCGTTCCTCGGGACCACCGCCCCGCTGTCGACGGACGTCTACCTGCCGAGCTTCCCGCGCGTCCAGCAGGAGTTCGCCGCGTCCGCGTCGGGGGTCCAGCTGACCTTGACGGGCTTCCTGATCGGCATGGCCGTGGGGCAGCTCGCCTTCGGCTCGCTCTCGGACAAGTTCGGGCGGATGCGGCCGCTCCTCGTCGGGACGGCCGGGGCGATCCTCTCCTCCGTCGTGGCAGCACTGGCTCCCAACCTCGAGGTCCTCATCGCCGCCCGGCTCGGCCAGGGGCTGTGCGGTGCGGCGGGGATCGTGATCGCGCGTGCCATCCTCGTCGACCTGACGCGCGGTGCCGAGACCGCCCGGACCATGAGCCTGATGATGACCGTGGGCGGCGTGGCCCCCGCGGTCGCCCCTTCGTTGGGTGCCCTCCTCGAGGACCCGATCGGCTGGCGCGGCATCATGTGGGTCCTCGCGGCGCTGTTTGTGGTCATGTCCGTCAGCGTCGTGACGGTGTTCCGTGAGACGCTGCCGCCCGAGGCGCGCGGGCACCACGGCGTGGTGGGGGGGTTCGCCGAGCTGTTCAAGGTTCCCCGGTTCCTCGGCTACGCAGGACTCTTCGCCACGACCTTCGCCGTCATGATGACGTATATCCCGGCCTCGCCGTTCGTGTACCAGACCGTCATGGGGCTGCCGCCGATCGCGTACGGGGCGCTGTTCGGGGCGAACGCCGTCGGGCTCATCGGGGCCGGCTACACGTCGTCGCGGCTAGTGCGCCGCGTGCCCGCGCAGCGCATCGTGACGGTGGCCGCGGCCGCGCTCCTCGTGGTGTGCGTGGTCCTGCTCGCGCTGGCGCTTGCGCCTGTGCCCCGCTGGCTCCTCGCGATTCCGATCTGGTTCGCCGTGACAGGGGTCGGGTTCATCATGGGCAACTCCTCGGCCCTCGCCCTAGACGCCGTGCGGCACGTCTCCGGCAGCGGGTCCGCCCTGCTCGGCGCGGCCCAGTTCGTGTTCGGTGCGATCGTCTCGCCGCTCTCCGGACTCGCGGGGGAGCACACCGCCGTCCCCATGGCGATCATCATGACGACGGCGGCCGCTGCCGCCGCGCTCCTGGCGCTGGTCCTGCGGCGCCGCCACGGCTGAGGACCGGCTGGCTGAGGACCGGCTGGCTGAGGTCGCCGAGCCGCAGGGCAGGTGCGGGCCGGACTACCTGCCGAGGTCGGCGGGCTCGAAGCTCCACAGCTCTGCGGAGACGCCCACGGGACGCTGACGCTGCTCTGGCGAGGGGGCGCCGTCGGCCACCGCCCCCTCGGCCCGGGCGCCTGCACCTTCGCTGGCGTCCCCGGCACCGGGCCGCCCGTGCCCGTGGCCGAACGATGCCGAGTTCTTCCACGCCTCGTAGCTCTCCTCGTCGGCCCACCGGGTCACGACGAGCCAGACGTTGCGACCGTCGGTGGGCTGCAGCAGTTCGAAGCCCTCGAAGCCGGGCTGACCGTCCACGGCGCCAGCCCGGCCGGCGAAGCGGCGCGCGAGCTCGTCGCCGGACTCTGCGGGGACGGTGATGGCGTTGATCTTCACAATGCTCATGCCCCGATCCTCGCAGGCGACGCTGACCGGCGCCTGAACATGACGGCCCCGCGGCTCGCAGCGCCCGCTACGCTTGTCCCTGACGCGTCATGGGGGCGCCGTCAGCACGGCGAAGGGGACCACCGTGGACTTCATGACCGGCCCGCTGAGGGCACGTGTCGCAGGACAGGCCGTCATGGCCGAGACCCTCCGGCTCCAGGCGGGAACGCCGCGCCGCCGCGGGCTCGCCCGGCTCTTCGGGGCCAATCCGCTCGCGCCGGAGGCCCGCAGCTGGTACGCCGGCGCCGTGGGCGAGATGCGCGTGGCGCGGGCCCTGTCCAAGCTCGGCCCCGAGTGGCACGTCCTCCATTCCATTCCGGTGGGCACCCGCGGCTCGGACATCGACCACCTCGTGGTCGGCCCGGGCGGCGTCTTCACCCTCAACACGAAGAACCACGCGGGCAAGGACGTGTGGGTCGCTGGCAGCGTGCTCATGGTCAATGGGCAGCACGAGAAGTACCTGCGCAATTCCGCGCATGAGGCCAAGCGCGCCGCTGCCCTCCTCACACGCGCGGTGGGCCGCGAGGTGCCGGTGCGCGCCGCCGTCGTGCTCGTGGCCCCGCGGCGGGTGACCATCCGACGCTTCGCCGAGGGCGCCGCGGTCGTGACCGACTCCCAACTGCGCCGCTGGCTCACCAAGCAGGCGAAGCTCCTGAACGCGGGCGACGCCGCCCGGCTCGCCGCCGTCGCCGCGGAACCGTCCACGTGGGGTCACCAGCAGGCGCCGAGTGAGGACCCGTCGGCCACGAGGATGTCCTTCGGCGCTCTGCACACCGCGGTCATGAGGGCGCAGGGGCGGCGCCTCGTGTGGGCCGGCGCGGCCGCCGTCACGCTGTTCGGGAGCGCGGCCGGGAGCATCTGGCTCCGCTAGCGCACGCTGCGTCCCGGCCGCAGTAACCTCGGCGCCCGCAACCACCCCGCAGCCTCGGCGCTACGTGCCGTCGTTAGACTCGCCTCAGCATCCATGACGCGCAAAGGAGCACTCATGACCACGTGGCGGATCAGGGACTTCCACCCCTCGGACCTCGACGGCATCCTCCACCTCTGGAGTGCCATGACGGCCTCTGGAATCGAGCCCGTGTACTCGCTCTCCGAGGTGCTCGCGAGCTGCCAGAAGGACGTGGCAGTCGTCGCGCTCCAGGGGGACGACCTCGTGGGCGCCGCGGTGGGCCGCGCGGCCCATGAGCAGGGCTGGATCGTCTTCCTCGCCACGCTCCCCGAATGGCGCTCTCGCGGGATCGGGACGGCGCTGCTCGCGGCGCTTGAGAACCGCATGGCCCCGCTTGGCCTCACGAAGCTCTCGGCCCTCATGCCGGACACCGAGACCCGCCTCGAGGCATTCCTCAGCCGGGGCTTCAAGGACGTGCAGAACCTGCGCTTCTTCGAGCGACAAATCCCCGTGGCGCGGACTGAGCTCGAGCCGCTAGCGCAGCTCGGCGGCCGCGTCCTGCCGCGGGACCTGTGGGACCAGGTCGCTGGCATGAAGAACGAGAAGCAGCTCCTCGAGCGCAGGCTCGTCCTTCCCCTGGCCCAGGCAGAGCTCGCGGACGAGTTCGGCGTGGTGCCGCCGCGCGCCGTCGTGCTCTTCGGCCCGCCCGGGACCGGCAAGACGACGTTCGCGAAGGCGATCGCGTCGCGCCTCGAGTGGCCCTTCGTCGAGGTGTTCCCCTCGCGGCTGGCCGGCGAACCGGAGGGCCTCGCGGGAGCGCTGCGCAAGACGTTCCTCGAGATCTCCGAGCTCGAGCACGCCGTCGTGTTCCTCGACGAGGTCGAGGAGATCGCGTCGCACCGCGCGGGCGATCCGCCGAGCCCCAACCAGGGCGTCACGAACGAGCTGCTCAAGATCATCCCGGCCTTCCGCGAGCAGCCCGGCCGCCTGCTGGTGTGCGCGACGAACTTCATCCGCGCCCTCGACTCGGCCTTCCTGCGCCACGGCCGCTTCGACTATGTCATCCCGATCGGCCTCCCGGACGCCGAGGCCCGCCACAGCATGTGGGAACGCTTCATCCCCGAGGCGGTCCTGCCGGAGGTCGACGTCGCGCAGCTCGTGGCGCGCACCGAGGGCTTCTCGCCGGCGGACATCGAGTTCGCGGCCCGTTCCGCGTCGCAGCGCGCGCTCGAGAAGGCGGTCTATCGCGCCGAGTCTCCCGCTGGGGCCCCCGCTGGGGCCCCCGCTGGGGCCCCAGCCGGGCGCGTCCCGGTGCTCGGCACCGCGGGGTCCGCGGCCGCTGGAGGTGCGCTCCACCGCGACGCCTCGGAGCTAGAGGGCGGCGTCGCGCACGACGTCGCGCACGGCTCCCACCACGACGTCGCGCACGGTTCCCCGCACGACGGCGAGCTGGCCGCCGACGCCGGGGCCGCGAACGGGCGGCGGGGGCCTACCACGGAGGACTACCTGGAGGCGATCGCCGAGACCAAGACGACCGTGAGCGAGGAGGTCGCGGCGGCCTTCCTCGAGGACATCGAGGAGCTCGCCCGCGCGTGACGGAGGCCTTCCCTCAGGCGGGCTGCCCTGGCGCCCGCCGGAGCGTGCGGCCGCGGAATGCTGTGAGTCCGCTGTGGCGCCGATGTGAACTGAGCCCCTCCCTCGTGGGAGAGTGTTCCTATGACAGCGCAGGAGGTCCAGGCCGTCGACGCGCCCCGCGGCACTGAAGACTCGGGGCCAACGACCAGCGGGACGGCATCGGACGGCCCGTCCTCCCGCTGCACCCCCGTGACGCCGCGGCTCAAGCCGCTCTTCCACGTGGCGCGGCGGTTCGCACAGGGGTGGAACGACCTCCGCACCCGTCAGGCCCGGCATGGCGACTATGTGGCCCAGGTCGTGGCGTACCGGGGCTACGGCAGCACCCGCCGAGTGCGTGTGCTCGGGCGCGTCCTCTACTCGCGGCCGGGGCTGCATGGGAATTCGGACGCCTTCAACAACTTCCGCGGGTGGGTCTCCTTCACGTCTGTTCCGATCCAGCATGCGGAGGTGACGGTCGAGATCGAGGGTGCGCGCGCCGTCGTGCGTGCTGATGGCGGCGGCGTGGTGGATGTGCTCGTCGACGTCGAGCTCGAGCCGGGATGGCATGAGGTGCGGATGAGCGCCGAGGGCGCCGAGCCGTCTGTGGCCCAGGTGATGATCGTCGAGCCAGGGGCACGGTTCGGGATCGTCTCGGACATCGACGACACCGTGATGGTCACCGCGCTGCCGCGCCCGTTCCTCGCGCTGTGGAACACGTTCGTGCTGAGCGAGCGCGCCCGCACGCCCACGCCGGGCATGGCGGTCCTGCTGGACCGGCTCGCCGCCGAGCACCCAGAGGCGCCGGTCGTGTACCTATCGACCGGGCCGTGGAACTCCGCGCCCACGCTCCAGCGGTTCCTGGGCCGCAACCTGTACCCGGCCGGTCCCCTCCTGCTCACAGACTGGGGCATGACGCCGGACCGCTGGTTCCGCTCCGGCCGCGAGCACAAGCGCGAGAACCTCGAGCGGCTCGCCGCCGAGTTCCCGGACATCCGCTGGCTCCTCGTCGGGGACAACGGCCAGCACGACGAATCGATCTACGCCGAGTTCGCCGCGGAGCACCCCGCCTCCGTCGGGGCAGTCGCCATCCGGCAGCTCTCCCCGGGGCAGGCGGTCTTCTCCGGGGGCACGACGCATGACGGCGATTCGGTCGCCTCCCGTCAGGACGTCGTGTGGGCGTCGGCGCCCGACGGTGCGGGGCTCGCCGCGCAGCTCGAAGCCGCCGGAGTGGTGTAGGCGCCGCCTCCCGTCTGGGGTCGCCCCACCGACAGCTTTCGATCGGATCCCCCGACCCCTTGTTTCTCCACCCCCTCCCGGGGGAAGAATGGCCCATGACCGTCCTCGTGAGGTCCCTTGAGACCGCCGTCCCGTCCACCCTCCTCAAACAGCCCGAGGCCCGAGACGTCTTCGCCGCGCAGGAGGGGCTGACACGCCTCGGCCAGCGGCTCGTCACGGCATGCTTCGACGCGGCCGCGATCGATACCCGCTACTCGGCCATCGCAGAGTTCTCGTGGGACCGCCCCGACCATGACCCGGACTTCTTCGACCCCAGCACCGGGACCCTCCTGACGCCGAGCACCAAGACGCGCAACGACCTCTTCGTCCGCGAGGCCACCCCGCTCTTCACGGAGACGGCCCGCCGCGCCCTCGATAACGCGGATGGCATCGCGCCCGAGGATGTCACCCACGTGGTCACGGTCTCGTGCACGGGCTTCTTCAACCCCGGACCGGACTACCGGATCGTGCGCGATCTGGGCCTGAGCCCCTCCGTGCAGCGCTTCCACCTCGGCTTCATGGGCTGCTACGCCGCGTTCCCGGCGCTGCGCATGGCCAAGGCGTTCTGCGACGCGGACCCGAACGCCGTCGTGCTGGTGGCGATCGTCGAGCTCTGCACGCTCCACGTCCGCAGCTCGAACAACCCGGACACCATCCTCGGGGCGTCCTTGTTCGCCGACGGCGCCGCGGCGGCCGTCGTGACCGCGCGCGGCCTCCCGCTCACGCGGCCGGCCCTCTCGCTCGACGCGTTCGAGACGACCCTGACGCCTGTGGGCGAGGAGACGATGGCCTGGAACATCGGCGACGAGGGCTTCGAGATGGTCCTCGGGACCTACGTCCCGCACATCATCGACGACCACATCACCGGTGCGCTCGAGCCGCTGCTCGCGCGGGACCCGGAGCTTGCCGGCCGCCCGCACGCGGAAATCGACCACTGGGCCGTACACCCCGGCGGCCGCAGCATCGTGGACAAGGTTGCCGCGCGCCTTGGGCTGTCCGAGGCGCAGGCCGCGCCCGCCTACGACACCCTCCGCGAGTTCGGCAACATGTCCAGCGCCACGATCATGTTCGTCCTCGAGAAGATCCTCGCGCTGCCCGTGGCGACTGGCGCTGGCGCACACGACGGCGCCGGGCCGGGTTCGCGCGCCGCCGGCGCCGAGCGCGTGTGCGCGATGGCGTTCGGCCCCGGCCTCACCGTCGAGACGGCACTCATGACCCGACTCCTGCCGTAGCGGCGGGGCAGGAGGGTGGAGGCGCACGGCCGGCGCGAGGTGCACGACGCCGTCGTCGTCGGCGGGGGGCCGGTGGGGATGTGCTTCGGAATCCTCCTGGCGCTCCACGGGGCGGACGTCGTAGTCCTCGAGGCGAGGCCCGAACGGCTCGGCCACACCCGCGCCATCGGCATCCATCCGCCCGGTCTGCGCGTCCTGGAGCGGGCCGGCGTGGCAGGGGCCCTCGTGGCGCAGGGGGTGCAGATCGGGGAGGGCGTCGCGCGCTCGCGGGCCTCGGGCCGGACGGAGGAGATAGCAAGGCTGCATTTCGATCCTCCCGTGCTCGCCGTGCCGCAGTGGGCCACGGAGGAGGCGCTCGAGTCCCGGCTCGCCGCGATCGCCCCCGGTGCCCTCCGCCGCGGCGTGCGCGCGGTGCGGACCGAGCAGACGGAGGGCGGCGCCGTCGTGCGCTGCGAGGACGGCACGTACGCGGGGCGCTGGGTCGTCGCGGCCGACGGCGCGCGCTCGCCGCTGCGCTCGTGCCTCGGCGTCCCCACGTACGGGCACCCGCTCCGCGACGCGTACCTCATGGGGGACTTCGCGGACGCGACGGGCGACGGCGCGCTCGCCGTGCTGCACCTCGAGGCGGCAGGAATCGTCGAATCGTTCCCGCTGCCGGGCGGGGTACGTCGATGGGTGGCGCATCTGGACGAGCCGGCCGTCGACCCCTCTGCCAGGGACCTCGCGCAGATCATCGAGGAGCGGACCGGCGCGGGCCTCGACACTTCCACGTGCACGATGCTGAGTGCCTTCACGGTCACGGAGCGGCTTGCGGCACGGATGGTGGTCGGGCGCGTGCTGCTCGCGGGGGATGCCGCCCATGAGGTGAGCCCCATCGGCGGCCAGGGCATGACTCTGGGATGGCTCGATGCCGAGGCCTTCGCCCCGCTCATCGCTGCCGGACTCGATTGCGGTGGTTCCATCGGTAGCGGCGGTGGTGCCAGGGGTGGTTCCGGCTCCGGCTGGTCCCAACTCTGGGCCGCGGCCGAGCGCGAGCGGCTGCGTGCGGCGCGTGCGGCCGCGCGGCAGGCGGGGGTCAATATGACCCTGGGCAGGGCCCTCCCGCCGCCGCTCATGGCCGCGCGCAACGCAGCGTTCCGCAGGCTCTACGGCGTCCCTTGGCTCGGCGGCCGCACGGCGGCGCGCTTCACGATGCAGAGCTGATCACGCAGCGTGAGGGCCGGGCGCATGTGTCGGATTAGTGCCGGTCTGAGTGGCCCCGCACCCCGCATCAACCCGACAGTTCGCGGGGTCGCGCCCGGGCGGTGAGAGCGGCCGGGTGGAGGACCCACGGATCGCGGGGGAGCGCCTCGGGGCGGAAGTCCCGGAGTGCGTCCCCGAGCGCGCTAGGCAGGCCAAGCGACTCGAGGAGGAGCGCTGTCACCTGCTCGGCTGGCACCCCCAGGAGCGCGAGGGCCGCAAGGGTCACCGCGCCGTCGCGCTTCGCGAGCCGTCGGCCAGCTGGGTTGAGCACGAGCGGCACATGCGCGTACGAGGGCACGCGCACGCCGAGCAGCCCCGCGAGGTACGCCTGCCGCGGGGTGGAGGGCAGGAGGTCGTCGCCGCGGACCACCTGGTCCACACCCTGCGCGGCGTCATCCACGACCACCGCGAGGTTGTACGCCACGACCCCGTCGTTGCGCCGCAGCACGAAGTCGTCGACAACGCCCGTGTACCGCCCGTGCAGGCCGTCGGTGACGGCCCATTCGGTGACCCCGGCGCGGAGGCGGATCGCGGCGGGACGCTCCGCGCGGCGTCGTGCGCGCTGCGCCTCGGTGAGGTCGCGGCATGTCCCGGGGTACGCCCCTTGCGGCGCGTGCGGGGCGCTGGGCGCCTCCTGGATCTCACGGCGCGTGCAGTAGCACTCGTAGGTGAGGCCCGCCGCGGTGAGGCGCGCGATCGCGTCGTCGTACAGCGAGCCGCGTTCGGTCTGGCGGACCACCTCGCCGTCCCAGTCGAGGCCGACGGCGGCGAGGTCCCGCAGCTGGACGGCCTCGGCTCCAGCGCGGGCCCGGTCCAGGTCCTCGACGCGCAGGATGAAGCGACGGCCCGTGGACCTCGCGAAGAGCCACGCGAGCAGCGCCGTGCGCAGGTTGCCGACGTGCAGTTCGCCGGAAGGGCTGGGGGCGAAGCGGCCGGCGCCGTGATTCATGGGCACAAGGCTACTGGTCCGAGCCGCTACTGGCCCAGCGCCTTCCTGACCGCCGGAACTACCTCCGTGGCGAACAGTTCGATCGACGCCGAGGTCTCGGCGAAGGGCAGTGTCCCGAGGCCCACCTGGGCCATGAAGCGGTCGGTGCCGAGCATCTCGTGCGTCGCGAGGATGCGCTCGGTGATCTGTGCGGGGCTGCCCACGAGGAGTCCGCCGCCCGGACCCGCCCACGCATCGAACTGCTCGCGCGGGAATCCATCGGCGGGGCGCGGCATGTTCTGCTCGATGTACGCCGCGTAGTGCGGGTAGAACGTATCGCGGGCCTCCTGCGACGTCCGCGCCACATACAGGTGGCTGCCGGTTCCGACTCTGAGGGACGACGCCGCGTGGCCGGCTTGGGCGGCGGCTGCCCGATAGAGCTCGACGTGCCGCGCGAAGTGCTGGGGTCCCGACAGGAGCGCGAGGAAGAGCGGGACCCCGGCCTGCCCAGCGCGGACGAAGCTCGACGGCGTGCCGCCCACGCCGCGCCAGATCGGGAGCCGGTCCTGGACGGGCCGCGGCGCGATCGCGGCGTCCTGCAGGGCGTGATGGGCGCGCTGCCTGCCATTCGCGGATCCGGGTGTCGGCCACGTGACGTCGGCCTGCTCCCGCATCTGCAGGAGGAGCTCGAACTTGTCCTCGAACAGGGCGTCGTAGTTCGCGGGGTCGTAGCCGAAGAGCGGGAAGGACTCGGGGAAGACGCCGCGCCCGGCGATGATCTCGGCGCGGCCGCCGGAGATGATGTCCAGGGTTGCGAACTGCTCGAAGACGCGGGCCGGGTCCTGGGTCGAGAGGACGGTGACCGCTGTGGTGAGCCGGATCCGCTCGGTCTCGCGTGCTATTGCGGCTAAAACGATCTCCGGCGCGGAGAACGCGAAGTCGTGGCGGTGGTGCTCGCCGAGGCCAATGATGTCGAGCCCCGCCTGGTCCGCGGCCTTAGCGAGCCGGATGGTCTCGTCGATGCGCTGGGCGGCCGAGCGGGAGGTGCCTGAGGCTCCGCGAGTGAGCTCGCCGAACGTGAAGATGCCGAAGTCCATAGTCACTTGAACATTCAACCATCACGATCGTATTCCCGCGGCATCGGATTCTGCGTCCCTCCGTGCCTGGATGGTGCCGGGATCGACGGGAGGGCCCTCCCTGAAACAGGGACGGCCCTCCGCATCGCGGTTCTGGTGTGGGACGGTCCTAGAAGAGGTTCCTAGAACACGGTCCACGTGCCGGGAACGTTGACTGTGATGCCATTCGTCGTGTCCGTCACGCTGAGGTTGGTCCAGGCGGCGCTCAGGAGCGTTGTGGTCTGTCCGGGCGGGCAGATCAGATTCGAAAGGATGGTACCCATCGACGGCGCGTTGAGCGTTTCGCTCGCGATCACGTTGCCGCCCGCGGAGGCGGTGAAGGGCTCGGACTTGGACACCGTGTTCGAGAAAGCGGTCTTGTTGGAGGCCTTCGGATGGTTGGAGCCGCCGTTGATGCAGCCGAGGACGAACGAGAACGTCGCCGTGGTCGTGACGTCCACGGTGGCCCCGGCTCCGACGCCGGCTTCTTTGAAGTTCACCTGGAGGTCACTGCCGACGAGCTGGGCGTTGACGTAGATGAAGTGCGGATTGCCGCCGCCGCCAGAGGCGGCCTGAGCGGGCGCGCCGATCGCGAAAACGGCGAGGAGGGTGACGGCGAGGATGGACAGGAATCTGCGGATACGCATGGTGGAGCTTCTTGGGACGCAGGGTCTTGGAGCGCCTCCCCAGCAAAGGCTGATGCGGAGCTGGCCCCCCAGCTGGCTTCCGCGCCTATCGGCGGCCGGTTGCGCAGAACCGTCGGCCGCTTCGATTCTACGCCGCGCCGTAGCAGAAGGGAGGCGCGCGGACGACGGCGCGTGCCCGCCGTCGTCCGCTCCGCGCCTCGCCCGTCGGTGACCCCGCTCCGCGCCTCGCCTGTCAGTGACCCCCCGGGCCCTCAGGCGCCTTCTCAGCCGGCGGGCGTGAACTTCGCCATGAGCTCGTCGCGGACATCGGCGAGGTGGGACGGCGTCGCGACGAGCGCGGCGGGGAGGGCCGGCTGCGTGGGTGCGGAGACGCCGGCGAGGGGGTCGTCCGTGCGGGGGGCAGACAGCGTGAGGGCGGCGCCGACGTCGGGCGCAGCCGCGTCCCGGCGGGTGAGCGGCGTGAGGCCGAACCGGTGCTCGACCGTGGCGAGGATGCTCGTGTGATCGAGGGGCGTGGTCCCCGGTGCTACGCGGAACACCGTGCCGGCGGGGATGAGGGGGCTCACGAGGACGGTGGGCACACGTGGGCCAAAACGGGTGAAGTCGAAGCCGAACTCGCCTGGGGAGCTGTCCGGTGGCGTGGCACCCGAGGGCGGCGGGACGTGGTCATAGCAGCCGCCGTGCTCGTCGTAGGTGACGATGAGGAGCGTCTTGGCCCAGCCGGGCCCCGAGCGGAGCGCATGGTAGGTGTCGAGGATGAGCTGCTCGCCTGCGGCCATGCTGTAGTTGGGGTGCTGGCTGTTGCCAGTCGAGCTCCAGCTGGGTTCCACGAAGGCGAAACCCGGGAGCGTCCCCGCCGCAGCGTCGGCCTGGAAGTCCTTGAATAGGCCGATGTTCGCTGCCGGGGCCTTCTGGGTGTCGGGGAAGTTGAGGCGCGTGAGCGGCGGCTTGCTGTATCCGTAGATCTTCCACGGGATGCCGTGCTGGCCGAGGAGCCCGAAGATGCTGGGGACGGTGTAGGACTTGGTGACGTCGTCCATGTGGCCCTGGCTCGTCCCGGCACAGGTGAAGGCGCGGTTCGGCATGGTCTCGGTAGGCACGGAGCTGAACCAGTGGTCGCACACGGCGAATCCGCGCGCGAGCCCGCTCAGCACCGGCAGGGTGTCCGGCGCGTAGCAGCCCATGATCCAGTTCGGCGCCGTTCCCGGGACCACGTACCACTTCTTCGCCTGGTTGTCCTTGATGGCCTGGGCGTAGTCGGTGACGAATCCGGTCATCGTGGGGGCGGCACCGGGGGCCGGCTGCGTGGTCCCGAAGAGCTGGCTGTTGGCCTTCGCGAACCCTTCGCCCGGGTCCGCGCCGGGCATGAAGTACGCGTCCGGGGTGGTCGGGGCGATGGGGTAGACGGGCACGGGCTTGCCGTCTGTGCCAGGGCAGCTCTCGGTGCCCGTGAGCCCCTCGAACGGCGCCCCGCTCGGCGAGACGTTTCCCGAGCCGTGGTAGAGGTAGCCGAGCATGTGGTCGAACGATCTGTTCTCGAGCATGAGGACCACGATGTGGTCGATGCCGGCGAGTCCTGGAGCCATGGCTGTTCCTTCGCGCTGGGGTCGGTGGAGCCTGCGACGTCAGGCTAGGGCCCGCGGCAGCCCGCGCGGAACGGTCCGCGCAGCCGGTTCAGGATGTTCACAGCCTATGCTTGGTATCCGTGACGGAACCCCGTTGGCTGACCGCCGAAGAACGCCGGGCCTGGCTGGCCCTGTTGAGCGTGAGCACCCTCCTGCCTGCTGCACTGGATGCCCACTTGACCCAGCTGAACAAGCTCTCCCTGTTCGACTACAACGTCCTCGCGATGCTCTCCGAGGCCGAAGGGCGTCTGCTCCCGATGAAGGAGCTGGCATCGCGCACCTCGTCGTCGCTGTCGCGGCTTTCGCACGTTGTGACCAAGCTCCAGGCACGCGGCTGGATCGACCGCCGCCCCTCGCCCGACGACGCCCGCGTCACCACCGCCCATCTGACCGACGCCGGGTGGGAAACCATCGTGGACCTCGCCCCCGACCACGTGGAGCGGGTGCGGCAGATCGTCCTCGACCCCCTCGACCCGCAGGACGTGGCCCGGTTGGCCGAGATCGCGGAGAAGATTGTTGGCAAGCTGCAGGCGGACCACTGGATCTTCCGGGACCAGGTCCGGATCGAGGGCGAGCGTCCCAAGGCTGCGCAGGCTGGGGCGACAGAGCCAGCCGGGAGGGCGGCGCCGGCTGGGGCCGCCGAGCTGACATCTGGGACGACAGCGCCCGCCGGGACGACAGCGCCCGCTGCCGAAGCCGAGACGCACGACGGCGAGGCCACACCGTGAGCGTCGACTTCACCACTCGCTTCGTGGCTCTGGGCGACTCGTTCACCGAGGGCGTGGGCGATCCGGACGCGTCCCGCCCGAACGGCGTGCGGGGCTGGGCCGACCGGGTTGCGGAGCAGCTCCAGGCTGCGGACCCTGCAACCGGCTACGCGAACCTGGCGATCCGCGGACGCAAGATCCGCGCGATCCTGGCCGAGCAGATCGAGCCGGCGCTCGCGCTGCGGCCCACGCTTGTGACGCTCTATGCGGGCGGGAACGACATCCTGCGGCACAAGGTAGACATCGACGCGCTGCTGGAGGACTACGACGCGGCGGTCGCCCGGCTCGTCGGGGCGGGGGTCCGCGTGCTCCTCTTCACTGGGTTCGACGCAGGCTCCTCGAAGGTCTTCGGAGCCATGCGCGGACGGACCGCGATCTACAACGAGCAGGTCCGCTGGATCGCCGAGCGCCACGGCGCAGCGCTGGTTGACTACTGGCGGTTCCATGAATTCCAGGACTGGCGCATGTGAGACACCGACCGCATGCACATGTCCTCCCTCGGCCACGCGACGATGGCCAACCGGGTACTCAGCGTCCTCGAGCACGAGGGCCTCGCCGACGTCCCAGAGATGCCGGAGCTGCCCGTCCTCAGCCGTGTTGAGCAGCTGAGGGCCAATGCCGTGTGGGTCCGCGAGTTCGCGGGGCCCTGGGTCATGCGCCGGCTCACGGGCCGCTCCTCGGGCGACGGCCTGAGCCCGAAGTACCCCATCCTCACCCGCCTGTAGAGCTCATTCCAGGCACTGGACCGAAGGCATGTCCCTCCGACCCGTTGACTTAATACGTTAGTGATGGCTAACGTATATTCATGCCCGATCTCCTGGAAGTCGCTGCGGAGCCTACGCGCCGCCGCATCCTCCAGCTGCTCGCGGCAGGGGAGTCCGCGGTCACGCCGCTGTCTGATCGCTTTGCGGCGACGCGATCCGCCATCTCCCAGCACCTCCTCCTCCTCGCGGAGGTGGGCCTCGTCGAGGTCCGCAAGGAGGGCCGCAACCGGCTCTATCGGCTATCGGCCAAGGGCATGGCCCGCCTGCACGAGCAGGTAGCCGTGTTCTGGACGAACGAGCTCAACCTCCTGGTCGCAGACGCGCACGCCCTCGCGGCGTCCGGTCCGGCTCCAGGGCCTACAGGCCAAACCGCATCAGAAGGCCAGACCCCATCCGAAGGCCAGAACCTATCCGAAGGCCAGACCCCATCCGAAGGACCGTCATGACATTCGCACAGACCGTGTTCCTGCCCGTCACTCCGGACGAGGCGTTCGGCCTCGTTACCCAGCCCGAGCGCCTGCGCCGCTGGATGACCATCACCTCCCGCATCGACCTGCGCGCAGGCGGGGACTTCCGCTGGACCGTTGTCCCCGGCGCCTACGCCGCAGGCACCGTCACCGAGGTCGAGCCCGGGCGCCGGATCGCCTTCGCCTTCGGCTGGGAGGGCCACGGAGAGGTGCCGCCCGGGTCCTCGGACCTCACCATCACGCTCGAGCCTGCCGAGGGCGGCACGAACCTCACCCTCGTCCACGCTGGTTTGAGCCCAGCGCAGGAGGAGGATCACGCCCAGGGGTGGACGCATTACCTCGGCCGTCTTGCGGCACTTGCAGGGACGGGCGATGCAGGCCTCGACGTGTGGGTCCAGCCCGAGCACTTCGACCAGATCGCGGGCGCGGACGCATCGTTCGCCGTCCTCGACCGGGTACTCGCCGCCGTGACGCCCGACGCCGCCGCGCGCCCCACGCCGTGCGAGGACTTCAACGTCGCTGCCCTCACCGACCACCTGCACGGGAGCATCGTGAGCATCGGTACGGCCATAGGCGCCCAGTTCCCTGCTGAATTCCCGTCCTCGTCGGTGACGTTCGACGCCGAGGCGCGCCTCGCCGTCGTCATCCAGCCGACGCTCGAGGCGCTCGCGCACCGCGGCCTTGACGGCACGGTTGACATGGGCTTCGCCGTGATGCCCGCGACGAGCGTGGCCAACATCCTCAACATCGAGCTGCTCGTGCACGCGTGGGACTACGCGTCGGCGCTCGGGCGAGACCTCGAGGTCTCCGCCGAGCTGTCCCAATACGTCCTCGGGCTCGCCGAGGAAACCATCACGGACCAGGTCCGGGCGAGTGGCTCGTTTGCCGGGGCCAAGCTCGTCGACGAGTCCGCTCACGCACTCGACCGCCTCGTTGCCTTCACCGGGCGGGTGGCCTCCCGTGGCTGAACGTCTCGCTGGCCGCCGGGTCGATGTCGAGGTCGCGACGACGATCGCGCGGCCGTGCGCCGTCGTCGCCGCCTACGCCGCGGATCCGGACAATGCGCCCGAGTGGTACGCGAACATCCGCTCCGCAGTATGGCGTACACCGAAACCACTGGCGGTCGGAAGCGAGATCGACTTCCGCGCCCGGTTCATGGGCCGCGACCTCGCGTACACGTACCGCGTCGAGGAGTTCGTGCCCGGTGAACGACTCGTCATGGCGACCGCGCAGGGGCCGTTCCCGATGCGCACCACCTACACGTGGGCCGTTGACCACTCCGGAAGCACGGTCATGACGCTCCGCAACGACGGCGCGCCGCGCGGCTTCGCGGCCCTCACGGCTCCGCTCATGGAGGCGATGATGCGGCGCGCCAATGTCAAAGACCTCGCGCGGATCAAGGACATCCTCGAGGCGCGGGGATAGCCACCAAGGGACCCACGACCAAGAGAGGGCCCCACGCAGAGAAGAAGGACACGGAAATGGTCGACATCCTGCATCGCATCGGAGTTGCCAAGTCGTCGCCGGACGACGTCTACGCGGCGCTCACAACGATCGAGGGGCTCTCCGGCTGGTGGGCCCGCAACACGACGGGAAAAACGGACGTGGGCGGCGTGATCGCCTTCCGCTTCGTCCCCGGTGGCTTCGACATGAAGGTCATCGAGTCGGTGCCCGGGAAGAAGGTCCTCTGGGAGGTCGTGGACGGCCCGGCGGAATGGATCGGCACCCATGTGAGCTGGGACCTCAGCCAGGCCGGCGACTACACGATCGTGCTGTTCGCCCACGAGGGCTGGGCAGAGCCGGTCGAGTTCATGCACCACTGCAGTACCAAGTGGGCCACCTATCTGCTCAGCCTCAAACAGCTGCTCGAGTCCGGTGCCGGTTCGCCCGACCCGGACGATCAGCAGATCAGCGACTGGCACTGACCCGCCCGAACCCCGGGCCTTTCTGGTCACGGTCGGCAGTCAGGCCGGCGCCTCAGCCGGCGCGTTGCACCGACACGCCCTACGCCGCGCTCGGGGCGCGGAATCCAGGCGTGGCGAGCAGCGCGCCGTCGTGCGTGACGACGAGCACGTCCACGTCCCAGCGGGCGGTGACGGTATCGAGGGTCGCGCGGCCGCCGGCCACGATGGCGGTGGCCAGGACATCGGCCGTGACGACGTCCGACGCCGCGACGCTCACCTGGACGAAGTCCGGGCGCTGGGCGCCGCCTCCAGCGCGGCGGATGCCGACCGTCCAGATGTGGTCGCCGCGCTCGGCCGAGCCAGATGTCGCGAGGGCCAGCCGCGGCGCGCGGCCGGACACTGCGCGGCCGGACAGCGCGCGGCCGGACAGCGCGCGGCCGGACAGCGCGCGGCCGGACACCGCGGGGCTGGTTCCCATGCCTGGGGCCGCGCCCATGACCGCGTCCATGACCGAGTCCGGGGCCGCCCCCGTTCCACCCAGCGGGTAGGCGCCCAGGAGTGTGCGCCTATCCCCTGGGTCCACGATTCCCGCGAGCCACGCGGAGGCCCCAGCGCCCCCGCGTGGCCCGCCGTCCCGGGAGATCGGCGGTCGAGGTGTCGGCGAGCCGGACACGAGCACGTCCCCACCCGCGTTGAGGCACCAGTCCGTGAGGCCGAGGGCCGCGAGGGACCGCCCCGCCTCGGCGATCGCATAGCCCTTGACGAGTCCGCTGAGGTCCAGGAGCCCGTCCGGCCGCTCGGGCGTGAACGCACCATCGGTGCGCCGCCGCCAGCGGATGGCGTCCGCATACAGGTCCCGCATGAGCGGACTCGCTTCCATGAGCGAGAGCTCACCGCGCGCGATCCGGCTCGCCTCTGAGGTGGGCTTGTAGAGGCTGAACTGCGCGTCGAGGCCGGCGAACTGGTCCTCGACGACGGCTGTGGCCGCTTCGAGCCGGTCGACGACGGCCTGCGCGTCGCGCGCGGCGGCAGAGCCGGCGGTAGAAGCCTTAGAACCCGTGTCGGTGTCGCCTGACAGCACAGGACGAACAGCCGAGCCTGCATCCGCTGCACCGGCCCCCACGGGGATCGTGAGGCTCACGACCGTCCCCATGCACACGAACGTCCTGGCCTGCAGGGCGGGCTCTCCGGAACCGGGGAGGGACGGCTCGCCGGGAGCCTGCACGGGCGTGGGATCAGAGATGGGCTGCATCGAGGGCCGCCTGGAGGGAGGTCAGGTAGGCATCGGAGGTGATGGTTGCCCCGCTGACGGTCTGGACGTTTGCCGACTGTGCCTGCAGCACCTCGGAGCGCAGGATCGGAGCGGCCGTGGCGCTGATCATCTGCGACCTCATCTCCGCGTCGGTGAGGTGGAGGGCCGTGACCTCGGTAATCTTGCCGCTCTGGACGGTGATCTGCACCTGGACATTTCCGAACCTGGTCGAGACGGCCTTCCCGGCATACGTCGTCTGGGCCTTGGCCTGAGAGCCGGTCGTCTGGCTCGCGCTCGTGCCGGACGAGGTCCCCGAAGAGGCGGAGCCCGAGGTGCCGGACGCGCCCGAGGTGCCGGACGCCGTCGTGCTTCCGGTGGTTCCCGTCGTGCCTGTCGTCCCTGCGGCCCCGCCGGCGGTTGCCTGCGCTTCGAGGGCCTGGGCTCCGGCCTGCCAGCCGACGGCGAGGATGCCGAGGGAGGCGAGGGAGGCTGAGATTGCTGCTCGTGTTCTCACCAGTCGAACCTTTCGCGATGGAGCTGGGCATCTGCGGCGCCGGAGGCCTTCGCGTCCGCGAGGACGGCGTCGGACCAGTCGCGGGGCCCGCAGACGTAGATGTCGGAATCAGTGAGTGGGGGTGCGCCTTCGGGGAGATAGTCAGTCAGGTGCAGGCCCGACTGGTGGCGGGGGAGCCATGACTTGCCGCGGGCGCGG
Organism: Sinomonas sp. ASV486; assembly: GCF_030908215.1. Taxonomy (GTDB): domain Bacteria; phylum Actinomycetota; class Actinomycetes; order Actinomycetales; family Micrococcaceae; genus Sinomonas; species Sinomonas puerhi. The sequence continues at coordinate 49,757 of NZ_JAVFJK010000002.1, read as the reverse complement.
TGCCCCACGAGCTCGTAGAGCACGGCCCCGCGCGCCCGGCAGAGGGCGGCGATCTCGTCGCGGAGGTAGAGCCGGCTCGGGTCGCCGCCGCGCAGGATCACGGTCGCGTCACCGGGGGCGAACTCGGCCCGCTCGAGGAGCGCGCGGATCGGGGTGATGCCGATGCCCGAGCCGACCATCACGAGGCCGGGCCGGGTGCGGGACGAGTGGGCGAAGTTGCCGTAGGGGCCTGCGAGAGCGACCTTGGTTCCCGGCCGGATCCGCAGGAGTGCCGCCGTGCCGCGGCCGAGGTCGCGGACCGTGATCCGGATGCCGTAGGGAGCGCCGCGGCCGCTCGGTTCTGCGGAGAGGCTGAACGGGTGCGCGTGCCACCACACGCCCGGGGCGAGGAAGCGCCAGATGAAGAACCTTCCGCCCTCGCCCGTAAGCTCGGCCAGGCGCAGGCCCGTCATCTCGATGCTCACGACGCCGGGGGCTTCCTCGATCACGCGGGTCACCGTGAGCTGGTGCCTCCACGTGCGGACCAGCGGTGCCACGACGCGGAACCCGACGAGGGCCACGACCACTGTCCAGTAGAAGAGCTCCCAGTAGAGCCGCTGCCAATGGCCCTCGGCGAACAGCCCGCCCACGCTGAACTGGTGGGGGAGGCCGGTCAGGACCGCGGCGTAGGTGAGGAGGTGGATGGCGTGCCAGAACTCGTACGGCATCTTGCGCCGCACAGCGACGAGCGAGGTCACGACCACTGCGATGAACAGTGCTATGGAGACGAACGCGAGCCACATGTCCGGAACGAGGTTCCACAGGGACACGGCCTCGGCGATCGGGTTGAGGCCCTCGGAGGCGCCGTAGCCGAGGAGCAGGAACACCATGTGGGCCAGGATGAGGTACAGGGAGGGCTTGCCGAGCTTTCCGTGGACCGACATCGCGTGGTCGTGCCCGATGGCCCGGTCGATCCACGGGAGGCGCGCCGCGAGGAGCATCATCACGAGCACCAGGTCGGTGCCGATGAGTCCGGCGATGATTCCGATCGCCGTGAGTGCCTGGGGCACGGTGCCGAACTGCCCGGCCGCGCCGTCCGCAAGGTAGAGCGCGACGGCAGCTGCCGCCGAGCCCCACGCCGCGACCGAGAGCAGATCGGCACCGAGCAGACGACGCCGGCCCCGCGCCCTGAGCTCACGGCCCAGAGCCGCGCGTCCGGTCGCTAGGGGAAGCGCCTGGGTGGGTGGCTGGGGGGTGGGAAGTGTCGCCGTCATGCCTACAACTCTGCTGCCGCACCCTTTCGATTTGCTGTGGGGGGGCTTGTTGTCGGCAATGGGTGCTTGAATCGTCAACCGCTGCCCGCTGGGCTTGCGGTCGGGTGTGAGGGGTTGCATCCGGCGGGTCCACGGCCATCCGGAGCGTCTGTGACGGCGAGCCGCGGCCTGAGCCAGAGCCCCCCGCGCCCCCACCTCCGGGGCGCCTACCTTCCGATGAAGACGGCCTTCCTCTTCTCGAGGAACGCCGCGGTGCCCTCCCGCATGTCGGCGGTCGTGAAGGCCTCGCGGAACGCCTCGGCTTCGACCTCGAGTCCCTTGCTGGTGCGGCGGCCCACGGCCCCGGCGATCGACTGCTTCGAGAGTCCGACGGCGAGCGGGGCCTTCCCGATGACCTCGGCGAGCGTGGCGCGCGCCGCCTCGAAGAGCTCGTCCCGCGTGGGAAGGACGCGGTTCACGAGCCCGAGGCGCAGCGCCTCGGCGGCGTCGACCTGGCGTCCCGTGTAGATGAGCTCCCGGGCGGGACCGAGTCCCACGCGCTGGGGGAGACGGACCGATCCGCCGAAGCCCGGCACGAGGCCCAGATTGACCTCGGGCTGGCCGAACCGGGCGGCTTCGGAAGCGTAGATGAAGTCGCACGCGAGAGCCAGCTCGCAGCCGCCGCCAAGCGCGAAGCCGTCAACCGCAGCGATGACAGGGACCGGGACCTTCTCGAGGAGGAGGGTGACGGCGTGCATCGACCGGCCGTATTCGGAGGCGGTGTCAGGATCCATCGCTGACATTTCACGGATGTCCGCGCCTGCAACGAAGGCCTTGCCCCCAGCGCCGGTGACGATCACGCCGCGAACCGGCCACCCGGCGTCGTGCGTGCAGGAATCCTGAATCGCAGTGAGCGCCTTCCATAGGTCCGCCACGACCTGCTGGGACAGCGCGTTGAGTGCCTTGGGGCGGTTCACCGTGAGCGTCAGGACATGGTCCGTGAGATCGAGTTCGAGGGTTTCGTAGGTGCCCAGGTCAGGGGTGCTGGCATTCATGGTCAGGTCCTCGCCGTTGATTCCTGTGGTCCACGTCCCACGCTAGCGGGCGGGGCCCTGTCCGTGAAACTGGGTCTCACCGCTCTCTGATCAGGGCGCTCTGATCGACGCACTGCGGACGGCTTCCGCTGGGTGGGACCGCCCGGATCGGGTTCGTTCAGGGATGGGCGGGGCGCTGAGAAATGTCGGACCCCAGTGGTGGGATCGAGTCATGGACAGGTTCACGGGTTCGGCGCACGACGGCGGGTGGTCGCCGCGCAATGTCGGCGCACCCGCGCTCGGGCCCGTTCCCGAGGATTCATGGGCGAGCGCGTACCCGTGGCCTTCATACCTCGACGATCCGGCGGCAGATCCGGGGCGCGCGGACTTCGATGAGTGGGCCGCGGAGGCGGAGGCGCAGACTTCTGAGGCGCGGATTCCCGCGGCGCGGACGGCCGCCGGGCTCGAGGAGCGCGGCTCCGAGGGCTTCGATGTGGCGGATCTCGAGGAGGCCGGGGCGCTCTACACGGTTGTTGATGCCAACGGACGCGACGTGACCGGGTTCGGTCCCGAGAGCCTCGACCCGGCGGCGGTCGATCCCGCGCTGGCCGAGGAGCTCCCTCCGGCCGCGCTCCGGGCCGAACTGCGCGTCCGGCGGGTCGAGATGCTCGTGGGCGGGCTGTCCCGGCATCAGGCCACCGAGGCCCAGATTCACGCTGATCGGGCCCGGGACGTCCGTCGGATCGCCATCCTGCTGGGCGCAGAGTCCGAGGATCCCCACGAGCGCGTCCAAGCTCCGTCACTGGCCGCGGCGGAGGTCGCCGCCGAGCTGTCCCTGCCTCCGCGGGCCGCGAGAGCGCTCGTGGCCGAGTGTCTGGCCCTGACCGAGACCTACGCCGCACCGCTCCTCGCCGCGATGGACGATGGCGAGCTGGATCGTCCTCGCGCTCAGACCATCCTGCGGGCGGCCGTGGCTGTTCCGGTGTCCGCAACCTTGGAATTCATGACGCGCGCGGTGGCACTTGCGGTGGCTGGCGGCGAGGACGGGCCGCTCCCTTCACTGCCTGCCCTTCAGTGTGCCGTACGCCGGCTGGCTCAGAAGTACTCGTCCGAGACGTTCGAGGAACGGGCACGCATTGCGCGTGATCATCGTCGGGTCGACATCGAGCCCGCTGACGACGGCATGTGCCATCTCTCCGCCTGGCTTCCGCTGGAAGATGGGGCGGCGATCGACACCCGTCTTCAGGCGATTGCGCGCAACCAGCCCGCCGACGACCCCCGCACGGTCACGCAGGCCCGTCTCGACGCCTTCACCGCCCTTCTCCTCGCCCTCACCGGTCCCGATGCGGGTGGAGGTGCGCCGTCCCCGCGAGGAGGAGTGCGCACCGAGCTCGTGGTCACCGTTCCATTGGCCACCGTGGTGCCGGTGGTCCGCCGGCGTCAGCCGCCCGAGGCCGGTGTTGAGGAGGGACCACGCGGGGCCGGTGTTGAAGAGGCATCACGCGAGGCCGATCCTGACGGAGCATCACGCGCGGCCCGTGCTGAGGAGGCGTGGGAGGTCGCGTTCGACCGCGAGCCCGGCGAGATCCTCGGCTATGGGCTCATCTCCGCGGCGGCGGCTCGACGCCTCGCCGCCCGAGCCAGCACGTGGCTGCGCATGCTCGCCGACCCGGACACGGGCGAGCCTCTGGCCCTCGGGCGAAGCCGATATACCCCGCCGCCCGTGCTCCGAAGACAAATCGTGCTTCGGGATGCGAACTGCCGTTTCCCGGCGTGCGATCGCCCCTCCGCGCACACCGAAGTGGACCACACCCTCGAATGGGCACGGGGCGGCAGCACAGAGCTGACCAATCTCGCACTCTTGTGCCCCGAACACCATCGACTCAAGACGATTGGTGTGTGGAACGCGGAACAGGGTTCGCACGGCGGCACGATCACGTGGACGTCTCCCCTGGGCCGCACCCACGTCACCACCCCCGGTGAGCCCAAACCGCCGCCCTTCTGATCTGCCTCACGTCGTGCGCCATCTGACCGCTTCCCACGGTGCGACATCCGCATCGCGTGTTCAGACGCGTCATAACGCAGATCAGTTCGGCTGGCTTGAGCCATCCCAGGCGCCCCGGATGACCGGGCTTTGCGTCCGGCCGAGCTGCTCGAGGAGGTCCGCACCCTCCTCGGCGGGACGATGGGAGGCCATGTCGTCGGCGATGCGCCGGCCGTTGGCTCGGTAGTGGGGATCGGTGTCAAGGGCCTCGAGGGCCCGGCGCATTTCTGCGGCGGAAGGACGCTGGGGAAGACGGATGCCAGCCCCGGACCACGCAACGCGCGCGGCCACTTCAGGCTTGTCCTCGGAGCCGGCGGCGACCACGATCGGCACGCCTTGGGCCAGCGCCCGCTGCACGCCGCCATAGCCGCCGTTGGTGACATAAGCGGTCACGTGGGGCATCAGTGCCGCCATCGGGACGTAGCCTTCGATACGCACATTCGAGGGGAGCGGGTCGGGCAGCGGGAGCGAAGCGTCCGCTCCTGCAACGATCACGAGCGGGTCCTTCCCTGCGAGGGCCTCGACCGTGGCACCGATGAGATGGTCATCGACATTAGTCACGGTTCCTTGGGTCACGAGCACCACCGGCCTGCCCGACGTTGCCTCGTCCCACCATTGCGGCCGTTTGGGCAGCGTCCGATCCGCGGTCAGGAGGGGGCCGATGAAATGGACCTGTGGAGGCAGGTCTGAGCGGGGATACTCGAACGACTCAGCCGTGTCCTGGAGGTACAGGTAGGGGGTGGCGAAGGTGTCCACCATGTCGCGTCCCTGTCGCGGCAGCCCCACCGACGACCGGACGTCGTCGAGGTGCCGGCTCACGGGACCGAAGATGATCCGGCGGTGCGCAGCGGTGAGCACGGCGTTGCGGGCCCGGCCGATCGGGCCCGGCAACGGCGGGAGCCCCAGGCCCATTGGCGCGGTGTCTCTGCTGTAGATGCCCAACACCGTTGTGCCGATGTTCGCGTGGGGCACGCCGTGCAGCTCGCTGAACCAGCGCGCCGCGAACGAGAGCGCATTGCCGAGGACCACCTCGGCGCGGAAGCCCGCGTGGATCTCCCCTAGGTCGGCGAGGGCCGGCGGAGCGCCGTCGATGAAGAGCTTCGAGAACGCCGTGCGGACTTGGGCGACGCCGCGCGTGGTGCGCAGTTCAGGCACGACGTCGTACGGCTTGGTCACGCTCCAGTCCGGGCCGCTCCGAAGGGGGAACCACTGGGCGCCGGAGCCCTCGACCAAGGTGCGGAAGGCCGCCCCCGTGTACCACGCGACGTCGTGCCCGCGGCGGACGAGCTCGGCGACCAGCACCGATGTAGGAAGCATGTGGCCCGTCACGGGGGTGACTGCTACCAGGAACCGTGTCATCGCGACTATCCTCGTTCCATATCTCTCTATTTAATATAAATGATTGGATCGAATATGGTCGAAGTCAAGGGGCGACGAGACTACAACAGCAGCCGGCGCCGCGAGCAGGCCGAGCAGACGCGGCGCGACATCATCAATGCGGCCCGTGGGGAACTGTTCGCCAACGGCTACACGGGGACGTCCGTGGCGGGAGTGGCGGAGGCCGCGGGGGTGTCCCCGCATACGGTATACAAGGCGTTCGGCGACAAGGCAGCCCTGGTGAAGACCGTGATCGACGTCGCCATGGCCGGAGACTTCGACGAGACGCCGGTGCCTCAGCGCGAGCGTGCGCAGCGGATCTTCGCGGAGCCGGACCCGGCGGCCAAGATCGATCTGTACACGCGCGGCCTCGCCGAGACGCTTGGGAGATCCGGCCGCCTCCACCTCATGGTGAAATCGGCCGCCGAGGCCGATCCCGCCGTGCGGGAGCTGTGGAACAGGCTCCAATCCCAGCGCCTCGCCGGAATGCGGCGGCTCGCGCAGCACCTGGCCGAGGCGGGCTGCCTCGCCGACGGGGTCATCGCCGAGGACGCCCGCGACGTCCTCTGGGCCTATAACTCGCCGGAGCTGTTTGAGCTGCTCGTTGTCAAGCGCGGTTGGGACCTCGACCGCTATCGCGACTGGGTTGCGAAAGCTCTCATTGCGGCCCTCCTCTGAGCCGACCGCTTCCCGCGGTCGCGAAGACTGTCAGCCCATGGCGTTAGGCTGACCGCATGGCGACGGAGCAGCCCCAGACCCGCAGCGAGTTCAGCACCAAGGGTGCCTACGTGCATTCGGGCGAGGAGTTCACGCGGGACACGAACTACATCGAGGACCGGATCACCCGCGACGGGACCTTTCCTCCGGGCAGCCCCGCGCCCGACGGCGCATTGGCCTGGCCCGTCGAAGCCGGCCGCTACCGCCTCGTCGCGGCGCGTGCCTGCCCGTGGGCCAACCGGACCGTCATCGTCCGAAGGCTCCTGGGTCTGGAGGACGCCATCTCGCTGGGCCTCCCTGGCCCTACCCACGACGTCCGCTCCTGGACATTCGACCTCGACCCGGACGGCCGCGACCCCGTGCTCGGCATCGAGCGCCTCCAGGAGGCCTACTTCCGCCGTTTCCCCGACTACCCGCGCGGCATCACCGTGCCCGCCATCGTTGATGAGGCCAGCCGCGCCGTCGTGACCAACAACTACCCGCAGATCACCCTCGACTTCTCGAGCGAGTGGTCCGCGTTCCACCGGGACGGTGCGCCGGACCTCTACCCGGATGCTCTCCGCGAAGAGATCGATGAGGTCAACGCGCGCGTCTTCACGGAGGTCAACAATGGCGTCTACCGCTGTGGCTTCGCGGGGTCCCAGGCCTCCTATGACCGCGCCTACGCCCGACTCTGGGACGCGATGGACTGGCTCGAGGACCGACTCATGGGTCAGCGCTACCTCGTCGGGGACACGATCACCGAGGCGGACGTGCGCCTCTTCACGACGCTTGCGCGCTTCGACCCGGTCTACCACGGCCACTTCAAGTGCAACCGCAACAGGCTGACCGAGATGCCGGCCCTGTGGGCCTATGCTCGCGACCTGTTCCAGACGCCGGGCTTCGGCGACACGATCGACTTCGTACAGATCAAGCAGCACTACTACATCGTCCATGAGGACATCAACCCGACGAAGATCGTTCCCGCCGGCCCGGATCTGGCGAACTGGCTGACCCCGCACGGCCGTGAGGCTCTGGGTGGCCGCCCCTTCGGCGACGGCTCTCCGCCAGGGCCGCCGCCCGCGGGAGAGCGCATCGCCGCAGGCCACAACCCGTTGTATCCGGGCGACCGGGCATGACCGCGGACAGCCAGCGCGCTCCGCGAATCGCGGTCACGTGGGCGGCCACCGCGGCGTCGCACGAGCCATGGTTCCACGAGGAACTCGCCACCTTGACCGCCAATGCCGTGGCGGGCCTTGAAGCGGCGGGCGGCGACGCCGTCATCCTCGACGCGGCGGCGGGCGGCCTGCCGGACGCGGAGACGTTCGACGGCGTGCTGGTCATGGGCGGCGGCGACGTGGACCCCGCGCTGTACGGGGGCGATGCCGCGCACCCCACGATTGATGGCGTGGACCGCGCGGCGGACGACGCCGAGGCTCGCCTCGTGCGCGACGCCCTCGCCGCGCGCCGCCCGGTCTTAGGAATCTGCCGGGGGCTCCAGCTCATCAACGTGGCCCTGGGCGGGACGCTGCACGAAGATCTCGGCGCGGGGGGACCGCACCGCAACCACGCCAACCCCCAGGGGCCGATGGTGCTCCACGACGTGGCGATCGAACCGGGCACGAGGCTGTGGGGGATGCTCGGGCACACGGCGACCGTCGTGTCCGGCCACCATCAGGCGGCCGCTCGCGTCGGCGCCGGGCTGCGCGTGGCGGCCACGGCGCCTGACGGGGTGATCGAGGCGCTCGAGTCCACTGATCGGGACTCGTGGCTGGTCGCCGTCCAGTGGCACCCCGAGGACGCCCAGACTGCGGCTGATGAAGGGGCGGCCGAACCCGCCCAGCTCGCCGCGATCGTAGGCGCGTTCGCCAGCGCGTGCCGGGAGCGCTCGGTGCGGGGTCGGGAGGCGGTGCGATGAGCCCGCGAAGCCTGGTCCAGCGCATCCGAACCGAGGTCCGGGGCCCGCTGGGCATCCTCACCCTCGACCGGCCGAGCGCCCTCAACTCCCTCGACCACACCATGGTTCTGAACATGGGGCACGCCCTCGAGGAGTGGGCCGATGCGCCCGAGGTCCGGGGCGTCGTCGTGCGCGGTGAGGGACGTGGACTCTGTGCGGGCGGCGATGTGCGGACCCTCCGGACGGGGCACGACGAGGACGCCGTCGCGTTCTGGGGTGATGAGTACCGGCTCAACGCGCTTATCGCGGAATACCCGAAGCCATATGTGGCTCTCATGGACGGGATCACGATGGGCGGCGGCCTCGGGATCTCGGCGCACGGCTCGGTGCGGGTCGTGACCGAGCGGACGAGGGTCGCGATGCCGGAGGTCCGCATCGGCTTCACGCCGGACGTCGGCATGGCGAAGCTGCTCGCGGCCGCGCCGGGGGAGGTCGGGATCCACCTCGCGCTCACGTCGTCGACGGCGACCGGCGCCGATGCCCTGTACTTGGGTTGGGCCGACCACTTCGTGCCGTCCGAACGCCTCGGCGAGCGCGGAGAGGAACTCATCGCGGCGCTCGCCGCGCGCCTCGCCGAGTCCGACGCCGCCGGCCCGTCCGCCTTCTCGGTGACGCACGACGTCGTGCGGGGCCTGGCGTTGGATCCCGCGGATCCGCGGATGGCTGCCCCGCTGGCGGCCGAGCGCGAGTGGATCGACGAAGCCTACGCGGGCGGCGACCCACAGACGATCCTCGACCGGCTCGACGAGCTCGCGTCCGACGGGCAGGAGGGGGCGCGGGCGGCCGAGGAGGCGATACGCGCCGCCTGCCCGTTCTCCGTTGTGCTCACGCTCGAGTCCCTGCGCCGCGCAGCCGTCCTGGATCTGATCGATGTGCTTGCGCAGGACCTGCGGCTCGGCGCGTCGCTCATCGGGCGTCACGATATGCGCGAGGGCATCCGCGCCCTCCTCGTCGACAAGGACGGAGCGCCGCACTGGTCCCCGGCGCGGATCGAGGACGTCGATCCGGCCGAGGTCCGCGCGGCGTTCGGCGGGGACTAGCTCGACTCGCTGGGATCAGCCCGCGACGAACCGTGTGATCTCCGCGAGCACGCGCTCGTCGGCCAGAATCCGCTGGTGGCCGAGGCCGCGGGTCGAGAACTGCGAGGCGTGGCCCGCGTTGGCGGCGACCAGACGATCGGCCTCGGTCAAGGGCACCCGGCGGTCGGCGGCGTCGTGCACGACGAGCAGCGGAACCGACGCGGGGAGAGGACGCTGCACCGCGGAGAACCGCCCGTAGACGTCGGGCTCGAGCGGGAAGATGCGCCGGGCGAAGCGCTCGCGGAGGGCGGCGGCCGCCGCCGGCCCCAAGCCAGCGGCAGCGGCGAAGGACGCGACCAGGTGGTCGGCGTCGCCCATCCCGGAGACCGTGACGACGCGATCGGCCACCAGCCCTTCCGAGATGGCTACGAGGGCGGCGAGGGAACCGAAGGAGTGGGCGACGACGGCGCGGAACGGGCCGTGCCTCCGTTCGAGCTCCGCCATGGCTCCGATGAAGTCGAGGATGTACGTGCCACGGCCGGGCGCGTCGCCGTGCGCCGGTGCGTCAAAGGCGACTGCCGCCACACCGGCGTAGCGCAGCTCCTGCACGAGCGCCGCGAACTGCGAAGCGCGGCCGCCCCACCCGTGGACGAGGAGGACGGGCCGATCGCCCGAGCCCCACGCGTACGCGACGGCCTCCCCGCCTTTGCCGTGCAGCCCCGGCACCGGTATCCGGGACCGTTCGGAGATGAGGTGGGTCTGCTCCTCCTCGGTTTGGACTGTGCGACGGGGGCCGACGCTCATGAAGAACGGCAGTGCCGCTGCGGCCGCGGCCCTCGGTGGGAGCAGGCGGATCGCGTCCAAGGCCGACCTGAGCGCAGCTTCCCGGATAGTGGCGGGTCGGCGGACGGTGGCAGGGCCTGCTGCTGTTCCTGTGGCGGCTTGAGCGGACATGACACCCTCCCGAGTTGATAACTATACGGACGGTCGTGCTAATTTATTTCTGTACGGTCGATCGTACTCTTTAAGTGCGGATGTTCAAGAGCAGAATGCGGCGAATGCAGGGAGGCCGACCATGACGACGGTTGAAGGCACGGTCCACGTGGATGGCCGCCGAGCCCGCGGTGAGCAATCGCGTCGGGCTGTGCTCGCGGAAGCGATCAACCTGGCCTCGGTTGAGGGCCTCGAGGGCCTGTCGATCGGGCGGCTGGCGACGGCCGTCGGGGCCAGCAAGAGCGGCGTCGGCGCCCTGTTCGGGACGAAGGAGGCGTTGCAGGTCGCCACGGTCGGTGCGGCGCGCGAGATCTTCGTGGAGCGCATCCTCATGCCCGCCGGCGACGAGCCGAAGGGCCTGCGGCGACTGTGCGCCATCGTGCGCCTCTGGCTCGACTACTCGCGCAGCCGGGTGTTCGTGGGTGGCTGCTTCTTCCAGGCCACGGGGGTCGAGTTCGACTCGCAGCCAGGGCCGGTGCGCGATGCGCTTGCCGATGCCCTCCGGGACTGGGACTCCTATCTCGCCCATGCGGTCCAGACGGCGATGGATCTTGGCGAGCTGCCCGGTTTGGACGACGCCGCGCAGCTCGCCTTCGAGATCGATGCGGTGTTCAACGAGGCGAACAACCGCTCGCTGCTCCTGGACTCGAACGAGCCCTATGGGCGTGCGCTGAAGGCGATCGAGGCGCGGCTCGCCTCGGTTGGCGCTGACCCCGCAGCGCTCGCCGGGCTGAAGCTCGCCTAGATCCTGAGCGCGAACTCCCGAGAGCAGCCGCGTTCACCGGCCCCCACGCCGAGTTCCCTACTGCTCTCCCATGACCTGGGGCTCGGGCAGAGCAGCGAGGGCAGGATGGCTCCGGAGAGCATCGCGGCCCTGGAGCGATGCGGTCGCGAAGACGCACACGGAGGCACCCTCGTATCCGTGGAGAAGCAGCGGCGCCGTGTCGTGGAACTCAAGGATGAGTGTGGCCCCCAGTGGGTCCGGGTAGCTCGCGCTGACTGCTCCAAACGGGAAGCTCAGCCAGCGGCCGCCAGTTCGGCACATGACCCTGCGATCCGTGACAAGAGTCCGCACCGTCTGCTGCTCGCGCCACATGGCCTGCGCTGCAGCCTCCGCCCTGTTTCGGCGAACCGTGTTCCCCACGGCGTTCCCGATGAGAGCGGCGGCCACGAACGAAGGCTGGCCCACGGCGAACATCGATGACTGGGTGAAGCCTCCGTGGGTCCCATACCAGCGGGAGTACTGGAGGGGGACGTCCATGAGGAGCACTTCCCCTTCCCCGAGCATTACGTCCCACGGCTGGAGGCGCAGCGGCTGACCGCCGTCGGCGAGGGAGGCCTTGAGTGCCACAGCTCGTTCGAAGCCGCCGCGGTGCGCAGCCTCGTGATCCATGCGCAGTCTCTCAGCCCTCGTATGCCACCCGGCGCGCCTGCGTACCATCCCGAGGGCTTGGACGACGTGAACAGCCATCCAGACCGCGCAGACTGCCATGGCCGCCAGAATGGCCAGATATATCGGGTAGACCCAGAGTTCACGCGTGTCTTTCCCGACGATGTTCTCGATGGTCTGGCCGACCACGAAGAGCACGATGAGGGCTCCGAGCGGCCAGAGGAGCCAGAGCAGAAAACGAGCTGTTGTCCGGACTTTCGGTGTTTGTTCCATAGGGGCCCCCCGATGCAGTGCTTCCTTCGCTGAGGGCCGAGTGGCCCCGCTCGGATTCTCTCAGCCAGGGCGACGGGAGGCCTGTCACACGGCGCCGATGTGGATGACGTGCCGTGCCGGCCTCCCGTCGGGACGTCAGCCCCGCAGGTACACCGTCGTGGTGTGGGTGAAGAACTCCTTCGCTGCTCCGCCCTGCTCCTTGGGCCCGTAGCCCGACTTCTTCGCGCCGCCGAACGGGACGTGCGGGTCCGCGCCGGCGGACTCGGAGTTGACGTGGAGGATGCCGACGTCGAGCGTGTCCACAGCGTCGAGCGCAGTGGCGATGTCGCGGGTGAACAGTGCTGCCGTCAGGCCGAACTCGGAGTCCTCCGCGAGGGCGAAGGCCTCCTCGGTCGACGCGGCGCGCCGCACCGCGAGCACTGGGCCGAACAGCTCCTCGCGCCAGGCGATGTTGGCTGGCGCGGCGGCGGTATCGGGGGCGCCGGCGGAGTCGGTGGACGACGCCGCGTCGCCGACTCCCGCTGCCTCGCCCGGGATCTCGAGGATCGTCGCCGGGACGAACGCGGAAGGTGCGGCCCCGCCGTCGTGCGTCGCGGCTTCCGGAGCCTGGCCCCGGTACGCGACACGTGCGCCCTCGCGCTCGGCCGTGGCGACCGCGTCACGCACGCCCGCCGCGGCCGCTGCGGTGACGAGCGGACCCATATGCACGGCCGGGTCGCTCGGATTGCCGACACGCCAGGCGTCGAGCCGCGCGGCGAGCTTCGCGAGGAACGCGTCCGCGATCTCCTCGACCACGATGAGCCGGGACGTCGCGGTGCATTTCTGCCCGGTCGAGCGGAAGGCCCCGAAGAGGACCTGCTCGGCGGCGAGGTCGAGATCGGCGTCGGCGAGCACGATCGCGGCGTTCTTCCCGCCCATCTCGCCTTGGAACGGGACGCCGCGCGAGGCCGCCTCGCCCGCGAGCATCCGGCCCACGCCGGTCGAGCCGGTGAATGAAAGCCCGTCGAGATCCGGATGCCGCACGAGCTCTGTGCCGAGGGCCCCGGGTCCGATGATCAGGTTGAGCACTCCGGCGGGCAGCCCGGCCTCTGCCAATGCGTCCGCGAGCGCCTCCGCGAGGCGCATCGCGAGCAGCGGGACGGTCGAGGCCGGCTTCCATACCACCGCATTTCCGTACACGAGTGCCGGCGCGATCTTCCACGCCGGGATCGCGATGGGGAAGTTGAACGGCGTGACAATGCCGACGACGCCGAGCGGCTTGCGCGTCACGAGGATCCGCTCGCCGCGGCGCGGGGACGCGAAGTGCTCCCCGGCGGAACGATCGCCCTCGGCGGCGTAGTAGCGGAGGATCTGCGCCGCGCGCATTACCTCGCCCGTGCCCTCGGCGAGGGTCTTGCCCTCCTCGCGCGCCAGCTCTAGCCCGAGCTGCCCCGCGCGCGCCTCGAGGGCCGCGGCCGCGCGGGCCAGGACGGCGCCCCGCTCGTGGATCGGGGTCCGGGACCACTCGCGGGCTGCGGCGCGGGCAGCACGCATGGCGCGGTTGACGTCGGCCACGACGGCCTGGGTGCCCTCCGCCACCACCTCGTCGGGGCGCGCCGGGTTGCGCGAGGCGAGCGGCGCGCCGTCGCCCATCAGCCACTCGCCGCCGATGAGGAGACGCAGCGGGACGGGAGAGCTGGCGGCTGAGATTACACCGCCGAGCGGGGCGACCAGAGCGTCGTCGTGCTCGGTGACGGTACCCGCGCTCACCGGAACGCCGCCTCTCCGGTGAGCTGCTGGCCGAGGATGAGGGTGTGGACCTCGTCGGTGCCCTCATAGGTGCGCACGGACTCGAGGTTGTTGGCGTGGCGGAGAGGGGAGTGGTCGAGGGTGATGCCGTTGCCGCCCAGGATGGTGCGGGCCTCGCGGGCGATGGCGATGGCCTCGCGGCAGTTGTTGAGCTTGCCCACGGAGATCTGGTGGTGCTGGAGCTTGCCGGCGTCCTTGAGGCGGCCCAGGTGCAGGGCCAGGAGGAAGCCCTTGTTGATCTCAAGGGCCATGTCGACGAGCTTGGCCTGGGTGAGCTGATAGCTGGCGAGCGGCTTGCCGAACTGGAGGCGCTCCTTGGAGTACTCCAGGGCGTCCTCGAAGGCGTCGCGGGCCGCGCCCATGGCGCCCCAGATGATGCCGTAGCGGGCCTCGTTCAGGCACGAGAAGGGGCCCTTGAGGCCGACGGCGCCCGGCAGGATCGCGTCGTGGGGGAGGCGGACCTCGTCGAGGTCGATCTCGCACTGGATCGAGGCGCGCATCGAGAGCTTGGGCTCGATCGGGGTGGCCGTGTAGCCGGGCGTGGCGGTCGGGACGACGAAGCCGCGGATACCGCGGGCGTCGCCGGGCTCTCCCGTCTGGGCCCAGATGACGGCGACCTTGGCCACGTTCGCGAGGCCGATCCAGCGCTTGGCACCGGTGAGGATCCAGTCCGCGGTGGGGGAGTCGCCGTCGCGTCGGGCGCGGGTGGCCATCGAGGCCGGGTCGGAGCCGGCGGTGGGCTCGGTGAGGCCGAAGCAGCCGATCGCCTCGCCCGCGGCCATCTGCGGGAGCCATTCCTGCTTCTGGGCCTCGGAGCCGTGCTTGTGGATCGCGGACATGGCGAGGGATCCCTGGACGGAGACGAACGTGCGCAGACCGGAGTCGCCGGCCTCGAGCTCGGCCCCGGCCAGGCCGTACTCCACCGCGGAGCGGCCCGCGCAGCCGTAGCCGTGCAGGTGCATGCCGAGCAGGCCGAGCTTGGCGAGCTCGGGCACGATCTCGAGCGGGAAGTGCGCGTCCTCGTACCAGCGGGCGATGTTCGGCTTGATCTCTGCGTCCACGAACGCCCGGACGCGGTCTCGCAGGGCGAGCTCCTCCGTGCTGAGAAGCGAGTCGAAGGAGATCAGGTCCGCGGGGTCGGGGAGCCGGCCGGAGGATGGGGCAGAGCCGGAGGCAGAGTCGGAGGCAGAGTCGGAGGCAGCATCGTAGGCAACAGCGTCGGTGTCCATGCCCGCAAGGCTAGCGGTGGCAGTCATCGGTGGGTTTCCTTTCTGGTTGTGGGGTCTCTGGCGGGCGGTTGCGGGGTCTCTGGCCGAGACCAGAGACCCCACAACGCGCCGCCAGAGACCCCGCAACGGGGAGGGGCGGGTGAAGCGGAAAGTGCGGCTAGGCGCGGAGCCAGCGCACGACGTCGGCCGTGTCGGCTCCCAGCGCGGGTGAAGCTTGGGTGCGGGGCGGCAACGGGGGCGTCCAGGTGATCGGATGGCGGATCTGCCGTCCCGTGAAGGTTCCCGACCGGTCGTGCACGGAGATCGTTGGCTCGAGCCCGAGGGATTCGGCATAGTCGAGTCCCTCCCCGATCCCGGCCACACGCCCGCACGGGACTCCGAGGGGGGTGAGCTTGTCCTGCCACACCTCCGCCGAGGCGGTGGAGAGCCCGGCCTCGAGCAGCGGCACGAGCTCCGCCCGGTGTGCGACCCGCGCCTTGTTCGTCGCGAAGCGCGGGTCCGAGGCGAGCTCCGGAGAGCCGATCGCGTCGCACAGTCGCGCGAACTGTCCATCGTTCCCCGCAGCGACGGCGAGCGGCGCGTCCCCGGTGGCGAGCAGCTGGTACGGGACGATCGAGGGGTGGTCGTTGCCCATCCTGCCCGGCACCACCCCGGCGCCGAGGTACGCCTGCCCCTGGTTCGCGAGTGCGCCCTGCAGCGAGGACAGCAGGTTCACCTCGACTCGGTGACCGCGCCCGGTCCGGGCCCGCTCGGCCAGGGCCGCGAGGATGCCGATTGTGGCGTCCTTCGCAGTCAGGACGTCGACGAGCGCGACCCCTGCCTTCATCGGGCCGGCGCCCGGCTCGCCGTCCGGCGCCCCGGTGATGGACATGAGGCCGCCGAGGGCCTGGACGATGAAGTCGTACCCGGGCAGGTCGCGGCCGCCCACGGACCCGAACCCCGAGATCGACGCGTACACGAGCCCCGGGTTCTCCTCCACGAGCGACTCGTAGCCGAGGCCGAGCTTCTCGAGGCCGCCGGGCTTGAAGTTCTCCACGAGCACGTCGGCCCGCAGCGCGAGCTCCCGCGCGAGCTCAAGGTCCTGGGGGTCCGAGAGGTCCAGCTCCACGGACTCCTTGTTGCGGTTCACGCTCTCGAAGTACGTTGCGCCCGTCGCCGAGAACGGCGGGCCCCAGTGCCGCGTGTCGTCGCCGGTCCCGGGCCGTTCGACCTTCACCACGCGCGCTCCGAGGTCCGCGAGCGTCATCGTGGCCAGCGGCCCCGCGAGCACCCGCGAGAAGTCCGCAACGAGGATCCCCTCGAGCGGCGAGGTCCCCGCGGGGGCTGCGGAAGTACCGGCGTCCAGGGGCGAGGTCCCCGCGGGGGCCGCGGAAGTACCGTCCGTTTCGGTCTTTGCCCCGCGCTGGAGACGGTGGTTCTGTCCAAGAGCGGGGGTGCTTTCGGAGGAGCCGGCGGCGTACGACGGCGCGTGGTCGCCTTCCGCCGACAGGTTCGCCGCGTGATTCGGGCTGCTGCCCGTGGGCGGGTTGCCCGACTCTGCGTTCACGAGAGGGCCCCGCGGATGGCGGCCTCGAGCACCTCGAGCCCTTCCTCCAGTACCTCGGCTTCGATGCCGAGTGGCGGCAGGAGCCGGATGACGTTGCCGTGCGTGCCGCAGGTGAGCGTCAGGACGCCGGCGGCGTTCGCGGCGGCCGCCGCAGCCTTCGCGACATCGGCGCGCGGGCCTGAGGCGTCCGCGAACTCGATGGCCATCATGGCGCCCCGTCCGCGCACGGAGACGACGCCGGCGCGGGCGGTGCCAGTGGAGGCAGGGCTCTCGGCGGAGACCCCCATGATCCCAGCAGGTGAGGCCTGCCCGGACGCGGGCCCCGCGCCGTCGTGCGCGCCAGGGGCGAGCAGCGGCTCGAAGCGCTCCCTCACGGCCGCCTCGATGCGCTGCGCGCCGGCGAGGAGCGAGCCGTCCTCGAGGAGTTCGAAGACGGCGAGCGCGGCCTCGCACGCAACGGGATTGCCCGCGTAGGTGCCGCCGAGGCCGCCCGTGTGGACGGCGTTCATGAGCTCAGCGCGGCCCGTCACGGCTGAGAGCGGAAGCCCGGCCCCGAGGGCCTTCGCGGAGAGGGTGATGTCCCCGGCGATGCCTTCGTGCTCGGACGCGAAGAGGGCTCCCGTCCGGCCCATCCCGGCCTGGATCTCGTCGATCACGAGGACGATCCCGTGCTGCGTCGCAATCTCTCGGAGCCCGGAGAGGAAGCTGGCCGCGGGGACGATGAAGCCGCCCTCGCCCTGGATCGGCTCGATGACCATCGCCGCGAATGTCTCGGCGCCCGCCTCTGCCAGGACGGACTCGACGCCGGCCAGGGCCTGGGCGACGAACGCTCCTGAATCACCCGAAGGCACGAGATGCGCGGGCGCCGTCGGGCCTCGGAAGACCGAGCCCGGGAGCGGGCCGAAGTTCAGGCTGTACGGGTTCTCCTTGGCCGTCATCGCCATCGTGAGCTGGGTGCGGCCGTGGTAGGCCTCGTCGAAGACGAGGACGTTGGGCCGCCGGGTCGCCGAGCGGGCGATCTTGATCGCGTTCTCGACGGCCTCCGCGCCCGTCGAGAAGAGGGCGGTGCGCTTCTCGAAGCTGCCCGGCGTGTGCTCGTTGAGCCATGCGCAGACCTCGGTGAACGAGGAGTACTCGGTGACCATGAAGCACGTGTGCGTGAACCGGGACAGCTGCGCGGCGGCGCGCTCCGCCACCCGTGGGTTCGCGGCGCCCACGCTTGTCACAGCGATGCCGGAGGCGAAGTCGATGATGCGATTCCCGTCGACGTCGACGAGCAGCGAGCCCTCGGCGCGGTCGATGAACACCGGCAGCGTCACGCCGAAGCCCTCGGTGACGTGGCGGCGGCGCTCGGCCTCAAGCTCGCGGGAGCGCGGTCCGGGCAGGGCGGTCGCGAGGCGGCGCGCGCGCTGCGGGACGTCGGCAGGTGCGACGACGGCGGTATCGGTCGTGACGGTCATGGGTTCTCCCCCGTGGTTGAAAACGGTGTGGTCGAGGCTGAGCGTGTGGTTGAGACCACAGTAGGGACAGCCGCAGCTCGAGTCGTTGGATGATTCATCCCTTGTGAGCCTTTCAAGAGGCATTCCATCCACTACGATCTGTGAATGATCACCCTCGCCCAGCTCGCCGACGCCGCGCGCGGCGACCTTGTCCCGTACTGGCCCGTGCCGCTGCCACGGGTCGAGCTCACGGGTGTCCACGTCTCCGAGCTCGAGGATCCCACCGTGTTCCTGGACGGCGGGGAGCTCCTCCTGACGGTCGGGATGCAGCTCTCGGGAGGAGACGGCCCAGAACGCGAAGAGGCCGCGCGTGCCTACGTCGCGAGGCTCGTCAAGGGACGCGTCGCGGCGCTCGGCCTCGGCCTCGGATCGGGCCACGCCATGGTCCCGGACGAGCTCCGGGCCGCGTGCATCGAGGCCGGGATGCCGCTCCTGACCGTGCCTCGCGAGTCGCCGTTCCTCGCGGTGTCCCGTGCGTACTGGGAGATCGTGCGGCGCGGGGGAGAAGCCGAGCTCACGGCGCTGCTCGGCCTCCAGGTCGCGCTCACCCGTGCCGCTTCGAAGGGCGACGCAGAGCCCGCCATCGTGCGCGAGCTCGCCCACGCGCTTGGCACCTGGGTGGCCTACCTCCCCGACGGTGACGCCCCGGCGTCGTGCTCGGGGCGGGGGGGACCCGAGGACGCGCCGGCGGGTCTCCTCGACGAGCTGCGCCGCGAGGCAACGGCCCTTCGCGGGGCTGGCCGCGGCGCCACGGCGACCCTGCAGCTCTCCTGTGGCCCCGCGGCCCTCTACCCGGTCACGGACGGCGGGAGGGCCACCGCCTACTTGGCCCTGGGCCGCGGCGGTCAGCTCGCACCGGCAGAGCGGCACCTGTTCCTCACGGCCTCGACCCTGCTCGCCCATCGCGCCGCCGGGCTGCGCCGTGCGGAGGAGGAGCGTGCCCGCAGTGACGGGATGCTGGTTGCGCTGGTGCTTGCCGGGCACGACGACGCGGCCCGCCTCCTCGCCCGGCAGATGGACTGCGTCCTCCCGGAATCCGTGTACCTCGCGGTCCTGGATGCCGGTCCGAAGCGCGGCGAGTCGGCCATCGAGGCGGACGCGCTCGCCTTCGAGCTGGGTGGCCTCCTCTACGTGCTGCTGCCCACCGACGCTGCCCGGCCGCGCCTCGCGCCCGGTTCGCGCGGCGCCTGGGGCGGCCCAGTGCCGCTTCGCCGTGTCCGTGAGATGGTCGGCCAAGTGGCCGACGCCGCCGGGCAGGCTCCAGCGGGTCGCGTGGTCCGGGTGGGGCACGGACTCGAGCTTCCGGCTGACGAGTGGGCCAAGGTGCTCGCTGACGCGGGCGGCGAACTTCTGGCGACGGTCCGCGCGTATCTAGCGAACCGCGGCCAATGGGAGGCGACGGCCCGCGACCTGGGCGTGCACCGCAACTCCGTGCGGCACCGGATCGCCCGCGCTGCGGAGCTGCTCGGCGTCGACCTCGACGATCCCGACGTCGCCGCGCACCTCTGGCTCGCGCTCCGGGTGTGATGGCGGCGGGGGTCGAACGGCCCGTTGTGGACACCTGTGTGACGGACCAGACTTGGCATGGGACGGCAACACCGTCGTGGACGCCGCTTCCGAAGAGCATAGTTGAAGAATCAACTATTGATCTGTAGCTGCTCACAGCGAGGAGTTGTCATGGCAAGCATCGCCCCCCTACCCGCCCAGACCAGGTTCCAGGGCAACGACAAGCTGCTGTTGGGGATCGTGCTCGGCGTCATCACGTTCTGGCTGTTCGCGGGCACGATGGGAACCGTCGCCCCGAACATCCTTCTGGACGTCAACGGAGCGTACGCGGATCCCGTCAAGAAGACGTGGGCCAACCCGTTGGTCGCCGTCGATGCCATGAACCTCGCCGTGTCGATCACCGCGCTGTTCTCCGGCATGTTCATCGTGGTCGCGGGAGGTCTGGCCGACAGGATCGGCCGCGTCAAGATCGCGCTGACCGGGAACGGGCTCGGGATCCTCGGCTCGCTCCTCATCGTCTTCGCGACCGGCCCGGTGGCGCTGCCGCTCATGCTCGGAGGCCGCGCCATCCAGGGCCTCTCGGCGGCGTGCATCATGCCGGCGACCATGGCCCTCGTGAAGACGTACTGGGACGGGCCGGGACGGCAACGCGCCGTGTCGATGTGGTCGATCGGCTCGTGGGGCGGTTCGGGGCTGGCCGCGATCTTCGGCGGCTACATGTCAACGCTGGTGAACTGGCGGTGGATCTTCGTCGCCTCCATCGTCATCTCGGTCATCTCGATCCTGCTGATGTGGGGGACCCCCGAGAGCAAGGTCGCCCAGACGGGCCGGTTCACACTGGACGTCCCTGGCATCGGCGTCTTCATGGTCTCGATGCTCGCGCTCATGATCGTGCTGATCTTCGGCTCGAAGATCGGGTGGGGGTCGCCGATCACCATCGTGCTGGTCATCGTCGCCGTCGTGGGCCTCTATACCCTCGTGCGGATAGAGCGCCGGGCCAACAAGCCGTTCATCGACTTCGCACTGTTCCGGAACCGCACGTTCACCGGTGCCACGATCTCCAACTTCCTGCTCAACGGCACGATCGGCCTGCTCATCGTGACCCAGCAGCTCCTCCAGATCGGCGGCGGGATGAAGGCCTCGGACGCGGGCCTCCTGACGATCGGCTACGCCGTCGCGATCATCGCGTTCATCCGGCTTGGTGAGAAGCTCCTCCAGCGGTTCGGGCCCCGGCAGCCGATGATCTGGGGCTCCGCCATCGTGGGCGTCGCGACGCTCCTCCTCATGCCCACCAACCTCCTGCTGACGGAGTACCGCTGGCTCGCCGTCGCAGCCTACGCGCTCTTCGGCCTCGGCCTCGCCTTCTACGCGACGCCGTCCACGGACGCCGCCCTCGCCAATCTCCCCGCGGATCAGGCAGGCGCGGGGGCGGGCATCTACAAGATGGCCTCCTCGCTCGGCAGCGCGATCGGTGCCGCGATCTCCCTGGCACTCTTCACGGCCTTCAGCAGCTCCGGGGCCCAGTTCGTCGGCGACGTGCTCATCAACCAGGGCCGCACCGACAACACGGCGATCCGGCAGGCGGCCGTCGTCGCGCTCGTGTTCAATCTCGTGATGGTCATCATCGCGATTGTCTCGATCGTGGTCGCTGTGCCGAAGGGCAAGGAGTCGGTGGAGGCAGCGAAGTAGGCTTCGCGGGAAGAACCACAGGGATCAGCAGGAGCAGACGGCAGGAAGAGGAACACCATGGCATCCACCGAATCCGCAGGCAAGATCCTCGCAGGCCAGGGCGCGATCACCGGCTGGCAGGAAGACCTGTACAAGGACTTCCACAGAAATCCTGAGCTGAGCCACCACGAGGAGCGCACCGCAGGCATCATCGCGGACCAGCTCACAGGCTTCGGGCTCGAGGTCCACAAGAAGGTCGGCGGCACCGGCGTCGTGGGAGTCCTCGCCAACGGCGATGGACCTACGGTGCTGCTCCGTGCCGACATAGATGCCCTGCCAGTCAAGGAGGCGACCGGCCTCGACTACGCGAGCGCCGCCGTCGCCATCGATGCTTCCGGCGGCCAGACGCCCGTCATGCATGCGTGCGGCCACGACTTCCACATGAGCAGCCTGCTCGGCGCGGCCAAGCTGTTCGCCGAACAGCGCGACGCGTGGGCCGGGACCCTGATCGCCCTGTTCCAGCCCGCGGAGGAGCTCGGCGACGGCGCGAAGACGATGGTTGAGGGCGGTCTCATGGGGCTTGTGCCGAAGCCCGACGTCGCGCTCGCCCAGCACGTCCTCGTCCACCCCGCCGGGACGATCGGGCCCCACACAGGCCCGTTCCTCTCGATGGCGGACAGCGTCCGCGTCACGCTCCACGGGCGCGGCAGCCACGGCTCGATGCCGCACCTCTCGATCGATCCGGCGGTGCTCGCTTCGATGGTGGTGGTGCGGCTCCAGAGTGTCGTGGCCCGCGAGGTCCAGCCCGGGGAGTTCGCCGTGCTCACGGTGGGGAAGATCGCCGTCGGCGCCAAGAGCAACATCATCGACGACCACGCCGTGCTCGAGCTCAACATCCGGACGTACAGCAAGGCCATCCGCGACCAGCTCCTCGCTGCGATCGAGCGCGTCGCGAAGGCCGAGTCCGCGGCGTCGGGCTCGCCCAAAGAGCCGGATTTCGAGATCTACAACAGCTACCCGCTCACCGACAACAACGCCGACGTCACCGCGAAGGTCACGGCGGCGTTCGAGGAGTACTTCCCCGCGGAGACCGTGCAGGACTATGGACGGCAGACCGCGAGCGAGGACTTCAGCGACGTGCCCACCGCGTTCGGCACGCCGTACACCTACTGGGGTGTTGGGGGCATCGACCCTCAGGCCTACGCGGCCGCCGATGCCGCAGGCGCTGTCAGCTCGATCCCCGCGAACCACTCACCGATGTTCGCGCCCGTCATCCAGCCCACCCTCACCACCGGCACAGCTGCCCTCGTGGTCGCCGCGTCGGCGTGGCTCGGGAAGGACTGACTCGCCGGTTTTCTTACCCCCCCCCCCCGGGGGGCCCCCCCCGGCCCGGGGGGGCCCCCGCCGCGCGTAGCTCGTACCTTGAATCTAGAGCCCAGATGCGTAAAAATCTAGGTTTAGAGGATTTATCTCCCTGGCGCCACCGCAAAGTGCGGGCGCCCCGACAGAAGCAGGACCGTGGCCCCCTCGATCGCCTTCCAGTCCCAGATCTACCGGCCCCTGCCGGAGATGGAGCGCGCCGACTCGATCGTCGACCGCATCTCCAAGGCGATCACGCTCGGCATGCTGAGGGTCGGCGAGCGTCTGCCCACCGAGGCTGATCTGTCCGAGAAGTTCGGCGTCGCCGCCGCGACGCTGCGCGATGCGCTCGCCGAGCTGCGCGATCAGGGGATCGTCGAGACTCGGCGTGGCCGCAATGGCGGCACCTTCATCGTCAAGCAGCCCACGACGTCGCCCGACGAGATGCGCGTGCATCTCGCCAGCGTCTCGATCGCCGACATCAGGGACTTCGGGGACGAGCACGTAGCCGTCGCCGCTGAGACCGTACGCCTGGCCTGCGAGCGCGCCGAGCCGCACGAGGTAGAGCGGCTGCTCGAGCTGGGCCGTGCGCTCGTCTTCACTAACACGCCGGAGGGGCGCGCACAGGCCGACAGCCGCTTCCATATCGAGCTCGCCGTGACCGCCCAGTCGCCGCGGCTGACCTCGGCGGAGATCCGGCTCCAGGCCGAGTCCGTCCAGCTCCTCTGGGCGCCGCTTGCCCATGGATTCGACTCGGAGCAGGCCGCCGCGGAGCACCTCGCGCTCGTGCGTGCCGTCTCCGAAGACAGGCCCGACGACGCGCAGCGGCTCATGCGTCTCCACGTCCGGCGCGCGGTCCACCATCTCATCGACACCAAGCTTGCGCTCGAGTACAGCGCGGCCATGCCCAGCGACGACCTTGACGAGTAAAGGACCGAAGAACGCATGACTGTTGACGTGGGCCACGAGGGTGTGGCCAGGATCGCCAAGTGGTTCCAGCGGACTGGCGAGGACGTGGGCCGGCTCGCCCGCGACGTCGCCGCGGATCTCGCTGCCCGCTTGGGCGCCCGCACGAACGTCCGGCCCGGGGACCTCGCTGGCCTCGAAGGACTCTCCGCCGAGTTCCTCGACGCCCATCCCTTGGCCATCGGCGCCGGGGCGATCTTCTCGCCGGAGATCGTGTCTGACGGCGCGCGCGTCCTCGAGTGGTGGGTGGCGCAGCCGGACGCCCGCCCCACGAAGCTCATCCTCGACCTCACGCCGGGTGGCCCGCGCTACTACGACTACGAGAAGCTGCCCTTCTTCACGACCGCGCTCGCCACCGGACAGCAGACCATCTGGGGGCCGTATGTGGACTACCTCGGCTCGGACGAGTACATCCTCACGCACACGGCGCCCTTCGCCGTCGCGGGCCGCCTCGCCGCGGTGGCCGGCTACGACATGCGCATCCGCGACCTCGAGGCCGCCATCATGCCGGCTCTTCGATCGATTCCCGGCGATGCGGCGCTCCTGAATGCCTCGGGCAGAGTGGTGATCGGCAACTCGGGCCGCTACCTGGTCGGCGAGCGCGTGCGTAGCGAGCCCAGCGACTCGGTCCTCATCCCGCTTGACGTCCCAGGGCTTGGATACACGGTGCTGACGCCGCGCTGACCCCGTGTTCATCGCGGGGGGCAGCCGATGACGGCAGGGCTCTGACCGCGAGGGACCAAGTCCACGTCTCAGAACGGCCGACCGGATGCTTTCACGCTGGATTCCTGACGAAGCCGAGTCCTGGCCCCGTGTTCGATCAGGGTGGGAATGTAGGTCGTGATCCGACCCTCAGCCAGGGCATCGTATTCCTCCCCTACGATGCCTTCGAGATGTGGTCGCGGCACCATTGGAAATCGGGCCGAAAGGCGCCCTGCAACGGCGCGGACAATTGCGTCCTTATCGGTCTCAGTTTCGCTCACCACGCCAGTTTGAGCGGGGGCCTCAACCAGCGTCAAGCTATCCCGCGGCGTCGAAGGCAGTCCCCAGCATCGGCGACTATTCGGGTGGGGCCAGCGCCTCGATGACTGCCACGGCGCACCGTGTCGGGCATCATCCGCGCGGACTCCGACGGTTCACGTTCATCATGTACCGTGGCCCCGTGGAAGCGCTGGCGGAGGCCCCCGGCCATGCTGCCGCCCTTGGAGCGACGTTGACCGAGAGCGGCGCGGACTTCGCGCTTCTCTCCACGACAGCGGACGCGGTCGATCTGTGCCTGTTGGACGAGTCCGGGGTCGAGACCCGGTACCCGATGTCGGCGGACCGCGGGCTCTGGACCGCGCGTGTGCCAGGGGTCCGCGCGGGTCAGCGGTACGGTTACCGCGTCGACGGACCCTGGGACCCGAACAGGGGCCTGCGCCATAATCCCCACAAGCTCCTGCTGGACCCCTACGCCAAGGCTATCGACGGCCGGCTCCGGTGGGGACCCGAGATGTATGCCTTCGACCTCACCGACCCGTCCAAGCCGGACCGCGCGGACAACCGGGACAAGACGTTCCTGTCCGTCGTCGTCGACACCGCTTACGACTGGGGAAAGGAGACTCGCCCCAGGACCCCGTTCAACAGGACGGTGATCTACGAGGCCCACGTCAAGGGCCTGACGAAGCTGCATCCGGACGTCCCCGTCCAGCACCGCGGAACCTATGCCGGGCTTGCCCATCCATCGGTCGTGGCGCACCTCAAGCGGATCGGCGTGACGGCTGTGGAACTCCTTCCCGTCCAACAGTTCGTCAACGACGAGCCCCGCGACGGCAGGTCGAACTACTGGGGCTACAACCCCATCGGTTATTTCGCGCCCCACAACGCGTATGCGGCCGCTTGCGGCTCTAGAGAACCCGTCCCGGCCACCGGACGCGGCCCCGAACGCCGGGCAGCACCATGTGGCGGACAGGTCGCGGAGTTCAAGGACATGGTCAAGACCCTCCACGAGGCTGGCATCGAGGTCTTCCTCGACGTGGTGTACAACCACTCCGGCGAAGGGGGAGCCGACGGCCCCAATCTGTGCTTCCGCGGGATCGACAACGCGGCCTACTACCATCTGGTCCCCGGCGATGAGGCCAACTACGAGGACTACACGGGGACCCACAACACCCTCAACGTGGGGTCTCCGACGGTCCTGCGCATGGTGATGGACTCGCTCCGCTATTGGGTGCAGGAAATGCACGTGGACGGCTTCCGATTCGACCTCGCCCCGGCGCTGGCCCGCGCGTCCGAGCGGGTCGATATGCTGTCCACCCTTCTCGAACTGATGGACTCCGACCCGGTGCTCGAAGGGATCAAGCTGATCGCCGAACCATGGGACCTCGGCCCCGACGGCTACCAGCTCGGCAACTTTCCTCCCCGATGGGTTGAGTGGAACGGCAGGTTCCGCGACGTCGTCCGAGACTTCTGGCGGGGCAAGCCGGGGGTCGTGGCCGAGCTCGCCAAGCGCTTGACAGGCTCCGCAGACCTCTACCAGGACGACGGCCGGCAACCCAGCGCGTCCGTGAACTTCGTGACGGCTCACGACGGCCTCACGTTGCGGGACCTCGTCTCCTACAACAGCAAGCACAACGCGGCGAACGGGCAGGGGGACAGCGACGGCGAGTCCGATAACCACTCCTGGAACTGCGGCATTGAGGGACCCACCCAGGACCCCGAGATCACCGCGCTCCGCGCACGCCAGACGCGCAACCTGATGATCAGCTGCGTCCTGGCCCAGGGAGTCCCCATGCTGCGCCACGGAGACGAACTCGGCCACACCCAGGAAGGCAACAACAATGCCTACTGCCAGGACAACCCGATCTCCTGGATTGACTGGGCCTCGGCCGACGAAGACCTCATCGCGTTCACCTCGAAGCTCGTTCGGCTTCGCCACGACTACCCCGTGTTCCGGCGGCGAACCTTCTTCGACGGAAGGCCCGTGGCCCCGGCAGAGGGCATTCGGCTGCCCGACATCCTGTGGCTCAACGCGGACGGAACGCCGCGGACAGAGAACGAGTGGGGCGAGTCCTGGAGCAAGTCCTTGGCCTGCTACCTGAGCGGGAAGGCCGTGCGGACCCGCCCGAACGAACCCGAGAACGACTTCCTCGTCGTCCTCAACGCATCCTCCCGGTCCGTACTCCACCGGGCCCCGAATGAGTACTTCCCGGCAGAGTGGGAGGTCGTCCTGACAAGCTGGGACGGCCCGGTACCGACGCGGATTCTGGCCGGCAGCTCATACAGCGTGCCGGGACGCACCGCCTGGGTCCTCCGGTCCATAGCGGAGCCGGCGACCAGTTGACAAAGGGGCCGCCGTCGCGCGTCCTGACACGCACGACGACGGCCCCTGGCTGACGTGCCCGGCTCGCCTCAGCGGTGCGCGGGTTCTCCCGCCAGCGTGGGGGCACCGGCAGCCGCACGGGCCTGGGCGACGAACGCCGCGAACAGCGCGCGCCGGTCTTCGGCAGGGCCTTCGGGGTCCTCGGGCGGCCACACTGTCGCCGAATGAAAAAACTATAAACATGAATTATTTCTCAGCGCAAGACCCTGACTGACTGCGCCACTCCATGACGTCGCGTCTCCCGGCGGCCGGATCTGTCGGGTGGTTCTCTTGCGTGGGTAGACAGAAGATGGCTCGCGGACCCCTGAACCGTTTCCGGGTTACATATAAAAAGACAGGATTTACATTGGGCAGCCACAGAGGATTGCTTCATTCCATGCCGCACATCGATCGGCGTGCAGGGCGGGGCAAGAGGATGAACCGCACAGGCGATGATCCCGGGCCGGGACGGTTCATCCATCGCGCCATGCGACCAGGATCGCGCATCCTGACGGGGCACTGTGATCGGCACCACGTCGATCGCCCCGGATGGAACGGAGATCCGCATGCAGGCACCTGACAACCTGGCTGCGCCCCACCGAGAAGATTCAGCCGCCGATACCCTCGCGAGCCGGACAGCGGAGTCCGAGACCCGCGCGAGGCTCAGGCCGCGGCACCTGACCATGATCGCCCTCGGCGGCATCATCGGAGCGAGCCTCTTCGTGGGCTCAGGCTCGGTGATCCGCACAGTGGGCCCCGCCGCCCTCCTCTCGTACGCGATCGGCGGCGCCCTCGTCGTGCTCGTCATGCGGATGCTCGGCGAGATGTCCACGAACCGCCCCGTCGTGGGCTCCTTCATGGAGTACGCCCGGGACGGCCTCGGCAACTGGGCCGGGTTCACCATCGGCTGGCTCTACTGGTACTTCTGGGTCGGCGTCGTGGCCTTCGAGGCCGTCGTCGTCGGCCGGATCTTCCACGAGTGGTTCCCGAGCGTCCCCGACTGGACGTTTGCGCTCGCGGGCATGCTGGTCTTCACCTTCACGAACCTCATGTCCCTGCGCTCGTTCGGCGAGACCGAGTTCTGGCTCGCGTCCATCAAGGTCACCACCATCGTCGTGTTCCTCGGCGTCGGCACCCTCTACGTCCTCGGCATCATCCCCGGCTCAACGGGATCCCTCTCAAACATCACGGACCACGGGTTCATGCCCTTCGGCTGGACCGCGGTGCTCAACGGCGTCGCCGTCGTGATCTTCAGCTACTTCGGCACGGAGATCGTCACGATGGCCGCGGCCGAGTCCGACCAGCCGGCCAAGGGCGTCGCGAAGGCCACCAACACAGTGGTCTGGCGCATCCTGCTCTTCTACGTCGGCTCGGTCGCGATCCTGCTCATGGTGGTCCCGTGGGACGAGCTCCCGGCCAAGGTGAGTCCCTTCGCCTTCGCCTTCGGCCGCTTCGGGCTCCCAGGCGCCGAGCAGGTGATGAACGCCGTCGTGCTCACCGCCGCGCTCTCGGTGCTCAACTCCGGCCTGTACTCCGGCTCGCGCATGCTGTTCGCGCTCTCGAAGCACGGCTACGCGCCGCGATGGGTCGAGGACCGCAACCACGCGGGGGTGCCGTGGAAGGCGATCCTGCTCTCGACCGTCGTGGGCTACGCGGCCATCGGCGCGAATTACGTGGCCCCGAAGGACGTCTTCGACTTCATCATGAACTCCGCGGGCTGTGTCGCGCTCTTCGTCTACGCGTTCGTGGCCGTGACCCAGTGGCGCCTGCGCAACCGCATGAGCGCCGACGAGCGGGCGGGCCTCAAGCTCAAGATGTGGCTGCACCCCTGGCTCAACGCCGTGGTCCTCGCCGCCGTGGGGCTCATCGTGATCGTCATGGCCTTCGACCCCGAGGCTGCACCGCAGGTCTGGCTCAGCCTCGGTGCGCTCGCCCTGCTCCTCGTCGTGTACCCGTTCGTTCGGCGTCGTGCCGAGCGTGGCGGCAGGGCCGATCGGACCGACTCCGTCGCGAGCTCGGCGGACGACGCCGAGCTGTCGCCTTCCGTGGAGCACGTCGCCTGACGCTTCGCTGAGCAGGTGAACCAAGGGCGGCGGCACCCCCATCGGGATGCCGCCGCCCTTCGCGTTCAGCATTTTGGTGTTCACCACGCCGTCACGGGGACGCTGGGATGCGCCCTCCCAAGAGGCGCGTCGCCTCCTCTGCCGCGGCGAGGAGGGGCTCGACCCAGGACTGGCAGACGTCAAGGGGCATCCGGGCCGTGGGGCCCATGACGGTGAGGGCACCGTAGAGCTCAGCCTGAGGGCCGAAGATCGGTGCTGACATTCCGCTCGCGCTCGTGACCCGCTCGCCGGTGGTGATGGCGAATCCGTCGGCGCGGGTCTGGACGACGGCGAGCCGGAGGGCCTCGGGGCTGGTGATGGTCTGGTCCGTGATCGCGTCCAGGCCCCAGGAGTAGACCTCCTCCGCGAGCTCCGGGGTCCACGCCAGGATGACGCGGCCGGCGGATCCCACGTGGAGCGGCATGATGCTCCCGACTTCGACGGCGCGCCTGAGCATGTGCCGGGTCTCGGCGAGTGCGATGCATACCCGCTTGCCTCCCGAGGCGCGGAACACGCACACGGTCTCCGTGAGCTCGTCCCGCAGCCGCTGAAGCACCGGGGTGATGAGCTCGAGGTAGTCGAGACCTTGGGTTGCGGGCGCCGCCCAGCGGGCCACCTTGAGTCCCACTCTGTACCGGTCGTCGTGCCGGTCAAGGAGGCCCTCCTGGACCATGTTGGCCACGAGGCGCTGCACGGTCGAATGCGGGATGCCGGTGGAGGCGCGGATGTCCGCGAGGCCCAGCTCCGGCCGTGAGAGGGAAAAGGAGCTGAGGATCGCCGTGATCTTCTTCAGCACGAGGAGCGGAGCTGCTCCGGAGTCCCGGTCCGTCATGGCTTGAGTGTAGGGGCGGCTCGCGTGCGCGTCGATTGCGGTCTCCGGGGTTGAGAGTGATGCACACCACTGCTAGGGTCGGCCCATAATCTGAACTCGAACCCACAATGTGGTGGGGTGAGGGGGAATGTGATGCTCCGGCAGACATCTGTCGACGAGTACGCGGTGGACCTTGAGGGCTGCACCAAGGAGTTCACCACTCCGAGCGGCGAGACCTACGTTGCCGTGAGCGACATCAGCCTCAGGGTCATGCCCGGACGCTTTGTGTCCGTGGTCGGCCCGACCGGATCCGGCAAGTCCACGATCCTGAACATGGCGGCGGGGCTCCTGTCCCCGACGCAGGGAACGGCGCGCAGCTTCGGGGAGCCGGTGAGGGGGGTGAACCGGCGTGCGGCCTACATGTTCCAGCAGGATGCCCTCCTGCCGTGGAAGAGCGTCATCGACAATGTGAGCCTGGGGCTCACCATGGCCGGGGTGAGCAAGGCCGATGCCCGGGATGAGGCCCGCAGGTGGCTTGAGAAGGTCGGGCTCAGGGACTTCGCCGACCGCTATCCGCACCAGCTCAGCGGCGGCATGCGCAAGCGCACCGCGGTGGCGCAGGCGTGGATCGTGAACCCTGACATCCTGCTCATGGACGAGCCGTTCTCGGCCCTCGACGTCCAGACGCGCCAGATCATGGAGAACGAGCTGCTGGCCCTCTGGCAGGAGTCTGGCAAGGCCGTCATCTTCATCACCCACGACCTGGACGAGGCCATAGCGCTCTCCGACGAAGTCGTCATCCTCGGCGCCGGACCGGGCAGCACGGTCGTGGGGTCCTACGAGATCACCATCCCGAGGCCGCGGGACCTGCTGGAGATCCGTGATGACCCCCAGTTCGTCGAGCTGCACCGCGAGATCTGGGGTCGCCTGCGCGTCGAAGTCTCCAAGACGTACCAGTCCTCGCCCGTCTCGGGAGGTGTGGCAGCATGACACTCGCAGGCGTCAATGGGCAGGCATCCGAGACCACGGCCAGCGCGCCCCGCCCCCGTCGCAGGACCCGCACGCGCGATGCGACGACTGCGGGGATGCGCGCGCTCCAGCTCGCGCTCGCCGTCGTCGTGCTCGTCGTGTGGGAGCTCCTCGTCCGCGCCCACGTCATCGATGAGTTCTTCTTCCCCCTGCCCTCGGAGATCTTCCAGACGGTGTGGGCGTGGGTGTCGTCGGGCTACGTCTTCCCGCACCTCTGGATCACGTTGGAGGAGTCGCTGCTCGCCTTCGTGGTCGGCGCGGCGGGAGGTCTTGGCCTCGGCTTCGCGCTGGCGCGGGTCGGCTTCCTGGAGCGGCTCTTCCAGCCGTTCCTCCAGATGTTCAACGCGCTCCCGCGCGTTGTCCTGGCGCCGATCTTCCTGCTCTGGTTCGGCCTCGGCATCTGGTCCAAGGTCGCCTTCGGCTTCACGCTCGTGTTCTTCATCGTCTTCTTCAACACTCTCGAGGGCGTCAAGAGCGTGGACCGCGTGCTCATCGACAACGCGAGGATGCTCGGGGCCACCGAGAAGCACCTCCTGCGCCATGTCTTCATCCCGAGCGCCCTGACATGGATCTTCTCGAGCCTTCACATCAGCGTCGGCTTCGCGATTACCGGCGCCGTCGTGGGTGAGTACCTCGGCGCCTCGGCCGGGATGGGCTATGCGATCGCCCAGGCGCAGGGCGTCTTCGACACGAAGGGTGTCTTCGCGGGGATGTTCATCCTCATGATCGTCGTGCTGATCGTCGACCTCGGCGTCAACCGCATCGAGCGCCACCTCCTCCGCTGGCGCCCGGCCCAGCGGTCCGCCTAGAACCAGCACGCAGCACCTGTCCAAGGAAGGACCAACATCCATGACCTCTTACGAATCGATGGCACACATCCCGGCAGTCTCCCATGGTTGGACGCGCCGCCGCGTCCTCTCTGCGGCGGGCGTGACTGCGGCCGGACTCGCGCTCGCGGCCTGCGGCGCCCCCGCGGCAGCGCCGCCGGGGCAGACCGGCACTGCCGGCGCCACCGGGGGCGCCGGAGGGGCGGGAACCAAGGTGACGATCGGCGTCGGCGGCCAGACCCTCCTCACCTACCTCCCCACCACCCTCGCCTTGCAGCTTGGCTACTACAAGGAAGAGGGCCTCGACGTTGAGCTCCAGGACCTGCAGGGCGGCTCGAAGGCGCTCACCGCCATGATCGGTGGCAGCACCCAGGTTACGAGCGGCTACTACGAGCACACGATCCAGATGCAGGCCAAGAACCAGGGCATCAAGGCCTTCGTGGACATGGGCCTCTCCTCGGGCCTCGCCCTCATCGTGGCACCCAAGAGTGAGGGCACCATCAAGGGGATTGCCGACCTCAAGGGCAAGAACGTGGGGGTGACGGCCCCCGGCTCCTCGACCGATATGTTCGTCAAGTACGTCTTGTCCAAGAACGGACTCCAGCCCACCGACGCCTCGGTCTCCGCCATCGGCGCGGGCTCGAGCGCGGTCGCCG
Source organism: Sinomonas sp. ASV486 (assembly GCF_030908215.1). Lineage (GTDB taxonomy): Bacteria > Actinomycetota > Actinomycetes > Actinomycetales > Micrococcaceae > Sinomonas > Sinomonas puerhi. Next base: position 17,416 of record NZ_JAVFJK010000002.1, on the reverse strand, counting down.
CGGTGCAGAACAGCCAGGTGGACGCAGCCGTCATGCTCGAGCCGGACATCTCGGTCCTCGCCAAGCAGATCGGGAAGTCGCTGGTCATCCTCGAGGACGTCCGGACGGTCGAGGGGCTCAAGGGGGTATTCGGCGCTGACTCCTGGCCGTCCGCGTGCCTCTACGCCAAGACGGACTGGATCGAGAAGAACTCCGATACCGCGGGAAGGCTCGCCAAGGCGATCAAGCGCACCCTCAAGTACGTGGACCAGCATTCTGGCCAGGAGATTGCCGACAAGATGCCGGAGAAGTTCGCGGGCGGCGACAAGACCCAGTACGCGAAGGTCATCGACGACCTCAAGAAGACGCTTAGCAAGGACGGCGTCTTCACTGCCGACGGCACGGAAGCCGTGCTGAAGACGCAGCGTGTGGCCAACCCCGAGGTCGGGAGCAAGGACATCGACCTGAGCAAGACGTACAGCAATGACTACGTCAAGGCCTGACGCAGGCAAGGGCGCCGGCGAGCGCCCGGCGACGAGCGCCTCTGACGGCCACTTCCCGGCGCCCCTTGCAGGAATCCGGGTCCTCGAGCTGGGCAACTACATCGCGGCCCCCACCGCCGGGCGGATGCTCGCGGACTTCGGCGCCGAGGTCATCAAGGTCGAGCGCCCCGGAACCGGCGACGAGCTGCGGAACTGGCGGCTCTACGAGGGCACCACCTCGATGCTGTTCAGGACCATCAACCGGAACAAGAAGTCCGTGGCGCTTGACCTCCGCTCGGACACCGGCCGCGCGCTGGTGCTGGACCTGGTCCGGCACTGCGACATCCTCCTCGAGAACTTCCGCCCAGGGACGCTCGAACGCTGGGGCCTGGGCCCGGAGGTCCTCAATGATGCGAACCCGGACATCATCGTCACCAGGCTGTCTGCCTACGGCCAGAGCGGCCCGATGTCCGACCGCCCGGGGTTCGCCGCCGTCGCGGAGGCGATGGGAGGGTTCCGCGAGCTCGTGGGGGACCCGGACCGGCCGCCGGTGCGCGTGGGGATCTCGATCGGGGACTCGATCGCCGGCCTCTATGCGGCGTTCGGCTCCGTAATGCTCCTGTTTCAGCGAGAGCGTGACAAGGGTTCGCAGACGAGCCGACCGCTGTCCGATCGACTCGTCGACGTCGCGCTGAATGAGGCGATGTTCTCGATGATGGAGTCGCTCATCCCGGACTTCGAGGCCTATGGGGTCCGGCGCGAGCGCACCGGCGGCCGCATGGAGGGGATTGCGCCCAGCAATGCGTACATGTGCAGGGGCGGCGGCAGCATCGTGATCGCGGGCAACGGCGACTCGATCTTCCAGCGGCTCATGGAGATCATCGGCCGCCCGGACCTCGCTGCGGATGCGACCCTGGCCAGCAATGCGGGCAGGTGGGAGCGCCGGGACGAGCTCGACCAGGCCATCGGCGCGTGGACCTCCACGATGGCCCAGCCCGAGGCGCTCGCGGTGCTCGACCGGGCCGGGGTCCCGTCGGGTCCCATCTACACGGCGGAGGACATCTGCAACGACCCGCAGTACGCGGCGCGGCGCATGATCCAGGAGTTCGACGTCTCGACGGGGGAGCGCATCATCCCGGGTGTCGGATTCCCCGGGATCGTGCCGGTTCTAGGCGCCGCGTCGCTTCCGATCCAGTCCCTCGGGCCCGACCTAGGGGAGCACACCGAGGAAGTGTGCCGCAACCTCCTGAAGAAGTCGGACGAGGAGATCCGCGCCATCCTGCGGGAGGCCGAAGGGGTGGCGGCATGACCGACTCCTTTGCCCCCGCCGCCCGCCTGCGGGACGTGACGCTCCGCGACGGCCTCCAGCTCACGGGGAAGCTGCTGCCCACGGACCGGAAGGTCGAGATCGTGCGCAGGCTCCTCGGGCTCGGCGTCCCGGCACTCGAGATCGGCTCGCTGGCCAGGCCGGACAAGGTCCCGCCGATGGCGAATACGCTCGACGTCGTGCGCTCGCTCACGCCCGACGAGCTCGCCGCGTGCTGGCTGTGGGTCGCGACGCCCAAGCACGTCGAGCTCGCCCTCGAGGCAGGCGCCCGGAATCTGCAGTACTGCTTCTCGGCCACGGACGCCCACAACCAGGCGAACATCGGCCGCACCACGGACGCGAGCCTTGAGGCGATGCCGGCCGCGATCGGCTTTGCGAGAGAGGCGGGCGCGGCCGTCGAGCTGTGCATCGCAACATCCTTCACCTGCCCGTTCGACGGCCCGGTGGCGCCGGAGAGGGTCATCGCGATCGCCAACGACCCCAGGACCGAGGGCGCCCAGGGGATTGTCATCTGCGACACCCTCGGCCAGGCCGTCCCCGCCCAGGTCTCTGCCCTGATCTCGCGCGTTCGGGACGAGACTCCGGAGCGCGAGATCGTCTACCACGGACACGACACGTGGGGGCTGGGCGTGGCCAACACTCTTGCCGCGATCCAGGCGGGCGTCACGATGGTCGACGGCGCGCTCGGTGGCCTGGGCGGGTGTCCGTTCGCGCCGGGCGCGAGCGGCAACACCTCCAGCGAGGACATCCTCTTCGCAACACGCCCTGACTGGTTCACGCCGGAAACGCTGGGCCAGCTCGTCCGAATGTCGGAGTCGCTCCTCGCCGACCTCGACGAGCCGAACCGATCGCGAACTGCCCAGGGCGCCAGGTCCCGCGCCCGCGCCTTCGAGTGGGTGATCGGCGAGCCGGAGAAAGGCGAGACCGCGCACGACGGCGAGCGGTCGGCGTCGTCCGGGCCGCTCGCCTGAGCAGGGGGGCGCCGAGCCGACGGCGCCGCTCTCCTCGCCCTTCAGGCCGCGCAGCGTGAAAAAATGCTCCTGACCCAAGGAGGGGCATGCAATTTCTGCTGCTGGTTGTCGGCCTGCTGTTCGGGACGGTGTTCATTGTGGGGATCGGCGAGCGGATTCGCCTCCCGTACCCGATTCTCATGCTCGTCTTCTCCCCCCTTCTCGCGTCCCTGCCCTTCGTCCCGGACGTTCACATCGAGCCGGACTTGATCCTCCCGCTCTTCCTGCCTCCGCTGCTCTTCGCGGCCGCCCAGCGCTCGAGCTGGTCGATGTTCCGGCTGCGCTGGCGCTCGCTCGTGCTGCTGGCCGTCCTGCTGGTCGTCGCGACGGTCGCCGCCGCGGCCGCGGTGACATCCTGGCTCGTCCCAGCCGTCGGGTGCCGCTCGCGATTGCGCTCGGGGCGATCGTCGCGCCGCCGGATCCGGTCGCGGTCGAGGCGATCGCGGGCAACGTGAGGATGCGGCGCCGCCTCCTCACGGTGCTCCAGACTGAGGGTCTGTTCAACGACGCGATGGCCATCGTGATCTTCCAGGCCGCCGTGACCGCGACAGTCAACGGCGGAGGGGTTGGATGGGACGTCGCGCCGCGGTTCCTCCTCGGCGCAGCCGGGGCCGTCCTGCTCGGGCTCGCGATGGCCTGGCTCGTCGGTGCGCTCACCCGGTTCGTCCCCAACCTCGTGGCGCGAAGCGCGGCCACCCTCGTTGCGCCCTACACCGTGTACCTGCTGGCGGATGTGGTCCACTGCTCAGGGGTCGTCGCCGTCGTGGTCACCGCCGTCGAGCTGGGGCGGCGGGCGCGCCCCCAGGATTCCGAGGAGCGGCTGACGCGATCCGCCTTCTGGCAGGTGCTCGAGCTCCTCACCACCGGGGTGGCGTTCGGGCTCGTCGGGATCGAGATGCGCTACGTGGTCGAGGCCGAAGGCCCCAACCTCCTCACCTTCGTCCCGGGCATCACGGCGATCTGCGCGACGGTTGTCCTAGTGCGGTTCGTCTGGATGTACGCGCTGTACAGGATGGGCGGTGCCGAGCGGCGGGAGAGGGCCCCCGGGTCGGTCAGAGAGGTCGTGGTGCTCACGTGGTGCGGGATGCGCGGCCTCGCGACCCTCGCGCTGGCTCTCGCGCTCCCCTCGACGCTCGCGGACGGCTCGCCGACGCCGGGGCGGAACTTCGTGGTCGCCGCGGCTTGCTCTGTCCTGGTGTTCACCCTCGTGCTGCCCGGCCTCACCCTCCCGTGGCTCATCCGCGTGCTCAAGCTGCCCGACGACCATCAGGCCGAGGGACGCGCCCAGCGTGCCCTCGCCCACCGGGCGGAGCGAGTGGCGCTCGAGGCCATGCGCACCTCGCCAGCCGCGCAGAAGCTCCCGGAAGGACGGCGCAAGGCCCTCACGAGACGGATGTCCTCGCTGCACACAATCCTCGAGGCAGACTACGGAGAGGACCCCGAGAAGATGCGCAGGCTCCAGGCCATGCTCGCCGTCATGGACCGCGCGCAGCGCGACGCCTTGGACGCGGCGCGCGGCGAGATGCTCGCGGCGCGCAATGAGCCGGGAATCGACCCGGAGCTGGTCGACCGCGTGCTGCGCCGCCTCGACCTGCGCACCGTCACCCTAGACCGCTGAGCCGGGCGTCATGACGCGGGCAAGCCCCGGTGGTTCTGCCGCGTCGTGTGCCCGGGGTGCGGTGTGCCCGCGCCGGGCCTAACTGACTTTGCGGCGCAGGTCCGCCTTCGTGCTGTGCCCCTCGGGGCGGGGGGCGATCCATGGGCCGGTCCCCTCGGAAGGATCGAGCACCCCGGCCTCGAGCCAAGTGAATTCCCCGGCGAGGACGCGGCGCGCGAGGTGCCGGTCGGCGTCGTCCGTGTTGTCCCACAGCGCGTTGAAGAGCGCCTCGACGCGGCGGCGGGACTGCTCGCAGAACGCCTCCGCGAGGTCGCGGGCCGTGTCGGCACCATCGGCGCCGACGATCCGCAGGTGCTCGGACCAGCTGCACGCGGCCGCCATCGCGAAGAGCTCTGCGCCGATGTCGACGATGCGCCCCAGGAAGACCTGCCGGCGCTCGAGGGCGGCCTGCCAGCGGCCCATGCCGGCGAAGGTGTGCCGCGCGAGCCGGCGCGAGGCACGCTCGATGTAGCGCAAGTGCTTCCCGAGCGCGCCGAACTCCCGATAGGCACGCGGGTCGTTGCCCTCGCCGGCGAGGAGCTTGGGCAGCCACTTGGCGTAGAAGCCCGAGGCGTCCTTCGCGGCGCGGGCCTTCTCGGCGAACGTCGCGTCCGCGCGCGCGAGGTCCCCGGCGGCCGCCAGATGGGCGTCCACCGCCTCGCGGGCGATGAGCAGCCGCATGATCTCCGTGGACCCCTCGAAGATCCGGTTGATGCGCAAGTCCCGCACGAGCTGCTCGGCCGGGACCGCGCGCTCGCCGCGGGCACGCAGCGACTCGGCCGTCTCATAGCCGCGGCCGCCACGGATCTGCAGGAGCTCGTCCGCGATGGTGTAGGACATCTCAGAGGTCCAGAGCTTCGCAAGCGCCGCCTCGATGCGCACGTCCTTCATGCCTGCCTCGGCGGTCGCGGCGTACACCTCGAAGACCGCCTCGAGGGCGAAGGAGGTTGCGGCGATGAACGCGATCTTGCTGGCAACGGCCTCGTGCTCGCCGATCGGCTGCCCCCATTGGACGCGCGCGGCGGACCACTCGCGGGCGATCTTGAGGGACCACTTCCCGCCGCCTGCGCACAGCGCGGGGATCGAGAGGCGGCCTGTGTTGAGGGTCGTGAGCGCGATCTTGAGCCCCTGTCCCTCGCGGCCCACGCGGTTCGCGGCCGGCACCCGCACGCCGTCGAACCTCGTCACGCCGTTCTCGAGGCCCTTGAGCCCCATGAAGGAGTTGCGGTTCTCGACGGTGATTCCGGGAGAGTCCATCTCGACGACGAACGCGGTGATGCCGCCCTTGCCGGCAGGAACGGTGTCTGGTGCCGCGCCGGCGGCCTCATGCGGGAGCACCTTGGCCATGATGACCACGAGCTCTGCGATGACCCCGTTCGTGGTCCACAGCTTCGACCCGTTGAGGATGTAGCTCTGGCCGTCCTCGGACAGCTGCGCGGTCGTCGTGAGCCGCGCGGGGTCCGAGCCCACGTCTGGCTCCGTGAGGAGGAACGCGGTGACGGCGCCCGCGGCACACCGGGGGAGGAATTCCTGCTTCTGCTCGGCCGAACCGAACATCTTCACCGGCTCCGGCACGCCGATCGACTGGTGTGCCGAGAGCAGCGCGCCGATGGACGGGTGCACCGACCCCAGGAGCATGAGGGCACGCCCGTAGTACGCGAGCGGGAGCCCGAGCCCGCCGTACTCCACGGGGATCTTCATCCCGAACGCGCCGATGTCGGCGAGCGAGCGGAGGTACTCGTCGGGAATCCGGTCCTCGGCCTCGATGCGTGAGCCGTCCATCGTCCGGGCGAGCTCCTCAAGGCTGCGGAGGAAGGCATCGCCACGCTCGACGTCCCCCGCCGAGGACTCGGGGACCGGGTGGATGAGGTCCCACTGGAAGTCCCCGAGGTAGAGGGCCTTGGCGAAGCTCGGGCGCTCCCATTCCGTCTGGCGGCTGGCCTCCATGACGGCGCGGGACTCCTCCGGGCCAGACGGTTTGCGGGCTGGCTCGGCGGGGAGAGGTCCGGCGGGTGAAGGCGCGCTCGTGACAGGTCCGGCGGTGGTAGACGGGGCCGAGGCGGCGGCCGGGCCGATATCCGTGGTCATGGCGGTTCCCTTCGCATCCCGGGGCCGCCGCGGGCCGGTGACCCTTGAGCTCTTTTTTCATGGTACTCCGAGTACCTACTGGCGGGTAGGCCTAAAGTCCCTCGGCCAGCGACGCGAGCGCAGACGCGCACGCGTCCGGGGCCTCCCACTGCACCATGTGGCCGGCGTCCGGGACCGTCGTCAGCGACCAGTCCGGGTGGGCCGCGAGGAGGCGTTCGACGTCCTCGGGCGGCCGGGTGCGGTCATTCGCTCCCAGCACGACGGCGACTGGCCCGGTGAGCGTCTCGGTCACCCCGGGCTGCACGCCGCCGAGCGCAGCCCGTAGGGAGCCGCGCAGCACGGGTCCGGGCACGCCGAAGGCCGTCTTGAGCTCGGCGGCGAGCCCCGGATCCTCCGGGACTGTGCCGTACCAGGCCGCCAGGCACGCCTCGATCGCCTCGCGTGAGGGTGGGCCCTCGGACCCCAGGAACATTCTCGAGAGGCGCTCGGCCGTCGCGGCGCCCGGGGGTACGGGAACCATCCCGACGAACGCCACGGCGGTCACGAGCTCGGGTCGGAGCGCGGCAACGGTCGCCGCCACGGACCCGCCCAGAGAATGGCCGGCCACGACGGCGGGTGAGCCGGCACGCTCGAGAACGCGTGCGACGTCGTGCGCGGCGGCCTCGAGGGTCCAGGCTCGCTCCTGAAGACGCGACGGGCCTGGCCCGTATCCGAGGAGTTCGGGGACCACCACGTGGTGCCCCGCGGCGGTGAGGCGCTCCGCGACAGGCCTCCAGGTCGCGGTCGGGCATGCCCAGCCGTGCAGGAGGACGAACGGCGCGGCGGCGGTCATGCGCCCACGATAGCCACCGCAGCGAATCACCGACCAGCGTCCGACTCTGCGGCGCACGACGCCGGTTCCGCGCCTGCGCTCGCTTTCCGGATTCGGCATGGACTGCTTGACTGGCGCCATGACAGATTCCCCCGAATCCGAATCCGAATCCGAATCCACTGAATCCCGTGCCGTGGCCTACGAGCGTGTGGTCAACGCGCCCGCTGCTGCCATCTTCGAGCTCATCGCTGACCCTGCGGCCCAACCCCGCTGGGACGGCAACGAGAACCTTCGCGAGGCACCGACCGGCCAGCGCGTCACCGCTGTGGGCGATGTCTTCACCATGACCCTCACGAAGGACGCGGTCCGTGAGAACCACGTGGTCGAATTCGATGAGGGCCGCCGCATCGCATGGATGCCTGCCGAGGAGGGCAGGCCCCCGATCGGCCAGCTGTGGCGCTGGGAGCTCGAGCCGCGCGGCGAGGCGCAGACGCTCGTGCGCCACACCTACGACTGGACCCGGCTGGAGGACCCGCAGCGTCTCCCGCGCGCCCGCGCGACGACGGCCGACAAGCTCCAGGCATCCGTGGATCGGCTGGCGGCGCTCGCGGAACAGGAGCGGTAGACGGCAGGAAGACAACAGAGGGGGGTAGACGGCAGGACACGCGGAAGGCGGCCGGCCAGATCAGATCTGGCGGGCCGCCTGCCGGGCCTGGCGTTGTGCGGGGAGGCTCAGACGGCCGGGAGGAACTTCAGGGCCGAGTTCCACTGGTAGGCGGGGAGGGCCTCGTTGGCGGAGAGCAGGATGTTCAGGAAACCGGTCTGCTCGAGCTGCTGGGCGCGACGCAGCGGGCCGACCTCGACCGGGTTGAGGCTCGCGGCGGAGGCGAAGTCGGAGACGGCCTTGACGGCAGTCTCGTCGTCGCCGGCGATGAGGACGTCAAGCTGCTGCCCGGAGACGGCGCCGGAGACGAGTGTGCCGCCGAACGTCGTGTTGAACGCCTTGACGACCTTGGCCGGGGTGACCTTCTGGAGTTCCTCGGCGGCGGAGGTGCCGGCAGGGACGGCCAGACCGTCGAAGGTCGAGAAGTCGACGGGGTTCGTGATGTCCACGTAGACCTTGCCCGCGAGCGAATCGCCGTACTGGGTCGCGATGGTCTTGGAGGCGTCGAAGTAGATGGCCGGGATCACGATGGAGCCGTCGATCGGGTCGCCGACCACGCCGGTGGTGAACGTGCCGCCGAGCTCGGAAGCGATCGACTCTGCCTTGGCCTTGTCCTCGTGGGCCAGGAGCTGCACGCTCTTGCCGGCGGCGACGGCGCGGGACGCGAGACCGCGGGCCATGTTGCCGGTGCCGATGATAGTGATGTCGCTCATGTGGTTCTTCTTTCCAAAGAGGCGGGACAGGAAGCTCACTGCTCGGGCTTTCGTCGTCGGGCGGGCCTTCTCGGCCCTTACTTGAAGTTACAACTAAGCAAGGGGCCGATCTATTCCGCCCGTCGATGGCCGGGCGCAAGACCTTGACGTGTAGGTTTTTTCCTACGTAATGTCGACTCATGCCCCGCCAGAGCAAGGAGACCCCCACGGACCATGTGTTCGCGGCGCTCGCGCACCCCGTGCGCAGGGATCTCCTCGCCGCGCTCCTCGACGGTGCGCAGACTGCGCAGGCGCTCGCGGACCGCTACGAGATGGCCCGCCCGAGCGTCGCCGAACACCTCAAGGTGCTGCGCGGCGTCGGACTCGTCGACGAGCGGCAGGCCGGCCGCCATCGCTACTACTCCCTCACCCCCGAGCCGCTCCGGCTCCTACGCGTGTGGCTCGAACCCTACGAGCAGTTCTGGCGTGGGCGGGTCCCGCGCCTTGCAGCTCTCCTGCAGAAGGACAAGGACAAGGACAAGGACTATGACTGACACGATTGACGCCGCAAGCGCTGAGAACCCCACCGAAGTACGCGTAGTGGACTTCCTCGCCGAGCCGCCGGCTGCCGTCTGGCGCGCCCTCACCACGCCGGAGCTCCTCGCGGAGTGGCTCATGCCCAACGACTTCGCGCCCGTCGTCGGCCACCGCTTCCACTTCAGCACCGAGCCCATTCCCCCGACCCGCTTCTCCGGGGTCATCGCGTGCGAGGTCCTCGAGCTCCGCGAACCCGAGCTGCTCGTCATCTCGTGGGCGGACGATTCGGAGGAAAACGACATGGCGACGACCGTCACCTTCCGGCTCGAGGCGCACGACGGCGGCACTCGCCTTACCGTGGTCCAGGCCGGCTACCGTGCGGGTCACTCCGGTGACCAGATGGCACGCCGGATCATGGGCGGCGGCTGGGGCGGTAGGATTGTCCCGCGGCTCAAGGAAGTCTTGGGTCGCGAGGTTCTGGGTCGCGAGGCCCGCTGATTTGCGGCTCCTGCGCGCGGCGCCTAGTATTTAAGGCTGTCGTATGCAGTGGAGTCCACTCTCGGCACTGAAGTCACCGTATTGCCCGCGGCGAGGAACTTCGGCTGGTTCTCACCCCGCCTGGTCACCCTCCGGAAAGCTGCAGAACGAACGGTGCATCGAGGTGGCGGGACGCATCTGCGGACCGCCATTTTTACTGCAACTGTTTGACTACACCTTGGAGGAGCGAAACATGGCAGCACATTGCCAGGTGACCGGGGCATCGCCCTCGTTCGGTCACAGCATTTCCCACTCGCACCGCCGCACCAAGCGTCGGTTCGATCCGAACATCCAGAAGAAGCGCTACTGGGTCCCGTCCCTGCGCCGCAACGTCACCCTGACCGTTTCGGCCCGCGGCATCAAGACCATTGACGTCCGCGGCATCGACTCCGTGGTCGCCGAGCTGCTTGCGAAGGGTGTGAAGCTCTGATGGCCAAGAAGGACAAGGACGTACGTCCGATCATCAAGCTCAAGTCCACGGCTGGTACGGGCTACACCTACGTGACCCGCAAGAACCGCCGTAACGACCCCGATCGTCTTGTCATGAAGAAGTACGATCCGGTCGTCCGCAAGCACGTCGACTTCCGAGAGGAGCGCTAAACACATGGCCAAGAAGTCCAAGATTGCCCGCAACGAGCAGCGCAAGGCCATCGTTGAGCACTACGCCGCGAAGCGCGCCGAGCTGAAGAAGACCCTCGTCGACGAGAGCGCGACGGACGAGGCACGCGAGGCCGCACGCCTCGGCCTGCAGAAGCTGCCCCGCAATGCTTCGCCGGTCCGCCTCCGCAACCGTGACCAGATCGACGGGCGCCCGCGCGGCACGTTCCAGAAGTTCGGCATCTCCCGCGTCCGCTTCCGCGACATGGCGCACAAGGGTGAGCTTCCGGGCGTCACCAAGTCGTCCTGGTAAGCCTCAGCTGACCACCGTCCGAAGGGGCGGCACCCACCACGGGTGCCGCCCCTTTGGCGTCTGCGGTGGTTGAGCAGAGTCCCACGCATGCGCCGGCCCGATGCTGGCGCAATTCCGCTGGAGGTGATGCGATGGGGCCGTGCAAAGTGTGTACCCGGGCGTCTTCCGACTCCAGAGCAGTTTCGGCTCGAACACCTATGTGGTGCGTGCCGGATCGAGCACTGCCGTGATCGATCCTGGGCTGGCGTTGAACGCCGGGCGCATCGTCGAGGAGTTGCGGGAGGCTGGCCTCCTTGGGTCCGTGACCCACATCCTCTTGACCCACCACGATTTTGACCACGTAGGTGCCGCGCCTCGCCTTCAGGATGAGACGGGCGCTGTGGTCAGGATCGGCGCTGCTGATGCCGAGGTGCTTGCGGGCAAGCGGCCAGCAGGAACGTGGCCCCGTCAACTCATGGCACGGGTGCCGGCCCGGCGGCTGAACGGCCCCATCCGGGGAATCGTCGGCGCCGAGGAAGTGTTCCCAGGCGTCACATCTGTTCCAACGCCCGGTCACACGGACGGGCACGTGGCCTTTCTTGCCGGCGAGGTCCTCTTCGCCGGCGACGCCATCCGTGCCAAGTCCACTCGGTCGCCGGGTGGGGCGGAGATCATCCAGTTCCGACTCTTCCCGCAGGCCCTCACGAATGATCGCGCGGAAGCGGTCCGATCGGCAGAGATCCTCCGCGGTCTTGACTCGCGGTGGCTGTGCCCCGGCCACGGTCGCGTTCGGGAGATGGCGGCGTAGGCGAGACATCGCGGCCCCCAGTCAGAAGAGCGGTCGGGGTCGGGCGGAAGTGCGCGGAGTGCGCCAGACGGGGATCGGGCTGCAGGGCGAGGAGAGTGCCGGGAGGGGAACGGGCAGCAGCGCGCGAAGCGTAGCTGCCAGATCTGGCGAGGGGACGGGCCCCAGTGCCAGAGCGGCGGCGACACGCCCGGGGGACAGCCGATTTGCCCAGCGCACCCCATCCCGGTAAAGTCTTCTGAGTCGCCGGGACCGCCGCGGAAACGCGGAGGGCAAGGGCGGCCAAACCCCAATCAAACCGACCGGAAACGGAAGCGCTGACGCGTCTTCGAAAGCGGTGGGCAGGGACTTTAGAAACCGAAGCGAATTCCCATAAAGGAATTTGTGCGGGAAGAGAAGCTCTGGTAGGTTTGAGAAGTTGCTCCGCGGGGATGTGAACGGCTCGAAGTCGGGTTGGGATCGTTACGTGTGGGGGCCTGTTGTTTGAGAACTCAATAGTGTGCCAAGTTTTGTTGATGCCGTTTTTTTGGTGTCTTTTGTCCGGTGCTGTGCCGCCCCTGTGGTGTGGTGCCGGGTTGTTGATGCCGGATCATTTTCTGTCGGCCTGGCTGCTCTATTTTCCTGGGGTGCCGGGTCGGCGTTGTTTTTGACGGAGAGTTTGATCCTGGCTCAGGATGAACGCTGGCGGCGTGCTTAACACATGCAAGTCGAACGATGATGCCCAGCTTGCTGGGCTGATTATGATTAGTGGCGAACGGGTGAGTAACACGTGAGCAACCTGCCCTTGACTCTGGGATAAGCCTGGGAAACTGGGTCTAATACCGGATATGACCCCTTTGCCGCATGGTGGGGGGTGGAAAGCCTTGTGCGGTCTTGGATGGGCTCGCGGCCTATCAGCTTGTTGGTGGGGTGATGGCCTACCAAGGCGACGACGGGTAGCCGGCCTGAGAGGGTGACCGGCCACACTGGGACTGAGACACGGCCCAGACTCCTACGGGAGGCAGCAGTGGGGAATATTGCACAATGGGCGGAAGCCTGATGCAGCGACGCCGCGTGGGGGATGACGGCCTTCGGGTTGTAAACCCCTTTCAGCAGGGAAGAAGCGCGAGTGACGGTACCTGCAGAAGAAGCGCCGGCTAACTACGTGCCAGCAGCCGCGGTAATACGTAGGGCGCGAGCGTTATCCGGAATTATTGGGCGTAAAGAGCTCGTAGGCGGCTTGTCGCGTCTGCTGTGAAAGCCCGGGGCTCAACCCCGGGTCTGCAGTGGGTACGGGCAGGCTGGAGTGCAGTAGGGGAGACTGGAATTCCTGGTGTAGCGGTGAAATGCGCAGATATCAGGAGGAACACCGATGGCGAAGGCAGGTCTCTGGGCTGTTACTGACGCTGAGGAGCGAAAGCATGGGGAGCGAACAGGATTAGATACCCTGGTAGTCCATGCCGTAAACGTTGGGCACTAGGTGTGGGGGCCATTCCACGGTTTCCGCGCCGCAGCTAACGCATTAAGTGCCCCGCCTGGGGAGTACGGCCGCAAGGCTAAAACTCAAAGGAATTGACGGGGGCCCGCACAAGCGGCGGAGCATGCGGATTAATTCGATGCAACGCGAAGAACCTTACCAAGGCTTGACATGTGCCGGACGGTCCCAGAGATGGGGCTTCCCTTCGGGGCCGGTTCACAGGTGGTGCATGGTTGTCGTCAGCTCGTGTCGTGAGATGTTGGGTTAAGTCCCGCAACGAGCGCAACCCTCGTTCCATGTTGCCAGCACTTCGGGTGGGGACTCATGGGAGACTGCCGGGGTCAACTCGGAGGAAGGTGGGGACGACGTCAAATCATCATGCCCCTTATGTCTTGGGCTTCACGCATGCTACAATGGCCGGTACAAAGGGTTGCGATACTGTGAGGTGGAGCCAATCCCAGAAAGCCGGTCTCAGTTCGGATTGGGGTCTGCAACTCGACCCCATGAAGTCGGAGTCGCTAGTAATCGCAGATCAGCAACGCTGCGGTGAATACGTTCCCGGGCCTTGTACACACCGCCCGTCAAGTCACGAAAGTCGGTAACACCCGAAGCCGGTGGCCCAACCCCTTGTGGGGGGGAGCCGTCGAAGGTGGGACTGGCGATTGGGACTAAGTCGTAACAAGGTAGCCGTACCGGAAGGTGCGGCTGGATCACCTCCTTTCTAAGGAGCCCCTCGCGCTGTTCGGTGCCGGCCTGCATGGGCTGGTGCCGGTGGTGCCAGGCGAGAGCCCGTTTCGTGCCCGTTCGTGGTGCGGCGGGTGCTCATGGGTGGAACATCGGCAGGATTCGTGGCCCGTGCCCTGTGCGCGGTGCCCCGGGCAAGTACGCTCCGGCCCCCTTGGGGGGGCTGGTGCTGGAACGCCGGGGGTGCTGTTGCGCAGGGGTGGGGTCCTTGGCACACTGTTGGGTCCTGGGACAGCAGTCCCCGCGCCCTCCTTCACGGCCCTTGCCGTCCTCTCCTTCCCCCCCTTTGTTGTGGGGTGGCTGGTGGGGGCGGGGTGCCGGGTGTGGGGGGTGTGTGGTGCCCGCCTTCCCCTGTCTGCCGCCTCCGGCGGTGTGTGGGGGTTGTGGGGGTTGTTGTTTGAGAACTGTATAGTGGACGCGAGCATCTAGCAATTTCGTCTTTGAGACGATTTATTTTTTTGCTGTAGGACAGCGTGCGCGCCGTTTGTGGCGTGTGTGTGTGTCCTTGGTTTCTTTGCGTGTTGAAGTTTCCAAGGGCGCACGGTGGATGCCTTGGCATCGGGAGCCGATGAAGGACGTGGGAATCCGCGATAGGCCTGGGGGAGTCGATAACCGGACTTTGATCCCAGGGTCTCCGAATGGGGGAACCCCGCCGCACTTGATGCGGTGACCCGCCGTTGAACGCATAGACGGTGTGGAGGGAACGCGGGGAAGTGAAACATCTCAGTACCCGCAGGAAGAGAAAACAACAGTGATTCCGTCAGTAGTGGCGAGCGAACGCGGATGGGGCCAAACCGTGCGTGTGTGATACCCGGCAGGGGTTGCGCGCATGGGGTTGTGGGGCCTTGCTTCGACTGTCTGCCGGCGGTCGGGGGTGTGGTGCAGTGGTGTAGGCGAACGGTCTTGAACGGCCGGCCGGAGAGGGTGTGAGTCCCGTAGCCGCAATGCCAGCTGCCGCCCTTGCGAGTGTCCCCAAGTAGCACGGGGCCCGAGGAATCCCGTGTGAATCTGTCAGGACCACCTGATAAGCCTGAATACTACCCGATGACCGATAGCGGACTAGTACCGTGAGGGAAAGGTGAAAAGTACCCCGGGAGGGGAGTGAAACAGTACCTGAAACCGTGCGCCTACAAACCGTCAGAGCGGGCTTGCTCCCGTGATGGCGTGCCTTTTGAAGAATGAGCCTGCGAGTCAGTGCCACGTCGCGAGGTTAACCCGTGTGGGGGAGCCGTAGCGAAAGCGAGTCTGAACAGGGCGTTCAGTGGCGTGGTCTGGACCCGAAGCGGAGTGATCTACCCATGGCCAGGTTGAAGCGACGGTAAGACGTCGTGGAGGACCGAACCCACTTCAGTTGAAAATGGAGGGGATGAGCTGTGGGTAGGGGTGAAAGGCCAATCAAACTCCGTGATAGCTGGTTCTCCCCGAAATGCATTTAGGTGCAGCGTTGCGTGTTTCTTGCCGGAGGTAGAGCTACTGGATGGCCGATGGGCCCCACAAGGTTACTGACGTCAGCCAAACTCCGAATGCCGGCAAGTGAGAGCGCAGCAGTGAGACTGCGGGGGATAAGCTTCGTAGTCGAGAGGGAAACAGCCCAGACCACCGGTTAAGGCCCCCAAGCGTGTGCTAAGTGGGAAAGGATGTGGAGTTGCGAAGACAACCAGGAGGTTGGCTTAGAAGCAGCCACCCTTGAAAGAGTGCGTAATAGCTCACTGGTCAAGTGATTCCGCGCCGACAATGTAGCGGGGCTCAAGCACACCGCCGAAGCCGTGGCAGTCCCACGATACCCAAGCCGTCATGGTTCAGGGGTGGGGCTGGGTAGGGGAGCGTCGTGCGGGCAGTGAAGCCCCGGAGTGATCCAGGGGTGGAGGCCGCACGAGTGAGAATGCAGGCATGAGTAGCGAAAGACGGGTGGGAAACCCGTCCGCCGGATGATCAAGGGTTCCAGGGTCAAGCTCATCTGCCCTGGGTAAGTCGGGACCTAAGGCGAGGCCGACAGGCGTAGTCGATGGACAACGGGTCGATATTCCCGTACCGGCGAAGGACCGCCCATGCCGGACAGCCGATGCTGACCGCCCGAGCCCCACGCCGTGCCTCCTTCGGGAGGCGCACTGTGGGGGGAGCGCGGGGACCAGAGCTGCGAGGCAAGCGTATTAACAGGTGTGACGCAGGAAGGCAGCCCGGCCAGGCGATGGTAGACCTGGTCCAAGGATGTAGGGCGCGCGGCCGGCAAATCCGCCGCGCACGAAGCCTGAGATCCGACGGGACCCCCTCACGGGGGGATCGGGTGATCCTATGCTGCCTAGAAAAGCATCGACGCGAGGTCCCAGCCGCCCGTACCCCAAACCGACACAGGTGATCAGGTAGAGAATACCAAGGCGATCGAGAGAATCACGGTCAAGGAACTCGGCAAAATGCCCCCGTAACTTCGGGAGAAGGGGGACCCGGGCCCACATCCGCACGCGCTGCGGGGAAGGGGCCTGGGTCGCAGAGACCAGGGGGAAGCGACTGTTTACTAAAAACACAGGTCCGTGCGAAGTCGCAAGACGATGTATACGGACTGACTCCTGCCCGGTGCTGGAAGGTTAAGAGGACCCGTCAGCCGCGAGGCGAAGCGGAGAATTCAAGCCCCAGTAAACGGCGGTGGTAACTATAACCATCCTAAGGTAGCGAAATTCCTTGTCGGGTAAGTTCCGACCTGCACGAATGGAGTAACGACTTCCCCGCTGTCTCGACCGTGAACTCGGCGAAATTGCACTACGAGTAAAGATGCTCGTTACGCGCAGCAGGACGGAAAGACCCCGAGACCTTCACTATAGTTTGGTATTGGTGTTCGGAGCGGCTTGTGTAGGATAGGTGGGAGACTGTGAAGGGGGCACGCCAGTGCCCGTGGAGTCATCGTTGAAATACCACTCTGGTCGCTTTGGACACCTGAACCTCGGCCCGTGATCCGGGCCAGGGACAGTGCCTGACGGGTAGTTTAACTGGGGCGGTTGCCTCCCAAAGAGTAACGGAGGCGCCCAAAGGTCCCCTCAGCCTGGTCGGCAACCAGGTGGCGAGTGCAAGTGCACAAGGGGGCTTGACTGTGAGACAGACATGTCGAGCAGGGACGAAAGTCGGGACTAGTGATCCGGCGGCACCTCGTGGAAGGGCCGTCGCTCAACGGATAAAAGGTACCTCGGGGATAACAGGCTGATCTTGCCCAAGAGTCCATATCGACGGCATGGTTTGGCACCTCGATGTCGGCTCGTCGCATCCTGGGGCTGGAGTAGGTCCCAAGGGTTGGGCTGTTCGCCCATTAAAGCGGTACGCGAGCTGGGTTTAGAACGTCGTGAGACAGTTCGGTCCCTATCCGCTGCGCGCGCAGGAGATCTGAGAAGGGCTGTCCTCAGTACGAGAGGACCGGGACGGACGAACCTCTGGTGTGCCAGTTGTACCGCCAGGTGCACGGCTGGTTGGCTACGTTCGGATGGGATAACCGCTGAAAGCATCTAAGCGGGAAGCCCGCTTCAAGATGAGATCTCCATCCACCGCAAGGTGGGAGAGGCCCCCAGCAGACCACTGGGTTGATAGGCCGGACGTGGAAGACAGGACTGAAGACTGTCGAAGCCGACCGGTACTAATAGGCCGACAACCTCAACACACCACACCCACCACCCCACACACGGGGCGGCCCGGGTGCGGAAACGGAACCATGCTACGCGTCCACCATACGGTCCCCAGACAACAAACCCCAGGGAA
>NZ_JAVFJK010000019.1 GCF_030908215.1 Sinomonas sp. ASV486 | reverse complement strand
TCGGCGAGGATCTCGCCGGTGCCGTGCTCGATGGCGGTGGCCTCGGCGTCGTGGACGAGCAGGATGATGCGTTTGTGCCTGTGGGCGCGGCCGATGCCGAGGTGACGGAGGCGTCCCGCGTGGCGGAGGGTGACCTTGCCGTCGGCGTCGACGCGGTCGGTCCGGACGCGGAAGTGTGCCCCCTGGGCGGCGGCCGCGGGGCCGGCCTTGGGGGTCTGGGCGTAGGCCTCGGCGGGTGTGTGCCTGCCGAGCGCGCGGTGGGGGCGTTCGTGGTTGTAGACGTGGCGGAATCTGGTGAGCTGGTCGTTCAGGTCCTCGATGGTCTGGGCCGGAGGCTGGCTGTGGAGCCATTTCTTCAGGGTCTGGTGGAAGCGCTCGATCTTGCCCTGGGTCTGGGGGTGGCCGGGGGATCCGTTCTTCTGGACGATCCCGAGCCCTGCGATGAGGCTCTCGAAGGCGTTGCGGCCTCCTTTCCCGCCGGCCAGGCGGGTGGTGTAGACCATGCCGTTGTCGGTCAGGGTGCTGGCGGGCAGGCCGTGTTCCTGTGCGGTGTCCAGGAAGGCGTCCACGACGATGGCGCCGGTCGTCCTGGGGTGGGCGGTGAGGTGGAGCAGGCAGCGGGAGTGGTCGTCGAGGAAGTCGATGATCTCGGTGTCGGTGCCGTCGGCCAGGTGCCAGTGGGTGAAGTCGGACTGCCAGGTCTCGTTGGGCTGGGCCGCGGCGAAGCGTCGCAGGGAGGACTTGGGACGCTTGTGGGGTTCGGGGGCGACCGCGCCGGCGGCCCGGAGGATGCGGTGGATGGTGGTGCTCGCGGGCACCGGGAGGCCCTCGCGTCCGAGATGGGCAGCGATGGTCTCGGCCCCGGAGTCCAGGCCCTTGGCCTGCAGGTCGGCGCGTAGGACCAGGATCCTCTCCTGAACGTTGGCCGGCGTCTGCTGCGGGCTGGTGCGGGGCCGCCGGGAGCGGGCCTCGAGGCCGGCCTCTCCTTCGGCTGCGTGGCGGGCGATGAGTTGGTGGACCCATTGGCGGCTGATGCCGTACCGGCGGGCTGCTTCGGCCTTGGACATCCCACCCTCAAGGACTGCGACGACGATGACCTTGTTCTTCGACATGGCAGAAGCCCAATGGGCGAGGTGTCAACGATGTCCCGCGACATGCCGGAAGGCGTCAACGATGTCCCGCCACAGCAGTCAACTGTCACCTGTCAACGATGTCCCGCCACATGCGTCAACGATGTCCTGACATCACACACCTAGGTTGCGGGGTCATATCTCACGGAAGCGGGGTCACGTCTCGACGTCGGGCGGCGGCGCCGCGGATTGCCGCTGAGCGCAGGACCCCTGAAGGCAACGAGCCAGTCGCCGGTGCCCCGGCAAACCGCTGCGGACTCGCGGCGGTATCCGATTCGGTGGTCCCAGAGACCTTGCGTCCGGGGACCGAAGGCCCGACGGCGGGTGACGATGCGACGAAAGGTGAGCGGTCGGCGTCGTGTGCGGCAGATGACCGGTCGGCGCTCGGCGCAGGGGCAAGGACCGGGAGCGTGCCCGTGGCGGCCTGCTCAGCACGACGAGCCGCCCACGCGGCGCGCAGCTGGTCGCGGAAGGTCCCTTCACCCCAGCGCATGAGGGCCCAGATGCCGATCGCGCCAGCCACGAGCGCCGCGACCCCGCCCGCGAGGACGGACCAGCGGGTCCCGGCGACGTTCGCAAGCCACCCCACGAGGGGCGAGCCGATCGGCGTCCCGCCCTGGATCACGGCCATGTACAGCGCAAGCACGCGCCCGCGGTATTGCGGCTCGGTGGTGAGCTGGACGATCGTGTTGGCACTGTTGAGGAACGTGAGCGCAGAGACGCCCACGAACACGAGCACCACCGCGTAGGCGACGTACGTCGGCATCGCCGCCGCGACCATCGAGGCCACGCCGAGGCCCACGGCGGATGCCACGAGCAGGCTGAGCCGGGGCTGCCTGCGCCGCGCCGCGAGGAGCGCGCCCGCAAGCGTGCCGATCGCCTGGATCGAGCCGAGCAGGCCGTACGCGTCGGCGCCGGTGTGGAAGACGTCGGCGGCCATGAGCGCGTTGGTGATCTGGAAGTTGAGCGTGAATGTCCCGACCAGGGCTGCCATGATCATGATCAGCATGATCCGGGGCTGCGTGCGGACGTACTTGATGCCCGCGACGATCTGGCCCTTGCCCCGCGGCAGGGGCGGCGTGCGGTGCAGTGCGCCGACGTCGAGGCGCGTGAGCGAGATGAGGACTCCGAGGAATGTCGCGGCGTTGAGCATGAACACCCAGCCCGTGCCGATGAGGCCGATGAGCAGCCCGGCGACGCCCGGCCCGGCGAGGCGGGCGAGGTTGAACGAGGCGGAGTTCAGGGCGACGGCGTTGGGTACGTCCGTCCGGCCCACGAGCTCCGAGACGAAAGCCTGCCGTGGAGGCGCGTCGAAGGCGCTCGCAACGCCGAGGGCGAGGGCGATCGCGTAGACGTGCCACAGCTGGACCGTTCCCGTGAGCACGAGGACGCCCTGCAGGAGTGCGAGCAGGCCCATCGCGCTCTGGGTGCCCAGGAGCAGCTTGCGCTTGTCGAGCCGGTCGCCGAGCACGCCGGCGTACGGCCCGAGGATGAGGATCGGCAGGAACTGGAGGCCGGTCGTGATGCCGACCGCCGCGCCGTCGTGCGCGGTGAGCTGGGTCAGGACGAGCCAGTCCTGCGCGACGCGCTGCATCCAGGTGCCCACGTTGGAGACGAGGGCACCGGCGGCCCAGAGTCGGTAGTTGGGGTGCTGGAGGGCGCGGAACATGCGGCTGCTCATCGGGCGCTCATCTCCATGAGCAGCTCGGCGGCACGGCGGATCGCGGCTCGGTCGGCGGGCGAGAGCGCGTCGAGGTGACTCGCGAGCCACGCCGACCGCAGCGTGCGCGATTCCTCGAGGACGGCTCTCCCCGCGTCCGTGAGGTCGACGACGACGAGCCGCCCGTCGGTCGGGTGCTCGGTCCGTGCGACGAGCCCGCTCTCGCACAAGTGGTTCACGGTGCGGGTCATGCTCGGCGCCTGGACGTGCTCGATGTCCGCGAGCTGGCGCATCGTCAGGGCCCCTCGCTTGTTCAGGACCGAGAGCACTGAGTTCTGTCCGGGGCTCACGACGTCGCTCGTGGCCTGCGTGCGCAGGACTCGGGAGGTGCGCATGACGGCGACGCGCAGTTCCGCGGCGAGCTCGAGGGTTTCGGGGGTGCTGGTGGCGTTCGCGGGGGGAATCATCGATACTTAGCATAGCTCATTACCTTCGCTAAGAATATGATCGCGGTCACCCGCCCAAACACATCTGGAGGTCACCTTCGGGAGGTCACGTCGCGTGACTCCCAGAACGTGACCTCCAGAAGGTGTTTCAGATGGCTAGGCGATGACCGAGTCGACGAGCGCCTTCGCCTCGGCCTGGACCTGCTTGAGGTGGTCCGCGCCCTTGAAGGACTCGGCGTAGATCTTGTACACGTCCTCGGTGCCGGACGGGCGCGCTGCGAACCAGGCGTGCTCGGTCGTGACCTTGAGCCCGCCGATCTTCGCGCCGTTGCCGGGCGCCTCGGTCAGCTTGGCCGTGATGGGCTCGCCCGCGAGCTCGGTGGCCGTGACGTCGCTCGCGGCGAGCTTGCCGAGCTTCGCCTTCTGCTCGCGGGTCGCCGCGGCGTCAATGCGGGCGTACGACGGCGCGCCGTACTTCGCGGTCAGCTCGCCGTAGAGCTCGCTGGGCGACTTGCCCGTGACGGCCTTGATCTCCGAGGCGAGGAGGTTCAGGAGGATGCCGTCCTTGTCGGTGGTCCACACCCCGCCGTCGCGCTTGACGAAGCTCGCGCCCGCGGACTCTTCGCCGCCGAACGCGCCCTGGCCGGAGAGGAGGCCCGGGACGAACCACTTGAACCCGACCGGCACCTCGATGAGCGGCTTGCCCAGACCCTCGGCGACCCGGTCGATCATTGACGAGCTCACGAGCGTCTTGCCGACCACCGTGTCCGGACGCCAGCCCGTGCGGTGGCGGTAGAGGTAGTCGATCGCCACAGACAGGTAGTGGTTCGGGTTCATGAGGCCGCCGTCGGGCGTCACGATGCCGTGGCGGTCGGCGTCGGCGTCGTTGCCCGTCGCGATGTCGTAGTTCGCGCCCTGCGAGACCTTCTGGATGAGGGAGGCCATCGCGAAGGGGGAGGAGCAGTCCATGCGGATCTTCTCGTCCCAGTCAAGGGTCATGAACGCCCACTGCGGGTCCACCGTCGGGTTGACCACGGTGAGGTCAAGGTGGTGGCGCTCGCCGATCTCGCCCCAGTAGTCCACAGACGCCCCGCCCATGGGGTCCGCGCCGATGCGCACGCGGGCGTTGCGGATGGCGTCGATGTCGATGGCCTGCGCGAGGTCGTCCACGTAGGAGGACAAGAAGTCGAACTGACCCGTCGAGTCGGCTGCGAGGGCATCGGCGAGCGGCACCCGTCTGACACCCGAGAGTCCCGCCTCGAGCAGTTCGTTGGCGCGATTCGCGATCCAGCCGGTCGCGTCGGTATCAGCGGGTCCGCCGTGCGGCGGGTTGTACTTGAAGCCACCGTCCTGCGGCGGGTTGTGGCTCGGGGTCACGACGATCCCGTCCGCGCGCCCCGGATCGTTCTCGCCCCGGCCGTGGTTGTACTTGAGGATGGCATGGCTCGCCGAGGGGGTCGGCGTGTAGCCGTGCCGCGCGTCGATGAGGACCTGCACGCCGTTCGCGGCGAGGACCTCGAGCGCCGTGTTCGTTGCGGGCTCGGAAAGCGCGTGCGTGTCCTTGGCGAGGAATAGTGGGCCTGCGATGCCCTGGCCAGCGCGGTACTCGACGATCGCCTGCGTGATCGCGGCGATGTGCTTCTCGTTGAACGAGGCCTTGAGGCTTGAGCCCCGATGCCCTGACGTGCCGAACGCGACGCGCTGGCCCGGGTCGCTCAGATCGGGGGAGACGTCGTAGTACGCGTCCAGGAGCGCGGTGATGTCCGTGAGATCGCTGGGAAGGGCAACGGTGCCTGCTCGGTTCGACATGTGCCTAGCTTTGCAGAGAAGCCCAACACGAGGTGACTGTTCGGTAAAGATTTCTCCTGCCGGTCACGTGCCCTCGGCCAGGACCTTCTCGGCGAGCTCGCGCAGCGCACCCTGGAGCGTTCCGTCCGGGACGTCGAACCGCTCGCGCCCGAACCTCAGAGTCCAGTGGAATGCATCTCTGACGTGCGACGGCGCGCCGGCGGCTTCGTGGCGCTGCTCGCCTGCCGTGCTCGCGGCGCTCCCAGCCGGCGCGAACAGCTGGGCCCGCTCCTGCCGCGCCGCACGGTACAGCGAGGCCCACTCGGGGTCGTAGGCGTCACCGCGCAAGCCGAACTCGACGGCGGCGCTCCGGGGGATCCCCGCTACCCCGCCCGACCGGATGACCTCGATCTTCATCGCACCGCGTCTCCTAGCGCTTTGTCTGTGGCCCCTTCCGGCCGGACCCATTCGCCGGCGTGCCCTTGCCCGCGTCCGTGAGCCGGACCGTGATCCCGACGCCGCGCCAGCCCGCGCGCACAGCTTTCTCTTCGGCGGACTCGCGGCCGTACAGGGAACGGGCCGCACGCACAGTCTCCCGCGCGAAGCCGCGGAAGTCGACGTCGAGGGCGAGCTTCTGCAGGGCGACGGTCTCAAACCAGACGCGTCCGGCCCGCTCCCACGCATGGCCGCCGAGGGACTCGGCCGCGAGGAAGAAGGCACGGTTGGGGATGCCGGAGTTGAGGTGCACGCCGCCGTTGTCCTCCCGCGTGCGCACGTAGCCGTCCATGTGGTCGGGCTGGGGATCCTTGCCGAGCACAGGGTCGTCGTATGCAGTGCCCGGCGCCTTCATCGAACGCACTCCCACGCCCCGGATCCCCGGCAGGAAGATCCCCTCCCCCACGATCCAGCTCGCCGACTCGACCGTGTCCCCGCGCGAGAACTGCTCGACGAGCACCCCGAACACATCCGCGAACGATTCATTCAGGGCGCCCGTCTGGCCCTCGTACGCCAGATCGGTGGTGTGCTGCAGAAGCCCGTGTCCGAGCTCGTGGGCGATGATGCTCAGTGAGCTGGTGAACGAGGCGAACACCTTCCCGTCTCCATCGCCGAACACCATCCGGAAGCCATCCCAGAACGCGTTGTCGTACGCGACGCCGAAGTGGACCGTCCCCTCGAGCGCAAGTCCCGCACCGTCGATGCTCGATTGGGCGAAGACTTCCTTCAGGAAGCGGTACGTCTCGCCGAGTCCGTCATAGGCCCGGTTGGCGTCCGCATCTGCGACGGGATCCTGGCCCTCCTTGCGCAGGGGCTTCCCGGGAAGTCTCTCCGTCCCCTCGGCGTCGCTGATCTCCCGGTAGAGCGCGCCCGGATCCCTGAGGATGCTGTGTTCCGGCTCGGCCGTGTGCGCTTCGCGCCGGGAACGGAGCCGTTGGTCCGTCAGGAGGGTGCGACGGGCGACCTCAGCGACGGCTTCAAGGCCCCGAGTGTCCTCTGCCCAGCCGTTGGGGGGACCTTCGCCGCGCAGGGCTCGGGCCCGGCGTTCATCGTAGGTTGCGATGCGCTCGAGGAGATACGGCGGGATTGCCCCCCGGTGCCGCTGCACGGAGACGTGCTCAGAGTTGGACATCGTTGAACCCTTCGATCTCGCGCCAGCGTTCCATTGCGCCGAGTGTGGTGCGCGCGCCGCGGGGCACCGAGTAGCGGTCCGCCGCAGTCAGGGGGCCGAGATCAAGCCCGGTGAGGTGGGCGATGTCCGCGACCGGCACCTGGAACGTCTTGAAGGGGCCCAGCGGCGCGGCCCCGCGCGCGCCAGGGCGCAGTACGCTATCCAGCCCGTCGCTCTGATCGAGGACGTAGCCTGTGCACGCGAGGGCCCCACCGTTTTTGGGGCCCGCGTTCCAGGCGCCGATCTTGAAGAATCGGCGGGGGATCTGCGCGCCGCGGTACGCGGGATCCTCGGCGTCGAAGACCGCGCCCGAGAAGACCGAGAGCCGCTGCAGGTGCGCTCCAGCATGCCCGAGGATGTAGTCCTCCAGGCCGAGCCACAGCTCGCGGCCCTGGTTGAAGTAGTCCGCCTGGGGCGCGCACACGGTGTAGTGGAACGTGTCGAGGTTCGCCCGCTCCGCGGTGGCCTGGTCTCCCCAGAGCGGATCCTGGCGGCGCACGAGGTGGCCGCGGTCCAGCCGGTTGCTTGAGTAGAGTTCAGCACCCCACTGCTGGTCCTTCGCGAGGCGCGGATCTAGCGCCCAGGACTCGCCGCCGCGAGCGATGTCCACGAGTGTCGGTCCGTCGATGTTGACGGCGGTGGCGGCAGGCATGCGCCGCGCGGGGTCCTGGCGGACCGTGAAATGCGTGTACGTGAGCGGGATCAGCCCCGGCTTCGTAGGCATGGGGACGGGCGCCGACGTGCCGAGGAATGCGGCGTCATAGCCCGCGCTGCCCGGGGTTGGCCGAGGGTGTGGCTTCCGTTGTGGCTGCTCGCCGTGGGTGATGGTCATGGTCCTGCCCCCTTCGCCGTGGATGCGCTGTGTCCTCAGATTCGCATCGTCCACCGACATTTCTCGGGCTCCCGTCGCGGGAGGCGTCGAGATCGGCGGCGTGCCGGTGCCTCCGAGTAGGCTGGACGCGGGACCAGATCAGCGGCGGACCATCAGGGGAGGGCACGCGATGTCGCAGGAGCCAGAAGAGCGCGAGCACAGACCGGACGGCAGCACGCAAGACACGGTGCCGATTCCGAGCAACCCGACCCAGCCCCTGCCGCCGGGGGATCATGCAATCCCGGGGGCCGCACCGCTTCCTGGGACGGCGCAACAGCCGCAGGCCCCATCCGAGCCGTTCGGCCAGAGGCCCCCTCAGCAGCCTCCCGTGCAGCAGCCGGGCCAGCAGGGCATCGGCCCCGCGACCACTGGCGTCGAGACTGCTCGCCCCGAAACCCCCGGTCACGAAACCCCCGGCCACGAGACCCCCGGCCACGAGACCCCCGGTCACGAGACGCCCGGTCACGAGGCGCCCCAGGACGGCTCGCCGGACCATGAAACGAAGTACCCCAACGCCCAGTATCCGACCCCCCAGTACCCGAACACGGCGTACCAGAACCCGCAGTACCAGGCCCCCGGCTATCAGGGCTACGGCACCCCCCAGCAGGGCTACGCGGGCGCAGCCCAAGGCTACCCCGGTGGCCCAGGCTTCTACGGCGCGCCGGCCCCGCGGAGCTTCAGCATCGCATCGATGGTCTGCGGGATCTCCGTGTACCTCGGCTTCGGGGTCTTCATCCTGCCGCAGATCGCTGCGGTGATCCTCGGCCACATGGGCCTCGCCCGCGAGCCCGCGGGCCGCGGTATGGCCCTCGCCGGACTCATCATGGGCTACGTGGGGATCGTGCTCACGGTCCTCGTGCTGGCCCTGCTCGCGGTCGCCTTCGCCTCGCTCTCGACCCACACGGGGTACACGCGCTCGGTCTAGGCCCGGTGGAGGAGCCGGGCCACCTGCAGCAGCATGGCCTCGGACCCGGCGTGGCCCACGGCCTGTACGCCCATCGGCAGCCCAGCCGCGGTCCAGTGCGTCGTTGCCACGACGGCGGGCAGCCCGCACACGTTCACCCACGATGACCACGGGGCGAACTCGCACTGGCGGCGGTAGTCGTCGTCCGCCGTCGCACGCCATTCGGCCCCGCCGGAGAACCAGCCGACCGGCCGCGGTGTCTGGGCTAGCGCGGGGGAGAGCAGCAGGTCCCAGTCCGAGAGCTGGGCGACCGTCTCCCGCTCGAAGTGCCGCAGGAACGCGTGCGCCTCGTCGAGCTTCGCGTGGGAACGCTGCTGCGCCCGCCGACGGAACGAACGCGTGAGCGGCGTCAGCAGCGGCTCCCTTTCGGCCCGGATCCGCGCGGTCCCGACCCCCGCGGTCCACGCGGCGGTGAACGCGTCCGGGTAGCGGTTGTCGAACCGCACGTCCTGCTCGACGACGAGGTGCCCCGCCGCCGCGAGGGACTCTGCCCCGCGGCGCAGCGCTTCGAGCGCGTCCGGCTCGGGCCGCACCTCGTACCTCGCGTCCCACGGGCTCGCGAGGCTCACGGCCACCCGGAGGCGGTGTGGTTCGCGCACGACGGCGTCCGTGTAGGTTCCGGCGTGCCGCCCCGCGTGCGGGTGGTCGCCTCGTGCTGGCCCGGAGACGAGCGCGTCCAGAAGCAGCGCCGCATCCTCGGCGCTCCGGGCGAGCGGCCCGGCGACGACGAGCCGCGCAGCGTCCCCAGCGCTCTGCCCCTCGGGGATGAGTCCGCGGCCAGGCTTGAGTCCCACGATCCCGCACGCCGCTGCCGGGATGCGAACCGACCCTCCGCCATCAGATCCGGGGGCGAAGGGCACGAGCCCCGCCGCAACCGCGGCAGCCGAGCCGCCCGAGGAACCGCCGGAGCTCAGCGCTGGCCCGTGCGGGTTGCGGGACGGGGGCGCGATGCGATTCTCCGAGTACGCGGTGAGGCCGAATTCGGGCACCTGCGTCTTGCCGAGTGATACGACCCCGGCCGATCGGAGCAGGGCCACGATCGGAGCGTCGGCCGGGGCTGGCCGGGCTTCGAGAGCGGCGGACCCGTGGGTCGTCGGTACGCCCGCGACGTCAGTGAGGTCCTTGAACGCGGTCGGCATCCCGTGCAGGGCCGGGAGGGCAGGAAGTGGACCGCTGGCGTCCGAGAGCTGGCCCGAGCGCGAGAGGCGCGCATACAGTGAGTCCGCGGCAGCAGCGGCGTCGTGCGCGCGCTCGGCGGTGACGGTCAGGAACGCCCCGAGCAGCCCATTGCGGGCCTCGATCCGTCCCAGATAGTGGGCCACGGCCTCCCGCGAGGACACGGTGCCTGAGCGGAGTGCGTTGCGCAGGGCCACGGCCGAGTCCCACGGGTCCCCCGCAGACTCCGCGGGCCCCCCGGCGATGTCAGCCATCGCGGTCGCGCCGGGCGAAGACCAGCGCGACCGATCGCAGCGAGAGGATGCCGATCCCGATGTTCGCGAGCACGTCCCCCGCCATGGCCCTCCGTCGGTGTTGCCTGGTCTCGTTTGGTCCCGTCGCTCGTTCCGGCAGGGCGCTGCCCCGCCGTGGGAACCACTATAGGCTGGAATGAGATCCACTTTCGGAGGCGAAGAATGGCTGAGTTCGAGACGGTCCGCGTCGATTCCCTGCCCGATGGCGGCAGGCTCCTCGACGTGCGCGAGGACTACGAGTGGGACGCCGGCCATGCCGAGGGCGCCCTGCACATTCCGCTCGGCGAGCTGCCCGACCGCCTCGAGGAGCTCGACCCGGACGAGGACCTCCTCGTGATCTGCCGGACGGGCGGGCGCTCGGCCCGTGCCGCCCAGTGGCTCGTCGCGCACGGGTACTCGGCGTTCAACGTGGCCGGCGGCATGGACGCGTGGCTCACGGCCGGCAGGCCCCTCGTCGCCGAGGGCGGCCAGACGCCGACGGTGCTCTGAATCCTGTGATCTACACGTTCCTCGGCCCGGAGGGCACCTTCACGGAGGCCGCCCTGCTGAAGGTCCCCGGCGCGCGCAGCGCCCAGCGGATCCCCGCCTCCAACGTCAACGCCGCGCTCGACGCCGTCCGCGACGGTACCGCTGATTCCGCGATGGTGCCCATTGAGAACTCCGTCGAGGGCGGGGTCACCGCGACCCTCGACGCGATCGCCACGGGCCCTGACCTGCGGATCGTCGGCGAGGAAGTTGTGCCGATCACGTTCCTGCTCGTCGCCCGGCCCGGTACGCGCATCGAGGACATCCGGCGCATTGCGACCCACGGCCATGCCTGGGCTCAGTGCCGCGGCTGGGCGGCGGAGAACGCGCCCGACGCCGTCCACCTCGCCGCGAGCTCGACCGCTGCGGGGGCGCTCGCCCTCCTCGAACCCGGCTCGCAGCCCGGCGACGCCGCGATCTGCGCGCCTATCGTGGCCGCGGAGCACCCCGAGCTCGAGGTCCTCGCGACGGACATCGGCGACAACCCCGGCGCCGTCACGCGTTTCATTCTCGTGGCCCGGCCCGGCGCGCTGCCGCCGCGGACGGGGTCCGACAAGACGTCAGTGGCCGTTCCCCTGCCCGAGGACCGTGCGGGTGCCCTCATGGAGATCCTCGAGCAGTTCGCCGCGCGCGGCGTCAACCTCTCCCGCATCGAGTCGCGTCCCACTGGCCGATACCTCGGGCACTACTTCTTCTCGATCGACGTGGACGGGCACATCCAGGACGCGCGCATCGCGAGCGCCCTCCGCGGACTCCACCGCATCAGCCCCGAGACGCGCTTCCTGGGCTCGTACCCGCGCGCCGACGGCGCCCGCCCTCTGGTGAAGGACCACGTGACTGACGCGGCCTTCGACTCCGCCCGCACCTGGGTCGACGGGATCCTCGGCCACTGACCCTCGCGCTTGTCCGGAGAGCGCCGCTGCGGCTTCCTGCGGCCGCCGGGGTCAGCTGACCCGCACGAGCAGGCTCGCCGGGCGCACTTCGACGTCCACCTGGGTCGCGGGGCCCACGACGTCGCCGTCGGCCTGCGCCTGGATCGGTTCGGGGACGCGGATGGAGACCTTGCGGGCCTTGTAGAACTGCATGACCGGCAGCTGGCGCTTGTGCTGGACCATGATCTTCACGTACATCGCGATCCAGCCGATGAGGCTGCGGGGGCTCATGATCGCGATGTCGAGGGCGCCGTCGTCAAGGTACGAGCCGGGGATGAAGTCCACGCCGCCCGGGAGCTTGGAGCAGTTCGCAAACAGGACGCTGCGGACCCGGCGGGACTGGAAGTCGCCGTCGTCCAGCGAGATCTCCACGCGGCGGCGCCGCTGGCCCGGCATGTGCCGGATCCCCGCCTCCGTGTACGCCATCCAGCCGACCACGCGCTTGAGGTCCTCGCTCGTGTCGTTGAGGATCTCGGCGTCCATCCCCACGCCGGCGATCACGAGGAACGTGTGCTCGGAGGTCTCGCCGTCCGGGGCACTGAGCCTCATGGTGCCCGTGTCGATGCGCCGTTGGCGGCCGAAGATCGCCGTGTAGACGCACTGCGAGAGGCGCGTGACGTCGAGGTCGAGGTTGCGGGCCAGGAGGTTGCCCGTGCCGAGCGGTACGAGCCCGATCGCCGTGTCCGTCCCGGCCAGGACCTCCGCGACCACGCGGACGGTGCCGTCGCCGCCGCAGGGGATGACGACGTCGGCGCCCGCGTCGACGGCCTGTCGTGCCGCGGTGTGGCCGGGATCTGCCTTCGTGGTGGTGAAGACGAGCGGCTGGGGCCAGCCTGCGCCGCGGCAGGCCGCCTCGATGAGCATCCGCGCCTCGTGAGCACGCTCTTTGACCGGATTGAGCACAACGGCTACCTGCTGGGGCCCGGGTGGGGGAGCGATGGCGGGCTCCGCCACCGCCGAGCGGGCGTGCTGCTCTTGGAGCCGGCGCACGCCCCACCAGCTGGCGACGGCAACGCCCCCAGCTGCGGCAACGGTACCCGCAACGATCCAACCGCGCATGATGGGATTACTCTAGCCCGACGCGAAGCGGCTCCCGTTCGGGGCCGCGCGTGCTGGCCGCGTGTCCCGTTAGGCTTGGACTCGTGATCGACGTCAAGGACCTTACTGAGAACCCCGAGAAGTACCGTGCCAGCCAGCGTGCCCGTGGGGCGGACGAGGGGCTCGTCGATTCGATCATCTCGGCCGATGTGCGGCGTCGCGCGTCCTTGACCGAGTACGAGACGCTCCGCGCCGGGCAGAACGCCTTCGGCAAGAAGGTCGCCGCCGCGAAGGGCGAGGAGAAGCAGGCCCTTCTGGCCGAGGTCAAGGACCTCGCCCAGAAGGTCAAGGCATCCCAGGCATCCGCCGACGAGGCGCAGGCCGAGATGGACGAGCTCATGCGCATCGTGCCGAATCTCGTCATCGATGGCATTCCGGCAGGTGGCGAGGACGACTACGCCGTGGTCAAGACCGTCGGCACCCCGCGCGATTTCGCCGCCGAGGGCTTCGAGCCCCGCGACCATCTCGAGATCGGCGAGCTGCTCGGCGCGATCGACATGGAGCGCGGCGCCAAGGTCTCCGGTTCCCGGTTCTACTTCCTGCGCGGCGTCGGAGCGCGACTCGAGCTCGCGCTGCTGCAGATGGCCATGGACCAGGCCATCCAGAACGGCTTCGTCCCCATGATCACCCCGACCCTCGTGCGCCCGGAGACGATGCAGGGCACGGGCTTCGACGTCAAGCACGACGCCGAGATCTACCGCCTCGCCGAGGACGACCTCTACCTCACGGGCACCTCCGAGGTGGCCCTCGCGGGGTACCACTCGGACGAGATCCTCGACCTTGCGGGCGGTCCCGTGCGGTATGCCGGCTGGTCCTCGTGCTACCGCCGCGAGGCCGGGTCGCATGGCAAGGACACCCGCGGGATCATCCGCGTGCATCAGTTCAACAAGGTTGAGATGTTCGTCTACTGCTCCCCGGAGAACGCCGAGGCGGAGCACGCCCGGCTGCTCGCGTGGGAAGAGGAGATGCTCGCCAAGGTCGAGCTGCCCTACCGCGTCATCGACACCGCCGCCGGCGACCTCGGCATGAGCGCCGCCCGCAAGTTCGACTGCGAGGCCTGGGTCCCGACCCAGGGCCGCTACCGAGAGCTCACCTCGACCTCGAACTGCACGGGCTTCCAGGCGCGCCGGCTCAACATCCGCGAGCGGGTGCTCGACGGCGATGGGTCGCCCCGTGGGACCCGTGCCGTCGCGACACTCAACGGCACGCTTGCTACGACCCGCTGGATCGTGGCCATCCTCGAGCACCATCAGAATGCCGACGGCTCCGTCACTGTCCCGGCCGCCCTGCGCCCGTACCTCGGCGGCCTCGAGGTCTTTCCGGTCCTGTAGCAGCTCACAGTAGCCCGGCGGGCGCCGCACGCATGACGGCGGGTGCCCACCCGCCGTCGCGTCTAATAGTGCCCTGTGTTTCGGTCATTACCCCGGTCTCTTTCCGGGGGTGATGACCGAAACACAGGGTTCTTCGTCGCCAGGCGCAGCGCGAGCTTCACTGAAGTTATCCACAGCGACGCCCGAGCGCGCGCCGCGCTCGGCTAGAGGCGCTTGGCTGGGATCATGAGATTTCCCCACGCGACATTCACCAGCTCGTTCGCGGCCTTGACCGGCCGCACCCCTCGGCAACTCGCCCGCGCCTACGCGGCGGGCCGGCTCGTGCGCCTGCGCCGAGGCGTGTACATGGACATCGATGAGTGGTTCAGCGGCACGGCGGCCGACCGCTACGCGATGACGACGGCGTCGCTCGCCGTGGGCGGGAACGCGCCGATTCTGTGCCGCGAGACGGCGCTGATGGCCTGGGGTCTCGAGCTTCCGACCGTACCCGACAGCGTCCGCTATCGAACCGACCGGCCGTCCGCGGTGGGGGCAGTTCCCGCGCGCAGACTCTATGGAGATCCGGACGACGCGCGGCGCCGGTGGGGGGAACGCCCGGGTGGGCGGCCAGGCCAGATCCCCCAGGGCTTCCCGGACGTCAAGCACCTCGGGATCACTTCGGGTGTGGAACCGCTGTTCCTTCCCCACCTGAATCTGACACTGCCGCTTGAGCCCTTCGACCCTGCCTTCGTCGACACGGTGCCTCGACTGAGCTTCGCCGAGGGGGTGGTCCTCGCGGATTCCGTGCTCGCCCGGCGCCCCGATCTGAAGGTCAGCAGGACGCTCGATGACCTCCGGAGGCTGTGCACGGGAATGCTTAACCGCAGCGCACAGACGCGCATGACGCACGTTCTGGATTGTGCCTCAGGGGCCTCCGAATCTGTGGGGGAATCGCTGGGTCGCGCGCTCATGTGGGAGCTCGGCTTCGAGATTCCGCAGCTGCAGTACTGGGTGACGCGTGACGGGCGACGCATCGCGAGAGTCGACTACTTCTGGCCCGGGATCAGGCTGGCCGGCGAGTTCGATGGGCTCCAGAAGTACTTGCGGTCGCAGGAGCTCAGTGGGAAGACTGCGGCGCAGGTTGTGGTCGACGAGAAGCGTCGCGAGGACGAGATCCGCGCGACTGGGGTGCGGATGGTCCGGTGGGTGTGGGCGGACATCCTCGAGCCAGCACGGTTGGCAACGATCCTTCACCGGGCCGGGGTTCCTCGCCGTTCGGCCGGTCGGGCCCCGGTGGCGTGACGGAATGGGCGCCAGATTGTGCCCTGCGTTTCGGTCATTACCCGGTCTCTTTCCGGGGGCATCGACCAAAACGGAGGGTAGTTTGCCGCCGACCGCGGGAGTCCGGCAAAGACGCCGCGCCGCACCCAAAGGTGAACATTCACACTGTGGGGAAGGCTGTGAGTATTTACCTGGGCCTGTGAGTATTCACTGCGTGTTCACCCGCTGTGTTGCGGCGGCCCTTCGGCGCACCCGGTCGGGGATGCTTCACTAGTAGACATGACTACTACGCTCAACGCTGGCATCGATGACCAGCTCAAGACCCTGAACCGCAAGCTCGTCTGCCTCGATGTGGACGGCACTCTCGTGGATCACTACGGCCACATGTCCCCCGTCATTCGGGAGGCCGCCGCGGCGGCAGTGCAGGCCGGACACGAGCTGGTCGTGGCCACCGGCCGCTCCCTCGGCGCAACGCTTCCGATCGTGGAGCTCCTCGGCATCGACCGCGGGTATGCCGTGTGCAGCAACGGCGGCGTGACCGTCCAGATCCACGCCGGCTCGAACGGCGGCTACACGGTGATCGACCGCCGTTCCTTCGATCCCGCCCCCGCGCTCAGGGCGCTGCGCGAGCGCCTCCCGAACGCGAAGTACGCCCTCGAGGACATCGAAGGGAACTTCCTCTCCACCGAGCGCTTCCAGGACGCGAGCTTCGGCGTCGAGGCCGTGGGTGTCTCCTTCGGCGAGCTCCTCGAGGCTGAGGCCGTCCGCCTGGTCGTCTTCTCGACCGACGCGACTGCCGAGGAGTTCGGCGAGGCCGTCGAGTCGATCGGCCTGCACGGCGTGACCTACTCGGTCGGCTGGACCGCGTGGCTCGACATCGCCGCCCATGGCGTGACCAAGGCCAGCGGCCTCGAGAACATCCGCGAGATCGTGGGCATCAGCCAGCGGGACGCGGTGGCGATCGGCGATGGCCGCAACGACATCGAGATGCTCCAATGGGCCGGCCGCGGCGTCGCGATGGGCCAGGCGCCCGACGAGGTCAAGGCCGCGGCCGATGAGGTCACCGCGACCGTCGAGGAGGACGGCGCCGCCGCGGTCCTCCGCTCGCTGGTCTAGGAACCGGGGCTCGGTCTGGCCCTGTTGCCGGCCGTGCCGCGCACGACGGCGCCGCGCACGACGGCGCCGCGCACGACGGCGCCGCGCACGACGGCGCCGCGCACGACGGCGCGTGGTCGCCGGAGCGGTCCACCTAGCCTGTCGCGTCGAGCAGCCCGAGGAGCCGGACGGCCGCGGGGCGTGCCGCCCATTCCTCGGTCCAGTGCGCTCTGGCAATCGCCTTGGAGACGGCCTGGGTCGTGATGCCGAGCGCGTCCGCCACGGCCTTCTGCTGCCCGCGGACGCCCGGGGTCAGGAGATCCAGAACCCGCCATTCCGCGGCGGTGCGCTTCACGACCGCGAGGCCGAGCAGGCGAAGCACGCCCTCGGCGTCGTGCGCGAGCGACGCGTCAGGACCGTCGACGGCGATCGCTGGCCCCTCGCCCGTGGCCTGCGCGCGTTCGACGGCGCGCCGCGAGCGTGCGAGGGCTGGCCCGCGGGCTTCGGCGACCCCGAGCGGCAGCGGCTTATCGACCCGGCCGACGCCGATTCCCACGTTCCAGCGGACCCCGCCGCACGCGTCGGGACGCAGGGCGGTGAGGGCGGCGTCGAGCGCGGCGGCGGGGTCGGTGAACACGGCCTGGGCCTCGTCGCCGACCGTCCGATCAAAGGGCACGTCTGGCCGCTGGCGTGCGAGCGCCCTCAGGAGCTCCGGCACGCGGTCCCCGGCGCCGCGGTCGCGCTGGTTGATCGTGACCGTGTACATGGCGGTCAGCCTAGCCGCGCACCTGTCCGAGGGCGCGGAGGCGCGGGAATGACCCCGCAACGCCCGGCGGCGGATGCGGGGTCATGTACCTGCTGGTGTGAGGTGCTACTCGCCCTCGGTGTAGCGCTTGATCGATGCCTCGAGCTCGGCCTCGGCGGCGGCGCGGTCGGCCCACCCGGCGGGCTTGACCCACTTGCCGGGCTCGAGGTCCTTGTAGGTCGTGAAGAAGTGCTCGATCTCCTTGATGAGCCACTCGTCGAGGTCCGAGGCCTCCTGGATGTGGTCGAAGCGCTTGTCCGCCGGCACGCACACGAGCTTGGCATCGCCGCCGGACTCGTCCTCCATGTTGAAGATCGCGATCGGGCGCGCCTCGAGCACGATCCCCGGGAACAGGTCGACATCGGGGTACCAGACGAGCGCGTCGAGCGGATCGCCGTCCTCGCCGAGGGTGTGGTCGAAGAACCCGTAGTGGGTCGGGTACTGCATCGAGGTGAACAGGACGCGGTCGAGGCGGACGCGGCCGGTCTCGTGGTCCACCTCGTACTTGACGCGCGAGCCGCGCGGGATCTCGATGGTCACATCGTGCTTCATGGGTGCTCCTTGCATGGCCGCTGGGGGCCGGATGGCATCGGTTCTGCGGCCGCCTCGACCCGGCGCGCCGGGGCGCGGCCGCGGTGGCGACTACCATGAGGATATCTGGCCGGGGGCCCGCGTTCCCCGTCGCGAGGCCACATCGCACCTGAGGACGGAACCCACCATGACAGCCGACCCCGGCCGCCGCATGCCCTTCAGCGGGCTGTGGGCACTCATCGCTTCCGCCGTCGCGCTGGCAGTGCTCGTCGCTGTGGCGATGGTCTCTACGGGCGCGGCGACCGCGGCCCGCTCCGAGCTCTTCCCCAGCCCCACGCCCACGGCGACGGTCCCCGCGTGGCTCGTGGCGCCGTCGTCCGCACCGACGCTGGCGGGTGCGACGCCGCTCTCCGCCTCCGCGCCGACCCCGGACCCCGCGTCACTCGCCAAGACGCTCGACGACAGGCTCAAGCCGGGCACGGGCAGTATCTCCGCCGCGGTGCTCGACGGTGCAACGGGGCGGACGCTCTACTCCAGGCAGGGCGGCGAACCGCGCGTGCCGGCGTCGAACCTCAAGCTCCTCACCGCGGCGGCCGCGCTCACGACCCTCGGCCCGGACGCGACGCTGCGCACGAGCGCGGTCCGCGGCTCAGACCCGGGGACCGTGGTGCTCGTGGGCGGCGGCGACGTCATGCTCGGGGCGGCCGAGTCGCAGCCGGACGCGGTCATGGGCCGCGCGGGGATGGCGACGCTCGCGGCCCAGACAGCAGCGGCGCTCACGCGAGCGCACGACGGCGCGGCCCCGCCTGCAGCGGTAACCGTCCGCCTCGACGACACCCTCTTCACGGGACCATCGATCAACCCCGCATGGGCCAAGGAGGACGTCGACGCAGGCGAGATCGCACCGCTGTACTCCCTCGCCCTCAACGCGGGCCGCTCCGCCCCCGGCGCGGCGGGACCTCGCCCCCAGGACTCCGCGATGGACGCCGCCAACGCATTCCGGGCGGCGCTCGCGAAGGCGCTCTCGGCGTCCGGCGTGAAGGTCGCTGACGGCGTCGAGCGGGCCGCGGCGCCCCGTGGCGGGGCCGAGCTCGCGTCCGTCGAGAGTGCCACGGTCGCGGAGCAGGCGGGTTACGCCCTGCGCGAGTCGGACAACTACGCGGCCGAGACCCTCGGCCGCCTCGCCTCGCACGCCGCCGGCGGACCCGCGAGCAACGACGGCGCCGTCGCGGCACTCAAGGCGGCCGCCGCGCGTATCCTCGGCAGCGCCGACGGCTTCCAGCTTTCCGACGCGTGCGGCCTCGCGATCGCAGACCGGGCGGCGCCCCTCGCGCTCGCGGGCCTCGTGCGCGCCATGGCCTCCGGGGCGGACCCGCGCCTGCGGGCCGCTCTCGACGGCCTCCCAGTGGCGGCCCTCGACGGAACGCTCGCCGGGCGGTTCGGGGGCACGACGGCGGGCGGGGCCGGCGTCGTGCGCGCCAAGACCGGGACACTCAACACGGTGACGGCGCTGAGCGGATATCTGGTCGACACGGACGGGCGGCTGCTCGTGTTCTCCTTCGTGGCCAACGATCTGGATCCGGGAGCCCGCGCGCAGGCCGTGTCTGCGGTCGACGCTGGGGCCGCCGCCCTGGCCGGCTGCGGCTGCCGGGGCTGATCGCCCGGCGCGAACGCCGCGGTTCAGGCGTGCCCCGACGGGGTGGAATGTCAGGGGGATGTGGTCGAATGGTGGCATGGATGCCCCGCAGATGGCTGGCCAACTGATCAACTGGGACCTCGCGGCCTCGACCGCGGCGCGCCTGACGCCCCCGGGGCCGGCACTGAGCCCCGCCGAGGCGAAGGACGTCGTGGACAGCCTCCGCCGCCTTGCGGATGCCTCGGTTCAGCACGTCCACCGCATTACGGGGCTCGCGGTCGCCGAGGATCTGCGGGACTCGCAACTGCTCATCGTGGACCGCGCGTCGTGGGCCAAGGCGAATTCGCAGGGCTTCGAGGTCATGATGGGCCCGGTCCTCACGAGCCTCGTAGAGAAGAAGGCGAGCGAGCTGACCCCGACCGCGGCCCGCGTGGGCGGAGCGATCACGGGCGCTCAGCTGGGCCTGATCCTCGCGTACCTCGCGAGCCGCGTCCTGGGCCAGTACGAGCCGTTCGCGGCCCTGGCCCCGGGATCGACGCTCCCCCCGGCCGGTCGGCTGCTGCTGGTCGCGCCCAACATCGTGCAGATCGAGCGGGAGCTCCGCGTGGACCCCGAGGACTTCCGCATGTGGGTGTGCCTCCACGAGCAGACCCACCGCGTCCAGTTCGCCGCCGCTCCCTGGCTGCGCGGGCACATGATCGAGCAGATCGGCCAGCTCAGCGAGAGCCTCGTGGGAAACGTGGACAGCCTCATGGAACGGGCGACGGCGGTCGCCAAGTCCCTGCGTGACCGCACTGACAGCCCGGCGAGCCTGCCCAGCAAGGGCGCCATCCTCGACCTCCTGCAGGATCCCGAGGAACGCGCCGCAATCTCTCACCTGACAGCCGTCATGAGCCTCCTCGAGGGCCACGCGAACGTGGTCATGGACGCTGTCGACGCGTCCGTCGTGCCGAGCGTCAAGACCATCCGGCAGCGCTTCCAGTCCCGCAGTGAGAACCGCGGTCCGATCGAGACGTTCGTCCGCCGGCTCCTCGGCATCGAGGCGAAGATGCGTCAGTACACGGACGGGCAGGCGTTCGTTCGCCACGTCGTCGACGCCGTGGGGATGGCTGGCTTCAACCGCGTGTGGGAGTCCGCAGAGAACCTGCCCACGGAGGAGGAGATCCACGACCCGGGGGCATGGACCGCCCGGATGGGGCTGTGAACGCGAGCACGGACAGGGACTCGGCCTCGCCGGGCAGGCGCCGGCTCCACCCCGCCGTCGGAAGCGCGCGCAACGCCGTGCGGGCCGCGCTCGAGGAGGCCGGCTGGCCGTCGAGAGTGCTCGTCGGATGCTCGGGAGGGCCTGACTCGCTCGCGCTCGCAGCCGCCGCCGCGCACTTCGCGCGGCGTGGCGAGGTCCCGGGCGTCGGCGGAGGGAGGCACGCGCTCGAGGTGGGCGCCGTCGTCGTCGACCATCAACTGCAGGAGGGCTCCGGCGAGGTCGCACGCACGACGGCGCGTGTGCTGGGCGAGCTCGGACTCTCGCCGGTGCGTGTGGTCGCCGTCGACGTCCAGCTGACGGGGGAGGGGCCCGAGGCCGCCGCCCGGACGGCACGGCTCGCGGCGCTCACCGCGGAGGCGGCGTCGTGGGGAGCGCAGGCTGTGCTCTTGGGCCATACCCTGGACGACCAGGCCGAGCAGGTGCTCCTTGGCCTTGCCCGAGGCTCCGGGCCGCGCGCTCTGGGGGCCATGCGGCGGGTGCGTGGGCTGTTCGTTCGGCCGTTCCTCGGCCTCCGTCGCGCTGACACGCTCGACGTCTGCGCGGCCGAGGGGCTCGAACCATGGTTCGACCCCACGAACGAGGACCCGCGGTTCATGAGGTCGAGGGTACGGAGCACGATCATGCCGTTCCTCGAGGCGGAGCTCGGGCCGGGCGTGGCACACGGCCTTGCCCGCACCGCAGCGCTCCTCGGCGCCGACGCCGACTACCTCGACGACGAGGCGCTCCGCATCTACAGGACCCTCGCCGAGGTCGGGCCGGACACTAGGGAGGTGACCCCGCATCCTCGGGAGGTGACCCCGCATCCCATTGTTCTTCCGATTGGCCCGCTCCTGGACCTCCCTCCGGCGCTGCGCGGACGCGTCCTCTCCCACGCGGTGACCGAGCTGGGAGGCCAGCCGACCTTCGAGCGGCTCGGCGCCCTCGAACGCCTGCTCGACCGACGGGGTTCGGCAGGCCCGATCGAGGTGCCGGGGCACGTGAGCGCCTACCGGGAGCCGCGGCGGAAGGGCGCCCCGCCGCCGGAGCGCGCGGGGAGGCTAGTCTTGGTATCGCACCGCTGACCCACAGGAGCCGCACGTGGAATCGACAGACGTCCAGTCAGACCTCAAGCATGTCCTCAAGTCCAAAGAGGAGATCCAGAACCGCATCGCGGAACTCGCCGCCGAGATCGACCGCGACTACGAGGGCCGCGACCTGCTGATCGTGGGCGTCCTCAAGGGCGCTGTCATGGTCATGGCCGATCTGGCCCGCGCCCTGCACTCCCACGTGACGATGGACTGGATGGCTGTGTCCTCGTACGGCTCGGGCACGCAGTCCTCGGGCGTCGTGCGGATCCTCAAGGATCTTGACACGGACCTCATGGGCAAGGATGTCCTGATTGTCGAGGACATCATCGACTCGGGCCTGACGCTCTCGTGGCTCAAGACCAACCTCGAGTCCCGCGGCACCGCGTCGGTCGAGATCTGCACGGCGTTCCGCAAGCCTGCCGCGGCGAAGGTCAAGATCCCGGTCAAGTACGTCGGCTTCGATATCCCCAACGAGTTCGTCGTGGGCTACGGACTCGACTACGCCGAGAAGTACCGCAACCTGGACTTCGTCGGCACGCTGGCACCGCACGTCTACGAGTAATTTCGCCCTCAGCGCACCGGGGCGCGATGTTGCCCCGCCCGGGGAACTTTTGCGTCGGGCCATGCGTGAACGGTTCCGAACGGTGTCATGCTGTGGGCACAGTCTGGTGCGCCGCAGTACTGGTGTGCATGAGGAGAAGGGACGGGGCACTGCCCCGAGTTCATGAAAGTCAAGAGCTTCGTCAAGGGTCCGGGCGTCTGGATCATCGTCGTGATCGTCCTGCTGCTACTCGCCTTCGGGACGCTCGCGCCGGGCGGAAGCACCCGCGTGGACACCTCGGTGGGGCTGCAGCTCCTCAAGGACGGCAAGGTCGGTCAGGCCAAGATCTACAACGGTGACGAGCGCGTCGACCTGGTCCTCAAGGACAACTACGTCGTCGACGGCCAGGACAAGGGCAAGAACGTCCAGTTCTACTTCATCACGCAGCGTGGCAACGACGTCATCACGGCGGTGAACAGCGCCAATCTTCCGCAGGGCTTCTCTGACCAGCCGGTGGAGAACAACTGGTTCAGTTCGATGCTGTCCCTCCTCATCCCCGTGGTGCTGCTGGGGGCGCTGTTCTGGTTCCTCCTCTCGCGCATGCAGGGCGGCGGCAGCCAGGTCATGAAGTTCGGGAAGTCCCGGGCGAAGATGATCACCAAGGACATGCCCCAGGTGACGTTCGCGGACGTTGCAGGCGCCGACGAGGCGGTCGAGGAGCTCCACGAGATCAAGGAGTTCCTGCAGGAGCCCGCCAAGTTCCAGGCGGTCGGCGCCAAGATCCCCAAGGGCGTGCTGCTCTACGGCCCTCCGGGAACCGGCAAGACGCTCCTCGCACGCGCCGTCGCCGGCGAGGCCGGCGTGCCCTTCTTCTCGATCTCCGGTTCCGATTTCGTCGAGATGTTCGTCGGTGTCGGCGCTTCCCGCGTCCGTGACCTCTTCGAACAGGCCAAGGCCAACGCCCCGGCGATCATCTTCGTCGATGAGATCGACGCCGTCGGCCGGCACCGCGGCGCCGGAATCGGCGGTGGCAACGACGAGCGCGAACAGACCCTGAACCAGCTCCTCGTCGAGATGGACGGCTTCGACCCCAAGGCCAACGTCATCCTCATCGCCGCGACGAACCGTCCCGACGTCCTCGACCCTGCACTCCTGCGTCCCGGCCGGTTCGATCGCCAGGTCCCTGTCGAGGCCCCGGACCTGCAGGGCCGCGAGCAGATCCTCACGGTTCACGCGAAGGGCAAGCCCATGGCGGGCGACGTTGATCTCCGGGGCGTTGCGAAGAAGACCCCGGGCTACACGGGCGCAGACCTCGCGAACGTGCTCAACGAGGCCGCGCTCCTCACCGCCCGCTCGAACGCGCAGCTCATCGACGACCGCGCCCTCGACGAGGCGATTGACCGCGTCATGGCCGGCCCGCAGAAGCGCTCCCGAGTCATGAAGGACCTCGAGCGCAAGATCACGGCGTACCACGAGGGCGGCCACGCGCTCGTCGCCGCGGCCCTGCGCAACTCGGCCCCGGTCACGAAGATCACGATCCTCCCGCGCGGCCGGGCCCTCGGCTACACGATGGTGGTCCCGGAGGAGGACAAGTACTCCGTGACCCGCAACGAGCTCCTGGACCAGCTGGCGTATGCGATGGGCGGCCGTGTCGCGGAGGAGATCGTGTTCCACGATCCCTCGACGGGCGCCTCGAATGACATCGAGAAGGCCACGAGCACGGCACGCAAGATGGTCACGCAGTACGGCATGAGCGAGCGGGTGGGCGCCGTCAAGCTCGGCCAGGGCGGCGGCGAGCCGTTCCTCGGACGCGACGCCGCGCATGAGCGCAACTACTCGGACCAGGTCGCGTACGTCGTGGACGAAGAAGTACGCCGGCTCATGGACCAGGCCCACGACGAGGCCTACGACATCCTCACCGACAACCGTGACGTCCTCGACCGCCTTGCCTCGGCCCTCCTGGACCGCGAGACGCTCAACCAGAGGGAGATCGCGGAGATCTTCACGGATGTGCGCAAGCGGGACTTCCGCGAGGTGTGGCTCTCCAAGGAGTCCCGACCGGTGCAGAACATCCCGCCGGTCGAGACCGAGGCCGAGCGCAAGGAGCGCGAGAACCAGGAGGAGGCCGCGGCCGCCAGGCGCGAGGAGCCGCTTGACGTCGGCATGGCGCACCACCCGCACGGAGAGCAGGAGTACGTGAAGGGCGATCGCGACGGAGAGTGACGGGCCTCAGGCCGACCTTCGAGCCGCGCACCGTTAGGATCTTGACGTGAATGACTTCGACGACGATGCCGTGTCCGAGCAGCCTCTGGGTGAGGGTATGGACCTCCCCCGCATCGAGGCGGCAGTCCGGGAGATCCTGATTGCTGTCGGCGAGGACCCGGACCGCAGCGGGCTCAAGGACACGCCGAAGCGGGTTGCCAAGGCCTACGCGGAGACGTTCGCCGGGCTCCGTCAGAGCCCGGACGACCTCCTCGCAGTCACATTCGACATGGATCATGAGGAGCTCGTGCTCGTCAAGGACATTCCGTTCTACTCGACGTGCGAGCACCATCTGGTACCGTTCCACGGGGTAGCCCACGTGGGCTACATTCCTTCGCATGACGGCCGGGTGACCGGGCTGAGCAAGCTGGCCCGCCTCGTGGACATCTACGCGCGCCGCCCTCAGGTCCAGGAGCGCCTTACCAGTCAGGTGGCGGATGCGATCGTGCACCACCTCCGGCCGCGCGGCGTGATCGTCGTCGTGAACTGCGAGCACATGTGCATGTCGATGCGCGGTGTCCGCAAGCCCGGCGCGCACACGGTCACGAGCGCCGTCCGGGGCCAACTGCATGACCCTGCAACCCGCGCCGAAGCCATGAGCCTCATTCTCGGAAGGTGAGTACGACGATGGACTCTCTCGCAGCAGCGCCCGGAACCGGGCCCAATACATCCCCGCTCCCGATCCTCCGCAAGCCGCGCGCCCGTGCGACCTTCGATGGCCTGCCGCGCGACCGCGCCGTGGTCATGGGGATCCTCAACGTCACGCCGGACTCGTTCAGCGACGGTGGCGAGTACGCAACCGCCGATTCAGCGATCGCCGCCGGTCTGCGCATGTTCTATGCCGGCGCGGACATCATCGACGTGGGCGGCGAGTCAACGCGGCCCGGCGCCGAGGAGGTGCCCGAGGACCTCGAGCAGGTGCGCGTGCTGCCGGTGGTCGAGGCGCTCGTCAAGGCCGGTGCGCTCGTCTCCGTGGACACCCGCCGGGCGAGCACGGCCCTCAAGGCCCTCGATGCCGGCGCGACCATCATCAACGACGTCTCCGGCCTCGCCGTGACGGACGAGATGATCCGCCTCGTCGCGGAGCGCAACGCCTACTACGTCCTCATGCACAACCGCGGCGACTCGAAGCACATGGACGGCCTGGCCTCCTACGGCGACGTGGTCGAGGACGTCATTGCCGAGACGCTGCAGATCCGCGACCGCCTCCGCGCCGGCGGCGTGAGCGACTCCCGGATCATCCTCGACCCGGGTCTCGGTTTCGCGAAGAACGGGCAGCAGAACTGGGAGCTCGTCAAGCACGTCTCGCGGTTCACCGCTCTGGGCCATCCCGTGCTTGTCGCGGCCTCCCGCAAGCGCTTCATCGGCGAGCTCCTCACGAGCGCCGGCAAGGCAGCTCCGCCCCTGGCCCGCGACGCGGCGACCGCCGCGATTACCGCCCTCGCGGCGGCGGCGGGCGCGTGGGGCGTGCGCGTGCACGACGTCGCGGCGAACCTCGACGCCGTCAAGGTCGCCGCCCGGGCAAAGGTCTAGGGCGAAGTGGGCATCCGGCCCGACCTCATCACCCTGACCGGGGTCTCGGCCGTCGGGCACCACGGTGTGTTCGACTTCGAGCGGCGCGATGGGCAGCCCTTTGTGGTCGACGCCGTGATGCACACAGACTTCGGCGCCGCGGCGTCGTCGGACGACCTCGCCCGGACGGCGAGCTACGGCGATGTCGCCGAGAGGATCGTCGCGATCATCGAGGGCGAGCCTGTGGACCTCATCGAGACGCTCGCCGTGCGACTGGCCGACGCGATCCTGGCCGAGTTCGGTCCGCTCGGCATCACCGCCGTCGAGCTCACCGTCCACAAGCCCAAGGCACCGATCGCGGTGCCGTTCACCGATGTCTCCGTGACCGTCTTCCGGGAGGGCCGCGATGCTGTCTGAGTCCAATCAAGGGACCGGACCGGTCTGGACCCGGTCGGTCCTGGCGCTCGGCAGCAATCTCGGCGCGCGTGCAGAGACCCTCGCGGAGGCGGTCGCTGACCTCGTCGACCGGCCCGAGGTGCGCCTCGTCGACGTCTCACCCGTGGTGCACACCAAACCGGTGGGCGGACCCGACGGCCAGCCGGACTTCCTCAACATGGTCATGATCATCGAGACGACCCTCGGCCCCTACGAGCTCCTCGAGCACTGCCACGAGGTCGAGGCCAAGCACCACCGCACACGGGAGGTCCGATGGGGTCCCCGGACCCTCGACATCGACATCATCACGTACGGCAACCTCCGCCTCGATGACCCGGACCTCACTATCCCCCACCCTCGCGCGGCCGAGCGGGCGTTCGTGCTGTTCCCCTGGGTCGTCATCGAGCCCCTCGCCGTGCTTGAGGGCCATCCGGTCGTAGAACTCCTCGAGGACTGCGCGGACGCCGAGGGAATCGAAGGGTATGACCTGCTGATGGACTCAGAGGCGCCGACCGCGGGGGGAAACCAGTGAAGCCGCTCAAGCCGTGGGTGCTCGTGATGGTGGCCGTCGTGATCGGCCTGGTGGGCGTTGCTGCCAACTCCTTCGCGGGGCGGAGCTCCGCCCCCACACCGGTCCTGCCCATCAGCGCCCTCGGGTCGATGGCCGTGATTGCTGTCGTGACCCTCGTGCTCGGCATTCGGGTGCTCCGTTGGCGCACGGGCCACCGAACCCGCATGCTCGATCCCATCTTCGCGGCCAGAACCCTCGTGCTCGCGCACGCGTGCGCCTACGCGGGCGCGGTGCTCCTCGGGTGGCACGGCGGGGTGATCGCGGACCAGATACCCCTGCTGGCCACCCGCATCACCGCACCCGTCGTGGAGGCAGCGCTGTTCATGATCGCCGGCGGGGTCGTCATGGTCGCGATCGGCTTCATCGTCGAGCGGTTCTGCCGCATCCCCCCTGAGGACATGGGCGACGACGAGGGGCTCTCCGAGGGCGGCCGGGCGCCAGACACCGAGGGCGGCCTTGCCTAGTCTGCAGCGCCCCGGACGCCTCGGCATCGGGATTATCGGTGCCGGAAAGGTTGGCGCGGTCCTCGGCGCGGCACTGCGCGCGGCCCAGCACGCCGTCGTCGGCGTCTCGGCGGTGTCCGAGGCGAGCCGCGAGCGCGCTGAGCTGCTCCTGCCCG
The DNA here is from genome assembly GCF_030908215.1 of Sinomonas sp. ASV486. Classification (GTDB taxonomy): domain Bacteria; phylum Actinomycetota; class Actinomycetes; order Actinomycetales; family Micrococcaceae; genus Sinomonas; species Sinomonas puerhi. The sequence goes on along the minus strand of NZ_JAVFJK010000019.1, from coordinate 11,289 downwards.
GCGTGCCGATCCTCGAGATCCAGGACATCGTGGAGCGTGCCGAGCTCGTGCTGCTCGCCGTGCCCGATGATGCGCTGGGGCCGCTCGTGGTCGGCCTCGCGAAGCTGGGGGCCTGGCAGCCTGGCCAGCTCGTAGCGCACACCTCCGGGCGGCACGGCGTGGGGATCCTCGCGCCCGTGCGGGCGGCTGGCGCGATACCGCTTGCGATCCACCCCGCGATGACGTTCACGGGGATGTCGTTGGACCTCGCGCGCCTCACCGACTGCTGCTTCGGCGTCACGGCGGATCCGGCGATGCTGCCGATCGCCCAGGCGCTCGTCGTCGAGATGGGCGGCGAGCCCGTGGTCATCGCGGAGGGCGACCGTGCCGCGTACCACGCGGCCCTCGCCCATGGGTCGAACCACCTCGTCACGATCACCTCGCAGGCCGCGGAGATCCTTGGGCGCATCGGCGTTGCGGACCCCGCAGCAGTGCTCGGACCCCTCCTGCGCGCCTCGCTCGACAATGCCCTCGCAGCCGGCGAGTCCGCGCTCACGGGGCCGGTGGCGCGTGGCGACGCGGGCACGGTGGCCGCGCACGTCAGTGCGCTTGCGGAGTTCGCGGACGACGGCGCCGATATCCTTGACGCGTACCGGGCCATGGCCCACGCCACGGCCGTCCGCGCCGAGTGGCGGGGCCGGCTCAGCGCGAAGGCCCGCGCGGAGATCGAGAGGGCGCTCGAGGGCGCGAGAGAGTCCGATGAGGACAGGACGTCCGATAAGGACACGGAAGAGGACGAGTAATGCCTATCGAGATCGTGCACACACGAGCCGAGCTCCAGTCCGCGATCTCCCGGCACCTCGCGGGCAAAGGCCGGCGCGGAGCCGAGGGAACTCCCTCGCTCGGACTCGTGCCCACGATGGGAGCGCTCCATGATGGGCACCGCAGGCTGGCCGAGGCCGCGGTGGAGGGGAACGACGTCGTCGTCGCGTCGATCTTCGTCAACCCGCTCCAGTTCGGCGACCCGGTCGACCTCGAGCGCTACCCGCGCACTCTCCAGGCGGACGCGGCGCTCCTGGAGAAGGCTGGCGTCGATGTGGTGTTCGCGCCCGACCTCGAGGAGATGTACCCCGGCGGGGATCCCCTCGTGCGGGTGACTGCGGGGCCGCTGGCGTCCGCGTGGGAGGGAGCGTCGCGTCCCGGGCACTTCGACGGCGTGTGCACGGTCGTCGCAAAGCTCCTCCACCTCGCGCTTCCCGGCCCGGCAGCGGGGGCGCCGACGGTATTCCGCGCGTACTTCGGGCAGAAGGACGCACAGCAGGTCGCGATCGTGCGCCGCATGGTCAAGGACCTGAACTTCCCCGTCGAGATCGTCTCAGTCCCGATCGTGCGGGCCGAGGACGGGCTGGCCCTCTCGAGCCGCAACCAGTTCCTCTCGGAGGCCGACCGCGAGGCCGCCCTTGTGCTGTCCAGAGCACTCAGGCTCGTCGAGGAGCGCGCTGCCGCGCACGAGCCGCTTATGCCCGATGACGCCGTCGCCCTCATCGAGTCGCAGCCCGGCGTCCAGCTGGACTATTTCGACGTCGTGGACACCGACACCCTTGAGCCGCTCGCCTTCAACTGCAGGGAGACCCCGTTCACGGGCGAGGCGCTGGCGATCGTCGCGGCCAAGGTCGGGCCGGTGCGGCTCATCGACAACATGCCGTTGCGCGCCCGCTGACCCAGCGCGGTCAGCTCGAGAAGAACTCCGCGAGCCGGTCCACGAGCGGCTTGGCCGGCCGCGTCGGGGCGTCGTGGGCGAGCTTGGGCAGGACGTCGATGTCGGAGGCGGGCAGAATGCCGTCGAGCCTCCGGGCCGCTTCTCCGAAGTACTCGGGGCTCGCGCCGCCCACGAGGAACAGCGTCTCGAGGGGCAACTCGTCGAACCCCTTGGCCTCGGCGTCGGCGGCGATCACTGCGCGGATCTCGGCCGGGCCGGTCGGAAGGAGCTTGGACAGCTCCTTGCCGAGCGGCGTGCGGCTGCCGATCCGGTTCAGCACCGTGAGGATCGGCAGCGGAAGCTTGGCGATGGGGCCGGCGGTCTGGAGCCCGCGCAGCAGGACGGCGAGAGCCTTCTCCTCGTCCTTGGCCGCGAGGGCCGCCTCGAACTCCGGAATCCACTCGGCCTTGATACTGCCCTCGAACGAGATGATCGGGTCGTACACCGCGATCTGGCCGATCTTGAGCTCGCGCCCGGCATGCAGGACGATGCATCCGCCGTAGTTGTGGCCGAACACCGCGTCGCTCCCGGTGTGCTCGAGCACGGCGCCGAGGTCCGAGATCTCCGTGGCGAGCGAGTAGTCCGCCGGCTGTGGCGACGACGCGCCGCGGCCCCGGCGGTTGTACAGGTGCACGGGCGCCTGGAGCGCCTCGGCGAGCCGGAGCGCGAGTTCCTTGTACAGTTCCGCGGTCACCATCGATCCGTGCACGACGACGACGCCCCCTCGCGTCGTCATCCCGCCGTCCGGCGCGGTGAAGAGCTCGAGGGACGCCCCGTCGGGGGCGGTCACGGTGGACGAGGTCAGCTGGAGCGTGGCCATGCACCGAGCCTAGCCGCAATCGCTGGCATACCCCATCCAGAGGCGCAGGGCCGAGAAGTGACAACCGTTAGAATTGAAGATTGTGACCGCAGAGAACGCCCCCACTGAGAACAGGCCAAGCGCTGAGAACAGGCCTGGCTCGGAGCCCGCCGACGCCAGCGAGCAGATGCACATCCGCCGCGACAAGCGTGAGAAGCTCTTGGCGAACGGCGAGGCGCCCTACCCGGTCACGCTTCCGCGCACGCATTCGCTCGCCGAGGTCCGCGCGAAGTACCCCGAGCTCGAGCCGGACGCGGCCACGGGGGACAAGGTCGGCGTCGTCGGCCGCGTGGTGTTCATCCGGAACACCGGCAAGCTCTGCTTCGCCACCCTCCAAGAGGGCGACGGTACGCGTCTTCAGGCCATGCTGAGCCTCGCGAACGTCGGCGAGCAGCGGCTCGCGGACTGGAAGGCCCTCGTGGACCTCGGTGACCATGTGTTCGTCTCGGGCGAGGTCATCTCGTCCCGGCGCGGCGAGCTCTCGGTCATGGTCGACGCATGGCAGATGGCCTCAAAGGCCCTGCGCCCCATGCCGACCCTCCACGCCGACCTCAACGAGGAGACGCGCGTCCGCCAGCGGTACGCAGACCTCATGGTTCGCGAAGAGGCGCGTCAGATGGTCTACACGCGTGCCAAGATCACCAAGACCGTCCGCGAGACCCTTGAGTCCCGCGGCTATGTCGAGGTCGAGACCCCGATGCTCAACCTGATCCACGGCGGCGCGACGGCGCGCCCGTTCGAGACGCACCTCAATGCGTTCGACCAGCACATGACCCTGCGCATCGCCACCGAGCTGTACCTCAAGCGCGCCGTGGTCGGGGGCATCGAGCGGGTCTACGAGATCGGGCGGGTGTTCCGGAACGAGGGCGTCGACTCCACCCACAGCCCCGAGTTCACGACACTCGAGTGCTACGAGGCGTATGCGGACCAGTTCGTCATGGCCGACCGCATGAAGGAGATCATCCTCAATGTCGCAGACGTGGTCGGCACGCGGCAGATCGAGACCTCCGAGGGAACGATCGACCTCGACGGCGAGTGGAGGTGGCTCGGCGTGTACCCGGGCCTGTCCGAGGCGGTAGGGGAAGAGGTCACGCCCGACACCCCGCTTGAGCGGCTCCTCGAGATCGGCGACGCGCACGGCGTCAAGACCGACGCCCTGTGGACACAGGAGAAGGCCGTCGTCGAGCTGTTCGGCGAGATCGTCGAGCCCACGCTCCTCAACCCGACGTTCGTGTACGACTACCCGCCCTCGGCCCAGCCGCTCGCGCGTCCGCACCGCGAGGATCCCCGGCTCATCGAGGCTTGGGACCTCATCATCGGCGGTATGGAGCGCGGCACCGCGTTCTCCGAGCTCATCGACCCCGTGATCCAGCGTGAACGGCTCACCGAGCAGTCGCGGCTCGCTGCGGAGGGCGATGACGAGGCCATGGCCCTCGACGAGGACTTCCTCCGTGCGCTCGAATACGGGGCACCGCCCATGGGCGGCATCGGTCTCGGCATCGACCGGCTGGTCATGCTCTTCACCCAGACCGGCATCCGCGAGACCATTCTCTTTCCCCTTCTCAAGCCGGAGGCCAACTGATGGATTACGTGCTCGTCCTTCTTCCCCCGCTCCTGGTCGGCGGAATATTCTGGTTCGCGATGCGCGCCATCTTCAATGCGGACAAGTCCGAGCGCGAGGCTCTTGCGAAGGCCGAGCGGGAGTACGACGAGACCGGCAGCAATTGATCTTCTGATCTTCTGAGCTTCCATTAGTACCTTGTCTGCGTGTTTCTTTGACGCGTGGGCATTGTTGGCGGCATACTGTGTTTGTTTCCACCGGATGGCAATTCGTTATGGCCCACCCAGCGATGACACGGAAGAGAGCCTTATATGGCACAGAAGGTCCAGATCATTCTCGAGGACGACATCGACGGCGGCAAGGCCGACGAGACCGTCCGCTTCAGTCTCGACGGGTCCAGCTACGAGATCGATCTCTCGACGGCGAATGCCGAGAAGCTCCGCGGCGCACTTGCCGAGTTCATTTCCGCAGGCCGCAAGGCAACGGCGTCCCGCCCGAGTGCGGTTCAGCGTGCCCGCGCTGCATCATCTGGTGCGCGCAATTCAGATTCGGCGAAGATCCGCCAGTGGGCCCGCGACAATGGCTACAACGTGAATGCCCGCGGACGCATCCAGCAAGAGGTCCAGGAGGCCTATCACCGCGCCAACGGCTGATTTCGGTGTGAATTTGAGTATGGCCGCGGTTCGGCGGCAAGGAAATCCCGGTGCTGCGGCACCGGGATTTCCTGCTTCCCGGCCATCGGTGCCGCAAATATTCTCACGTGAGGCGCACGACGGCGCCCCGCACCGGCGCGCTCGAGGCGAGCGGGCGGCGTCGTGCGCGCGGTCTGCTGTTCACCCTGTGGCGAACACCCCTTTCGCGCGGCCCCCCGGCACGTAGCATCGAAGCTACGCAGTGCACCCAAGCTAAACCGGGGAGTTCGAGCAATGTTCGAGAGATTCACAGACCGCGCCCGTCGCGTGGTGGTGCTGGCCCAAGAAGAGGCCCGCATGCTTAACCACAACTACATCGGCACCGAGCACATCCTCCTGGGATTGATCCACGAGGGTGAAGGAGTCGCGGCCAAGGCTCTCGAGTCCCTGAGCATCTCCCTCGATGGGGTCCGCGAGCAGGTGCAGGAGATCATCGGCCAGGGCCAGCAGGCCCCGTCCGGCCACATCCCCTTCACTCCGCGTGCCAAGAAGGTGCTTGAGCTCTCGCTCCGCGAGGCGCTCCAGCTCGGCCACAACTACATCGGTACTGAGCACATCCTGCTCGGCCTCATCCGTGAGGGCGAGGGCGTGGCAGCCCAGGTGCTGGTCAAGCTCGGCGCGGACCTCAACCGCGTGCGCCAGCAGGTCATCCAGCTCCTGTCCGGATACCAGGGCAAGGAATCGGCCTCGACCGGCGCCGGCCCGGGCCAGCCCGAGGGCACGCCCGCGGGTTCGGTGGTGCTGGACCAGTTCGGCCGCAACCTCACCCAGGCCGCGCGGGAGAACAAGCTCGACCCGGTGATCGGGCGCGAGCACGAGATGGAACGCGTCATGCAGGTCCTCTCGCGCCGCACCAAGAACAACCCGGTCCTCATCGGCGAGCCCGGCGTCGGCAAGACCGCCGTCGTGGAGGGCCTCGCGCAGGCTATTGTGCGCGGTGACGTCCCGGAGACCATCAAGGACAAGCAGCTGTACACGCTTGACCTCGGTTCGCTCGTGGCAGGCTCGCGCTACCGCGGTGACTTCGAGGAGCGCCTGAAGAAGGTGCTCAAGGAGATCCGCACGCGCGGCGACATCATCCTGTTCATCGACGAGATCCACACCCTCGTCGGTGCTGGTGCGGCCGAGGGCGCGATCGACGCAGCGAGCATCCTCAAGCCGATGCTGGCCCGCGGGGAGCTCCAGACCATCGGCGCGACCACGCTGGACGAGTACCGCAAGCACATCGAGAAGGACGCCGCGCTCGAGCGCCGGTTCCAGCCGATCCAGGTGTCGGAGCCGAACGTTGCCCTCGCGATCGAGATCCTCAAGGGCCTCCGCGACCGCTACGAGGCGCACCACCGCGTGACCATCACGGACGGGGCCCTGGCCGCAGCCGCCAACCTTTCCGAGCGGTACATCTCGGACCGGTTCCTGCCGGACAAGGCGATCGACCTCATCGATGAGGCGGGCGCGCGCCTGCGCATCCGCCGCATGACGGCGCCGCCGGAGCTCAAGGCCCTCGACGAGCGCATCGCGGGGCTCAAGCTCGAGAAGGAGTCCGCGATCGACGCGCAGGACTTCGAGGGTGCCGCCTCGCTGCGCGACAAGGAGCAGAAGCTCATCACCGAGCGCGCCGAGCGTGAGCGCGCCTGGAAGTCGGGCGACATGGACGGCGTGGCCGAGGTGGACGAGGACCTGATCGCCGAGGTGCTCGCGAACTCGACCGGCATCCCGGTGTTCAAGCTCACCGAGGAGGAGTCGAGCCGCCTGCTCCACATGGAGGACGAGCTGCACAAGCGCGTCGTCGGGCAGGACGATGCCATCAAGGCACTGTCCCGCTCGATCCGCCGCACGCGTGCGGGCCTCAAGGATCCGAAGCGTCCGGGCGGGTCGTTCATCTTCGCTGGCCCGACCGGCGTCGGCAAGACCGAGCTCGCCAAGGCACTCGCCGAGTTCCTGTTCGGCGAAGAGGACGCGCTCATCACGCTGGACATGTCCGAGTTCTCCGAGAAGCACACGGTCTCGCGGCTCTTCGGCGCCCCTCCGGGATACGTCGGATATGAGGAGGGCGGCCAGCTCACCGAGAAGGTCCGCCGCCGCCCGTTCTCGGTGGTGCTGTTCGACGAGGTGGAGAAGGCCCACGCTGACCTGTTCAACTCGCTCCTGCAGATCCTCGAAGACGGCCGTCTGACCGATTCGCAGGGCCGTGTCGTGGACTTCAAGAACACCGTGATCATCATGACCACGAACCTCGGCACCCGGGACATCTCCAAGGGCGTCATGACGGGCTTCCAGTCCGGCACCGACACCAAGACCGGCTACGAGCGCATCAAGGCGCGCGTGACGGAAGAGCTCAAGCAGCACTTCCGCCCCGAGTTCCTGAACCGTGTCGATGACATCGTCGTGTTCCCGCAGCTGACGCAGGAGGAGATCATCGAGATCGTCGATCTCATGATTGCCCGCCTCGAGCAGCGGCTCAAGGACAAGGACATGGGCATCGAGCTCACGCAGAAGGCCAAGGTCCTGCTCGCCACGCGAGGCTACGACCCGGCCATGGGCGCCCGCCCGCTGCGCCGCACGATCCAGTCCGAGATCGAGGACCAGCTGTCGGAGAAGATCCTCTTCGGCGACCTCTCTGCCGGCGACATCGTTGTGGTGGATGTCGAGGGCGACGGCGACGACGCGAAGTTCACGTTTGCTGGAACTCCGCGCCCTGAGGTCCCTGAGGTCGTGTCCCTGGCCAAGGGCCCAGGCGGCAAGGAGATCGGCGCGTAGCGCTCCTCGGCGGCTTCGAGCACGCACGACGACGGCCCCCCGCCTCTTGGAGGCGGGGGGCCGTTGGCGTCCGATGAGTTGCCCAGGACGGGGCGCCGTCGTGCGATTCGGGTCGCTACGCTGGCCCCATCGTCCCTGTCATCTCGCGGAGGGCTCCGGAGGGCTGGCTTGGGGCGACGCTGTTCACCACTCGGTAGGTGAGGATCTCGGTCCCAGCCACCTCGTCTCCGTCGTCTGGGGCGACGTGCAGGAGCGGGATGCCGTCCGAATCGCGGGTCAGGACGAACGGGTTCCGCAGGACGCTGTGCCCCGCGGCGCTGAACACGGGGACAGGGACCTCGGCCTCGATCCTGCGCGCGGAGAAGTCCAGGACGGTTAGCCCTCCCAACTCGTACTTCGCCCCCTCCGCGTCGGGAAGCTCGGCGATGCCCCCGCAGATGAGCCGCGACCCTCCGTCGTACTGGGCCTCCTGGAAGTCGACGTGCCAGCTCGGGTTGTCCCAGACCTCAGACTCGTGGACCGCTGCTCCGGCGTCGAGGTTCCAGCGGTAGAGGCGCCGCGAGCCCCAGCTGGCGCCATAGAGCGCGCCTGATTCCGGAGCGGGCGCGAGCCATGTGATGTGGTCGTCGACCTCGAAACGCTCGGTGAGCTCGAGGCTGTGCGGATCGAGCGTGTAGACGACGCTCCGGCTGTCGGCGCGGTATTCGCCGACGGGCACCCAGAGGAGCGATCCCGCATGGTCGATCCCGCTCGGGTGGTACGCGTCACCGGCGCCCACGATGAGGTCCGCGGCGAGGGTCCCATCCGGTTCGATGACGAGAACGTGGCCCCGGCCTCGTCCCGGCGTTCGGCGAGCCGGGTCACCGTCGGCGTCGGGGAGTGGGCGGGGCGGATCGAGGACTTCGACCGTGGTGAGGAAGATACGACCAGCCGCGAACGCCATACCTTGAGGGTGGTGGGTGGCGAAGCGCAGAGGCAGTCGATTGACTAGTTCGAACCGGGTGCGCCGGGTCCATGTCGCGACCTCCGCGGAGAGGCTGCCATCACGTACTGGTTCAGACCACATGGCTCACCTCCCTGGCAGCCCGTCGTGCAGAGGACCAGACCGCGTAGAGCTCGGCCGCATAGTCAGGATGCGCGGCGAGGAACGCGCGCTCCGGCCAGGCCGTCTCCTGGCCGGCGTCATCGAGGATGACCCCTCCAGCTTCGCGGATGATCAGGGTGGACGCAAGGTGATCGACCGGGCTGAAGCGCTCAATCACCGTTCCCACACCCCGCCCGGCGGCAGGACCGGCAACGGCAAGGGCCCCCGATCCCATCAGGCGTGCGGTGCAGAAGCGATCGCGGAGCCCAGTGAAGAAGGCGTCCATGCCGGGCCACGAAGCGTGGCCCTCAAGCTCGGTGCAGACGATCTTCCCGCTGAGGTCGGAGCGCGTGCCGGTGGTACGTAGCTCGAGGCGGTCGCCGTCGGCTTCGGCGCCGTAGCCGGTGACGGCTGCGAGGACGTTCCCGCGCCATATGTCGGCTACTACGGCGACGAGGGGCTCGTGGTCGATGGCGAGGGCGAGTGAGAAGGCGGTCCATGGCATGCCGTTGGCGAGGTTCGCGGTCCCGTCGACTGGGTCGACGTACCAGCACGGCACCCCCGGCGCCGGGGTGCCGCCGAGTTCTTCGCCGACCACGAGGTGGCCGGGGAGACGGGCGGCGATGACCTGGCGGACGTGCTGCTCGACGGCGAGGTCCACTTCGGTGACGTGGTCGGCGGGGTTGGCCTTGGTGCGGACGCGGCCGAGGTTGGCTTGGCGGGTGTAGTCGATGGCCCAGAGGGCCAGCTCGTGGGCCACGGCGGCTGCCGCCGCGAGCTCATCGCCCGGGAGGTGCCTCGGGTGCGGTGCCGAGGCCCAGGCGGCCGGGCCCTCGGCGATGACGGTCCGGAGGACGGAGAGGCGGTTGGTGGTGACCGCGTCCACCCCGAGGGCGAGTGCCCAGCGCATGCCGTCCTCGGTGTCGACCGTCCAGCAGGCCGCGAGTGCGCCCGCGGCGTGGGCGGCGTCGACGAGCGCCTGGCTGAGGACGGCGTAGTCGGAGTTCACGGCGTGCGGGCGCAGCCGTGCAAGGAGCTCGGCCGGCGGCAGGTCGCGGCGGTTCCAGGGGAGCCACACGCTCGCGTCCGCGTCGAGGCCGCGCACGATCGTCATGGCCTCGAGGTTCCCGCACCATGCGACGCGGGCTGGTTCGGTGCCCGCTGCGCGCGCGTCCTGGGCATGACTGCGGACGACGGCGACGCTCGCCTGGGCGGGGCCGGGCTCGTCCATGTCGATGAGCAGCACGGAGCCGGTGCCCGCGACGAGGTCGAGGGCGTCGGAGAGGAGCGGGATGCGGTGGTCCTTGCCTTCGCCCCGGCCCAGGGCCGCGACGTCTGCCCAGTCCACGTCCCCGATGTCCCGCGGGTCCTCCCACATCCGCTCGAGGGTGGGGTCGTGGAGGAGCACTGCGTACCCGTCGCGGGTGAGCCGGACGTCGACCTCGACGAAGTCCGCGCCGGCTTCGACGGCCGCCCGGACGGCTGCCAGGGTGTTCTCGCGGTGCTGCTCCACGTCGCCGCGGTGCGCGGTCACCAGCGGCGCGGCGGCCGTCGTGGGCGACGTTGCGTCGTTCACGCGCCGTCCCCCGTGGTGACAAGCCTGCCGTCCTCGAAGGTGAGCCATTTGGTGACCCGCGCGTGGCCGCGGGTCCCGACGGGGGGCGGGTTGCCGGTGGCGTAGCTGCGCAGGCTGGCGTCGTCGCGGGTGAGGTGGACCTCGGTGAAGTGGCCGCGGGGGACGACGCGGTGGACTGTGGCGGGGATCCCCTCGCTGCCGGTGCTGTGCTTGGCGGCGTCGGCGGAGCCGGGGGTGAAGACGACGTCCTCGGGGCGGATGCCGACCACGCCGGCGCCGGGGATGATGCGGCCGTCCTGGAGGCGGCCTTGGAGGCGGTTGAGGCTGCCGATGAAGGTCGCGACGAACTCGGTGGCGGGGGTGCTGTAGAGCTGGGCGGGGGTGCTGAACTGCTCGATGCGGCCGGCGTTCATGACCGCGATCCGGTCCGACATGGACATGGCCTCCTCCTGGTCGTGGGTGACGATCAGGGTCGTGATGCCCAGTCGCTGCTGGATCTCGCGGATGTCCTCGCGGACCTTCACGCGCAGCTTCGCGTCCAGGTTGGACAGCGGCTCGTCCAGGAGGAGGAGCTCGGGCTCCTGGACGAGCGCGCGGGCCAGGGCGGTGCGCTGCTGCTCCCCGCCGGAGATCCGCGCGGGCCGGGAGTCCTTGTGGTGCAGGAGGTTCACCAGGGCCAGGGCCGCGTCGACGCGCTCGGCGATCTCTGCTCTGGGCCGCTTGCGGAGCCTGAGCGGGAAGGCGACGTTCTTCGCGACGGTCATGTGGGGCCAGAGGGCGTAGTTCTGGAAGACCATGGCGCTGGGGCGCTGCTCGGGGCCGAGGTGGACGACCTCGCGGCCGCCGACCTTGATGGATCCCGCATCGGGGGCCAGGAAGCCCGCGATCATGCGCAGGGTGGTGGTCTTGCCGCAGCCGGATGGGCCGAGCAGGGAGACGAGCTCGCCCGGCTGGACGCTCATGTGGAGGCTGTCGATGATGGTCCGCCCGCCCAGGGCCTTGTGCAGGCCGGTGATGTCGAG
>NZ_JAVFJK010000018.1 GCF_030908215.1 Sinomonas sp. ASV486 | reverse complement strand
GACTGCTGTGGCGGGACATCGTTGACGCCTTCCGGCATGTCGCGGGACATCGTTGACACCTCGCCCATTGGGCTTCTGCCATGTCGAAGAACAAGGTCATCGTCGTCGCAGTCCTTGAGGGTGGGATGTCCAAGGCCGAAGCAGCCCGCCGGTACGGCATCAGCCGCCAATGGGTCCACCAACTCATCGCCCGCCACGCAGCCGAAGGAGAGGCCGGCCTCGAGGCCCGCTCCCGGCGGCCCCGCACCAGCCCGCAGCAGACGCCGGCCAACGTTCAGGAGAGGATCCTGGTCCTACGCGCCGACCTGCAGGCCAAGGGCCTGGACTCCGGGGCCGAGACCATCGCTGCCCATCTCGGACGCGAGGGCCTCCCGGTGCCCGCGAGCACCACCATCCACCGCATCCTCCGGGCCGCCGGCGCGGTCGCCCCCGAACCCCACAAGCGTCCCAAGTCCTCCCTGCGACGCTTCGCCGCGGCCCAGCCCAACGAGACCTGGCAGTCCGACTTCACCCACTGGCACCTGGCCGACGGCACCGACACCGAGATCATCGACTTCCTCGACGACCACTCCCGCTGCCTGCTCCACCTCACCGCCCACCCCAGGACGACCGGCGCCATCGTCGTGGACGCCTTCCTGGACACCGCACAGGAACACGGCCTGCCCGCCAGCACCCTGACCGACAACGGCATGGTCTACACCACCCGCCTGGCCGGCGGGAAAGGAGGCCGCAACGCCTTCGAGAGCCTCATCGCAGGGCTCGGGATCGTCCAGAAGAACGGATCCCCCGGCCACCCCCAGACCCAGGGCAAGATCGAGCGCTTCCACCAGACCCTGAAGAAATGGCTCCACAGCCAGCCTCCGGCCCAGACCATCGAGGACCTGAACGACCAGCTCACCAGATTCCGCCACGTCTACAACCACGAACGCCCCCACCGCGCGCTCGGCAGGCACACACCCGCCGAGGCCTACGCCCAGACCCCCAAGGCCGGCCCCGCGGCCGCCGCCCAGGGGGCACACTTCCGCGTCCGGACCGACCGCGTCGACGCCGACGGCAAGGTCACCCTCCGCCACGCGGGACGCCTCCGTCACCTCGGCATCGGCCGCGCCCACAGGCACAAACGCATCATCCTGCTCGTCCACGACGCCGAGGCCACCGCCATCGAGCACGGCACCGGCGAGATCCTCGCCGAATTCACCATCAATCCCACCCGCGGCTACCAGCCCAAAAAACAGAACACCCCCGGTCCGAAGACCGGGGGTGTCAACGATGTCCCGCCACATCCGTAAAGGATGTCCCGCTACATCACATGGCGCCCCAGGAGGGAATCGAACCCCCGACCAAGAGATTAGAAGGCTCCTGCTCTATCCTCTGAGCTACTGGGGCAGGCCTGTGAAATTCTATCCTGCGGCGCGGCGGGCTGTCGCACCTGACGGGACGCACCGACCGGCACGCCCCCGTTGGGTTGTCCTCCACAAACGCAGCTTCGGCGAGTTGTCCACATGCAGGCAGACGGTGCTTCTTCACGGCTCCAGGGCGGGACACCCTGAATCCAGGTCCCCCCGTCGGGGCGGCCACGGACTGGAGGTCGAGAGATGAACGACATGATCACGCTGCGCGGCTGGGTCGGCACCGAGCCCACCATGGGGCTCACGAAGCACAACACGCCCTATTCGAGGTTCCGCATGTCCGTCAACGAGCGGAGGTTCGACCGCGAGAGGCAGTCGTGGGTGGACGGGCACACGAGCTGGTACAACGTCGCGTGCTACGGCCACATCGCGGACAATGTCGCCGAGAGCGTCCACAAGGGCCAGCGCATCATCGTCCTGGGCCGGCTGCAGATCAGGAGCTTCCAGCGCACGGACGGCACCTTCGGGACGGAGGCAGACCTGGTGGCCACTTCGCTCGGCCACGACCTCGCGCTCGGGATCGCGCGGTGGAACCGGCGCCGGGACGAGGCAGACCGCGGGCCCTCGCTGCGGAGCACAACTCAGGTCGAGGGGATCGGGGCTGTTGATCCGGCCACCGGAGAGATCGCGGGCAACCCGGGGCCCGACGAACTCTTCGGTCCTGAGCCGGAGGACTTCGGCGAGGACCACGAGTTCCTCGGCCCGAACGGGACAGGTGCCGCGTACGAGGGCGCGGAGCCGCCTGCTCAGAGCGACAGGGCTGGGGAGGTGATGGGTCCCGAGGGGCGCCTTCTGTCGGCGTGAGCGGCTGCAGGGACCGGGGAGGCCTCGTGCTCCAACAGCACGGGGGCCTTCCCCGAGTCTGGCACGGATGTGTGATAGTCCGTGGTACCCAGTAGATTGATGGTCATGGCGGAATTCATCTACACCATGACCAAGGCCCGCAAGGCTGTGGGCGACAAGGTCATCCTCGACGACGTGAGCATGTCGTTCTTCCCCGGCGCCAAGATCGGTGTCGTGGGTCCGAACGGTGCCGGCAAGTCGACCATCCTCAAGATCATGGCCGGTCTCGACACGCCTTCCAATGGCGAGGCCCGGCTCTCGGCGGGCTATTCGGTCGGCATCCTCCTCCAGGAGCCCCCGCTGAACGAGGAGAAGACCGTCCTCGGCAACGTCCAGGAGGGCGTTGGCGAGATCTACGGGAAGATCCAGCGGTTCAACGAGATCTCCGAAGAGATGGCGAGCCCGGACGCGGACTACGACGCGCTGCTCGAGGAGATGGGCAAGCTCCAGGAGGCCATCGACGCCGCAGACGCATGGGACCTCGACTCCCAGCTCGAGCAGGCAATGGACGCGCTGCGCTGCCCGCCACCGGACGCCGACGTCAAGGTGCTCTCCGGTGGCGAGCGCCGTCGTGTGGCACTGTGCAAGCTGCTCCTGCAGAAGCCGGATCTGCTCCTGCTCGACGAGCCGACCAACCACCTCGACGCCGAGAGCGTCCTCTGGCTCGAGCAGCACCTCTCCGCGTACCCCGGGGCAGTGCTGGCCGTGACCCACGATCGCTACTTCCTCGACCACGTTGCCGAGTGGATCTGTGAGGTGGACCGTGGGCGTCTCTACCCGTACGAGGGCAACTACTCGACCTATCTCGAGAAGAAGCGTGCGCGCCTCGAAGTCCAGGGCAAGAAGGACGCCAAGATGGCCAAGCGTCTCTCCGAGGAGCTCGACTGGGTCCGCTCGAACGCCAAGGGCCGCCAGACCAAGTCCAAGGCCCGCCTCGCCCGGTACGAGGAGATGGCCGCGGAGGCCGAGCGCACGCGCAAGCTCGACTTCGAGGAGATCCAGATCCCGCCGGGCCCTCGCCTCGGCCAGCTTGTCATCGAGGCCAAGGGTCTCAAGAAGGGCTTCGGCGACCGCGTCCTGATCGACGGGCTCTCCTTCTCGCTCCCGCGCAACGGCATTGTCGGAGTGATCGGCCCGAACGGCGTCGGCAAGACGACTCTGTTCAAGACCCTCGTGGGCCTCGAGCCACTCGACGGCGGCGACCTCAGGATCGGTGACTCGGTCAAGATCTCCTATGTGGACCAGTCCCGCGGCGGCATCGACCCCAACAAGACGCTCTGGGAGGTCGTCTCGGACGGGCTCGACCACATCCAGGTCGGCCAGGTCGAGATGCCCTCGCGCGCCTATGTCTCAGCGTTCGGCTTCAAGGGCCCGGACCAGCAGAAGAAGGCCGGTGTCCTCTCGGGCGGCGAGCGCAACCGCCTCAACCTGGCTCTGACGCTCAAGCAGGGCGGCAACCTCCTGCTCCTTGACGAGCCCACCAACGACCTCGATGTCGAGACGCTCTCAAGCCTCGAGAACGCGCTGCTCGAATTCCCGGGCTGTGCTGTCGTCGTCTCGCACGACCGCTGGTTCCTGGACCGGGTCGCGACCCACATCCTCGCCTACGAGGGCACCGATGAGGACGAGGCCAACTGGTACTGGTTCGAAGGCAACTTCGAATCCTACGAGGAGAACAAGGTCGAGCGTCTCGGGGCCGACGCGGCGAAGCCGCACCGCGTGACGCACCGCAAGCTCAGGCGCGACTGACTGCCCAGAGTGGCGGACGCTCCTGCGCAGGAGACGCAAGGCCGGTCCCGTGTCGGGACCGGCCTTGCGTCTCAGTCGGGCCTGCTCAGGCCGGGCCTTCCATGTACGGAAGCCGGATCATGCCCTCCTGCGCCACGCTCGCGACGTGCACGCCGCTGCGGTTGAAGATCTTCCCCGTGCCGAGTGCGCGGGCACCCTGCGCGCTCGGCGACTCCTGGACATAGAGGAGCCACTCGTCCACCCGTACAGGCCGGTGCCACCACATCGCGTGATCCAGGCTCGCAACGCTCATGCCGGGTGTGATCCAGGACAGCCCGTGGCGGCGAAGGACGGGTTCGAGCACGGTGTAGTCACTCGCGAAGGCGAGCGCCGCCCGGTGCAGGGTATCGTCGTCGGGCATCGGTTCGATGGTCTTCATCCAGACCGCGTTCCGTGCCACCTGAGGGCTGGCGGCGGAGACGTAGATCGCGGGATCAACGTGCCGGACGTCGAAGGGGCGGTCGTACGCCCAGTACTGGGCCACGGGATGGTCGATGGACCCTAGGAGATCGGCGGTGCTCGGGAGCGATTCCGGGTCCGGGATGCCCTGCGGCATGGTCGACTGGTGCTCGATTCCCTCCGACTCGACCTGGAAGGACGCGATCATCGACAGGATCGGGTTGCCGTCCTGATACGCGTGCACCTGGCGCGCGGAGAACGAGCGTCCGTCGCGGAGTCTCTCGACGCCGAACGTGATGGACTTGTCGGCATCGCCGGGCCGGAGGAAGTATGCGTGGATCGAATGCACCGGCCGATCCTCCGTGACCGTCCGCGACGCGGCGATGAGGCTCTGGGCGAGCACTTGGCCACCGAAGACCCGATGGCGTGGCTGGCGTTCGCTCGGGCCCACGAAGACGTCCTTGTCGGTTCGCGCTCCGCCCAGATTGTCGAGATCGAGGAGGGTCAGCAGCGTTCCGGTGGGCCCCGCGGGCCGGACGGGTGATGTCATGGGACCGAGACTAGACGCCCGGTGCCCGTGCGGCCAACGTGACCCGCACGGGGCCGGGACGCCGTGGTGGCAAGATGGATCTATGCCCTCCGCGTACCGGTTTCCCCTTCAGCTGCGCTTCGGCGACGTCGACTCCTACGGCCATGTGAACAATGTGCGCTTCCTGCAGTTTCTCGAGGATGCCCGCGTCCACTGGATTCACGCGCCCCTCAGGACCGCACCGCCAGCGCCGGAGGCCGGGAGCGAGAACGCGGCGACCCTTGCTGATCTCGTGACCGCGGCGAACTTCACCCTGGTGGGGCGGCACGAGATCGAGTACCTCGCGCCCCTCATGTATCGGCGTGAGCCTGTGTTCGTTGACCTCTGGGTGACCCGCGTGGGCGGTTCCAGTTTCGACCTCGGCTACACCGTCGTCGATCCGCAGGACGGGAGCACGTGTGCCAACTGCTCGACCTCTATGGTGCTCGTGAGCCGCGAGACCGGCCGCCCAGTTCGGCTTCCGGACGCCATGCGCGCCGAATTCGCCGAGTTTGCCGGTCCGGACGTGCCGTTCCGCCGCAGACCCCCGCTCCCGATCGAGAGTGTGCGCCCATGAGCACCCCAGTCCTGGACGGTTCGCTCGATCTCGGGGATCCGCAAGCCGTCGCTGATCTGCGGATCTTCCTTTTGCGGGCACGTGCGGTCGAGGACGGTGCCGTGCGCCTGCAGGCGGTGGGGGGCGTCCTCGCCGCCTACGTGTGCGTCCTCGGCCCGCGCATCCTTGGCGAGGCCACGCCGACGGTCCTCGGCCTCAGAACCATGGCGCTGGCCCAGCCGGTGCACGCGGATGCGATTGTGTCCATGGCCTCGGTCTTCGACCGTCTCGCGCGGCTCGGCGAGACGGGGACCGTGCTCGAGCTGCCGCCGACGCACGTGCGGGCGTCCTGGGCCGCGGTGAGCCCGCCGCGGGGGCCGTGGGAGCCTCAGGGTGCGATCAGCGGCGACGACATTCTCACGGAGGCCACCGCCGGGATCGGCGAGGTGGCCGGGACCGTCCCCGACCGGCCGGGCGCCTCGATGGTCCACGGAGTGCGCTCCGCCGTCTGGGGCCGCGACCTCGGATCGAGCCCGGGGGTGCCCTTGGGCGCAGCGTTCGCGGCGCACGTCCTCGGGTTCGCGGCGGCGGGGGAGGACCTTCTCCGCTTCACGTGCGGTCCGTGGGTCAGGCTCTCGTCGGGACGCGGACACATCCTGTGCAGGAGGCCCTCAGTTCTCGCCCGCCTCTAGCTTTGACTGCTCGGTCGTCGAATGTTCAGTCGTCGAACGAGTTGACGAGGGAGTGGGCGGCCCGGTCGAGGTAGTCCCACAGCGTGGCCTCATACACGGGCGGCAGTCCGAGCGCGTCGACGCCGCTGCGCATGTGGTGCAGCCAGCGGTCGCGCGCCGCGGGATTCACCGTGAACGGCACATGGCGCATGCGCAGCCGCGGATGCCCACGCTCGGCGCTGTACGTCCCGGGGCCGCCCCAGTACTGCTCGAGGAACATGGTGAGCCGGCGGCGGGCCGGGCCAAGGTCTGCCTCGGGGTACATCGGGCGCAGGAGAGGGTCGTCCGCGACGCCGTCGTAGAAGACGTCGACGAGCTTGACGAAGGTCTCGTGGCCTCCCACGAGCTCGTAGAAGCTCTTCTGCGCCGAGCTGGTCGGTTCACTCACTGGACCGCTGACCTCCGTTGCTGGTTTCTTCGACGACTGGCTCGCCGGAATCCTCGGGAGCAGGCGCTTCCTGCACCGGCGGCACATAGGACCCCTGCGAACGGTTGCCCAGGCGCAGGATCTCGCCATTGCGCAGGTACCAGATGACCCCGTCGTCAGCACGCACACGCGTGATCCGAAGGCCCACGGATTCCACGGTGCCGGTGACCTCGCCCATTCCGGTCTCGATGATGTCACCGATGCCGTATTGGTCTTCGAGCGTGATGAAGATGCCGGCGAGGAAGTCGCGGATGAGCTGCTGCGCGCCGAAGCCGATCGCGACGCCGAGGATCCCGACGCTCGTGAGGAGCGGGGCGATGTCGACGCCCAGGGCCTTGAGCACGTAGATCACCACGATGGTAGTGATCACCACGGCGACCACGGAATTGAGCAGGGACCCGATTGTCCGGGCGCGCTGTGCCCTGCGCTCGGAATCGAGAGCCCGAAGCGCCGGCGCCGCCCACTTGAAGATGCGCCGCTCCGAGAGCACGGGGCCGGCCAAGACGCTCTTGACGATCTGCCTGATGACAAAGGTCGCCGTAAGCCAGACAACGAGGCCCACGCCGATCACGATGGCGACCTGGAGGAGCGTCTGGTTGAGGGTCGACACTGCGGTGTTCAGCTCTGTTGACGTGAGCGGTACCGGTCCCGAGGCGCCGCTTGTCGGCGCCGGGTCGGGGGGCGCCGTCGTGCTCGACGGGATCACTGAAAGGAACATGGACAGGGCAGAGGGCACTGTCTTGGGCCTCCTTGTCTGGGGACGGATGGCCCTCCCACCCTATCGAGCTGCCGGGGGCTCAGGGCACGCGCGGCTCGTGCCGCACGGGGAAGTTCACCGAGCGCGCAATGAAGCATGTCGCGTGGGCGTCGTCGTGGAGCCTGTCCGCGAGGTCCCGCTGGGACTCGTCGGCGAGCTCGACGCGGGGCCGCAGCGTGACCTCGGAGAACTCCCCGGCGTGACCGTGGACGTGCAGCGTTCCGCTGGCCTCGTCCGCGTATCCGGTCACGACGACGCCTGCCCGGGCCGCCTCGAACAGATAGCTGAGCATGTGGCACTGGGCCAGGGCGGTCAGCAGCAGCTGCTCGGGGTTGTACCGGTCACGTGTGCCGCGGAACGCCGGGTCGGCGGTTCCGGGCAAGACTGGAAGGTACGGGAGTGCGACGTCGTGGTCACGGCTGAAATCACGGACGCCCGACGTCCCGGTGCCCCGATTGCCCGTCCACGTCACGTTCACGCTGTAGTGGTGCTCGCCGATCGCCATGATCACACAGGCTAGCGGTCCGCGGCCTGAGCGCGAAGGGCCCGGGCCACCCCGTCACGGTTCTCGAGCATCATGCGGCGTAAGGCCGCCTGGTCATCGCCGAGCGCCGCGAGAAACGCGTCGGTGGCCTCGAGCGTCGCGGGTGTCGTCTGCTGGGCTGGGTAGAGCCCGACGACGATCTGCTGGGCGAGGGCGTGGGTCCGCTCGGCGACGATCCCCGGCACGGCCGCGAAGTACTTCTCGGCATAGGGGGCGAGCAGAGCGGCGTCGTGTGTGCGAACGAACCCGTTGACGGCAGCCTGCTGGATCGCGTTGGACAGGGTGCCCCGCACCACGATCGACTCCCACGCCTCCGCCTTGGCCTCCGCGGTGGGCAGAGCGGCAGTTGCGAGGGCCGCGGCGCATTGGCCGGTCGCTGTGTTGTCCCGGGCGAGCTCGTCGTCGATCCGGGCCCTGTCGACGCGGCCCCCTGCCGCAAGGGACGCGACGAGCTCCCACCGGAGGTCCTGATCCACTTCGAGGCCGGGCACGGTCAGTGAGCCCTCGAGCAGCCCCGCGACGGCGTCGAGATGGTCCCCCGTCGCCGCGAGGGCCGAGAAGGCCTTCACGAACTGCAGCTGGGAATCGGAGCCTGGATGGGCCTCGCGTGCAAGGGCCCAGAGCCGCTCGGCCGCACGGCGCTTGGCCTCGGACTGGGCGCCGGCGGCTACATAGTAGTCAAGCGTTGTCGCGAGCTGGCGCAGGAGCGTCTGGACCACCGAGGCATCGGATTCTGCGCCGATGTTGGAGAGCACGAGCTCCACGTAGGCGCGCGCTGGAGTCTCGGCGTCTCGCGCGCCGTCCCAGGCTGAACCCCAGACGAGCGCCCGGGGGAGGCTGTCGGCGATGTCCTTGAGGCTGGCCGTTGCCGTCGCGAGGGAAGCCGGATCGAGGCGCACCTTGGCGTAGGCGAGGTCGTCGTCGTTCAGGAGGATGAGCGCCGGCCGGGCGAGGCCGGCCAGCTCGGGCACCTCGGTCACCTCGCCGTGAACGTCGAGCTCGGTGCGGTGCGTGCGTGCCAGGGCACCCGTGGCGTCGCGGTCGTAGAAGCCGACCCCCAGCCGGTGCGGTCGGATCGTCGGAAAGGCGGGGACGGCACTCTGGCGCACGGCGAAGCGGACGATCCGCCCGGCGTCGTCCGTCTCGATCTCAGGGGAGAGCGTGTTGACCCCCGCCGTCTCGAGCCATGCCGTTCCCCACGCGGTCAGGTCGCGCCCGCTCGCGGCCTCGAGCTCGGCCATGAGGTCGCCGAGCTCGGTGTTGCCCCAGGCGTGCTTGGCGAAGTACCGGCGGACGCCCTCCATGAAGTGCTCCTGGCCCACCCACGCGACTAGCTGCTTGAGCACGGAGGCGCCCTTGGCGTAGGTAATGCCGTCGAAGTTGACCTCGACGTCCGCAAGGTCCCTGATGTCGGCGAAGATCGGGTGCGTGGTCGGAAGCTGGTCCTGGCGGTAGGCCCAGGACTTCTCGACGGAGGCGAATGTCGTCCACGCGTGGCGGAAGTCGGTGCCCTCGGCGGCGGCGAGGTGGGACATGAACTCCGCGAAGGATTCGTTGAGCCACAGGTCATTCCACCAGCGCATCGTCACGAGGTCCCCGAACCACATATGGGCGAGCTCGTGCAGGACCGTGATGGCCCGGCGCTCCACGGTGGCCTGGGTCGGCTTGGACCGGAACACGTAGCTCTCGAGGATTGTCACGGCGCCAGCATTCTCCATGGCGCCAGCGTTGAACTCCGGGACGAACAGCTGGTCGTACTTCTCGAACGGGTACTCGCACCCGAACTCGCGCTCGTAGAACGCGAACCCGGCCTTCGTGATCCCGAAGATGTTCTGCGCGTCGAGGTACTGGATGAGGGACTTCCGCGCGAAGATCCCGAGAGGAACGGTCCTGCCGGCCGAGTTCACGAGCGAGTCGGTGACGCTCTCGTAGGGCCCGGCGATGAGCGCCGTGATGTAGCTCGAGAGCCGCGGCGTCGGTGCGAACTCCCATCTGGACGCCGCGTCCTCGCCGGCCACGCGGACGGGCACCGGCGTGGGGGAGTTGGAGACGACCTCCCAGTGCGACGGCGCCGTCACGGTGAACTGGAACTGGGCCTTGAGGTCGGGCTGCTCGAAGACGGCGAACATGCGGCGGGAGTCGGGCACCTCGAACTGCGAGTAGAGGTACACCTCGCCGTCCACGGGGTCGACGAACCGGTGCAGGCCCTCGCCCGTGTTCATGTAGAGCGCGTCAGCATCGACCACGAGCTCATTCTCGGCCTGGAGGGAGGGGAGCTGGATGCGGACACCGTCGCTGACCCGCGCTGTGTCGAGCGAGGTCCCGTTGAGCGTCACCGAGCGCACCTCGGCGGTGATGGCATCGATGAAGGACGCCGCGCCCTCCGCCGCTGAGAAGCGCACCGTGGTGCGCGATCCGAAGACGCGGTCGCCGCGCGTGAGGTCGAGCTCGACATGGTAGCTCTCGACGTGCCGAATGGCCTCAGCCCTCTCGATGGCTTCCGAGCGGGTGAGATTCGTCCCTGGCATGTGCCCTCCAAGCGTGTACTGCGTGCAGTGATCCGCGTGGCGGGAATCACTTTTGAAGTTATTGTTTCATGTCGGTGCCGCTGCAAGCCAGCGTCTCTGTGTGCGAACTGTGACTATCACGTGAAGTAGCGTTGTGGCTATGTCCGACGTTTCTGAGAAGAGATGGGATCGGAAGGCGCTCCGCTTCGCCGTCGGATACCCCGTCCTCCTCGCGATCGGGTTCGGCCTCGCGTCGCTGACCTTCCGCGGACGCGTCCCCGAGCCCGTCGCATGGCTCTGGGATGCCGACGGCGGCCGGGCGTTTGTGCCGTTCATCGGGTACCTGGTCGGGGGCGCCGTTCTTGTCGCGGTCGTAGGGGCTGCGCTGTGCCTACAGGCAGCGCTCCTCTCACGGCCGCCGATCTCCCGGCGGATCTTCATGGCAGGCGGAGTGGGGATGTCGATGTTCCTCACGACGGTGCTCGCCTCGGGTCTCATCGGCCAGGACGGGATCCGGGACGCGCGCGATTCCCATCCCGACCCGATCGTCCTGGCGATGGGTTCCGGTGCGACGGTCGCGTTCGCCGTCGTGATGCTCTTCGCCTTCAAGCCGGACGAGCAGTGGAGCCCGCGCGATCAGGAAGCACTCCTGGAGGTCCTCGAGCCCGACCGTGCGGCCTCGACGTTCTCCTACTGGGCCCATGCGCGCTCCTCCGTGTTCGTGATGCTGGGCATCATCGGGATCTCGGTCTCGCTGCTCCTGCTCGTCGTCTCCCCGTGGATCTCGCTGGCCCTGACGCTTGCCGCGCTTCTCGCAGCAGGGTCCCTCGTGGTGCGGGTCGCGGTGAGTCCCGAGACCGTGTCAGTGTTCCTGGCCGGCGTCGTGCCCGTCCTGAGGTTCAGCCCGGGCCGTGTGCTCCGCGCGGGCGCGGAGACAGTCGCTGCACGCCGGTTCGGGGGCTGGGGCTATCGGCGGAAGGGACCGGTCGTCTCGATTCTGGCCGCGAGTGGGGAGGCGGTGGAAGTGGTCCTCGACGACGGCCGCCGACTGACCTTCTCGGGCCGTGACGGGGACACCGCACGTCGCGTCGTCGACGTGCTCCGTGCGGCCGCCGGCGCGTAGGCTGGAGCCCAGTGCCTACCGCGAGAGAGAGGAACGCCGTGCCCAAGCCGCGCGTCCACATTGCCACCGACCATGCAGGGATGGAGCTGTCCGCGCACCTCGTGGCACACCTCCGTGGCCAGGGGTTCGACGTCGTGGACCACGGACCCATGGACTATGACCCGCTCGACGACTACCCGTCGTTCTGCATCAAGGCCGCCCTCGCCGTCGTCACCGACCAGGAAGCTGGCACCCACGCCCTCGGGATCGTGCTGGGCGGCTCGGGCAACGGCGAGCAGATCGCTGCGAACAAGGTACGCGGCGTGCGCGCGGCGCTCGCCTGGAACCTCGAGACGGCCCGGCTCGCGCGCGAGCACAACGACGCCAACGTCGTGGCGGTCGGCGGCCGCCAGCACACCGTTGACGAGGCGACGCTGCTCATCGAGGCGTTCCTGGCCGAGCCCTTCAGCGAGGACGAGCGTCATGTGCGCCGTATCGGCAAGATTGCGGCGTACGAGATGACTGGCGAGATCGTCTAGCAGAATCGGCCCAGCGGTGCCCGAAGGCCACTCCATCCACCGGCTCGCCCGCCAGTTCTCCGACGTGTTCGTGGGGCAACGGCTTGCAGTTTCGAGCCCGCAAGGGCGGTTCGGCGACGGTGCCGCGCTCTTGGACGGGCGCGTCCTCGAATTGGCGTCCGCCCACGGCAAGCAGCTCTTCCTCGACTTCGAGGGCGGGCTCGTCCTCAGGGTTCATCTCGGCCTCTACGGTGCGTGGGACTTCGGCGGAGACGAGACGTTCGCGGGTGCCTCGAGCATCGGGGCCCCACGCCGTGTAGGGGAGCGGGAGATCGCGGACGACGGCGGCACCCGGCTCAGCGCCGCACCGCCCCCTCCGCGCGGGGCGGTCCGCGCACGGCTCGTGTCCGACCACGGGTGGGCCGACCTGCGCGGCGCGAGCACGTGCACCGTCGAGACCGTGGCCGAGGCGCTGGCCGTGAGGGACCGGCTCGGGCCCGATCCCTTGGCGGGGCGGGTTCCGGGACAGGGCAGGAGGAGGGGGCCAGGGGAGGAGAAGCCCGGCGACGACGGCGAGGAGTTCGCCCGCCGGCTCACCCGCCGTCGGACGCCTGTGGCGCGCCTCCTCATGGAGCAGGACATCGTTGCCGGGATCGGCAACGTCTACCGTGCGGAGCTCCTATACCGCGCAAGGATCGACCCCGCCACACCGGGTACAGACCTTGGCGCCGACCGGGCCGCCGCGCTGTGGCGGGACGCAGTCGCGACGATGTCCCAGGGCGTCCGCGACGGCCGCATCGTCACGACAGACCCGGCGCTGTGGACGGATGGTCCGGACACTCTGCCGGCGCCCGTGGAGGCGCATTATGTCTACAGGCGCCATGGGCTCGCATGCCGAACCTGCGGTACCGCTGTGATGCTGGCCGAGGAAGCGGGCCGGAAGCTCTACTGGTGCCCCCGCTGCCAGAGTTGACGGAAAGGCTCGCGGATCAGCGCTGATTTGACGCCGCCGATTTGACACGCGCGTCCGGGTTCGCTTTAGTGAGAGGGCCCTCGCGGCCGTAGCTCAATGGTAGAGCCTCAGTCTTCCAAACTGATTACGCGGGTTCGATTCCCGTCGGCCGCTCCGCGACACGGGCCTCTCCGACAGGAGAGGCCCGTTGCCGTTCCCGGGGGCGGATGTGCATCGGCCGATCCCGTCACGGTATCGTGGTCTGTGCACTAGACCGGGGTGTAGCTCAGCTTGGCTAGAGCGCCTGCTTTGGGAGCAGGAAGTCGCAGGTTCAAATCCTGTCACCCCGACAGTCGCGTCCTGAGTCACGTGACCAGGGCAGTACCCCCTATCCGACCATCCAGGAGAGCCACGCTGTGAAGAGCGCTGCCGAGAACCTCAGCCCCACCCGGGTCAAGCTCAACGTCGAGGTGACCCTCGACGAGCTGAAGCCGAACATCGATGCCGCCTACAAGGCCGTGGCCGAGCAGATCCAGGTCCCGGGCTTCCGCAAGGGCAAGGTCCCGGCCCGCATCGTCGACCAGCGCGTTGGCCGGGGCTACGTCCTCGAGACCGCGATCAACGAGGGCCTCAACGACTGGTACCAGCAGGCCGTCGCCGAGACCGGCATCCGCCCGCTGTCGCGCCCCGATGTCGAGATCTCCGAGGTTCCCGACCCGGCGGCCACCGAGGGGGAGCTCAAGTTCACGGTCGAGGTGGACGTGCGTCCCGAGATCGAGCTCCCCGACTACGAGAACCTCAAGGTCGAGGTCGCTGCCGCCGAAGCAGGCGACGACGACGTCCAGACTGCCCTTGACGAGCTCCGCGGCCGGTTCGGCACGCTCAAGCCCGTCGAGCGCCCCGCGGCGGCAGAGGACTTCCTGACCATCGACATCAGCGCGAACGTCGGTGACGAGGAGGTCGACTCGGCCTCGGGTCTCTCCTACCAGGTCGGCTCCGGCACGATGCTCGAAGGCATGGACGAGGCCGTGACCGGCCTTTCCGCAGGCGAGGAGTCCGTTTTCGAGACCAAGCTGGCCGGCGGCGAGCACGCAGGCGAAACCGCCTCCGTGACCGTCAAGGTGACGGCCGTGAAGGAGCGCGAGCTCCCCGAGGCCGACGACGACTTCGCGCAGCTCGCGTCCGAGTTCGACACGATCGACGAACTCCGCGGGGACCTGGCCAAGCAGGCCTCCCAGTCCAAGGTCGTCTCGCAGGGCGTCGAGGCCCGTGACAAGGTGCTCGACAAGCTCGTTGAGCTGGTCGAGGTCCCGGTCCCGGACAGCGTCGTCACCGAGCAGGTTGACGCGCACTTCAACCCGGCCAACAGCGAGCACGCGGCCGACGAGGACCACGACACCGAGGAGCACCGCGCCGAGGTCAAGGCCAACACGGAGCGAGCCTTCAAGAACGAGGTCATCCTCGACGCGATTGCCGACAAGGAGGAGATCGGTGTCTCCCAGTCGGAGCTCATCGAGTACCTCGTGACCACCGCTGGCCAGTACGGCATGGACCCGAACCAGTTCGCCCAGATCATGGACCAGTCCGGCCAGGTGCCGATGATGGTCGGCGAGGTCCGCCGCCGCAAGGCGCTCGCCGCCGTCCTGGGCAAGGCCGAGGTCACTGATTCGGAGGGCAATGCCGTCGATCTGAGCGAGTTCGTGCGCCCGCTCGACGAAGAGCCCGCTGAGGCGTCCGAGGTCCTCGAGGCCGCTGACAGCGATGCCTCCGACGTCGTTCCGAGCGACGACCCGGCGTCCGTGAAGTTCTGATCTGAGCCGATTCCGACTGCGGCACGAGGCCGCCGTTCGATGCCCTCTGGGGCATGGACGGCGGCCTCTGTGTATCCCCGATCCGCACCGCCATGCGCTTGAAGCGAACAGTGAGCTGGCACGGAACAAAGCGCTGCGGAAAACGGCTAGTGTCCCTGTAGAAGCAACTAGCCCAGTGCATCTGATGGAGAGGTATCGCACAATGCAGCAGGAGAACTCGCCGAGCATGGCCGGGCCGGCCGAGGGGAACGGTCAGGACTACATCTACCAGCGCCTCCTCAAGGAGCGCATCATCTGGCTCGGCTCCGAGGTCCGCGACGACAACGCGAACGCCATCTGCTCCCAGCTCCTCCTCCTGTCCGCGGAGGACCCGGAGAAGGACATCTACCTCTACATCAACTCCCCTGGAGGGTCGGTCACCGCCGGTATGGCGATCTACGACACGATGCAGTTCATCCCGAACGACGTCGTGACCGTTGCCACCGGCCTCGCGGCCTCGATGGGGCAGTTCCTGCTCTCATCGGGTACCAAGGGCAAGCGCTACGCCACCCCGCACGCCCGTATCCTCATGCACCAGCCGTCCGGCGGGATCGGGGGCACTGCCTCGGACATCAAGATCCAGGCGGAGCTCATCCTGCACATGAAGCGGGTCATGGCTGAGCTCACGGCGGAGCAGACCGGCAGGTCGGTCGAGCAGATCCTCAAGGACAACGACCGCGACAAGTGGTTCACGGCGACCGAGGCGCTCGAGTACGGATTCTTCGACAAGATCGCCGAGCGTGCCGGGCACGTGTCCGGCGGCGGCGGGACCACCAAGTAAGAGACGCCTGGACTACAAGGAGCATCAGATGAACTACAGCATGGGCGTCAACCCAGCCAGCCTTCCCTCGAGCCGCTACGTCCTCCCGCAGTTCGAGGAGCGCACCCCGTATGGGTTCAAGCGCCAGGATCCGTACACGAAGCTCTTCGAGGACCGGATCATCTTCATGGGCGTTCAGGTCGATGACGCCTCCGCGGATGACATCATGGCCCAGCTCCTCGTCCTCGAGGCGAACGACCCCGACCGTGACATCACGATGTACATCAACTCCCCGGGCGGCTCGTTCACGGCCATGACAGCCATCTACGACACGATGCAGTTCATCCGCCCGGAGATCCAGACGGTGTGCCTCGGCATGGCGGCCTCCGCAGCGGCGGTCCTGCTCGCGGCCGGCACGCCGGGCAAGCGGCTGGCCCTGCCGAACTCGACGGTCATGATCCACCAGCCGTCCCTGTCCGGGGGGTCAGGCGGCCAGGCGACTGACCTCGAGATCCAGGCACGCGAGGTTCTTCGGATGCGCGAGTGGCTCGAGAACACGTGGGCGAAGCACACGAACAAGACCCCGGAGGAGATCAGCGCGGACATCGAGCGCGACAAGTTCCTCACGGCTGCTGAGGCCAAGGACTACGGACTCGTTGACGAGGTGCTCGAGTCGCGCAAGATCCGTCAGAGCGCGATCACCCGCTGACGGGGCACTTCCGCAGAGGCATCTCGGCGGCCAGAGCCGTCACCGCAGCGCCGGTGTCCGGGAATCCCGGGCGCCGGCGCCGTGTCGCTGTGGTGCATCTGCGACGACTGTCGGCGTCGTGGCCTACAGTGGGATGGTCAAAGGCTTCTTCAGGAAGGGAACCTACGAATGGCGCGCATTGGCGAGAGCGCAGACCTGCTGAAGTGCTCCTTCTGCGGTAAGAGCCAGAAGCAGGTCCGTAAACTCATTGCAGGTCCGGGTGTGTACATCTGCGATGAATGCATCGAGCTGTGCAACGAGATCATCGAAGAGGAACTCGCCGAGGTCTCGGATCTCGGATCGTTCGAGCTGCCCAAGCCGCGTGAGATCTTCGACTTCCTGCAGGAGTACGTCATCGGGCAGGAACCGGCCAAGCGGTCGCTCGCCGTCGCCGTGTACAACCACTACAAGCGCATCCAGTCGGGGCACGCGACCAAGGGCAGCTCCCTCGCGGAGGCCCACGACGACGTCGAGATCGCAAAGTCGAACATCCTCCTCATCGGCCCAACCGGCTGCGGCAAGACCTATCTGGCCCAGACGCTGGCCCGTCGGCTCAATGTGCCTTTCGCCGTCGCCGACGCGACCGCGCTGACCGAGGCGGGCTACGTCGGCGAGGACGTCGAGAACATCCTCCTCAAGCTCATCCAGGCCGCGGACTACGACGTCAAGAAGGCCGAGCAGGGGATCATCTACATCGACGAGATCGACAAGATCTCGCGCAAGAGCGAGAACCCGTCAATCACCCGCGATGTCTCGGGAGAGGGCGTCCAGCAGGCGCTCCTGAAGATCCTCGAGGGCACTGTGGCCTCGGTTCCGCCGCAGGGCGGCAGGAAGCATCCGCATCAGGAATTCATCCAGATCGACACGACCAACGTGCTCTTCATCGTGGCAGGGGCCTTCGCGGGGCTCGAGGACATCATCGGGCAGCGCGCAGGCAAAAAGGGCATCGGCTTCGGCGCACCCCTCAGCTCGCTCACGGCCAAGGAGAGCTCCTACGCCGACGTCATGCCCGAGGATCTCCTCAAGTTCGGCCTCATCCCGGAGTTCATCGGCCGCCTCCCAGTCATCACCACTGTGGAGAATCTCGACCGCGCCGCTCTCATGCAGATCCTCACGGTGCCCAAGAACGCTCTGGTCAAGCAGTACGAGAAGATGTTCCAGCTCGACGGCGTCGAGCTTCATTTCGACGCCGGCGCCCTCGAGGCGATTGCCGATCTCGCCCTCGACCGGGGTACCGGCGCGCGCGGTCTCAGGGCGATCCTCGAGGAAGTCCTCCTGCCCGTCATGTTCGATCTGCCCAGCCGTGATGACATCGCGAGCGTCGTGATCACGAAGGGTGTGGTGGTGGGGGGCGAGGAGCCGACACTCATCCCCCACAGCGTCGTCGCCAAGCGTCGCAACAAGTCCGCCTAAGCCCGGCACGTGCCCGCACCTGAGCGGGGGCGCGCCTCTTCATGCCTTTTCGAGGAGCCGTCATGTCCACAGATTCCGTGCAGATTCCAGCCGAGGCCGAGGCCGGGACCACGCAGAAGCAGAAGGCCGACTTCTGGTTCGACCCCGCGTGTCCCTTCGCCTGGGCGACCTCGCGGTGGATCGGCGAGGTAGAGAAGGTCCGGGACATCGAGACGGAGTGGCATGTCATGAGCCTCTCGGTCCTGAACGAGGGCCGCGAACTCGATCATGACTACATGCGGGCGATGGACGAGAACTGGGGGCCGGTGCGCGTGATCATCGCGGCGGCTGAGCTCCACGGATCAGAGAACATCAAGCCCCTCTATGACGCCATGGGCACGCTCATCCACCAGGAGAAGGTCAACGACCGGCCGGAGGTGATCCGTCGGGCCCTCGAGCAGGTGGGCCTCCCGGCGGAGTTGGCCGGATACGCAGACTCGGACGAATACGATCCCCAGCTTCGGGCGAGCCACAAGTCCGGTATCGAGCGGGTGGGACAAGACGTCGGTACCCCGATCGTTGCCTTCAACGGCACCGCGTTCTTCGGCCCGGTCATTACCCGGATACCGCGGGGCGAGGAGGCGGGGAAACTGTGGGACGCCGCCGTCGGACTCGCTTCGTTCCCGCACTTCTTCGAGCTCAAGCGGACCCGCACCGAGCGCCCGTCGGCCCTCTGACGCCGCGTCAAGGGGTACTCCGCTGAACTACCGGTCTGTAGTTCACGCAACCCCCTTGCCTCCGGCTTTGGCCGATATCACAATGGGAGGTACCTCATCCGCAAGGATGAGGACGTGGAAACCGAAGACCCAGTGACAGTCGATCGGCGCAGCCTCAGGCAAAGCCGGCGACTGGCCGCCAGTGACGAGACGGCAAGACCTGGATGCCGAGGAGTCCACCAGACTGCGAGAACGTCACCGAGCAGCCGAAAAGTCGAAGCCCCACCAACGCGACATACGCTGATGGGGCTTCCCCTTTGCCCAGATCCGGTGTGCCCAGATCCGGCCGAGCCTTCTCCAGCTAGCCCTCCGCAGGCGCGAGCTCGACCTCGCTCACGGTGAGCTCCCCGGCGCCGTCGCGCAATTCGATCGTGCGGGCGTTAGCGGCGGCGCGCAAATCTCCGAGGCCCGCCTCGAGCTTCGAAAGCAGCTCTGCCGGCGCCGCGACGACGGCGGTGAGCACCTCGGTGCGCTGCTTCACCTTGGCCTCGGACTTGGCCTTGCGGATGCCAGAGAGCGCTTGGCCGACGATCGGGAGCATGCCGCGGTCACCGTCGGCGACCCGCACGGGCGCAGGCCACGCCGCACGGTGCACTGAACCGGCACGCCACCAGCTCCACACCTCGTCGGTGGCAAACGGGAGCACCGGTGCGAAGAGCCGCAGGATCGCATCCAGAGTCGTTGCGAGGGCCGCGAGCACCGAAGCCTTCTGTTCCTCGCCCTGCGCGCCGTAGGCGCGGTCCTTGATGAGCTCGACGTAGTCGTCCGTGAACTGCCAGAAGAACGCCTCGGTCAGCTGGAGGGCGCGTGCCGGATCGTAGGCGGCGAAGGCCTCGCCAGCCTGCTCGACGACATCTGAGAGCTGCGCAAGGAGAGCACGGTCCAGAGGGTTGACGAGGACGGGATCCGTGCCATCCGTCAGCACGGTCTCCGCCGTCGCTCCGAGACCCAGCACGAACTTGGACGCATTGAGGATCTTGATGGCGAGTCGCCGCCCGATCTTCATCTGAGCGACCTCGAAGGCCGTGTCGGCGCCCAGCTTGGCCGAGGCCGCCCAGTACCGCACCGCGTCCGCGCCGAACTCCTCGAGGATGTCCGTCGGAACCACAACGTTGCCCTTGGACTTCGACATCTTCTTCCGGTCCGGGTCGAGGACCCAGCCCGAGATGGCCGCGTGCTTCCAGGGAACCGTGCCGTGGAGCTCCTCTCCGCGGACCACCGTGGAGAACAGCCAGGTGCGGATGATCTCGTGGGCCTGCGGCCTCAGGTCGAAGGGGAAGACGTTGGCGAAGAACGCGTCGTCACGGCTCCAGCGGCCGACGATCTGCGGGGTGAGGGAGGACGTCGCCCAGGTGTCGAGAACGTCGGGGTCACCTGTGAAGCCGCCCGGGACACCACGCTGCGATTCGTCGAACCCGGGCGCCGTTTCGGCAACAGGGTCGACCGGAAGCGCGGAATCATCCGGGACGATCGGGTTCTCGTAGTCGGGGTTCCCCTCGGTGTCGAGGGCGTACCAGACCGGGATCGGCACACCGAAGAAGCGCTGGCGAGAGACGAGCCAGTCGCCGTTGAGACCGCCCACCCAGTTGTCGTAGCGCGAGTGCATGAAGGCGGGGTGCCACTCGAGCTCGCGGCCGCGGGCCAGGAACGTGGCGCGGCGATGCTCGTCGCGGCCGCCGTTGCGGATGTACCACTGGCGCGACGTGACGACCTCGAGGGGCTTGTCGCCCTTCTCGTAGAAATTCACGGGGTGGAGGATCTTCTTCGGCTCGCCATCGAGGAGCCCACGCTCGGAGAGCATCTCGACGACGGCTTCCTTCGCAGAGAACGCGGTCTTGCCCGCGATCCGGGCGTAGGCGGCCTTGCCGTCCTCGCTCGTGATCCACTCGGGGGCCTCGCCGGCCAGCCTGCCGTCGCGTCCGATGATGGCGCGGGTGGGGAGCTGGAGTTCGCGCCACCACGTGACGTCGGTGAGGTCGCCGAAGGTGCAGACCATGGCGACGCCCGAGCCTTTGTCCGGCTTCGCGAGCGGGTGCGCCCGCACCTCTACCTCGACGCCGAACAGCGGGGAGGTCACCTTCGTGCCGAAGAGGTGCTGGTAGCGCTCGTCGTCAGGGTGCGCCACGAGGGCGGCGCAGGCGGCCAGGAGTTCGGGGCGGGTGGTCTCGATGTGCACGGGGTCGCCGTCGTGCGTCGTGAAGGCGTAGCGGTAATACGCGCCGGGAACCTCGCGGTCCTCGAGCTCCGCCTGGGCCACTGCCGTGCGGAAGGTCACGTCCCACAAGGTGGGCGCCTCGGCCAGGTATGCGTCGCCGGCGGCGAAGTTCTTCAGGAAGGCCCGCTGGGCGACGCCGCGGGAGGCATCGTCGATCGTGCGGTACGTCATGTCCCAGTCGACCGAGAGGCCGAGCGTCTTGAACAGGTTCTCGAAGACCTTCTCGTCCTCGACCGCGAGTTCCTCGCACAGCTCGATGAAGTTCCGACGCGAGACGACGTCGAAGTCGCGCTGGTTCTTGGCCGGCTGCGCGGGCGGGCGGTATGCGTCGTTGTACGGAATGGCCGGATCGCAGCGGACGCCGTAGTAGTTCTGCACGCGGCGCTCGGTGGGCAGGCCGTTGTCGTCCCACCCCATGGGGTAGAAGACGTTCTTGCCCGTCATGCGCTGGTAGCGCGCAAGGAGGTCCGCCTGCGTGTAGGAGAACATGTGCCCGACGTGGAGCGAACCGGACGCCGTGGGCGGGGGAGTGTCGATCGAGTAGACCTCGCCGCGGGTGGTCTCGGGGTTGAACCGGTAGGTTCCCTCGGAGTCCCAGCGCTGCGTGAGCCTGGTCTCGAGGCCCTCGAGGGCGGGCTTGTCGGGGACGTTGGTCGGGGTGCTGCCGGGCGTGTCTGTACCCGTGATGGCTGCTTCAGGCATGCCACTGATTGTTCCATGCTTTTCCGTGCCGGTTCCGGTACCGGTACCGGTCCATGGCCCGTGCGGGCGGAGCGGCCTAGCATGGCAGCATGGCCAGGATCACGATCCGCCGGGTGTACGAGCCTTCCCCGGAGGGCGTCTTCAGGATTCTCGTGGATAGGCTGTGGCCCCGCGGCCTGAGCAAGGAGGCCGCCGCCGTCGACCTCTGGCTCAAGGAGGTGGGCCCCTCGACCGGGTTGCGCAAATGGTTCGGCCACACTCCGGAGCGCTTCGAGGAGTTCGCCGCGAAGTACCGCGCTGAGCTGGAGGGCTCCGAGGCCTACGCAGAACTCGAGCGGGCAGTAGCAGACCACAGCACGGCGGAACTCGTCTACTCGGCGCACGACACCGAACACAACCAGGCGGTGGTCCTCGCCGGGCTGCTCGGCGATCTCTGATCTGCTGGCCGCACGTTCTCTGCCGCGGGTAGGTTGGGCCTATGACGACTGCGCACCACAGCACTGAAGACGAGAAGCGTTCCGCCGTTGTGACGGGCGCGAGCACCGGGATCGGCGAGGCGACCGTGCGGGCTCTCGCCGCGGGGGGCTGGCAGGTCTACGCGGTTGCGCGCCGCGCGGAGCGGCTCGAAGCGCTCGCGGCGCAGACCGGAGCGATCCCGGTTGCAGCGGATATCGCCGAGGACGACGACGTGGCGCGCCTGCTCGAGGCGGTCACGGCGGGCGGCGGCGCGGACACCCTCATCAACATCGCTGGTGGTGCCCGCGGCACGGACTGGATCGCGGAGGCCAAGACCGAGGACTGGGAGTGGATGCTCCGGGCCAACGTGATCGGCACGATGAA
The DNA here is from genome assembly GCF_030908215.1 of Sinomonas sp. ASV486. Classification (GTDB taxonomy): domain Bacteria; phylum Actinomycetota; class Actinomycetes; order Actinomycetales; family Micrococcaceae; genus Sinomonas; species Sinomonas puerhi. The sequence goes on along the minus strand of NZ_JAVFJK010000018.1, from coordinate 23,852 downwards.
GATCACGCGCGCCTTCCTGCCGATGCTCCGGGCGACCGGCAGGGGAACGGTCCTGAACCTCACCTCGGTCGCTGGGCTCGTCTCCTACGAGGGCGGCGGCGGCTACAACGCCGCCAAGTTCGCCGAGCGCGGCATGACACGCGCCCTGCGCCTCGAGGAGGCCGAGCACAACGTCCGCGTCATCGAGGTTCTCCCCGGGCTCGTCAAGACGGAGGAGTTCACGCTCAGGCGGCTCGGCGGCGATGCCGACGCTGCCGAGAAGGTGTACGCGGGTGTCGAGGAGCCCCTGACCGCCGAGGACGTGGCCGACGTCGTGCGCTATGCAGTCACGGTCCCGCACCACATCAATCTCGATGAGATTGTGATCCGCCCCGTGGCCCAGGCCGCGGCCCATAAGCTCATCCGTCGGGGCGCGTAACTCGGCGAGGAGTTGAGGCGCTCAGGGCTCATGCCCCGAGGGCCGATCGGGCCAGCGCCGCATGCGGGGGCGGCCGACGACCGGGCGCGGGGTGGGTCGCGGGCAGGAGGAGGGCTGTGAGCCTCGACGGCATTCGCGGGAGGAAGGCCTCGACCTCGAAGCCATCGGCGCACAGTCCTGCCCGGAGCCAGCCGCCCGCGCGGTGCGCGAGGGACATCATCGTGGCGATTCCGCGACCGGGACGGACAATCTGGCCCATGGCCGTTTCGCCGGGCACGTTGACCATCCGGACGGTGAGCCCGTCAGGCTGCCACATGATCTCGAGCGCGACGGCATCGGACGTGTCGGCGTGCTGCGCGGCGTTGTCGATGGCGGTGGCAAGGATCGCTCGGGCGGCCACCCGGGATGACCGCGGGAGCCGGATGGGGCGGCCCGTGTGGGCCATCTCGAGGCGGAGCCCGGCGAGGACGGCCGCTTCTACCCAATCGGCCGCCGATGCCAGGGTCGGCAGCGGAGGGGTTGGAATGGTTCGCATCATGGACTCCTTTCGGGACGAGCTGATTCCATTGTGGTCGGCTTCGCCGAATTATTCCAGCGATTGGAAATATTTTCTTTCGACACACCCGAAAGGGAGTGCGTAGACTTGACACCAAAGCTTCGACCCGGCAATCACCGGTGAGCTTCCGGAAGAACAGCTCCTTCCCCGGATGGCGGGGAGCCCCGGCACGGGGAGAGCCCAGTAGAACCGGACGGTCAGGCCCGTCACCGCCGTCAACGAGAGGTCTGGCCTTGGTGCGCCCAGGGCCGGCAAGTGAGGTGGTACCGCGGTGCCGCCCGGCAGATCCGGGTGAACGCCGTCCTCGCATCCAGCAGCATGAAGCGAGCCAGGATCCGAGTGAGCGTGTACCCCAAGGCCACTGCAGAACCCGCACGAGACGCGACGGCCCCCGACCAGCCGGGCACCGCGGCGTCGACCGCCGTGCGCTTTCCCGAGCTCGAGGAGCGCATCCTCAAGTACTGGGACGAGGACGGGACCTTCCAGGCGTCGATCGACAACCGCGACGCAGGGCGCGACGGCGCCAATGAGTTCGTCTTCTACGACGGCCCCCCTTTCGCCAACGGGCTCCCGCACTACGGACACCTCCTCACGGGCTACGCGAAGGACCTCGTGGCGCGCTACCAGACGCAGCGCGGCAGGCGCGTCGAGAGGCGCTTCGGCTGGGACACGCACGGCCTGCCCGCCGAGCTCGAGGCGATGAAGCAGCTGGGGATGACCCAGAAGTCCGACATCGGCGCGATGGGCATCGACAAGTTCAACGAAGCCTGCCGGGCTTCGGTTCTGAAGTACACCCATGAGTGGGAGGCGTACGTCAAGCGCCAGGCCCGTTGGGTCGACTTCGAGAACGACTACAAGACGCTCAATGTCGAGTACATGGAGTCCGTCATGTGGGCGTTCAAGACCCTCCACGAGAAGGGCCTCACGTACAGCGGCTACCGCGTGCTGCCGTACTGCTGGAACGACGAGACGCCGCTGTCCAACCACGAGCTGCGCATGGATGACGACGTCTACAAGGACCGCCAGGACCAGACGGTGACCGTGACGTTCCCGTTGGTCGCCGGGGAGTCCGAGGTGTCCCGGGAGCTCGCGGGCGTCCTCGCGCTCGCGTGGACCACCACGCCGTGGACGCTGCCCACGAACTTGGCGCTCGCCGTCGGGCCAGAGGTGCGCTACGCCGTCGTGCCCCTGGGACCCGCGCAGGGGAAGGCGCAGGGCGTGTCTGCCTTTGCGCCGGGGACGCGCTTCCTCCTGGCGGAGGATCTCCTCGGCTCCTACGCGAGGGATCTCGGGTACGACGACGCGGCCGCCGCATCCGAAGCTGTCGAGCGCACCTACCTCGGCACAGAACTCGACGGGGTCCGGTACGAGCCGCTCTGGGACTACTTCGCGAACGCCGAGGTGCACGGCACCCAGAACGCGTGGCAGATCCTCGTCGCCGACTACGTCACGACGACCGACGGCACCGGAATCGTGCACCAGGCGCCCGCCTACGGCGAGGACGACCAGAAGGTCTGTGAGGCCGCGGGCATCCCCGTGGTCCTGTCCGTGGACGACGGCGCGCGCTTCCTGCCGCTCTTTGCCTCCGACGCGACGTCTCCGCTCGCGGAGATCGTGGGCCAGCAGGTCTTCGACGCCAACAAGCCCATCACCAGGGTGCTGCGCGAGCAGGGCCGCCTGCTGAAGCAGGCCAGCTATGTGCACAGCTACCCGCATTGCTGGCGCTGCCGGAAGCCGCTCATCTATCGGGCGGTGGCCTCCTGGTACGTGCAGGTCACCCAGTTCAAGGACCGCATGGTCGAGCTGAACGAGCAGATCAACTGGATCCCCGGCAACGTCAAGCATGGCCAGTTCGGCAAATGGCTCGAGAACGCGCGCGACTGGTCGATCTCCCGCAACCGCTATTGGGGCTCGCCGATCCCCGTCTGGGTCTCGGACAACCCCGAATACCCGCGCACCGATGTCTACGGCTCCCTCGCCGAGCTGGAGGCCGACTTCGGCAGGCTCCCGCTCAACCACGAGGGCCAGCCGGACCTGCACCGCCCGTTCATCGACGAGCTCACGCGCTCCAACCCGGACGACCCCACGGGCCAGTCCACGATGCGGCGCGTCGCGGACGTCCTGGACGTGTGGTTCGACTCCGGCTCGATGCCCTACGCGCAGGTCCACTACCCGATGGAGAACCAGCACTGGTTCGAGACCCACAACCCGGCGGACTTCATCGTCGAGTACATCGGCCAGACTCGCGGCTGGTTCTACCTTCTGCACGTCCTCGCGACCGCGCTCTTCGACCGCCCGGCGTTCCGCAACGTCATCAGCCACGGGATCGTCCTCGGTTCGGACGGACAGAAGATGTCCAAGAGCCTGCGCAACTACCCGGACGTCTCCGAGGTCCTTGACCGCGACGGTTCCGACGCGATGCGCTGGTTCCTCATGGCCAGCCCCATCCTGCGCGGCGGCAACCTCATCGTCACCGAGCAGGGAATCCGGGACGGCGTCCGCCAGGTCATCCTGCCGTTGTGGAACGTGTACAGCTTCTTCACGATGTACGCGAACGCCGCGCACAGCACAGCGCACAGCACAGCGCTCGACGGCGGTGCTGCTCCGGGGGGCTACGATGCGGCGCTGCGCCATGACGGCTACACCGACCCGCTCGACCGTTACCTCATGGCCGAGACCGGGCGGCTCGTGGGAGCCATGCAGGAGCACCTCGACGGCTACGACATCTCGACGGCGTGCGACGCGCTGCGCGAGTACCTCGACATGCTCACCAACTGGTACGTCCGCCGCTCCCGTCAGCGGTTCTTCGACGAGGACCGTGACGCGTTCGATGCCCTCTACACGACGCTCGAGGCCGTCTGCCGCCTGGCGGCGCCGCTCCTGCCGCTCGTGGCCGAGGAGATCTGGCGCGGGCTCACGGGCGGGCGTTCGGTCCACCTGACCGATTGGCCGGTTGCGTCGGTCTTCGCCGACGATCCGGCGCTCGTGGCCCAGATGGACCGCACGCAGGCCGTGTGCTCGGCGGGTTCGTCCCTGCGCAAGGCCGCGAAGCTCCGGGTGCGGCTCCCGCTCCGGACGCTCACCGTCGTCGTGCCGAGCGCAGACGCGCTCAAGGGCTCGGAGACGGTGATCGCCGATGAACTCAACCTCAAGTCCGTCCGGCTGCTCGACGCCGCCGAGGCAAGCGAGGAGGAGTTCGGGATCGAGCGCAGGCTCGTGGTCAACGCCCGCGCGGCCGGCCCGCGGCTGGGCAAGGGCGTGCAGCAGGCGATCAAGGGATCCAAGTCGGGGGACTGGTCCGTGGCCGACGACGGCACGGTCACCTCCGGCGGCCTCGCCCTCGAGCCGAACGAGTACACGCTCGAGACGGTGGTGGATCCGGAGAAGGCCGGCGAGCACGCGGCTGTCGCGATGCTGCCGGGCGGCGGGTTCGTGGTCCTCGACACCGAGGTGACCCCCGAGCTCGAGGCCGAGGGTCTGGCCCGCGACCTCGTCCGCACGGTGCAGCAGGCCCGCAAGGACGCCGACCTTGACGTGAGCGACCGAATCCGGGCGAGCATCACGGCCAGGAGGCACGTCATCGCCGCGGCCGAGGCCCACATTGACCTCGTGAAGGGGGAGACCCTGGCGCTCGAACTGGAGCTGCTCGTGGCGGACGTCGACGCCACGGCGCTTGTCGAGCGTGTGCAGGCCGCGAATCTCGCGGTCGGAAGGGAGGCCAAGTGACCGAGAACACTGCCAGTACCCCCTCGGAGCCGACCACGGTCGAGGAGGTCTACGGGATCCTCCTGGGCCGCGCGCCGGAGAACAGGATGGAGCCCAGGCTCGCGCCGCTGTTCCGCGCGATGGACGTGCTCGGCGAGCCGAACAAGGCGTTCCCGATCATCCACATCACCGGCACGAACGGCAAGACGTCCACAGCCCGCATGATCGAGGCCGGGCTGCGCGCCCACGGCCTCCGCACCGGCAGGTACACGAGCCCGCATCTGTCCCGCGTGACGGAGCGGATCAGCATCGATGGTGCACCGGTGTCCGATGAGGCGTTCGTGCGGATCTGGAACGAGATCACGCCGTATCTGGACATCGTCGACGCCGAACTCGTCGCCGCCGGCGAGCCGCGCCTGACGTATTTCGAGTGCGTCACGATCCTCGGTTTCGCGGTCTTCGCCGACCAACCCGTCGACGTCGCTGTGATCGAGGTGGGCCTCGGCGGCATCACCGACGCCACCAACGTGGGCGACGGCGCGGTCTCCGTGGTCACGCCGATCTCGCTCGACCACACGGACCTGCTCGGCGACACGGTCGAGGACATCGCGCGGGAGAAGGCCGGCATCATCAAGCCCGGGGGTTTCCTCGTGAGCGCGGCCCAGCCGGCCGGCGCGGCCCAGATCCTTTTGGACAAGGCCCGCGAGGTCGGCGTTCCGTACCGGTTCGAGGGCGTCGAGTTCGGCGTCGAATCGCGGGCGCTCGCCGTCGGCGGCCAGATCGTGACCGTGCGCGGGCTCGCCGGCCGCTACGAGGACCTCGCGGTGCCGCTCCATGGGGCGCATCAGGCCGAGAACGCCGCGGTCGCCGTCGCTGCGCTCGAGGCCTTCTTCGGTGGGGGAGAGAAGGAGCTCAGCATCGATCTGCTCCGCGAGGGATTCGAGCAGGTGTCCTCGCCCGGCCGCCTGGAGGTGATCCGGACGTCCCCGACGATCATCGTCGACGCCGCCCACAACCCGGACGGCATCCGCGTGAGCGCCCGTGCGCTGACGGAGGCCTTCGACTTCTCGGGCCTCGTCGTCGTCCTGGGTGTGCTGCGCGAGAAGGACGCCGAGGAGATCCTGCGGACGCTCCAGGAGGAGTTCTCCGACCTCCCGGTCGAGTACTGCTTCACCCAGTCGGCATCGCCTCGCGCGATCCCGGCGGACGAGCTGGCCGAGCTCGCGCTCGACCTCGGCTACGACGAGGAGAGCATCCGCGTCGCCGAGAAGCTCGACGACGCGATCGAGTACGCCGTCGAGCGCGCAGACGCGACGGGCGACTTCGGCGGGGGCGTCCTCATCACCGGGTCGATCACGGTGGTCGGCGAGGCCCGGACGCTGCTTGGGAAGGATGCTGCGTGATGGCCGGTCTCACGAGGGCCCAGCGCGAATGGCGGCCGGGGATGCCCAGGAAGCGCCGGTCAGTCCGGGTGATGTTCGCCTCGGTGCTGCTCCTGATGGAAGCGTTCGTGGTGTTCTTCGCGACCCTCGTCCTGTTCGGGCTGCGGGGGAGGGAGCTGGGCGCCGGGGCGATCCTCGGCGGCGGGCTCGGGCTCATGGTCGTGTTCATCCTCGCGTGCGCCGTGGTCTCACGGCCGTGGGGCCTCTGGGTGGGATGGGTCCTCCAGCTGGCCCTCCTCGCGCTTGGGTTCTTTGAGCCGATGATGTTCCTCGTCGGGGCGGTGCTGCTCGTCACCTGGTTCTTCACGATCCGCACGGGCGCTCGGCTCGACCGTGAGAACGCCCAGCGCGACCTAGAGCAGGCCGAGTGGGAGCGGGAGCACCCCGGGGGGCGTGATCAGTAGACTGGGCAGGAAACCAGCCGACTTCACCCAGGAGTACCTGTGACTACCGAACGCACCCTTGTTCTCGTCAAGCCGGACGGCGTCTCGCGCGGCCTGACCGGAGCCATCCTCGCCCGCGTCGAGGCGAAGGGGTACCGGCTCGCCGCCCTCGAGCAGCTCACCCCGGGCCGCGAGCTCCTCGCCGAGCACTACGCCGAGCACGAGGGCAAGCCCTTCTACGAGCCCCTCCTCGAGTTCATGGCGAGCGGTCCGGTGGTCGCGGCGATCTTCGAGGGGGAGCGCGTCATCGAAGCTTTCCGCTCGCTCGCCGGCGCCACGGATCCGACCGTCGCGGCTCCCGGGACCATCCGCGGGGACTTCGGCCGTGACTGGGGGCTCAAGGTCCAGCAGAATCTCGTCCACGGCTCGGACTCGCCGGAGTCGGCCGAGCGCGAGATCGCCATCTGGTTCTCCGCCTGACCCCTGCCTCCCCGCCAGCCGCCCTGGTGTTCCGGGTACGGCTCTCGCGCCGGTTCGGCATTGCGAGTACGACGACGGCCGGTGCCTTCCGCGTGGAAGGCGCCGGCCGTCGTCGTCCGCGTACCTGAAAGGGTTCAAGGCGCGCAGGACGTGTATCCGAGATGGATACCGGCGAAGTGCTACATGGTGGAGGGGATGAACATGTGGAGGAAGCGGAAGAAGATCGTGGCGATGACGGCCACGTAGCCGACGGCCACGATCACCCAGCCCCAGTCGGCGATGCCACGGGCCACACCGGCCGGCGCGGGGATGATGCCGTGGACGATGTTGCGGATTGTGGTCCAGACGAACATCGGGATCATCATCGACCACACGACCATGCACAGCGGGCACAGGATCCCGATTGAGTAGAGGGCCTGGCTCCACAGCCACACGACGAATACGAAGCCGAGCGTGACGCCGATCTGCAGGCCGATCCAGAACCACCGTGCGAACGCCGCCCCCGAGAGGATGGCCATGGCCACCGTGGTCGTGACCGCGAAGGCCACGATGCCGATGAACATGTTCGGGAATCCGAAGAGGGAACTCTGCCACGTGCTCATGACCTCGCCGCACGAGACCCACGGATTCACGTCGCAGATCGTCGTGTGAGCCGGATTGATGAGCTTCTCGAGCTTCTCGAGGACCAGATCGCCCGAGGCGAGCCAGCCGACCACGCTCGTGATCAGGAGGAGCCAGGCGAACGGCTTGGCACGCGTCATGACGTGGACGGCGGAATCCTGCGGGTCAGCGCCACTGCGGTCTGCTGTAGACGGAACGCTGCTGCGTTCGGTGGCCGGGTTGGCCCGGCTGGCGCTGGTCTGGGGGGTCATGGAGGTCCTTCCTGGCCGGATGACTTCGATTCTAGGCGGGCCGTCTGGGCGGCGGCTGGGTCGTGGGACCCGAACCCCGCTCGTGCCGTCCGCGCCGAGACATCCCGCGCCCTGTGAAGTCTCGTGTCCTTGGGGTGGGCCGCGGCATGATGTGAGAGGCCGTGTGAGACAATGCCATTGGCCGGACACTGTCCCACATGCAGTGCCCGGTCAGGTGCACAGCGAGAAGACCGCCGGCCCAGACCCCGTCCGGATCCACCGATCCTGACCGGGTGACTCGGGCCAGAGCGGCACCTGCCCGGCCTTGACCGGTGGCGGGTTGAACGCGGCACCGGCCTGCACGGCGTGGCCGTGCTGGCACAGAACCGACTTTCGTCGGCGCCCGCGGGTGCCGACTCGTGGCGTCGCCGCGGCCGCCGTATGTGGGGGCGGACGGGGCGGCTTTGGAGTACTCACAGATGGATATCGAACAGCAGCCCGGCGGCTCGACCCCGGATGCAGCACCGGCGGACCAGCAGGACAAGCCCCGCCGTACTTCCCGCCGCCGGAGCGCCTCGGCGCCTACCGGCGCCCCCGCCGCGACGGCGGACGCCACTGCGGCACCCGTTGACGCGGCACCGGTCGACGTGGCCCCCGCGGCAGGTCCCGGTGAGGACGCGGTCGCTGGCGAGGCCCCGGCCTCTCCGGCCAAGCGGGCCACCCGGAGCCGCCGCAAGGCCGCTGCCCCGACCGAGGAGGCCGAAGACACCACGCCGGAGACGGACACCGCGGACAGTTCAATCGCCGCGGCACCCGTTGCGGACGTTCCCGCGGCCGAGGACTCTGCCGAGCCGGAGGCCGCACCCGGGGAGAAGCCGGCGCATGCGCGGTCGCGGCGCCGCACGTCAGCCCGCGCAGCGGCCGTCAAGGCGGAGACGAGCCTCCCGGAGCGGCAGGAACCAGAGCCTGAAGAAACGAAGCCGGCCGCCGAGCCCGTTCGCGACGAGCCAGCCGCGGCACGGCGTGCGAAAAGTTCGGTCCGCGCCCGCCGGAGGGCATCGACGAGCGCTGCGTCAGCCGCTGCCGAGCCCGCACCCACTGCGCAGGCCGAGCCGCAGCCGCAGACGGGGAAGGCCGTCGCCGAGCAGAAGCCCGCTCGAGCAGGGCGCACGCGCACCGCCCGCGGCGCGGCTTCCGCGGCAGCCGCCACCTTCGATCAGCGGGGCGCAGACCGCGAAACCGCGCCAGTGACCCCGACAGCGGGGACCACCACGGCAGGGGCCACCACAGCAGAGGCCACCACAGCAGAGGCCACGATCGCAGAGGGAACCGCAGTTGCCGCGGCCTCGGCAAGCGGCGCCGAGCCGGCGGACGAGTCCGAGAAGCCCCAGAGCGCACGCGGGGTGCTGTTCAGCGAGCAGCTTTCCCCGACCTCGATGATCTTCCAGGCGCCGGACCTCAGCACCATCGTCCGGCCCACTCCTGCCGTCGAGCCCGTCGACGAGGAAGAGCAGGACGAGAACGACGACGACACCGATGTCGCGAGCCGCCGCCGCCGCCGTAGCCGGGGGCGCCGGAGCCGGACCGCTCGCGGCGCCGAGGGTGCCGAGGGCTCCGAGGAGCAGGGCGAAGAGGACGGCGAGGCGCACGAGGAGGAGTCCGAGGAGGTCACCTCGCGCCGTCGTCGGCGCCGTCGTCGCGGAGACGTGGACCTCGAGCTCGAAGGCGGTCTCGATGACGATCCGCCCGGAACGGTCACACGTGTCCGGGCGCCGCGGACGCCGTCGGAGTCCACGAGCACGCGTGTCCAGAGTGTCAAGGGCTCGACCCGCCTCGAGGCGAAGAAGCAGCGCCGCCGTGAGTCCCGCGAATCCGGCCGCCGTCGTCACGTGATCACCGAGGCCGAGTTCCTGGCCCGGCGCGAGTCCGTGGACCGGCAGATGGTGGTCCGCCAGAACGAGGACCGCATCCAGATCGCGGTCCTCGAGGACGGTCTGCTCGCGGAGCACTTCGTATCCAAGACCCAGCAGGACTCGCTCATCGGCAACGTCTATCTGGGCCGGGTGCAGAACGTGCTCCCATCCATGGAAGCGGCCTTCGTCGACATCGGGCGCGGCCGCAACGCCGTGCTGTACGCGGGAGAGGTCAACTGGGACGCGGCAGGGCTCGACGGCGCCCCGCGCCGTATCGAGAACGCGCTCAAGTCCGGAGACTCCGTCCTCGTGCAGGTCACGAAGGATCCGGTCGGCCACAAGGGTGCACGCCTCACGAGCCAGATCTCCCTGCCGGGGCGCTACCTCGTGTACGTACCCGGCGGCTCCATGACCGGCATCTCGCGCAAGCTGCCCGACGTCGAGCGCACGCGCCTGAAGAAGATCCTCAAGGACCGACTCCCCGAGGATGCCGGCGTCATCGTCCGGACCGCCGCCGAGGGGGCAAGCGAGGAAGAGCTCACGCACGACATCAACCGTCTGCGCTCCCAGTGGGAGTCGATCCAGGGCCAGGCCACCTCAACCAAGGTCCTCGCCCCCGAGCTCCTCTACGGCGAGCCGGACCTGACCATCAAGGTGGTCCGCGACGTCTTCAATGAGGACTTCTCGAAGCTCATCGTGAGCGGCGACGAGGCCTGGGACACGATCGAGGCCTACGTGACCTACGTGGCCCCGGACCTGCTGGGCCGGCTCGAGAAGTACCAGGGTGACGAGGACATCTTCGCCCAGTGGCGCGTCGACGAGCAGATCCACAAGGCGCTCGACCGCAAGGTGTTCCTTCCCTCGGGCGGCTCCCTCGTGATCGACCGGACCGAGGCCATGACCGTGGTCGACGTCAACACGGGAAAGTTCACAGGCTCAGGGGGCAACCTCGAGGAGACGGTGACGAAGAACAACCTCGAGGCCGCTGAGGAGATCGTCCGCCAGCTGCGGCTGCGCGACATCGGCGGCATCATCGTGATCGACTTCATCGACATGGTGCTCGAATCCAACCGCGATCTCGTCCTGCGCCGTCTCGTCGAGTGCCTCGGCCGCGACCGGACCAAGCACCAGGTCGCCGAGGTCACCTCGCTCGGCCTCGTGCAGATGACCCGCAAGCGGATGGGAACAGGGCTCCTCGAGGTCTTCAGCGAGACCTGCGAGGTCTGCGCGGGCCGCGGCGTCATCACCTACGACGAGCCGGTCGAGCGCGGGAATGGCCGTCCCTCGGCCCCGGCCGTGGAGCACCAGGCGCCCCGCGTCACCGAGGTCAACGGTGCCGCTGCTGGCCGCAAGCGCCGCCGTCGGGGGGGCGGCCAGCCGGCCGATGTCCCCGCGACTCCAGCCGCAGCGCCCGAACCCCCTGTGGACGACGCCGAGCGGCAGGCCCGCGCCCAGGCCACCCGGGCTGCCCTTGCGGCGGTTGCGGCCGCGGCGCACGCGGCGCACGCCCACGATGCCGACATGCATGCTGAGGCCCACACCGAGGCGACGGAGCATGCCGGGGCACCTTCAGCACCGGTACAGGCACCGGTGCCGGCTGCTGGGACGGAGGCGCCCCAGAAGTCGCCGACCGCCGCGGTCGCGGCCTCTGCACCGGCGGCGCAGGCCGAGGCCACCCACGCAGCGGACGTTGTCCGCGTGCCGGCGGGAGACGCGGAGCACCTCTCTGTCCTCACCATCGGCGGCGAGCGGATCGAACTCCCGCACGGAGACGTCGTCCACGAGCCGCCAGCGCCGGAGCCGGTCCTGAGCCTCGACGCCCTGAGCCAGGCCTTCGACCAGATCACCGGCGAGCGCCACACGACATCCGAGGGGGAGGCGCGCCCGGGCCGCCGCCGCTCCCGCGGTGCGCGCAGCGGCCAGGGTTCCGCCGAGGTGACCCGCGTGGAAGCGTCCGAGGGCGCCGTCGGCGGCCAGACCCGCTCCGCGTCACCGGCACCGCGCACCGAACCGCAGACGCCGCCGGAGGATGGCGGTCCGCTCATCCTCGGGGTCGGCGTACCGGCGTCGGAGCTGTAGGGAGTGCCTGGTACAGCCCGGGTTCCCCGGGTTCTGAGCATTGCCGGCTCCGATCCTTCGGGCGGAGCCGGCATCCAGGCCGACCTCAAGAGCATCGCCGCGATGGGCGGATACGGGATGTGTGCCATCACGGCACTCACCGCGCAGAACACTCGCGGTGTCACGGCAGTCCACACGCCGCCGCCTGAGTTCCTCGCCGCCCAGCTCGAGGCCGTCGGCAGCGACATCGCGGTGGACGCCGTCAAGATCGGCATGCTCGCCGATGCGGAGGTGATCCGCACCGTGGCGGCATGGCTCGACGCGACACGGCCGGACGTCGTCGTGCTCGATCCCGTGATGGTCGCCACGAGCGGTGACCGGCTGCTCGCCCCCGACGCCGAGGAAGCCCTTCGCGGCCTGCTGACGCGGGCGCACCTCATCACGCCGAACCTGCCCGAGCTGGCCGCGCTCCTCGGGGAGCCGACAGCGTCCACGTGGGCCGTGGCCCTTGACCAGGGCACGCGGCTGTCCGAGCGCACGGGCGCGACGGTGCTCGTGAAGGGCGGCCACCTCGCAGGATCGAGCTGTCCGGATGCGCTCGTCGACGCGAACCATCCCGAGGGTCCTCTGATCGCCGAGCTCGGCGGCGAGCGGATCGATACCCCCAATACGCACGGGACGGGCTGCTCGCTCTCCTCCGCGCTCGCGACAGTACAGGCGCGCACTGGTGACTGGCAGCGTTCGCTGGCCGTGGCCAAGGCCTGGCTGCGCGGCGCCCTCGAGGCTTCGGGTGAGCTCGAGGTCGGGCACGGGCACGGTCCCGTGCACCACTTCCACCATGCTCAGGCCTCCGTGCCCCTCGCCGAGGGGGAGTTCACGGATTCCCTGTGGGAGGACACGGCGAAGGTGCGGGCGGAGATCGATGCCCTGCCTTTCATTGCGGAGCTGGACGGAGGCACGCTGCCCGAGGCCCACTTCGCGTACTACCTAACTCAGGACGCGCTCTACCTCAATGGCTATTCACGGGTCCTGGCCCGTGCGAGCGCCCTCGCGCCGAGCGAGGAGGAGCAGGCCTTCTGGGCCGAGGGTGCCCGGGTATGCCTCGCGGTCGAGGCGGAGCTGCACCGCACCTGGCTGTCCCGTCACCCGGTTCAGGCGCACGACGCCGCCGGGCAGCGGCTTCCGGATGTCTCACCTTCCGGTGCCTCTCGTGGTGGCGCCCCACGATCGGGTGCGGACGGCGCGGGGCGTCCGGGCCCCGTGACGAAGGCCTACGTGGACCATCTTCTGGCCGCCTCCGCCTCGGGGAGCTATGCCGTGCTCGCCGCTGCTGCGCTGCCCTGCTACTGGATCTACGCCGAAGTCGGTTCGGCGCTGCACGCGCGGCATGCCGGCCGCTCGGAGTCGGGGAAGCATCCGTACGCCGAGTGGATTGGCACGTACGCGGACGAGGCGTTCGCCGCGTCGACCCGCCGTGCCATCGCGTATACGGATGCGGCCGGCCGGCGGGCGTCAGCACCCGAGCGCGAGGCGATGCGGGAGGCCTTCATGGCCTCGTCCGTCTATGAGCGGGAGTTCTTCGACGCGCCGCGCCGGTATGCGTGAGCACAGGTGCCCCGCGGGTGGGCTAGACTGTACAGGCGTGCTTGCCGGTCGATGATGGCCGGTGGCCGGCTCATTTGCGGCCGGGCAGAGGACTAGCGTATCCTTGATCCTCGGTGCTTGCGCCGTCACTTGGGGTTCACTCCCAGGGATTCCCCTTGCGGACTCACGGCAGAAAGCACAGTTTGGACGCCTGACGCGCCGTGCAGTGCACGGACGCCGGGCGTCGCGCGCAAAGAGCTTTTAGAAATATCGTCGAGAGAAGTGAGTTCCCCAGTGGTGTACGCGATTGTCCGCGCCGGCGGCCGTCAGGAGAAGGTTTCCGTCGGAGACTACGTCACCCTCAACCGCGTGGCCGGTGAGGCTGGCAGCACTATCGAGCTGCCCGCCCTCCTGCTGGTCGACGGTGAGAAGGTTACCTCTGCCGCTGCTGAGCTGGCTCAGGTGACGGTCACGGCCGAGGTCCTCGAAGACCTCCGTGGCCCGAAGATCGTCATTCAGAAGTACAAGAACAAGACCGGTTACAAGAAGCGCCAGGGCCACCGCCAGGAGCTGACCAAGGTCAAGATCACCGGCATCAACGCCTGAACCTCTCCGGTTCGCCCAGACTCTAGATTTCCTCAGGGAGGCACAGCTCATGGCACATAAGAAGGGCGCAAGCTCCACTCGCAACGGCCGCGACTCGAACGCTCAGTTCCTTGGCGTCAAGCGCTTCGGCGGCCAGACTGTCAACGCTGGCGAGATCATCGTCCGCCAGCGCGGCACGCATTTCCACCCGGGCAACGGCGTCGGCCGCGGCAAGGACGACACTCTGTTCGCCCTGACGCCCGGTGCGGTCCAGTTCGGTACCCGTCGCGGCCGCCGCGTCGTGGACATCGTCGCTGCGCAGGCATAACGCTGCAGTGACCCGCGCCCATCAGGGCGCGCCCAGCATGAGGGTGGAGTGGGCCAGTGGTCCGCTCCACCTTTTGCTGTCCCCACCGGATTCCCGAGGGGCCAGCACTAGAATCGGGTCAGACCCGAAGACCTTAGGAGTTACAAGTGGCCAGCTTCGTCGACCGTGTGGTCCTCCACGTCTCGGGCGGGAACGGTGGCCACGGCTGCGTCTCGGTCAAGCGGGAGAAATTCAAGCCGCTGGGCGGTCCTGACGGCGGGAACGGTGGGAACGGGGGCGACGTCGTCCTGCGTGTCTCCCACCAGACCACCACGCTGCTCGACTACCACCACTCGCCGCACCGCAACGCCGACAACGGCGGTCCCGGGATGGGCGACTGGCGCGCCGGGCACAGCGGCGAGACGCTCGTGCTGCCGGTACCGGACGGCACCGTCGTCAAGTCCCGCGACGGCGAGGTCCTCGCCGATCTCGTCGGCGAAGGCACCGAGTTCATCGCCGCAGCGGGCGGTCAGGGCGGTCTCGGCAACGCTGCGCTCTCGTCCGCCAAGCGGAAGGCGCCGGGCTTCGCACTCCTGGGCATTCCGGGCGAACAGGGCGACATTGTCCTCGAGCTCAAGTCGATCGCGGACATCGCCCTCGTCGGCTTCCCCTCCGCCGGCAAATCGAGCCTCATCGCCGCGATGTCTGCTGCGCGGCCCAAGATCGCCGACTACCCGTTCACGACGCTCGTGCCGAACCTCGGGGTGGTCCAGGCCGGCGACGTGCGCTTCACCATCGCGGACGTGCCCGGCCTCATCGAAGGTGCCAGCGAGGGCCGCGGCCTCGGCCACGACTTCCTGCGGCACGTCGAGCGGTGCGCGGCGATCGTGCACGTTCTCGACTGCGGGACGCTTGAGGCTGACCGGAACCCCCTCGATGACCTCGATGTGATCGAACGCGAGCTCGAGAAGTACGCGGTCGACATGAGCTACGCGGGCGTCGACGGCGAAGCCACGCCGCTCAACGAGCGGCCCAAGCTCGTAGCCCTGAACAAGACCGACCTCCCGGACGGCCAGGAGATGGCCCAGATGGTCCGCCCGGAGCTGGAGCGGCGGGGCTACCGCGTGTTCGAGGTCTCGGCGACCAGCCACGCGGGGCTCAGGGCGCTTGGCTTTGCGATGGCGGAGATCGTCCAGGCGGCGCGGGACTTGCTCGAGACCGCCCCGCCCAAGGTGACGCCGACGATCCTGCGCCCTCGAGCCGTCAACAAGACGGAGTTCACGATCCGTCGCGAGGAACGCAACCTCGAGCCACTGTTCCGCGTGCTCGGCGACAAGCCCGAGAAGTGGGTCATCCAGACTGACTTCACCAATGAGGAGGCCATCGGCTATCTCGCCGACCGGCTCAACCGTCTCGGCGTCGAGAACGAGCTCTTCAAGGTCGGGGCAAAGCCGGGAGACACCGTCGTGATCGGCGAGGAGGACGGCGTGGTGTTCGACTGGGAGCCGACCATGATGACGGGCGCCGAGCTGCTCACGGGCCCCCGCGGAACGGACTTGAGGCTCGCTGACTGGGAGCGTCCGACGCGTGCTGAGAAGCGCGAGGACTATGAGGACCGCAAGGCTGCCAAGGCGGCCGCCCGCGATGAGCTGGAAGCCGAGCGGCGCGCCGGGATCTGGACCGAGTCGTCCCGCCGTCGTGCCGCTGGCGCGGATGCGGCCCACGAGTCGACCCGCGCGGCAGTGGCGAGCGAGGAGGCGGCCGAGGGGGATTGGGCCGATGACGACAACCTCTGAGGTGCAGGTCGCCGGACGTGAGTGGCTGCCTGCTGCGCGTCGCATCGTGGTCAAGGTTGGCTCGTCGTCCCTCACGACTATCCGGGGCGGCATCTCCGAGAAGGCCCTCGCAGCGCTCGTCGACACGCTCGCGGAGCGGGCCAACATGGGCACCGAGATCGTGCTCGTCTCCTCGGGCGCGATCGCTGCGGGGCTGGCGCCGCTGGGCCTCGCCCGCAGGCCCAAAGACCTCGCGACCCAGCAGGCCGCTGCGAGCGTCGGCCAGGGGCTCCTCATGGCCCGGTACACGCAGGCGTTCGGAGCGCACGGCGTCACGGTGAGCCAGGTCCTCCTCACCGCGGATGACCTGGTGCGCCGCACCCAGTACAAGAACGCGCACCGCGCTCTGGAGAAGCTCCTCCACCTCGGGGTGGTCCCCGTGGTCAACGAGAACGACACCGTCGCGACCCACGAGATCCGCTTCGGAGACAACGACCGCCTCGCCGCCCTCGTCGCGCACCTCGTCCACGCGGACGCGCTCGTGCTGCTCTCGGACGTCGACTCCGTGTACACGGGGCCGCCGTCAGAGGGCGGGACCCGGATCGGGCATGTGCGTGGTCCGGGGGACCTCGACGGCGTCCGGATCGGCAGCGCGGGCAAGGCAGGCGTGGGCACGGGCGGCATGGCGACCAAGGTTGAGGCCGCCACGATCGCTGCGAGCTCGGGGATACCTGCCCTCGTGACCTCTACCTCGGCGGCCTCGCGGGCGCTGGCGGGGGAGGATGTCGGGACCTGGTTCAGCGTCAGCGGCCGGCGCAAGCCGGTTCGGCTCCTGTGGCTCGAGCATCTCGCCGCGGTCCGGGGGACGCTGACGCTCGACGACGGCGCGGTGCGGGCCGTCGCGGACCGTCACCGCTCGCTGCTGCCCGCCGGCGTGACGGCCGTGTCCGGGGACTTCGAAGCCGGCGACCCCGTGGAGATCGCGGACCAGTCGGGGCACGTGCTCGCGCGCGGGCTCGTGAACTTTTCCGCGGACGAGCTGCCGGCGATGCTCGGACGCTCCACGAGAGACCTCGGGCGCGAGATGGGGCCGGAGTACGAGCGCGTCGTCGTCCACGTGGACGACCTCGTGCTCCTCTGAGACGTTTTTCACGCTGCAGCACTGCCGCTTTGTGGCCCGGCGCTCGGCGCTGCTCGCCCCTGTGACACGGGCGGGGCCCGGCGCGGGCGCGTCTCGGTAGACTTGATGCATGACTGACACTGCGCGTGAGGCCGCGCCCGATACCCTTCCCGCCGAGCAGACTGCTGCCGCTGCCGCGGCAATGGAGAGCCCGGCATCGGAGAGCCCGGCACTGGGAAGCGCGGCCGCGGACACCGCAGTGGACGTCGAGGCTGCGGTCAACGCGATGGGAGATCGTGCCCGCGCAGCATCCCGAGTCCTCGCCCGTGCGAACCGGGCGTGGAAGGACCGCGCCCTCCGCGCGATCGGTGCCGCCCTCAAGGCGAACGAGGCGCAGGTTCTCGCGGCGAATGCCAAGGATCTGGAAGCCGGTCGTGCCAATGGCACGTCCACGGCCCTCCTCGACAGGCTCGCCCTTACCCCGGCACGCATCGACGGGCTCGTCGATGCCCTCGAGACGCTCGCCGGCCTCCCCGATCCCGTAGGAAATGTGGTGCGCGGCCAGACCCTCCCCAACGGCCTGCGCGTCCGTCAGGTGAACGTTCCGATGGGCGTGGTTGCCGCGATCTACGAGGCCCGGCCCAACGTCACAGTGGACATCGCCGGCCTCGCGCTCAAGAGCGGCAACGCTGTGATCCTGCGCGGCGGCAGCGCCGCCGCCCACACGAACGCCGCACTTCTGGACATCCTGCGGGACACGCTCGATTCCGTCGGGCTGCCCGCGGACGCAGTCCAGAGCGTCGATGCCTATGGCCGCGAGGGCGCCAACGCGTTGATGAAGGCACGCGGGCGAGTCGATGTGCTCATTCCGCGGGGTGGGCGTGAGCTCATCCAGAACGTCGTGATCAACTCGACGGTCCCCGTCATCGAGACCGGCGAGGGCAACGTGCATATCTTCATCGACGCGAGCGCGGACGAGGACATGGCCGTTGAGATCCTCGTCAACGCCAAGACTCAGCGACCGAGCGTATGCAACACGGTCGAGACGGTCCTCGTGCACCGTGATTCGACAGTCCTGCCAGCCGTGGCGCGCGCTCTTGCCGCGCGGGGGGTCCGGCTCCATGTGGACGGCCGCACCATGGCTGCCCTTCCGGACGGTGTCAGCGCCGAGCCGGCCACCGAGTACGACTGGGCCACCGAGTACATGGACCTCGAGATCGCCGTCGCGACGGTTGACAGCCTCGACGACGCACTCGCCCACATCCGCCGTTGGACCACCGGACATACCGAGGCGATCATCACCAATGACCTCGCCAATGCCGAGCGGTTCATTGCGGAGATCGATTCCGCTGCCGTCATGGTGAACGCCTCGACACGATTCACGGACGGGGGGGAGCTGGGACTCGGGGCCGAGGTCGGTATCTCGACCCAGAAGCTGCACGCGCGCGGGCCGATGGGCCTTTCCGAGCTCACGACCACCAAGTGGATCGTGCAGGGCGAGGGACAGGTCCGCGGCTGATCCGCCGGGGTAGGATGAAACCTAGCCCAAGGAGCTGCACCCGCAGCTGAATACCTGAGTTACGACCTGAAGGGGAGACCATGCTGGCATCGCTGATCAGCGCAGCTGTCACTGTGAGCGGCGAAGCCGCAGGCCAGGAGGCGCCCGCGCCGCTTATCGCGCCGCCCTTCGTGATCGGAGGCGCCATGTTTGTCATCTTCGTGATCCTCCTGTTCGTCACGGCCTCCTACACGAACCTCGGCCGCCGCCACGAGGCCGTCGACGAGCATGCTGACCCGCACCGTCAGCACCCGAACAAGCACGACCGCGGTCAGGGCCACTGAGCCCTTTCGCCTTGGCCCCGGGAGAGCAGCCCGAGAGCGGACGGCGCGTCCGCCTCGGCGTCATGGGCGGAACCTTCGATCCGATCCATCACGGGCACCTTGTCGCAGCGAGTGAGGTCGCAGCGAGGTTCGACCTCGATGAGGTCGTCTTTGTGCCGACCGGGGAACCGTGGCAGAAGTCGGGGCGCAGGGTCAGCCCTCCGGAGCACCGCTACCTCATGACGGTGATTGCGACGGCGTCGAACCCGCGCTTCACTGTCAGCCGGGTGGACATCGACCGTCCAGGGCCGACCTATACGATCGACACTCTGCGCGACTTGCGGCGTCTGCGGCCCGAGGCTGATCTCTACTTCATCACGGGTGCGGACGCCATGGAGCAGATCGTCTCGTGGAAGGACGTCGACGAACTCTGGGAGCTGGCCCACTTTGTGGGTGTGACGCGCCCCGGGCATGAGCTCCACGATCTGGGACGCAAGGACGTGAGCCTCCTCGAGGTCCCGGCCATGGCGATTTCCTCGACGGACTGCCGTACCCGCGTGGCGGTGTCCGACCCGGTCTGGTATCTCGTGCCGGATGGAGTGGTGCAGTACATCGCCAAGTACGGCCTCTACCTCACTGAAGAACACGACGGAACTCGCCCGAGCAAGGACGGCAGACGGGGCCAGGACAACCACGGAGAGGCAGGGAGCGCAGCAGCTGCTGCGCGGTGAGCCAAGCATGAGCAACGAGGACAAGCCGATGACGAGCCGGCGCGAGCGTCGCCTCGCACAGGCCTCGCTCGACGCTGCCGAGGGAACGCGGCTGACGCCAGCCCAGGCGGAGGCCGAGGCCCGCGGTCGGGCTGAAGCGGAGGCTGCCGCCGCGCGGGAGCGCGCTGAAGCGGAGGCTGCCGCGGTGCGGGAGCGCGCTGAAGCGGAGGCTGCCGCGGCGCGGGAGCGCGCCGCGGCGCAAGCGCGAGCCGATGCGGAGGCCGCCGCGCGGGAGCGTGCCACGGCCAGGAGAGCCGCCCAGAGCGCGGCTGAGGCTGCAGCACGAGCCGAGGCGTCGCCGTCGTCCGCCGATCGCTCCGGAGGCGAGAGCCTGCGGGCCCGCCGCTCGCACGAGGCCGACCCCGGCCAGCCCCAGGCCGAGCGGAGCTCGCAGGCCAGAGCCCGCGACCGCGCTGCCCAACGGGTGCGGCGTGAACTCGCCGAGAAGGAGCAGGCCGCCCAGCAGTCGTTCCCGACCCGACGGTCCATCCGTGAGCGGGAGACGGGCAAGCTCCCCACGGTCGGCACGCCCTTGCCGGCGACGCAGCCGGAGCCCGAAGGCGGTCAATCGCTGCCCGCTCAGGCTCTGCCGGTGATCCCGGCCCCCCACGGGCACGCCAGCCACAGCGCGGGCAGCGCGGGGCGTGCTCCGGTACCGGGCGTGGACCCGGCGCCTCCCACGGCGATGCAGGGGATCGTGCCGCAGGGGCTCACCGTGACCCCGGCGCTCGGCCCTGAGACCGGTTCGTTCCGCAGACTGAGCCACGACCAGATCACGGCAGCTCGGGAG
The DNA here is from genome assembly GCF_030908215.1 of Sinomonas sp. ASV486. GTDB lineage: Bacteria > Actinomycetota > Actinomycetes > Actinomycetales > Micrococcaceae > Sinomonas > Sinomonas puerhi. Next base: position 3,294 of record NZ_JAVFJK010000018.1, on the reverse strand, counting down.
CTCCTCAAAGAGCAGGCCAAGAACCAGACCGCCATGCTCGAGGCGCAGCGAGGCGGGAGCGGCACGGACGTCGATCCGGCGGTGCTCGCGGAGCAGGTGGCCATGGCAGAGCGTGCCGCGATTCTCAACCGCCGTGCGCAGGCCAAGCAGCGCCTTGCCGAGGAATCACGCAGGGACGCCGTGGCCCCGCCGCGCAAGGCCCCGGCTCCCGCCGCGACGGACAATCTGGCGATGGTGACCCCACTCGAGTTCGTGCGCCTCCCGGGAGTGCCGCACCCGGTGATGAAGCCGCCCTCCACAACTCACGTGCCCGTGATCACGGGCAGGACGGCGCGGCAGCGCCCGCCGCAGCCCGTCTCCGCACCGACGTCGTCCCGGAGGACTGAGCCGCCCGAGGGCGCACCCGTGTCGGCGCGCAGCGCCCACGGGCTCGACCCCCTGAACTCCGCGGAGGCAGGAGCGGGTCGCGCCGAACGCGAGCGGCTGATCCTCCTCGGGGTCGCCGCTGTGGGCCTCCTCGCCCTCATCGTGGCCATCATCATGATCGTGCTCGGCAGCAAATAGCCTCCGCAGCAAAATGTCAGCAACCCCGTAGGAGAAGAGTGAGCGCAACAGAACAGGCCATCGAGCTGGCTCGGACGGCAGCCAAGGCTGCTGCCGACAAGCTGGCGGAGAATATTGTGGCCGTGGACGTGAGCGAGCGTCTGGCCATCACCGATATCTTCGTCATCGCGTCCGCGGAGTCGGAGCGCCAGGTGAACGCCGTCGTCGACAACGTCGAGGACGAGCTCATGGTCCAGCTCGACCGGCGCCCCGTGCGCCGCGAGGGCAGGTCCGAGGGCCGCTGGGTCCTGTTGGACTTCGGTGATGTGGTGGTGCACGTCATGCATGACGAGGACCGTGCCTTCTACGCGCTCGAGCGCCTGTGGAAGGACTGCCCGGTGATCGACCTCGGGCTCGACGGCGCCGGAGCATCCGCCTCCGCCGCGGGCTGAGGCCAGTGACGACTGACTCCGCAGGCGCGGGATACTCGCGGGTAACGGGCAGGCGCATTGTCTTCTGGCGCCACGGACGCACCGACTGGAACGCCGCCGGACGCTTCCAGGGCCAGATCGACGTCCCGCTCAACGAGGAGGGGCGGCAGCAGGCCGCCGAAGCCGCCCTGCGGCTCGCTTCACTCTCGCCGGACGCGATCGTGTGTTCGGATCTCGCCCGTGCACGCACGACGGCGGACGCGCTCGCCTCCGTCACAGGCCTGCCCGCGAAAGTTGATGCTGGCCTCCGCGAGACCAACGCGGGGAACTGGCAGGGCCACACGTTCGACGCGATCCGCACCATGGACCCCGACGCCCTCCACCTCTGGGAGGACGGCGACGTGCACACCGCGGCGGGCGGTGCCGAGACACGGCTCGACGTGGCCTCACGGGTCCACCAAGCCGTGGACCGTGCCCTCGGTGACGTGGCCGCGGACGGCACGCTCGTCGTCGTGAGCCACGGCGGCGCGATTCGCGTGGGGCTTGCGCACCTGCTCGGCCTGCCCCACGACCTCTGGGGTGCGCTCTCCGGGCTGTCCAACTGCTCGTGGTCGATCCTCGAGGAGCGCAGGCCCCACAACGACGGCTCTCTGCGGTGGCGCCTCGGCGAGCACAACGCGGGCACGCTGCCCGTGCCCGTGACCCTCGAGGAGGGGTGACGCACGACGCTGCCCGGTCGCCCGGCGTGCGGCTCGGCGGATTTGTGCGGACGGCGCGCGACGATCTAAGATAGTCGAGTTGCTCCGAACGGGGTGGGCTGGCCGAAAGGCCCTTGTTCACGCTGATGGAGTGGACTTTCGGGGCTGTGGCGCAGCTGGTAGCGCACCTGCATGGCATGCAGGGGGTCAGGGGTTCGAGTCCCCTCAGCTCCACGGGGGTATGGCGCAGTTGGTAGCGCGTCTGCATGGCATGCAGAAGGTCAGGGGTTCGAATCCCCTTACCTCCACCATTGTGATGTAGCGGGACATCCTTTACGGATGTGGCGGGACATCGTTGACACCCCCGGTCTTCAGACCGGGGGTGTTCTGTTTTTTGGGCTGGTAGCCGCGGGTGGGATTGATGGTGAACTCGGCGAGGATCTCGCCGGTGCCGTGCTCGATGGCGGTGGCCTCGGCGTCGTGGACGAGCAGGATGATGCGTTTGTGCCTGTGGGCGCGGCCGATGCCGAGGTGACGGAGGCGTCCCGCGTGGCGGAGGGTGACCTTGCCGTCGGCGTCGACGCGGTCGGTCCGGACGCGGAAGTGTGCCCCCTGGGCGGCGGCCGCGGGGCCGGCCTTGGGGGTCTGGGCGTAGGCCTCGGCGGGTGTGTGCCTGCCGAGCGCGCGGTGGGGGCGTTCGTGGTTGTAGACGTGGCGGAATCTGGTGAGCTGGTCGTTCAGGTCCTCGATGGTCTGGGCCGGAGGCTGGCTGTGGAGCCATTTCTTCAGGGTCTGGTGGAAGCGCTCGATCTTGCCCTGGGTCTGGGGGTGGCCGGGGGATCCGTTCTTCTGGACGATCCCGAGCCCTGCGATGAGGCTCTCGAAGGCGTTGCGGCCTCCTTTCCCGCCGGCCAGGCGGGTGGTGTAGACCATGCCGTTGTCGGTCAGGGTGCTGGCGGGCAGGCCGTGTTCCTGTGCGGTGTCCAGGAAGGCGTCCACGACGATGGCGCCGGTCGTCCTGGGGTGGGCGGTGAGGTGGAGCAGGCAGCGGGAGTGGTCGTCGAGGAAGTCGATGATCTCGGTGTCGGTGCCGTCGGCCAGGTGCCAGTGGGTGAAGTCGGACTGCCAGGTCTCGTTGGGCTGGGCCGCGGCGAAGCGTCGCAGGGAGGACTTGGGACGCTTGTGGGGTTCGGGGGCGACCGCGCCGGCGGCCCGGAGGATGCGGTGGATGGTGGTGCTCGCGGGCACCGGGAGGCCCTCGCGTCCGAGATGGGCAGCGATGGTCTCGGCCCCGGAGTCCAGGCCCTTGGCCTGCAGGTCGGCGCGTAGGACCAGGATCCTCTCCTGAACGTTGGCCGGCGTCTGCTGCGGGCTGGTGCGGGGCCGCCGGGAGCGGGCCTCGAGGCCGGCCTCTCCTTCGGCTGCGTGGCGGGCGATGAGTTGGTGGACCCATTGGCGGCTGATGCCGTACCGGCGGGCTGCTTCGGCCTTGGACATCCCACCCTCAAGGACTGCGACGACGATGACCTTGTTCTTCGACATGGCAGAAGCCCAATGGGCGAGGTGTCAACGATGTCCCGCGACATGCCGGAAGGCGTCAACGATGTCCCGCCACAGCAGTC
>NZ_JAVFJK010000017.1 GCF_030908215.1 Sinomonas sp. ASV486 | reverse complement strand
AAATGATCCGGCATCAACAACCCGGCACCACACCACAGGGGCGGCACAGCACCGGACAAAAGACACCAAAAAAACGGCATCAACAAAACTTGGCACACTATTGAGTTCTCAAACAACAGGCCCCCACGGTAAACCAGCCAGCCAAAGCCAACCAGCCCGTCCCGAAGCAACTTCTCAAACCTACCCGCTCCAATCCTCCGAGTCAAACCGGCCATCGGGCCGTATCTTCGTCGGTGGATCTGGCGGAAACTTGCTGCCACGCCGGGGTGATTCCCCGTCGGTGGCGCGGGATAAAACTATACCACCGTCGTGACCCCTGCGCCAACCGGACCCGTGCCAACCTACGCCAAGGGGGCACCCGGACCCGCGTGACCGGATGAACGGAGTCAACTGGGGAGAGCGAGAGGCCCGGATCCCGCAGGATCCGGGCCTCTCAGGCTCGGCGCAATACCACGCCTCGGCGACCCAGACTCAGGTCACGGGGTCTGGGGAGCCTCGGGGACGAGGTAGACGACCCCGAGCGGCGGCAGGGTCAGTACTGCGGTGGCCGGCTTGCCATCCCATTCCCTCGCCTCGGCAGCCACGAGGCCTCCGTTGGTCACGCCCGAACCGCCATACTCCGCATCGTCCGTGTTGACGACTTCACGCCAGCGACCCGCTTGTGGCAGCCCGATGGTGTAGTCGATCTGCGGATTGCCGGCGAAGTTCGCGATGCACACAAGTGGAGTGCCGTCGTCCGACCAGCGGATGAAGGAGAGCACGTTGTGGTCGGCGTCGTCGCCCCGGATCCACTCGTACCCGGACGGGTCGTTGTCCTTCTCGTACAGCGCAGGCGTGGCCCGGTAGACGGCGTTGAGCTGGGCGATGAGCTTCTGCAGGCCCTTGTGGGGCGCCAGATCCGCCATCCACCACTCGAGGCCGTGCTCCTGGTTCCACTCGCCCTCCTGCCCGAACTCGCAGCCCATGAACATCAGCTGCTTGCCCGGGTGGGCCCACTGGAACGCGTAGAAAGCCCTGAGGTTGGCCAGCTGCTGCCACCGGTCGCCGGGCATCTTGCGCAGCATCGAGCCCTTGCCGTGCACAACCTCGTCATGACTGATCGGCAGGAGGAAGTTCTCGCTGAACGCGTAGACAATCGAGAACGTCATCTTGTTGTGGTGCCACTTGCGGTTGACCGGGTTCTCTTCCATGTACTGGAGGGAATCGTTCATCCAGCCCATGTTCCACTTGAGCCCGAACCCCAGTCCGTTGAGCGAGGTCGGCTTCGTGACGCCGGGGAAGGCCGTGGACTCCTCGGCGATCATGACGATGCCGGGATTGCGCTTGTAAGCCGTCGCGTTGGTCTCCTGGAGGAACGAGATCGCCTCAAGGTTCTCGCGGCCGCCGTACTGGTTGGGCCGCCACTGCCCCTCTTCGCGTGAATAGTCGAGGTACAGCATCGACGCAACGGCGTCGACCCGGAGCCCATCAATGTGGAACTCCTCGAGCCAGTACTGAGCATTGGCCACGAGGAAGTTGCGGACCTCGGTGCGGCCGAAGTTGAAGATGAGCGTTCCCCAGTCGGGGTGCTCACCCTGCTGCGGATCCGCGTGCTCGTACAGCGGCTCACCGTCGAAGCGGGCCAGCGCCCATTCGTCCTTGGGGAAGTGCGCCGGCACCCAGTCCACGATGACGCCGATCCCCGCCTGGTGGAGCCTGTCGACCAGGTAGCGGAAATCGTCCGGGTGGCCGAAGCGCGAGCTCGGCGCGTAGTAGGAGGTGACCTGATAGCCCCATGACCCGCCGAACGGGTGCTCGGCAACCGGCATGAACTCGACGTGCGTGAAGCCCATCTCGGTCACGTACTCGACAAGCTGGTCGGCGAGCTCCCTGTAGCCGAGGCCGAGGCGCCACGAGCCGACGTGAACCTCGTACACGCTCATCGGCGAGTTGTGTGGATCGCCCGCGGCACGGGCCGTCATCCACTCCTCGTCCTTGAACGCATACCGGGACTCAACGACGCGCGACGCCGTGTGGGGCGGGACCTCGGTGCCGAAGGCCATGGGGTCTGCGCGCTCCACCCAGTGGCCGTACCGAGTGAGGATGCCGAACTTGTAGGACATGCCTGCTACTACGCCGGGGATGAAGACTTCCCAGACCCCGGAGGAGCCGAGGCTGCGCATGGCATGCTCGCGGCCATCCCATCCATTGAAGTCCCCCTTGACCTGCACCGCCTGGGCGTTCGGCGCCCAGACCTTGAAGGACGTACCCTCCACGGCGCCGAGGACCGAATGGTGGCGTTCGACATGGGCGCCCAGGGCGCGCCACAGCTCCTCGTGGCGGCCTTCCCCGATCAGGTGCAGGTCGAGCTCGCCGATGCTGGGCATGTAGCGGTACGGATCATCGACCGTCACGACGTGGCCTTCGCCGTACTCGACCTCGAGGCGGTAGTCCGGAACGTGGCCCGGACCAGCTTCGGGCGCCGTGCCCACCCACACCCCGTGGGCCTCGTGGGTGAGCGGTACGCGCCCGGCGGGGGTCACCGCGGTGACGCTTGTCGCGAGGTGCTTGAGTGCACGGATTGTCACCGTCCCCTCGCCGTCGAGATGCGCGCCGAGGACCGCATGCGGGGCGTGGGACGCGCCCGCCCCGACCCTGGCCAGGACATCGGGGTCCACAGCGATCGGGGCATGCTCGCCCGCACCCGCGACCGTGTGCGAGGGCGCCTGCATAACGCCTGCAGCCTGCTCCGCCGCCGTTGAAGGCATGCCCGGACGGACCGCGCCATCATGCTCCGCGGCACCCTGTCCGGCTCCGCGCTGTTCCGCGCTCGCCGCGTACTCTCCGTCTGCCACGTCCGTCTCCTCTCCGGACGGCGTCTCCGCCGAACCGATTGCCAGCCCTTCGGGCGCCCTCAGGACGCCGTCGAAGCTCTTCCGTGCTGGAATCTGGCCTCTCCCGGGGAGCCAGGCCTCGAGCGCGGTGCGCGCCGCGCGGAGGGGGATTTCGGCCCACGCTGGCCGGTTCCGCTCCTCATAGGAAACCTCGTACAACGCCTTGTCGAGCCACAGCGCAGCGAACAGCGCGGTGCCGAACGGGTTCTCTCCGCCGGCGACGGATTCGTATCCGTCCCAGTACGCCTCGCCGACGGCCTCGGCCCATCCTTCGGGCACTCGGGCCGCCGGGTCCGTCCGAAGGGCCGCGCCAGCCGCGTAGTCGAAGGACCGCAGCATGCCGATCACGTCGCGGAGGACGACGTCCGGCTGGCTCCGCTCCGCGACCGGGCGCAGCGGCTCGCCCTCGAAGTCGAGAATCGCGAACTGCCGCTCGCTGTCGGGGAAGTGCAGGACCTGACCCAAGTGGAAGTCACCGTGGATCCGCTGCACCACGAGCCCCGCACGGTGCTCCGCAAGCGTGGTCAAGAGGGATTCAAGAGCGGCATCCGGAACCCCTACGCTCGTGCGCACCTCTTCCCAGGCCGCCCGCAGTCGGTCGGAAAGGCGCCCCACGAAGGCGTCCACGGCGTCGCCGTCGAGCGTCTGCGTCCCGAGAGTGGCCGCGAGCGCAGCGTGGATGCGCGCCGTCGCCGCGCCCAGGCCCCGGGCCTCCTCGGAGAGGTCCCGGCCCTGGGCCGCCGCGTCGAGCGCGACCCGCCACATGTCCGTGCCGCCCTCGAGGAATTCATGGGCGACGGCGAGTTGGCCGCGAACGCTCTCACCCGACGTCGCGCGCCACTCGACATCGATCCAGCCCAGCGCGGTCGCGGCGTCGGCGGCGTGCGCATGGGCCAAGGCCGCCCCGAGCTCGACTTCAGGATTGAGGCCCTCTGCAAGCTGCCGGAAGACCTTGACCATCGCGTTGCCAGACGCCGAACGGACGATGATCGAGGAGTTCGACTGTTCGCCCCGCAGGAGCGCTGCGGTGAGATCGCCCGAGGGGAGGGAACCCTCGCCACTCGCGGTACCGATGGCTGCCGTCCCGTCTCCGCCAATGCGGGTACCGGAGGCCATGAGGCCGACCAGGGCCGCGGCGAACGCGGGCTCGTGCACGGCGTCGTACGCCCAGACGGGGACGCCGTCAAGGTCGCGGGCACGGCCCACGAGGGCCGCGTCCCCGCCGGCGACTGGGTCACGGCGCAGGGCCAGGGGAACATTGAGGACGGCCCCGAGCCGACCCGCCCGTACCCGCACGAAGAGCAGCTCGAGGCGAGGTGCGCCCTGCGGGGTGGGGAGGACGAGCCTACCCGCCGGGGCGAACTCGACCTCACGGCCCTTGGCAGGGAACCAGCGCTGCGCGGGGAGCCATTCCTCGAGCAGTGCGTGGAGCGTGGGGTGAAGGGCGGCGTGGTCCGTCATTCGACCAGCTCCCCTGTGACCTGTTCGGGGACGATCAGCGGCATGGCTGTGGTCACCGGGCTGGTCGGCACCGATGCGGCGTTCCGGATCCGCAGCCAGAAGTACCCGTGGGCCCCGAGCGTCACATGGAACCGCCCGTCTTGGCCGACCTGGGAAAACGGTTCGCCGCCGAAGACGTCGCGCATGCCCCGGCCTGCGAACTCCGGCATGTCCAAAGCCGTCGCGATCGGGTGTCCGGCGAGGTTGAACACACACAGGATGGCCTCGCCAGACTCACTGCGGAGGGCGTCGTCGGGCATCTCGCGAAGGTAGGCGAGCACCCGTTCGCTGTCCGCGGGAACGTTCCGGTACCCGCCGAGCCCGAACACCGGGTGCGCGCGCCGTACGCCGAGGATGTTCCGCATCCAACGCAGGAGGCTCCCGGAATGCGCCATCTCCGCCTCGACGTTGGCCATCGCGTAGTTGAACACGAGGGACTGGATCGTGGGGAGGTACAGCTTGCCGGGATCGGCCGTCGAGAAGCCCGCGTTCCGATCCGGATTCCACTGCATCGGCGTGCGCACGGCGTCCCGGTCCTCGAGCCAGATGTTGTCCCCCATGCCGATCTCGTCCCCGTAGTAGAGGAAGGGGCTGCCTGGCAGGGACAGGAGCAGTGCGTTGATGAGCTCGATCTCCGAGCGGGAATTGTCCAGGAGCGGCGCGAGCCGGCGGCGGATGCCGACGTTCGCGCGCATGCGGGGATCCGATGCGTACCAGCCGAGCATGGCCTCGCGCTCCTCGACCGTGACCATCTCGAGGGTCAGCTCGTCATGGTTGCGCAGGAACGTGCCCCACTGGGCTCCGCCCGGGATGGCCGGGGTATCGACCATCGTGTCGATGATCGGCTGGGCCTTCTGATCCCGCAGCGCGTAGTAGAGGCGCGGCATGATCGGAAAGTGGAACGCCATGTGGCACTCCGGCGCCTCCGAGGTGCCGAAGTACTCGACCACCTCGTGCGGGGGCTGGTTGGCCTCGGCAATCACGATGCGGCCCGGGTACTTCTGGTCCATGAACTCGCGCAGCTTCGCCAGGAAGACGTGCGTCGCGGGGAGGTTCTCGCAGTTGGTGCCGTCCTCCGCATAGAGGTACGGGATCGCGTCCGCGCGGATGCCGTCCACGCCCTGGTCGAGCCAGAACTGCACGACGTCGAAGATTGCCTGCTGGACCTTGGGGTTCTCGTAGTTCAGATCAGGCTGGTGGCTGAAGAAGCGGTGCCAGAAGAACTGCCGCCGGATCGGATCGAAGGTCCAGTTGGAATCCTCGGTGTCGATGAAGATGATGCGGGCGTCCTGGTACTTCTCGTCCGTGTCGCTCCACATGTAGAAGTCGCCGTAGGGGCCGTCGGGGTCGCGGCGGGACTCCTGGAACCAGCGGTGCTGGTCGGAGGTGTGGTTGAGCGGGAGGTCGATGATGATCCGCACACCGCGGGCGTGCGCCTCGGCAACGAGCCGCTGGAAGTCGCTGATCGATCCGAACTCGGGCAGCACCGACTCGTAGTCCGAGACGTCGTAGCCGCCATCGCGCAGGGGCGACTCGAAGAACGGCGGGAGCCAGAGGCAGTCGACGCCCAGCCACTGCAGGTAGTCAAGCCTGTCGATGAGCCCCTGGAGGTCCCCCGAGCCGTCCCCATTCGCATCGTTGAACGCCCGGACGAGCACCTCGTAGAAGACCGCCTTCCGATACCAGGAGGGATCATGCTTGAGGCCAGGGGCATTGACGTTGAAGTTCGGCTGTGGCTGCTGGCCGATGTTCATTGGTTCGGGGGTCTCCTTCGCGGCGGTCGCGCTGGTTCACGTCTACGCCACGTTAGCGTGGCGCCCACCTACCGGCTAGCGACGCACGTGGAGAATGTGCGCAGGCTCCACCTGCGCGTCGAGCCGCACGTAGTTGTGCTCACCCCATTGCCACGACTGGCCCGACACCAGATCGTCGACGCGGAAGGAGGCCCCGCCGTCGTGCGCCGCCCCGTCAAGGTGCAGCGCGGCGAGATCGAGGGTCACCGTGCTCTCGCGCGTCGAATGCGGATCGACGTTCGCGACGACGATGACGGTGTCCTTCGTGCCGTCGGGGAGCTCCTTGTGCTTCGAGAACACGACCGTGGAGTCGTCAGTGCTCGAGTGCAGCGTGAGGTTCTGGAGGTCCGCGAGCGCGGGGTGCGCGCGGCGGATCTCGTTCAAGCGGGTGATGTAGGGGGCGAGCGACCGCCCGGCCGCCTCCTCTCCCGCCCAGTCGCGCTGCTTGTACTCGTACTTCTCGTTGTCGATGTACTCCTCTGCACCCGGCCGCGCCACGTGCTCGAACAGCTCGAAGCCGGCGTAGACGCCCCACAGCGGGCTTGCGGTCGCCGCGAGCGCGGCCCGCACCTTGAACCCCGGCTTCCCGCCGAACTGGAGGAACTCGGTGAGGATGTCCGGGGTGTTCACAAAAAGGTTGGGCCGGTAGAACGGGGCCCACTCCTTGGAGATCATCGTGAAGAACTCCTCGAGCTCGGCCCGGGTGTTACGCCACGTGAAGTAGCTGTACGACTGCTGGAACCCAGCGCGGCCGAGGGCCTTCATCATGGCCGGGCGGGTGAACGCCTCGGCGAGGAACACGACGTCCGGATCCTTCTTGGCGACCTTGCCGATGAGCCACTCCCAGAACCACACGGGCTTCGTGTGCGGGTTGTCGACGCGGAAGATCTTCACACCGTGGTCGATCCACAAGTGCACGATCCGCAGGATCTCCTTCGACAGGCCCTCGGGATCGTTGTCGAAATTGAGCGGATAGATGTCCTGGTACTTCTTGGGCGGGTTCTCGGCGTACGCGATCGTGCCGTCGACCCGGGTCGTGAACCATTCGGGGTTGGAGGTGACCCACGGGTGGTCCGGGGAAGCCTGGAGTGCAAGGTCGAGTGCGACCTCGAGGCCGAGCTGCTCGGCCCGGGCCACGAAGGCGTCAAAGTCCTCGAATGTCCCGAGATCGGGATGGATCGAGTCGTGCCCGCCCTCCGCGGCGCCGATCGCCCACGGCGAACCCGGGTCGCCCGGACCCGCGGTCAGCGTGTTGTTGGGGCCCTTGCGGAACGCGCGGCCGATCGGGTGGATCGGGGGCAGGTAGATGACGTCGAAACCCATCGCCGCAACGCCCGGGAGGCGATCCGCAGCGGTGCGGAGGGTTCCCGAGGTCCATTCACCGGTCTCCGGGTTGCGGACCGCACCCTCGGAGCGGGGGAAGAACTCGTACCACGCGCCGCGACCGGCGCGCTCGCGCTCGACGAGGATCGGATAGTGCTCGCTGGCCGAGACGAGCTCGCGGATCGGAAGGCGTCCGACGGCGGCGAGCACCTCGGCGCTCTCCCCCGCTTCAAGTCGTTCAACGGAACTGCGGGAGCCGTCCGCGAGCGCGTATGACGCCGCGCGGAAGGTTCCGCGGTCAGCCTCGGTGCGCTCGTCGTCGTCCGCGGCCTCCGCGAGCAGCGCGGCGCCCTCCGCGAGCATGAGCTCGACGTCGATGCCCGCCGCGACCTTGATCTCGGCGTTGTGGTGCCACGTGCCGTAGCGGTCGTGCCAGGCCTCAATCGTGAACGTCCACTCCCCCGCCTTGGTGGGGGTCAGGATGCCCTGCCAGCGGTCCAGCCCCTGGCCGAACGGAGAGAGCCGCACGCGCTGCTTCTCCTTGCCCTTCGCGGAGTACAGGACGGCGCTCACGCCCAGCTGGTCGTGGCCCTCCCGGAACGCTGTGGCGCCGACGACGATACCCTCGCCGGCTACTGCCTTGGCGGGGAATGCACCGCCCTCGATCACGGGCGAGACGTCCGTGATGGGAAAGCGTCCGAAACGCAGCTTGGCGGGGATGCTCGGCTCGAGTGCGGGCACAGGTCGTCCTTTCGCAGTGCGAACGTTGGCCGGTTTCCTCTTGTCGAGGAGCCGTCCCTGCGCCACGATAGCCCGCCGCGCATCCGATTGCGAAGGGCATGACGCGGCCTCCGCGCCCGTCAACCGGCGTGTTGGGCGCAGTTCACCGCCCTGTAACGTGACCCTCTTCATCGGCGCGCGCTGCTCGGCTAGTGTGGCGCACGTGAAGGCCATCCGTAGATTCACCGTCCGTACCGTGCTCCCCGAGCCGATCGCCGCGCTCGACACGCTCGCCACGAACCTGCGCTGGTCTTGGCACCAGCCCACCCGCGAGCTGTTCGAGAGCCTCAATCCCGCACTCTGGGAGGAGAGCCGCCACGACCCGGCGGGGTTCCTGGGGCTCGTCACGCGCGAGCAGCTGCAGCAGCTCGCGCTCGACTCCGACGTCGTCGACCGGGTCCGGGCGGCCGAGGAGGACCTGCGCCGCTACCTCGAGGAGCCCCGCTGGTACCAGGGACTCGGCGACGAGGTGCCCCGGCGCATCGCCTACTTCTCCCCCGAGTACGGCATCACCGAGGTCCTCCCCCAGTACTCCGGCGGCCTGGGCATCCTTGCCGGCGACCACCTCAAGAGTGCCTCCGATCTCGGAGTGCCGCTCGTCGGCGTCGGGCTCCTGTATCAGGCGGGCTACTTCAAGCAGTCGCTCTCGCGGGACGCCTGGCAGCAGGAGACCTACCCGGTCCTCGACCCGGATGCCCTGCCGCTGATCCTCCTCAGGGAGGAGAACGGCACTCCATGCCTCGTGACCCTCCCGCTGCCGAACGGACGCAAGCTCTACGCCAACATCTGGCGTGCCGACGTGGGGCGCGTGCCGCTCCTGCTGCTGGACTCCAACATCCCCGCGAACGACGACGGTGCACGCTCGGTCACCGACCGTCTGTACGGCGGCGGCGGCGATCATCGCCTCCAGCAGGAGCTCCTGCTGGGCATGGGCGGCGTCAAGGCCCTGCGCATCTTCCAGCGGCTCACCGGCGGCCCGGCCCCCGAGGTGTTCCACACGAACGAGGGCCATGCCGGTTTCCTCGGCATCGAGCGGATCCAGGAGCTCATGTCCGGGCCGGAGCCGCTCACGTTCGACGAGGCCCTCGTGGCCGGCCGCGCATCCACGGTGTTCACGACGCACACTCCCGTGGCCGCGGGCATCGACCGGTTCGACGCGGCGCAGATCAAGTACTTCTTCGACGCCGGACTCGCTCCCGACGTGCCGACGGCCAAGGTCCTCGAGCTAGGCCGCGAGAGCTATGAGGGCGGCGATCCCTCCGTGTTCAACATGGCGGTCATGGGCCTGCGGCTCGCCCAGCGCGCGAACGGCGTGGCGAAGCTCCACGGCGAGGTGTCCCGCGCGATGTTCTCGGGACTGTGGCCCGGATTCGACCACTCTGAGGTGCCGATCACGTCCGTCACGAACGGCGTGCACGTGCCCACGTGGGTGGACCCCACGGTCACGTCGATGGCAGAGCACCTTGCCCCCGACGCCCTCGTGGGCGGCCGCTGGGACGTGGTCTTCAACGTCACCGACGAGAAGATCTGGGAGACGCGGCGTGAGCTGCGCGGCCGCCTCATCGAGGATGTGCGGCGCCGCGTCAACGCGGCGTGGCGCAAGCGCGGTGCGGGCGAGGCCGAGCTCACCTGGACCGACTCGATCCTGAGCCCCGACGTGCTCACCATCGGGTTCGCGCGGCGCGTGCCCACCTACAAGCGCCTCACGCTCATGCTGCGTGACCCGGCACGGCTCAAGCGGCTCCTGCTGCATCCCGAGAACCCGATCCAGATCGTGATCGCCGGAAAGTCCCACCCCGCGGACGATGCCGGCAAGAAGATGATCCAGGACCTCGTCAGGTTCACCGACGATCCCGAGGTGCGCCACCGCATCGCGTTCCTGCCGAACTACGACATCGCGATGGCCCGTACGCTCTTCCCCGGGTGCGACGTGTGGCTCAACAACCCCCTGCGCCCGCTCGAGGCCTGCGGAACCTCCGGCATGAAGGCCGCGATCAACGGCTCCCTCAACCTGTCCGTCCTGGACGGCTGGTGGGACGAGATGTACGACGGCTCCAACGGCTGGGCCATCCCCACTGCGAGCGGAACCGCGAGCCCCGCGGAGCGCGACGACATCGAAGCGGCGGCCCTGTACGAGCTCCTCGAGACCCAGATCGCGCCGCGGTTCTACGGTGCCCCCGGCACGGGGCCGGGCGCGGAGTCAGCTGGCGCAGCGGGCCCGTCCAAGGCAAACCCCGAGGGGGTGCCCACCCACTGGATCTCGATGATCAAGCACACCCTCTCGCATCTGGGGCCGGCCGTTTCGGCGGACCGCATGGTCGGCGACTACGTGAGCCAGCTGTACACGCCAGCCGCCCAGGCCGGCCGTAAGGTCACTGCGGACGACTACCTGCTCACCCGCGAGCTCGCTGCCTGGACCAAGCATGTGCGCAGCAACTGGTCTCAGGTGCATGTGGAGCACATCGACTCCGGCGGGCTCTCCGAGGTGCCGCAGATCGGCGACAAGCTCGACGTCAGCGCGTACCTGAACCTCGGCGTCCTCAACCCCGGAGACGTGCTCGTGGAGCTCGCCTACGGCAAGGTCGACGACTCCGACCAGCTCACCGCTGTGGCGCTGGCCGAACTCGAGCCCCACGAGAACCTCGGCAACGGGCGGTACAAGTTCTCGGGAACCGTCACGATGGAGCACTCGGGCGCGTTCGGGTACACCGTCCGCGCGATCCCGCGGCACAAGGGCCTCGCCTCCAAGGCTGAGCTGGGGCTCGTCGTCAACGCCTGACGGCCCCCTCTCTGGGAGTCATTTCTTGAAAGTCATCTGGGAGTCACCTCCTGGAGATCACCCCACCGGACGTGACCTCCAGGAGGTGGCTCTCAGACGTGGTCGGGCGGGAGGATGCGGAGGGTGAGCGTGCCCTCGGCAGCCTCGACGGCGCCGACGAGGATGCCCTTCACCACGGCGTAGGCGGCATCGCGGCGGAAGGCAGGGTGCACGTGCCACTCGAGGGTGAGCGGCTCGCCCTCGCCGTTGGCAAGCTCTGAGGCGAGGTCCTGGAGGCAGTCATTGAGGGCGTCGAGATTCGTGCCGTAGTACTCGGGAAGGTGCAGCGCCCTTCCGAACGCTACGAGCACCTCGTGCTTCGACGCTGCCGCGGGCACGACGACGCTGCGCTGGCCGCTCTCCGGTCCGTTCACTGCCCCTCCACGATGAAGCGGAACGACGCGTAGTGGTCGTCGGTGTAGTACTTCTCGCTCTGCTGCCCCGCAACGATCCGGCGTGCTCCGCGGTCCGACGAGCCGGGGGTCACCACGGTGTACTCGTGGTAGTAGCCGGAGGACTTCAGCGGCAGGACCTTCTCGAAGTTGCTGTACACAACCCCGTCCCTGTCGTACGGGTACGGGCCGCCCTTGACGATGAGCGCAAGGGTGTCCTGCGCCTCCTTCGGGAGCTGGGACGCCCTCACCTCGCCCAGCCCGCTCGGGTTGGCGACGTGCGCGCCCAGGCCGGAAGCCGCCGTCGTGCGCGCGCTGGAGGCGGACGACGGCGCGGGGCCGGCGTCGGCGCTCGGCCCCCCGCCGCGCGTGGCGAGGAACCCGATCACGGCAACCGCGAGGACCACGAACGGGATGACTGCCCTCCGCAGCACAGGGCTCACATGACGTTCCGGGCGCGGTAGATGGTCACCGAGTAGGGTTCGGCGACGTCGTCCTGCCCCGAGGCGAAGACCGTGCCGATGCGGTGCTCCGCCTGGCGCGCCGTCGAGTAGCGCAGCTCGAACGCCATCTCGTGCTCAACGCCCCGCTCAGTGGGCACCGAGGGGAACGCGAGGTCCAGCCTCTGGGGGCCGCCATTGATGACCACGAGGCCGTCGAGGTAGCCGTCCTTGGACCCGAGGAGGAACTGGAGGAGGCGCTCGCGGGGGTCCTGCCACCGGTCCGGGTCCATGGGGGTGCCATCGGCACCGAACCAGTGGAAGTAGTTGCTCTCCTCGCGGGCCGGGTAGCTCATCGGCTGGCGCAGGAGGAAGTCCTTGCGGATGCGGATGAGCCAGGCCGTATGGTCAAGCATCTCCTTGCCCGCCGAGTCGTGGGTCCAGTTGAGCCATGCCGTGGCGTTGTCCTGGCAGTAGGCGTTGTTGTTGCCCTGCTGGGTGCGGCCGAACTCGTCCCCGGCCGTGATCATCGGGACCCCGAGGGAGATCATGAGCGTGGCCATGACGTTCTTGGCGGACTGCGTCCGCGCCGCAATGATCGACTCGACCTCGGTACGGCCCTCGAACCCATGGTTGTACGAGCGGTTGTGGCTGGTGCCGTCGCGGTTCTGCTCGCCGTTGGCCTCGTTGTGCTTGCGGTGGTAGGCCGTGAGATCGGCGAGGGTGAAGCCGTCGTGCGCGGCCACGAAGTTGACCGATGCCAGGGCCGTGCGCCCCGACGCCGCGAACAGCCCGTGCGAGCCCGAGAGCGCGTCGGCGAGGCGCGCCGTCGGCCCTCCGCGGCCCCCCGCGTCGAGCTCGGCGCGGTCGGCCAGCCAGAAGTCGCGGACGGTGTCGCGGTAGTGGTCGTTCCAGTCCGCCCAGCCCACAGGGAATCGCCCGGTCTGCCATCCGCCGAATCCGAGGTCCCAGGGCTCAGAGATGAGTTTGGTGCGGGAGATCACCGGGTCCGCGGCGGCCGCGACGAGGAACGGGTGAGCGGGCGTGAAGGAGTGCTGCCCGTCACGGCACAGCGACACCGCGAGGTCGAAGCGGAACCCGTCAACGCGGTACTCCTCGGCCCACAGCCGCAGCGAGTCAAGGGCGAGCTGGACCACGCGCGGGTTCGAGAAATCGAGGGTGTTGCCGCAGCCGGTCGTGTCGATGTACCTGCCCTCGGGGTCACAGCGGTAGTACTCGCGGTCCCCCAGTCCGCGGAAGCTGACCACTGGGCCCCCCATGCCCTCCTCCGCCGAGTGGTTGTATACGACGTCGAGGAGCACCTCGAACCCCGCCACGTGGAGGAGCTTGACCATGCCCTTGAACTCGTCCTGGACGGCCTGCGGCCCCGCGGCGCGCGAGGCTGCAGTCGCGTACGCGGGATGCGGCGCGAAGAACGCGGCCGTGTTGTAGCCCCAGTAGTTGGTGAGGCCGAGGTCCTGGAGGTGGGACTCGTCGAGGTGGAAATGGACCGGGAGGAGCTGGATGCTCGTGACGCCCAGTGTCCTGAAGTGCTCGATCATGGCCGGGTGCGCGAGCCCCGCATACGTGCCGCGGAGCTCCTCGGGGACGTCGGGGTGGAGCATCGACTGGCCCTTGACGTGGGCCTCGTAGATGATCGTGTCCCGCATCGGGACATTGGGGCGGCTCACCGTTCCCCAGTCGAAGCCGCCGTGCACGCGGGAATTGAGCCATCGGCCCCCCACGCGGTCCACGGCCCGGCCGTACGGGTCCAGGAGGAGAGTACCGGTCCCGGGCTCCGGCGCCACGCCTGCGGCATCGGTCCGCGCCGCAAAGGCGTACGGCGTACCCTCCGGTATCCCGACCACAAGGCCGTGGTGCACGCCGTCCGTGAACTCGGGAAGCGGTTCCTTGCGCCACACGCCATCAGTGCCGATGAAATGGACGTCCACGGCGTCAAGACCCGGCGCGTAGACCGCGACGTTGACGGTGTGGCTCGCCTGCTGCTCCGCTGAGCGTGCCGGAGTGAGGCCGAGCGGAAACGGCTGCGATGGCGTCACCACGAACGCCAGGGGCATCGTCATGTTGCTCATGCTCATAGCATCCTCGACCCGTTGCCGGGGGCCGGAGTCCCTTCTCGTTGTGACAGGGTCATGTGTGCTGCGGCCACCCTCATCGTGGCCATCCTAGTATCCGGTGCCAGGGTCCCGTTCGACGCCGCCCCGACAGGAACCCCTAGATTCGAAAGGGCATTCCGACATACTGGTGCCATGCGGATCGCACTCGCCCAGATGACCTCCTCACGCTCCCTCGACGACAACCTCGGCCTTGTCCGCCAGACCCTGGCCGAAGCCGGTCGACGGCATGCCGACATCGTGGTGTTCCCCGAAGCGACCATGCGCGCCTTCGGCAACTCGCTGACCGACATCGCCGAACCCCTCGACGGACCCTGGGCCACGGCAGTGCGCGCCGCCGCGGACGAGGCTGGCGTGGTGGTGGTCGTCGGCATGTTCACCCCCGGGGAACCGGGGACGATCCGCAATACCCTCCTCGTCCACGGACGCGGGGTCGAGGCACATTACGACAAGATCCACCTTTATGACGCCTTCGGATTCCTCGAGTCGGACACCGTGACCGCCGGCAAGGAGCCCGTCACGTTCACGGTCGACGGCGTCACGTTCGGCCTCGCGACCTGCTACGACGTCCGCTTCCCGAACCTCTTCACCGCTACGGCCGACGACGGCGCCCAGGTCCAGCTCGTGTGCGCCTCGTGGGGCGCCGGGCCCGGCAAGGCCGAGCAGTGGGACCTGCTGGTGCGGGCGCGCGCCGTGGACTCGACGTGCTTCCTCGTGGCCGTCGGACAGTCCGACCCCGAGGCTGCGGGCGTACAGGCACAGCACGGCGCACCGACCGGGATCGGCCGCTCCGCCGTCGTGGACCCGTTCGGGCACCTGATCGAGCGGCTCGGCTCCGGCCCCGACACCCTGTACGTGGACCTCGACCTTGCCCGCGTGGAGCAGGCCCGCGCGGCCCTGCCGGTCCTGGCTAACAGCGTGAGCCTCTAGCCGCAGGCCCTCGGGCGCGCACGACGGCGGGGGGGAGCCCGCCGTCGTGCGCTGAGGGTTGCAGCGACGCACACGGGGTGACCTCGGCGGCGCACACGGGGTGACCTCGGCGCCGCACGGGGGGACCTCGGCCCACACCGGGTGACCTCAGCGTCACACGGGATGACCTCGGCCCACACCGGGTGACCTCGGCGTCAGGAGGTCTTGGCAGCCGCAGCGGCTCGGCGTGTGGAGACCTCGTACAGCGAGATCGCCACGGCCATCCCCGCGTTGAGGGACTCCATGTCCGAGTCGATCGGGATCGAGACGATCTGGTCGCACAGCTCGCGCGTGAGCCGTGACAGGCCCTTGCCCTCGGAACCGACCACGAGGCACACGGGGTCGGTCGCGAGCGCGAGGCCGGGGAGCGAGACGTCGCCGTCGCCGTCGAGCCCGAGGACGAAGATCCCGAGCTCCTTCATCTGCCGCAGCACCGTGTTGAGGTTCGCGGCCTTCGCGACCGGCACGCGCACAGCGGCGCCGGCAGACGTCTTCCATGCTGAGGCGGTCATGCCCACAGAACGCCGCTCCGGCACAATCACGCCGTGGCCTGAGAAGGCGGAAACGGATCGGATGATCGCACCGAGGTTGCGCGGGTCCGTGATGCCGTCGAGCGCCACGAACAGGGGCGCGTTCGCGATATGCCCGCGCCGCCACTTCTCGAAGGTGTCCTCGGCGAGCTTGAAGGCTTCCGGGTAGTCGTAGGGCGGGACCTGGAGGGCGACACCCTGGTGGATCGCATCGTCGGTCATGCGGTCCAGCTCGGGCTTCTGCGCCTCCATGAGCGCGATGCCGGCCTCGGCGGCGAGCTTCATGGCCTCCCGCACGCGGTCGTCCATCTCGATCCGCACAGCGACGTAGAGGGCCTTCGCCGGCACACCGGCGCGGAGCGCCTCGACCACCGAGTTGCGCCCGGTGACCATCTCCTCGGCGCCCTTCGCGCGGCCCGTTCCGGCGCGCCCGGCGGCAAGCCGTCCCGGCTGCCCGGTCCGCTTGACGGCCGAGCGCTCGGCAAGCTCCTTCGCGCGGTGCGCCTTGTGGTACACCCGGTCCTCGGCCTTGGGCGTGGGGCCCTTGCCTTCAAGGGCCTTGCGGCCATGCCCGCCAGTGCCCGTGGTGGGGCCTTTCTTGTTCCGAGCTGCCCCGGGGCGTCCCTTGGCCATTTATGCTCCCGTTCGGTTGGTGGGCGCGCTCTGCGCGCTTGAATGAGTCGGGGCGGCGAGGCTCCAGGTGGCCCCGTCCGCAGAGTCTTCGACGACGACGCCAGCCGCCGCGAGAGTGTCCCGGATCGCGTCCGCGGCGGCCCAGTCCTTCGCGGCCCGTGCGGCGGCACGGGCTCCGAGCTGAGCGTCGACGAGGGCGGCCAGCGCGCGACGCATCGTGTCTTCGGAGTTGTCGGCCCATGCCGTCCGGACGCCCGCGGCGTCGAGGCCGAGGACGGCGGTCATCGCGAGCACCTCGGAGAGAGCGTTCGAGACGGCGCCGGCATCGTCAACGCCATTGCCTGCAGCGAGTGCCGTATTCCCCCGGCGCACGGTCTCGTGCAGGGCCGCGAGCGCCTGGGGGATGTTGAGGTCGTCATCCATGGCCTCGGCGAAGGCTGGAGGCACAGCGGCCGGGAGGGCAGCAGCGGCGGGCAACGCGGCGCCGTCGTGCGCGAACTCCCCGACGGAGGCTCCGACCTTGGCAAGCGCCTTCGCGATGAAAGTGTCGATGCGCTCGACGGCGGCCGCGGCCTCCTGCAGGGACGTAGGCCTGTAGTCGAGCACCGAACGGTAGTGGGCCTGGCCGAGGTAGTAGCGCACCACGCGTGCTGGCGCGAGCTCGAGCATCTCGGAGGGCGCGATGACGTTGCCGATGGACTTCGACATCTTCTCGCCCTCGTAGGTGACCATGCCGTTGTGCATCCAGATGTTCGCAAAGCCGTCACCGGCAGCGGTGGACTGGGCCACCTCGTTCTCGTGGTGCGGGAAGCGCAGGTCGAGGCCGCCGCCGTGGATGTCGAATCGCGCGCCGAGGTACTTCGTGGCCATGGCGGAGCACTCGAGGTGCCAGCCGGGCCTGCCGCGGCCCCACGGCGAGGGCCACGCCGCAGTCTCGGGCTCGCCGTCCTTGTAGCCCTTCCACAGGGCAAAGTCGCGAGGATCCCGCTTTCCGCGCGGATCAGCATCGGTAGCGGCCTGCATGTCGTCGATGCTCTGGTGCGTGAGGGACCCATAGGACGGCCACGAGCGGACATCGAAGTACACGTCCCCCGAGCCGTCCTCGGCCGGGTAGGCGTGGCCTCGCTCGATCAGCCGGGCGATGAGCTCGTGCATCTCCGTGATGTGGCCCGTGGCGCGGGGCTCGTAGGTGGGGCGCTGGACGCCGAGCACCTCGTAGGCGGTCTCGAACTCCTGCTCGTACCGGTACGCGAGTGCGAACCACTCTTCGCGCGGGATGTAGGTGCCCTCGGGGACGAAATCGGGTGCGAAGCTCGCCTCGCTCTTGGCGAGGATCTTGTCGTCGATGTCCGTGACGTTGCGGACCACGGTTGTCTCGAGGCCGCGGTACTGCAGCCAGCGCGTGAGCTGGTCGAACACGATCGCCGAACGCACGTGCCCCACGTGCGGGGAGCCCTGCACCGTGGCACCGCAGTAGTACACCGAGGCCCTGCCGGGCTCGAGCGGAACGAAGTCACGGACTTCGGCGGTGGCGGAATCGTAGAAGCGCAGGGTCACGGGATAAGGGTATCGGGTGGGTGCCGGGACGATCGGGCGGACGTGATGGGAGTCGGCGGGCGACGGCGCGTGGTCGACTAGTTGCCGCAGACCTTGCCGATGTTGTTCATCGCGTCAGTGAACTGCTGGCGCTGCTGGGCGGTGGCCATGCCCGTCGTGGACTCGGCGACCTTCTTCTGGAGGTCCGCCATGCCCTGGATGACCGTGCCGATCGAGGGGTCCACCTTGGTGGCCATGTCCGCGTAGTGGTCGGCAATCTGCTTGGTCTGTTCGATCTGGTTGCCGGTGGGTTTGAACTGGTCGCTGTTGAGCAGCTTGCAGCTCTCCTGGACGCTGAGCCGACCGTCGCCGCCGCAGGCCGTGAGCAGCATCGTGGCCGCGATCGTGGCGGCGATGAGCGTCTTCTTCATGCGGGACTCCCGGGGTTGGAGACAAGGATGGCTGGCCCCGGCAGGGACCAGCCATCCATTCTAGTCGACGCGGCGGGGCCACAGCCCGCGGGAGCGCAGGATCCGGTAGGCGAGCCATCCGGCCACGACGAGCCCGAGGGCCATCTGTGCGAGCGCGACGGGTCCAACCGGGTGTACTTGGGCGACCGCAGCGAAGACGAGCGAGAGCGCAAAAGGCACCCACGCGGTCACCCCGGACCGCCACAGCGCCGCGGCAAAGGCGACGAGCATGAGGTTCTCGGCCAGGAAGAGCGGCATGAAGGCGGGGAACAGGATCCCGGCGAGCGGTCCGAAGACGCCCGTCCCGGCACCGCTCACACCCAGCGCGGCGGTCAGGAAGTCAAGGGCCCCCATCGAGGCGATGGACACCGAGCCCACGATGCCCAGCACGCCACCCGCCGCCGCGAGGCCGCTCCCCCGCCCGCGCACGGAGCCAACGAAAAACGCCGTAGTCCCCGCGAAGAGCGCGGCGACCCCGAGTGCCATGACCCCTTCGACGACGAGTGGGACGGGATGCGAACCCACGGCCGCGAGCGCGGCATCGGGATCATCGGCTCCGGCGAAGAGTGCATCCTTGAGGATGCTCAGGACGAGCAGCCCGACGGCGCACGCCGCGCCAGCCCACACGCGGTAGGCCTGGGCCGGCGCCTCGACCCAGCCGGCGGCACGGCGGAGCCTGATGACGGCGCCTGTCCCGACCCCCAGCGATGCAAGGCCCAGCCCGAGGGCTGCTGGTCCCGAGAAGGTCCAGGGAAGAGCGGAGACGACCACCGCGGCGCAGCCCGCGGCCGCAACCCAGCGGTGCACGGTTCCCTGCCGCCACAGCGACAGCGCGAACAGCGCGACCGCGAGCATCTGGCATGTCATGAGGGGGAAGATGAACCAGCCGGCCGCCCCGTCGAGGGCCTGCAAGGTCGCGGCGGCACCGTCGAGAGGGGTCTGCGCGAGGGCCGCCGCGGTGAGTGCGTGCATCCCGATGAGCGTGATGCCGACGGTTCCGAGGATTCCCGCGAGGGTCCCGGCGGCACCCCATCCGGAGCCGCGGCCCCGCGTTGCGCCGGCGAGGAACAAGACCCCACCGAGCCACAGTGCGGCGAGGGCCAGCATGATCCAGCCCCACGCGATCGCCGTGCCCGGGCCGGCCGCGATGACACGCAGGGTGGCGGCGGTATCCGGGCCGCCGTCGGAGAAGAGGAACTGCGTGGCGAACGAGGTGATGAAGAAGAGGCCGAGAGACGCCGCACCGGCGTACGTGCGCAGCTGGGGTGCGCGCGCTGCCGAGACGGTGGACGGCGGGAGGATGGCGGTCATGGTGACTCCTGAGGGTCGGTGATGAACTGACCCCTGCACCGTACGGATCCGCGGGCCCGACCCGAATCGTGCGCGGGGGCAGGAACGGCTCGGCGGGGAATGATCCCGTCGCGCCCGAGGTCCTCCCCGGGGAGGATGCGGGTCCTCCCACGGTGCGTGGCGGCCTCGCTGGTGGCGGGCGTATCGTCGAGCCATGGTTGCGGCCCGGTGGATCCCGTCGCCGTTCGGGCGGCCCCTCCCCTCATGCTGGGGTGACGTGTCGATGGCCGCCCTGACCGTGGCCTTCGCGTTCGTGGAGTGGCTGGGCGGGGTCACCGCCTGGACGGTCGCCCAGCGCATCATCGTCATCGGCCTCATTGCCGTGGCCGTCCTGATGCGCGGAAGGCACCCGTATGCCGCCACGCTGCTCATCGGTGGCGTGTTCGCAGCCGGGCCTGCCCTTGGCTATCGCCTCGACAACTCGACAGCGACCCTCGCGGGCGGGATGTCGATCATCTGGGCCCTCGGCGCACGAGTCCCGCTCGCGGTGGGGCTGTGGGGCACGGTGATCCTGCTCCTGACCGTGTCGGTAGGGTTCGCAGACCCGGTCGGCTCCCTGATCTGGAACGCGGCGGTCATGTTCGCAGTCTTCGGCATCTCGCGCCTGCTCACCTCCCGCAAGCGAGCTCTCGCAGCGCTCGAGGCGACCGCCCGCGAGCTCGGGGCCTCGCGCGACGCCGAGGCACGGGCCCAGGTGGAGCTCGAACGGACCCGCATCTCGCGGGAGCTGCACGACGTCGTTGCGCATGCCGTGAGCGTCATGGTGGTCCAGGCCGGTGCCGCGGAGAGCATCCTGGACACCGACCCAGCCCGGGCACGGCGCGCCCTTGGGGCTGTGCAGACGACCGGCCGCGAGGCGCTGAACGAGCTGCGGGCCATGCTCGCAGGCCTCCGTTCGGGCTCAGAATCGGCGGCGTTAGCCCCGCAGCCCGGCCTCGCGGACGTCCCCGAGCTGCTCGACAGGCTCCGAGCGAGCGGACTCACTGTGGACATCGCGACCTCCGGCGAGCCGCACACGCTTGCGCCCGCGGTGGACCTCGCCGCGTACCGGGTGGTCCAGGAGTCGCTCACAAACGTGGTCAAGCACGCCGGCGCCGCGCCTGCACGCATCGCCTATCAGTACGGCCCGAGGTCCCTGCGGATCGACATCGATGATGACGGCACTGCCGTCCCCACTGCAGTCCCCAGCTCCCCGGTCGGTGCGGTGCCGGTGACCTCCCGCAGCGGCGGCCTCGGCCTGCGGGGCATGCGCGAGCGCGTCGAACTGTGTGGCGGGAGTCTTGAGGCGGGTCCGACGCCGCCGCGCGGCTTCCATGTGCGGGCGACGCTTCCGCTGGGCTCGCCGTGAGCGCGGAGCGGACGACGCTCCTCGTCGTTGACGACCAGCGGCTCGTCCGCGAGGGCTTCGCGATGATCCTGAACGCCCAGCCGGATCTTGACGTGGTGGGCACCGCGGCGGACGGCGCCGAGGCGGTGCGCGAGTGCGCGCGGCTCACGCCCGCCGTCGTGCTCATGGACGTGCGCATGCCCGTCATGGACGGGATCGAGGCGACCCGCCGGATCTGCGCCGTAGGCGCCGCGAAGGTCCTCATGCTCACAACCTTCGATCTCGATGAGTACGTCTATGACGCGATCCGCGCTGGCGCAAGCGGGTTCCTGCTCAAGGACGTTCCCGCGTCTGAGCTAGGTCACGGCGTGCGCGCCGTCGCCGCCGGCGAGACGCTTCTCGCGCCGTCCATCACGCGCAGGCTCGTCGAACACTTCGTTCAGCGTCCGGCACCCGGCCGGCCCGGAGAGCGGCTATCAGCGCTCACCCCCCGGGAGCGGGACGTGCTCGCCGCGGTGGGCCGCGGACTCTCGAACACCGAGGTCGCGGCCGAGCTGTTCCTCTCCGAGACGACGGTCAAGACTCATCTGGGCCGCATCCTGACCAAGCTCAGGCTGAGGGACCGGGTGCAGGCCGTGGTTCTCGCGTACGAGTCCGGGCTCATCGAGCCGGGCGGACAGTGAGCCTACTCCGGCCTGACGTAGACGAGCGCCGTCGCGATCGCGGCCACGCCCTCGCGGCGGCCCGTGAAGCCGAGGTGGTCGGTCGTCGCGGCCGTGACCCCCACGGGCGCGGCGGCGGCCTCGGACAGCACGCGCTCTGACTCAGCCCGACGGGGCGAGAACTTGGGCCGCTGGCACACGAGCTGTACGGCGACGTTGCCGATCTCAAAGCCGGCCCCACGCACGATCCGCGCGGCCTCCGCGAGGAGCGTCACCCCGGAGGCGCCTGCATACTCGGGGCGGTCCGTTCCGAAGTGAGTGCCGAGGTCCCCGAGGCCCGCCGCCGAGAAGAGCGCGTTCGCGGCGGCGTGAGCCACGGCGTCGGCATCCGAGTGGCCGGCCAGGCCCCGCTCCCCCTCCCATCGGAGTCCGCCGAGCCACAGGGGCCGTGGGGCGTCGTCGGGCGCGAACGCGTGGACGT
The DNA here is from genome assembly GCF_030908215.1 of Sinomonas sp. ASV486. GTDB lineage: Bacteria > Actinomycetota > Actinomycetes > Actinomycetales > Micrococcaceae > Sinomonas > Sinomonas puerhi. Next base: position 48,125 of record NZ_JAVFJK010000017.1, on the reverse strand, counting down.
CGACGCCGATCCCTGTACGCGGGATGATCATGGGGCTGCCTTTCGGTTGCGACTAGCTGGTTTCGACTCCGCTGTTTTCGACTCCGCTGCGCGGCGCCCAACAACCGGGTGCGCTCAGCCGCCCTGTGCGGCGATGAACGTCTCAGCGAAGTGGAGGTCCAGGGGCGTCGTGACCTTGAAGGCCTGGAGATCCCCGGGGACCACATAGACCGGGGTTCCGAGCGATTCGACGAGCATCGCATCGTCCGTAATCGCGGCGGCCTGCTCGGGGTCCCAGCCGGCGGCGACCTCGTGGGCGCGCCGGAGCGTCTCGGCGTCGAACCCCTGTGGCGTCTGCACCGCGCGCAGCTGCTCACGCACGGCCGTGCCTGTCACCACCTCGGCGGCGATGGCCGCGGCGTCGCCCTCCGTGGGGGCGGTGGACTTGATCGTGTCGACCACGGGCGTGGCCGGGATGACCGCCGAGGCACCCCGATCCAGGGCGTCACAGACGCGGCGGAACACCTCGGGCGGCGTGAGCGGCCGCGCGGCGTCGTGCACGAGGACGTGCGCGATACCCGGCGCGAGCGCGGCAAGGGCGGCGCGCACCGAATCGGCGCGGGTCGCCCCGCCCTCGACCACTGCGATGTCCGGGGCGGTCGCGCCGAGTTCCTCGGCAAAGGTGCGGCACAGCGCGGTCAGCTCGGTGTCCCCGGGCGGTACGGCGACGCAGATCTGCTCGGCGAGGCCCGCTCCCGCGGTTCCGCGCAGGGCGTGGAGCAGCAGGGGCGCCCCCGCGAGCGGGACGAGGGCCTTGGGCAGCCCATACCCGAGCCGCGTCCCCGACCCCGCAGCGACGATCACGACGGCGGTCGGTGCGGCAGGATGGGCGGCGTCATTCATGCGCTCCAGCCTAGACGAGGCGCGTGCCCTGCCTGGACAGCGGGGCCCAGACAGCACGAAGGCCCCGGCGGGCGCCGGGGCCTTCGTGGAAGTTCAGCGGACTAGGACGCGAGGACCTCGTCCAGCACAGTGGCCGCCTGCTCCTCGTCAGTCTTCTCTGCGAGCGCGAGCTCGGAGATGAGGATCTGGCGGGCCTTGGCCAGCATGCGCTTCTCACCCGCGGACAGTCCGCGGTCCTGATCGCGGCGCCACAGGTCACGCACGACCTCGGCCACCTTGATCACATCGCCGGAGGCGAGCTTCTCAAGGTTCGCCTTGTAGCGGCGGGACCAGTTGGTGGGCTCCTCGGTGAATTCGGCACGGAGGACGTCGAACACGTGCTCGAGGCCTTCCTTGCCCACAACATCGCGGACCCCGACAAGGTCCACGTTTTCGGCCGGTACTTCAATCGTCAGATCACCCTGGGCCACTTTGAGCTTGAGATACATCTTCTCTTCGCCCTTGATGGTGCGCATCTTGATCTCTTCGATCTTCGCCGCACCGTGGTGGGGGTAAACAACCGTCTCGCCAACCTCAAAAACCATGTGGACATTCCCCTTTCCCGCAGACTAGTCTAGCACGTCTCACGTCTCGGACCGGCCCCGTGACCCCGCACGAAGCCCGGAATGACGCGGAAGTGTGGCGATACAGCCCCCGCCGAGGGGTTGACCGGGAGCGAAAAAGATGCTTCACGTCCGCAGGCGCGCGCCTGTTAAGGATGCAGTGCAAACGCCATCTGACGCGAAACGCGCCGAATCTACAGAACGTCGAAATTGGCGATAGGCTAACCCCGACCAGACTTCCTCACACCCTGATCAGGAGCCAGCTGTGCGTTTCACTGCAACGAAGCCGGCCCAGCGCGTCGCCGTCGTCGCCGCGCTTGGCGTCGGCCTGCTGACCGCCACGGGCTGCGGCTACATCAACGCCCAGCAGACCACCCACACGTATTCCGCCTCAGACGGCATCCGTGCGGACGTCGGCACGCTGCAGCTGCGCAATATGCTTATCGTCTCGAGCGGCACGGCCGGCTCCTCAAGCTCCGCCTCGGCCGATGCGCCGGGCCGCCTCGTGGGCACCGTCTTCAACTCCTCCGATAAAGACGAGACGCTGACGCTCAAGGACGGGTCGACGACGACGCGCCTCAACGTCCCCAAGCACGGCGAGGTCCAGCTGGAGAAGTCCAGCAGCCCCGTGAGCCTGAGCAAGACGGGGGCACTCCCGGGCGCGCTCGCGACCGTTTCCTTCACCGCTGGCAGCACGAGCCAGGACGTCCAGATCCCGGTCGTCGACGGCACGCTCGCCGAGTACCGCCAGTACCTCCCGACCCCGAGCGCCACGCCGTCGGGTTCCGCCTCGGCGTCGGCCTCTGCCTCCAGCTCGGCCTCGGCCTCGGCTTCCGCGACTGCGAGCCGCTAGCCTCTGAGCCGGGCTCGGATGCCCGGTTCCAGCAGGCGACATACGACGTCGGGCGCGCACCCCCCGCCGGGGGGGGGGGCGGCCGCGGGCGTATGGGTGGTCTTGATGGCGCGGGGCCCCCCCCCGCCCACCCCCGCCGGCGCCCCCCCCCCCGCGGCCGGGGCCGCCCCCGACGTCGCGCTTAAGGTTGTGCTTCAGGCAGATGCAGGGAGAACGGGCCGATCAGGGCTCGAACTTGTAGCCGAGTCCACGGACCGTCACGAGGTAGCGCGGGCTCGAGGGGTCGGGCTCGATCTTGCCGCGGAGGCGCTTGACGTGCACATCAAGGGTCTTGGTGTCACCGACGTAGTCCGAACCCCACACACGGTCGATCAGCTGTCCGCGCGTGAGCACACGACCCGAGTTGCGCAGCAGCATCTCGAGGAGCTCGAACTCCTTGAGGGGCAGCGCCACCTGCTCCCCATCCACACTGACCACGTGGCGCTCCACGTCCATGCGCACCGGACCTGCCTGGACTGTCGAGGAGATGAGCTCCTCAGGCTCGCCGTGTCGGCGCAGGACGGCGCGCACGCGGGCCACCAGCTCACGCGACGAGTACGGCTTCGTGACGTAGTCGTCGGCGCCAAGCTCGAGCCCCACGACCTTGTCGATCTCGGAGTCCTTCGCAGTGAGCATGATGACGGGAACGCTCGAGCGTGCCCGCAGCTGCCGGCACACCTCGGTTCCTGGCGTGCCCGGAAGCTGCAGGTCCAGGAGGACCAGGTCTGCGCCGTTGCGGTCGAATTCGACGAGCGCGTCGCTGCCGTTGTCCACGACCTCGACCTCGTAGCCCTCCTTGGCAAGGAGGAACGAGAGGGGGTCGCTGAACGACTCCTCGTCCTCCACGATCAGGATCCTGCTCAAGCCATCGCTCCTTGCTCCGGCGACCTGGGGGCCGCTCGATGATCTTCGGGGTCTTGTTCCATGTCGGGCAGCCTCACGGTGAAGGTAGATCCCTTGCCCGGCTGCGACCACAGGGTCACCTCGCCGCCGTGGTTCTCCACCACGTGCTTGACGATACTCAGTCCCAGTCCCGTCCCGCCGGTCTGACGCGACCGCGCGGCGTCGACGCGGTAGAAACGCTCGAAGACGCGTCCCTGGTCCTCCGGGGTCATCCCCTCGCCTTGGTCCGTGACGGAGACAGAGACGAGGCCGTCCTTGTGCCTGAGGCCGATCCCGACCTTGGTGTTCTCGGGCGAGTACCGGATCGCGTTGTCGATCAGGTTGCGGAACGCGTTCGTGAGGAGGTCCGGATCGCCGAAGACGGGAACGTCGATGCGGCCGCCCACACGCACCTCGATGTTCTTCGCCTCAGCCACGAGACGGGAGCGGTCCACGGCGTCCGCAACGACATCGTTGATGTCCACGGCCCGTCCGCGGTGCACGACGTCTGCACCTTGGAGACGGGAGAGCTCGATGATGTCCTGGACGAGTGCGGCGAGGCGGCTGGCTTCCTTGTGCATGCGCGCGGCGAACCGCCGGACGGCTTCCTCGTCGTCCGGGCTGGCCTCGAGGGCCTCGGCAAGAAGAGAGATGGCGCCCACCGGAGTCTTGAGCTCGTGCGAGACGTTCGCGACGAAGTCGTTGCGGATCTGCTCAGTGCGGGTGAGCTCCGTCCTGTCGTCGGCGAGGAGCAGGATGTACTCGTCGCCGAGGACGGCAGCTCGGACATTGACGACGAGGGTCCCCTGGCCGAGCGGGCCGCGCGGCAGCTCGAACTGCTTCTCGAGGATGACGCCGTTCCCGCGGACCTTCGCTGTCATCTGCAGGAGCTCGCGGTGCACCACTGTGTGGCCCCGGACGAGGCCATAGGCGTAGGCGGCTGGGCTCGCACGGACCACGCCGTCAACGGCGTCGACCACCACGAAGGCCTTGCCCAGCACCGAGAGCACGTCCGCTGCACCGTCCGGGAAACTGCCCTCCGTCTCGGGCCCCTCGAGGAGCTGGCGCTGGCGCTGGCTCGCCCGGAAGGCAAGAACGCCGAATGCGCCGAAAGACAGGCCGATAAGGCCCGCCACGATGCCGACGACGAGTGGATCCACATCAGCTAGCTTAGGCCGGGCGCGGCCCACCCCGTTCCGCTCTGCTGGCCGCACCTGCCCGGTTCAACTAACGTTCACTTCAGGACGGGCAACAATTCACCCACCGCTGACAGTGTGACGAGTCGGAGTGCCCATCGGGCAATGACTCGCCACCCCTGTGAAAGGACGCCGCCGTGCGAAAGGTATTCCAGGAGGAGCTCAAGAAGGTCCACGACGATCTCGTCGAGATCGCAACGCTGGTATCCGAGGCCCTCAACCGGGCCGTCGAGGCCTTCTCCTCCGCGGACGTCGAGCTCGCGCAGGAGGTCATCGCGGCCGATGCGCGCATCGACTTCCTCCAGACCGCCATCGATGAGAAGGCGATCGAGATCCTCGCCCTCCAGGGCCCTGTGGCATCTGACCTCCGCACGATCGTCGGCTCGCTGCGCATGAGCGCCTCGCTCGAGCGCATGGGCGACCTCGCCCGCCACATCGCACAGCTCACCCGCCTCCGGTACCCGGAGAAGGCAGCGCCGGGGTCGCTCGAGAAGACGTTTGCCCGTATGGCCGAGCTCGACAAGACCATCGCCGACGAGCTCGTGGGCCTCCTCGACGACCACGATCTCGAGCGCACCACCCGGATCCAGGCCGCGAACGCCGAGATCGACGAACTGCACGCCGGCGTGTTCCGCGCGATCGCGAACCCGTCCTGGACCAGCTCGCCTGCCGCCGCTGTGGATGCGGCCCTCGTGAGCCGCTACTTCGAGCGCTTCGCCGACCACGGCGTCTCCGTGAGCCGCAAGGTCTCCTACCTCGTCACCGGTGAGTGGGACGGCGACAACACCTCGAGCTGACGCTCACCCAACGCGCTGAGTAGGACGGCGGCCGCCCACCTTCGAGAAGGTGGGCGGCCGCCGTCCTAACTAGTGGATGCCCCCCCACCCGGGGGCGTGCGGCGGCCCCCCCCCCCCCCCCACGCGGGGGGGCCCCCGCCGTCGAACGTAGTGCAGGCCTTACTTGCGGCCCTGGTTCTTGACCGCCTCGATCGAGGCCGCTGCGGCCTCGGGGTCAAGGTAGGTGCCCCCGGGGTTGGTGGGCTTGAAGTCCTCGTCGAGCTCGTAGACGAGCGGGATGCCGGTGGGGATGTTCAGGCCCGCGATCTCGTCATCGCTGATGCCGTCGAGGTGCTTCACGAGGGCGCGCAGCGAGTTGCCGTGCGCCGTCACGAGGACCGTCTTGCCGCTCTTGAGGTCCTCCTTGATCTCCGACTCCCAGTACGGCAGGAGTCGTTCGAGGACGTCCTTGAGGCACTCGGTGCGCGGCATCGCGTCGCCGAGGTCCGCATAGCGCGGGTCGCCCGCCTGCGAGAACTCCGAATCGTCCGCGAGGGGAGGCGGCGGGGTGTCGTAGGAGCGGCGCCAGACCATGAACTGCTCCTCGCCGAACTCGGCGAGCGTCTGGGCCTTGTCCTTGCCCTGGAGGGCGCCGTAGTGGCGCTCGTTGAGCCGCCAGGACCGCTTCACGTCGATCCAGCCGCGGTCCGCGACGTCGAGTGCGATGTTCGCGGTGTTGATCGCTCGCTTGAGGCGGGACGTGTAGAGAACATCCGGCAGAAGGCCCTTGTCAGCAAGCATCTGGCCGCCGCGGCGGGCCTCCTCACGGCCTTGGTCGTTGAGGTCCACGTCCACCCAACCGGTGAACAGGTTCTTGGCGTTCCATTCGCTGTGCCCGTGGCGCAGCAGGATGAGCGTGTAGGTCATGGGGCCATCGTATCCGGCAAGGGGCGGCCGCCGGGCCTCCGTGACGAACCCCCGAAATCACCCCGTGCCAGCCCGACATCACCCCGTGTAGGCCCGACATCACCCCGTGTAGACGGGTCGCGTTCAGCGGGGGCCGTCCGGCGCCACGGCCTCCCACGCAACCGTGAGCTCCCCGAGCCGCCATCGACTAGGACCGTGAAGCACGGGCCAGCCGTCTGCCTTGACCGATCGGCACATCGCGAGCCAGCGCTGCCGCACCCCGAACGGCGCGAGCGGAGCGGCGGCCAGCCATGCGGCGTCGAGCGCCGAGAGGAAAGCGTAGACGCGCTCCCCCGGGACATTCCGGTGGATGAGCGCCTTCGGGAGGCGCTCCGCCACATCGGACGGGCGGTCGAACGAGCCGAAGCGCACGGCGAGGGACAGCGCGCGCGGCCCCGCGGCGTCGAGCGTCACCCACGCCGCGCGCCGACCGATCTCGTCGCACGTGCCCTCGATGAAGATTCCGTCGGGCGCGAGGCGGGAACGGACGAGGTCCCAGATGCCGGAGACGTCGGACTCCTCATACTGCCGCAGCACGTTGAACGCGCGTACGAGGACCGGGCGGCCCTCGACGGGCAGCTCGAATCCGCCGACGCGAAAGTCGAGGCCATCGCGCTCGAGGGGCTTTGCGGCCGCAACCCGGCGTGGCTCGATCTCGATCCCCGTGAGCCTCAGGTCAGGGCGGACGTGGCGCAGGCGGGTGAACAGTTCGACGGCGGTGATCGGCGAGGCGCCGTAGCCGAGGTCGACGGCGTGCGGTCGGGGCGGGTGGGAGAGGAGGCGTCTGGCCTGGGTTCCCGTGATCCAGCGATCCACCCTACGCATCCGGTTGGGGTTCGTGGTCCCCCTGGTCACGTTGCCGACGACGCCGCGCCCCCTGTGCCCGGAAGCAGTCCGGACCGGCCTCGCCTTCTCCACCACGGAGATCAGCCTATCCGGGCGCGGCGGGCGGCTTCAGGCAGGCTCGGCCCGATCTCCGCATGAGGAGACCCGGCCTCGGCGGCGAGGGACGTCAGCGGCGGGCGACCGCGGGGCGGACGTCGGCGAGGTAGACGCCCGCAGCCGTGACGGCCGCGATGTTGAACAGTCCGTACCCACCGAAGCCGAAGATGAAGCCGCTGCCCTGGGGCAGGGCCAGTCCGAGCAGGGTCACGAAGGCAGCTCCGCCCGTGAGCCCGAGCCAGAAGCCCTTGGTCCGCTTGAGGTTCGCCTCGAACGCGGGTCCCTTGCGGATGAGGCAGTCGATGAACCCCCACACCGCGACCCCGGCGCAGATCAGCCCGGTCACATAGAACGTGCCGTACTGGATCCATGCGATGAGGAATTTGCCGTCCACGAGATCAGCCTACAGCCCTGCGCCGAGGGCCTGATGGAGGTCTTCCCACAGGTCCTCGACGTTTTCGATTCCCACGCTGAGGCGCACGAGGCCCTCGGGGACGGTGAGCGGCTCGGCGGCGTGCCGGCGCCGCCGCTCGATCGTCGATTCGACGCCGCCCAGGCTCGTGGCGGGGAGCCAGAGCGCGAGGCGGGCCACGAAGGCGTCGGCGGCCGCGGCGTCGTCGAGCTCGATGCTCACGATCGATCCGAAGCCGGTCAGCTGGGCTGCCGCTCGCTCGTGGCCAGGATCCGAGGGGAGCCCCGGGTAGCGCACGCGCGCGACGGCGGGGTGCTCCTCGAGCCTGCGGGCGAGCTCCCCCGCGGTGGCCTGCGAGCGCTCGACCCGCAGCGCGAGGGTGCGGAGGCCGCGCAGCCCGAGCCAGGCCTCGAAGGGGCCCGCGATGGCACCGTGGAGCGTGCGCTGCTGGTGCAGGCGCCCGCGCAGCTGCTCGCTCGCCGCGACGGCCACGCCGAGGAGCACGTCTGAGTGCCCGGCGAGGTACTTGGTCGCGGAATGCACGACGACGTCCGCACCCACCGCGAGGGGCTTCTGTCCCAGCGGGGTCGAGAACGTGTTGTCGACGATCGTCAGGACCCCGGCCGCACGCGCTGCGGCGACAAGTGCGGGGAGGTCCGCGACCTCCATCATGGGGTTGGTGGGGCTCTCGACCCAGAGCACGTCGGCGCCGTCAAGAGCGGCAGAAGCCGCCTCGGTGTCATCGATGTCCACTTCGAGGAGGGTGAGCTCTCCCCGCTCCGCCTTGAGCTGCGCGAGCCCGAGGGTGCCCGAGTACGAGTGCCGCGGGGCCACGAGCACGCCGCCCACCGGAACGAGGCTCATCGCAGCAGCGACCGCAGCCATTCCAGAGCTGAACAGGAGCGCCGGGAGGGGCGAGGCCTCAAGCTTGCCCAGAGCATCCTCGAATGGATCCCACGTGGGATTCGAGAAGCGCGCATACCCCCGCGACCCCTCGCCGACCCCGCCGAGGCCCATGAACGTGGACGAGAGCACGATCGCGGGGTTCACCGGGGCATCCGGACCGCGCTCGGGCCTGCCCGCCGCGACGGTCAGGGTCTCGGGAGAAAGGGCGGCGAGGGCGGCGTCGTCGAGGTGGGGGTAGACGGGGTCAGAGGTCATGGTTCCCAATCTAGCCATCCGCAACGCCGCATCCGCAGTCGCCGTCATACCGGCCCGCTTGCGGCATGTCCTGATGCTGCGTTGACGAGGGCTGCGGACGTTGTCCACGCCAGGCCGCCCCGGGCCGGCCGGACCCTCAACCACCGGTAGGCTTGAGGCAGTGACTTCCCCCGGTGACCTCCCTATCCTTCCGCCCGCCCGCCCCGCTGCGCCGACCGCCCCGGGGCTCTTCGTCGCCTTCGAAGGCGGGGACGGAGCGGGCAAGTCCACGCAGGCGCGGCTGCTGGCCGAGACGCTCCGGGCCGAGGGCCGCGAGGTCCTGCTCACGAGGGAACCCGGCGGGACGGACATCGGAGAGAAGCTCCGTGCCCTCGTGCTCGAGCACGGGCATGGCGAGATCGATTCCCGCACCGAGGCCCTCATCTTCGCTGCCGCACGGGCCGCCCACGTCGCGCAGGCGATCCGGCCCGCACTGGCGAGGGGCGCCGTCGTGATCACGGACCGCTACATCGGCTCCTCCATCGTCTACCAGGGCGTCGCGCGGGGGCTCGGCGCCGAAGAGGTCCGCGGGCTCAACGACTGGGCTACCGAGGGACTGTGGCCGGACCTGACAGTGGTGCTGGACCTCGACGCGGCGCAGGGACGCGCCCGCCGCACCGCCGGAGACGCTGCCGAGGATCGCCTCGAGTCAGAGCCGGACGATTTCCACCACAGCGTCCGCGAGGCCTTCCTCGAGCTCGCCGCGGCGCACCCGGCGTCGTCCCTCGTGCTCGACGCCGCACGGCCCGCCGGCGAGCTCGCCTCGGCCGTGGCCGAGGGCGTCCGCTCGGTGCTGCGCGCGGGAGACGGGACCCGCGCGTGACCGTCTGGGACGATCTGCGCGGCCAAGCGCCCGTGGTCGAACAGCTGCGCCGGGCGGCCGCAGGAGAAGGCCTCACGCACGCATGGCTGTTCACGGGGCCGCCCGGTTCCGGCCGGTCGACGGCCGCCAAGGCGTTCGCGGCAGCCCTCAACTGCGAGGTCGACGACGTCACGGCGCGCGGCTGCGGCGTGTGCCCGAGCTGCCATGCCGTACTCACGGAGACCCACCCGGATGTCGAGTTCGTGCGCACCGAGAAGGTCACGATCACGATCGACGAGGCCCGCGAGATGGTCGCCAAGGCCGGCGACCGGCCACAGACGGGCCGGTACCGCATCATCGTGGTCGAGGACGCCGACCGCATGGCGGAACGCACCACGAACGTGCTGCTCAAGGCGATCGAGGAGCCCACGCCGCGCACGGTGTGGATGCTGTGCGCACCCTCGCCCGCCGACGTGCTCGTGACGATCCGTTCACGCTGCCGGCCCGTCGGACTGCGGCTCCCCCCGGTGCAGGACGTCGCTGACCTGCTCGTGGAGCGCGACGGCGCCGACCCCGCCCTCGCGCTCGAGGCGGCACGCGCCGCCCAGAGCCACATCGGGATAGCCCGCAGACTCGCGCACGATACCGCGGCCAGGGAGCGCCGTTCCGAGACGGTCCGCGCGCCGCTCGCGCTCGGGACCGTCTCCCAGGCCGTGGCCCTCGCAGAGAAGCTCGTCACGATTGCCACGGATGAGGCGACCGCGTCCAACGACGAGCGTGACGCCGCAGAACGCGCCAGGCTCCTCGAGACTCTGGGAGTCGCCGAGGGTGACAGGCTCCCGCCCTCCCTGCGGTCACAGCTGCGCCAGCTCGAGGACGATCAGAAGCGCCGAGCCAAGCGCTCGGTGACCGATTCCCTGGACCGGACGCTCACGGACCTCCTCTCGTTCTACCGGGACGTGCTCATGGTCCAGCTCGACGGCGGCGTCGAGCCGGTCAACGCCGATCTCGGCGCCGAGATCCGCCAGTTTGCCGAGACGTCCACCCCTGAGGCCACGCTGGCCCGGATGGATGCCATCAACACCACCCGCCAGCGCATCACCACCACGAACGTCGCTCCGCTTCTCGCGGTCGAGGCGATGGCCGTGGCCCTGCTCCGAGGAGACCTGTGACGACCCCTGCTTCCCCGCGGCCCCGGCCGGGCTCGATGCTCGGCCCTGTGCTGGCAGCACTGGTCTCCGCACTCCTTGTGCTCACGGGATGCACGCCGTCCACCGGGAGCGCGTCCCAGCCGAGCGGTGATGCGGCGGCCACCCAGGGAGCTCCCGCGGGACTCGAGCGGTTCTACACGCAGCCGGTGCAGTGGTCGCCGTGCGAGGGCGGCAAGTTCGAGTGCGCGACCGTTGAGGTCCCGGTCGACTATGCGAAGCCTTCGGCTGACACGGCAAAACTGGCCCTCATCCGCCTCACGGGCCGCAACGCGAAAGCAAGCCTCCTGGTCAACCCGGGCGGGCCGGGCGGCTCGGGGTATGACCTGGTCAAGGACTCAGTGCAGACCATGTTCTCGGCCAAGCTGCTCGACGCATACAGCGTTGTCGGGTTCGACCCACGCGGCGTCAAGCGCTCCGCCCCGGTCACCTGCCTCAACGACACCCAGCGGGACGCGCTCCGGCAGGTCACGGCGGACCCCGAGACCGATGCCGGCCTGCAGGAAGAGTTCGCACAGCAGAAGCAGCTCATCGACGCGTGTGTCGCGAATACCGGACCGATGCTCGCCCACACCGACACGATCAGCGCCGCGAAGGACGTGGACGTCATCCGCGCCGCCGCTGCCCGGCAGGTGCAGCTCGACTACCTCGGCTACTCCTACGGCACGTTCCTCGGCGCCACGTATGCGGGCCTGTTCCCGGACCGGGTGGGCCGTATGGTGCTCGACGGCGCGCTGGACCCGGCGTTGGGCAACCACGAGATCACGCTGGGCCAGGCCCGCGCCTTCGAGGCAGCCATCCACGCCTATGTCCGATCGTGCGTGTCCCAGTCAGACTGCCCGCTGTCCGGTCCGGAAGACAACGCCGTCGCGCAGATCCAGACCCTGCTCACCTCGGTAAACGCCCATCCGATGTCCACGAGCAGCGGCCGGATCGTCAACAGCATCGACTTCGTCAACGGGTTCATCCTGCCCCTGTACAACGACAGCAACTACCCTGCCCTCACGCAGGCGCTCAAGGGCGCCCTTCGGGGGGACGGCAGCGGCATGCTGCGCCTCGCAGACATCGCCGCAGACCGCGAGCAGGACGGCACCTACAGTTCGAACAGCTCGTTTGCCTTCACGGCGTACAACTGCCTCGACTACCCCACCGACTCGACGACGGCCGGGATGCGGGCCGAGGCCGAGGAGCTCAAGCAGGCCTCCCCCACGCTCGGCGAGTTCTTCGCCTACGGAGGCGTGAACTGCCGTGACTGGCCCTACCAGCCCGTGCGCACGCCGGCGCCGGCGCACTACTCGGGCCATAGCCCGATCCTCGTGGTCGGCACGACGGGAGACCCGGCCACGCCGTACGAATGGGCCGGCAACCTGCGCAACGAGCTCGGGAACGCTGCCCTTCTGACGTGGAAGGGCGAGGGCCACACGGCCTACGGGCGCGGCTCGAGGTGCGTCGACAGCAACGTCGACGCATACCTCGTGGACCACAAGGCACCCGCCGACGGCGTGCACTGCTGAGCCGGTGCGCGCCCCTGAGCCGGGACTAGCTCAGGACCGTCGTGCGGACGGGCCAGAGGAGCCCCGGCACGTCGACGATCGAGGGCACGACGGCGTCCGCCTCCGCAGCACGGAGTTCATCTTCGGTGTTGGCTCCCGTGAGCACGCCGAAGGCTGCACCGACTCCGGCCCGGCGTCCCGACGTGATGTCCGCCACTGTGTCGCCGACGACCGCGACATCGCGGACGTCCTCGACGTCCAGGGCCAGGACGGCAGTGAGGATCATGTCAGGGTACGGGCGCCCGCGGCCCGCGTCCTCTGAACACAGCGAGAGATCGGCAAGCCCCATCCAGCCGAGGGCCTCGAGGATGCTGTTCTGGGTGTGGCGGCCGAAGCCCGTGACGAGGCAGACCTTGAGCCCGTGGTCGCGCAGCACATGGACGGTGTCCTCGGCACCGGGAATCGGCCGGATGGCACCGTCGGCGATCATCGCGTCGTATGCCGTAGAGAAGGTGCGGGACGCCGCGTGGGCGGCGCCGACGTCGCCCGCGAAGATCGTCGCGAACAGTTCGGAGCGGTCCAGCCCCGCGCTTCGACGGGACCGGACCAGCGCGTCGTCGAGCCGGGCCCCCTGCACGCCGCGCTCCTGCAGGGCGCGCTCGACGGCGCGTTCAGCCGCGCCGCCGTCGGTCATCGTCGTGCCGTTCATGTCCAGCACGGCTAGACGCGTCTCGCGCTCGTGCGCGGACCGCAGGTGGAGCGTCACTGATCGGACCTCGTTCCTCTCGCAGGCCCCGGACCGGACCGGGGTTTCCCGAGCATCCCAGCCCGGCTCGTCGTGCGCCTGAACTCACCGCGTACACAGGGTGAACACGCTTGTTGCGCGGGCGGCGCGCACTGCCTGCGAGACCGGCGGGCCACAAACTTCGACGAACTTGCGTCATAACGGTGCAGGCCGGGTATCTGAGTGTTCGGCGGCCGCCACGCTGGGGGTGGTGGCCGCCACCCACCTTTCGGGAAAGCGTTCGGGAAGGCTGAACCGTTTTGACCGCGAGCGGAGGACTCGACTAGAGTAGTTTCCCGGTGGTTCCGCCTCGCGGAGCACTGGAATGCCTCCTTAGCTCAGACGGTAGAGCGTCTCACTCGTAATGAGAAGGTCAGCAGTTCGATCCTGCTAGGAGGCTCCACAAACCCCTCTCAGACCCGCTCAAGCGGGACTGAGAGGGGTTTCTGCATCCCGCATTGCCCTCTAGGCGGGCCCTTCTCCCCCGGCAGACGCGGCTTCCCCAGGCTGGTCCCTTCCCGTCCACGTCTTGATGACGGTCCACGCTGTCGCGGTGACCGGCACGGCCAGCAGGGCCCCGATGATGCCGGCGAGGACCGTCCCGGAGGCGAGAGCGAGGATGATCGCGAGTCCGTGAATCGAGAGGACCTTGCCCATGAGGAAAGGCTGGAGCAGGTGGTGCTCGATCTGGTTCGCGGCAAGGACGACGATCAAGACGATGAGAGCCGTCACGGGGCCGTTCGAGATGAGGGCCACGCCGACCGCGAGCAGACCTGCGAGGGTTGCCCCGAGGATCGGGATGAACCCGCCGATGAACACGAAGACAGCCAGCGGGAGGGCCAGTGGAACACGCAGGATCAGCAGCCCCGTGCAAACGATGACCGCGTCGGCGGCGGCAATCAGGACGGTGCCGCGTACATAGCCGCCAAGGACAACCGTGCTGCGCTCCGCGGACAGACGGGCCGTGTCGCGCTGCGCGGGAGGCATGAATCCGAGCAGGAACTCGAGGATCTGCCTGCCATCCTTGAGGAAGAAGAACAGAATGACGGCCATGAGGATGAGTGACGTGGCGATCTCGCCCGCGGTCCGCGCCCCCGTGAGAGCCTCGGCCCCGATGCCGCCCGAGGTGAAGAAGTGCTGGATTGAGTCGCGAGCCTGGGTAATCTGCTCGTCGCTGATCCGGACAGGCCCATTGTTGAGGAAGGCGTGGAGCTGTTCGAAGCCGGCCGTGAATCGGTCCGCCAGCTCGTGGGCCTGAGCCCGGACGAGGAACACGATCGCCGTGATGACCCCGCCGAACACGGCGAGGATCGCCACGAACGAGGTCAGCACAGCCAAGGCGCGCGGCCATCCGTGGGCATGGAGCCAGCCCACGAGCGGGGCAATGGCACAGGCAAGGATCGCCGCGATCAACACCGGGATGACGACGAGCGGGACTCTGAGCAGGATCCAGACCACCGCCCAGACCAGAGCCCCGACGGCGAGTGTCTGGATGGAGCGGATGCCCGCTCTTCCCAGACCGTCCGACCAGATCTCGGCGAGTTGCCGTCTGGGCGCGGTGGGCGTCGTATCAGCCATGGCCCTCTTCTCCAGCTAGTAGGGGCAAGCCTGATCAGCGTAGCGCCTCCGATCGATGTTCCTGCGGACCTTCCGGCCGCACCGACAACAAGCAGACGGTGCTCTGGCCGCGCCGTCGCGGCAATCCAATGCCATACTCTGCCTCAGACCCGCGACCAACATGCGGCCACGGAAGGGCCGCGGCCCCAAGGGGACCGCGGCCGGTGTGATGTGAAGAGATGACTCGCTCAGTGCGAAGGCATCACGCGATGATGCTGAGCGTCGATAGCCGGTTTGAAGGCTGCGGCTGTCGCTCCAGCGGCGATGATGCCAGCGATCCACGAGGTCCAGGACGCTCCCATGTGGGCGGTGTACATGCCCATCCACGGGGACGCGAAAAGCAGGACCCCGAACGCGCACTGCGCGTATTCGAGCCACGGCGTGCTCGGCATGGCCAGATTGGTGACCCCCGAGACGACCAGCAGAACACCGAACACGAGCATGAGCGATGTCGACGACGTGGTCTGCGTCGTCCACAACGTTGCAAGTGCCGCGTACAGGCCGGCTACGATCGCTACGTAGTCCTCCCAGCGCGTCCACTTCTTCATGGTTTGCTCTCCTCCCAACTTTCAACCCCCGGTCCCCCCGGGGGACTCGGTCAGTGCTGGTCGGTGCTTGCGCGCCGGCGCGAGAATCGCTGGCCGATTCCAGTACACGCCCGAGAATGCACCCTGTAAAGGGCACAAGGACCCTCGGGCGCATAGCTCACTCCTGCGGACCGGCCTTCTCCGCGTCGCCGGGAGCGTGGACCACCATCACTGGGCACTGTGCGTGCTCCGCGACGGCGCGACTCACCGACCCGAGCAGCAGTCCCATGAACCCGCCGAGACCTCTGGACCCCACCAGCACCATCGAGGCACCGCGGCTCGCATCGATGAGGACCTTGGCCGGAAAGCCCTCGACGACCTTCGCGGTGAGGGCCTCGGGGCGCTCGTCGCCGAACGCTTCGGTGAGTGCAGTCTCCAGGATCTCCCGCGCGTCATCCTCCGGATTCCACTCGACGCCCGTGTAGGGCGCGAACGCGACCCCGTTCGTCGGCGGGTGCCACGCTGCAATGGCCCGGATCGGGCCACCCACGGTCGATTCGAGGCGCGCTGCCCAATGCAGGGCAGCGATGGAGAGAGGAGACCCATCGACGCCGACCACGATGCCGCCGTCGCGGGGGGAGGATTCAGATGCTTCAGCCATGGGGCCGAGCGTACGGCAGCCGACGGGGGCCAGCTAGGGACTTAGGCCAGTGCCGCGCGGACGCACGAAGGCCGGGCCACCAGCGACCAATCGTCGGTGCCCGGCCCTCAGTGCCTGAGGCTCAGCGAGTGAGCGTCAGTGCTTGCGGAGTGCCGCGATCAGGTCGGCCTTCCGCATCGATGAATACCCGTGCATTCCGACCTGCTTCGCCCGGGCACGCAGCTGCATGACCGTGCGGTCCTCGTACCGCACCACAGCTCCACCGCGACGCCCAGCCTTGGCTGCGTTCTCTGCCATTGCCCTCTCCTGTCGATCGACGCGCACCCCGCCTCCGACCATCTCTGCGGGACACGCCCTTACCGTAGAGTGCCGTGCAAATCAAGCACAATAGCCGGCGAGTCGTTTTTTGACCTGAATGCGGCATCATGCAGCACAGGGTCACGGTGCCGTGCGTCCGTGCCCTGTGGCTGCGTGGTCCTCGGTCACGGCCTCCGTCTCAGGAAGTTCGGCAGGCTCGGGGATTCGCGTTATCGCAGCGGGAACGGCAAGGAACATGACGATGCACAGGAGCCCTAGGCATCCCCCGGCCACCCACGACTGCCAGCGCCCCAGGACAACGTCGAAGATGAGCGCAGAGGTCCCTACGATGAGCACCGCCGCAAGCCCGAGGGCGACCTTGGCCGCCCACGCGCCGCTGGCAACCAGACGGTCCTTCACCTGCTTGCGGAACAGCCAGCGATGCACGCTCAGGGGAGTGAGCACCACCAGCAGCGCCACAGCTGACGTGGCCACCATGCTCAGATAGACCGTCCGCGAGTAGTCGTCCAAAACGGTGAAGCGGCTCTGGAAGGGCAGCGTGAGCAGGAAGCCGGCGACCAGCTGCAGCCCCGTCTGGAGGATGCGGAGCTCCTGGAGGATCTCTGCCCAGTTGCGGTCCAGCTTCTCGGCATACGTCTCGCGCCGGTGGCGGAGCGCGTACCGTTCGGCCGACCGATCAGTGGTTTCGGATGGCATCGATGAGCTCGCTCTTGCGCATCGACGAGTAGCCCTTCAGTCCTAGCTCCTTCGCGCGGTCACGGAGCTCATCCACCGTGCGGTCCTCGTAGTCCTCGGCCTTTCCGCCGCGGCGCCCCACCCTGCCTCGGCCCTCCTTGGCAGCCGCGTTCGAGATCCGGGCAGCCTTCTCCTTGGAAGCACCGTCGGCGCGCAGCTCCTCATACATCTCCGGATCCTTGATGCTCGGAGGGGTCTTCTGTTCCGGCATGACGGCACTCCTTTCGTCTGGGGCCCTGGACAGGATGTGGGTCCGCACATCCTGTTTCCCCCTGCAGTGCCGTTCACACTTCTTCTAAGCGGCCATCCGGCGGCGCAACCGGCCAAGGAGCCGCCCGAGCAGGCGTGAAACCTGCATCTGGCTCACGCCGAGTTCGTGGGCAATCTCGGTTTGGGTCATCTCGTCGACGAAGCGCAAGCTGAGCAGCCGCTTGTCCGCGTTTGAGGCGTCGGAGAGCGCCTCTGCAAGGTCATCCAACTGCTCGACCCGCTCGTACCCGGGATCCTTGCTGCCCAGAATCACGGTGATGCGGCGTTCCTCGGGGTTATCGGAGATGTCCCCGTGCTCGACAGGCCGACCCACCATCGCGGCATCCGCAATCTGGGCCTCGGCCACGTCGCTCGCGGAGATCCCCGCGGCGGTACTGAGCTCCGCTGTAGAGGGATCGTGGCCGAGCTCCTGCGCGAGCTTCGGCCGCAGGGCGTTGACCTTGAGTCTGAGCTCCTGGAGGCCCCGCGGGGGCCGGACCACCCACGACTGATCGCGCAGGTACCGCTTGAGCTCTCCCGTGATCGTCGGGACCGCGTACGGCACGAATCCGTGGCCAAGCGATTCACGGTACCGGTGGGCGGCCTTGACAAGGCCAAGTCGCGCTACCTGCCGCAGGTCGTCCGGATCGTGTCCAGCGCATCGAAACCGCCGCGCGAGCGCGTCGGCGACTCCAAGGTACTCGATGGCGAGCTTGCCGGCGGTCCGTGTCATCACGGCCGCGAGGGGCGCCACGGTGCGGCGCTGGGAAACCATCGGCGATGTTGTCGGCGTCCCGCTTGGAGTGCCGACCAAGGTCAGGTCGAAAGGCGTGGTGGGCAGGATGTCCTGCTGTTGCTGAACGTACGTCATGCGAGTCCTCCTCGCTGGGGGTGGGAGCAGTGGCCGTATCGGTCTGCTAGGCGACCCCTTCCGCGGGGCACGGCCCGGGAGAGTCAGCCGTGCGTGTCACCGATATCACCGATCCCGAGACGTATCGCGAGCTCTCGGACGCGAGGTAGACGAGTGCATCGAACTGCGCGGCACCGGCGGCAGAGTCGCCGTCGTCGTGTGTGTGAAGCGCGGCCTCGACAGCGGGTTCGAGGGAAGGACCGCCCAACACCACGTTCGCCCTGATACCCCGCTCGGCGAGGAACGCGGCCAAGTCCTGAGTCGTGTCGACGACAGCGGCCGCGAGCGCAAGGTGCGCGGACGTCAGCGTGCGGACGGAGAGCGAGACCACATTGATGATGCTCGCCCCCGCCGTCATAGCGGCCAAGGCTGCCTCGGTGGTGGTGAGGAGACGTTCCATCGACCATTCGAGGGCTCTCTCGACCTCGGGCGACCGGCGGTCCGGGTCTGGGTTGTCCCCGGGGAGGGACGCGGGCCCAATATTCACGAGCACATCGAGGCCGCCGAGCTCACGCACTGCAGCATCGGCCTCGGACATGCCAGATGGCTCGTGGGTGGGGGTGCTGTGGATCCTTTGGACAACAGCGCCTGCGTGCTCAAGCACGGCACCGATCCTCGTGGCGAGTTCGGTGTCCTCTCCCGTGACGAGCACACGGCGCCTTCCTAATCGCGCCGACTGGACCATAATGACTATCAACTCCGATGTCAGCTGTACATAGCGGATGTTCCAATGGCCAGCTGCTCGATTCCTCATCCACCGTAGGCACGAGCGCGCTCTTGCTTCAATGCCCCAAACGACAGCTTCACTGGCGCTCGGCGTATCGAAGTAACCGAAAGTGTTGTGATTCGTCCGCGGGGCGGCCTCGACCCCTGCCGACGTGGAGGGCGGCACTGGCCGGTGCCAACGTAGAGGCTGGACCTCCCTCGCGGCAGTTTTCGGTGTCTCGGCACCGCGGGTGCTTGCCCTCACCTGCCTGGCCCCTTTCTCGGGGTCGACTCGAGCAGCTCGGCCAGGACGGCGTCGGAAACCTGCTCGTGGCCCGCGGGCATCCGGCCCTCGTGGTATGCGAGGAGGAGGCGCGGATCGAGGTAGGACCCACGTGCCACAGCAGGGGTGTTGTGGAGCCACTCGGCCGCCTCGGCAACCGCGGCACGCCACGCTGAATCTGCGTCCGCGTCGCGGGTGCCTGCCCGAACCAAGGCCTCAGCCGCGACTGCCGTACCCCGCCACGTCCTCAGGTCCTTGGCGCTCGCCCCGATACCGGCTTTGCTCCTCAGGTACCCGTTCAGGGCGGCAGCGCTGATGGGCTGGAAGCCCGTTTCGGTGTCGAACCCGATGGTCCGGCCCCGTGCCGTGCCCGTAGGGCACGCGGCGAGATAGGCGGCCAAGTCGGCGTCCTCGACCTCGAGGTACCAGTGGGTACCAGACTTTCCGGGGAAGTCAAAGGCGACCAGATCGCCGTCAAGCGTCACATGGCGGCGCTGCAGGCTGGTCACGCCGAACGAGCCGTTCTCGCGCGCGTAGCGGCTGCTTCCCACGCGGAAGCCGGCCCGGTCCACGAGCCGCAGCGCGGCCGCGAGGGCCTGCTCGCGGGCTCCGCGGCGACCTCGGAGATCCTCCGTGACAGCGCGACGGATGGCCGGCAGCCGGCGGGCGAGCTCCACGGCACGATCAAATTTCCGGACGTCCGCCCGCTCGCGCCAGAGCCGGTGGTACACATACTGTTTCCTGCCGGCCGCGTCGATTCCGGTGGCCTGGACTCGGGCTCTCCCCGACCGGGCGATCCGAACCTTCCGCCACGCGGGAGGCACGGCCAAGTCCGCGATCCGAGCGAGCGTCTCCGGGTCGCTGACTCGCCGGCCGTCCCCGTCCCAATAGGTGAACTCGGCTCCCGCGCGGCGTCGGACTAACATGCCGCGTGCCGCACGCCGGCGACGCGTCATCTCAGGCACCGTTCGTGGTTCAAGCTCACCGGTGGTCGCGGCGCGACCCAGTCTCGCTCGGGTCAGGGTCGCGCTCATGGGTGCCGTCGTCGGCCGTATGGGTGCCGTCGTCGGCGGCATGGGTGCCGTGGTGTTCGGCGCGGCGGTCACCCAGACGCTCGCCAGTAGCGCTGCCATCGTCCGCGGTACGGCGGTCATAGGCAGGGTCGCCTTCGGCGGCGCGGTCGTGTTCGGCCCGGCGGTCACCCAGACGCTCGCCAGTAGCGCGGCCATCGACCGCGGTACGGCGGTCATAGGTAGGGTCGTTTTCGGCGGCGCGGTCGTGTTCGGCGGCGCGGTCGTGTTCGGCGGCGCGGTCGTGTTCGGCGCGGCGGTCAGGCTGACGGTCGGCGGCAGTGTGGCCGTCGTCGGCGGTCCGGCGATCGCTATCACTGCTCCGGTCGGGGTCGAGCTCATCCGCCTTCCGGCGTTGCTCCTCGACCCGCGCGCGGGCGTCCGCCGCGCCTTCACTGCGATCCCGGGCCTCCTGCCGGAGACGGGCGGCCTCGACGTCAGCCCTCTCCGCCCGAGCCCGAGCCTCCAGGCTCTTCGCTTCCCGGTCGCGCACCTCGATTTCGCGGCGCGCGGCTTCTGAGCGCATCTCGTCGGCCCGCTGACGCAGGTTCTCACGGTGTGCCTCGGAACGACGCCGCCCGACCACCACGGCCGCGATAACTGCGATGACGACGATGATCGCGACAATGACGATGAGCCATATGAGCTGAGTGGAATTCATCGAGCACCTCCTGTGGGGTGGGTTTTCCTCTGGCATTACCCGAATCCTCGATACCCAACCCGCCACGCTCGGCCGCTGCCTCCTCCGGGAAGTGCTTGGTATGGTGCGACTCATGTCGCGGATCGAGGACTACGCACTGCTCGGTGACCTCCAAACCGCTGCCCTGGTGGGCCGCGACGGCTCGATCGACTGGCTCTGCCTCCCCCAGTTCGACTCGCCGTCCTGCTTCGCCGCGCTCCTCGGGACCCCGGACCACGGGCGGTGGCGCCTCGCGCCTGAAGATGCAGGGGAATGCACATCCCGCCGGTACCTCCCCGACACCCTCGTGCTGGAGACGACGTGGGAGACGGACGACGGCGCGGTGCGCCTCATCGACTTCATGCCGCCTCGCGATGACGTCGTCGACATCATCCGGATCGTCGAGGGCCTGCGAGGCGAAGTCGCCATGGAGATGGACCTCGCGCTGCGGTTCGACTACGGCCATGTAGTGCCCTGGGTACGGCGCCGCGGTAGAGTCCTGCACGCGATCGCCGGCCCCGATGCGGCCTACCTGAGCACGGAGGCGCCGCTGAGGGGCCACGACTTCCGGACGCGAAGCTCGTTCACAGTGCGCGAGGGCGAACGCGTCCCGTTCGTCCTCACGTGGCGGCCCAGCCACGAGCCGTACATGCCCCGACCCGATCCCGAGGCCTCGCTCAACCGCACGGTCTCGTTCTGGGAGGAATGGTCCCGGCGCTGCGCGGTCTCCGGGATGTACCGGGACGCGGTGGTCCGCTCGCTCATCACGCTCAAGGCCCTCACGTTCGAGCCGACCGGCGCGATCGTCGCGGCCGCCACGACCTCGCTCCCCGAGTCGATCGGACACGAGAGGAACTGGGATTACCGCTACTGCTGGCTGCGGGACGCGACACTCACGCTCCAACCGATCCTCGCCACCGGCTACACCGACGAGGCCGTCGCATGGCGCGAATGGCTCCTGCGCGCCGTCGCCGGCGATCCCGCGGACCTGCAGATCATGTACTCGATCACGGGCAAGCGGCGTCTCCCCGAGGCGACCCTCGACTGGCTTCCGGGCTACGAGAACTCCGCGCCGGTGCGAACCGGCAACGCCGCCGCGGGTCAGCTCCAGCTCGATGTCTGGGGCGAGGTCCTCGACGTGCTCGCCCTGACACGCAACTCTCTGGGCAGCGATGATGCCTGGGACCTCCAGACGGCTCTCATGGATCACCTCGCCACAGCGTGGAGGCAGCCGGACAACAGCCTGTGGGAGATGAGGGGCCCGCGGCGGCACTTCACGCACTCGAAGGTCATGGCATGGGTCGCTGCCGACCGCATGGTCAAGGGGATCACCGACTCGGGCCTCAAGGGGCCGCTCGAAAGGTGGAGGGGCGTGCGGGACGAGATCCGCGAGGATGTCCTCGCCAATGGCCTCGATCCCACGGGGACGCACTTCGTCCAGTCATATGGCTCAACGGAGGTCGATGCAGCACTCCTGCTTATCCCCCGGGTCGGTTTCCTGCCGTACGACGACCCGCGCGTCGTCGGCACCGTCGAGGCCGTCCAGCAGGAGCTGAGCGTCGACGGGTTTCTCCTGCGATACCGGACGTCCTCCGGTGCGGACGGACTGGCGGGCGATGAGGGCGTATTCCTCGCATGCTCGTTCTGGCTCGTGACCGCGCTCGTCGGAATTGGCCGTGCCGAAGAGGGCCGGAAGATCTTCGAGCGCCTCATCAGCCTCCGCAACGACGTGGGCCTGCTCAGCGAAGAGTACGACCCGAACGAGAATCGGCAGCTGGGAAACACACCGCAGGCCTTCAGCCATTTCGGTCTTATCAACGCCGCGATGGCGCTTGAGCTCGGCACGCCCTCGAGCGACGAACCGCTGGCCGGAGCGTAGGCCCGTCGGAGTGGGGAACTATGCCCTCGGGTGCCGAATCTGTCCCCTGTCTGGCCGGAAGCCATGCTCGATCCCCCAGAGGATCGCGTTGGCCCGGTTGGTCACGCCGATGCGGCGGTAGCAGCTGCGGATGTACGTCTTGACGGAGTTGATCGACAGGAGCGTCTGTTCGACGATCTCGGCGTTGCTGAGCCCCTGGGTGATCAGAGCGAGGACTTCGGCTTCCCTCTGGGTGAGGCCCTCTTCCCTGCCGGGCCAGTCTCCGCCCACCACCGTGACCGCCTTCTTCGGCTTGATCAACTGGGCGTGCTCGCCGCTGTATACCGCCTTCAGCGCGTCCACCAACTGCCGGGCCGAGAGTGCCTTGGAGAGATACGCGCTTGCTCCGTTGGCGAGCGCTGCTGCTACCAGGCCCGGATTCATGTTCCACGAGTAGACGACGACCTTGCCCGCGCGAGGATTCAGTGACAGGCGGTGCACGTTCGGGCGGTCGCCCTGGGGGCTCGCGAACGTGTCATAGAGCGTGATGTCGACCGGCAGCCCCACGTCCTCCCGCAGATCGAGTTCCACGACCTCGACCTCCGCCCTGTAGGTCCGCAGCATCGAGGCCACGCCTCGCACCACCACCTCGTAGTCGTTGACCAACGCAACCCGCATACCTTCATGGTCCCACCAGCGGCTCCTATAAATACACCCCCAGGGGTGAATAAACGGACCCCGAATCCCCGTAGCGTACCGAGGGCTGGCGATCCCGCCGGTGTGAGAAGGAGGGACCATGATTCGGAGAGAAGATTCCGCACCGGCACCCGGTGCGGAGGCCCGGCAAACCACCGTTCGGCTTCAGGGACGGCTCGATGCGGGGACGGGCAACGAGGTCCTCCACCGGCTCCTTGCGGCCCTCGGCCCGGGATCAATGCTGTTGGTCGACCTCTCTGGCGTCGAGGCCGTCGAGGCTGCGGGGGCAGAGATCCTTGCGGCGGTTCGCCGGCAGGCCCTGCTCCTCGGAGGCGATCTCCGGGTCACTGGCGCCGCGGCCCACCCGCTGTTCGCGTTGGCCGACGCCGGGCCGGAGGACTCGGCCCATGATCGGGGCTGAGACGTCAGCTCAGAGCCCGCCACGGCAAGCGCTCGTCGTGGAATACCTGGGCCTCGCCGATGCCCTCGCCCGGCGCTTCCGGCGCACGGGCCACGATCAGGAAGACCTGCGCCAGGTCGCACGCCTGGGGCTCGTCAAAGCCGCCCAGAGGTACCGGGAGGACGGCGGCCCGGGATTCGTCCAGTACGCGGTCCCGACGATCACCGGCGAGCTCAAGCGCTACGTTCGTGACCAGTCATGGACAGTGCGGCCACCGCGGTCGCTCCAGGACCTCCGGCTGAAGGTCAACGCGCTGCGCGGACGGCTCACTCAGGAATACGGGCGGGATCCATCGGCTGCCGAACTGAGCGAGGCAGGGGGGATCTCCATCGCCCAAGTGGCCGAGGCCCAGCTCGCGAGCGCCGCAATGGTCGGTGTGCCGATCGACGACGGCGAGCCGTCTGGGGACCCGAGCGAGAGCCGTCAGACAAAGGCGGTCATCGGATCCGAGGACCCTGCGTATGGGCACGTCGAGGAGATGGACGTGCTTTCGGGCGCACTCGCGGACACGACAGAGTACGAGAAGACGCTGATCTACTTGCGGTTCTTCCGCGGAATGACTCAGGACGAGATCGCCCGGACGCTCGGCGTAAGCCAGATGCAAGTGTCTCGGCTGCTGTCCAGACTGCTCGACCGGCTCCGGCGGCGGATGGACACCTGAGTCCGTGGGAGGCGTTTCAGACCGCGCTGCGACGGGTAGGGCCCCCTGAGGAGAAGACCGGGAGGCCACCCCGGTCTGCGACGGAAGGAAGACGCCCATGCGCATCCTCACATTCGGGACAGGCGCGGTGACACGCCGTTCGAAGGTCTCGCCGGCATGACCCTGCACAAGACATCCACCGTACACGGCATCCAGAGGCTCGTCCGCAACGTCGAGACGGGCCGGTTCGAACGCACCCTCTCCGGCCTCACCGCCGCTGGAGCCCTTGTCACGGCCGCGGAGATCTACCTCGAACACGACCGTGCAAGCTTCGGGAACCCGTGGATGTGGGCGCCTGTCGTGCTGGGCCCGATCGGCGCGGCGGCGGGGGTCGCCGGCGTGGCGAGCGCCCGGATGGCCCACACTGCCCTCCCCCTCGCGAGCGCGGCCATCATTGCCAACGGGCTCCAGGGCACCTACCTCCACCTCCGAGGGATCGCCCAGCGCCCCGGAGGGTTCAAGGAGTTCCGCTACAACGCGGAGGTAGGGCCACCCCTGCTCGCCCCACTGCTGGTGACGCTCGTGGGCGGGATGGGGCTGCTCGCGTCCGTGCTGAGGCGGGAGCCATGAGTCTGCCGGCTCCCGCGCCCGACGGCGCACGCAGGTTCCCGGGGCAGAGCTCGCTCGAGCAGCAGGACCACTGGGACGAGGCGACGACTGCCCTCGTCCTCTCCCGCGTCGACCGGCCGCCCGAGGTCGCCTTCTTCACAGCCCCGGAGGAGTGCATCGCCGCAGCACTCCTCGACAGGCTCCTTGGGCAGGAGGGCGAACCGCGAGTGCCCCTTGTGAACCTCGTTGACGCCCGGCTCGCCTTGGGCGAGACCGACGGGTGGCACTATGCAGATCTCCCGGAGGACGGCGAGGTGTGGCGCCGCTCGGTCCGCCACCTCGACGAGGACGCCCGCGAGCGCTATGGCATCGGGTTCGCCGATGCCACGTCCGTCCAGCAGGACGCGATCCTCGCTGCAGTGAAGGACGAGCAGGACTCGTGGCACGGGCTCCCCGCAGGCCATCTCTGGAACCTGTGGCTGCGCTACGGATGCACGGCCTTCTACTCGTCGCCGCACGCGTGGGACGAGATAGGCTTCCCCGGCCCGGCCTACCCGCGCGGATACGGGAATCTGGGCCTCGACCGCCGCGAGCGCTTCGAAGTACGGGACGCACGTCCCGGCGAGGCTGCGGGCGGAACAGCGTGAGCTCGCTGCGTGCGGTGCGAGGCCGCAACGAATCCGCATGGCTCCTGCCCCTGGCGGCTCCGGACGTCGCGCAGAGCATGAAGCACCATTCGGACGACGACGAGGTGGACCTCGTGATCGTCGGCTGCGGCGCTGGCGGGTCAACTCTCGCCCAGCGCCTCGCCCGGGCAGGATGGAGCGTCGTCGTGCTCGAAGCCGGACCGTTCTGGGAGCCGGACCGGGACTGGGTGAGCGACGAGGCAGGATCCCACAAGCTCTACTGGACCGAGCCCCGCGTGATCGACGGCGACGATCCGATCCCGCTCGGCTCGAACAACTCGGGACGCGGCGTAGGCGGCTCGATGGTCCACTTCGCGGGCTACACGCCGCGCTTCCACCCCAGCGACTTCCGCACCGAGACCCTCGACGGAGTTGGCGCCGACTGGCCTCTCGCCTACGAGGACCTCCGGCCGCATTACGAGGACATTGAGGAAGAACTGCCCGTAGCGGGCCAGGACTGGCCTTGGGGCGACCCCCACCGCTACCCCCACAGCCCGCACCCCGTGGGCGGCAACGGCGAGGTGTTCCTCCGCGGGGCCCGTGCCTGCGGGATCGAGGCGCGCGTGGGCCCGGTCGCGATCTCGAACGGCCGGTTCGGGCATCGCCGGCACTGCATCTACCGTGGCTTCTGCCTCCAGGGGTGCAAGGTCGATGCGAAGGCCTCGCCGCTCATCACCCACGTTCCGGACGCCTTGGCGCACGGAGCCGAGGTCCGCGCTGACTCCATGGTGACCCGAGTCGCCGTCGATCCCCGCACCGCTCTGGCGACGGGGGTGCATTACGTGCGCGACGGCGTCGAACGCTTCCAGCGCGCACGCAATGTCGCGGTCGCCGCCTACTCGATCGAGACGCCGCGGCTCCTGCTCAACTCGGCCTCGCAGCGGTTCCCGGACGGGCTGTGCAACGACCACGACCTCGTGGGCCGCTACCTCATGGTGCAGGGCGCGCCGCAGACCGGCGGGCGCTTCTCCCAAGAGGTGCGCATGTACAAGGCGCCGCCGCCCGAGGCGAGCACCGAGGAGTTCTACGAGACCGATCCGTCCAAGCCCTACAGGCGCGGCTACTCGATCCAGACGGTCTCGCCCCTGCCCATCGCGTGGGCCGAGCACGTTGCGGCGCAGGGACACTGGGGCGCCGAGCTGCGCCGCCGGATGACCGACTACGTGCACTGGGCGTGCCTCGGCGCGCTGTGCGAGTTCCTGCCCCTGCCTGAGAACCGAGTCACGCTCGATTCCGAGACGGACCACCGAGGGATGCCGGTGGCCCACGTGACCTACAGCCGCTGCGGCAATGACCACCGGCTCATGGCGGCGGCCCGGCAGACCATGGAACAGATCATGACTGCCGCAGGGGCGAGCGAGGTCATGACGATCGAGCGCTACGCCCACCTCGTGGGTGGTGCGCGGATGGCCGCAGATCCGCAGCACGGTGTGGTCGACGCCGACTCCCGGACGTTCGCAGTACCGAACCTCCTCATCACCGACGGCAGCATCCTCCCCACCCAGGGCAGCGCCAACCCGGCGCTGACCATCATGGCCCTCGCCGCAAGAACGGCTGCCCGGCTCGCTGCCGGAGCCCGCGGGGGCCTACGCCGACCAGCAAAGGAGAGCTGACATGGCTTCGCAGAACGTCGCAGAATTCCTCCTCGAACGACTCAAGGCCTGGGACGTCACCACGGTCTTCGGCTACCCCGGGGACGGCATCAATGGCATCGTCACGGCGCTCGGCTCCGGGACCGGGCCGCTGTTCGTCCAGTCCCGGCACGAGGAGATGAGCGCCTTCGAGGCTGTCGGGTATGCCAAGTTCACAGGCCGCGTAGGCGTATGCCTCGCGACCTCCGGTCCGGGGGCGATCCACCTGCTCAACGGCCTCTACGACGCGAAGCTCGACCATGTCCCCGTCGTGGCGATCGTCGGCCAGGCGGCACGGACCTCGATCGGCGGCTCGTTCCAGCAGGAAGTCGACCTCACTTCGCTGTTCAAGGACGTCGCCTCGGACTATGTCCAGATGGTCACCGTCCCCGAACAGCTGCCGAATGTCCTCGACCGCGCCATCAGGGTTGCGAGCGCGCGACGCGCGCCGACCGCCGTCATCATCCCCGCGGACGTCCAGGAGCTCGAGTACTCGGCACCGGGCCACGAGATGAAGATGGTCCCCTCAAGCCTCGGCATCTCGTGGCCGGATGTGCGCCCGGACATGGACGGAGTCCGCAGGGCCGCCGAGATCCTCAACAAGGGCCAGAAGGTCGCGATGCTCATCGGCCAGGGTGCGCGCGGCGCAGCGGAGGAGGTCAAGCAGGTGGCCGAGCTCCTCGGCGCCGGCGTTGCAAAGGCGCTCCTCGGCAAGGACTCGCTGCCGGACACCCTGCCGTTCGTGACCGGTTCGATCGGGCTTCTCGGCACGCGGCCGAGCTACGAGATGATGCGGGACTGCGACACACTGCTGACCATCGGCTCGAGCTTCCCCTACGCGAACTTCATGCCCCAGGCCGGGCAGGCCCGCGCCGTCCAGATCGACATTGACCCCACCATGATCGGCCTGCGCTACCCGTACGAGGTGAACCTTGTGGCCGACGCCGGCGAGGCGCTTCGTGCTCTCATCCCGCTCCTGGTCCGGAAGGAAGACCGCGGCTGGCGCGAGGACATCGAGGGCAAGGTCACGACGTGGTGGGACAGCATGGCGAGCGAGGCGATGGTCGAGGCGGACCCCGTCAACCCCCTGCGGGTCTTCTCGGAATGCTCCGACCGGCTGCCCGCGAGCGCGATCGTCACCTCCGACTCCGGCAGCGCCGCCAACTGGTACGCACGCCAGCTCCGCTTCTCCGCTGGCGTCCGCGGGAGTCTCTCCGGCAATCTCGCGACCATGGGGCCAGCCGTCCCGTACGCCATCGGGGCCAAGTTCGCCTACCCGGACCGGCCGGTCATCGCGTTCGAGGGTGACGGCGCGATGCAGATGAACGGGCTCGCCGAGCTCATCACCGTCTCCCGGTACTGGGAGCAGTGGGCGGACCCGCGGCTCGTCGTCGTGGTCCTCCACAACAACGACCTCAACCAGGTCACATGGGAGCTGCGCGCGTTCAGCGGCTCGCCGACGATCCCCATGACGCAGGAACTTCCCGACGTCGACTACGCGGGCTTCGCGGCGAGTCTGGGCCTCGGGGCGATAGCCGTAGACAGCCCGGATGCACTCGGCTCGGCCTGGGACCAGGCCCTCACCGCCACGCGGCCCACGGTCCTGGACGTGCGCACGGACCCCGACGTCCCGCCGATCCCGCCCCACGCGACGCTCGAGCAAGCGCTCAACACGGCCAAGAGTGCAGCGCGCGGTGACGAGCACGCGTGGGCCTTCATCAAGGAGGGCCTCAAGATCAAGGCGCAGGAGCTGCTGCCCGGGCACCGGAAGTGACGCGCCGGTGACCGCCCTCGTGCACGACGTCGGTTCGGGAGCCTCCGTTTCGGCCGTCACCGCCGCGGCGTACACCGTCCCGACCGACGCACCGGAGGCCGACGGGACGTTCGCGTGGGACTCGACGACGATCGTTATCGTCAACGCCTCGGCGGCTGGAGCGACGGGGGTCGGATACACCTACGGGCCCGCGGCGCTCGTAGGGCTCGTCTCCGCGCTGCTCGAGCCTGCGGTCCGCGGGAGGGACGTCTTCGCCGTGCCTGCGAGCGCCGAGGCCATGTCCCGGGTCCTGCGCAACGCCGGCCAGCCCGGCGCGGGCGCGTACGCGGCGTCGGCCGTCGACTGCGCGCTCTGGGACCTCGCCGCACGCCTCGCCGGGCTGCCGCTGCACACCTTCCTGGGCGCAGCGCGCGCCGAGGTTCCCGTCTACGGCAGCGGTGGTTTCACGAGCTACACGGATCGGCAGATGACCGAGCAGCTCGCCGGGTGGGTGGCCCAGGACATTCCGCGCGTGAAGATCAAGATCGGGCAGGACCGCGGCTCACGGGAGGCGCGCGACGTCGAACGCATGATCCTCGCGCGAGAAGCCATCGGCGCCGGACCCGAGCTCTTCGTGGACGCGAACGGGGCCTACACGCCCAAGCAGGCCGTACGGGTCGCCGAGGCCGCCCGCGAGACGCGGTTTGCCTGGTTCGAAGAGCCGGTCTCGAGCGAGGACCCCGCCGGGCTGCGGTTTGTCCGCGAACGTGTCGCGGCCGACGTCGCTGCCGGTGAATATCTCACGAGGCTCGCCGACGCCGAAAGGATGTGCGCCGCTGGTGCCGTCGATTGCCTCCAGGCCGACGTGACTCGCTGCGGGGGCATCACGGTCTGGCTGCGCGTCGCCGCCGTGGCCGCCGCCCACGGGGTCGGATTCTCGGGCCACTGCGCCCCCGCGATCTCAGCCGCTCCGGCGGCGGCCGCGCCGTCCCTTCGGCACCTCGAATGGTTTCACGACCATGTGAGGCTCGAGTCCATGCTGTTCGACGGGACGCCCGACCCGCGCGGCGGAACGATCACGCCGTGCCCGGATGCTCCGGGGAATGGGCTCACGCTCCGAACCACCGATGCGGAATCCTTCAGGGTGGCCTAACGGGCCTCTTCGGCGCGCGCTCGCTTCGGATCAGATCGTGGCGTATCAGATCTCGGCGCGGGCCGCGGATCCGGCAGCTGTGTCGGGATTGGTCGCGTCGGGCAGGCTCGGGGCGCGCAGCCCCGGGCCTGAGGAGGTCCCCGGACCGGAGAAGGTCTGGCGCAGCCCGGGGCTAGAGGTGGTCGAGGCCCGCAGCACCGGTGCGTGGGTCGCCGTCCGGCCCAGCACGAGGACCACGACGGACCAGAGGTCCCCGGCAACGGCTGGCGCCTCGATGATCTCCGCACGGCTGGTCCCTGATGCGGGGACGAGAATGCCACGCGCGCCGGCTCGGCGGGCGGCTTCCATGGACGCCCCATCGTGGCCGACGACGACGGCGCCGCCGGGCGTGGTGCCGAGCCTCCGGCAGGCTTCCAGCACGAGCCCCGGCTCGGGCATGCGGCAAGGACAACGGTCCCCCGGTCCGTGAGTGCATCCGACCCAGACACCGAACGGTCCGAGCAGCCGGTCGGCATACCGATTGAGGCTGCGGGTCCGGACGGCGTCCGCAGGCCCCGACGGCCCGGACGAGGCCGAGAAGATACCGATCCGGATCCCCGCCGCGCGGAGCCGGTCGAGCGCCTCCCGCGCAGCGGGGGCGGAGCGCGCAGGCCGCACTAGTGCACCGGCTTCTTGGCCTCCCTCCGTGAGCGTGCCGCGTGCCGCGAGCTTGCCGCGTTCGAGGATCTCCAAGAGCGTGCCGTCGCGTTCAAGGAGAACAGCGACCGGCCTCCGTTTCCGGGGCGGGTGATGAGGATCGCGAAGGGGATAGGGCCAGGCATCCATGTGGCAACACCGACCCTCACAACTCACCGATGGGAATGACGTTCCGCATACGCGCGGAGGAGAGAATCGCCAAGATGGCGAGGAGGAAGACTGATGCACCAATACCCATTTGCAGGCTCCGTTATGTCGGAAGGCGACGCAGCCACTGCACTGCGGACTATGTCAATCCACTTCCCGCCGTACGGTATTCCAAACCTCAGTGGGTGTGTGTGATGGCGCTGGCGGCGGACTGACTCGCTGGGTGGCCAGCCGCACCTCGGCGGCGATCCGTTCCGCTACCTCGTATGGGTCCTCGTGGCTCCAGAAGCGCAGGACCCGCCAGCCGGCGTGAGTGAGCGCGGCCGTCGTCTCCGCATCGCGTTCGCGGTTCCGGGCAATCTTGGGCCGCCAGTAGTCCACGTTGCTCGCGGGCTCGATGTAATGGTCCGGGCAACCGTGCCAGTAACAGCCGTCAATGAACACGGCGACGTGGGCCCGCGTGAACACGAGATCAGCCGTTCGCCGCAGGGTGGGCTCGGGCCGGTAGGCGACCCGGTACCGCAGGCCCATCGCGTGGACGGCGCGCCGCACCCTGAGCTCAGGCGCGGTGTCACGCGACCGGTTGCCGAGCATCGTCTTGCGGATCGCCGGGCTCGAGGCCCAAGAGCGGCCGACGCCGGGCCCCTGGCTCATCCTGCCAGCCTACGCCGTGCCCGCAGGGTGTGGGGGCTGGGGGAAGGAGGGGCCGGCCGAATCGACGCAGCAGGCTCAGAGTGTTTCAAGAACGGCTGGACCGGGCAGCCAGTACAGAATTAGGCCGCCGCGGCGCCAGCGCGCCGACAGCGTAAGGATCACAGAAAGCCCAGGACAATGAATGCTCACGCACACCACGGGCCTATCAGCCGCTCACGTCCGACGGGCGGGAGCATGGGAGCCAAATCAGTGCATCGTCGGATCTACGGAGCCACAGCAGCGGCTGCGGTAGGTGGACTGCTCTTCGGATTCGACACCTCGGTCATCAACGGGGCGGTGAACTCGATCCAATCCGCGTTCCACCTCGACTCGGCGTTCCTCGGACTCGCGGTCGCCATCACCCTCATCGGGTGCGCGATCGGAGCGTGGTTCGCCGGCCAGCTCGCCGACGTCTGGGGGCGTCGGCCCGTGATGCTGCTCGGCGCCGGACTGTTCATCGTCAGCTCAATCGGATCCGGACTCGCGTTCGCTGTGTGGGACCTGATGCTGTGGCGCATCATCGGAGGCCTCGCGATCGGCATCGCCTCAGTGATCGCCCCCGCCTACATCGGC
The DNA here is from genome assembly GCF_030908215.1 of Sinomonas sp. ASV486. Classification (GTDB taxonomy): domain Bacteria; phylum Actinomycetota; class Actinomycetes; order Actinomycetales; family Micrococcaceae; genus Sinomonas; species Sinomonas puerhi. Next base: position 15,739 of record NZ_JAVFJK010000017.1, on the reverse strand, counting down.
GAGATCGCACCGGCGCGGCTCCGCGGCGGACTGAGCTCCCTCCAGCAGCTCGCCATTACTGTCGGCATCTTCATCGCGCTCCTCTCGGACGCGGGACTCGCCCGCGGCGCCGGCGGTCCGGGCAGCGACTTCTGGTGGGGCCTTCCCGCATGGCGATGGATGCTGCTGGTCGGCGTTGTCCCAGCGGTGGTCTACGGGCTCCTGACCCTCAGGATCCCCGAGTCACCCCAATTCCTGATCAGGGCGGGCAAGGGCGACGAGGCCCGCGAGGTGATCGGGCTCGTGGCGGGTTCGGACAACGTCTCCAAGCGATACCAGGAGATCGAGGACAGCATCGAGAACGAGCGGCACTCCAGCCACCACGACCTTCGCGGCACGGCGCTCGGCCTCGCTCCCATCGTGTGGATCGGAATCGGCATGGCGGCGTTCCAACAGCTCGTGGGCATCAACGCCATCTTCTACTACTCCACCACGCTGTGGCAGTCGGTCGGATTCACCCAGCAGGACTCGTTCACCACCTCGGTCATCACCGCCACAATCAACGTCGTCCTCACCTTCGTCTCGATCCTCTTCGTTGACCGCGTGGGGCGGAAGAAGCTCTTGCTCGCGGGCTCGATCGGAATGTTCGTGGGACTCGTCGCCGCGGCGCTGGCGTTCGCCCATGCCATGGGTTCGGGCAAGGACGTCTCGCTCCCGGCACCGTGGGGCCTCGTCGCCCTCGTGGGGGCGAACCTATTCGTCATCTCCTTTGCGGCCACTTGGGGACCGGTCATGTGGGTGGTCCTCGGCGAGGTCTTCCCCAACAAGATGCGCGGCCTGGCGCTCGGCGTGGCCACCGCCTTCAACTGGATCTTCAACTTCGTCGTGACCCTCCTGTTCCCGGTGCTCAGCCAGTCGCTGGGCCTCGGCGTCGTCTACGGCGGCTTCGCGTTCTTCGCGGCGCTCTCGTTCTGGTTCGTCAAGGCGCTGCTCCCCGAGGCCAAGGGCCTCGAACTCGAGGATGAGACCAAGCTCGGCCGTCGGCAGACAGGCCGCAGCAACGAGGCGCGGGGAACCGCGTGACGCCTCACCTGCGGCGCGGGCTGACTGGGCGGGCCCGCGGATATGAGAGGGCCAGTGCGGGCCCGTCACTCGTCCGCCAGGCCGGAACCCTCCTCGTCGGACTCGGACGAGAACGACTCCCGCGGGGAGGAGTCATCGGAGTTGGCCTCGTCGATCTCGGCGTCCGTGGACGGAGCGTCAGCCGGGGCCTTCCCGTCGGGCTGGGCTGGCGCGTCCCCGGCGGACCATTCGGCGCCGTCGGGCTGCCCGTCGGCGTCGGGCTGATCGGCATCCTCGTGGTCGGCATCGTCCTGCTCACGGTCTCGGACCTGCCCCCGCTGATCGGCCGGCGACATCTCCTCCTCGGCAGTAGGACTCCCGTAGCCCTCCTCGTGGGGAAGACGGTTCTGTGACTGGTCGTCGGTATCCATGGTCCGACGCTAGCCCTACGGGCGCGCTGAGTACATTGAGCGACGCGCCATGATGCTGGGCGCGCGCTTCCCTTGCTCCGGGCACAGGATGGGCATAGCGTGACCACCATCATGGGCCCGGGCACGCGCAGGTTCTTCGGGGTTCCCGGGGCGCGGGGCGCCGCGGGGGCCCTCGTCGAACTCACGCTGTGGACGATTGCGGGGACGCTGTTCTGGCTTGCGACGGCGTCCACGATCTCGGTTGTCGAAGTCCTCATTGCCGCTCTGGCGGCCCTCCTGGGAGGGATTCTGGCCCGTGCCGCGCGCCGCGCCATGCCGTTCCGCGCACGCCCCCGCCGCGTGTGGCTGAGATGGGCCGCGACGGTTCCCGTCGCCGCGATGGCGGACATGGTGCGTCTCGCCGGCTGGCTCGGCGGGTCCCAGCCCGAGGACCTGCGCACAGCGTCCATGCCCCGGGGGCAGGGGCCCCGGGAGACCGGCTGGCGCGCAGGCGGAATCGTCTCGCTCTCTGCTACCCCAGGCTCGGTCGTGGTGGGCTCAGACCCCTCGGTCGGGACCGTCACAGTTCATACGCTCGTCAGCGGATGGCCGGGACTCGATGAGAGCGTGCTCCGACCAGGGGACGAGGCGTAGGCGCGTGGAGGTGCTCTGGACCTCGGTCAGCGCCGCACTCCTCATCGTGGGGGTGGTCCCCGGCCTCGTCCTGACGTGCCGCGGGACCGCAGTCCAGCGGCTCGTGGGCCTAGCGCTCCTGAACGCCAGCGGAGCCATGGTGCTCGTAGGCCTCTCCGCCATCGCGGGCCAATCCTCGTACCTCATCGTTGCGCTCGTCCTCGCGGTGCTCGCCACGACGGGCACCCTCGTCTACACTCGGCTCCTCCGCCCCGAAAGTCCGGACCCGGAGGCCACTCCATGACGATGGTCCTCGAATCCGTGAGCGCGGGCGCGGCGGTGCTGATCGTGGCTTACGCGTCGTTCGGAGCCCTCTTCGCGCGGTCCACACTGGCACGACTGCACTTCCTCGCCCCCGTGACAACGCTCGCGGTTCCCCTCTTCTCGCTCGCCGCAGTGCTTGCCTTCGGTGTCTCGCTGGGCAGCGCGACCGTCGTGGCGATCGCCCTCGTCGTCGCGGCCAGCGGGCCTGCGCTCACGGCGGCCGTGGGACGCGCCGTCGCCGCCGAGTCCGGGGTCGACGTCGGAGGGTCGCCGGAATGAGCGAGGGAATCCTCACCGACGTGCTGATCGCCGTGAGCCTGACCCTTGTCCTCGCGGGGGCGGCCATCGTCGTGTTCGTCCGCAGGCCAGCGCGGCAGGCGGTCGCCCTCTCCGCCTACGGCGTCCTGCTCACCGTCCTGTTCCTTGTGCTCCAGGCTCCCGACGTCGCGCTCAGCCAAGTGGCGGTCGGATCCGCCGTCGTGCCCCTCATCGTGGTGCTCGCGATCAGGAAGGTCGAGAGCATCCGTGCCAACGCCGAGTCGCGGGATGCGGAGCGCGAGCATTGAGCCCCCGCGTCCGGCTGGTCCTGCTCGGAGTCGGGCTCACTGCGTTCGGGGCCATGCTGGCCCTCGGGATCCTCGGCCTGCCCGCGTTCGGCGCGAGCGTGCACCCGTACCGGGACCTTGCCGTGGCGGGCACCTTCGACCATGCCACAGCGAACGCGGTCGCGAGCATCAACTTCGACCAGCGCGGCTTCGACACCTTCGGCGAGGAGACCATCCTGTTCTGCGCCGTTGTAGGGGTCGCGGCACTGCTGCGGCCAGTGCACCGGGAGCGACGCCGCACGGTGAGCAGCGGCGGAATCATCCTCGAGTCGACGAGCCTCCTGGTGTACCTCCTGTTTCCGCTCACCCTCGTGCTCGGCGTGGACGTCGTGACGCACGGGGCGATCACTCCGGGTGGCGGATTCCAGGGCGGCATCATCCTCGCCACGGGCATTCACCTGCTCTATGTGGGCGGCCGCTACCGGCTCCTCCGCCAGCTACGTCCGGTCGACTGGTTCGAGCACGGGGAGGCGGCCGGCGTCGTGCTCTTCGGCGCGATCGGGCTCGCCGCCGCCGCGCTGCGTGGGCGCCTCTTCGCCAACGTCGTGCCCGCCGGAACCCTCGGCGACCTCGTCTCCGCAGGGACGGTGCCGCTGTTCAACCTGGCGGTGGGGATCGCGGTCGCGAGCAGCGTCGTCGTGCTCCTCGCGAGCTTCCTCGACCAGACGCTCGCCATCCGCGCCGCGCCGAACCCCCCGCAGGACAACGAGGCCGAGGACGCCGCATGACCTACTACGCGTACTTCGTGGCCGGTGCCGTGATGCTGCTCGGCATCGCGGGCCTGGCGACAAGCAGAAACCTCGTGCACGCCGTGGTCTGCCTTTCCGTGGCGCAGTCAGCAACGTACATCCTGCTCATCGCCGTCGGCTACCAGTCCGGCGCCGTCGCCCCGATCTTCGGTGCGCAGACCGGCAGGGACACCCCCGTGGTCGATCCCGTCGTCCAGGCCCTCGCCCTGACCGACATCGTCGTGTCCGCGGCGGTCACGTCAATGCTCCTCGCGCTGGTCGTCCAGATGGCGAAGCGGCGCAGGGTCGTCGACCCCGATCATCTCGGCCCCCTGGAGGGCTGAGAGTATGCCAAGCAATGCGCCGACGGCCTCCCTCCTTGCCGTGCTGGTGGTGGGGCTCGTCCTCGTGGCGGCGCTGCTCATGTCGGTCGGCCGGTTCCTGCCGCGCCGCTTCGCCGACCTCGCCGCGATGGGTGCGGCGCTTGCGGCCGGGGGCGGCGAGATCGTCATGCTCCCGTCCGCCCTGAAGGACCGGCTCGTCTACTGGATGGCGGGCTGGGAGCCGAGCGGCGGCCGCACCGCCGGCATTGCCCTCGTCGGCGACGGCCTGAGCGTGGGAATCGCGCTGCTCGCCGCCGTGCTCATGCTCGCCGCCCTGACGTTCTCGTGGCGCTACTTCGCGTCGGATAGCACGCATTTCCACGGGCTCATGATCCTGTTCCTCGCGGGCATGACGGGCTTCGTCTTCGCGGGCGACGTGTTCACGATGTTCGTGTTCTTCGAGCTCATGGGCGTCGCGGCCTACGCGCTCACGGGCCTCAAGAGCGAGGACCCGACAGCCCTGCACGGCGCGATCAACTTCGGCATCGTCAACTCCCTCGCGGCCTACATCTCCCTCACGGGCGTGGCACTCATGTACGCCCACACGGGCAGCCTCAACCTCGCCGCGCTGTCTGTCGAGCTCTCCGGCGACCGCTCCCCGCTCGTCGCCGTCGCGTTCGTGCTCGTGTGCACCGGATTCCTGGTCAAGGGGGCCGTGTCTCCATTCCACTTCTGGCTCGACGACGCCCACGCGGTCGCTCCCTCCCCCGTCTGCGTCCTCTTCTCGGGAGTCATGGTCGAGCTGGGACTGTATGGGACTGCCCGCCTCTACTGGGCGGTGTTCAGCGACACTGGCGTCGCCTCCGCTGCGCAGGTCCTGTTCGGCGCCCTCGGCGTGCTGACCGCGGCCGTGGGGACCGTGATGTGCTTCCTTCAACGCCACATCAAGCGGCTGCTCGCGTATTCGACGATCGCGCACATGGGCGTGTTCATGATCGCGCTGGGCTCGGCCTCCGGCTCCGCGCTCGCAGGCCTCGCGGTCTACGCGCTAGGCCACGCGATGGTCAAGGGGGCGCTGTTCCTGCTCAGCGGGATCATTCTCGATCGCTACGGAAGCGTCGACGAGTTCACGCTCCAAGGCCGGGGGCGTGACGCACCTTGGCTCGGAGCGGCGTACCTCGTGGCGGCCCTCGCACTCGCCGGGACGCCGCCGTTCGGCGTGGGCCTCGGCAAGGGCCTGACCGAGCATGCACTCACGGACGCGGGCACAGTCTGGGCCATGGTGCTCATGATTGCCGTCTCGGCGGTGACCGCAGGCGCCGTCCTGCGAGTCGGTGCGCGAATCTTCCTCGGCCTTGGGCCGCCGCCCGCCGGGCTCGAGGAAGCGGGCATGAGCGGGGACGAGGAGAAGATCGAGGTCAGTATCGGCCGCGGTCGCGTTCCGCTCTCGATGTCCGCACCCGTGGCAGCGCTGCTCGGCGCCGGCCTGGTGCTGGGGGCTGCCCCGGGTTTGAGTGCCAACGCGGAGCCCGCGGCGGTCCAGTTCATGGACCGCTCGGGATACGTGGGTGCCGTGCTCGGCGGGGCGGTCCTTCCCGTTGGTCCGGCGGGGACCGCCGGGGGCTGGGACGCCCCCTCGATCGTGTGGGGGTTCGTCACCGCGACCCTCGCACTCGGCCTCGCAGCCGTGGCCGTGTACCGGCATCGGGTCCCCGCCGGCGCTCGCCGGGTCCTCGCCGTCGCGGTTCCGGCCCTCCGCGCCCTCAGGCGCACCCACTCGGGCAGGGCCGGCGACTACGTCGTCTGGATGGTGCTCGGGGTGGCGGCCTGCGGTGCCGTCGTGCGTGCGCGTCCGCGAACAGCGTCGAGCGCGCGGTCAGCTGACGAGTCCAAGGTGCGCGGTCGGCGAGCACCTCTGGAGCCCGCTGCGTGGGCAGGTCTACCGTGTCGACCTGCCCACGTAATGGCAGGGGTGCGTCAGGCGAAGTCGCTCACCGCGGGATTGGCACCGATGCGGCCGGCCGGTCCCTTGTCGAGTCCGTCGATCGCGGCAATCTCCTCGGGGCTGAGCGTCAGGGCGAGCGCGGTCCAGTTCTGGGCCATGCGCTCCGGCGTGACGGATTTCGGGATCACGACGTTGCCCACGGCGAGGTGCCAGCCGAGCACCACGTTGGGAATGCTCACGCCGTGGTTCTCGGCGATGTCCGCGAGAACGGGGTCCGCGAGAAGGTCCTTGCCCTGGCCCAGCGGGGACCAGGACTCGTGCAGGATGCCCTTGGACTTCTCGTAGGCGCGCAGCTCCGCCTGCGGGAAGTACGGGTGGGTCTCGACCTGGTTGATCACGGGGACGACGCCGGTCTCGCGCTCGATCTCCTCAAGCGCCTCGACGGTGAAGTTCGAGACGCCGATGGAACGGGCGCGGCCGGACTCCTGGAGCTTGATGAGCTCCTTCCAGGTCTCGACGTAGAGGCCGCGCTTCGGCTGGAGCCAGTGGATGAGGTACAGGTCTACGTAGTCGATGCCGAGCTTGTCGAGGGACGTCTCGAACGCGGGGAGGACGTTGCCGCTGCCCTGGTCGGCGTTCCAGAGCTTGGTGGTGATGAAGAGGTCCTCGCGGGCGAGGCCCGAGGCGGCGATGGCTCGGCCGACGCCGGACTCGTTGCCGTAGATCGCGGCGGTGTCGATGTGGCGGTAGCCCACGCGGAACGCCTCGCCCACAACCTTCTCGGCGACATCGTCCTCGACCTGCCACACGCCGTAGCCGAGCTGCGGGATGGTGCGGCCATCAAGGAAGGTGAGCGCGGGGGATGTCAGGGTCTGTGCGGGAGTCATGCCCACCATCCTTCCACCACGGCGGAGCGTGGGAAGGGCTTTCGGAGCATTTGATGCAGTTCTTCGCGCAGCGCGAACTCGGGAATAGGCGGCTGCGCCCGCCTCAGGCGCGGAGGAACTCCTCGGCCTCGCGCACGTGCTCGAGGACCGTGGCGGCACGGCGTTGGACGGACAGGGCACCCATGGGCACCGGCCCAACGGCGAGGCGCAGCATTGCGGCGGCCTCGGCTGTCGTGGCGAGCGCGTTGCCCCCGCGGGACAGGGCTCGATGGACGCCGGCGTAGCGGCCGGGAATGTCCAGGGCATCGCTCGGCGCGCGGCGCTGCGCCTCGACGCACACTGCCCGGACGCGTGGGAGGAGTTCCGCGAGGCCATCGCCGATCACGAGCATCTCGCTGTAGAGCACGTCGTCGTCAATCCCCTCGAGGACCTGGTGGTACCGGTCGAGGCCCCGGCGGAAGCGGTCGTGCGCGCGGCGCCACACGCCCTTGCCGAGTTCGGCGTCATCGCGCCGGTTCGCGAGCGCGGTCTTGAGGAATCCCATCGAGGTGGTGGCGATCAGAGGTACTGTCCCGGGCCATGGTCGGGATCGCGCCGCTCGCCCTCCGGCACAGGGCCCTGGCCCTGCTCGGCCGCGCGCTGCGGTTCCCCGTTCGGGCCGATGACCACGCCGGGGGCGATCATGGTGCCCGGCGGAAGCTGGCGCAGCTGGACCTGCGCGGCCGCAAGCTGGTGCGCCGCCTGCTGCGCGGCGATGGCAGTCTGGATGCCGTGGAACAGGCCCTCGAGCCAGCCGACAAGCTGCGCCTGGGCCACACGGAGTTCCGATTCGGAGGGCACCACGTCGTCGGAGAACGGCAGCGAGATGCGGTGGAGCTCGTCCACGAGCTCCGGGGCGAGTCCGTCCTCGAGCTCCGCGATGGAGCGCTCGTGGATCTCGGCGAGCCGGGTGCGCGCGGCCTCGTCGAGCGGCGCGCCCTTCACCTCCTCGAGGAGCTGGCGGATCATCGTGCCGATGCGCATCACCTTGGCCGGCTGGTCGACGAGTTCCTGCAGGTTCGCGCGCCGCGAGCGCTCGGCGGACGACGGCGCGGGGCCGCCTGCCGGTGTCGGGCCGCGGTTCGCGCCGCCATTGAGGGGCATCCCCTCGACGGGTTCCTCGGCGCTGTTCTCCGCGGCCTTGTCCGCGCTGTCCTCGGCGGTGTTCTCCGGCGTCGCAGCCTTGTGATCGCTCCCGGGTGCAGTCATGGGGCCATACTCTCACGAGCCCGCCCGGGGTCACCGCGGGAGCAGGTCCGCCGGGGCCACTGCAGGAGCGGGTCGGCCGGTCCGCCCGGGGCCACCGCGCGCGCAGCCCCCGAGGGCCACCGCCGACGCGGGTCCGCCGGGGCCACCGCGCGAGCAGGTCCCCGAGGGTCACCGCCGACGCGGGTCCGTCGGGGCCACCGCGAGTTAGCGCCTGCACGGATCCGCCGGGGCCACCGCGGGGGCAGGTCCGCGGAAGTCAGCCGGCTGAGCCGAGTCTGGGAGTGCCGCTGTAGCGGACAAGCGCGCTTCGGGCGCACTTGTCGGCTACGACGGGACTGGGAATGCCGCAACATCCCCAATCGAGTGGTCTTGGACTGTCGCGAGCGTGTGCAGCGTGACATCAGCGAGGCGACCACGCGGCGTCGAACGCGAACGGCGGGCCCTAGATGGTCAGGAGGATCTTGCCCACGTGCTCGCCCGAGTCGAAGTACGCGTGGGCCGCACCGACCTCGGCAAGGGGGAAGGCCTTGTCGACGAGCGGCCTGATTCGGCCGTCCGCCACGAGCGGCCACACGTGCTCCTTGACCGCGGACATGATGGCGCCCTTCTCCTCGATCGGGCGGGGACGCAGTGACGTCGCGATGACAGCAGCCCGCTTGTTCATGAGGAGACCGAGGTTGAGCTCGGCCTTCGCGCCGCCCTGGAGCCCGATCACCACAAGCCGGCCGTACGTGGCGAGGGCCTCGATGTTGCGCTCGAGGTACTTCGCGCCCACCACATCGAGAATGACGTCCGCGCCCCGGCCGCCGGTTGCGTCGCGGACCGCTTGGACGAAGTCCTGCTCCTTGTAGTTGATCGCAACGTCGACGCCGAGGAACGCCCGGGCCGTGGAGACCTTCTCGTCCGTGCCCGCTGTCGCCGCGACGCGCGCACCGAAGGCCTTGGCCATCTGGACCGCCATAGTGCCGATCCCACCCGTGGCCCCGTGGAGGAGCAGCATCTCGCCGGGCTGGAGCTGGGCCGTCATGAACAGGTTCGAGTACACGGTCGCCGCGGTCTCGGGTAACGCCGCGGCGGTCACGAGGTCCACGCCGTCCGGGATGCGCACCACCTGCTCCGCGGGGACGACGACCTGCTCGGCATAACCGCCGCCGGCCAGAAGCGCCACCACCTTGTCACCGACCGCGAACGGCCGCGCCACGTCAGGCCCAAAGCCTGCGATGCGCCCCGACACCTCGAGGCCCGGAATCTCAGACGCTCCGGGCGGAGGGGGGTAGAAGCCGCGCCGCTGCTGCACGTCGGCGCGGTTGATGCCCGCCGCGACAACATCGATGAGCACCTCGCCGGGCCCTGGAACGGGCGCCTCGACGTCACGGACCTGAAGAACTTCCGGCCCTCCGGGCTCGGTAATGAAGACGGCCTTCATGTCGGTGCTCCTCTCCCCTGCGGGGCGTCTGTCCTAGCTGGATTTCATGAGGTCACTGGCCTATGGAACACTACTAGCACAAGGAAGGTTGTCCGAGCGGCCTATGGAGCTGGTCTTGAAAACCAGTGTGCGGTTACCCCGTACCAAGGGTTCAAATCCCTTACCTTCCGCGCGATGCATCTGCGGCGACGCGGCACCCCCGGACCCGTTGAGGGCCGGGGGTGCTCTGTCTTCAGGGCCCGGGAATTCGCCATCAAGGCTGCATCCTTGAAAAGTGTCGTAGCCTCCGCATAGCGTCTTGAGCGTTGGAAGCACCACCATGAAGCCCAACTCAAGGAGCAGCAATGCCCAAGCCCGAGCTCATCGCCGGCGCCCCCTGCTGGACCGACCTCATGACCAGCGACGTCGAGAAGGCCAAGGACTTCTACACCGCCCTCTTCGGCTGGACCTACGAGACCGCGGACCAGGAGACCTACGGCGGATACGTCACCGCGTTCAAGGACGGCGCCCAGGTAGCCGGCCTCATGGCGAAGATGGACGATCAGGCCACTCCCGACCAGCCCACCATCCCGGATGCCTGGACGGTCTACCTCAAGTCGGACGATATCCGGGAGACGGCCGAGAAGATCCAATCCGCGGGCGGCCAGACATTCGTGGAGCCCATGGAAGTCCCCGAGCAGGGCCACATGGCCATGTACGCAGACGCGGGAGGCGCAGCGTTCGGCGTGTGGCAGAGCACGGGCCACGCGGGGTTCGAGAACCTCGCCGAGCCTGGCACGCCCGCGTGGTTCGAGATCCACACACGCGACTTCGCGCCGACCCTGAAGTTCTACCAGGAAGCCCTCGGCTGGAAGACCTTCACGACGAGCGACACCCCGGAGTTCCGCTACGCGACCCTCGGCGAAGGCGAGAACCAGCGCGCTGGGATCTTCGACGCCACCGGGGATCTCCCTGACGGCGCGCCCGCCCACTGGACGGTGTACTGGGACGTGGCGAGCACCGACGAGACCGTCGCCACGGCCACAGCGCTCGGGGCGACGGTGCTCATCCCGGCGGTCGACACGCCGTACGGGCGCATGGCCGTCCTCGTCGATCCAATGGGCGCGCCGTTCCGGGTCATCCAGCACGGCAGCGCGGACGCGTAGAGGCCGGCGCTCCTCATTCCGCACGACGACGGCGGGCGGCTCCCCGTGGATGCCGCCCGCCGCTCGCTACTGGCGCGCAACCATGGGCCTTGCGCGCCAGCCGACTTTGGCCTCACAATCATGTGCTAACAACTGCTCAAGGCCAGGCGCTACCGCGCCGCCTTGCCCGTATCACTCAACCACCGCGCTTCCGAGGGGGAAGAAGCGCAGCGACGTCTGGAAGACCTCTTCCAGACAAGAGAGTTCGCCATGACCAACCACATCACTGTTTCCGTCCCGCACGCTGGCGTGCGCGACTCCCTCCTCAGCGCCGCAGAGGAGACGGTCCGTCCTGTTGCCCAGGCCAACGGGCACGGGATCCTCGTGACCCGCCACAGCCACACGCACTACAGCGTCGCGGCCTCCCCCGCCGTGCCTGCGGGCGAGACCCACGAGGCCTGCCTCATCTAGCGCGGCGCCCGGCTGGCTCGACCAGCGTGTGGCGCGAGCCCGCAGGGGCCGCCGGTCCGCGTCTGGTCAGCCCTCTGGCCAGCCCGCGTCCTGCATCAGCCCTGCACGTCCAAGGATGTCCCGCGCGATCGCGTCGGCGTCCCGGAGGGTACGCTGCCCGCTCGGGTAGGGGGCGCCGTCGTTCGCCTCGCCGGGAGCAGCGAACGGGTGCGCCTCTGCGGCGATCGCCGTGCCCCACTGCACCGCTGAGAGCTGCAAGCCGAGGACGTAGAGCCCCTCGACGGGCAGTCCGTTGACGTCCAGCGCACGGTACGGCGGCACCGTGACATCGAGCCCGCTTGCGGGCTGGGGAACGCCGTCGGCTCCAGCCAGGAACCGTGGCCGCACGAGCCCATCCGCAAGCAGACCCGCCACAAGCGACGAGTCGGCCCGCGCAATGACGTTCGCTGGCGCGAGCGCCTCGACGAGCCAACGCGCCCGCACGTCCGGGCCGCCGACCCACGGCGAGGACGCGGTGAACGCGGGCCCGGATCGATCGACCGAGAACCTCGGCTCCGGCCCCACGGTGCTCACGACGCCGGCCCGCACCAAGGCGGCCAACTGTCGGATCCGAAGTGCGGGCGGCCCGCTCGCGAGCCCCTCGACGAGGCCCTCGAACCATCCGCGCATCCCCGAGACCCACGAGGCTTCGGTGATGCCGCCGTCCGCGACGGCCTCCTTAAGGACGGCGCGGCCTCGGTGCAGGGCCGCGATCGCCATCTTGACCGGATCGTCCTCGCCGCGCGCGGATCCGGCGGCGTCCTCGTCCAGGTGCGCGAGGACGCGGGCGTCGAGGTCGGCCCGGTCGTGCGCGTGCCAGCCCGCGAGCGGGGAGCCGAGCGCTCGGAGGTCGACCCGCCGTGCCGAGACCACGCCGTCGTGCGCCGCGCGCGAGGCCCGTTGCTCCCACCCGGGGCCCTCCACGGCGAGCGCCGCGGACAGCTCGTCGAGGAACCCATCGGCGACGGCACCGGGCTCGACCCGCGCGAGCGTCGAATAGTACGCCCACAGGGTGTCGCGGTGAAGGAGAGGCCAGAGGTCCTGATCGAACGAAGGCTGGATGCCGGCCGCGCGCGGGGCCAGTGCGGCTGCCCGCGTGAACCAGCGCAGCCGCACGGACGGCGCGTAGTAGGCGTCGAGCTCGGCCTTGCCACGGTAGGGCACGCCACGGCGGGAGGCCGCGACGATGCGCGGCTCCCGGCCCGACGGCGTGTACTCGAGGCGCCCATCCGGACCCTCCGCGAAGCGCCCGCCGCGGCCCTCGGTCAGGGCGGCCATCACGTCGAAGAAGTTCAGGCCCATCCCGCGGACGAGGACCGTCTCGCCGGCAGGCAGCTGGTCCCAGTCGACGTCGGCGGGCGCAGCGGGTGGGAAATAGTGCAGGCCCAGCCGCCCTGCCGCCGCCGCGAGCGCCTGCTGCTCGCGACCGAGGCCCGCCGGGACGTGCCCGAGGGCCAGTACGACGGCGTCCGCCTCCTGGGCGCGCCCGTTCACGCACGTCACGGCGAACCCGTGCGGGGTGCGGCCCACGCGGGCCACCTCGGCCGCGACGTGGCGCACGGTGACGCCGGTCGGGGCCGCGGCGAGGAGCGCGGCCCAGGTATCCGTGAGGTACCGCCCGTAGAGCGGGCGCGGCGGGAAGTCTCGGGCTTCGAGGCCCTTGAGCTCGGCCTGCTCGTCGGAGCTCAGGGTGCAGGCCCCGGCATCAATGGCCTCGCGCTGCGCGGCGCGCCACTCGTCGAAGCTTCCGCCCGCAAGCGGCGGCGCGAGGCCCGGCTCACTGGGGATGAGCGTCGGGTAGAACGACTGCGTGTTCATGAGGAAGAGCCGCGGCTGCTCCGTGCGCCACACCTTCCCCGGGCCCGGGCTGTACGGGTCGTACACGGTGACCTCGAGCCGCTGGCCGCCAGCGACGCGAGGTGCGCCCGCGGCGTCGTGCGCGACCGGCTGCTGCTGGGCGTGGACCGCAAGGAGTCGCTCCACCGTGGAGGTACCGCGCGGGCCGCCGCCCACCACAGCCACCCGCAGCACACCTCCCCGAACCATAGGGTTGAGCATAGTCGGGGGCATGCAAGGATAGCGCCATGAGTGCCCAGTCGCCAGACCCCGCCGCAGACACGACCACCCTCGCCCACGCTCCAGGCGAGCCCGTCGACGAGAACCTGTGGCTCGAGGACATCCATGGCGAGGACCAGCTCGCGTGGGTCCGAGAGCAGAATGCCCGCACCGAGGACCTCCTCGAGACCGGCGACTATCCGGAGCTCGAGGCCCGCATCCTCGAGGTCATGGACTCAACGGACCGCATCCCCATGGTCTCCAAGCGCGGCGACTGGTACTACAACTTCTGGCGTGACGCCACGCACCCCAAGGGCCTGTGGCGCCGCACCCGGTGGGACTCCTACGTGACGGACGCCCCTGAGTGGGAGACAGTGCTCGACGTCGATGCGCTCGCCGCCGCCGAGGGCACCGAGTGGGTGTGGGGCGGGGCAGGCTTCCTGCGCCCGGCCGACGGCATCTCCTGGCGTCGCTGCATGGTGCGCCTCTCCCCCGACGGCGGCGACGCGGCAGCGGTGCGCGAGTACGACGTCGAGGACCGCACCTTCATCTCCACGGCCGAAGGCGGCTTCTCGCTCCCGGCGGCGAAGGGAGGCGTGGACTGGCTCGACGCGGACACGCTCCTGGTCTCCTCGACGCTCGGGGAGGACGCCGTGACGACGTCGTCCTACCCGCGGATCGTGCGGAAGCTGCCGCGCGGCGTCGACCTCGCCGACGCCGAAGTGATGTTCGAGGTCCCCGCCGAGCACATGATGGCCAGCGCCGGCTTCGATGACACCCCCGGATTCGAGCGGATCATCGCGAGTGACCGCATGAGCTTCTTCGATGTGCAGCACGCCGTCTGGCGGGACGAGAAATGGGCGCAGATCCCCGTTCCCACCGATGTGGACGTGGATCTGCACCGCGAGTGGATCCTGTTCCGCCCCCAGCGGGACTGGACGCTCGGCAACGGCGAAACCTACGCCGCGGGGTCGCTGCTCGTGGCCGACTTCGAGGCCTTCATGGGCGGCTCCCGCGAGCTGACCGTGCTGTTCGCACCGGATGCACACACGTCCCTGCAGTCGTGGTCGTGGACGAAGAGCCACCTCATGCTCAACCTCCTGCGCGACGTGTCTTCCGAGATCCGCGTGCTCACCGCGCCCCAGCGGGGGTCGAAGGAAACCGACACGCACGACGGCGCGTGGTCGTCTCGCGTGCTCGACGCGTGCCCGCCGCTGCACCTCGTCGAGAGCTATGCGGTCGACGACGAGGACCCCGAGGGCGGGGACGACTACTGGCTTGTCGCGACCGGGTTCCTCACCCCGACCACGCTACTGCGCGGCACCCTCGGCGGGGACCACACGGACGTGAAGCGGGCGCCGTCGTTCTTCGATGAGTCGAGATTCGAGGTCGAACAGCACTTCGCGACCTCGACGGACGGCACCCAGGTGCCCTACTTCCAGATCTCGCCGCGCGGCCTTGAGCTCGACGGCACCGCGCCGACCCAGCTCTCCGGCTACGGCGGGTTCGAGATCGCGCGCACTCCCGCGTACTCGGGAACCGTGGGTCGGTCATGGCTCGAGAAGGGCGGCGTGTACGTCGTCGCGAATATCCGTGGCGGCGGCGAGTACGGGCCCGCGTGGCACCAGGCGGCGCTCAAGGCCAACCGCCACCGCGCCTACGAGGATTTCGCCGCCGTGGCCCGTGACCTGATCCGCCGCGATGTCACCTCGCCGGAACACCTCGGCTGCTCGGGCGGGTCCAACGGCGGGCTCCTCGTCGGCAACATGCTCGTGCACTATCCCGAGCTGTTCGGGGCGATCTCCTGCGGGGTGCCGCTGCTGGACATGCGCCGCTACACGAAGCTCTCCGCCGGGTACTCGTGGATCGCCGAATACGGCGACCCCGACAAGCCAGAAGAGTGGGAGTTCATCAGGACGTTCTCGCCGTACCACCGCCTGCGCGACGGCGTGGACTACCCGGACACGTTCATCTGGACGGCGACGTCAGACGATCGGGTCGGCCCCGTGCAGGCACGCAAGATGGCCGCGCGCATGGAGGCCATGGGCATCCCGAACGTGTGGTTCCACGAAGCCCTGGAAGGCGGCCACGCCGGTGCGTCAGACAACCGGCAGGCCGCGGCGCTCCAGGCCCGCAGCCAGAGCTTCCTCTGGCGCGCAGTGACGGGAACGCTGCGGTAGCCCCCTCCGGACGAGAGATCGGGGAGCCGTTTTTGCGTCTCCCTACCCTTCTGGGTACGCTTGTCAGGCTGGCGACAGCTTGGAGACGTGCCAGAGCGGCCGAATGGACTTCACTGCTAATGAAGGGTCCGGGGAAACTTGGACCGGGGGTTCAAATCCCCCCGTCTCCGCGTTGTGATGTAGCGGGACATCCTTTACGGATGTGGCGGGACATCGTTGACACCCCCGGTCTTCGGACCGGGGGTGTTCTGTTTTTTGGGCTGGTAGCCGCGGGTGGGATTGATGGTGAATTCGGCGAGG
>NZ_JAVFJK010000016.1 GCF_030908215.1 Sinomonas sp. ASV486 | reverse complement strand
CGCTGAAGACGAGTTCCCACCACTTGAACGTCCACCCGTCCGGGGCCAGGTTGGGGTATGTCCAGTTCGTGGCGAAGGCCCGCACGGCCAGCCACAGGAGCGGGCCGATGATGAACACGGCCATGGCCAGGGCGAACAGGACTACGAGCGTGCCCGTGAGGGCACGGCGTGGGGAGGAGTTCTGCATCAGAGGGCCCCGCTTTCCCTGGCCGAGCGGAAGTTCGCCCACACATAGACTGCGGCGATGCCCGAGGCGATCGCGAACACGACGAACGCCATGACGACGGCCTGCTGGGGCTGGTTGAAGGCCGAGAAGTAGTTGGACATGTCCACCCCGAGCATGTTCGGCGAGTTCGGGCCCGTGAAGTACGGGACGGTGAAGGATCCCAGGATCCCGATGGCCGTGAACGTGGTGGCGATGATGATCGGCACCCCGGCCATCGGCACCACAACGCTGATGACCACGCGCCAGAAGGAGGCGCCGGCGTCGCGAGCTGAGTCGATCATGGCCTGCGGGACCGACTGGAGCCCGGACGTGATGAGGAGGGTCGCGAAGGGAAGCGACGTCCACACCGAGCCGATGACCACCGTGACCATCGTGAACGACCACACCGGGAAGTCCACCCCGAGCTGGGCGGCGACGCTGCGCAGGAACCCGTCCGCCGAGTAGAACCCGAGGATGGCCCAGGACGCGATGACCACGGGGATGAACAGCGGGATGACTGCCAGGGCCGAGAGGACCTTCCCGACCACCCCGCCCTTGAACTTCAGGTACAGGCCGATCCCGGCAGCCAGGAGGATCACGACGGCGGTGCTCACCGCGGTGACGATGACCGTGACCGCGAGGTCCCCGAGGAACCTGGGATTGGTGAACATGTCCGCGTAGGCGCCGAACGTGGGGCCGCCCTGGGCTTCGTGGACGTTCTGGCCGATGAGGGCGATCGTCCGGTTCAGTCCGCCCGTGAAGCCGAGGCTGAAGGCGAACGCCAGGACGATCGGGAACCCGATGAACAGGGCGATGAGGAGGATCGGCGGCAGCGCCATGGCGAAGCCCGCGGCCCGGCCCGCCCCCGCGCGCTGGGCCGAGGCCGAGCGCACGGGCGGAGACGGGGCGGGACGGTCCGGCTGCCGGACCGCGGTGGACTGAGAGGTCACTGGCCGGGGACCTTCTGGTCCCAGAGGTTGTTCATGTCCTTGGACATCTGGTCGAAGTAGCCCTTGCGGAGGTTGTTCGTGTCCGCATTGGCGAACCTGTCCCTGATGTCCGCCGGGAGCCTGCCGATGGAGATGGCCGGGTAGCCGGAGATCTCCTTCACGATCTCCGCCTGCTGCTCGGGCTGCAGGACGAAGTTCGCGAGCCTGAGCGCAGCCTCCTTGTTCGGGCTGTTCACGGGGACGCCGAGGTAGGCGGCGCCGCCGGTGAACGACGGGCCGGTGATCTGCGCGGCCTTGACCGACGCGGGAATCGTGCCGTTGGCCGATCCGGTGAGGAACTGGTCGCTCCAGACGGGCGCCATGGAGATCTGGCCGCTGGCCAGCAGCTCGAGGGTCTGCTTGTTGCCGTTCGGGTAGACGCCCTTCTGGTAGACGTACGGGTTCAGGCCCCGCAGTGTCTCGAAGCCCTGATCCCACGTCGACTCAAGGTCCTTCTCGTAGCCCACGGTCATCTTCTGTCGCGCATCCGCCGGGACGTACTTGTCCAGGACGGTCGCCGCGAACGCCGCCCCCGATCCGCCGGACTTCGGGGAGTTGTACGTGAACCTGCCCGGGTTGGCCTTGATCCATTCGAGGAGCTCGTCGAGGGTCTTCGGCGGGGCAGCGACGGTCTTCGTGTCATACGCGAGCAGGACCGAGGACCCGCGGTACGGGATCCCGCCCTGGCCGCCGGCCTTGACCACGTCCGCTGGGATGTCGGCCAGGGCCTTGACCGAGGAGGTGTCCACCTTCTCCAGGAGGCTGGCGCCAGAGGCCTTGGAGACGAACCCGCCGTCCACCAGGTCGAAGTCGGCATCCTTCTTCTGCTCCACCGAGCTCGTGAGCTTGGCGAGCGTCTGCGCATCGTGCTCGCCGTGCAGGTCGATCTGCACCTGGACCCTGTACCCCGGGTTCGCCTTCTCGAAGGCAGGACCGAGGTCCTTCTCCCACAGGCTCTGGATATTCGTGTCACCGCTGATGAACACCTTCACGGTCTTGATGCCGGCATCGCCGGCATCGCCGGCGTTCGTCTTGGCGGCCGTACTGCTCTGGGCGCAGCCTGACAGGGCGAGCCCCAGCGCGGCCACGGCCACGCCGGACCGCAGCGCGGATGTGAACTTCATGTGTGTCTCCTATGTGAGCTTGGCGGAAGGCTCAAGCGGGGGATGGGATGGAGTTTCTTCAGGGGGGCACTCAGCAGGGGCGAAGACAATCTTGAATTGCCGACATTGCTAGGGTCAAGAAATTGTTCAACCGATGGCCGACGCTGAGGTTACATTCTCATTAACATTCGCTCGACTTCGGCGCGAAGACTTTTTGGGCATGCCAATAGTGCATGTGTCGAATAACCGTGAGAATGAGACCAGAACTCGCGCTAGGCCGTTTGCCCAGTGGCTTGCAGAGAATTCGATATCGAGTCGTCGACCGTCTGTGGAGCGAACACCTTGCGCATGACCAAGGTTGCGAGCCCTCTTACGGCGCTCCTGTCATCAGGAGCCCCCGCATCGACTGCGAGCCCGTCCGATATTCTCTCGACAACGTCGGTGAGCACTCTTTCACGGACGCCGTCAATGAAGACCGGCAGAGAACCTATTCGTCCTCCTAGGACGAGGCGGTGTGGATTGATCGTGGTGATGGTGGCGCTGAGGGCGCTTCCGAGAATGTCCGCGGCAGAACGCAGGATTTGATTAACCTCCTCGTCTCCCTGCTCTGCGGCCACGCGGATTTCATCTAGGCCGAGGTGGCGATTGCTGGAGAAATTATGTGAAATTGCGAGTCCCGAGCTGAAGGCCGCGAGGCAGCCGTGGCGCCCGCATCGGCAGATGGGCCCCTCACGGGCCATCCGGATGTGGCCAATGCTGCCAGCGGCGCCGCGCGCGCCTCGCAGGATTGATCCGTCGATCACGATTCCGCACCCGATTCCGGTGCCCACCTTGACGTAGACGAGGGTCTCGTCGTCGCCGGACCGTTCACCGAGCGCGGCGGCCATCGCGTCGTTTTCCACTACGAGGGGGACGTCCCAGGTTCCGCCGAGTAGGGTGACGGCTGCGTCCGCGCGCCATGTCGGGACGGTCGTCGCATGCACGAGGCGACCGGTCCCGGCCTCGATCGGCGCCGGGAAGCCAACTCCGACTCCGATGAGACTCTCGCTTGCTTCCCGGCTAGCCAGGAGTGACTGTCCGGCCTCGACGAGCGGCGCGAGCACGTCTTCGGCGGGATCCGCGATGTCGTGATCAAGGGTCACTGATCGGAGGACGGAGCCGTCGGTGTCGGCGACGCTGGCGGTGGCCCGCGTCTGGCCAAGGGCGAGTGCGAGGATGACGCGCCCGCGATCGTCGAAGCGGATGTTCCGGGAGCGGCGGCCGCCCGTTGCTGCCAGTGCTTCCGCTTCGTAGACGTAGCCCGCCCGACCAAGTGCGTCGAGGCGCTCGTAGAGCGTTGCCCGAGACATTCCGGTTGCGGAGAGCAGTTGCTGGCGGGAGAGGCCTCCTGCCGTGCGGATCAGTTCGAGGATGCGCCCGTGGGACGCTGCGCCCTGGGCAACGCCGAACTGTCGATCTGACACAGTAGCCTCCTCCAACTTCCGTTCAAGCATCAGACAAAAGCTTGCGGGTGTCAAGGCGTCCTCCCGGGCGACCACAGCGCATGGCGCCCCATCCCATCAGGGTGCAGGGCGCCATCGTGCGTGCGCTGGCCAAACCCAGTGGGCCTGTCCTTGTGCCGCGCCGCCGGGGTACGCTCCAAGAACACCCGTGCAGACCGTCCGAGAGAGACGTGTGAAGGAGCGGATATGAAGAAGCTCATCAACGATCCCCAGAAGGTGGTGGACGAGTCGGTCGAGGGTTTCGGCCTCGCCCACTCGGACCTCGTGACCGTTCACACCGACCCGATCTTCATCGGCCGCGTGGGCGGGGCAGTGCCGGGCAAGGTGGGCCTTGTCTCGGGCGGAGGCAGCGGCCACGAGCCCCTCCACGGAGGCTACGTGGGCAAGGGGATGCTCGACGCCGCAGTCCCCGGCCCGGTCTTCACCTCACCCACCCCCGACCAGATCGTTCCGGCGACCCAGGCCGCGGACGGAGGCGCCGGCGTCGTGCATATCGTGAAGAACTACACGGGCGACGTCCTCAACTTCGAGACGGCCGGCGAACTGTGCGCAGCCGAAGGCATCGAGGTGCGGACGGTGCTCGTCAATGACGACGTCGCGGTCGAGGACTCGCTGTACACCGCCGGACGGCGGGGCGTGGCCGGCACGGTGCTCGTGGAGAAGATCGCCGGTGCCGCGGCGGAGCGGGGCGACACGCTCGATGCGGTCGAGGCCGTGGGCCACAAGGTCGTGGCGAACGTCCGCTCGATGGGCCTTGCGCTCACGCCCTGCACCGTCCCGCATGCGGGCAAGCCGAGCTTCGATTTGGCCGAGGACGAGATCGAGATTGGCATCGGCATCCACGGCGAGCCCGGCCGCCACCGTGTGGGCCTCGAGCCCGCCGATGCCCTCACCGAGCACCTCCTGACCCCAGTGGTCGAGGACCTCGGGATCGGCTCGGGCGAAAAGGCCCTGCTGTTCGTCAACGGGATGGGCGGAACGCCGCTGTCCGAGCTGTACATCGTGTACCGCAAGGCGGCCCAACTGCTCGCGGACCGGGGAGTAGCCGTGGAGAGGAGCTTGGTGGGCAACTACATCACGTCGCTTGAGATGCAGGGCTGCTCCGTGACCGTGCTGCGGCTTGATGACGAGCTCACCGAGCTGTGGGACGCCCCCGTGCACACTCCGGCTCTGCGGTGGGGCGCCTGATGGCGGGGCCTGACGGGCGGCTTGACGGGGCTTGGGCCGAGCGTTGGCTGCGCGAGAGCGCACGGGTCATCGCCGAGCACCGCGAAGAGCTCATCGACCTTGACCGCGCGATCGGCGACGGCGACCATGGCGAGAACATGGACCGGGGCTTCACGGCGATCGTCGCGAAGCTCGACGACGAGTCTCCCGACTCGGTCGCGGCCGCGCTCAAGATGGCGGCCATGATGCTCATGAGCAAGGTCGGAGGGGCGGCCGGGCCGCTCTACGGGACGGCCTACCTGCGCGCCTCGACGGCGGTTGCCGACAGCGATGCGCTGGACGGGCAAGCCGTGGCCGCGATGCTCGCAGCGGGCCGGGACGGCATCGTGGCGCGCGGCAAGGCCCAATCCGGGGACAAGACGATGGTCGACGCGTGGACACCAGCCGCCGAGGCCGCGGTCACTGCGGACCCGGCGGACGGGGTCGCCGCGCTGGTCGCCGCGGCCGACGCCGCCGAGACCGGTGCCGAGGCGACCAAGCCGCTCGTCGCCCGCAAGGGCCGAGCGAGCTATCTGGGCGAACGCAGCGCGGGGCACCTCGACCCGGGCGCGGTGTCGTCTGCGCTCATCCTGCGCGCGGCGGTGACGGCTGCGGAGAGCGGAAGCGGTGCGGGTGGACCAGGGGCTGGGGCGTGACGCCGGTCGGGCTGCTCATCGTCTCCCACAGCGCGCGCCTCGCAGAGGGCGTCGTCGAGGTCGCGGCACAGATGGGCGAGGGTGTCCCGCTCGTGGCTGCGGGCGGGACGGATGACGGCGGCGTGGGAACCTCTTTCGAGAAGGTCATGGACGGCATTGTGGCTGCAGACACGGGGGAGGGCGTCGTAGTCCTGACAGATCTCGGATCCGCCGTCATGACCGCCGAGTCGGTGCTCGAGTTCCTTGACGACGAGCAGCGTGCGCGCGTCCGCATCGCCGACGCGGCGCTCGTCGAGGGGTCCGTCGCGGCCGCTGTTGCATCGAGGGCCGGAGCGGGGCTCGACGGGGTCGTGCGCGCGGCCGAGGAGGCCGTGCGAGGGGCGGAGGCGGAGGAGCCGCCGGAGATAAGCGAGCCCAGCGAGTCGGCGGTCCTGACACTCAAGAATCCTCTGGGTCTGCACGCGCGCCCCTCCGCGGTCCTCGCGGGGCGGCTCTCCGCTTACGACGTCCAGGTGACGGTCAACGGCGTCGACGGCCAGTCCGTCATGGCGCTCATGGCGCTCGGCGCCGGCCAAGGGCAGCAGCTCGTGGTCGAGGCCGCGGGGCCGGACGCCGCCAAGGCTGTCCGTTTTGTCACGGCGCAGGTAGAGGCGGGCTTCGGCGAGCTCTGAAAGAACTGTTTCACCAATAGTGAACGGATCTGTGCTTTGCCTCACATTGTGGGTTGAATCGGGGCATGACTGCCGAGAGCGCCGCCGAGCCTGCACCCGAGACCGCCGCCGAGCCTGCACCCGAGACCCCATTCCACGATCTCGACCACTACGTCGCGATCCCGCGGATCTCCGGGCTCGCGATGAGCCCGGACGGCGCGCGACTCGTCACCACTGTGGCGACGCTCAACAGCAAGAGCACTGAGTACCGCACCGCACTGTGGGAGGTCGATTCCACGGGCGCGGTCCCGGCGCGCCGCATCACGCGCAGCGCCAAGGGGGAGGCTGGCGCCGCCTTCGCTGCGAACGGCGACCTCTTCTTCACCTCGGCCCGGCCCGACCCCGAGAAGCCGGACGAGGACCCGGTCAACGCACTGTGGCTTCTGCCGGCCGCGGGCGGAGAGGCGAGGGTCGTGCTCAGCCGGGCGGGCGGCGTCGAACGCGTCATCACCGCCCTGAGTGCGGACGCGGCGTTCGTCCAGGCCTCCACGCTGGCCGGAAGCACGGATGAGGCCGACGACGAGGCGCGCCGCAAGGCCCGCAAGGACGGCAAGGTCGCGGCGATCCTGCATTCCTCCTATCCGGTGCGGTACTGGGACTCCGACCTGGGGCCGGGGGAGCCCCGCCTGTTCGCGGTCGAGAAATCGCAGGCCGAGCCGGAGCCCGGCAAGCCGAGCACCGTGGACGAGGGGCCCTCACTCGAGCTGCGGAACCTCACCCTGGACATCGGCGCGGGCCTGCGCTTCGGCGAGGCGCACGCGAGCCCGGACGGCCGGACGCTGTACACGTCCGTTGCGAGGGCCCTCGCGAAAGGCGACCTGCGCAGCGAGCTCGCTGCGGTCGACGTCGCCTCGGGCACCGTTCGCATACTCCTCTCCGAGGACCGCATGGACTATCTGGCCGGACCGGTCAGCCCGGACGGGCGTACTGTCGCCGTCGTGGTCGAGCCGCACACGACTCCGACCAGCGCCTACCGGTCGGAGCTGCACCTGCTCGATGTCTCGACGGGGCAGCTGCGCCGCCTGGCCCCGGAGTGGGACCGCGTGGCGCATCCCGCGGCGTGGCTGCCGGACGGCTCGGCGCTGATCGTCACTGCTGACGACGCCGGCCGCTCGCCCGTGTTCCGCATCGACGTCGCCACGGGGGCCGTGGCACAGACGACGCACGACGACGCCGCGTACACCGACGTCGTCGTCTCACCTGATGGGTCGAGCGCCTATGCGCTCAGGAGCTCGTACCTGTTCCCGCCCGAGGTGATACGGATCGACCTCGGCACGGGCGAGGTCACCCGCCTGCAGAACCCGGCCGCGCGGCCCGAGATCCCGGGCCGACTCGAGAAGGTCACGACGACTGCGTCGGACGGCACCCCGCTGCGTGCGTGGCTCGCGCTGCCCGCCGAGCATGGAACCCATGAGGCCCCTCACCCCCTGCTCCTCTGGATTCATGGCGGTCCGATCGGCTCGTGGAATGCCTGGACGTGGCGCTGGAACCCGTGGCTGCTCGCCGCCCAGGGCTATGCGGTCCTGCTCCCGGACCCAGCGCTGTCGACGGGCTATGGGCAGCGGTTCATCGACAGAGGCTGGGGTCAGTGGGGCGCTGAACCCTTCACGGACCTAATGGCCATCACCGACGCGGCCCTGCAGCGCGACGACCTTGACGCCGGGCGGACGGCCGCGATGGGCGGATCATTCGGCGGGTACATGGCGAATTGGGTGGCGGGCCACACCAACCGCTTCCGGGCCATCGTGACGCACGCGAGCCTGTGGGCGCTCGATTCGTTCGGACCGACGACCGACATGGCGCTGTACTGGGCCAAGGAAATGGACGAGGCCATGATACAGGCCAACTCCCCGCACCATTCGGTCGGCGAGATCCGCACGCCCATGCTGGTGATCCATGGCGACAAGGACTACCGCGTGCCGATCGGCGAGGGCCTGCGGCTCTGGTGGGAGCTCCTCTCGGCCTCACAGCTCGCCGCGGACGATGACGGGAAGACCCCGCATCGGTTCCTCTATTTCCCGGACGAGAACCACTGGATCCTCAAGCCGCAGCATACGAAAGTCTGGTACGGCGTCGTAGGAGCCTTCCTCGCCGAGCATGTGCTGGGGGAGGCCCGGGAACTGCCGAAGGAGCTCGGGCTGTAAGCGCTTGGCAGAGTGCGCCGTTGCCTCGACCTTAGAACGGCGGGGGCAGGACCGGAGGCAGCACCGGGGGCGGCAAGGGCTCGGGTAGGTCCTCGTCTGGAGTCAGTGCTGCCTCCGGGGGCGTGATCGCTGGGGTCGCTCCCGCTCTGGCCGAAGCGACTGAGGACTTCGCTTCGGTGGTCCGAGACGCCTCCGGCAGGGAAGACGGCTCCGGCAGGGAAGAGGCCTCCGGCGGGGAAGGAAGCTCAACGGTGCGTGGGCTCAGGATGTGGTCTCGTTCGAGGGGACCTGCCACGTGCTCGAATCCCAGGAGGGTTTTCCACACGAGTTCGCCGCTCATCGGCGCCGCGCCATTCGCCTGATCAGTCCTGCGGCTATTCGCCTGATCGGCCGTGCGGCGGAGGGTGAACAGCGCGAGCGACTTGAGGGCATGGTGCTTGGGGCACAGCAGCGCAAGGTTATCGGCGTCGGAAGTCCCGCCGTCCTGCCATTCGATGGTGTGGTCGATCTCAGTGCGCCTGGCCGCGCAGGTGCATCCCGGGACGACGCATACACCGTCCCTGTACCGGACGAACCGTCTGAGCCCTTCTGGGGGCCGATAGGCCGTTCGGCCCAGGCGCACCGGCACGCCGTCCTCGTCCGTCAAGAGACGCTGCCATGTGGGAGCAGCCGCAGCGAGTTCGCGGGCAGTCTGGGCGTCGATGACGCCGAATCCTTCGAGCTCGGCAACATCGTCCGACGCTCCGAGCAGTGTGGCCACAGAGATATGGACGACAATTTCAGCCTTCACGAGGTCATCCAGGCCCTCCGGGATGCGCACAGGGGCAGGACACCCGCCCCCTTCGCGCAGGCCCCCTTCGCTCCCGCCACTGAGTGCCTCGGCAGTCGTGGGGTCAGCGGCGAGGTTCGAGACGGTCTGGGGGTTCGAGGCGGTCTCGGAGCGAGTCTGCGTCTCGAGGAGCGCCTGTGCCAAGGCGTCGGCGCGCAGCTGTGGCTTGGTCCGGTATTCGCCCTCTGCGCCGTGGGCAGCTTGGGCGATCGCGTCCAGGCGCTTGTAGGCGGCGAAGCCAACCTCAGACGGGAGCAGGGCGGTCAGGGTGCACATGCCGTCCTCCTCAGGCTGGAACCAGACTCGGCGATCCGCCTGGGCGCGGACGCGACGCTTCGCTATGGACTGGGGGTGGAGCCGCTCCCGGAGTGCTCGAATGATTCCTCGAAGTTCGCCAGGCGTGCGCCGATGCCCCTTCCTCGTATGGAGACGCGACAGCGCCTCTACACCGAATGCCTCGGCGGCTTCGTCAGGCAGCGTCGCCGCCTGTTCGACGATGATCTTCGCGTGCGATTCGGTGATGTCGCCGGCAAAAAGCGCCTCGTGCACTGCCGGATGGGTGTCGACGAGCCGGTCTGAGAAGTTGACGTTTCGGGCAGCCACCGCTTCGGACGTGTTCTGCAGCAGGGCCACCTCGGACACCGTGGCCGCGTGCGCGAGCTCGCCGCCCAGCCGTGTGGGTTGACCTCCGCGGCCTTCGAGGGGCTCCTCCGCGATCTGCTGGCCGATGAGGTTCACGAGGAAAGCCTTCATGGCCGCGCTATAGGCATCGAAGTCCGCGAGGGCCTTGAGTGCCCGGGCGGTGCCCTCGGGCGTGCCCAAAGTGCTCGGATCAATCCAGAGTTCACCGTGCAGCGAGGCCCGGTCACGCGAAACAAACGAGAAGGGCTCGGCTGGGGTCCGCTCGAGCGTGCTTGCCGTCGCTGTCATCCCGCCCCCTTCGGTTCACGTGGTTTCTCGAATATGTATTCGATACTATCGCACATGATGCGAACAAACTAGAAGACGCTGATGGGGTATGTGCCGAGCTGAAGTTGCTCCCGATTGCTCCGCAGGACACGCCATAGACGGTCGGCGCAGGCTGTCCGCCCTGGGGCAGCCCCGACCCAAGCGGAAGGCGACCCGCGGCGCCGTCGTGCGCAGAACTAGGATTGAGCGCATGACTCACGCCCCGACCGAGACCGCTGCCCCGCCGTTCACTCTGCGGCGCGCGCGAACCGGCGACGTCGCGGCGATCCGGCAGCTCGTCGCGCCGCTTGCCGAACGCCGGATCCTCATCTCGAAGGAGTCGGTGGCGTACTACGAAGCGATCCAGGAGTTCGTCGTCGCGCAGGTTCCGGACGGCGAGATCATCGGGTGCGGCGCGTTGCACGTCATGTGGGAGGACCTCGCGGAGATCCGAACCCTCGCTGCCGCGGACGCATGGCGGGGCCGCGGCGTCGGGCACGCGCTCGTGGAGCGGCTGCTCGCTGATGCGCACGACGTCGGCGTGCAGCGGGTCTTCTGCCTCACCTTCGAGGTGCGCTTCTTCGAGCGGCACGGATTCGAGGTGATGGCCGACCAGTCCGGCGTGGATCCCGAGGTGTACTCGGAGCTGCTGCGCTCGCAGGACGAAGGTGTGGCGGAGTTCCTCGACCTCGCGAGGGTCAAGCCGAACACCCTCGGCAACACGCGCATGATCAAGTGGCTGCCGGGGCGGGCGCGCGAGTAGTCACCCTGCCCCAAGGCCGAGTGGCTCGAGGGTTGCCGACGCCGTGGTGGTCTTCGTGTCGAGGGACGCAGACCGGTAGGAGCCGCGTCTTGGCAGAGCTCCAGGCCCAGGGCCATTACGGACCCGACCGGCGGAGTCCAGTGGTGTCCCACGTGGCGTCGGCGGTGACGACGCGCGGACATCCGTAGCCCCACGGGTAGGAAATGTTCGGCGCGAATTGGAGGCGGTGGGGGCCGATGCCAGTGCCGAGGAGGTCGTGGCCGGCGACGGTGAGGTCGATGGGCGTCTCGGTGAGGAGCCCCATGTTGATCCGCCCGACCTTGCCTGTCGATGAACTCGCTGCCGCCGCACTCTGGGTCGCGGGACTGGCGGGCTGCTCCTCGGTCAGGGCGAGCGGGCCGTCATGGCACCCATTGTCCTGGCAGGCCGTGGCAGTGACCGACAGGGGGTTCAACCTCGCCGCGAGGTTCTCGGTGATGTGGATTGTGAGGAAGGGGGCCGCCGCGATCGCCGGGCACGCCACGGGTCCCTGGCAGGCCACTAGAGGGGTTGCCGTCAGGATGCCCACCGAAACGGCAACGAGGAGCGTCCTCCCATGCATGCGAGGAGCCTAGGTCTCGGCGGACTCTCCCTCAACACAGCTGAGGTCTCGATGTGGCCGCGAATCGGTTGCGACCGCGGAGATCCGGTACTTGTGCGCGGAGATCCGGTGCTCGCGGAGATCCGGTACTTGTGCGTAGGACATTGCCAGAGCGCTTGGCGCCTCACGGAAGCTGCAGGGATCCCTCGACCTCAACCGCGAGGCCGTCCGCGAGAAGGCCCGCGAGGGCCCGTTCGAGCTGCTCGGGCCCAGTACGCAGCGCGTGGAGGCGAGCCAAGGCCTCCCCGACAGGTCCCGTACCTTCCACGGAATATTGAGTTGGGCAGGGTGCCGAGCGCGTGGACCCCGCAGAGCCCGGCATTGCACGGGCACTGTCCTCGGGTCCACGCGGTTCGAGCAGATCGCGCTGCAACGGGTGCTGGGCCGCGCGCAGCACTGCCATGATGGCCCCTCGCACCTGCCTGTCGGTCCCGTGCCATGCCTGGCCCCGCGGGGTGTAGGTGGGCGGTGGTTCGCCGGCGGCGAGCCAGGCGCACGCATCCGACACTGGGCACTCCGCGCACCGCGGCGATCGGGCCGTGCACACGATGGCGCCGAGCTCCATCGTCGCGGCATTCCAGGCGACGGACTGCGCCCGGTCGGCGGGCAGCAGCACCGTGGCGCGACGCTGCTCGGCTGCGGTCAGCGTCGGGGCCGGAAGGGCCTCGCCGCCGACGAGCCGCGCGTGGACCCGCCGGATGTTCGTGTCCACCACCGTGGCCCGGCGTCCGAAGGCGAACGACGCGACCGCCGCGGCCGTGTACGAGCCGACGCCGGGCAACGCAAGGAGTCCTTCCTCGGTGTCTGGCAGTTCGCCGCCATGCTCGGACGTGATGACTGTCGCGGCGGCGTGCAGCCGGAGCGCCCGGCGCGGATAGCCGAGCCGGCCCCACGCGCGCACGGCCTCCCCAGCCGGTTCGGCGGCCAGATCCGCGGGATGCGGCCACCGCTCCATCCATTCCCGCCACACTGGCAGCACGCGGGCCACGGGCGTCTGCTGGAGCATGACCTCACTCACGAGCACTCCCCACGGCGTCCGGCCAGCGGCCCGCCACGGCAGGTCCCGCGCTTCGCGTGCGAACCAGTCGACGAGCGTCGCGTGCAGCCTGCCGAGCATCTCGGGGTCCGGGAGCGCTGCCGCCGCGGGCGCTGCCGCCGCGGGCGCTGCTGCTCGCTGCGACGCACGACGGCGGGGCGCGGCTGTGGCGGTCACGGGAGCCTTTCTGGGGGTCACGTTCTGGAAGTCAGGTTCTGATGGTCACCATCTGGAGGTCACGATCTGGAGGTCACCGTGTGGGTCTGCACCACTGTAACGGCACCGTCTCGGTGACGATCACGAGCCTGGTCACGGAGCAGCGGCTCAGCGATTCGACCACGCCTCTAGCGGCGCGGCGGCGGGGTTCAGCGGGCTGTGGATCCGTAGCCTAGAGGCATGGCAGGGCAGGACAAGGGTGGAACGGGAACACGGACTTCGACGGGGGGCCGCGCTGCGGGCACTCGGTCGCAGGGTACGCGCCGCGTCAGCCCGGCGGTGTACCGGAGGCGGCGCCTCGCTGTTCTCGTCCTCATGGTCCTCATCCTTGGTGTGCTCGGGGTGGGCATTTGGACCGCCGTCGTGGCGGTGGGCTCGGTAGCCCAGAGCCCGGCGCCCCTGTCCACGGCTGCTTTAGGCTCCGGTTCCGACCCGAGCTCCAAGGCGACGTCGACGGCGGGAGCCGACCCGTCGGCGTCGTCCGCGGCCAGCGCTGCCGGAGCGAGCGCCGACCCCACAGCGACGCCAACCGCCACCCCGACGCCGGCATGCGACCAGCACCTCATCACCGTCTCGGCGTCCACCGACAAGCCGAGCTACGCCCCCACGGAGAAGCCCGTCTTCACGCTCAAGGTGACCAACGGGAATCCGATGCCGTGCGAGGTCAATGTGGGGACCACGCAGATGGAGTTCCTCGTTGTGAGTGGCACCGACCGCGTCTTCTCGTCGAAGGACTGCCAGGCGAGCGCTCAGGACCTCCCCAAGACCATTGCCGCGGGCGCCTCGGAAACCGCGAACTTCCCGTGGGACCGCGTCCGCAGCACCGAGGGATGCAAGGCAGTCACCACGCAGCCCAAGCCGGGCATCTACGTCATGACCGCGTCGCTCGGACCGGTGACGAGCTCGAAGGCGGTCTTCGAGCTCAAGTAG
The DNA here is from genome assembly GCF_030908215.1 of Sinomonas sp. ASV486. Taxonomy (GTDB): domain Bacteria; phylum Actinomycetota; class Actinomycetes; order Actinomycetales; family Micrococcaceae; genus Sinomonas; species Sinomonas puerhi. The sequence continues at coordinate 67,743 of NZ_JAVFJK010000016.1, read as the reverse complement.
GAATCCCGCCTAGAGGAAGCGGTCCAGAAGGCTCGTCTCCGCCATCCGGGAGAGCCCTTCGCGCACGGTCCTGGCACGCTGTTCGCCGATGCCGTCCACCGTCATGAGGTCGTCGATGGTGGCGGCCATCAGGTTCTGGAGCCCGTTGAAGTGGTCCACGAGGCGGTCCGCAACGGCACGCGGCACGGGCTTGAGGCCGGAGATGAGGCGGTACCCGCGGGGGTGCACGACGGCGTCGAGCGTCTCGATCCCGCCCGCGTAGCCGAGGATCGCGGCGATGCGGTTGAGATCCAGGAGGTCCACGCTCGTGAGCTCCATGAGCCCCTCGACGGCGGCATCGATGGTCTCGTTGGAGACGTCGGCACCCGCGTAGTCGCGGATCACGACGTCCGCGCCCGGCCCCAGGCCGGTGATCAGCTCCTCGAGCTGGAGGGCGAGGAGGCGGCCGTCGTCGCCGAGCTCGAGCACATAGTGGGCGATTTCCTCGGAGATGCGGCGCACCATTTCCTGCCGCTGGAGCGTCTGCGCGACGTCTCGGACCGTGACCATGGCCTCGATCTCGAGGGCGGACAGCGAGTGGGTGACCTGGTCGAGCCTGGCCCGGTAGCGCTCGAGTGTCGCGAGGGCCTGGTTGGCGCGCGCGAGCACCCGCTCGGAGCCCTCGATGACGTGTCGGATGCCCTGTACGTAGAGCGCGATGATCTGCATGGACTGGCTCACCGAGACGACCGGGAGGCCGGTCTGCTTCGCGACCCGCTCCGCGGTGCGGTGACGCGTGCCGGACTCGAACGTCTCGATCGACGAGTCAGGGACGAGGTGCACGGCGGCTTTGACGATCGTGCGGGCGTCCCTGTCGCATACGATGGCGCCATCCATCTTCGCGAGCTCGCGAAGGCGCGTGGGGGAGAACTCGATCCCGATCTCGAAGCCGCCCGAGCAGATCGACTCAACGGTCGGGTTGTAGCCGAGGACGATGAGGGCACCGGTGCGGCCGCGCAGGATGCGTTCGAGGCCGTCGCGAAGCGCGGTTCCGGGTGCGACCCGAGCCAAGGTGGCATTGAGCGCTTCCTCGGGGGTCCGAACCATGAGAGTTTCCCTTTCCTGGGCCTCGCGTGGCGCGACACCGGATCCCATGGTATCCGCGCGACGCGCGAGGCGACGCGGTCCTGGGCCCTAACTTGGCAACGATTCGGGCACATCCGCCGCCTTGGGGACCGGCGGAGACGGGCGTGGAGCCGGGCCCCGCGCTACTCGGCGGCTGGGATCAGGAGTTCGAGGGCCTCGGCGACGTGGGCCACCTCTTTCACCCGGAACCCTGGGGGCACCTCGCCTGGGCCGTTGGGGCTCGCAGGCACGACGGCGTGGGTGAACCCCAGGCGGTGGGCCTCCTGGATGCGTCTGCTGATGCCGGGCACCGGCCGTACCTCGCCTGCGAGGCCCACCTCGCCGAACGCGATGAGCCGCTGGGGGAGCGCCGTGCGCGTCTTGGCGGAGGCCACCGCGAGGGCGACGGCGAGATCGGTGGCCGGCTCACTGAGCTTCACGCCGCCCACAGTGGCGATGTAGGCGTCGTCCTTGTGCAGGAGGCATCCGGCGCGCTGCTGCAGGACCGCCAGGAGCATCGAGACGCGCGACGAGTCGAGCCCGCTCGTGGCCCGGCGCGGCTGCGCTGCCGTGGTCTCCGCGAGGAGCGACTGGACTTCCGCGAGGAGCGGCCGGCGCCCCTCGAGGGTCACCGTGATGCAGGTGCCTGAGACGGGCTCCTTGGTCCGGGACACGAAGAGTCCCGAGGGATCCGTGACGCTCTCGATCCCGGTCTCCGTCAGATCGAAGCAGCCCACCTCGTCGGTGGGTCCGTAGCGGTTCTTGACGGCACGCAGGAGCCGCAGCCGCGAATGGCGCTCGCCCTCGAACTGGCAGACGACGTCCACGAGGTGCTCGAGCAGCCGCGGTCCCGCGATCGAGCCGTCCTTGGTCACGTGGCCGACGAGCAGCGTGGTCATGTTCCGCCGCTTCGCCGCCGCGATGATCGACGCCGCCACCTCGCGCACCTGCGACACCCCGCCCGGGCTGCCGTCCACCTCGGGGCTCGAGAGGGTCTGGACGGAGTCCACGATGAGCAGCTGCGGCGCGATCTTCTCAACGTTGCCGAGGGCCTGGGAGAGGTCCGTCTCCGCGGCGAGGAACAGGCGTGGCGCGACGGCGTCGATCCTCTCCGCGCGCAGCTTGACCTGCGCCGCGGATTCCTCGCCCGTCACGTACAGGACGTCCCGCGCCGTTGAGCTCGCCCCCTGCCCGCCACCGACCTTCGCGGCGACGTCGAGCAGCAGTGTTGACTTGCCCACGCCTGGCTCGCCCGCGAGGAGGATCACGGCCCCAGGAACGAGCCCCCCGCCCAGCACCCGATCGAGCTCACCGACTCCGGTAGGCAGGAACGCGGCGTCCGTGGCGTCGACGTCCGCGATGAGGCGGGCCGGCTCGAGAACGGAAGTGGCCGCCGTCGTGCGCGCGACGACGGCGCCGACCTCCTCGACCGTTCCCCACTCCTGACACTCGCCGCACCGGCCCACCCACTTTGCCGTGGTCCAGCCGCACTCGGCGCATCGGTACCCGGGGGCCTTGCCGGAACGGGCGGTGCTGCGCGTGCTGGTCTTGGTTGCCATGCGCTCAAGGCTAGGGCAGGGTGCCGACACTTCTCGGCACGGACGCCGGGGCCCGTCAGATCCTGGGCAGGGCGGCGACCGCTTCCTCGTGGTCGTCACCGGTGGCCTCGAGAAGGTCCACGAGCATGGGCCGCAGGAGGACCACGAGGGCTTCTCCCTCGAGCCGCTCCACGTGCAGGATCTTGGGGTGCGCCCGTGCGGCAATGTCTGCGAGGGCGCGGTGCGCCGAGCGCATCTGGGCCGCGCGTTCCTCGCGGCGTTCGGCGATGAGCCCGTCGGCGACGCTGTCGAGGGCGTCCGCCGTATCGTTGAGCAGCTCGGCGATGCTCTCGGCGGCGGCTTGCGTCAGGGCGGCGTTGTTGATCACCGACGCCAGCCGGCGCGCGACGACGCGCCCGTTGCGCATCGCCAGATCGAGGAACCCGACCGCCTTGCTGAGCTCCTCGATCTCGCCCCGGTGGCGTCGGTAGGCGGGCGCGATGCGGGCCACTTCGGAGGAGGACTTGAGGCTCGCCCTGATCGCATCGAGCGTTGACTGCGAATTCCGGCCGCGGACCAGTGCATGCCATGCGCGGGTCGAATCGGCGTCCGCGAGGGCCTCGGCGCATTCGCGCAGCATCGTGCCGAACATTTCGAGCAGGCCCTTGAGGTCACGACGCGGCTCAACGCGTGGGTCGCGGGGAAGCACCGCGGTGAGGGTGAGGGCCAGGAGACCGCCGACGACGGCGTCGAGGCTCCGCGAGAACGGTCCGCCCGTCGTCGCGGGCAGCAGCACGACGAAGAGGGACTGGAGCCCGAGCTGCGTTGCGAAGATCACCCCGCGGTCGAGGAACCGGGCGACCATGATCGAGAGGAAGAGGATGACGGCGGCCTGCCAGAGCCCGTCGCCCAGAACGTGCATGAGGAGGTCCCCGACGGCGATCCCGAGCGTGCATCCCACGGCCACCTCGAGCACCTTGCGGACCGTGAGATCGCGCCCGAAGCCCAGTGAGATGAGGGCCGACGTTGCGGCGAAGATCGGCATGGTGTGTCCGAGGACGGTCTCGGCGATGAAGTAGGCGAGCACTGCACCCACGGTCATGCTCACGGCCGGCCTGAGCGAATGGCGGACGCGGACGACGCCCGCGGATCTCAGGTCATTGACGTAGTCGCGCGCGACCGCCCACATAGCCATGGGTGCAGTCTAGGGAGCCTGTCTGAGTTCACCTCCCTGTTGTCTCCCGCTCGCGTGATGTTCCATTAGTGCGGTGTGACGGAGAAGGCAAGGCCATAGGGCCCATCGTCACGCCGAATCGGTGTGTCGTTCATTTTCCGTTAACCATCGGCGAGCAGAGTCTTCACCTGTCGGCTCTAGCTTCGACTTCAGTACGGCTCGTACGCACTCAACCACCCTGGAAGGGGCACCTTCGTGAAGGCTCTCCGTATCGGCCGCCTCTCGGCCGTCGCTGTCGTCGCAGCTGGCGCGCTCGCGCTGTCCGCCTGCGGTTCAGACAACACCGCTGGCACCACCAACACCGGCTCGGCATCGTCCGGCCCCAAGGTCACGGGCACCCTCACCGGCACCGGTTCGAGCGCCCAGTCCTCGGCCATCGATGCGTGGAAGCAGGGCTTCACGCAGGCCAACCCGGGCGTCACCGTCCAGTACTCCCCGGACGGCTCGGGCGCCGGCCGCAAGACCTTCATCTCCGGCGCGAGCCAGTTCGCCGGCACCGACGCCGCCATGAAGACGGACGAGCTCGAGTCCGCCAAGGCTGTCTGCGGCCCCGACGGCGCGCTCGACATTCCGGTCTACATCTCCCCGATCGCCGTGACCTTCAACGTCTCGGGCGTGACGGACCTCAACCTCACCGCCGACACGATCGCCAAGATCTTCCGTGGCACGATCACCAACTGGAACGACCCGGCTATCGCCGCCGACAACTCCGGCGCCAAGCTGCCTGACCTGAAGATCACGCCGGTGCACCGCTCCGACGACTCGGGCACCACCCAGAACTTCACGGAGTACCTCGCCGCGGCCGCCCCGTCGGTGTGGACCGACAAGGGCGCCCAGACGTGGCCGGCCTCGCTCCCGGGCGAGAACGCCAAGGGCACTTCTGGTGTTGTCAAGACCGTCACCGACACCCCCGGTGCCTTCGCCTACGCCGATGACTCTGCCGTGACCGGCACCCTCGGCAAGGCCAAGGTCAAGGTCGGCGACAAGTTCGTGGCCCTCTCCGCTGATGGCGCCGCGAAGGCCGTGGCCCTCTCGAAGCCGGTCGACGGCCGCGCGGCCAACGACCTCGCCATCAACCTGGACCGCAAGACGACCGACTCCTCGGCGTACCCGATCGTCCTCGTCTCGTACCACGTGGTCTGCACGACCTACAAGGACCAGGCCACCGTGGACCTCGTGAAGGCGTGGGAGACCTACGTCGTCTCCGCTGACGGCCAGAAGAACGCTGCCGCTGCCGCGAAGAGCGCCCCGCTCTCCTCGGACCTCGCCGCGAAGGCGAAGACCGCGATCGACTCGATCAAGGTCAAGTCCTAACAATTCACCACAGCATCAGCACGGCGCAGGCCCGTCTCGTCCGAGGAATCGGACGGGGCGGGCATTGCGCTGAGTACCAGAGGGCGTGACACGATGACACGAACAGACGGCGGGCACCGGCCAGCCGCACTCAAGGGGTTGGATGTGACCACAACTCAAACCACCAAGGGCGCCGAGAGATCCCGCGGCGGCTTCGGCTCGAGCAAGGGCGGGACTGGGGACAAGGTCTTCTCGGGCGCCGCTGTCACGGCTGGCATCGTCATCCTTGTCGTGCTCTTCGCCGTCGCGGCCTTCCTGATCGGGCAGGCGGTCCCGGCCCTCGTTGCCCCCCAGAGCGAGATCGCAGGTGGAAAGGGCTTCTGGGCCTACATCGGTCCGCTCGTGGTCGGCACGGTGATCGCCGCGGCCATCGCGCTCATCATCGCTACGCCCATCTCGATCGGCGTTGCGCTGTTCATCTCGCACTACGCCCCGCGCGCGCTGGCCCAGATCCTCGGATACGTTATCGACCTGCTCGCAGCCATTCCGTCCGTAGTCTTCGGCGCGTGGGGCATCTCGTTCCTCGCTCCGGCCGTCGTTCCGGGCTACACGTGGCTCGCCTCGACGCTCGGCTGGATCCCGATCTTCGCTGGGCCCGCCTCGGCGACGGGCAAGACGATCTTCACCGCGTCGATCGTGCTCGCGGTCATGGTGATCCCGATCATCACTTCGATCACTCGCGAGATCTTCCTGCAGACGCCCACGCTGCACGAGGAGGCCGCTCTGGCGCTCGGCGCCACGCGCTGGGAGATGGTCCGCATGACTGTGTTCCCCTTCGCGCGCCCCGGCGTCATCAGTGCGATCATGCTCGGCCTCGGGCGTGCGCTCGGCGAGACAATGGCCGTGGCCCTCGTCCTCTCGTCCGGACCGCTCATCGCGAGCCTCATCAGGTCCGGGAACCAGACCATCGCCGCGGAGATCGCGCTGAACTTCCCGGAGGCTACGGGCCTGAGCCTGAGCCAGCTCATCGCGGCCGGCCTCGTGCTGTTCGTGATTACCCTCGCAGTCAACGTCGTCGCGCGCTGGGTCATCAGCCGCCACAAGGAATTCTCGGGAGCGAACTGACATGGCCATCACCGCTCCCCAGCGCCGCAGCTCAGCGCTGACCCGCAATCGTCTGCCGTCGTTCGCGCCCTGGGCGGCTCTCGTCGTCGCGCTGATCGTGGGGGCCGCGATCTCGTCCCTGATCGGCTTCAACCCGTTCGGGTGGGGCATCTTCGCCGCGATCACGTTCACGATCGTGTTCGTCGCCTGGAGCGCTGCCGTCGAGGGCCCGCGCAAGGCCAAGGACAAGCTAGCGACGTGCCTCGTGGCCGCCGCGTTCCTCATCGCGCTCCTTCCCCTGATCTCGGTCATCTGGACTGTCCTCGTCGAGGGCCTCAAAGGCCTGCTCACGCCCGGCTTCCTCGGCACGTCGATGAACGGCGTGAGCGGCATCCAGGACAACCAGTCGGTCAACGAGGGCACCAAGGTCCTCGGGGGCATCTACCACTCGCTCATGGGCACGCTGCTCATCACGCTCTGGGCCACGATCATCTCCGTTCCGATCGGCCTGCTGACGTCGATCTACCTCGTCGAGTACGGCAACGACGGACGCCTGTCGCGTGCGATCACGTTCTTCGTGGACGTCATGACCGGCATCCCGTCCATCGTGGCCGGCCTCTTCGCGGCGGCGTTCTTCGCCACGATCCTGGGCCCAGGCACGAAGACCGGGTTCGTCGCCGCCGTCGCGCTCTCGGTGCTCATGATTCCCGTGGTGGTGCGCTCGAGCGAGGAGATGCTGCGCATCGTCCCGAATGAGTTGCGCGAGGCTTCCTACGCCCTCGGCGTGCGGAAGTGGCGCACGATCCTCATGATCGTGATCCCGACGGCGATTTCCGGCATCGCGTCCGGCGTGACCCTCGCGATCGCGCGCGTCATCGGCGAGACGGCCCCGATCCTCGTCACGGCGGGCTTCGCGACGAAGATCAACCTCAATGTGTTCGCGGACTGGATGTCCTCGCTCCCGACGTTCATCTACACGCAGATCCTGAACCCGACCTCGCCGTCGAACCCGGATCCGAGCACCCAGCGGGCGTGGGGTGCGGCCCTGGTGCTCATCATCCTCGTGATGCTCCTGAACCTCGCGGCCCGCCTGATCGCCCGGGTGTTCGCCCCCAAGACCGGCCGCTGACCAGACTTCACCTCAGAATCCAGAAGGAACAGCATGTCCAAGCGCATCGACGTCCATGATCTGAACATCTACTACGGTGACTTCCTCGCCGTCGAGGGCGTCAACATCAACATCGAGCCCAAGTCAGTCACAGCGTTCATCGGTCCGTCGGGCTGCGGCAAGTCCACCTTCCTCCGCACGCTCAACCGCATGCACGAGGTCATCCCGCGCGCGTACGTCAAGGGCCAGGTGATGCTGGACGGCGATGACCTCTACGGGCCAGGGGTCGATCCGGTGGCCGTGCGCTCGCACGTGGGGATGGTCTTCCAGCGGCCCAACCCGTTCCCGACGATGTCGATCAAGGACAACGTCCTGGCTGGCGTCAAGCTCAACGGCCGCAAGATCTCCAAGTCGGACGCCGACGCCCTCGCCGAGCAGTCGCTGCGTGGCGCCAACCTCTGGAACGAGGTCAAGGACCGCCTCAACAAGCCGGGTTCGGGCCTGTCCGGCGGTCAGCAGCAGCGCCTGTGCATCGCCCGCGCCATTGCCGTGAAGCCGGATGTGCTCCTCATGGACGAGCCCTGCTCGGCCCTCGACCCGATCTCGACCCTCGCGATCGAGGACCTCATCGAGGAACTCAAGGAGAACTACACAGTCGTCATCGTCACGCACAACATGCAGCAGGCCGCGCGCGTGTCGGACAAGACGGCGTTCTTCAACATCGCCGGTACCGGCAAGCCCGGCCACCTCATCGAGTACGACGACACCACGACGATCTTCAACAACCCGAAGGACAAGCAGACGGAGGACTACGTCTCCGGCCGTTTCGGGTGAGCTGCATCGGCTAGGACGCATAACACGCACGACGGCGGGCTGCCGCGCCTCAGGCGTGGTGCCCGCCGCTCTTGTCGGGGTGCTCCCACTCGGCGAACGCCGGTACGACTCGACTAGTCCGTTAGCCGATGTCCCCGAGGGGCTCGAAGGCGAGGCCGAGGACGAAGCCGAGCACCGCCGTCGTGAGCGGGGTGAGCAGCCAGAACCGGATGAGGCGCACCACGAGCGGCACGTTGACCGAGCCGATATCCTGATTCGCGCCCGAACCGAGCACGGATGCGACGACGGTGTGCGTGGTCGAGAGCGGCCAGTGGAGGCCGAGGGAGCCGAAGACGAGCATGGCGCTCGTGACGAACTGCGACACGAACGCACGCAGCGGGTCCATGCGGACGAGCCGATGGCTGAGCGTATAGGTGATCCGCCAGCCTCCAGCCAGCGTTCCGCCACCCAGCGCGATCGCGGCCGCGACCATCGCCCACATCGGCACCTCGTCGAATCCCGCGCCCGAGCCGAGAGCGGCGACGATGAAGAGGGCAACGATCCGCTGGCCGTCCTGGAGCCCATGGCCGAACGCCACGATCGACGCGCCGACGGACTGGGCCGCCCGTAGCCCCGCGTGCGCCTGACTCGGCTGGCTGTAGCGGAGGATCCACGTGACGAGCGGGGTGAGGAAGAACGCGGCGCCGAACGCGAGCAGCGGGGACACGATCAGGGGTAGCCCAACGGAGAGCCAGAACACCTGGTCGAGGCCGGAGGGCGCCCGGTCTCCTATGAGTGTGAGGCCCACGCTGGCACCGATGAGGCCGCCCACCAAGGCATGCGTCGACGAGGCCGGGTAGCCCCGCCACCACCCGTAGACGCCCCACAGGATGGCCGCGATGAGCGTCGCCCCGAGCAGGACGAGGCCATCGTTCCCGCTGGGGACTGCCACGAACACCATCCCGATGTTCTTCAGCAGCCACGCACTCGTGAGCGTTCCGAGCACGTTGAACCCCGCCGTCAGCACGACGGCGATGCTCGGCGTCAGCGCCCGGGTCCGCACGGTGAGCGCGACCGCCGCGGAAGCATCGCGGAAGCCGTTGAGGAAGCCGAACACGCAGACGAGCAAGATGACCGCGCCCGTGAGCGCTGCTGTCACCTCAGGACTCCCTGACGATGATCCGGCCGACGTAGGTCGCGACCGCCTGGAGCGAGTGCACCGCCGCGACAAGGGCACGCGCCACCTCGACGGTGCGGGCGAACTGGCCGATCGAGAGCTCCCGTAGTGCGGAGGCGCTCCACACCCGGTACGTCTGCTCGGCACGCTTGGCGAGCCGGATCATGTCCGTCCAGTAGTCCTCGAGCTCTTCGAGGCGGGACAGGGAGCGCATGGCCGCGACGGTCAGTTCCGCCTGCCGATTGACGATGTCCAGCATGTCCGAAGCCTCGGCTGGCAGCCTGTCGATCGCATGGAGCTGGATGAGTTCGCCGACGGCCACGAGATGGTCCACGGTCGCGGCGAGAGATTCGGAGAGCTGGAGGAGGTCCTCGCGGGGGAGCGGGTTGACGAAGCTCGTGCGCAGCTGGGTGAGGAGCGTGCGGGAGAGTTCAGTGGTGCGCGCGTCGTTCGCCATGAGAATGTCCACGAGCGGCTCGTAGTCCGAGCGGCGTGCTCCGAACATCTCCGAGAGCGTCTGTACTCCCAGCACGGACTGCTGGGCCATGGACGCGAGCAGTTCAAGGCCCGCGGTCTCCTGGGGGAACAGCCTGAACTTCATGGATCTCCGGCGCGGGAAGTACTGAGTCTGGCCGCAGCGGTCGGGGTTCCGCTCGCCATCCTGCCAGCGGATGCCAGCCCTTCGCATCTTACGGGACAGCGGTGAACGGGAAAGCTAAGGCGCCGAACCGGGACCGCCTCTCGGCGGAAGGCCGCTCAAAGCGGCTCAAAGTTGGAGCCCGGGGGTTCACCGGTCCGACGCCACCTACAGTGTTCTACGCTCCCGGCGCCCGAGTCAATCTTGACAGATCGGCGGCAGTGCGCTCCCGAGAGACTCAGTCCAGCTGCCCTCGGCGCCAGGCCTTGGCGCTCGCCTCGAGGTCCTCGGCCGTCTTCACGAGCTGGTTGGCGCTCTTCGTGAGCTTGGTCGCGTGCTGCGAATTGGACCATTCGGCGCTGTCCGCCACCGTGGCTTGACCGAGCGCGACGACGCGGCAGAACGCCGCCGAGCGTTCGAGCGCGACGTCGAACTCGCCGTCGAACGCACCGGAGAGGATCGCGTCCGCCATCGCGGCGAGCTCATCGGCTCCGGGCGGCTCCGCGACGCCCGCGACCACGTGCGAGACCTGTGCAGTGTCCTTGCCGGCCTTGAAGTAGACGGAGATGCGCTCGGGGTCCTGCTTCGTGGCGGCGCGGAGGGCGTAGAGGCGCCACAGCGCACCTGGCAGGGAGCGGGCGGGGCTTTCGGCCCACATCTCGGCGATAGCCTCGAGTCCCTGCTCGTCGGCGAGCCGGACGAGCCGCTGGGTCACTTCTGGGTCGTCGCTCTCGCGCCCCCGGCGCACGAGTGCCTGAGCCGCGAGGTGGGCTGCCTCGGAGACCCGGGCGGGGTCGGTGCCGCCCGCAAAGGGCTCGAAGTCGATGGGCGCGAAAGGCTTCGGCTTGTGGGGCCTGATCGGGCCCGAACCGCTGGATGCTGGGTTCTCGCTCATGCGACTGCCTCGTTCATGCCCAGTACGGTACTCCTCTTCGCGCGGGGCCGCCGCTGGCGGTGGGCTTGTGTTGTACCCGCGGGATTCCGCGCACGACGTCGTGTGGGCACCCTGCGCTAGAGTGGTTCCGTCCCGGCGGCGCCGGGGCACCGGGCCTCTAGCTCAGTTGGTAGAGCAGCGGACTTTTAATCCGCGGGTCGTGGGTTCGAAACCCACGGGGCCCACCACACACTCGGGCCGAAGACGCCCGGGCCCCCATCGGGGATACGGCCCGGGCGTCTTGGCGCGACAACGACTTCCGCACCACTCCCCAGCAGTGGCGGCATGCCGCGTCCCGCTGACGCTACCAGCACGTAAGGGCTCCAGTGAAGTGCGGGATAAGCGGGCAGTGTGACGCTCACAGAAACTTCCTAGCAATACAAGTGTTATCGTCTCATTTATTTGACAGGATGATACAATTTGAGTCACGTTGGTTCAGGATGCTCAGTCCGAAGACATTCCAGCCAACGAGAGGGGGCCGATGACGGTGACAACGCAGGCACGTCCCGGCCAGCGCTCGGTGGGCACGTCCATCGCAGAGGCCCGGGGGATTGACCCTCACGCCTTGGCCGTCCTGGATCTTTCGGCGCGTGCTCCGGGCGGGCCCCGGCGGGGCAAGGCTGTGCTTGCCCTTCGCGAAGAGTATGGACCGGCAATGCGTGAGGCGAGGATCGCCGTCCTGCACTCAATTGGCCGGGCATCGGACCTCGGCCGCACCAGATCGGACCAGGCCCCGGCGCGCAGCTTCGTCCTGCTCGCGTCGGCGGCACTCGGGGCGGCTCCGCTCCTGATCGCGCTCGCCGTGTGGGGGTCGGGTGTGCCGTTGTCCGCAGTGCTCGCGCTCGGGGCGGTGCTCTGGATCGGACTCCGGCCGGCGCTGCGGCGACTCGAGCGCGGCCCGCTGTACGCGCAGGGCGCCCCTCGGGTCAGCCGCGCGGCCGCGAAGTACCTTCTGGGCGACCTCATTGATGCGCACGCCTCCGAACTCCTCGAACAGGCCGGGGCTCCTGCGGCCGACGTCGCCTTGCTGCGCGCCCGCTGGACCGCGGGAATGGCGGCCGTGCTGGCGTGGCGCTACGCCCTCGTGACGCACGACGCCGCGGAGCCGCTCGAGCGGTAGTCACGCCTCGCGCTGTGATCCGGGACACGGGCTCTCGGTCCGCTCCACCTATACTGGGCGGGATCACACGTAGTCCACGGGGCCGCCCCGCGGGGGAGACGCGTGCTGAATCGCGGATGCCACCTGTGCTGGGAGGAGAGCCATGGCAGGACGCAGGGTTGCGAGCCGGGCCGAATCGAAGAGCAGCTGGCGCGCGCGTCGCCGGCGGAGCCGATTCGCCATCGTCGTGTCTATCGCGGTGGGCGTGCTCGTCCTTATTGGCCTCGCGGCGTGGGCGCTGGTTCCGAGGATCGTGACGGCCGCCGCGCCGTCGTGCGCGTCAACCGAGACGTACAGCGTGCTCGCCGACTCGACCACGCTCCCGGCAGTGAACGCCGCTGCGGCGCGTGTGGACCCCGCCGCGTGCGTGACGTTCAAGATCGATGTCGCGGAGCAGACCGACATCGCCGCCAAGGTTGCGGCCGGCAAGGCTGCGCCGGACCTCTGGCTGGCCGATTCGAGCGCACGGGTGAGCGCTGTCAACTCCACCCCGAAGCCAGAGATCGCGGTGCCCTCGGTGGCGGCCTCGCCGGCGGTTGTCGTCGCGGCGAAGGGCACTGCTGCACCGTCCGGGTGGGGCGCCGCGTTCGGCACCGCCAGCATCCAGTTCGGCGATCCGCTCACGAGCGCGAGTGCCTCGGCCGCGCTCGCCGGCGCCGTTGCCGAGGGCGAGTCCGGTGGCTCGAACCCTGCCGCGCTTGCGGCGTCGCTCGGCAAGCTCGCCCAAGGCTCGGCCCAGAAATCCCATGCAACCCAGAGCGATTCTGCGCTCCTCGATACGGCCGAGCGCTCGTCGGATTCGGTCATCGTCGCGGAGAGCTCGTGGCTCGCGTATGCATCCTCCCACCAGAACACCAAGCTCGCGGCGACCGTCCCCGGCGGCAAGGCTGCCGTCGTCGACTATCCGATCGCCGTCACGGGCACCGATTCCGCGCGTCGACCGGGTGCGGCGAAGGCAGCCAAGGCGCTCGCCGCAGCCCTCGGCGACGATCAGGGCCGCCGTGCGCTCGCCGACGCCGGCCTGCGCGCTCCGGGCGCGGGCCAGACCGACGGCGCGGCCGCCCAGCTCTCCGTGGGCGCCGTGACCGTGCTTGCCCCCTCCGCGGACGGGATCAGCCGCGCGCTGAAGACTTGGGCGCTGCAGGTCGTTCCGTTCCGCTCGCTCGTCGTCATGGACGTCTCCGGGTCCATGAACCTCGACGCGGGCGGCAAGACCCGCATGCAGCTCACCCAGCAGGCTGCGGCGACGGGCGCGGGCATGTTTCCGGACACGGCCCAGCTGGGAATGTGGGCGTTCTCGATCAACCTCGGCGGCCAGGGCCAGGACTACAAGGAGCTCGACCCGATCCGGCGCATGGATGCCATCACGGACGGCAAGTCGCAGCGCCAGCGTCTCGGGGCCGACATCCAGTCGCTCGGGAGCCTCGTGGGCGGAGGAACGGGTCTCTACGACACCGCACTGGCAGCCTTCCGCACCGTCAAGGCGGGCTACGACCCGCGGGCCGTGAACTCGGTCATCCTGTTCACGGACGGCGCGAACGAGAAGCCCAACTCGATCTCGCTCGATGAGCTCCTCGCGACGCTCAACCGGGAGAAGGACCCGGCCAAGCCCGTCATCTTCGTGACGATTGGCATCACGGCCGACGCAGACGCGGCCGTGCTCCAGCAGATCGCTGCCGCGACCGGGGGCTCGAGCTACGTGGCGAAGGACCCGGCGGACATCCCGAAGGTGTTCACCGAGGCCCTCGTCGCCAGGACCCAATAGAAGCGAACCCGGCCGGGCGCGCCGTCAGCGCTCGAGACGGAACCCGATCTTGAGGGTGACCTGCCAGTCCTTGACGTCGCCGCCCTCGAGGTGGCCTCGCACCGACTGGACCTCGAACCAGTCGAGGTTCCGCAGGGTCTGCGACGCGGCGGCGACGCCGTTCTTGATGGCCGCGTCGATGCTGTCGGGGCTCGTTCCGACGATCTCGGAGATGCTGTACGTGTTGCTCGCCATGGTTCCTCCTCGGTCCAGGGGCCCTTGCTTGCCTCATTGGGTGCCGGTGACCCCTCAGGTGCTGGCAGACTATCGCCGTGACCAGTGCATGGCCAGAGCCCGCTGAACCACTCCTTGCGGGGATAGCGGCGCGGCTGCGGGCGGCGGGCTGCGTGTTCGCCGAGGAGGAGGCCGCCCTCCTGGTCGAAGCCGTGTCGGGCCGCACCGCTGCGGGCGGTGCCGCGGCCGACGCTGCCGAGCTTGAGCGGCTCGTGGCCCTCAGGGTCGCGGGTGAGCCGCTCGAGCACCTGCTCGGGTGGGCCGAGTTCGCGGGCCTGCGGATCGCCGTCGGCCCCGGGGTGTTTGTGCCCCGACGCAGGTCTGAGCTGCTCGTGCGCCTGGCCGTCGAGCACCTCGCTGGCCTCGCGCACGACGCCGGCGGGGCGCCCGCCGTGGTCGTCGACCTGTGCTGCGGGTCGGGCGCACTCGGGGCAGGCATAGCCTCGGCGCTCGAGGCGCGCGGATGGGGTGCCGACGAGTTCGAGGTCCACGCAGCAGACTTCGCCGAGGCCGCGACGGCCTGTGCGAGGCGGAATCTTGCCGCATGGGGAGGACGTGTTCGTACTGGTGACCTCTACTCGGCCCTGCCGGAGGGACTGCGCGGACGGGTGAACGTGCTCGTGGCCAACGCTCCGTACGTTCCCACCGGGGCGCTGCCGCTCATGCCGCCCGAAGCCCGCGAGCACGAGCCCGCCCTCGCCCTGGACGGCGGCGCCGACGGCCTCGACGTGCACCGCCGCATCGCCGCCGGTGCGCACGAATGGCTCGCGCCCGGCGGCGCCCTCCTCATCGAGTTGGGCGAGCGCCAGGTGACCGACGCACTCGCGCTCCTGACCGGCGTCGGCCTTCGCCCTCGCGCTGAGGAGGACGACGAGCTCGGCGCCCTCGCGATCGTGGCGACGGCACCGCGGGAGTGACAGGTCCGAGCGCGCGCGGGGGTGCCGGGGCAGGGGACCTCCGGCTTCGGTAGGCTGAGGCGCATGACGACGGCGCTCATCACCGGTGCGAGCAGCGGACTCGGCGCGGAGTTCGCACGGCAGCTCGCGGCCGAGGGCCACGACCTCGTGATCGTGGCCCGGCACAAGGACAGGCTCGACGCAATGGCACGGGAGCTGACGTACAGGCACGGCGTGGATGTCGAGGTGCTCGCCGCCGATCTCACAGACGCGCTCGGGCTCGGAACGGCCGTCACTCGTGCGAAGGACCCGAGCCGGCCAGTCGGCATCCTTGTCAACAACGCCGGGCATGGCCTCCTGCACGACTTCCACAACACCCCGCTCCCCGACGAGGTGAGCCACCTGCGGCTTCATGTCGAGGCCGCGTTGAGCCTGTGCCATGCCGTGCTGCCGGGCATGCTCGCCCGGGGCGAGGGCCGCATCATCAACGTCGCCTCCGTGGCCGCCTTCCTCCCGCGGGGCACTTACTCGGCTGCAAAGGCCTGGCTCGTGTCGTTCAGCCGCTGGGCCAACGTGCACTACCGGCGCTCGGGCGTGAAGGTCACCGCCCTCTGCCCCGGATTCACCCGCACTGAGTTCCACGAGCGCATGGGCATGGAGACTCGCCGATACCCCGGATGGACGTGGCTCGCGGCCGATCGCGTGGTGCGGGACGGGCTGCGGGAGAACCTTGCCGGGCGGTCCGTGTCGGTCCCATCTGCGGTCTACAAGGCCGTGGTGCTTGCCTCCAAGGTGCTCCCGGACCGGTTTCTGGGCGGCCCCGCGCGGCGGCCGAGGCGCTGACGGGTCTGCCTGATGAGTCTGCCCTGACCGTTTCCTGAATGGACGACCCAGACGGGGATGCTACTCTGTCCCCTGCAAGGTGCCGTTCGTTAGCTGAGGCTCCTTCGCGGACACAAGCCAGCGACCCCCAACGTCGAGAGACGCCACGGGTCAGGACAGGTCGCCCCGGATTAAGGGGCCTCCCCGATTGGCTCCCGGACCAAGAGTCCAGGGTGACGCCGCGAAGTGCCAAAGGTCTTACGAGGAGGGGCGTCAGGTCGCTTGGCGGCCTCCCGAGGCATGCAGCCATCAAACCGGGGAGGTGTTCCGTCATGAGCGACGGTCATAGTCCCGCCGGTTCCTTCTGACCGGCACGAGCCCGCACTCTTTTACGAGCCCGCCCTTTTAGAGCCCGCCCGCCCTTTTCCGCAGCCCCGCCACACCAGCTGACTCGCTGCGCCGCGCCCGCAACCACGCGGCGTCGGACGCCGAGCCTCGCTCCTCTGTGGTGCGGTTGCGCCCGCCCTGACGGGAGCCACCATGACCCTCCTCCGCCTGCTGCCCGGCGCCGGCACGCTCCAGCGTGCCCGGTTCCGCTGGGCCGACCTCCTTGTGGCGGCGACCATTGCCGTCGTCTTCTATCTCGTAATCCGCGTTTCACTCGGGGCGACGGCCCCGCTCGACCTGGGCAATGCGCCGTCCTCCGTCTCGACCGAACCTTCCAACCTTCCCTACTACGCGCTGCGCTCGCTGGCCCGCATGTTCGCGGCGCTCCTCGCATCCGTGGTGTTCACCTTCGTGGTCGCGACGGCGGCCGCGCGCCTCCCGCGGGCCGAGAAAATCATCCTGCCCGCCCTCGATATCCTCCAGTCCGTGCCGATCCTCGGCTTCCTGTCCGTGACGGTCACTGGATTCTTATCCCTCTTCCCGGGCTCCCAGCTTGGTCTCGAGGCCGCGAGCGTCTTCGCGATCTTCACGTCCCAGGCCTGGAACATGGCGTTCGCCTTCCATGCGTCCCTCGTGAGCCAGCCCAAGGAACTCGACGAGGCCGCGCGCCTCATGCGCCTCACCAAGTGGCAGCGCTTCTGGCGGCTCGACGTGCCCTCCGGCCTGATCCCGCTCGTCTGGAACGGGATGATGAGCTTCGGCGGCGGCTGGTTCTTCCTCGCCGCCTCCGAGGCGATCTCGGTCAACGGATCCTCCTTTGCCCTCCCCGGAGTGGGCGCCTACGTGGCCGCGGCGGTCGAGGAGGGAGAGCTCGCGAACGTGGGCTGGGCCATCCTCACGATGGCCGTCATGGTGCTCGGCGTGAACTTCCTCTTCTGGCGCCCGCTCGTGGCATGGGCGGAGAAGTTCCGCCAGGAGGACACGGCCGCCGCGGAGCGTCCGCGCAGCCTCGTCCTCTCGGTGCTCGCGCACTCGTCGATCCCGCGCGGACTGGGCCGGGCGCTCGAGCCCATCGGCAGGACACTCGACTCGGCGATGCGGCCGTTCGGCGTAGCCGACTACCCGCTCGTGGTGCCCGCCGCGCGGCGTCGTGCGGGAGACGTCGCGGTCACGGTCCTCGTCGCGGCAGCGATGGCGTATGGCGCCTACTGGGCCTACGACTTCATCGCCTCGACAGTGGGCTTCGGCGAGTTCGGACAGGCGTTCGGGCTCGGGCTCATCACCCTCCTGCGGGTGCTCGCGATCATCGTCCTCGGGACGATCGTGTGGGTTCCTGTGGGCGTGTGGATCGGTATGAACCCCAGAATCAGCCGGCTCGCGCAGCCCGTGGTCCAGATGCTCGCGAGCTTCCCGGCGAACTTCCTGTTCCCGTTCGCGATCGCATTCTTCGTGGCCGCGGACATCCCGCTCGATATCGGTGGGATCGCGCTCATGGCCCTCGGCTCGCAGTGGTACATCCTGTTCAACGTCATCGCGGGAGCGAGCGCGATCCCTACGGATCTTCGGCAGGCGATGGACAGCTTCGGGGTTACACGCGTCCAGCGCTGGCGCCGACTCATCCTCCCCGCGATCTTCCCCGCCTTCGTCACTGGTGGCGTCACCGCGGCCGGCGGTGCGTGGAACGCCTCGATCGTCTCCGAGGTCGTCTCCTACAACCATGACACCCTCACGGCCACCGGGCTCGGTGCCTACATCGCCCAGGCGACCTCGTCGGGCGACATGGCCCGCGTGCTCATCGGCGTGATCGTGATGTCCGCCTTCGTGGTGGGCATCAACCGACTGTTCTGGCGACGCCTGTACGCGCTTGCCGAGTCCCGCTTCTCCCTCTGATTACTGACTTCTTCTTTCCCTCGAGGAGGCACCACCATGAACCTCTCAGCCAACAGCACCACTGCCGCTGGCACGATCAACAGCACCACGGACCTCATCTCGGTCTCCGACGTGAGCAAGCACTTTGCGACTGACGGCGGGGAGAAGACCGTCCTCTCAGGCGTCACCCTGACGCTGCGCGAGGGCGAGATCGTCGCGCTCCTGGGCCGCTCGGGCTCGGGCAAGAGCACACTGCTGCGGTGCATCGCCGGTCTCATCGCGCCGTCATCCGGAACCGTCTCGTACCGGGGCGAGCGCGTCAACGGCGCGAATCCCGGCACCGCCCTCGTGTTCCAGTCCTTCGCGCTCCTGCCCTGGCTCACCGTCCTCGAGAACGTTGAGCTCGGGCTCGAGGCCAAGGGCGCCAGGCCTGCCCAGCGCCGCGAGCGGGCCCTCGCCGCGATCGACGCGATCGGGCTCGACGGCTTCGAGACCGCCTATCCCAAGGAACTCTCGGGAGGAATGCGACAGCGCGTCGGGTTCGCGCGGGCGCTGGTCGTGGAACCCGACGTCCTGCTCATGGACGAGCCGTTCTCCGCCCTTGACGTGCTCACGAGCGAGAATCTCCGCTCCGAGCTCGTGCGGATGTGGAGCGACGGGACAATGCCCACGCGCACCGCGCTCATCGTCACCCATAATATCGAGGAAGCCATCCAGCTCGCGGACCGTGTGCTGGTGCTCGATTCCAACCCCGGCCGCATCAAGGCCGAGCTCGCGGTGGACCTTCCCCAGCCGCGCGACCGCCGCAGCCCCGAGTTCGAGGCACTCGTCGATGAGGTCTACGGGATTCTCACCGGCCAGAAGGCGGAGCCACGGCGCGGGCTGGCAGTCGCTTCGGGTGCCCAGGAGGTGGGTGCGCACGACGGCGGCGGCGAGCCGACGGCGGCGACTGTTCCGGGCGGCGTCGTACGCGGTGAGGCGGCCGACACCGGAAGCGGCAACCTCGAGATACCGCTTCCGGCGGCGAGCACGGGCGAGCTGCGCGGCCTCATCGAGCTTCTCGCCCACCGCGGCGGGGTCGAGGGTCTCGCGGAGATCGCCGACGAGCTGCGCTACGAGATTGACGACCTGCTGCCGATTGTCGACGCTTCCAACCTGCTCAAGCTTGCGCGGCCGCAGGGCGCCGAGCTCCGGATCACCGAACAGGGCCGGCGGTACGCCGCGGCCGATCTCCTCCGGGCCAAGGAGCAGTTCGCGACGCTCGCGGTTGAGACTGCGCCGCTTGTCCGGCGGATCGTCCGGGAGCTGCGGCACAGCGAGTCCGGTGCCCTGCGCGCCGACGACATGCTCGCCGAGCTCAAGGCACTTTACGGCGACGATGAGGCCGAGGCGCAGCTCGATACCGCGATCGACTGGGGGCGGTACGGAGAGCTCTTCGAGTTCGACGCGGACTCCGACCGCCTCCTCCTGCCGACCCATCCCGACGCCGCAGCGTGAACGCATCGCCTTTGTGGATGCAATCAATTCTCGGTTCAAGATAGTCGCCAAGGTGCATATATGGCCATTTTCACCCGTAATGGCGGGGATTTGTATATTCAATTCTAGGAATATATGAGCCCAGGTTGGGCATCTTTCGACAGGGACTTTCGGATTCTGGGTCGAAGAAAACGAGAATCCGAAAGATTCGCTGGGGGGTTGACGTCGCGTAGAAGACCGATCTAACTTCAACCCGGAAGTTCAGAAATGAACCTCCACCGCCGGCAGGGGGCGCACTTTCACGGGGCGCAAGAAGGCGGAGATCTCCGCGGACCGCGGGTTGACTACGTCAGCTGCGGTCGTCGTCGAAGTGCCAGTGGACGTCTCACCACTGGTCGCCGACACACGTACACCACCTTCATGTGTTCTGTGTTCTGTGTCTGACGATGCCTGAGCATCGTCCCGGCGATCGGTGACGTCTGATGAGATGGTCCGTGCTGTGGAAGGGGCCGAAGCGGCTCACTGCCGCGCTGGCCGCTTTTGCCATGGCACTTGCCGTCGCGACACCCGCCGGCGCATCGACCCTCGCGAGGGCCCAGGGTGGCCCCTGGGCCGTGAGCCCAGCGCAGGTGGCAAACCATCAAGACGCGGCGTCACTGCCCGCGGTTCCCGTCACGACAGCGATCACGCTCGCGGACATCCAGGCCGTCTACGGCGCTGCCGCGGGCCTGTGGCCCGGGCACGACGTGAGCGCCGCGACCTTTGCAGTCGCCCCGCTCGGCGGGACGGCTCTCGCCGTCACGAACGGAACCGCCATCACGGTGAGCCCGACGGCGGCCGGCTGGGGCTGGAGCGTCGGAACGGTCGCCACGAACCGGATGGACCTCCAGACGGTGATCGCCCACGAGCTCGGCCACGTGCTCGGCCTGGTCGACCTCGAGGGCGGTTCGGATCTCATGAGCCGGGTGCTCAACCCCGGAGAGCGGCGGACGGTGACGACCGAGGCCTTCCCGGCTCCGGCGGCTGCGCCGGCGCCCGCTCCGGCTACGACGACGACCTCGACGCCGTCGACCACGACGACCGCTACGGCACCGGCATCGACCGCGACGACGTCCACGGCTCCAGCCGCGGCGGCGGCCGCTCCGGCTGCGACGACCTCGACGCCGTTGACCACGACGACCGACCCGACCGCCACGGCTCCGGCCGCGACCACTGCCACAGCTCCGGCCGCGACGACTGATCCGACGGCGACCACCGCGGCACCGACGACTACGGCGGCGCCGTCGACTGCGACGACGACGACGGCCCCGGCCGCGACGACGACGACGGCCCCGGCCGCGACGACGACGACGGCCCCGGCCGCGACGACGACGACCACGGCTCCGGCCGCGACCACGGCACCGACGGGCCCGTCGTCGACCTCGTCCACGGCGTCGACCCCCACCTCGGCCACCGCGCCGGCGACGACCACTTCGGTCTCGCCGGTATCGCCGTCGCCGTGGGCGCTGCAGATGACCTCGACGTCGTCGACGCTCGCGTTCCACGCGGATGGAACGGTCACGTTCGAGGGCCAGGCCCGGCAGCTGTCGACGATCTCGGGCATCTCGGTCATGGGCACCGCCGGGAACGACACGCTCCTGGTGGACCGCGGCACCGTCAACCCGCACATCACGGTCAGCTTCGACGGCGGTCCGGGGTTCGACACCCTGGCCACGGCGGGCACGGTGACGAGCTCGCGCTCAGTGGCCGTGAACTCCTCGACCGGAACGCTCTACCTTGACGCGACGACGATCAACTACACGGACATCGAGCCGATCATCGCCGGCGGGACGGCGGCGGACGTGGTCTTCACCCTCAGCGGCGGCGACGACCAGGCCACTTTGACCCAGGCCGGATCGACCCTGACGCTCGCGAGCACCAACAGCACATTCGAGCTCACGACGTTCACGGCGCCGACCGGGTCGTTGACCATCGACGGCGGGGCGGGCTGGGACTCGATCGTCCTGAGCGGCCCGATTTCGCTCGGCACGGCGGCCCTGACGATCCACGCCGAGAAGATCACGCTCGCCTCTGGGACCGTCCTGACCGCCGGAACCGTCCTCCTCGACGCGGCCGACACCATCACGGGCGGCCCGCGCAACCCGCTGAGCGATCCGCGCAGCTGCGTGACCCTCGCGACGCACTGCGGAGACGTCGAGGTCACCCTCCAGGACAGCCAGGTCACCTCCGGCGGGTTCACCGCCCAGGCGGCAGCCAGCGTCAGCCCCGACGCCACCAGCGCGACGGCCTACGCGGTCAACGTCTCCTCGAAGGCCCTCGTCTCGCTCCTCGGCACGACCCAGATCGCCGCGACTGGCGACGTGGTCCTCTCGGCGGCCTCGACCGTCGGCCCCGTGACCCTGGTCAAGAACTACGGCGACGCGGCCATCGTCTCCTCGGACGCCGAGGTCACGATCGGCGGCTCGGCCGTGGTCAAGGCGAGCGGCAAGACCACGGTGGGCTCGACGTCGAAGGTCGACGTCGCCGCTACGCCGGGCTCCGCTGGGAAGAGCGAGGGCTCGGCCGACTCGAGCGGCGCCGCGGCCAAGGACGCCGCAGTCGCGATCATCACGGTGAGCACGACGGCGGTCAGCAAGGTCACGAACACAGCGCACCTCGAGGTCACCGGCGACCTCTCCCTCACAGCAACGAACCACGCGGGCCTGACCGGCACCGGCGACGCGAGCGCTGCGACGTCCGGCGCCGGCATCGCGGTCGTGAACCTCAACCAGACGACGCAGGCGATCATCGACTCGACGAGCACGGCGCCTACCAAGGCCGCGAACATCACCCTCACCTCGAACGCGGACGGTGCCAACGCGGCGTCGGCCAAGGCGAGCCCCGGCGGCTCGACCGCGAACGACAAGCCCGTCAACGACTCCTCCAGGGCGAACGGCCAGGCCAACACCGCCGACGGCTCCATCGGCCTCGCGGGAGCCCTCGCGGTGAGCGTGTTCACGGCTCTCACGCAGGCGGTCGTCCAGGCGGCCCAGGTCGTGACCGGGGCGCTCAAGCTCTTCACCACCTCGCAGGCCACCTCGAGCGCCACGGGCGATGGGAGCACGACGGCGAGCGGCGCGCTCGGCGTGGGTGTCGGCGTCGGCGTTGACGTCGCGAATGTGACGACAGAGGCATACATCTCGGGCGCGACGATCCAGGCGACGTCCGTGACGATCGAGTCGGATGAGACCCGCACGGGCGGCTCGGGCTTCACCTCTAGCGCGACCTCGGGTGCCACGAACAATTCGGGCGGCGTCGGAGCGGCCGGCTCGTTCGCCCTCACGCTCGTCAATGGCAAGACCCTCGCCGAGGTCCGCGGCGCGGGCAACGCGCTGACCGGATCTCCGACCGTGGCCCTCAAGGCCACCGGGAAGCACGTCAACTCCGCCAACGCCAACGCTGCGCAGAACGGCGGCGCCACAGGCATCGGGGCCTCGATCGCCCTGGGCATCATCGACTCGATCGTCGCGGCCCGCCTGATGCAGAACGCAGTGCTCGCTGGCGCCGGTGCACTGGCCCTGACCGCGACCGGCAGCGATGCGACGACCACGTCGGCGACCGGCGGCGCGGCGGGCGGATCGAATGCCTCGCTCATGGGCGTCGTCGCTATCACGATCTCCAACGTTCAGACGATCGCCTCGCTCCTGACAGGCCCGGCGATCACCCTCGCCGGCGCGCTGACCGGGTCGGCGACGCAGGCGGCGTCGGCCATCACCACTGCGACCGGCAGCACGACGGCGGGCGCCGGGGCCACCCTTGCCGCTGGCATCAGCTTCGCGCTCACCGCGGCTCAGCACAGTGTCGACTCCTCGATCGGCCGAGCCACGACCGCCGGCGGGGACGTCGCGATGAGCGCCGACGGCACGTCGACGACGTCCACGACGTCGACAGCTTCCGCGGCTGGCGCCCAGGGCGGCGCGACGAGCAGCCCGACGAGCACCGACTCCTCCGGCAAGACCGCGAACCAGAAGGCCGACTCGCAGCTCGCGTTCGCGGGCGGCAAGTCTGCCGGCGGCACCTCCTCCTCAACGACTCCTGCGGCCACCGACTCGAGCGGCAACAGTGTCACCGTCGCTGCGGCGATCGCCTTCAACCTCGTGACGTCCTCCTCGACCTCCGAGCTCGCCCCGGCCACAACCCTCTCGACTCCCGGCAAGGTGAGCTTCGCGTCCGCCAACACTACGACCGCCCAGGCCACGGCCGACGGCTCGGCGTCGGGCGGGACAGGCCCGACGATCGGCGCGGCCATCGCGATCAACAAGGCGACGATCGTCAATGAGGCATCCACGGGGGCCGGCGCATCCGTCACGGCCACCGGCCTCAACCTCACTGCTGTGAACCATGCCGATGCCTCGGCCCCGACCACGCCGCTGGCCCACAGCACGGGCGCCACGGCGAAGTCAGGCGCGAGCGGAGCGGGAAGCAACGTGGGCGTCGCGGGCTCGTTCGCCCTGAACATCGCCAACCTGTCCACCACCGCCGCCATACACGCGGCGACTGCGACGCCGACCGATCCCCTCGGCGGAATCAGCCTCGGAGGTGCGGGCAACGCGGCGGCGACCGCCGGCTCCTCGTCCGCGAACGGCGCGTCTGCGACGGCCTCCCAGTCCACGGGCGGCAGCGGCGGAACCTTCGGCATGGGCGCATCCATCGGCCTGAACCTCGTTACGGACCAGGTTTTCGCGGGCGTCGACCGGCTCTCGCTCGGCACCCGCGGACCCCCACTGGCCGGAGTCAAGGACTTCACCATCCAGGCGACCAACAGCGATACGCTGACGACTGCGATCGAAGGTGGAGCAGGAGGAGCGAACATCTCGCTCGCCCCCGCCATAGCGATCTCGCTCGCGAACGTATCGACCACCGCCGGAATCGGCGGAGCGGACCCCAGCCTCGGCACGACTGCCCTCGCCGGCACCGTCTCTGCCACCGCCGACCAGACCACCACGGTCACCACCACCGCCAAGGGCGCCGCGACCGCCGCGTCAGGCGGGACCCTCGCGCTGGGCATCGCGCTCGCCCTCGCCGTCGTCGATTCCTCGTCCTCGGCCCCGCTCGACCGCACGCTCTCCGCAGCGTCCGCGGCGTTCACGGCCCACCACACGGAGGTGACCACCACGACCGGCACGGCAAGCGCGGCCGGCGCCCAGGGCGAGAGCTCCGACACGTCGGGCAAGGACGTCAACGGCAAGGCGGACGCGGCCCTCGGCGACGCGAAGACCAAGCAGACCGCGAACGGCGGCAGGGCCACCTCGACGAGCGCGACCCCGAAGACGACCGTCGACAAGACCTCGGGCGGCTCGGGGAGCATCAGCGTCGCCGCCGCGATAGCCATCAGCGTGGTGGGGGTAAGCACGACGGCGCAGCTCGCCACGGGCATGACGCTCACCACGACGGGCGCCGCCGCGTTCGCCGCCGACACGAACGCCGACTCGGTCACCGAGGCCAAGGGCGATGCGATGTCGCCGTCGTCGGTCGGCATCGCTGCCGCCGTCGCGATCAACAAGGTCACGGTCACCACCCAGGCGCTCGTCCCGGCAGGGGCTACAGTCAACGCGGGCTCACTCGCCCTGTCCGCGACCGAGCGCGTTGTGCCGGTCTCCGGCGGCGCCACGGACAGCGTCAACACGCTCTCCGCCAAGGCGACCTCGGGCGCGACCGCCGGCAGCGACATCGGCCTCGCCGGCTCGTTCGCTCTCAATCTGGTCAATGTCGTGACGCAGGCCCAGGTCCTCGGGACCGCCGCCCTCACGGTCAACGGCGCCGTTACCGGCGCTACTGGCGACGTGACCCTCACAGCCGGCCAGGCCACGGAGAACACCGCTTCGGCCGCGGCGAAGACGGACAGCAGCGGCGGGGCCTCGGGCATCGGCGCCTCGATCTCACTGAACCTCATCAACGACGACACGATGGCTGGCATTGCCGCCGGTGCGGCCATTACCGGGGCGCACCAGCTCAACGGAACGGCGAACGGCAGCGACAAGGCCACGACGTCGTCCGCCGGTGGAGCTGCCGCGACCGGCTCGGGCACCCTCGCTCTGGCGGCTTCGCTGGCCCTCACGATCAGCAGCGTCTCGACGACGGCGTCCGTCGGCTCGGGTGCCGCGACGACCCTCAGCGCCGGAGCCGCCCTCCACGCCACGCAGACCGCAACGGTCACAGCCACAGCGAACGGCGCGGCACAGGGCGGCAAGACCCTCGCACTCGGGCTCTCGCTTGCCTTGACGATCGCGAACCACGCCGTGGACTCGTCCCTGAACCGGGGGCTGAGCGCGGGCGGGGACGTCACGTTCTGGGCTGAGGGCACCTCGCAGGTCTCGGATTCCTCGACGGCCACTGCTGCCGGTGCGCAGGGGCAGGGCTCGACCGGGACGGACTCCTCGGGCAAGGACGTCAACGGAAAGGCCGACACGGCCTCGGGCACCGCTGCCGGGCTGCAGAACGCGAACAGCACCAAGACCACCGCCGCACCCACATCGCCCAAGGCGACCACGGACAAGGGCGGCTCCGGCGGCGGGTCCGGGACGATCTCGGTCGCTGCGGCGATCGCGGTGACGCTCTCGACGCACACGGTGACGTCCCAGATCGGCGCAGGCCTGACCCTGACCACAACCGGGAAAGCCTCGTTTACCGCGGACGCGAACACGGACGCGAAGGCCGTCGCGGACGGCTCGGCTACATCCTCGTCCGGCATCGGGATCGGCGCGGCGGTCGCGATCAACCTGGCCAACGCCACGGTCCTCGCCGCCGTGCCCGCCGGTGCGACGGTGAACGCGGGCTCTCTCGTCCTCTCGGCGACCGAGCGGTCCGTGCCGGTCTCCGGCGGCGGTACCGACAGCGTCAACACGTTCGACGCCGAGGCGACCTCGGGCGCGACGGCGGGCTCGAGCATCGGCCTGGCGGGCTCGCTCGCGCTGAACCTGGCCAACGTCACGGTCAGCGCGCAGCTGTCCGGCACTGCTGTTCTGCCTACCACTGGCGACGCTGGCTTCACGGCCGGATCCGCAACGGAGAACACCGCCAAGGCGACCGCCGCGACCAACATCTCGGGCGGGACGCTGGGCCTCGGGGCGTCCGTGTCCCTGAACCTCATCAACGACACGGTGACCGCGGGTCTCGCGGCGGGCTCGACCCTCACGGGCGGCCGCGCCGTCGTGATCTCCGCGGTGAACAGCGACAAGGCGACCACGGCCGCTGAGGGCGGCGCCGCGGCGACCGGGCAGACCACGGCGTCCCTCGCGGCGTCCCTCGCCCTGACTATCAGCGAGGTCTCCACGACGGCGAGCATCCTCTCCGGCCAGGCACTGAACCTCGCTGGCGGGATCACCGCGCACGCCGACCAGACCGCCACCGTCACCGGCAGCGCGAAGGGCGCGGCCACCGGCGGGAGCTCGCTCACGGTCGGCCTTTCCCTGGCCCTGACGATCGCCGACCACACCGTGGACTCCTCGCTGAGCCGTCCGACGACGGCGGGCGGGGACGTCACGTTCTGGGCCGAGGGCACCTCGCAGGTCTCCGATTCCTCGACGGCCAGCGCTGCGGGCGCCGAGGGCCAGAGCTCGACCGGTACGGATTCCACAGGCAAGGACGTCAACGGCAAGGCCGATACCTCGCTCGGCACGGGCAAGGGCCTCCAGTCCGCCAACAGCGGCGGGAAGACGACCTCGAGCTCGTCCACGCCGAAGGCGACGACGGACAAGGGCGGCTCCGGCGGCGGGTCCGGTTCGGTGTCGGTTGCGGCGGCGGTTGCGGTGACGCTCTCGACGCACACGGTAACGTCGCAGCTCAGCGCAGGCCTGACCCTGACCACGACCGGTAAGGCGTCCTTCACCGCGGACGCGAACACGGACGCGAAGGCCGTGGCGGACGGCTCGGCGACCTCGACCGGCATCGGGATCGGCGCGGCCGTAGCGATCAACCTGGCCAACGCCACGGTCCTCGCCGCCGTGCCCGCCGGTGCGACGGTGAACGCGGGCTCTCTCGTCCTCTCGGCGACCGAGCGGTCCGTGCCGATCTCGGGCGGCGGCACCGACAGCGTCAACACGTTCGACGCCGAGGCGACCTCGGGCGCGACGGCGGGCGGAAGCCTCGGCCTGGCGGGCTCGTTCGCGCTGAACCTCGTCAACGTGACGGTGGGCGCGCAGCTGACGGGCACCGCGGTCCTTCCGGCAGCCGGGGATTCGTCCTTCACCGCTGGTTCGTCGACGGAGAACACCGCCAAGGCCACGGCGAAGACCACGGGCGGCACGACGGCCGGCCTCGGGGCCTCGGTGGCCCTGAACCTCATCAACGACGCGGTGGCCGCGGGCCTCGCGGCGGGCTCAACGCTCACGGGTGGCCGCGCCGTCGTGATCACCGCGGTGAACAGTGACAAGGCGACAACTACCGCGGAGGGCGGCGCCGCCGCGCCGTCCGGGTCGTCGCTGTCTCTGGCCGGTGCCCTCGCCCTGACCATCAGCGAGGTCTCCACGACGGCGAGCATCCTCTCCGGCCCGGCACTGAACCTCGCCGGCGGGATCACCGCGCACGCGGACCAGACCGCGACCGTCACCGGCAGCGCCAAGGGCGCGGCCACCGGCGGCACCGTGGTCCTGGGACTCTCCCTCGCTCTGGCGATCGCCGACCACACCGTGGACTCCTCCCTCTATCGGAACACCACGGCCGGTGGCAGCGTCTCGTTCGCCGCGGACGGGACGTCCCAGGTGTCCTCCTCCGCGACAGCCAGCGCGGTCGGTGTCGAGGGGCAGTCGTCGACGTCGTCCGGGTCGACGGATTCCTCGGGCAAGGACGTCAACGGCAAGGCCGACACCTCGCTCGGCACGGCCAAGGGCCTCCAGTCCGCCAACAGCGGGGGGAAGACGACGTCGTCGTCCGCGACCCCGAGCACCAAGCAGGACTCTGGCGGTTCCAACGTGACGGTCGCTGCCGCCGTCGCGATCAACCTCGTGACGTCCACGACGACGGCGCTGCTCGCCCCGGGCGTTTCCCTCACCGTGAACAACGGGGGCACCGCGAGCTTTACGACCACGAACAACACCGACGCCTCCGCCACCGCCGACGGCTCGGCCAGCAACAGCTCGAGCGTGGGCATCGGGGCCGCGGTCGCGATCAACCTGGTGAAGGTCCGCAACGAGGCGAGCATCGGCGTCGGCTCCCAGCTCTCGGCCGCTGGCCTCACCCTCAGCGCGACGACGCGGACCCTCGGGTCTGGTCCGACCGCCGACACTCAGCACACGTTCACGGCCAGCGCCACGGCTGGCGCCGCGAACACGAGCGGAACGCTCGGACTTGCCGGCGCGCTCGCGCTCAACGTCGTCAACCTCACGACCCTCGCCACTGTCCACGCAGACCCGACCACCACGCTCCCCGCAGGGCCGGCCGGCAATGTCGCCCTCGCCGGCGGCGCGGCGGGCATGACCGCCGGATCGAGCTCGAACAGCACCACGAAGGCCTCGGCGAAGCAGTCCGGCTCCGGCACGGTCGGCATCGGAGCGTCCGTGGGCATCAACCTCGTCAACGACACCGTGTACGCGGGCATCGACCAGGTCGCCGACCCGACCCGCGGGCCCCCGCTCACCGGCGCCGGAAGCGTCACGATCACCGCTACGACCACCAGCGTGATCGACAACGAGGTCGATGCGGGCGGCAAGGGCGGCAGCGTGACCGTCACCCCCGCGATCGCCGTGACCATCGCGACGCTGCGCACGAGCGCTTCCCTGGGCGCCAGTGCGAGCACTCTCACCGCCAGCGGCGCCGTCGCTGCCACCGCGACACAGAATGCCACCACCACGACCATCGCCAAGGGCGACACGACCGTCGGCTCCTCCGCCGGGTTCGGCATCTCCCTCGCACTCGCCATCGTTGACGACGGCGTCGACTCGGGCACCGCGCGCAGCGTCACTGCGACCGGCGGCGCGGTCTCCTTCCAGGCCTTCGGGACCTCCGTCACCACGACGAGCGCCGAAGCGGCCGCCGAGGGCGCCGAGGGCCAGACGACCTCCTCCGCGAGCGGCAAGGACTCCTCCGGCACGGACGTCAACGGCAAGGCCGACTCGAAGCTCGGCGCAGCCAAGCAGACGCAGTCCGACAACAGCGGCGGCAAGACCACCGGG
Organism: Sinomonas sp. ASV486; assembly: GCF_030908215.1. Classification (GTDB taxonomy): domain Bacteria; phylum Actinomycetota; class Actinomycetes; order Actinomycetales; family Micrococcaceae; genus Sinomonas; species Sinomonas puerhi. The sequence goes on along the minus strand of NZ_JAVFJK010000016.1, from coordinate 38,006 downwards.
ACGTCGTCGACTCCGAAGGCCGCGAGCAACGACAACGGCGGAGCCTCGGTCTCCGTAGCGGCCGCAGTGGCCATCAACGTGGTCACGACCTCCTCCAGTGCCTGGTTCGCCAACGGCGTCGCGATCTCCTCCGGCGCAGTGGTGACGCTCAAGGCCACCGCGGACACCGACGCCCGCGCGAGCGCCCGCGGCGACACGACGGCGGACGCGAGCGTCGGCATCGGCGCCGGTGTCTCGGTCAACAAGGTGGACATCACCAACACCGCCCTCACCGGCACAGCGACGATCACGGGTACGGGCCTGGTCCTCTCGGCCGGTATGTCCAGCGGAGGCTCGGGCGACGTCCTGCGGGTCTGGAACGCCGCCGACGGCGCGTGGAAGACCATCGACTCCGGCAAGCAGCTCCCCGGCCCGTCGGACGGCGACCTCGCCGCGGCGAAGGCCTCGACGAGCTCGAACAACGCGGGCATCTACAAGTACGACGGCGCCAACGCCAAGTGGGTCCTCCAGACCGACGCCGGGTCCTCGATCGCCTCCGGGGCCACGTTCCCGGCGAGCCCGGCCGCGAGCCAGCTCTTCGTGCTGGCGGCGCCCAAGGACGGCCACCCGACGGGCAGCGTGTGGCAGTGGAACGGCAGCGCGTGGGTGTTCGTGACGAAGGACGCCTACGACGACTTCGACTCGCTGCCGGCCGACAAGATCGAGAAGGACACGCTCTTCCAGCTCACGGCTCAGGACGGCGCGAACGCCCCCGGCATCTACAAGCGCACAGCCACCCACACGTGGACCGTCACGACGATCACCGTGACCGACGGCGACCACCTCCCCGCGGCCCCGACGGATGGCCAGGTCTTCCGCCTCTGGGAGCACGAGGTCACCGCCACTGCATACGCGGGCGTCGGCAAGGCGACATCGGTCGGCGTGGCCGGCGCCCTCGCGATCAACATCGTCACCGAGCACACCGCCGCACTGCTGCAGACGGGCGCCTCCGCGACGCTGACCACCGCGGACGATTCGATCACGGCGCTGGCGAACTCCTACGACCTCGCCAAGGCCACATCCAAGGCCGAGGTCGGCTCCGCGACGGGCGTCGGCGCGTCCGTGGCCCTCACGGCCCTGCCCGACAACACGGTCCGGGCCGGCGCGCAGGACGGCGCGACCCTGACCGGCGGAACGTCCCTCACGATCGACGCGATGGGCTTCCGCGAACTGCCCACGACCGCCGAGGGAGGCACCTCGGGCGGCACCGCGGTGACCCCCGTCGTCGCCCTTGTCGTGAGCGTCGGCGACACGGTCGAGGCCCGCCTCGGCACCCCGGCGTCCAGCGGGCCCGGCTACACGGCCTCGGCCGGCGGCAGCGGCGCCGTCGTCGTCCACGCGACCCACGTGAACCGGATCATGACCGAGGGCAACGCCGAGGCCGCCGGCAAGAGCACCGCCGTGGGCATCGACGTGTCCGTCAACGCGGTGGTCAGCTGGAGCACGACGGCGACCATCGCCAGGAATGTCACCGCGGCCTCCGTGGACGTGCTCGCCTCCTCGGAGATGACCAGCGAGGCGAAGTCTGTTGCGAGCGCGAAGGGCTCGAGCGATTCCGAGAGCCAGAGCGGCGACTCGAAAGCCAACGAGCAGGCCAATGGCAGTAACCCCAACACGCAGTCGACCAAGTCCTCAACGGCGGGCATGCCCTCGTCCTCGGGCGGCACGAGCGGTTCCAACGGCGCCACGGGAGCGAACAGCCAGTCCGGCTCGAACTCCGGCAGCTCGGGCGGCGGCACCGGAGTCGCGGCGGCGATCGGCGTCAACTGGGTTATGGCGACGACCACGGGCAGCATCGCCCCGAACGTCACCGTCATCGCGACCATGGGGGCCGTGAGCGTCCAGGGCCTCATGCTGGCCGAGGCCACCGCGCGCGGAACAGGCAGTGCGATCGACCTGCAGAAGGACACGGGCGTCGGCGCCGCGATCGGCCTCAACGTCCAGATCCTCACCACGACGGCGTCGATCGGAGCCGGCGCCCACGTCACCGGTCAGACCGGCGTGACCGTCGTCGCAGGAACGCCTGGCGCGGGGACGCCGGGAGCGAAGCACAACACGTTCGTCATCTGGGGCATGTCCGCCGGTGCCGGCAACAACACCGCAGGCGTCGCGGCGTCGGCCGCCGTCCAGATCCTCCTGCTGACCACGACGGCGTCGGTCGGCGTGGGTGCCGCGCTCTCCGCACCGGCGGGCGGCATCACCGTCTCCGCGGCGGACGCGATCATCTACCAGAACATCGCCCTCTCGGGCGGGTTCTCGAAGGGCAACGGCACCGCGATCGGCGGTGCGATCGCTGTGAACTACTTCGAGGTCACGACCAAGGCGTTCGTCGATTCGACGCCCGGGACGACGACGTCCCTCGACGCCTCCGGTGCCATCTCGGTGGCCGCGTCGGCGAGCCTCGCCGGCCAGGAGCCCGAGACGCCGCTCAAGGGCAAGATCACCCTCCCGTCTGTCACGAACGTCGCGGCCGGCGGCGGCGCCAGCAGCGGCGGCGCGGCCGTGTCTGGTTCCTTCATCATCCAGATTTTCTCGATCGACACGCAGGCCTACCTCGGAGCCGGAACGAAGGTCAACCAGACGATCGGCCTCGGCGGTTCCGGTCAGACGCTCACGGTCAAGGCCACGAGCGGCCTGACGCTCATCGACTTCGCCGGCGCACTCTCGCTGTCGAAGAGCTCGGCGGCCGTGGGGCTGACCGTCATCGTGGACGTGTTCAACATCAACGTCCTCGCGAAGGTCGGCGACGGCGCGCTCGTCACCGCGGGCGGGTCTGTCACCGTGGACGCCGAGTCGGTCGAGTCGATGACCGAGGTGTCCGTGGCCGGGGGCGCATCCGCCAGTTCCGCCGCAGTCTCCGGCGCGGTCGTCGTCGTCGTGCTCAACCAGGGCGGCTCGAACCCCAAGGTGGCCGCGGCCATCGGGTCCAGCGCTTCCGTGACCGGTCAGGGCGGCGTCGCCGTCACGGCGTCGAAGACCGGGACCGTGAACCTCGCTGCCGGCAACATCGCGATCGGCGGTGGCTCCGCCGGCGTCGGCGCCTCTGCGGTGGTCGTGGTGCGCGACTCGACCGTCGAGGCATCCATCGGTGCCAGCACCACGGTCCACGCGGGCGCCGCGGGCCTGCTCGTCTCGGCGACCCAGGACGCGGACTACCTCTACCTCGCCGTGGGCGGCGCGGGCGGCAACTCGGCCGGCGTGGCGGGCTCCGTCGTCGTCAACGTCACGAGCGACACGACCAAGGCTCACATCGATGCCACCTCGACCGTCACACTGGGCACGTCGACTGCCGTGTATGCGAAGGACACGACCACGATCCTGAGCCTGGCAGGAGTGCTGACCGTGGGCGGCACAGCCGGCGTCGGCGTGGGCGTCGACGTAGAGGTGCTCACCAAGGACACCGAGGCCTGGATCGGCCATGGAACGACGATCGCCGGCTCGGGCAACCTGAGTGTCGACGCGGTCTCGAGCGAGAAGCTCACGTCCATCTCCGTGGGCGGCGGCTTCGCAGGTACGGCGGCCGTCAATGTCAATGCGGCCGTGCCTGCCGTCACGGTGACCACAAAGGCGTACCTCGAAGACGGGGCATCCTCGGTCGACGGGGTCACCGCCACGATGGGCGGCACGGCGCGTGTGAGTGCGAACGAGTCGCTCAGCCTCAACGTGATCGCGGGCAACATCTCCGCGGCCGGCACCGCCGCGGTCGGTGCGGCCGTCGCCGTGCCTGTGGTGTTCAAGGAGACGCACGCGTGGATCGGCAACTACGCGAAGGTCAGCGGCGCAGGCGCGACAGGGCTCGATGTCGCGAGCGGCTCCTACACCGTCACGCCGCACGATCCGCGATTCTCCCAGGCCGATGTGGTCGGTGCGGTCATCCATGTCGACAGCCACGGGTTCGCGGACGGCGACCAGGTCCAGTACGACGCCGGGTACGGCACCCCGTTCGCGCAGCTCGTCCAAGGCGGCCAGTACTACGTCAAGGTGACCGACCCGAACCACTTCGAACTGTTCGCTGCCGCAGACCTGAGCGGGTCGCCGATCGCGCTCACGGGTGGGACGGGCGAGAGCCACCGCCTGTTCAAGACCTCCGAGGCGAACGTCACCCAGGACAAGACGCCGCGGTTCAACCCGGACAACGCTGTGGACCTGGTCGGCAACCGCATCAGGCTGCCCTATGCCCTCGGCACGATCAGCAACAATGATGCGGTCGTCTACAGCTCGGGCGGCGGCACCCCGATCGGCGGGCTGGTCGACGGCGGAACCTACTACTACAAGGACCTCGGAAGCGGCTGGTTCCAGCTCCTCGACAAGCCCTCAGACAAGGGCGGGACGGTTATCACCCTCGGTGCAGGCTGGACCGGCAGGTCCCACAGCCTGGTGAGGCAGGGCGACGCCCCCGCTGGCGACGCGACCGCGATGGGCCCGCGCGACATCTCGCAGGGCACGACGCCGGGCTTCCGCGGCGTCGCGGTGACCGCCACCAACTCCGACAGCATCGGAGCCTTCGGCATCGGCCTCGGATTCGCCGGCACTGCAGCTGTCACGCTCGCCGGGTCGGTCGCAGTCGTCACCGTGCACACGTCCGCACACATCGGCGCGAACGCGCAGGTCAACTGCGGTGCCACCTGCGCCTCCAACGTCGCCGGCGCTGACGCGGGCCAGTCCGTCCAGGTCTCCGCAGCCAACCAGTTCTACCAGCTCGGCATCGCCGCCACGGTGGCGATCGGCGGCACGGCGGGCGTCTCGATCCCGGTCGCGGTCCGCGTCGTCAGACTCGACACCTTCGCATACATCGGCACCGGCACTGCGGTCAACGCACGGAACACGATTGCCGTCACTGCAGACGGTAAGGACACGGTGCTCTCGTTCGCCGTCGGCGCGGGCGGCGGCACGGTCGGCGTGGCAGGCACCGTTGCGGTCACGGTGCTGACCGTCCACACCTTCGCATGCACCGGAACCCCCGGGGGGCCGGACCCGTTCGCCTGCACGGGCAACGGGGCGGCCCTCGCCGCGGGCAACAATGTGGTCGTCGCCGCGAACGACTCGACAAAGCTCCTCCTCATCACCGTCGCCCTCGCAGGTGGATACGTAGGCATTGGCGCGGCTGTGGGCGTCGCGACCCTCGACAAGCAGGTGCGGGCCTACCTCGGAGCGGGCAGCGTGGTCGACGCGTTGGCCCAGGGCACCCCGGTGCCCGGCGTTCCGAACGGCACGCTCGGCGGATCGCAGTCCTTCTCCGGCGTCATCGTCCACGCGGGCTCGAGTGAGAACGTCTTCGGTCTCGTCCCGGCGATCGGCGGCGGGTTCGTCGGCGTGGCCGGCGGAGTCCAGGTCACCCTCCTGACGACCTCGACTGTTGCCTCCGTCGGTGGGTACAGCCAGATCAACACCGCTCCGGGCGCGTCGGCTTCGCAGGGTGTGAGCGTCACGGCGACGGACGACTTCAAGTCGCTCACCATCGCCGGCGGCGCTGCCGGCGGATTCGTCGGAGTGTCCGGCGGTGTCGACATCGGCACAGCCAACAGCTCGGTCCTGGCCCACATCGACGGTCCGTCGACCGTCAAGGCCATGGGAAGCGTGGAGGTCTACGCGCTCTCGACCAAGGAGGTCAGCACGTTCGCTGTGAGCCTGAGCATCGGCGCGGTCGGCGTCGCTGCGTCGGTGTCCGTCTGGAGCATCGGCACAACCCCGGTCACGGCCTACCAGGACAGCAACGGCGGCAACAACCGCGGACCATGGGACGGCACGAAGTCCTACGCGAAGGGCGACGTGGTCACCTTCGGCACCAACCAGTACACGGCCACCGACGACATCTCTGCGGGCGGCAGCAACCCGACGATCGACACAGCCCACTGGCGTGGCCCGTCCAATGCGACGAGCGGCGACGCCGGCAACAGCGTCACATCAGCGGGCAGCACGGCCCAGGGCGGCGGCGCGGGCGGCTTCCAGAACCACACGCTCGACGGCACGACAGCGGGCTCCGCGAACGCGTGGAGCAGCGCCGTGAACTACAACAGCGGTCAGCTCGTCAGCTACAACGGCAGCACCTACTCCGCCACCGCGGACATCGCGTCCGGCGGACTCGACCCCGCCCACAACTCTGCATGGCGCCTCAACGCTGGTACGGAGTCGTCGACGAACGCACGCCTGTCCGCGCGGCTCTCGGCTGCGAACGCCAAGATTGCCGCCGCAGCACCTACGACGAACCTCGGCACCGCGGCGCTGAGCACGTCCCCGACCGGAGGCACTGCCGCGACGATCGACGCGACCGTGATCGCGGGCGGACACGTCAATGTGTGGGCCATCGACCGGCTGCATGTGCTCGGCGTCGCCGGCGCCGGAGCGGCCGGCCTCGGAGGCCTGGGCGTTTCGATCCTCGTACTCAACGTCAACAGCGCGACCAACGCTGGGATCGGCGGGACGGCGACCATCCAGGCGGGGTCCGGCGCCGGCGGCAACGTGAGCGTCAAGGCCCGGATGGACGACGAGACGGTCACCGGCGTCGGATTCGTCGGCGCCGCCGGCGCGGTGGCGATCGGCGCCCAGGTCGTGGTCATCAATGACTCGAGCACCCAGAACGCGCACATCGACTCGAGCACGAGCGCGGTGACCCTCATCGGCACCGTCACGGGCCAGGGCGTCACGCAGGCTGGCGCTGGCATCGACGTCGCGGCCGACGCCAAGCGGACGGCGAACAGCTACGCGATCGGCATCGGCCTCGGCGCCGTGGCCGTGGGCGTCTCCGCCGCCGTCGTCAACGTCACGGGCGGGGCCAGCGCGACAGTGGGCAACATCGCCGTCGGAGCCTTCGGGCCCGTCGACCACCTCAACGTCTCGGTGAGCGACAACGCGACGAACGATCTCCTGGCCATCGCATTCCAGGCCGGTGTGGCGGGCGGCTTCGCCGGTGACCTCGCGTTCGTCACCCTCGGCGGCACCGCGACGGCATCCAGCGGCGCGCACGGGACGATCGGTGCGGGCGGCCTGAGCGTCACGGCGGACGGTGTCCACACGGCCGCGGCCAGGACTCTCAATGTCGCGACCGGCGTGCTCGCCGTCTCCGTGACGGTCGCCCGCGTGGTCAACTCCCGCTCGACCGAGGCCCTCGTCGGCCCGACGTCAGCGATCACCTTCAGCGCCCCGGCCCCGTTCCTGGTCAAGGCCACCGCGAGCAACTCCGCGACAGCCACGGCACCCGGCGGCGGCGCAGGCGGCGTCCAGGTCACGGCACTCCTCGCGTTCGCCACCGTCTCGGGACACACCACCGCGGAAGCCGACGGATCGGCGTCGAACGCCACCACGGTCACCGTCCAGGCGTTCGCAGACAACACGGCCACAGCGTCCTCCACCACGATCGGCGTCTCCGTCGTCGGCCTCTCCGGCGGCGTCGCGACCGCGGACATCACCTCGGACGCGAAGATCGAGGCGACGATCGGTGCGGGTGCCTCCCTCAGCGGCAGCGGCGCCGTCCTCATCGAGGCAGGCACCCGCAACGCTGGGAACAAGGCCACCGCGGCGGCGACCCTCGGCAGCCTCGGCGGCATCGCGGCCCTGAGCGTCATGGCGGCCGCCGCGCACGACAACTCCGCCGCGCGCGTGCGCGTCAACGGCTCCGTCACCACCACCTCGACCGCATCCACCCCCGGTACTGCGGCCATCGGCGTCCACGCCAACGGCACCAATCTGGCCACCGCAGACATCTTCGTGGTGACCGGAAGCCTGGGCTTCGCCGGCAACGGCAGCATGGCCTTCGCCGAGATCGGCTCCTCCGGCAAGGTTGAGGTCGTCGGCCAGTCCGGAGGCGAGCTCCATGCGGGTGGCCTCGTCGAGGTCACGGCGACCTCGAACAACCACGCCGAAGCAAGCACGGTCCTTGGGGCTGGCGGCTTTGCAGCCCTGGGCGTCTCGGTCCCGACAGCCAAGGTCGACGGCGGAACGAACATCCGCCTCGGCGGCACCTCGATCACGGGCACGGCGCTGACCGCGACGACCAAGAGCACGAACCTGGCCGAGGCGACCACCAAGGCCATCACGATGGGTGCTATCGCGGCGCAGATCGCCTCGGCGAAGGCCGAGATCGGGGCCAACGCGACCACCGAGGCGGGCATCGGCTCGGTGAACGTCGGGGCAGGTGCCGTCACGCTCAACGCGACCTCCTTCGACACCGCGACGGCCGAGTCCGGCGGGGCCTCCGGCGCGGGCCTGTCGGTCCAGGTCTTCACCCCCGAGGCCCAGATCCACGGCTCCACGCGGGCCTACGTCGCCGCGGGAAGCACCGTCGTGGCCGGCTCACTCACAGCCCTCGCGAACGCTACCCCCAAGGCCACGGGCACAGCCAAGATGCTCGGCCTGGCCCTCCTCAGCGGAACGGGAGCGACGCCGGTCGCGAACGTCGACGGCACGACCGAGGTCTACATCGGCGGCGGCAGCACCGTCTCGCTCGGCACGGGCGCGGCGGACCTTGAGGCGACACGGAACGGGTCCGCGACGGTGACGAACATCGACATCGCGATCGCGGCCGTCTCGATCGCCTTTGTCGACCTCGAGGCAACCACAGCGGGCACGATCGCCGCGCACGTCGACGACGGCGCGGCCCTCACCGCCGGCACCCTCATCCTCCACGCGGGCGGCACGAGCACACCGACGGCCACGAACGCCCCGCCGTCCGGCTCGAACATCACTGTCGGTCTGGCCTCGGGTGCTTTCATCACGACCCACGCGACCGACTCGACCACGGTGGCAGCCTACGTCGGGCCGGACGGCGCGGCCGCCGACGCGAGCCACCCCGCAACCGTGACAGTCAGCGGCACCGGAACCGCGGCGTCGGTCATCGCGAGCCTCACCTCCGCTCCCCGGGCAGTCACCGACATGGTCAGCGTGGGCCTCGGCTTCAACCTCGTGATCGTCACCGAGACGACCACGTCGGCCCCGACAGTCAAGGCCTTCCTTGGCGGCTCAGCCAGGGTCATCGCGAGCGCGGGTGCCGTCGAGTTCGTCTCCTCCGCGAACGCGACCGCGATCGCCGACGGCCGAGGCATCGGCATCGCCGGCGGCTTCAGCGCGGGCGCCACGTCGGCGACCTCCGACTTCCGTCCGACGCTGACGGCCTACACGGTCGGCGGCGGCGAGCTCCACGGTACCGGCGTGACCGTGACCGCACGGCTCAACGTCGACTCGACCGGTGCACCGATCCGGCCGTCCGTGACGCTCGCCGGCGACTCCACGCCGTCGACCGTCGACCCGGCCTTCGCCAGGGTCCGCCTGACCGGCATCGCGGTAGGCGCGGCCGTGACGGCCGCGAGCTCGACGGCGACCAGCACACCCGAGGTCGCCACGACCGTCGGGTCCGGCACCCAACTGACCGGGCCGGGCTGGGTCAATGTCACCAGTGTCGCCTTCAACGCCGCAACGGCGGAGGCCCGCTCGCTCTCGGCCGGCATCGTCGCCGGCATCGGCCTCGCCCAGCCGACCGCGGAGGCGGGCGGCCACGTCAAGACCGACTTCAACGGAACAGCCTCCAGCGTCACGGCCGTCACGATCGGCTCGACCGTCGACTCCTCGGCCATCGTGCACGGTCGGGCTGCCGCGGGCGGCCTCGGCGCCGGCATCGTCGCGGGAACGTACCAGGCGACGACGGACATGGGCGTCTCCACAGGCGTCGGCGGCGCGGTGAGCGCCTTGGGCGACGTGACCGTCCAGTCCGTGGAGCGGAACTCCACGATCGCGGACTACAGTGCGGTCGCGTTCGGAGGCTTCGGCGCCGCGGGCATCTCGACCGTCAGGGCCACCGACTCGTCCTCGGTCGCCGCGGGAGTCACCGGCAGCATCACGAGCGGCGGAACCCTCTCCCTCCTCGCGTACCACAACTTCGACGGCAGCAACTTCCTCACCGACCACCTCGTCGACGCGTCGGGCAGCGCGCTCACGGTGGCGATCGGCCTCGCGATCTCGAGCAACAACCTCTACGCGAAGGCCGCTTCGAGCACGACGGCGACCCTCGCCTCGGGCGGCACGCTCGCTGCGCCGGGCGGCGTGATCGACATCCGGGCGGTGAGCGGAAACTTCGCCAAGTCCAAGCTCAAGAACGCCAACGGCGCGATCCTGAACGTGTCTGTCGACTCGAACCCGGACGCCGAGGCCTCGGGTACCACGACCGCCTCCGTGCTCGGCAACGTGCGCGTGTTCGACGGCGTGAACAGCACCCCGGGCGCGTCGTCGCTGAAGGTTCTCGCCAAGGGCAACGACACGGCGGTCGCGGGCATGGACGAGAGCGGCGGCGGCCTCCTGTCGGTGACGAACTCGACGTCCACGAGCCACGGCATACCGAGCGTCGGCGTGATCCTGGGCGGCTCGACGTCGGTCATCCGGGTCAGCGGCGACATCAGCGCCCAGTCCGTGGGCCTGAGCGATTCGGACGCGAGCACGTCGAGCGCGACCGGCGGCGCGATCAACGTGACCAAGTTCAGCGCGACCGCGACCCTGTCCCCCAACTCGACAGCGTCCGTCACGGGTGGGGCCAGCATCAAGGCGACCGGCGCGATCAGCCTCGACGCGTCCGCGAACCCGCCGCTCCCGCCGGCCTCGGACGGCACGTTCAACGCAGCCACGGGGGTCTCCGATGCCGCGAACACGATCACGTTCACGGCGAACCACAACGCCACCACAGGCGACGTGGTCACGTACGACGCCCAGGGCAACCTCGTGATCCCAGGCCTTCTCGACGGGCAGCAGTACTCGGTGATCGTCACTGGCGCGCAGAGCCTGCAGCTCGGCGCCGTGTTCACAGGCGCGAACGTGCAGGCCGACACGGATGTGATCGACTTCGGCGTCCGCGAGCACCACCTCCACGAGGGCGACATCGTCTGGTACTCGGCCGTTCCGCTCGGTGCCTCGGGCGTGACCTCGGACGTGGGCGGCCTGACGAACAACACGCGGTACCGGGTCCACGTGCTTGACGCCTACCGGATCAAGCTCCAGCCGATCGGGTTCACCCAAGCCAGCGTCTCGGTCAACGCGACGAGCATCAATGCCAGCACGGGTGCGATCACGGTCTCGAACGGCTTCCATGACGGCGACTTCGTCACGTACTACCAGCCGAACACCGCGGCGACATTCAGCTCGGGCCAGGTCAACGTGGTCTGGGACGGCGGCGCGAAGAAGTGGGTCACCGCGACGGGCAACGACGCCAATGACGTCTACTTCGCGGCCGAGGACCCGAGCAACCCGGGGAACTTCCTCGACATGGGCTTCTCGACCGGGACACGCGTCTACTACGCCCCGCATTCGGGCAGCACGATCGGCATCTCCGCCGGCTACTACTACCTGATCCGGGTCAACGGCCAGGAGTACAAGTTCGCCGACTCGCTCTGCCACGCGACGGGCCTCGCCGGAGACTGCGGCACCTCGACCAATCAGGCCCAGGTCGCACTCACGCTCACCCCGGACACGTCGACGGCCGGCAAGGCCGTGGTGCAGCAGCTGTGGCGTGCCCCCAACGCGCCGATCGGCGGCCTTCAGGACGGTCACGGGTACTACGTGGTCGGCTGCGGCGGGGCATGCACGTCGTCGTTCAAGCTCTCCGACACCCTCGGCGGTGCCGCGAAGACGTACTCGATCGTCTCGGGCCAGACCGGCGGCCTCCACACGTTCGCCCGTGACGGCATCAACCTGTCCGTACCGACGCTCCCTGCGGGCGTCACGAGTGCGGGCAACCTCGTCTACACGCTCATCGAGGACATCGCGCCGGCCAGCGGGACCCAGAAGCTGCACGGCATCGGCGAGAACATCCCGTTCGGTGCCACGAGTGGCGACCAGATCGTCTCCGCCTCGGCCACGGGCGGTGGCGGGGGAGCGATCTCCGTCTCGACGGCGGTCTCCCTCGCCGAGGTCCTCTCGACCCTCAGCGCGACCGTGGGCAACGGCGCGATGCTCGACGGTGGCACCGTTTCGGTCACGACCCACGGCATCGTCTCGGGCAAGACCGTCTCCTCGAACGACAGCGGCGGCCTCATCTCGGTCAACTCGGCGAGCGCGGACACACACCTGTACATGGGCAACGCGATCCTCGTGGACACGAAGGCCGTCCTTTCCGCGGCTCAGACGGTCACCGTCGCGGCGTACTCCGTGCTGGTGCCGACGATGATCGCCTCGTCGAGCTCGGGCGGCCTGTTCGCCGGCGGCTCGAGCGGCGAGACGATCCTGACTGACTACTCCACCACCGTGGACGTCAAGGGAACGGTGAATGCCGGGACGGCTGCCGCTGTCGAGTCGCACACTGCGGTCTACGCGTATGGCCAGGGCACAGCCGACGTCGGAGGCCTCGGCGTGAGCGGAACGACGAACCTCCTCGTGAGCGTCGGCGGCGGGGACGCTGGCTGGGTGCCCGGATCGGCGAATACGGCGCTGACCCGCACTGCGATCGCCGGCGCGGTCGCGGGCCGCACGGTGGCCGTCGGATCCTACGTCGACGCGCTCCAGCTCACCGGCACGTCCCGGACCCGGGCCACGGCCTTCGGCGCGAACTCCGAGGCGACAACCGCCGTGAACGCATACGGCCTCACCCAGACTGTCCTCGCGAGCGGCGCGGTCCTCACCGGCAACGTCTCGACGGCGCTCAACGCGGAGTACCGCGGCATCAGCATCGACAGCTACGCGTCTGCGACGTGCCATTGCTTCGGCGGGCGCACGTCACCGACCGCGAGCGCGGACGTCAGCACGACCGCACAGGTGGCCGGCATGAGCGGCTCGACCATCACGACCTCCGACCTTTCGGTCACCGTCAACCAGCTTGTGGACCACTACCTCCGCCACACCGACCGCAGCGGCGGCTTCCTCGACTTCGGCGGTTCGAGCTCGGACGGAGGCAGCCAGAACTTCAACCGCTGGATCTTCTGGGAATCCACTGTGATCATGCTCGGCGAGCCGAACCCGTGGGTCGAGGTGGACGCCGCGGGCAACGTCACCAAGCTCGTCAACGCCACTGTGCGCGACACCATGGGCCACGTCTTCACCGATGACCCGTTCAACAACATCCACACGGTCGGCCAGCTCACTGGCCCGAGGTTCAGTGTGGATGACATCATCTACGACCATGGGGCGAACGCGCGGTTCCTCGCCAACGTCCCCGTCAACATCACGGGTGGCAATGCCCCCGCCGGCGTGATCTGGGGTGGCCTGGGCCAGTTCCAGTTCCAGCAGACGTGGAACTACGTCAAGCTCCTCAACGCGTCGAACCTGAACATGATCGTGAACAGGATCAACGTGGTGAACACGGTCAACTCCCCGGTCATCGACATCCGCGTCCAGACGATTAAGCCGGGGACCGGGTTTGCCACGACCGGTCTGAGCCCACCGACCGTCGGCGGCAGCTTCGACTTCGACATCAAGTACACGTTCCCGCCGACGCTGGTCCTCATCCAGAACACGTGCGCGTACACGTGCACCGGCCAGAACCCGTTCATCCGGCTCGACAACTTCATCGAGAACCCCATCGGCACCACCGAGGTGGACAACGCGAGCGGAGACATCCTCGCCGGACCGCTGGGGGCCCTGAACCCCAACATCAAGGTCATCCGCACGAACGTGCTCACGCTGTCCGCCCCGCACGGGAACATCGGCCACCAGGCCGCCCAGCACCCTGTGCCAGGGACGCCGGACCCGGAGCGCAACCCGATCGCCGTCGAGATGGTCCGCTACCAGAGCGTAGACGGTGCGTACCACGACTTCGCCATCACCGCCGACGCCGGTGGCGACCTTGTGCTCGACCTCACCGCGAACCGCCGCACCGACGAGGTCATCGGCTCCGCGCTCACTGTCACGGTCACCCGGCTCACCGCAGGTGACGACCTTGACGTCGTCGTCAACGACAGCAAGAACGGCAACGACCTCGCGACCAACGTCCTCGTGACCGTCAACGCTTACCACGCCGCGACGAGCAACTACCACTATGTCTTCCCGACGGGCTACGACCCTGCCCTCGGCGCGGACGGCAGCCCCTACGGCTCGACGTCGACCAACCCCGGCAGTGGGCAGTACCAGACCCACTACGAGCCGGACACCGCAGATCCGAACCTGGAGCGGATCCTGCGCGCCTTCGGTACCACGACGACGGTGCTCGACTCGGCCTACGTCTTCACCGAGGCCCGTTCCGGCGATGACCTGGATATCTGCCACGTCTCGACGTTGTCCGCCTACGCGGCCCAAGAGCCCAAGTACTGCGCAACAACGGCGATCAATGACGCGACGCACCTCGTGGGAGCGGCGACGCCGACCACGACGGTGACCTTCACGATCAACACCGACGTCGCGTGGACCGGCGGTTCGCCGACCCCCACCCCGGTGGATGATCCGAGCATGTCCGGCGGCTACCTCGCAGGGGACGTCGCCCAGATCTTCCTCACCACGAACGGCAAGATCACCGCGACCGAGCTCGCCGGCGATATGCTCGTCGGCCACATCGACTCCACGCAGAGCGACGTGGTCCTGTCCTCGCCGCAGCGCATCCTCGACGCGAACAGCCAGACTTCGATCGACGTCACGGGTGTCAACATCACCATGACCGCCGGAACCGGCGGGGTCCTGGGCGGCATCGGCCTGCCGACCGACTTCCTCGAGATCAACGTCGACGCGCTGCGGACCAACACGGGCGTCCTCACCGCGATCGACACGGCCTCGACCAGCACCCTCGGCGTCTTCGTCACCGAGATCGGCGACAGCAACCCGGCCACGACCGACGACCTGCGCATCCACCTCGTCAGGACGCGCGGCGACGTCTCGCTCGCCACGGTCAAGGGATCGGTCATCGACGCGAACGGCCCCACCGGGCAGACGGCCGCCGAGGTCATCGGCAACACGGTCGACATCAAGGCTGTGGGCGGATCGATCGGCGCGGCCGACGGCAGCAACGATCTGGACATCTCCTCGGGACGCTTCACGATCCCGTGGAGCCCGTCGTCGACAACGCCGTCGTCGACCGTGGCGTTCGAAGCCGACCAGGGCATCTTCGTCACCGAGATACCCGATTCGTACGATCCGCTCGACCTCGGCAAGCCTGCGCCGATGAACGTCGTCCTCGCCCGGACCTTCGCAGGCAATGTCCGCCTCACGGTCACCGAGACGAAGGCGCAGGGCGAGGACCTCAACCTGCTCCCATGCGCAGCCGTGACCACGGGCGGACGCCAGTCCTGCAGCCTCCTCTTCGTCGAGAACGCGCCGCGCACGACGGCGAATGGCCAGATCCAGCGCGGCCTCATCCAGGCGGACGCCGGCTGGGTGCTCCTGCGGGTCGGCGACAACGTGACGACCGACGGCTACAACGCCGCAGGCGGAGGCTCGGTCGCGACCGACGCGAACCCCGCACTCGTGGCGAGCATCCGGGCCGCGCAGTGGATCGACATCTACGGTGACTTCTCCAACAGCGGGCCCGGCTCCGCGATGGGCGGCGCGGACCTCGGCTGGGGCACCATCATGCACCTGCACGGCGAGCTGTGGAGCGGCACAACCCAGACCACCAACGGCACCGCCCTGTTCGGCGGCACCCAGACCAACCCATGCGTGAGCCAGATCGACAAGGACGGCCACGCGTGCAGCCTCACGCGCATCTTCGGGAACACCGATTCGGACATCATCAGCTTCGACCAGACGTACCTGCGCAACATCACTCGGGCCTACGGATCGAACACTCCGACGCCGTTCGGCTCCTACGCCCCGTCCGGCGACGGCGAAGACTTCATGTTCGTCAACCAGCTCCAGACGATGGACGTCGCCGACGGCATGACGCTGACGCTCGACGGCCAGTCCGGGTACAACAGCTACGTCATCAACACGACGGGTAGCCAGCCGTGCTTCGCGGGCGACCCGGCGGGCTCGACGTGCCACAACTACGTCATCAACGTCCTGGACACGGGCGCCCCGACGGACGGCTCGAGCGTCCTGACCGTCAACGGCTACGACAGCCCGCTGTCCGGCTATGACGCCCAGGGCAACCAGTACCCCACCGACGACATCTTCCTCCTGCGCCGCTCGCGCTTCATCGCCTCGACGCCGACGTCGAACACGCCGGGGGAGCGCGCGGACGACCCGGGCTTCGTCGCCCTGCTGCACGGCCAGCTCGGCGCCCGCACGCCGCTGTTCACGGGCAACCTGAGCCTTTGCTTCACCGCGACGGGCTGCGGGGCCGGCACGGCCCCCGGACGTACGCTCATGGGCGCCCCCGCGGGCACCTTCGCGCAGGGCCTCGCGGGCCTGCGGGTGCATCTGGGCGGCCCGACTGCGGGCGTCTGGGCTGGCGACTACACGGTCGCGAGCGTCGATCCACTGGGCACGTGGATCACGTTCGCCGAGACCCTGCCGATCGGCGTCTCGCCCACCACGGAGCAGGTCCCGACGTCGAACGTCGCGCTGCCCAACGTGACCGTGAGCCTGCTCGCGAACGACGTCACGACGTCGGACCCGACCGGTAGCGCCGCCATCCGCACCCAGGCCTACGAGCGCATCAACTACGACACGGGCATCCGCGGGCGCCTGATCGTCAACGGCCTCGGCGGCAACGACGTCTTCGCCTCCGACGACGTCACCGTCACCACCACGCTCGACGGCGGCGCTGGCAACGACTCGTTCCAGATCGGCCAGATCTACGGCCGCCAGCGGGACGCCAACGCCTTCTCGTCCAACCTCGGCGTCTCCGCCGACGGCATCACGCGGGACACCTCCGGCGGTGACCTCAACCCGCAGGACGTGTTCGGCACGGTCGCGACGACGCGCGGCTGGGTCTCCGCGGGCGCGTCGGCCCCGCTCGTCGCCGTGGGCGACGCGGGCGACGACACGTTCACCGTCTACTCGAACCAGGCGCCGCTGCGCCTCGAGGGCGACGACGGCAACGACCTGTTCGTGGTCCGCGCGTTCGCCCTCGCCGAGGTCCGTACCGGCCACGGCCTGCCCGCCTCGATGGGCGGACTGTCGTGCACCGACCCGAGCGTCACGCTGACCGACGTGCAGCGGGCCACATGCGACATCGTGTGGATCAACGCGCAGGATCAGATCGCGATGCCGCGCCTCACGAGCGGCTTCTCGACGGCGGCCGAGAGCGACATCCGCACGGGCGCGGGCCAGAACCAGGTCATGTACAACATGAACGCGCCCGTCTCGATCGACGGTGGCACCGGCTTCAACAAGGTCGTGATTCTGGGCACCGAGTTCGCGGACCACCTCGTCGTCACGGCCAAGGCGATCTACGGCGCCGGGCTGAGCGTGAAGTACACCAACGTCCAGGTCCTCGAGATCGACGGGCTCGAGGGAGACGACACCATCGATGTCCTGTCCACGGCCCCCGGCATGGTCACGCGCGTGATCGGCGGTCTGGGCTCCGACACGATCAACGTCGCCGGCGACGTTGCCGGGGACGTGTTCGCCCTCAACATCGACGGCACCTCCAGCACAGTGAACCACGGCGTCGTCTCGACCGACCCGAACTACAACGGGATCGTGGCCG
Source organism: Sinomonas sp. ASV486 (assembly GCF_030908215.1). GTDB lineage: Bacteria > Actinomycetota > Actinomycetes > Actinomycetales > Micrococcaceae > Sinomonas > Sinomonas puerhi. The sequence continues at coordinate 20,479 of NZ_JAVFJK010000016.1, read as the reverse complement.
ACGGCGTGCCGGTCACCGTGGCGCGGCCGGGCCAGGGCCAGGTGGTCATCACCGAGAGCGGCGGCTTCACGGCCCTCTACGAGGGCGGCTGCTACTCGCTTGCCCCGACCTCGTCCACGTGCGGCACCGCGCCTCCGCTGCCCTCGCTCGACTCCTACACGGTCCACCTCGCCGCGGCACCGGTGTGCAACGGCGTCTCCGACGCGACGTGCAAGGTGTACGTGACCGTCTCCGCCGCGTACCCGCCGTCGACCACCCACCCCCAGCTCACCGCGGGCAGCCTGCCCGACGGCGCCCCCACCGGCACCATGCCCGACGGCACCCCGGTCGGCGACACGATCCTTGTCGCGGCGAACCTCAGTGGCAGTGCGCTGGCCGACTTCTACCGCCAGATCATGCTCGGCGGCGCGTCGAAGAACGTCTCCAACCGCTCTCTGGTGCTCGTCTTCGACGGCACCAACTGGAACACGGACCAAACTGTCTACCTCTACGCGGTGGACGACCTGAGGGCCGAGGGCACGCGCGTCGTCACAGTCAACCACACGGTGGTCAGCGCGGACCCGCACTTCGACGGCGCGATCGTCCGCAACGTCGAGGCGACGGTCTACGACAACGACCAGGCCGACATCCTCATCGGCCAGACCGACCCGACGACCGGCCACCTCGACAACGACACGACGGTCCTGGCAGGCACTGTCTCACCGGTAGTTACCGAGGCCGCCGACCAGATGACCGTCCAGCTCGCGATGGCCCCGGCGCTGGGCAAGACCGTGGTGGTCCGGATCGTGCCCAGTGACAATATGGTGTGCCTCACGAGCGCCGACGGCCGCTTCGGCCTCCAGTCCGGTGCGGCGTTCACCGACCCGACCGCGTGCGGCGCGACCCCGTATGTCTACACCGCGACGTTCGACAGCACCAACTGGTACCTGCCGGTCGTCGTCAGCGTCCACGCGCGCACGATCATCGCCCCGATGGACCCCCACAACACCGCGATCATCATGACGGTCGACCCCTCCACCACGGACGGCTCCTACCTCGCCGCGCGGTCCCGCATCAGCTCCCGCGTCGACGTCCAGGTCATCAGCGACAAGGCTCCCGGCGTGTACGTGCAGCAGTCCGACGGCTCGACCCTCGTCCAGGCCTGTGGCAACACCGCCTGCACGGTCCCCGGCCCCGGCGACTCGTACACGCTCCGCCTCAACTCCGCCCCGACCGCGAACGTGACCGTCTTCGCCCTCACCGACGGCCAGGTCGACGTGACGACGTTCGGCGGTGCGAACTATGCGGCCTACGGCGGCCAGCGCGCGGCCCAGGCGTTCATCGGCGTCATCAACGTCTCCGCCAGCACGGTGACCCGCGGCAACGGCTCGGACCTGGGCAGCTTCCTCGACGAGGGCTTCCGGATCGGGCAGAAGATCCGCATCTCCGGCACGGGAACGGCCGACGACGCCGACTACCAGATCGTCAACCTCACCACGTCGACGCTGACCCTCGACCGGGTACTCCCTGTGGACCGCTCCCTCAGGGCCAACCCGTTCAAGAACGTCATCATCAGCCAGCTGGCCGACGCGGGCGTCTTCACCGGCACAACAGGCCACACGCTCTCCTACGATCCGGTCGCGGGCGCCCTGACGCGCACCGACGGCTCGAGCTGGCTCGACTCCGGCTTCACCGAGGGCATGGTCGTCAAGGTCTCCGGAGACCCGGCGTTCTACAAGATCCAGCGCTTCGCCTCGGCCAACGGCGGCACCCTCAACGTCCTGTACTTCACCTCCACCGCGAAGCCCGCAGCCGTGGACCCGCTCGCCACGCTCACCCAGTGGGCCGCGTCCGTGACCTTCACGACGTCGAACTGGTGGATCCCGCAGGCCGTCAACCTGGTAGCGGACGTCAACTGGGTGGTCCCCGCCGGCCGCGGGAACATCATGACGTTCCCGAAGCAGGCCCATCGGCTCGACCAGATCCGCGGACCCCTCTCGGTCGAGGGCGGCACCACAGCCTCCGACCGCTCGCTCAAGGCCGCGATCCTCCTGCCCGGCGAGGGCAACATGCCGCCGTTCCGCGTCGCGGCCCAGGCGCCGGAGTGGCAGCAGATCGACACCCTGAACATCTACGACGACGGCAGCCGCCAGAACCTCACCGGCAACCTGACCTCGACGGCCGTCACCGGGCTCAACATGGGCCCGGGCCTGGACTTCTCCAACCTCGCCGACCCGGTCACGCACCGCCTGCCCTGGGGCGAGCCCCTCGTCTTCCCGGGCGGCATCAGCTACGGCTCGCTCACGTTCGATCCGAACACCGGCCAGTACTCAACCGACGGCGCGCTCTCGACCATCGAGATCCTCAACATCATGCTCGGCGCCGGCAACGACACGTTCAACATCCAGTCCACGCTCGTCCAGGGCGGCGACATCAACCCGATCACCGGAATGCGCGGCGAGCTCGCGCACCACGGCGGCATCACGGCCGTCCACGGGGGCGGCAACAGCCCGCTCATCGTCAAGGGCACGTTCGCCGTGTACTCGGGCGCGGGCGGCAGCGGACTGATCCGCCAGGACGGCCTGGCCTGGACTGACCTCGCCTTCCACGCGGGCCAGCTCGTTGAGGGCCCCGACGGCCGCCTCTACACGGTCACCGGCTTCGCGAGCAGCGGCAACCCGGGCACCCTGCCCGGCGACGTCATGCTCCTCGCCCCGGCCACGGCCGGCGGCGCCGCACTCACCGGCGGCCCGTACACGGGCTCGGTCTCGGTGGTCGACGACCTCTCGGCAGGCCTCGGCGTACCCCGCACCCAGCTCCCGGCGGGCTGGAGCCCGGCGACGGGCTGCGGCACGGTCGGCACTACGGTCCTGTGCATGCTGAGCGTGGTCCCAGGAAACGGCATCCTCCTTTCCAACGGCCAAGCGTGGCAGGCCCTCGGCTTCCGCGCCGGCCAGCAGGTCTTCATCCCGGGGGTCGGTGTCCGCACGATCGTCCAGTTCGCCAACAGCGCCTCGCCCAACGCGGACGGCAACCCGTCCGACGGCGCGGTGATGATCGTCGACGGCGCGGCGCTCACCCCGGGTGCACTGGCCGGCGTCGTGAGCCGCGTGAGCGGCCTCTGGGCTGCTACGGGCGGTGCGGTCACCGGTTCGATCACCCCGACGGCCGACGGCGGCACGGTCGCCTTCGCGGGCCTGCCCGCCGGTGCGCTGGCCGGCTCGGGACTCACGGTCGGCATGCTCGTGCGGATCGACGGGGTCGACGGGTACCGCATCATCACGGCGATCGACCCCGTGGCCGGCACGATCACGGTCAACGGCGGAGCCCTCACGGCCTCCGCAACGTCGGTGCCGTGGAGCGGCACCGTGAGCGCGGTCCGGATCGGCGGAGACTCGATCAACGTCACGGGCGGCGGCGGCCCGGCCTCGCCGCTCGTCCTCTACGGCGACACGTCCCAGGACGGCGTCTGGTACGGTGGCGACCCGACGCACCTCACGCTGCACAACTTCGGGCCGAAGCCGATGCCGCACATCGAGGGCGCGAACGTCACGCTCGCCCTCACGCCGGACGGCCACACGGGCACGGTCACGCTCAACCCTGCCGCCAGCGGCACGGGCAGCGGCTCGTTCCTCCACGACGGCTTCGCCGTGGGCCAGGAGCTCGCGCTGAGCCTCGCGAGCCCGTTCGCGCAGACGGCCGCGATCCTGCGCGGCACCGACCGGCTCACGCTCGCCTCCGGCACGTGGGACCTGCACTTCGGCACCGGCATGCAGGTCACGGTTTCCGGCGTCCAGGGCGTCTGGACCGTCACCGGGTTCGACGCGACCCGCACGACCATGCTCCTCAACGGCCCGGTCATCGCCCCGATGCCGTGGCAGACGCTTACTGTCACGGCCGTCTCCCAGTACGTGGGCATCGTCAGGGCCGTCACCGCGACCGTGATCAGCCTGAACCTGGCCCTCACACTTGCTGACTTCCCGGCCGGCCCCGCGTTCCCCGTCACGTCCTCGACCACCCCCATCACGGGCGTGTACAGCGTCGTCGTGCTCAACCGGGTCGGAAACAGCGCCCCGTTCTTCATCTTCCCGCTGGCGAACCCCTTCCAGTTCAGCGGCAACGACGTGATCGACGCGCACGCGCTCACGGGCACGGACGGGTCTGGGAACCTCCTCTCGATCGGCGTCACGATGTACGGCGGGGCCGGCGACGACGTGCTCATCGGCTCGCAGACCGGCGACCAGATCGCGGGCGGCTCCGGGTCGGACTCGGTCTTCGGCGAGCGGGGCCAGAACATGGTCTACGGCGACTCTGGCTTCAACGTGGACCTCATCACGCGCGTCCTCACCGTCGCGACGGTCGGCAACGGCCCCGCGGGCTACCCGGCCGCCCAGTACCCCGACCGCGACCTCCTCAAGGCCGCACCCGACCTCCTGTACGGCGCGGGGGCCGGCACGCTCCCGGGCGTGAACGGCATCACGATCGGCCAGGACGACAACATCGTCTTCGGCGACCTCGGCGTCATCACCCAGGACGTCTCCGGCGCTCGCGACACGACCAAGCCCGTACCTGGCAAGCTCCAGAAGATCCAGACGACCCTCCTTACCGGAGGTTTGGGTGTGGCCGGCAGTCCGCTCGACGGTGGCATCGGCGTCCTGAGCGTCGACTCGAAGGCCCTCCAGAACGGCGACGACGACTGGGTCTACGGCGGCTCGGGACGCGACATGCTCATCGGCGGCCCGGGCAACGACGCGATCGACGGCGGCGGCCAGAACGACATGCTCTTCGGCGACAACGTCTCGATCCAGCGCTCTTACCGCGACTGGACCAACGGGCGCTTCCAGTCGCTGTGCGGCACGCTCCTGTACAGCCGCTCCGACCGCGTGAACCCCTGCGGCGGAAATGTGGACGCCTACAACTCCGGCGCGCTCCTGACCAACGGCATCGCCCAGAACTACCGCACCGCCAATGACGTCCCGTGGTGGGCCGAGTACAAGGTCTCCAACCTCTGGCAGGACTTCGGCGCCGACGACGGCCAGAAGTGGCTTGGCAGCTGGGGCAACGACTACATGGCCGGCGGCGCCGCCAACGACGTGATCCTCGGCCAGATGGGCGACGACACGATCCAGGGCGACGGCTCTATCGACTGGATTGCTCCCGGAAGCCCGACGTCTATCCTCCAGCGCGTCTCCGCCTTCCGCACTCCGACCGGCTGCACCGGTGCCCCCGGCACGGTCATCTGCGATCCCGTCGGCCCGCTCACGGTCTACCCCTCGGTCGAGCGCGCCACGGACGGCTCCGACTACATCGAGGGCAACGCGGGCAACGATGTGATCTTCGGCGGTCTCGGCCAGGACGACCTCGTCGGCGGCAACTCCGACTTCTACAGCCTGACGAACCCGTACCAGCGGCCGGACGGCGGCTCTTACACGGTGACGCCCGACGCTTACGGCAACCCGATCTACACTGCCTCGAGCGCCGTCGTCGGCGACCTCGGCAAGAACCTCATCTTCGGCGGAGCCGGCACGCAGATCGACCTCAACAACGAGGTCGGCGAGGTCGGCGGGCTCAACGCGACCGCGAACCGGCAGCTCGCGGACGGCACGCTCGCCCGCGACATCCACTCGCGCGACGCGGACACCGTCGTGGGCGCGAACGGGGACATCGTGCGGATCGTGGGCATTAACGGCACGGACACGGCCGGTTGCATGGCCGCGACAGCCATCGGCAAGGCCGGAGACTGCCACGTGCAGCTGAGCAACCCCGACACGATGCGGTATGTGACGTACAACTGGGACACGTACGACACGTCGCGCTGCACCGTTGATGCGACCGGGCGGCCGGTCTCCTGCAAGTACAACGCCGACGGGCAGCAGGTGGTCCGCGGGGTCAGCCTGCTGGACTACACCCCCGGCGGCCCCGACTTCCGGCCGGACCTGTTCTTCAGCGCAGCGTCGCTCTCTGCGGCGACGTGCAACACCTCGCCCACCCAGCCCGTCTGCAGCCCCGTCTTGGCCAACGGCGCCCACAGCGACCTGTTCGCCCAGTACCTCGCCGCGTGCGCCCCGTCCCTCGACGCCAACGGCAACCCCGTCTACAACCCGGCGTGCCGCATCTACGACATCGGCGGCGTCAACGAGACCCACGGCGAGTCCGGCGACGACACGATCTACTCGGGCCCGGGCAGCGACATCGCGTTCGGCGACGCGCAGAACGACCAGATCATCGGCGGCTGGGGCAACGACTGGATCTCTGGCGGCTCCGGGGACGACACCGTACTCGGCGACGACGGGCGGATCTTCACGAGCCGCAACAGCGCCACCGGCGTCACCTGGAATGGATCCGCATGGGTCGCGAACGGCTGCGCCCCGAACAGCGCCGGCTGTTACTCCGAGCCCCTCTACGGCGCCCTGACCCTCCTGCCCACGGACCCGAATACGCGCATCTCGAACGGCAACGTGCTCGACGAGTACATCTACACGCCGGGCCAGGTCCAGCAGGCCATCATCAACCGGGCGGGCGCGCTGGCGACCGCCGTGGACGAGACGCCGTTCGACCTCACCCCGCGCTCGGCCGGCTCCACAAACCCCAACTACGACCCGAACAACTCCGACGACGTGATCTTCGGCGGCCTCGGCAACGACCAGCTGCACGGCGGGGCCGGCGACGACGCGATGAGCGGCTCCGAGGCCCTCGCCACGAGCTACGTCCAGGCCTTCGACGCCAATGGCAACCCCGTGGGCGTGACCCGGACCGACTTCAACCACCCGTGGAACCCGGGCGACGTCCTCCACTTCGGCGCGGACACGAACGCGTGGCACTCCAACCACCACGTTGCCAGCCGGCTGGGCGAGTTCCTCCTCTACGACGAGTACGATCCGCGCCGCATCATCCTGTTCAACCCGGACGGATCCGTGTGGAAGGGCGGCCCGCCGCCGAAGGACATGCAGTTCTTCCTCAACAACGATCCGACTCTCGGCGATCCCGTCACCGCGTGCCTCGGCGTCGACAACCAGGGCAACTGCATCAAGACCGGAACCGTGGCCTCGGACGGCAACGACGTCCTCTTCGGAGACCTCGGCAACGACTGGCTCGTGGGCGGCACAGGCAACGACACGCTCTACGGCGGCCTCGGCAACGACCTCCTCCAGGCAGACGACGACCTGACGAGCGGTACGAGCTACGGCCTCAACGACGTCCCGGACGGCCCGAACTCGAGCTTCGAGGACCGTGCGTTCGGCGGCGGCGGCCTCGACATCCTGATCGGCAACACCGGCGGCGACCGCCTCATCGACTGGGTCGGCGAGTTCAACTCGTACATCGTCCCGTTCGCGCCGTTCGGCATCGCGACCGTGTCCCGCCAGGTCGAGCCGCAGCTGCCCGAGTTCCTCTACGCCCTCTCGCGCGCCCAGGGCGCGGACCCGACACGGGCGACCGACACGGGCGACGATCCGGCACGCAACGGCGAGCCCGACGGCGAGCTCGGCCTCATCACGCAGCACGACCACGGCCTCTGGCAGCAGCAGACCGGCGGGCCCACGGACCCGCAGGCCGGCAACCTGCCCGGCGGCAAGCGTGACGTGCTCCGCTCGGCCGACTTCAACGGAGGCACCACGCAGGGCTTCGCCGTCGACTCGGGCTCGTTCGTGGTGGCCAACGGCGCACTCCAAGTGGCCGCAACCTCGCTCGGCCAGGATGCTGCGGCGGTGTGGTACAACGACGCGTACTTGCCGACCTACTACGAGGTCCGGGCGCAGATCTCCGTCCAGAAGCCGACCGCCGGGTGGAAGGCGAACTCGTTTGTCATCTTCGACTACTGGAGCCCCACGGACTTCAAGTTCGCCGGCATCGACGACTCGATCAACAAGATGGTCATCGGGCACCGGGACGCCGGCGGCTGGTGGTACGACTCGCAGGGCGCAGTCACCGGCTCCCTCACGCCGGGCACGTTCTACGACCTCCTGGTGGCCGTGAACGGCACAGCGGTGACCGTGACGATCAACGGGACCAAGGCGTTCAGCTACACGTTCGCGCCCAGGACCCTGTCCGACGGAACGCAGGTGGGCCTCAACAAGGGCTTCCTCGGCTTCGGGTCGAACAATTCTCAGGGCATGATCGACAACATCGCCCTCCAAGTCCTCCCGCCGCAGGTCTCGCTCGACCGCACGAGCTTCTTCGACAGCGGCGCCGCGGACTGGTTCACCGCAGACCAGACGGGCATCTGGAACACTGCCTACGGCCGGTACGGCACGGCCGTGAGCGCGGGCGCCGCGCCCGCCGTCTCCATCACGTCGTACACCCCGCAGAGCCAGCTCATCGACCCGACCTCCTACGTCGAGGTCGTCGGGGTCCTGAACACGAGCGGCACCGCCGGCATCGTGTTCGACGAGTATGCGCCTAACGACTTCAAGTTCGCCGCGCTCGATGTCGCGGGCCAGCGCGTGATAGTGGGCCACGTGGATCCACGGCGCGGCTGGCAGGTCCAGCAGGCCTTTGCCGCGACGCTCGTAGCGGGGAAGGACTACACGCTCGACCTCGTCCTCAAGGGCACCGTCGCCTCCGTGACGCTCAACGGAAGCTTCCTCGGCAGCTACATCTTCAACGCAGCCGTGACCGACGGCCGGGTCGGCACGCTGGCCGCGACCGGAACGGCCTCATTCGACTCGTTCCGCTTCATGACCGACGACCAGGTCTTCGCCGGGGCGCCCGCTCCGCTGCCCACGATCTCGATCGCGGACGTGTCCGTGACCGCGCCCGCCAGCGGAAGCACGACGGCGACCCTCACCATCACGCTCTCGGCCGCGCCGACCAGCCTGCTCACCCTGAGCTGGACGACGCTCGATGGACCCGTGGCCACGATCGCGGCGGGGGACTACCCTGCCCAGTCCGGGACGGTCACCGTGGCTGCCGGTGCCACGAGCGCGACCATCAAGGTCACCGTGAACGGGAGCAGCGTCTACGAGCCCACCGAGTTCTTCTGGATCCAGATTCTCCCGGTCGCCGGCTACAACCTCGCCCGCGGGTTCGCGGCCGTGACCATCACGAGCGCGATCGCGCCCCCGGCCGGCGCGACCACTACGACGGCAACACCGGTGGTCGCCGCGAGCTCGGCGAGCTGGGCTCCCGCACTCTACCCGGCCGCGAACACGACGTCGGCGAGCACGACCAGCGCGACCAGTTCGACGTCGACAACGGGCACGGCCTCGACCACGAGCACTGCCGCGAGCACCACGAGCGGGGCGACCATCACGGCGGTCTCCGCCTCCGGCGGCAGCGCCATCACGTCGACGGGTGGCGTGTACTTCCGGGTCACGGGCGCGAACAACCGGGACTTCTACCAGGTCATGGTCGTGTGCAGCGTCAACGGCGTGGTTGTATACGGAACCACGCTGACGGTCGTCATCGGCGCGGACGGCACCGGCAGGACGCCGCCCATCTACCCGCCGTCGGGCAGCACGTGCGTCGCGTACCTGCAGATCCCCAAACAGATCGACCGACCCCACACCGTGAGCCAGACGACGTTCACAGTCACCTAGCTCATCCTCGCGACCTGTGCGGGCGGATCGGCGGCCTCCGCCAGTGCGGCGAGGAATGCCCGGCTGGCTCCATCAAGCGCCATGGGAGGACGCTACCCGCCCGGCCGAGGAGTCCCACGACCGGGCGGCCCCAAGAGAAGGTGTCGCGCGGGGGGATTGCGGCTCCTGGGGCCCGGTGGTTCACTGTCCGGGAGGAAAGGGGCTGCTCAGTGCACCACAACGACCTCCCCGAGGGCGATCCCCGCCACGACATCACCGACCTGTTCGTGTTCCAGTCCAGCGAGGACCGGGCCCGCACGGCCGTCATCCTGAACGTGCACCCCGAGCTCACGCCCGCCGCCGACCCCGTCGACGCACGTGTCAGCTACGAGCTCAAGTTCGACCTCGACGGCGACCTCGAGGCAGACCTCGCATTCCACATCCTGTTCAATCGCGCCGGAGACGGCCGCTGGGGCGCCTCCGTGCTCAGGTCTACCGGACCCGACGCGCGAGGCACCGGGCGCATCGGGGCTTCGTTCTTCCACGGCGTGGCTGTCTCGGACGGCCACTTGGCGGATATTGCCGAGGAGCAGGGCCACAGGCTCTTCGCCGGGCCGCGGAGCGACCCCTTCTTCGCCGACCGGGACGGCTTCGCCAACGGTATGCAATGGACGGGCCGGGACTACTTCGCCGACAAGGACGTGTTCTCGATTGCGCTCGAGATCCCGAACGACTCCCTCGCCGGTGAGAGCCGGATCGCGGTCTGGGCCAGGACGGTCGGGCTGAGCAGCCAGCACGTCCTGAACCAAGCAGGACGCCCGGGGAACAACGTGTTCCGGCCCGAGCCGGAGGTCTTCCAGACGGTCGGGCCGGCCCAACAGCGCGAGCACTACCTCGACCGGTATGCGCAGAACTTCCGGGCCATGGGCTACACCGAGGCCGAGGCCATGGGCCTGGCGAAGGATTGGGTGCCGGACGTTCTCTCCTATGACTGCACGGAGTCCGCGGGCTTCCCGAACGGCCGGCGGCCCACCGACGACGTCGTTGCGACCGCCGTCGAGATCCTCACCCGAGCGCCGCTGCTGGCCTCCGCCAGGATCCCGGCGCACTCAGACTTGCTGCCACGCTTCCCCTACCTCGGCGCCCCGCACCACCTTTGAGCTCCGGCTCGCCGTGCGGCCCGCCCGGAGCGATCGCCGAGATCAAGGCAACGGCTCAGTAGGCTGGCACCGTGCCGCCGTCTCCCAGCCCGAGCCCGATCGACGTCATCGTCCACTCCGACCCCGCCGCCTGGTGGCAGATGCTGGCGCCGTACGCTCCCCTGCTCGCCGCCATCATCGCGGGCTGGATCGCCTGGAGGGCGCTGAAACAGCGGAGCCTGGCGGACAACCGCGCCGAATGGTGGCGGCGGGCACAGTGGGCCCTGGACGCCTCCATGTCAGCGGAGCCCAGGCGCCGCGAGATGGGCCAGCAGGCTATCGACCGGCTGGGACAGAGCCCACTCGCCAGCCCCGAGGACCTGGACTTCCTGGAGATCGGCACCGAGGACGCGCTCGAGGACGCGGACGCTGCGCGCCACGCAGAAGCGATGGCCATGGAACGCACGACCGGGCGGAAGTCGGCACGTACCGACGCGGGCATACAGCCCTCGAACCGGCCCGCCTCAGTCTCGCCCGAGGATCGCCGCGTGCAGATTGCGGCGGCGAAGGCCCGCATCACTGTGGACGAGCGGCGCGGCATCGCGACGCCGGACTGGATCGTGGCGCTCTCCCTCGAGAAGCCCGAGTAGCGCGCTCGCCTATTCCCTGGGCGCGCGCCGCCGAAGCTGGCCTCGTGCTCCTGTCAGACTTTCGGCTCTGTCGCGGTTTCGGTGGTGGGCGGGCCGCTCAGCCGAGGGGGATTCGCGGCGTCTTCCTTCAGGTCGCCGGTGCGAACAACCGGGACTGCCAGCTCCAGGATCCGCAAGGGAGCGCCGGCCGCCCACGCCTCGATGTCCTCGACTGCGTCACGGTAGAAGATCTCATACTGCTCGCGCGTCACGTAGCCGATGTGCGGGGTGAGGACGGTGCGCGGTGCGGTCCGGAGCGGGTGGTCGGCGGGGAGGGGCTCGACGTCGTACACGTCCAGTGCCGCGCACCCGATCTGGCCGGCGGCCACTGCATCGAGCAGCGCGGCCTCGTCGATGATCGGCCCGCGGGAGGTGTTGACGAGTACGGCGTCCGGCTTCATGAGCGCCAGCTCCGCAGCGCCGACGAGGCCGCGTGAGCGCTTGGACAGCACAAGATGCACCGAGAGGATGTCGGAGCTGGCGAAGAGCTCGTCCTTCTCGACCCGGCGCACGCCCACCTCCGCTGCCCGCTCGTCGGTGAGGTTCTGGCTCCACGCCACGACGTCCATGCCGAAGGCGAGCCCCACCTTCGCCACCCGAGCACCGAGGTTGCCCAGCCCGAGGAGTCCCAGCCGCCGGCCATCGAGGCCGCGGCCCACGGTGGTCTGCCACCCGCCGTCGTGCGTCCAGCCTGACCCGCCCGCGCCGAGCTCAGCGTCGAGACGCCGCGCGGCCGCGTGGATGAGCGCCCACGTGTGCTCGGCCGCGGGGGAGGGCAGGTACTCCGTGTGGCTCACGAGGATGCCCCGCGCGGCGGTCGCCTTGAGGTCGATCGAGGCGTTGCGCCGTCCGGTCGTGACGATGAGCCTGAGGTTGGGCAGGCGCTCGAGCCGGTTTGCGGTCAGCGGGGTGCGCTCGCGCATCGCCACGATCACGTCGAAGGGTGTCAGCGCGGCGACCACGGCGTCGTCGTCGTGCCCGAGATGCTCGCGGAACATGGTCACCTCGGCGCCGCCCGATTCGAGGCCAGACCAGTCGGCGAGCTCGCGGGCCACGCCCTGATAGTCGTCGAGGACAGCGATCCTGAGGCCGTGGAGTTCCGTGGGAGTCATGCGGCAAGCGTAAGTCACCGCCTGCCGCCCCAAGGGGTCTTGACTGTGACGCCATCATGACGTCATCATGGAGTCATGAATCTTGACCCACACCTTCTGAACCTGTCGAGGCAGCTCGCCGACGCCGCCGCGCTCGGCGGGGATGAGATGGCCGAGCTCGCAGAGAGGCTTGCGGCACCGCTTCAGGCGTCTGCGCGGCTCATCCTTCAGGATGCGCTCTCGGAGGCTATGCAGGAGGTCACTCTTGAGCTCGCGCCCGGATCTGCGGAGATGCGGCTGCGCGGCCGGGACATCGACTTCGTGGTCAACCGGCCGTCGTCGCCGGTTGGCGAAGTTTCCGGAAACGATGACGTCACAGTGATGCCACTGAAAATCTCGAAGGACGACGCCGGTCAGGAGCCGTCCGCCGAGACCGGCACCGCCCGCATCAGCTTCCGCCCGCCGGAGCCGCTCAAGGCGCAGATCGAGGCGGCCGCGGAGCGCGAGGGCCTGTCGGTCAACACCTTCCTCGTGCGCACGCTCACGGCAGCGCTCCGCCCGGCACCCCAGCGGCCTCTCAAGGTCGATCCGGGCGTGCCTGAAGGCCGCGACGGTTCGCGTCTCGAAGGGTGGGTCTACTGATGAACGAGTTCGAGACGCCGGAGCCCATCCGCGCCGTCGTCGACGTCGCCTATGGGGACGTCGTCGTGCGGGGTTCGGCGACGCTTATTACCACGGTGCAGGTCTCACCCATGCGCTCCGGCCGGAAGGCGGACCAGGAGGCAGCAGCGGGGACGACCGTCAGCTTCGCGGACGGACGGCTCCAGATCAGCGCGCCGAAGCAGCACGGCCTCGGCGTCCTCGGCAGGCTCGGATCCGTCGTGGTCACCGTGGACCTGCCCGCCGGCTCGGACCTCGAGGCCGTGCTGGCCTACGGCGACGTCATCGCCTCCGGGCAGCTCGGGCGCGTCGTCGCCAAGACGCGCGCCGGAACCGTCCGCGTCGAGGATGGCGCCTCGGTGGACCTCAAGAGCTGGGCGGGGGACGTCGAGGCGGGTCGCGTGCGTGTGGACGGCACACTCGCGGCGTCGGCCGGAGCTGTCCGGGTCGAGGACGTGACCGGCACCGTGCAGATCAAGTGCGGGACGGGCGAGGTGTCCCTCGGCCGCGTTGCCGGTACCGCCCAGGTTACGTGCCCCTACGGGAGCGTCAGGGTCCGGGAGGCCGTCTCGGGCAGCCTGAAACTGACCTCCACCTACTCCGACCTCATCGTCGGCATCGCCGAGGGAACGGCCGCTCGCCTCGATGTCTCCACCAGCTACGGCCGCATCCGCAATGAACTCACCCGTTCGGAGACCCCGCCCGAGGCCATCCAGCGGCTCGAGCTCACCGCCCGCTCCAGCTACGGGTCGGTGACCATCCGGCGGGCCTGACTTCAGCGAGAAGCCATCCGCGCGCCGTCATCCGCCAATTCCTCCAGGCACGTACTCAGGAAGGAGTACCGTCATGCCTTCAACCACCACCCCAGCGCCCGCCATCAGCATCCGGGCCCTCGAGAAGTCGTACAAGAAGCTCTCAGTGCTGCGCGGCGTCGACTTCGACGTGGACCGGGGCAGCATCTTCGCCCTGCTCGGCCCGAACGGTGCCGGCAAGACCACGATCGTGAACATCCTCTCCACGCTGCTCAAGGCCGACGCCGGTGCTGCCGCCGTCAACGGCTTCGATGTCGCCTCCGATGCGGCACACGTACGCGAGTCCATCAGCCTCACGGGACAGTTCGCCGCCGTCGACGAGATCCTCACGGGACGCGAGAACCTCATCCTCGTGGCCCGATTGCGACACCAGCCGGACCCGGGCGGCATCGCGGACGGCCTCCTCGAACGGTTCTCGCTCACGGATGCCGGCTCCCGCAAGGTCGCGACCTACTCCGGCGGCATGCGCCGCCGCCTCGATATCGCCATGAGCCTGATCGGCCGGCCGCCGGTCATCTTCCTGGACGAGCCCACCGCCGGCCTCGACCCGCAGGCCCGCCTCGAAGTCTGGGCGGCCGTAAGGGAGCTTGCCCGCAACGGCACCACTGTGCTGCTCACCACCCAGACCCTCGACGAGGCGGAGCACCTCGCGGACCGGATCGCGATCCTGAACGAGGGCCGGATCGTGGTCAACGGCACTCTCGACGAGCTCAAGCGGCTGCTGCCGCCCGCCAAGGTCGAGTACGTCGAGAAGCAGCCGACCCTCGAGGACGTTTTCCTCGCCCTGACCAGTGACGCGACTAAGGAACTCCCATGACCACGCACTTCTTCGGCGACACTGCCGTGCTGACGGGCCGCTCGTTGCGCCACATCCTGCGCAGCCCCGACACGATCATCACCACCGCGCTCATGCCGATCGCCTTCATGCTGCTCTTCGTCTACGTTCTCGGCGGGGCGATCAACTCCGGCTCGGACTCGTACGTCCAGTACCTGCTCCCGGGGATCCTGCTCATCACCGTCGCCTCCGGCATCTCGTACACCGCGTACCGGCTGTTCCTGGACATGAAGGGCGGCATCTTCGAGCGGTTCCAGTCCATGCCGATCGCCCGCTCGTCGGTCCTGTGGGCGCACGTGCTGACGTCGCTCGTGGCCAACATGGTCGCCGTCGTGGTGGTCGTGCTCGTGGCACTGGCGATGGGCTTCCGCTCAGGGGCGAGCGTGCTGGCCTGGCTCGGCGTGGCCGGCATCGTGGCACTGTTCACGCTCGCGCTGACGTGGCTCGCCGTGATTCCGGGCCTCACCGCGAAGACCGTAGACGGCGCAGGCGCGTTCTCCTATCCGCTGATCCTGCTCCCGTTCATCAGCTCGGCGTTCGTGCCGACCGCGACGATGCCCGGCCCCGTGCGCTGGTTCGCCGAGAACCAGCCGGTCACGTCGATCGTGAACACCATCCGCGACCTGTTCACGGACCAACCGGTGGGTTCCAGCATCTGGGTCGCCCTGGCCTGGTGCGTTGGGATCCTCGTGCTTGCGTACGCCGTCTCGATGCGCGTCTACCGCAGCAGGATCTCGTAGTCAGGGGATTCAGGTAGCGACCCCGCCGGGTTCACCGGCGGGGCCGCTACTCTCGTCTCATGGCCCGCAGCTCCCGTACCGCCCGTGATCAGGGCGCCCCCCGCCTCGACCCGCTCGATCTCGCCGACCTGGTTCAGGGCTTCGGCGGGGACATCGAGCCGGGGCGCCGCACCGAGGGCCTCGCGTTCGAGGACGTGGATCTCGCCGGCCGGCAGCTCGAGGCCTCCACGTTCTCCGAGTGCCTGTTCCAGGACGTCACGGCGCACGACGCCGGCCTCCGCTCGGTCTCGTTCGTGGACTGCCGCTTCGTGCGGCTCAGCGCGCCGAGCCTGCCAGCCCCGAGGTCCCGGTGGCGCGGGGTCGAAATCGAGGCCTCCCGCATCGGTTCCGCGGAACTCTACGACGGCGATCTCTCGGGCGTCCTCGTGACCGGATGCAAGCTCGGGTACGTGAACCTGCGCGGGGCCAAGCTGCAGGACGTGAAGTTCGTGGACTGTGTCATCGACGAGCTCGACCTCGGCGGCGCGACCGCCACCCGCGTCGCGTTCGAGGGAACCCGGGTCGACGCCCTGGACACCACCGGTGCCACTCTCGAGCACGTGGACCTGCGCGGAGCACGCCTCCACCGGGTCGCCGGTGTCGACGGGCTCCGCGGCGCCACGCTGAGCAGCGTCCAGACCGTCGAGCTCGCGGAGCTCATGGCCGAACGGCTGGGGATCGACGTGCGGGACTGATACGGGGAACGCGCTGGCTCAGCTCGCGCCAGACGAGACAGGCATCGCGACCACCGGCACCTGCCCCGAAATCGGTCCCGAGGCCACGGGCGCCTCGCCGGAGGCCTGCGCTTCCAGTGCAGTCGCCTCCAGATCCACGCCCGCGATCTCGGCCGCCTCGAGCGCAGCCGGGTGGTCGAGCGGGAGCTGCAGCGCCACGCCGTCGTCCGCCACAGCCACCGGAACCTCGGTGAGCGGCATGTGCTCGAGGTCGATGCGCGGATCCTCCTCCTGCTGCGCCACGACCGCACGGGCCTCCGCAGCCGTGTCCACGCTCGGGAGCGAGCCAGGCAGCGGGCGCTGCGCGGATTCCTGCAAGAACCAGATGGCCGCGGCGCCCACGGCCGAGGTGGCCATGAGGTAGTACGCGGGCATCATGTCGTTGTGGCTGGACTGGATGAGCGCGTCGATGATGAACGGCGTCGTGCCGCCGAAGATCGCCACGGCGAAGTTGTACGCGATCCCCATCGCGCCGTAGCGGCTCGCCGTCGGGAACTGCGCCGGGAGCGCGGAGGCGAGGTTGGCCACGTAGAACGTCACGGGGAAGGCGACGAGCGCGAGGCCCCCGAGCGTCGTCCAGACGTTGCCCACGCCGATGAGCGCGAACGCGGGGACGGACAGCACGATCGTGCTCACGGCGCCGATCCACAGCACCGGGCGGCGGCCAATCCGGTCCGAGAGCCTGCCCGTGAGCGGGATGCACAGGCTCATGGCCACCAGCACTGGGATGGTCAGAAGGGTGCCGTTGATCGGGTCATAGCCCTTCGACTCGGTCAGATAGGTGGGCATGTAGGACGTGAGGGCGTAGCCCACGGTGTTTGCAGCGGCCACGACGACCATCGCGACGAGGATCTGGCGCCAGTAGGCACGCACGATCCCGAGCGGGCCCTTCGCTGCGGCGTCGTCGTTCTGGGCGAGCTCCTGTGTGGCGCTCTCCTGCGCCTCGAGGGCGGCCTGGAACGCGGGGCTCTCCTCGATGCGGAGGCGGAACCAGATCGCGATCGCGCCGAGCGGGCCGGCGATGAGGAACGGGATGCGCCAGCCGTAGGCCTCCATCGCGGCGGACCCGAGCGTGAGCTGGAGCGCCGAGACGAGCGCGGCGCCGAGCGCGAATCCGAGGTAGGAGCCCATGTCGAGGAAGCTCGCAAGGAAGCCGCGGCGCCTGTCCGCGGCGTGCTCGCTGACGAACGTCGTGGCACCGGCGTATTCGCCGCCGGTCGAGAATCCCTGGACGAGCTTGATCGCCACGAGCAAGATCGCGGCCCAGATGCCGATCGCCGCGTGACTGGGGAGGAGGCCGAGCGCGAAGGTCGAGGCGGCCATCATGATGAGCGTCATCGCGAGGACACGCTGGCGGCCGATCTTGTCCCCGAGCCACCCGAAGAACACCCCGCCGGCTGGGCGGGCGATGAACGTCGCGGCGAACGTGCCGAGCAGGAACAGGGTCTGCACAGTGCGGTCTGCCTCAGGCAGGAAGACGGGCCCCATCGTGGTGATGAGATAACCGAACACGCCGACGTCGAACCACTCCATCGTGTTGCCCACGACGGTTCCTCCGATGGCTCTCTTGAGCATCGGCTGGTCCACGACATTGACGTCGTCGATCCTCAGTCTGCGTTTGCGGAATACCACGCGTTGTGAGCGCTGTGGCTTGGTCATCTGACGGTGGTCTCGTGACATGGGAATCGAGTTTACTGCCGCAAGAAATGATATGAGAGACGAATATCGTTTTTGCGTGTGCTCCGGATCACGTCGCGGAGTCCTCGCTGGCCCTGCGCTCCGCGCCCGTGGCGCACGACGGCGGGTCCCCAGCGATCGCCGCCGTCATGCGGATCGGGAAGAGCGCGACGCCTGTCCGGGCGGGCGGGCGCGGAGCTCGTTCTCCCGCGCGGGTCCAGCGGCTCGGATGGTTATCGATTTGTGACCTTGACGGCCGTGCGGAGCCGCATCGGATGGGGGCGAGCGGTCGGTTGCGCTTCGGAGGGCGCGGGCGGATTCTTGGTTTAGTTCAGAAGAGAGCCCAAGAGTCTGGCAGTGGTCACCACATGGAATCGAGGTCGTCTCGCGATGCCGTCCGTGACGGCCTGCTGTGGATCGCGGATGACTTCACCCGCATCGTCGACGGCCTGGATCCGGCGGAGCTCGGCTCGCCCACGCGGGGAACGCGATGGACCAACCGTCAACTCCTGTTCCATCTGGTGCTCGGTCAGAAGATCGCGCGCGCGTCCATCCCGTTGATCGGCACGTTCGCGCGGATGCCCCCGGGCGTGTCACGATCCTGGAGTCGGCTCTTGGGGGCCGGCTCGCGGCCCTACAACTGGATCAATTGGGCAGGGAGTGCAGCCGCCGGCCAGCTTCTGACCCCGGCCATGATGCGGGGCATGATGGACCGCACGACGCGGGCGATTCTCTCCTGGTACGACCGGGCCGAGGATGAGGCCCTGACCCGCGGGATGTCGATGCCGAGGTCCTGGGATCCGTACTTCGAGCCGTGGATGAGCCGGCGCGATGTGCTCGAATGGGCGCCCAAGCACTACCGCCACCATCGGGCCCAGCTGACCCTGACGACTCTTCCGCTCTGAAGTTCGCCTTGCGGCTCGCTTCGCCTAGTTCTGACCGGCGGCGCCGGCCTCGTCGAGACACTCGGTGATGCATGACGGGTCGATGGTCTCCCCATCCTTGGTGCGGACGTTGACGGTGATCCCCTCGTCATCGGACTCCACGGCCATCGATGCCACCTTCTCGTACTCGTCGCGCGAGCACCCACAGGAGCCTGCGGCACAGTCATTGAAGGTCTTGAGGAGTGCGGCCTTCTCAGGGCCTTCGCCGATGAGCTGGATCTTCACTCCGTCGGGTGCGGGGGTGATCTTGAGGTTGTCCACGACGCGGTCCTTTCGGTGATCTCGGTGGATCTATAGTAGCTCGGCTAATGCATATATGCACAAGTGGCTATGTCTGTGGAACGTGAACCGTCCAGGTCGTGTTCCGCGGACGGCTGTTTCCTCGAGGTTCGGGGAGCCGTTGATTGCGGCCGAGGCGGAGCAGGTCCCTCCGGCGCTCAAGGCTTGGGGCGACCCTGTCCGCTCAGTCTGTCGGCCGCGCAGCCAGAGAGGATGCGGCGCCGTTAGGCTCCTGGGCTGACCCTTTCGTTCAGCTCGGCCACTCCGATCGCAGCCTCGAGCATCTCGGCGAACCTCTCGGGTGTCGGGTCCGCGTCGCCGGCGCGCTCGACGTCGATCTCGAGCCCGACCTCCGCTGTGGTGCTGGGCCCACTGGGAACTCCCGCGGGTATCGGCACGCCGCGCATGCGTTCCCGCATCGCGGCGCGCGGGTCTGGAATGAACCGCACCCTCGGCAGCCACAGCCGCGACGGCGGTGCGACGCGCGTGATCGCCTCCAGCAGGCCGGCGTCCCGCAGTTGGGTCTCGACTCCCCGGTCCTGGACTGGCACGAGGTCGGGGAACGGGCTGAAGCGGCGCAGCGCCTCAGGGGCCGCCTCGCGGACGAACTCATAGACATGGCCGCCGCCAAGCCCGAGGCGCGCCTCCGAGCGGACGTGCCACGGCGTCGCGCCACGCGCCGACAGGCGGATCCGGAGGACGTCTGCGTACGTCGGGTTGAAACTGTGCCCCGGTGCGCGGCGTCGGGTCGAGCCGCTCGAGCCAGACCTCGACCGTCCGTCCGGCGGCGGTGCCGCTCAGGTGCCCATCGCGGCCCGCCGCGCCGCCGATGACCGCCGTCAGTCCCTCGAGCGGGCCATCCTTGCGGCGCCCCAGACCAAACACGGCCTCTCCCTTCTGAGAATGCCAGAACCCGGGCCGAGACAGCGCCCGCTGAGATACTGCTGGGGCGCGACGGATGTCTGTGGACATCCGGCGCGCCCCAGCTCTTCGGCTGTCTATTCGGTGTCCTATTCGGCGTCGTGGTCGGTTTCGAGGACGGTGACGAGGTGGTCGAGGGCCTGGTCGGCGCCGGGTCCGTCGGCGCGGAGGATGACCTGTTGGCCGTATTCGGCGCCGAGGGACATGAGGGAGAGGATGCTGGAGGCGTCCATGGCCTCCTCGGCGGGCTCGCCGGGCTTGGCGATGGTGACTTCGAGGCCTGCCTGTCCGGCGGCTTCGGCGAAGATGGCGGCGGGGCGGGCGTGGAGGCCGACGCGTGAGCCGATGGTCGCGGTGCGTTCTGCCATGGGTTGCTCCTTCTGGTTCCGGGGTGTGGTGCTGGTCGGGGGGAGGGGTGTGGCGGG
>NZ_JAVFJK010000015.1 GCF_030908215.1 Sinomonas sp. ASV486 | reverse complement strand
TTCCCTGGGGTTTGTTGTCTGGGGACCGTATGGTGGACGCGTAGCATGGTTCCGTTTCCGCACCCGGGCCGCCCCGTGTGTGGGGTGGTGGGTGTGGTGTGTTGAGGTTGTCGGCCTATTAGTACCGGTCGGCTTCGACAGTCTTCAGTCCTGTCTTCCACGTCCGGCCTATCAACCCAGTGGTCTGCTGGGGGCCTCTCCCACCTTGCGGTGGATGGAGATCTCATCTTGAAGCGGGCTTCCCGCTTAGATGCTTTCAGCGGTTATCCCATCCGAACGTAGCCAACCAGCCGTGCACCTGGCGGTACAACTGGCACACCAGAGGTTCGTCCGTCCCGGTCCTCTCGTACTGAGGACAGCCCTTCTCAGATCTCCTGCGCGCGCAGCGGATAGGGACCGAACTGTCTCACGACGTTCTAAACCCAGCTCGCGTACCGCTTTAATGGGCGAACAGCCCAACCCTTGGGACCTACTCCAGCCCCAGGATGCGACGAGCCGACATCGAGGTGCCAAACCATGCCGTCGATATGGACTCTTGGGCAAGATCAGCCTGTTATCCCCGAGGTACCTTTTATCCGTTGAGCGACGGCCCTTCCACGAGGTGCCGCCGGATCACTAGTCCCGACTTTCGTCCCTGCTCGACATGTCTGTCTCACAGTCAAGCCCCCTTGTGCACTTGCACTCGCCACCTGGTTGCCGACCAGGCTGAGGGGACCTTTGGGCGCCTCCGTTACTCTTTGGGAGGCAACCGCCCCAGTTAAACTACCCGTCAGGCACTGTCCCTGGCCCGGATCACGGGCCGAGGTTCAGGTGTCCAAAGCGACCAGAGTGGTATTTCAACGATGACTCCACGGGCACTGGCGTGCCCCCTTCACAGTCTCCCACCTATCCTACACAAGCCGCTCCGAACACCAATACCAAACTATAGTGAAGGTCTCGGGGTCTTTCCGTCCTGCTGCGCGTAACGAGCATCTTTACTCGTAGTGCAATTTCGCCGAGTTCACGGTCGAGACAGCGGGGAAGTCGTTACTCCATTCGTGCAGGTCGGAACTTACCCGACAAGGAATTTCGCTACCTTAGGATGGTTATAGTTACCACCGCCGTTTACTGGGGCTTGAATTCTCCGCTTCGCCTCGCGGCTGACGGGTCCTCTTAACCTTCCAGCACCGGGCAGGAGTCAGTCCGTATACATCGTCTTGCGACTTCGCACGGACCTGTGTTTTTAGTAAACAGTCGCTTCCCCCTGGTCTCTGCGACCCAGGCCCCTTCCCCGCAGCGCGTGCGGATGTGGGCCCGGGTCCCCCTTCTCCCGAAGTTACGGGGGCATTTTGCCGAGTTCCTTGACCGTGATTCTCTCGATCGCCTTGGTATTCTCTACCTGATCACCTGTGTCGGTTTGGGGTACGGGCGGCTGGGACCTCGCGTCGATGCTTTTCTAGGCAGCATAGGATCACCCGATCCCCCCGTGAGGGGGTCCCGTCGGATCTCAGGCTTCGTGCGCGGCGGATTTGCCGGCCGCGCGCCCTACATCCTTGGACCAGGTCTACCATCGCCTGGCCGGGCTGCCTTCCTGCGTCACACCTGTTAATACGCTTGCCTCGCAGCTCTGGTCCCCGCGCTCCCCCCACAGTGCGCCTCCCGAAGGAGGCACGGCGTGGGGCTCGGGCGGTCAGCATCGGCTGTCCGGCATGGGCGGTCCTTCGCCGGTACGGGAATATCGACCCGTTGTCCATCGACTACGCCTGTCGGCCTCGCCTTAGGTCCCGACTTACCCAGGGCAGATGAGCTTGACCCTGGAACCCTTGATCATCCGGCGGACGGGTTTCCCACCCGTCTTTCGCTACTCATGCCTGCATTCTCACTCGTGCGGCCTCCACCCCTGGATCACTCCGGGGCTTCACTGCCCGCACGACGCTCCCCTACCCAGCCCCACCCCTGAACCATGACGGCTTGGGTATCGTGGGACTGCCACGGCTTCGGCGGTGTGCTTGAGCCCCGCTACATTGTCGGCGCGGAATCACTTGACCAGTGAGCTATTACGCACTCTTTCAAGGGTGGCTGCTTCTAAGCCAACCTCCTGGTTGTCTTCGCAACTCCACATCCTTTCCCACTTAGCACACGCTTGGGGGCCTTAACCGGTGGTCTGGGCTGTTTCCCTCTCGACTACGAAGCTTATCCCCCGCAGTCTCACTGCTGCGCTCTCACTTGCCGGCATTCGGAGTTTGGCTGACGTCAGTAACCTTGTGGGGCCCATCGGCCATCCAGTAGCTCTACCTCCGGCAAGAAACACGCAACGCTGCACCTAAATGCATTTCGGGGAGAACCAGCTATCACGGAGTTTGATTGGCCTTTCACCCCTACCCACAGCTCATCCCCTCCATTTTCAACTGAAGTGGGTTCGGTCCTCCACGACGTCTTACCGTCGCTTCAACCTGGCCATGGGTAGATCACTCCGCTTCGGGTCCAGACCACGCCACTGAACGCCCTGTTCAGACTCGCTTTCGCTACGGCTCCCCCACACGGGTTAACCTCGCGACGTGGCACTGACTCGCAGGCTCATTCTTCAAAAGGCACGCCATCACGGGAGCAAGCCCGCTCTGACGGTTTGTAGGCGCACGGTTTCAGGTACTGTTTCACTCCCCTCCCGGGGTACTTTTCACCTTTCCCTCACGGTACTAGTCCGCTATCGGTCATCGGGTAGTATTCAGGCTTATCAGGTGGTCCTGACAGATTCACACGGGATTCCTCGGGCCCCGTGCTACTTGGGGACACTCGCAAGGGCGGCAGCTGGCATTGCGGCTACGGGACTCACACCCTCTCCGGCCGGCCGTTCAAGACCGTTCGCCTACACCACTGCACCACACCCCCGACCGCCGGCAGACAGTCGAAGCAAGGCCCCACAACCCCATGCGCGCAACCCCTGCCGGGTATCACACACGCACGGTTTGGCCCCATCCGCGTTCGCTCGCCACTACTGACGGAATCACTGTTGTTTTCTCTTCCTGCGGGTACTGAGATGTTTCACTTCCCCGCGTTCCCTCCACACCGTCTATGCGTTCAACGGCGGGTCACCGCATCAAGTGCGGCGGGGTTCCCCCATTCGGAGACCCTGGGATCAAAGTCCGGTTATCGACTCCCCCAGGCCTATCGCGGATTCCCACGTCCTTCATCGGCTCCCGATGCCAAGGCATCCACCGTGCGCCCTTGGAAACTTCAACACGCAAAGAAACCAAGGACACACACACACGCCACAAACGGCGCGCACGCTGTCCTACAGCAAAAAAATAAATCGTCTCAAAGACGAAATTGCTAGATGCTCGCGTCCACTATACAGTTCTCAAACAACAACCCCCACAACCCCCACACACCGCCGGAGGCGGCAGACAGGGGAAGGCGGGCACCACACACCCCCCACACCCGGCACCCCGCCCCCACCAGCCACCCCACAACAAAGGGGGGGAAGGAGAGGACGGCAAGGGCCGTGAAGGAGGGCGCGGGGACTGCTGTCCCAGGACCCAACAGTGTGCCAAGGACCCCACCCCTGCGCAACAGCACCCCCGGCGTTCCAGCACCAGCCCCCCCAAGGGGGCCGGAGCGTACTTGCCCGGGGCACCGCGCACAGGGCACGGGCCACGAATCCTGCCGATGTTCCACCCATGAGCACCCGCCGCACCACGAACGGGCACGAAACGGGCTCTCGCCTGGCACCACCGGCACCAGCCCATGCAGGCCGGCACCGAACAGCGCGAGGGGCTCCTTAGAAAGGAGGTGATCCAGCCGCACCTTCCGGTACGGCTACCTTGTTACGACTTAGTCCCAATCGCCAGTCCCACCTTCGACGGCTCCCCCCCACAAGGGGTTGGGCCACCGGCTTCGGGTGTTACCGACTTTCGTGACTTGACGGGCGGTGTGTACAAGGCCCGGGAACGTATTCACCGCAGCGTTGCTGATCTGCGATTACTAGCGACTCCGACTTCATGGGGTCGAGTTGCAGACCCCAATCCGAACTGAGACCGGCTTTCTGGGATTGGCTCCACCTCACAGTATCGCAACCCTTTGTACCGGCCATTGTAGCATGCGTGAAGCCCAAGACATAAGGGGCATGATGATTTGACGTCGTCCCCACCTTCCTCCGAGTTGACCCCGGCAGTCTCCCATGAGTCCCCACCCGAAGTGCTGGCAACATGGAACGAGGGTTGCGCTCGTTGCGGGACTTAACCCAACATCTCACGACACGAGCTGACGACAACCATGCACCACCTGTGAACCGGCCCCGAAGGGAAGCCCCATCTCTGGGACCGTCCGGCACATGTCAAGCCTTGGTAAGGTTCTTCGCGTTGCATCGAATTAATCCGCATGCTCCGCCGCTTGTGCGGGCCCCCGTCAATTCCTTTGAGTTTTAGCCTTGCGGCCGTACTCCCCAGGCGGGGCACTTAATGCGTTAGCTGCGGCGCGGAAACCGTGGAATGGCCCCCACACCTAGTGCCCAACGTTTACGGCATGGACTACCAGGGTATCTAATCCTGTTCGCTCCCCATGCTTTCGCTCCTCAGCGTCAGTAACAGCCCAGAGACCTGCCTTCGCCATCGGTGTTCCTCCTGATATCTGCGCATTTCACCGCTACACCAGGAATTCCAGTCTCCCCTACTGCACTCCAGCCTGCCCGTACCCACTGCAGACCCGGGGTTGAGCCCCGGGCTTTCACAGCAGACGCGACAAGCCGCCTACGAGCTCTTTACGCCCAATAATTCCGGATAACGCTCGCGCCCTACGTATTACCGCGGCTGCTGGCACGTAGTTAGCCGGCGCTTCTTCTGCAGGTACCGTCACTCGCGCTTCTTCCCTGCTGAAAGGGGTTTACAACCCGAAGGCCGTCATCCCCCACGCGGCGTCGCTGCATCAGGCTTCCGCCCATTGTGCAATATTCCCCACTGCTGCCTCCCGTAGGAGTCTGGGCCGTGTCTCAGTCCCAGTGTGGCCGGTCACCCTCTCAGGCCGGCTACCCGTCGTCGCCTTGGTAGGCCATCACCCCACCAACAAGCTGATAGGCCGCGAGCCCATCCAAGACCGCACAAGGCTTTCCACCCCCCACCATGCGGCAAAGGGGTCATATCCGGTATTAGACCCAGTTTCCCAGGCTTATCCCAGAGTCAAGGGCAGGTTGCTCACGTGTTACTCACCCGTTCGCCACTAATCAGCCCAGCAAGCTGGGCATCATCGTTCGACTTGCATGTGTTAAGCACGCCGCCAGCGTTCATCCTGAGCCAGGATCAAACTCTCCGTCAAAAACAACGCCGACCCGGCACCCCAGGAAAATAAGGCAGCCAGGCCGACAGAAAATGATCCGGCATCAACACCCGGCACCACACCACAGGGGCGGCACAGCACCGGGCAAAAGACACCAAAAAAACGGCATCAACAAAACTTGGCACACTATTGAGTTCTCAAACAACAGGCCCCCAGGTAACGCGCTAGGCCATTTCAGCCGCGCACTTCCCTGAAGCACGATCCACAACTTTACCGATTTCCGACCGCAGAAGCAAATCCGCGTTTTATCCGAAACCTGCCCCGAGGCGCTGCAGAAGCGCCGGAATTCCGGCGATCCGAGCATTTCTCGGCTAAGTTGTTGGGGATTCTGTCCCCGCCCTGCGGCGGCGACTCGGACTACATTACCCCCTGCTCCGCGTGCGTGCAAGTTGACCTCACCGGTGCCCGGCCGGCCGTACCAAGTGGGCGCAAGGGGCGGGGGCGCGGTCAGTCTTCGGCGTCGAGTGACCAGCTGCGCAGGCGTCGCAGGAGTGTGCGCTTCTTGCTCATGTGCGCCTGCATCCGCGTGAGGATCCCCGCGAGGAAGCCGATGGCTTCGACAATGAAGGGTCCCTTGTTGAGCATGACGCATTCGGCCCGGTCGGCCATCGCGGCGTCAGTCACCTCTGCACGACTCGGAAGCCCAGTCCGCGCCATGGTGTCCAGGACCTGGGTGGCCCAGATGACAGGCACGTGCGCGGCCTCGCAGATCCACAGGATCTGTTCTTGAACCTCGGCCAGGCGCTCAAAGCCTGCCTCGACGGCGAGGTCGCCTCTCGCAATCATCACGCCGAGGTCCGGCGTCTGCATGGCTGCGAGGAGGATCTGGGGAAGGTTCTCGAAGGCCTCGACGGTCTCGATCTTCAGCACGATACCGAGGTCCTGACGGCCGCGGGCCCGCACGGCGTCGAGGAGCGCGATCACGTCCCCCGCGGTGCGGACGAATGAGGCATTGACCATGTCCGCGTGGCGAACCACGTGATCCAGCGCGGCAAGATCGTCCGTCGTGAGGGCGCGCACGCTCAGTTCGCTGTCCGGGAAGTTGATGCCCTTTTCGGCACGCAGACGCACGCCGTTGACGCCGGCAGTGAGCACATCAACCGTCATCGCCTCGGCGGTGACGGTGCGGACGACGCCGCCGATCTTGCCATCATCGAGCCACACCCGATCGCCCGGCCGGACGTCGTCGAAGGCCTGCGGAAGGGAGCAGCCGATGCGGTGGGGTCCACCGGGGACCACGGGACCCGGCTCCATGGATCGCGTGAGCACGACCTGCTCCCCCGCCCGCACAAGATGGGCGCCGGGCAGTGCAGGAATCGTCCCAATGCGGGCCGAGCGGTGACCATGGCTCCGCAGACGGAGGCCAGTGGCGAAGTAGACGGTCTTGTGCGTCATGGCCTCTACCCACCCGTCGCGTCCGTGGACCACCGACAGGCGCCTGCGCGCACCACTCGCGTCGATGAGGCTGACCGAACCGCCCGTTCGCAGGGAAGCGAGCCAGTCCGCGTCGTCGATCGGTAGGCGCGGGAGGCCCTCGGGCACGTCGACGCCGCCCTGCGCGGCAGGCACCAGCGCGAGGCGGGACGGCTCGACGACGACGCCTGTCGCCGAGCGCTTCGGCCGGACCTTCAGCACTTCGGGACCCGGGGCCACCGGGCCCGTGCGCAGCTTGGGCCCGGCGAGGTCCATGGAGATGCGGCAGTCCCCGCCCCCGGCTGCGGTCCGGACATTCGCTGCCATCGCTGCCCAGGCCCGCGGGCCGTCGTGGGCACAGTTGATCCGGGCGACATCCATGCCTGCGTCCATCATGCGCGCCACAAGGCCCGCGTCCGTCGCCGCCTCGGACGGGAAGGTGACCATGATGCGCGAGACTCGATGCCCGGGCTGGGGGCCGAGAAGGGAGGCAGCGTTGGCATCAAGCCGGCGTGGGCCCGCGGTCAGGTCCGGGCGGCGCTGTATCGGCACGTCGCGCCGGCCGCACAGGAGCGCGAGCGCGATGGACACTGCTTCGAGGTTGGCCTCGACACGTGCTTCAATACGGCCCATCGAGGAGAGGCCGAACGACGCGAGGCGCATCTGGAGGTCTCTGATGTCGCGGCCTCTCAGGGCGACGTACTGGACGAGGTTGGCGGCGCTGTCCCGGTGGCGC
The DNA here is from genome assembly GCF_030908215.1 of Sinomonas sp. ASV486. Lineage (GTDB taxonomy): Bacteria > Actinomycetota > Actinomycetes > Actinomycetales > Micrococcaceae > Sinomonas > Sinomonas puerhi. The sequence continues at coordinate 102,128 of NZ_JAVFJK010000015.1, read as the reverse complement.
GGGTGTACCGAGGCGATCACGGACGCATGCGCTGCTTCGGCTGCGCGCGCCACGCCCAGAAGCCCGAGGACCTCGTCGAGCAGGAGGCCGAGTTCTGAGAGGATCTCGGGTGACAGGCGTGGAGCGGGCCCGTCCGAGGCCGTCGAAGGCCCCGAGTCGCCTTCCTGCACCCGCTCGGTCATGTGTCTACCATGCCACGCAGCCTCCGTCTTGGAGGACGGAGGCTGCTGATGTGAGCAAGAGTTCATCTGCCGGTCACCCGGCAGGCGGCCTCAGCCCTCGAGGACAGCGGTCGCGAGGTTCTTCTTGCCCCGGCGGACGAGGAAGTACTTCCCATGCAGGGCATCCTCAGCGGCGACGATCGCCTCTGGGTCAGTGATCTTCGCATTGTTCACGTAGGCGCCGCCTTCGCCCACGGTGCGACGCGCGGCGGACTTGCTCTCAGCGAGGCCCGTGGCGACCAGAAGCTCGACTATTCCGAGCTGCGCTGGGGTCACGGCCGCCGTCGTGAGCTCTGCGGTCGCGGCGGAGAGCGTGCCCTCGTCGAGGACGTCGAGGTCGCCGTTGCCGAAGAGTGCGGCCGAGGCTGCGATGACCTTTTCCGTTGCCTCGACGCCGTGCACGAGGGATGTCACCTCGAATGCGAGACGACGCTGCGCCTCTCGGGCGAAGGGACGTTCCCTGACGGCGGTCTCAAGCTCCTCGATCTCGGCGCGCGTGAGGAACGTGAAGACCTTGAGCCGGTCGACCACATCGGCGTCCGTGGCGTTGAGCCAGAACTGGTAGAACGAGTACGGCGAGCACATCGCGGCGTCGAGCCAGATGGCGTTGCCTTCGCTCTTTCCGAACTTGGTGCCATCGGAGTTCGTGATGAGCGGTGTGCCGAGCGCGTGGACGGTCTTCCCCTCGACCTTGCGGATCAGCTCGGTGCCGCTCGTGAGGTTGCCCCACTGGTCGGAGCCGCCTGTCTCGAGCACGCAGCCGTACTGGCGGTACAGCTCGAGGTAGTCCATGCCCTGGAGGATCTGGTAGCTGAATTCAGTGTACGAGATACCCTCGTCCGAGTTCAGCCGCGAGGCCACGGCGTCCTTCCTCAGCATCGTTCCGACGCGGAAGTGCTTGCCGACCTCGCGGAGGAAGTCGATCGCGGACATCGGCGCGGTCCAGTCGAGATTGTTCACGATCCGGGCGGTGTTCTCGCCCTCGAACGAGAGGAAACGGCTCACTTGAGCCCTCAGGTAGCCGACCCATTCGGCAACCGTGTCCTTCGTATTGAGGGTGCGCTCCGCCGTGGGGCGGGGATCGCCGATGAGCCCAGTGGAGCCGCCGACGAGTCCGAGCGGCCTGTGGCCCGCGAGCTGGAGCCTACGCAGCACGAGGAGCTGGACCAGATTGCCGAGGTGGAGGCTCGGGGCAGTCGGGTCGAAGCCGCAGTAATAGGTGATCGGGTCTCCAGCGAGAAGCTCCTCGAGCTCCGTCTCGTCCGTCGAGACGTGGACGAGTCCACGCCACACGAGTTCCTGCCAGATGTTGGGGAAGCTCGGATCGTTCTTCTGGGCGTCGAGGATTGCTGTCTGCGGCACGGCTTCTACGGTATCAGTCACGCGCCCGCCGCCACCTGCCCGATCCCGGCGGGGAGGGGCCCCTCGGAGATCAGTCTGAGGCGCTGTGTGGGGCGCGTCATCGCCACGTACAGGTCACCCACCTTGCCGTGCTCATGGTCCAGCAGGGCCGATGGTTCGAGGACCACGACGACGTCGAACTCGAGGCCCTTCGCCTCCCGGGGATCGAGCACCACGATGTCCTGCTCGAAGCTTCCGGCGCCGCCGCCCACGCGCTTCCCGTACGCCGCGCGGAGGGCCTCGCGGGCCGTGCGCACGAGGGGACCGTTCGCGATGACGGCGACCAGTCCGCCGTCGGCCGCCTCGAGCTCTCCCGGGAGCACCTCGAGGAGGCGCCGGACCACAGCGCTGCTGCCGTCGCCGTGCCCGGCAGTGCCGTCCGCGGCGGGGGTCACGCGTTCGACGATCGGATCCCAGCGGCCCTCGCGAACGGCCTTGGGTGTCGACACGACGAGTCCGGCGGCAGCCGCCATGCGCGTCGCGGCCTCCGTGATCTGGCTCGGCGTGCGGTAGTTGACGGTGAGCTCCTCAAGCGTCCAGCGGTCGCCGAAGAACGGACGCAGTGCCCTCCCCCACGACGACGCTCCGGCCGCCGCGGACGTCTGGGCGATGTCGCCCACGATCGTGAAGGACTTGACCGGGCAGCGGCGCACGAGCAGGCGCCACTGCATGTAGGACAGTTCCTGCGCCTCGTCGACGATGATGTGCCCGTACGCCCAGGTGCGGTCGCCGACGGCGCGCTCGGCCGCCGTCATGCGCGTTTCCTGCTCCTGCTGGAACGCGACCAGTTCCTCCGCACCCACCACTCCGTCGATGCCCTGGTCGCGCAGGGAAGCGTCGATGTTCGCGAGGGTTTGCTGGGCGTTCTCGAGGTCCCGGCGACGCTCCGACTCGCGCCGGGCCGCCTCGTGCCCTGTGCTGGCGTCAAGCTCGCCGAGGAGCTCAGCGGCCTCATCGAGGAGCGGGACGTCCGCCTCGGTCCAGGGCGCATCGACGGGGCGGCGCAGGAGCTCGCGCTCCTCTTCGGTGAAGCCGGCCGCCACAGAGTCCAGGATGCTGCGCCGGCCGAAGAGCTCCGAGACGAGCTTCTCCGCCGTCATCGGCATCCAGCACAGGTTCACGGCGACGCGCACGTCGCGGGACTGGCGTACGTCCTCGGCAAGGTAGGACCGATCGGTCGTGTTGCCCGAGCCGCTCGCCTCGACCTTTGACTGGAGCTGCTCCGTGAGCTCGCGCAGCAGGATCTTGACGAACGTGTTGCGCGCCTCGTTGTACGGCTTGCCGGTTGCCCGGGCCTTGTCCCGGGCGCGCCGCACCTGGCGGGGCGAGAGGAGGATCTTGTATCCCTCGACGTCGAGGATGCGCTCGGTGGCCGGGATGCGCTGCCGGTTCGCGACGGCGGCCGCGATGAGACCCACCATGCGCTGGCTGCCCTTGAGTGCGGCGACGCGTGCGTCCGTCTCGGGGACGCCGGTGATCCCGGGCATGAGGCGGCCGACGCTCGACATGACAACACCGGTCTCGCCGAGCGAGGGCAGGACCCGCTCGATGTACTTCATGAAGGACGACGACGGGCCCACGAGCAGCACACCGGCGCTCTTGAGGCGGTCGCGGTGCGAGTACAGAAGGTAGGCGGCCCGATGGAGGGCGACGGCGGTCTTGCCGGTGCCCGGTCCGCCCTGGACCACGAGGGCCCCGGACATAGGTGCGCGGATGATCCGGTCCTGCTCGGCCTGGATCGTGCTCACGATATCCGCCATGCGGCCCGTGCGCTTCGAGTTCAGCGCCGCGAGCAGCGCACCCTCGCCCTGATGGTGCGCCCCGCCGTCGGCGAGCATCTCCGCATCGAGGACGTCGTCCTCGATGGCCTTCACATCCCGGCCCTGCAGAATCAGGTGCCGGCGGCGCCGCACCCCTTGGCGGTCGAACGCCGTGGCCTGGTAGAAGTGGCTCGCCTCGGGGGCGCGCCAATCCACCATGAGACGGCGCAGATCCTCCGTGCTGAGCCCGATGCGCCCGATGTACTGGGACTCGCCGCCGTCGAGGTCGAGCCGGCCGAAGACCAGCCGGTCCTCGACGGCATCGAGCTGGGCGAGCCGGTCCTCATACATCGCAGCGAACGCGTCACGCTCCGAAATGTTCTGGATCGAGCCGATCGCGCCGGCTTTCCGGACCGCCGCGAGCTGAGTGCGCTTTTCCTCGCGCAGTTCGTCGAGTCTCGTGTAGAGACCCTTGACGTAGACCCGTTCATGGGCGAGATCGGCGTCGAGCATCCTTGCCTTCCCCTGTCAGAAAAGATTGACCGTCCATTCTACAGCGATTCCGGTGAACAGACGGAAACCCTGCAGGGAACACGACAGTGGATCAGGCGCCGACGCACTGGAGCGAGTGGATCTCCTGCCCCGCGAGCGCAGCCCGACCCCCGAGCCCGTCGAGTTCGAGCACGACCCCGACGCCGACCACGGTCCCTCCGCTGCGGTTGACGAGCCGCACCGCCGCACCCACCGTGCCGCCCGTGGCGAGGACATCATCCAGGACCAGGACCCGTGCGCCCTGCGGGATATCGGTCGTGTGGACCTCGAGGGCGGCTGTGCCGTATTCGAGGGCGTATTCCTCGGTGAAGGTGGTGCGGGGAAGCTTGCCGGCCTTGCGGACCGTCAGGACGCCGGTGCCAGCCGCGTAGGCGGCCGCAGCGGCCAGGAGGAACCCGCGCGCCTCGATCCCGGCCACGAGGTCGAACCGGCCGAGGAAGGGAGCGATGATCGCGTCCACGATGGTCCGGAACCCCTCCGGATCCGCGAAGACGGGGGTGAGGTCCTTGAACGTGATCCCCGGTTTGGGATAGTCCGGCACCGTGGCGCACAACCGGTCCAGAACGTCCTCCACAGCCTGCTTCTCGGGTGCTGGGGTGCCCGCTCGGGCGGGGCTGAGGGGCGTCGTTTCGGGGCTCGGTTCATTCACAGGTCCACGTTACCGAAAGTTCACGTCCACATAGGCCGCGAGGGCGTATTCAGACGGGCTTCGGGGTGCTTCAATATCCGCATGCATCATGAGCTCACGCTCGCCGGGAACGGCGTCCGTCTGCTTCCGCTTTCGCCACTGCACGCGGAGCATCTCTTCCACCACATCGATGAAGGGCTGTGGTCCGGCATGGCCGCACGCCGCCCCGACTCGATCGAGGACCTCGCCGAGCTCTTCGCCGCGCGCCTCGAGGATCCTTCCACGCTGCCGTTCGCCGCGGCGGACGAGCTCACCGGTTCCCTCGTGGGCACCACGGGGCTCTACGACGTCGATGTGCGCCTCGGCCGCGCCGAGGTGGGCGGCACGTTCTTTGCCCGCCCCTATTGGGGAACGGGGATCAATGCGGCGACGAAGTTCCTCGTCCTCTCCCACGCGTTCGAGGATCTGGGCCTGAGCCGCGTCGCCTTCCGAGTGGACAGCCGGAACGGCCGCAGTGCCCAGGCCCTCCTCAAGCTGGGAGCCGTCCACGAGGGGACACTGCGCGCGTACCGCCCGGGGCACGACGGCGCGCGGGTGGACACCGATGTCTTCTCCGTGCTCACGGCAGAATGGCCGATGGTGCGCGCCCGGCTCCTGACCCGTCTCGCCCCGCGGGATTGCCCTGGAGAGCTCGCGCCGGGCGACGCCGCGTAGGCGCCCCCGGTGGGGCCACGTCCGCAATGCCCCACCGCCCACACCCCGCCGACCTGACAACGCAACGCCTGTGATGCCTACCCGCGGGCGGGGCGCGGCTTGGCTGCGCGGTATGTCGAGACGCTCGGCTCGCCCGGGAGCCAGAAGCGCCAGAGGTAGTCCGCCGAGCCTCCCTCGCCCGCCACACCCACCCGGGGGCCTGACAGCACCCCGGCGGCCCGGTGGGCCGGTGGTTCAAGGCGGAAGGACGCGCCGTCGAGTGTCGCCCCGTTGTCGTCGCGGCCGATCGACAGCGCCTGCGCGAGGCGCGCTGGGCCCCGGGCAAGGTCGGCGTCCCTGCGAGCCGCCGAACGGCGGGAGCGCGCGAGATCGATGCCCTCCACGATCTCCCCGGCGCGCAGGAGGCACCCCGACGAGCTCCCCGCCGGGCCGCAGACCACATTGGCGCAGAAGTGCATGCCGTACGTGAAGTAGACATAGAGGTGGCCGGGCGGGCCCCACATCACCTCGTTGCGCGGCGTGCGGCCGTTGTACGAATGCGAGCCCGGGTCGGGGTGGTCGGAGTCGCGGTGCCCGCGGTACGCCTCAACCTCGGTGAGTCGAACGCCCACGGTGCCCTCCGGCGTCGTATGCGTGAGGACGGCGCCGAGGAGGTCCGGTGCCACGGCGACTGGGTCGCGCAGGAGCCATCGGACGAGGGTTTCGAAATCCATGCTCTACTGGATGGCCATGGCAGACGGCCAGGGCCCGATCCCGGGCAGGGGCACCGCCTCGCCGTCCTGCTCGGCGCGGACGGCGCCGTGCGAGACCGGCCGACCGGCGAGCCACGCCGCGAGGTCTTGGAGCCGACCCTCGAGCACGACGGCGTCGCTGCCGCCCCCGAGGCGTATCTCCTCCCCGGACGCCGGGCGCAGGACGAATTCCCGCGCCTCGGGCACGCGCGGCTCGAGGAAGCCCACAAGGTGCCGGCAGAACGCCTCAGACCACTCCTGCTGGGTGCAGCCCGTGCCGAGATCGCTGCGGTGGATGACGAGCTCGCGCCACAGCGCCAGCGCGGCGTCCCGTGCCACGCCACGGCGGAACTTCACTGGCGTGTCCCAATCTGCCGGTTCGAGGTCCGCGAAGGCCGCGACCGCCCGGTCGACTGCGGAGCCGGTGCGCTCGCGGTGGGTGACCGCGGCCGCCCCCGCATGGGCCTCGATGGCCTCATCCCGGGCAGCCATGCCACCGTCGTACAGATCCGCCTGCTCGCGGCGGCGGGCGAGTTCGGCCTGGCGTGCAAGCGCGGAGGCGATCCCCTCGACATGCGCGAGCACGTGGCCGCGGGTCCAGCCAGCCAGCTCGGACGGAGCGGCGACGGAATCGTCGCTGAGCCGGGCGAGCTCGGTGTGGATACCCTCGGCCGCGCCGCGGAGCGCGTCGAGGAACTGTTCGTCGGTCTGCCCAGCGGCGTCGGTTCCCATGGGATTCAGCGTAGCTAATCAAGCCCCTCGAAGAGGTCGGTCAGGAGCGGGAGTCCGCGCTCCCGGGGCGGCCAGGCCTGGACGAAGTACTCACGGGACGCCGCGGACAGCCATGCCTCGCGGGTCATGTGCTCTTGGAAGAGCGCCAGCCGCTGGCTCCGGTGCTGTTCGATCCCGTCGACAACGCGGCCAGCGACCGTGCGTGTATCGACGCGCATGTCGATGAGCTCGTCCGCGATGCCTCGGAAGTGGTACACCTGCGTCGGGTCCCATGGCGGTATCCCGGCCCGCGCCCGCGCCCGGTTGATGGACTCCCATGTGGACAGCTTCATGCCCCAGTGGAGGAGCCTGCGGCACCCGGCACCGTTTCCTGCCAGGGCCGCGAAGGCGGCATCGGTCGCGCGGCCCACCGCGATGTGGTCGGGGTGGCCCGTGAGCCCGTCGGGGCCGAAGGTGCACACGACGTCCGGGCGCTCCTCGGCCATGATCTCGAGGATGCGGCCCGTGAGCTCGGGATGGCCGACGTCGGCGACGCGGCCGTCGTCGTAGTCGAGCCACTCGCGACGGTCCGGGACACGCCCGTGGGCGACCCACGCCAGGTGGTCCTCGGCCCGGCGTACGGATCCGAGCGTCTCGGGCGTCGCGGCGACACCCGGCGCGATCTGGCCGGCGGACCCGTCGGTCGCGAGGACGAGCACAAAGCGGAACGCCGGCTCATCGCCGTGGAGGGCGACGGAGCCGGCGACACCGAAGCTGTCGTCGTCGGGGTGGGCGACGACGAGCATGAGCGTGCGCTGGGGAAGCACACATCGATCATGCTCCCCCACGCACCCCAGCGGGAAGGACTCAGCCCGCGAAGCCCCGGGCGTCCTCGAGCTGCGCCTTGAGCGCCGCCAACTGGCGGGCGACGGCGGACGGCGCGGTGCCGCCCTGCGCGTCGCGGCTCGCGAGCGAGCCCTCCGTGGACAGCACGCTGCGGACCTCGGGCGTGAGCGCGGGGCTGATCGCCGCGTACTCCTCGTCGGTGAGGTCCCAGAGCTCGACGCCACGGGACTCGGCCTGCTTCACCGCGGCACCCGAGAGCTCGTGGGCCTCGCGGAATGGCACTCCCTGGCGGACGAGCCACTCGGCGATGTCGGTCGCGAGGGCGAAGCCCTGCGGGGCGAGGGCCGCCATCCGCTCGGTATTGAACGTGAGCGTCGCGATCATGCCCGAGACAGCCGGGAGCAGGAGCTCGAGGGTGTCCGCCGCGTCGAAGACCGGCTCCTTGTCCTCCTGCAGGTCGCGGTTGTACGCGAGCGGGAGGCCCTTGAGCGTCGCGAGGAGACCGGTGAGGTCGCCGATGAGGCGGCCCGCCTTGCCGCGCGCGAGCTCCGCGACGTCCGGGTTCTTCTTCTGCGGCATGATGCTCGAGCCGGTCGAATAGGCGTCGTCAAGTGCCACGAAGGAGAATTCCTTCGTGGCCCACAGGATGACCTCTTCCGAGACGCGGGAGAGGTCGACGCCGATCATTGCCGCGACCCACGCGAACTCGGCGAAGACGTCGCGCGAGGCGGTGCCGTCGATCGAGTTGTGCACGGCCGAGTCGAAACCGAGGTCCGCCGCGACGGCCTCTGGATCGAGTCCGAGGGACGAGCCCGCGAGCGCGCCCGAGCCATAGGGAGAGACCGCCGCGCGCTTGTCCCAGTCAGCGAGCCGCTGGACGTCACGCGTCAGGGCCCACGCGTGGGCGAGCAGGTGGTGGCTGAGCAGCACGGGCTGGGCATGCTGGAGGTGTGTCCGCCCCGGCATCGCCGCGTTCGGATGCGCCTCGGCCTGGGCCACGAGCGCGTCGACCGTCGCGAGGACACCGCGGGCGATGAGGCGCGCGTGGTCCCTCAGGAACATGCGCCCCAAGGTCGCGACCTGGTCGTTGCGCGAACGGCCGGCGCGGAGCTTGCCGCCCAGATGCGCCCCCGCGCGCTCGATCAGGCCGCGCTCTAGGGAGCCGTGCACGTCCTCGTCGGACTCCGCCGCGACATAGGCGCCGGAGGCGACGTCCGCATCGAGGCGGTCGAGCGCGTCGAGCATCCCGGCGAGCTCGGCGTCGTCGAGCAGGCCAGCACCGTGCAGGACGCGCGCGTGGGCGCGCGAGCCTGCGATGTCGTAGCGGGCCAGGCGCCAGTCGAAGTGGGTCGACTTGCTCAGCGCGGCGAGCGCGTCCGCCGGTCCCCCGGCGAAGCGGCCGCCCCAGAGCGCGCCCTCGTTCGTGGACGACGGCTGGTTCAGCGCAGTCGAAGCCTCACCGGGCCTCGACCCCGCGCCGCTGCGCTCAGCCACCGTTCACGCGCTGGTCACGGCCCGAGGCGACCTTGGACGACATGCCCCAGAGGTCGATGAAGCCCTTGGCGCTGGACTGGTCGAACGTGTCGCCCGTGTCGTAGGTCGCGAGGCTGAAGTCGTAGAGCGACGTATCCGAGCGGCGGCCGTTGACGACTGCGCTGCCGCCGTGCAGGACCATCCGGATATCGCCCGAGACGTACTTCTGGGAATCCTCGATGAACACGTCCAGGGCACGCTTGAGCGGGGAGAACCACTGGCCGTCGTAGACGAGCTCGCTCCAGCGCTGGCCCACCATGGCCTTGAAGCGGGCGTGCTCACGTTCGATCGTGACGTCTTCGAGGTGCTTGTGCGCGGTGATGAGCGCCATGGCGCCCGGGGCCTCGTAGATCTCGCGGCTCTTGATGCCGACAAGGCGGTCCTCGACGACGTCGATGCGGCCCACGCCCTGGGCGCCGGCACGGCGGTTGAGCTCCTGGATGACCTGCAGCGGGGTCTTCGCGACGCCGTCGAGGGCCACGGGGACACCCTCCTTGAAGGTGATCGTCACCTCGTCCGGCGCCGGAGGGAACTCCGGGGTCGCGGTGTAGTCGTAGATGTCCTTGGTCGGGGCGTTCCAGATGTCCTCGAGGTAGCCCGTCTCGACGGCGCGGCCCCACACGTTCTGGTCGATCGAGTAGGGGTTCTTCTTGGTCGTGACGATCGGGAGGTGCTTCTCCTCCGCGTAGGCGATGGCCTTGTCGCGCGTGAGCGCGAGGTCGCGGACCGGCGCGATGCACTTGAGGTCAGGGCCGAGGGTCTGGATGCCGACCTCGAAGCGGACCTGGTCGTTGCCCTTGCCCGTGCAGCCGTGCGCCACGGTGGTCCCGCCGAACTCGCGGGCCGCCTTGACGAGGTGCTTGACGATCACCGGGCGGGAGATCGCGGAGACGAGCGGGTAGTGCCCCTGGTAGAGCGCGTTGGCCTTGAGGGTGGGCATGCAGTACTCGTCAGCGAACTCGTCGCGTGCGTCCGCGACATAGGCCTCGACGGCGCCGCACCCGAGCGCACGCTGGCGGATGGTCTCCATGTCCTCGCCGCCCTGCCCGACGTCGACGGCGACGGCGACGACCTCGGCGCCGGTAGCGTCGGCGATCCAGCCGATGGCGACGGACGTGTCCAGGCCGCCCGAATAGGCGAGGACGATGCGATCCTTCATGGTGTTCTCCTTCAAGACATCCACAGCAGAGCAGGGGCACGAGCAAGTCGTATTGTTATGCATCAGTCTACATAGATATGCAATGCCGATCCACCGCATCGGCGAGCCTCACATCGTATCCCTGCCATGCGCCGTCGTGGCCGCCGACATCGCTCCTCAGGGCCTGTCGGCCGTAACCCAGGCACGTTTGTTATTCGCGGTTTGCTACTGTGCGGCGTGGCAGCGGGGGAACTCCCGTTCTGCAGGCGGAGGTGCGATGCCGGGGACAGCGCGGGCGGACGGAGCGGTCAAGACCAGGGTCTTCCACGCCGCGACGGCGGTCGTGGTCGCGGTCGTCGTGCTCGCAGAGGTTGCGCTCCCCGCGGACTCGCCGTGGCTCCTGCGTCTTGCTGTGGGGGTCGTCGGCGCCGTGTTCCTCGTGGCCGGAGCTTCCGTATACCTCTACTCGAGGCTCCACGAATCGCTCGGCTGCCTCGCACTCAATGTGGTCGGTCTGGTGCTCGTCTACTCGGTGCTGTTCTCGGAGGACGCCGGGGTCGTCTGGACGGTCGGGATCGCGCGGGCTGCGGCCGGCGTCCTCCCCACGCTGCTCGTGCGCTCGTTCTTCGAAGTCGTCCCCAGGGCGCCGTCGCGTAGGGCGATCCTGCGCGCGTTCGACGTGGTCGCCGTATTCACGGAGGCGTTCCTGATCGTCGGCCCTGCCGCGCGCCTCGACGACGAGGTCATCCGGCTCGCGAGCGAGGGTGTCTTCCTCGCTGCGGTCCTGGCGGCGGCAGCAACCCTCGTCTGGCTCGCAAGCACCGCCCGCGACCGCGACGCGCGCGCCGGGCTCCTCATGATCCTCGCGGCCGGCGCGCTCCAGGCGGCTGCCCTTGCACTCTTCGGCCCGCCTGACCCGGGCGCACCTTTCGCCTGGCTGTGGGTCCTCTCGAGCATCCCCCTTCCGCTCACGGTCTCGCTGTCCGCGCTGCGGGGCAAGTTCGTGGACCTGAGGCTGCGCCGCGAGCTGGTCTATGTGCTCCTGACGGGGACTACCGCCGGTGCCTACGCGGCCGCGCTCGCGGCGCTCTCCCGCGGGCTGCATCTCCGCGGGCTCGCCGCGGCGGTCGCCATCGCCGGTATCTCGATCCTCTTCGTGCCCACGGTCCGTTACGTGCACCGCGCCATCGACCGCTGGTTCTACCGCGACGGGTACGACTACCGCACGGTCCTGAGCCACCTCGCCACGGCGGCCCCGGGCTTCCGCTATGCCGAGGACCTCGGCGCGTACCTGTGCTCGGAGATCATGGAGGCGCTCAACCTCTCGTGGTGCGCAATCTATGCCGGGGCGGGTGCCGCGCGCGTCCTCGTCTACGCGACCGACCCGCTGGCCGCCGAGGTGTCGGTCCACGTGGGCGAACAGGAATCGGCGGGCCTGAGGCGGTTCACCCTCGGCGTGCCCGGCAGCGACGGGGGCCAGCTCGTCGTCGCCCTTCGAAACCGCAACGCCCGCCTCCGCGCAGTGGACGAGGACCTCCTGCGAACCATGGCCTACCAAGCCGGGATCGTGCTCGAGAACTACCGGCTCATCGATTCCCTCGACCAGCGGATCCGCGGCCTCGAGGACGCCGAGGTCACCACGCGGATCCTCCATCGGCGCCTCGCCGAAAGCGAGGAGCGCACGCGCGCACGGCTCTCGCGGGACCTCCACGACGGCGCGCTCCAGTCCCTCTTCCACCTCGTGCGGGTCGCCGAGGGGTCCTCACGCACGGACGCCGCGGGTGCCGGCGCCAAGCCGCACGTCGACCAGCCGCACCTCGACCAGATCGCGGATCTGGGGCGCGACATCGCGTTCGAGCTCCGCCAGGTGTGCGAGGATCTGCGGCCTCCCATGCTCGACCAGCTCTCCCTCCCGCTCGCGCTTGAGGCCCTCGTGGCCCGGTACCGCACGACGTTCGGGCTCCACGCGGGCCTCGCCGTCAAGGGCGAACCCGACGCCCTCCCGTCCGGCGGCCACCTCTCGAGCACGCTGTACCGGGTCGCCAGCGAAGCGCTCTCCAACGTGCTCCGGCACGCACAGGCCGACGAGGTCGAGCTCGAGCTCGAGTTCGGCTGCGATCGCGTCTGGTTCACCGTCAGGGACGACGGCCGCGGTTTCGCCGCCGAGGCAGGCGACCTCCTGGCGCTGACCGAAGAAGGCCACCTCGGCCTCGCAGGGATGTTCGAGCGGATCCGCGAACTCGACGGGACCACGAGCATCGCCCGGCGCGATGGCGGCGGCACCGACGTCCGCGTCAGCATTCCGTACACGAGAGGGGGAACCATGGAAGCACGACGCCCGGCACCGGAGGCCAGCGCATGACGGCTGCACCTGCTCGAGGTTCCTGTGCGCCCCTGCGGATTGTGCTCGTCGACGACCATCCGCTCTTCCTCGCGGGCATCGCCCAGCTGATCGAGGCGGAGCCGGGGCTCACGCTCGCCGGAACCGCCACCACGGCGGAGGACGCCACGCAGCTCCTTGAAGGGGCCGCCCCCGACGTGGCGATCCTCGACGTCAGCCTCCCCGGTGAGAACGGATTCGCCCTCGCGAAGGCGCTCGTCGCCGGAGGATCCGAGGTCAAGGTCCTCATGCTCAGCGGCCACGACGAAGTCCCGTACCAGCGGACTGCCTTCCAGATCGGGGCCCACGGCTACCTCTCCAAGGCCTGCACACGGGCCGAACTGCGGGACGCGATTCTGACGGTGCGGGCGGGGCGCCTCTCATTCACTCCCGAGGTCATGGCCGAGCGCGGACGGGGACCCAGCATCCCTGCCCCCACGCGCCGTGAACTCGAGGTGCTCCGGCACATCGGCGACGGCCTCAGCAACAAGGAGATCGCGGCGACCCTCGTGGTCAGCGAGCGCACCGTACATTTCCACGTCGGAAACCTTCTCGCCAAGATGCAGGCGAACTCCCGGACGCAGGCGGTGGCCCGCGCCCGGGAACTCGGCTGGCTCAACGACTGACGGTTTGCCGCGCCGCCGCTCAGGCGGGCGCGGGAGCCGTTGAGGGCCCTTCGTCCCACACGGAGAAGGCGACGCTCGCGTTGTGCCCCCCGAACGCGAACGAGTTCGACATCGCCGTCCGGACTCCGGAGGTCGGCCGGGGCTCCCGCACGAAGTCGAGGGCAGCATCGAGCGACGGCTCCGCGTGCGCCGTCGGCGGCAGGAAGCGCTCCTTGAGCGCGAGGACCGTGGCGATCGCCTCGATGGCGCCGCCGCTGCTGAGTCCGTGGCCGATCTGGGACTTGAGCGAGCTCACGGGTACCTGCGCGAGCCGCTCGCCGAACACGCGGCGGAGGGCCGCGACCTCGACAGGGTCGTTGAGCCGCGTGCCGGTCCCATGCGCGTTGACGTAGTCCACGTCGTCGGGAGTCAGGCCCGCGTGCTCGAGGCAGCGCTGCATGGCGAGCGTGGCCCCGAGTCCCTCGGGCTCGGGTGCGGTCATGTGGTGCGCGTCGTTGGACAGACCGTAGCCGAGGACCTCCGCGTACGGCTCGGCACCGCGCTGGGCAGCCGATTCGGCCGACTCCAGGACGAGGACTGCAGCGTTCTCGCCGAGCACCGTGCCCTGGCGGCGTCCCGCCTCGGCGAACGGCAGGCACACGGTCCCGAGCGCACCGATGCTCGCGAAGCCGCCATAGATGAGCTGCGTGAGAGTGTCGAGCCCCCCGACGACGACCCGGTCCGCACGGCCGATGCGGATCAGGTCGAGCCCAAGGCCGATCGCGTTGGTGCCCGCGGCACAAGCGGTGATGACCGTGAGGCACGGCCCGCCGATCCTCCAGCGGTCCACGAGCGCCCGACCCCCGCACTCGGCCATCGAGCCCATCACGGCCACGTAATCCGGCTCGAGTCCCTGGGTTTCGTGCCACAGGGCCGAGCTGATCTCGTCCGAGCCGAGCGTGGTGCCGAGCACCACCGCCGCGTCCGCGAGATCGCGCGCCCCGAGCCGCGCGTCCCGCAGCGCCTCCTCGGCGGCCAGCTGGATCAGCTGCGACGGGCGGCTGCCGTCGACTCCGCTCAGGTCGACGTCCTCCGGGATCTCCGCCGCAGCGTCGATGCCGTACTGCGATCCGTCGAACTTACGCACGGGAGCGAAGACAGTCCGCGACGAGAGGATCCCCTCGCGCAACGCCTCGACGCCAGCCCCGAAGGGGGACACGCACCCCACCCCTGTGATGACGACTCGTCTCATGCGACTCTCCCTGACGGTTGAACTGCTCGGTTACCGGCGTTTTCGCCGCCACCGACGGCCCCAGCGGCTGCCGGAGCGCGGAAGTAGGCCGCCTCGGATTGTCCCCGCGAGCTGTCATGCGCCGTGACGACCACTGAGCGTGGCGCCGGCCTGCCCGCGTCAGGGTCCCCCGAGATCGCGGCCGCCGCGAGGACCGCGTTGAGGGCTGCCGAGCATGCGAACATCTCGCCCGTCGCGTCCTTGGGCCACTGCGCGGCGTCCACGACGGCGCGACGGACATACCGCTCCTCGGAATCCCGCAGGAGCGTGTCCGGCCAGCCGGAACCGAGGAACAGCTCCGGCACGGGGGCCTGGGCCGCGACCGCGGCAAGCGAGCGTGCCATGCCGTCGCCCGCGTAGGCGGACGCGCCGTCGAGCGTGAACTCGAGGTCAGAGGCCACCGAGGCAGCGACCAGCTCGGCGAGCGGCTCAGCGCCACGGCCCCGTGCGGCGTCGTCCGTCTCGAGGACCACGACGGCGGCCCCCTCACCGATCGCGCGCACGGGCACGGAGAAGTCGGTGGCCGCGAGCGCGCGCTCGTAGACATCCGTCATCTCGTCGAAGCCGCCGACTAGGAGGCGTTCCGCTCGGCCCGAGGCGAGCATGTCGAAGGCGTACATGAGCCCGCCCACGCCGCCGAGGACGGAGTTCGGTCCCCGCAGCCCGAACGCGATCGAGGCCTGGCCCGCCGCCGCATTGGCCACGACGTTGGGGAACAGGAGCGGCGAGATGACGGGGTCGTCCGAGAGCACGTCGGCGAGGACCCTGCTGACCACGCCAGCCGAGCCGAACGCGGTCGAGAGCACGAGCCCGGTACCCCTCACGAGATCGGGCTCGTCGAGGCGCGCGTGCTGGATCGCCTGGCCGACGGCCGCGGTCGTGATCCGGCTGATCCTGTCCATCTTGCGGGCCAGCCGCCTGGGCACCCACGGAGCAGTCTCGGCGTCGTCCACGCGGCGGACGGGGAGCCCAGCACCCGCCGAGACCTCGGCCGGCGGCTCGAGGGTTCCGCCGAGCACGCCTGCGAGATCCGAGCGGACTCCCGTACAGAGCCCGTAGCCGGTGACGACGACGCTCATGCGCGGGCCCCCGCAGGGGTACCGGCCACCGGGGCCAGGACGGAGTGCACCGTGAACTGGGCCGACGCACACGGTTCGTCGTCGACACTCGCGACGACCTTGTACTTGCTGACATCCCCGAGCTCACCCTCGGACGTGGCCACCATGCGCACGACGTCGCCCGGCACCGCCTCGCGAAGGAACTTCACCGCGTCGATCCGCGCGAGCCGTGACGAGAGGAGCTCGCGGTCGAGCGGTTTGAGGAAGCGCCCGACCTGGGCCATGGCCTCGAGGAGGATGACGCCCGGCAGCACGGGACGCTCCGGGAAGTGCCCCGTGAACCACGGCTCGGTCGCCGTGACGGCTTTGATGCCGACGGCCTGGTCCGGGCCGGCCTCCTCGATCCGGTCCACGAGGAGGAACGGGTGGCGATGGGGGTAGAAGTGGGCGATCGTCTGAGTCGTCCTGGCGCTGATGAGGGCCTCGCTCACGTCAGCGCTCCTCGAACTTGAAGCGGAAGAGGCCGATCCCGAAGAAGACCACCGCGAAGGCGGCGAGCGCGCCTACGGCGGGGAGGACCTGGGCAATGTCAGACCCCTTCATGATGATGTTCTGGTAGGCCTGCATGGCCCAGCCCTGCGGTGTGGCTAGGGCTATGCCCTGCATGAATCCCGGCATGAACGAGAGGGGGACGTAGCATCCCGCAACCGTCGCGAGGGTGAAGACGAGCAGCGTGGCCATGCCGGTGGCTTGGGCCTGGGTCTTGCTCAGCGAGGTGATCATGAGCCCGAAGCCGTTCGCCGCAGCCACCGCGGCGCACGTGACGAGGAGAAGCGCCACCGGGTCTCCCAGAGTCATGCCGAACAGGAGCCGGCCGACGGTGAAGATCACGACAACCTGGACGAAGCCGATGACGACCGTCGGAAGCAGCTTGCCTGCGAGGATCGACGCGCGGCCCACCGGGCTGACAAGCAGGCGGCGGAGGGTGCCGCGGTCGCGCTCCATGAAGATGTACTGCGCGATCGTCGAAGCAATGAAGAACAGGAACGCAACCGTGAAGCCGGGGATGTACTGCTGCGCGGCCGTCGGCTTGACATCGGTGCTGCGGTTGCCCGACTGGCTCGTGGTGAGCGTGACCTGCGGCTGCGCGGCGATCGTGGCCGCCTTGACCTGCTCCGTCTGGCTGCCCGACGCCGCGACGGCCCCGAGCTCGGAGGCCTGGGTCGCCGCGTGCTTGGCGGCGAGCGCGGCCGAGATCTGTCCGAAGAGCAGCTGCGCATTGTTCGCCTGAGACGGGTCCTCGTAGAAGTCGAGGGAGGCGCCGTCGGGGGCGATGAGGACGGCCCCGATCGACTTGCCCTGGTCCACAGCGGACTTCGCGTCGTCGACCCCGGCCTCCTGCCAGGTGATCCCGGGGATAGAGGTGATGTCCTTCGCGACGGCCTCGGCCTGGGCGCCGGACGCCGTGACGGGGATGGTCACGGGAGAGCTCGAGGCCCCGCCGCCGAACGCGCCCCCGAGGGCGATCGTCAGCACGACGCTGAACATGAGGGGCAGGACAAAGAGGTTGATGTAGGTGCCGCGGTCCTTGGAGAGGATCAGGAGGTCCTTCCAGAACACGTGAAGGGTTTTCACGTCAGAGTGCCTTTCGTCTCGGGCCAGGTCAGGAGTCGCGGAGCTGATTGCCGGTCAGCTCGATGAAGACCGTCTCGAGGGACGGGGGGAGGATCTTGCAGGTCTCGGGGCTCGGGGCGATGTCGGTGAGGATTCGCGTCACCAGGGCCACGGCGTCGGGCAGCGCCTTCGCCGCGATCTGGAGGTCGCCGTCCTCGAGAACGCGGTGGGAGACCTCCGGGTGCTGCTCGAGGAGTTCGACGGCGAGCTGCCGCTCCTCGGCGCTCAGGCCGAGGCGCACGAGGGAGGAGCCGTGCCGCTCGAGCACCCGCTCGAGCGGCCCCTCCTCGATGAGGCGGCCGTGGTCCACGATCGCCACGGTGCGGCAGAGGGCCTCGACCTCTTCCATGTAGTGCGTGACGTAGACGATGGTCATGCCCTCCCGGTTGAGCTCGCGGAGGGTTTCGAAGACGAAGTTGCGCGACTGAGG
Organism: Sinomonas sp. ASV486; assembly: GCF_030908215.1. Taxonomy (GTDB): domain Bacteria; phylum Actinomycetota; class Actinomycetes; order Actinomycetales; family Micrococcaceae; genus Sinomonas; species Sinomonas puerhi. The sequence continues at coordinate 84,455 of NZ_JAVFJK010000015.1, read as the reverse complement.
GTCGATGCCGACGGTCGGCTCGTCGAGGATGAGGATCTCGGGCCGGTGCAGGAGGGCCGCCGCGATGTTCAACCGGCGCTTCTGGCCGCCGCTGAACTTTCCGGCGGCGGGGCGCACCGCACGGTCTTCGAGGCCGACGCGCCGCAGCGCGTCCTCGGTCCGGTCCTTGAGTTCGGCGCCCCCGAGGCCGTACATCGCCCCGAAGAAGCGCAGGTTGTCCCGAGCGCTCAGCTCCGGGTAGATGGCGAGGTCCTGTGGCACGACGCCGAGCACTCGTTTGACCTTCCCGAGATCCTTGGCCGTGTCGATCCCGAACACGCGGCATTTGCCCTCGTCGATCTTCACGAGCCCGGAGATCATCGAGATCAGGGTCGTCTTGCCGGCGCCGTTCGGGCCGAGCAGGCCGACGAAGTCGCCACGGCGCACGGACCACGAAATCGCGTCCACGGCCCGCTGGGAGCCGAAACTCTTGACGACGCCCGCGAGCTCGAGCGCCGCGAGGGCCTCGTCCCGGGCCGCATGGCGGGGAGCGGCTTCCTCAACAGTTGTCACTGGTTCCCTCTCGTATTGGAACTGCACGTTGTCGACTCACGGTATCCGCGGGCAAACACGCCGCGGCACCGCAGAAACTGCAGGTCAGAACCCGGTGTTTCTGCGGGGTGACCATCAGCCGGGACCGTGGGTAGAGTCCAGAGCGCACCGCGGACAACTCCTCGCGGAACTCCCCGACAGAACAGCGTCCCGACGGATTAGCGGGAAAGGCGAAATTCATCATGGAAATCACGATCGACGGCCTCAAGGACCTCATGATCTCCCGACTCGGCCTGGATATGGAGCCGGGCGATATCCAGCCCGAGGATTCGCTCCAGAATGACCTTGGCCTCGATTCGGTTGACCTTCTCGAGGTAGCCATCGGCATCGAGCGGACATACCGGGTCAAGATCACCCAGAATGACACTGCCGCGTTCGAGTCCCTGCAGTCGCTCTTCGACTTCTGCAGCGAGCAGTCTCTCGCCGGCGTCCAGTGACGCGCCGCCCGGCCGCCCCGCTCGGGCCACCACGCACGGCGCTCGTCGTGGGCGGCACGGGCGGGATCGGCGCCGCCGTCATCCGGGAGCTCGCGCCTTCGTGCGAGCGGATCATCTTCACCTACGGGAGCCAGGCCGACGCCGCCCGCGACCTCGAGCGTGAGCTCGACGGCGCGGGAGCGAGCGTGCGTACCATACGGGCCGACCTCACCGACTCGGCCGCTTGGGAGGCAACTCTCGGATCGCTCGTCGAGAGCGAGCCGATCGACCTACTCGTCAACGCGGCCGGAGTCAGCGACGATGCGCTGTGCATCGACGTGGACACCGAGCGCTTCGCGCGGCAGTACCAAGTCAACGTCACGGCGCCGTGGATCGCCATGCGCGTCCTGGCCCGCGATATGGCGTACCACCGCCGAGGGCGGATCATCAACGTCGCGTCGATCGCCGCAACGGTCAACTCCCCCGGCCGGAGCGTCTACGCGAGCACCAAGGCCGCCATCGTCTCGCTCACGAAGTCCTTCGCGGTCGAAGTCGGGCGGTTCGGGATCCGGGTCAATGCTGTGGCGCCGGGATTCGTCGAGACCCCCATGATCGAGGACTTCGACGAGACGACGCGCAAGGCCTTCACCGATCAGGTCCCGCTGGGCCGCTTCGCGACCGCCGAGGAGGTGGCCCGTGTCGTGGGCTTCCTCGCGGGCGAGAACGCCGAGTACCTCCATGGGACGGTCGTCACGGTGGACGGGGGGACGTCGGCATGACTCCTCAGGCCTCCGTGATCGTTCCAACCCACAACAAGCGAGAGCGCCTCGTGCTCATGCTCGAGACCTTCGCGCACCAGGCTGTCCCCGACTTCGAGGTCGTCGTGTGCGACGACGGCTCGACGGACGGCACAGCGGAGGCCCTCGCCTCACTGGAGGCCGAGGTCCCCTACCGGCTGGTGTACGTGTCGGGCCCTCGGGGCGGGGCCGGCGCGGCACGGAACCGCGCCGCCGCCGCGGCCCGCGGCGATGTCCTGATCTTCAACGATGACGACATGGTGCCCGCCCCGGGCTTCGTCGCCCGCCATGTCGAGGCGTGCGCGGCGGGGGACGTCCTCTCCCGCGGGGAGCGCTGGGCGGTACCGGTCGACGTCGTGCCCTCCTTCCTCGGTCGGCGCGCCGACGCTGCACTCTATGCCGAGGTCTGGTCGAGCGCCCGGATGACCGTGGCCGAAAAGTGGACGCTCGACGCTCTCGCCGCGAGCCCCGACCACCACTACCGCTTCCTCCAGACCTGCACGAGCAACCTCGCGCTGCGCCGCTCGTCGTTCGAGCGGGTCGGCGGGTTCGACGAATCCTTCGGCACCCGCTGGGGCGCCGAGGACACGGAATTCGGTTACCGCGCGCAGCTCGCGGGCGTCGGCATCCGCCTCACCACCGCGGCGAAGAACCTCCACCTCGAGCACTCGACGGATTCTGGCGCGAAATTCACCAAGGGCCTTGAGAATTTCCGGAGGCTCGCCGAGATCCATCCCGAAAGCAAGGGCATCAAGACCCTCGTGAAATATGTCGAAATGGCGGTCGAGCGCGGACACGCTGCGGAATTGTTCGACGAGCAGTCATTCGTCGACTGGACATCTCCGGACATCCTCAGTTTCAGCTAGAACTACTTCCAGGGAGCACACCATGTTTGATGCCGAGAATTTCGAACGGGCCCTCGACGATCTCCGCCGCGGCCACATGATCCTGGTCGTTGACGACGCCGACCGGGAGAACGAGGGAGACCTCGTTGCCGCCGCTGAGCTCGTGACCGGGGAGCAGATCAACTTCATGGCACGCGAAGCCGGCGGACTCATCTGCGTCGCTGTCGATCGGTCCATCGCCGAGGCCAAGGAGCTGGCCCCCATGGTCCAGCGCAACGAGGATCATCTGGGGACGGCCTTCACGGTGTCAGTCGACGCCGCCCCCCACTTCGGGGTCACGACCGGCATCTCCGCCTTCGACCGGGCCGAGACGATCCGCGTCATCCTGGACGAGAACCTCGCGCCCGACACGCTGCGGCGCCCCGGCCACATCTTCCCGCTCGTCGCACGGCCGGCCGGCGTGCTGGCCCGGCGCGGCCACACAGAGGCCTCCACTGACCTGTGTGCCCTCGCGGGCCTGCGCAAGGCGGCGGTGATCGTCGAGATCATCGCGGACGACGGGCACATGGCCCGGGATGCCGAGCTCGCCGAATTCGCCCGCGTCCACTCCCTTACCACTGTGACGGTCGAAGACGTCGTCCAGGCCCGGCTCGCCCGGGTCACCGACGAGCTCGAGTTGGCAGTGGCCGAGTGAGCTACCTCAAGAGGCTCCTGCTCCTCGTCCTCAAGGCCTGGGTGGACCGTCGGGTGATCGGAGTCCTCGGCGAGAAGCCGCCTGCAGCGCCGTTCATCGTCACGGCTAACCACACGAGCTACTTCGACCACGTGGTCCTCGCGTGGTGGCTCCTATGCAACGGCCTTCCGTACCCGAAGTTCCTCTCGAAGTCCGAGCTCTTCGACTCTCCGCTTTCGGCCTGGTTCAACCGCCGGGGCGGCGGGATTCCGGTGGAGCGGGGCGGGGCGGACATGGACGCATTTGAGGCCGCTCGGAAGGTCCTCGCGGACGGCGGCGTGCTGGTCATGTACGCCGAGGGCACGCGCAGCCGTGACGGCTGGCTCCGCGCACCGCGGCGCGGTCTCGCGACGCTCGCCGCCGAGGCCGGAGTACCGGTGGTCCCGGTGGGCCTCTTCGGTGTCAACGAGGTTCTGCCGGTCGGCTCGCGCTGGCCGCGCAGGCGCCGTCGGATCGCGGTCAACGTGGCCTCCCCGCTGGCTCCCCCCGAGGCGGGGCGGGCCGCGGGCCAGGAGTTCATCCTGCGCGTATTCGCCCGCATCGCGGGGCAGACCGGGCAGTGGCCGGCGTTTGTGGCCCCCGAGTTCGCCCCGGCCCCCGGGCCCGCCCGCCGGGGTTCGCGTGCTGCCGCGGCCCACGCCCTCGTGGAGCGCGCGTTCCGGGCACAGAGCGGCGAGGCCGAGGAGCTGTTCAGGCGTGCGCTACTCGTGACGCGAGGGGTGCGCTGCGACTATGCGGACCTCGAGCGGGGCCGGGCCGCGGGGCAGATGGCGGGGTTCACCCGCAACCCGTTCGCGCAGCTCGCGTGGGCCCTGCGGAGCAGGCGTCTCATCTGGCGGTCCGTGCGGCGGCTACCGGGCAATGCTCTCGCGTGGCACGTCTGGGCATCGCTCATGGAGCGCCTCCCCGGGTGGCTCGGCGGCGACCGCGTCGCTGCAGCCATGGGACATCGAGTGGCGGTCTCGCTCACTCAGGACCACCGCAACGCGCTCCACACCGCGCTCGTCTTCCGGGACGCCGGCCGGCCGCAGGAGGCGGCACGTTGGCTCGAGCTGTTCCTCCAGCTCGATCGCGCGGCCGCCGACCGCCTGCGGATCCAACGCGGCAGGGAGCTGCTCGCGGAACTCCGCGGCGGCGAGGTCCCTTCCGCGGCCGCGCGGTGAGCAGCCAGCACATCGCCGCTCCGCGGGGCGACCCCGGCCATGCGAGGGCCTTCCTCGTCGCGGCCGGGGTCGCCTCGGTTCTCGTACTGCACGCGAAGGCCGGGCTGGACCTCTTTGTGCCCGCGGCCGTCGTCTGGGCCGCCGCGAGCCTCGCCGCGGCGCGCTGGACGCGAGGGCCGGCGTCGTTCACCATCGTCAACATCGCCCTTCTCGTCGCCGACGCGGGCCTGGACGTACTCGCGATGGGCGAACATCTGGCTCCCGGCACCCACGGGATCCTCCCCTGGCGGTTCGAGGACGGTCAGGGCTGGGTGATCGCGTACTGGGTGGCGCTGTGGGGTGTCGCCGTCCCGCAGCGCACGCTCGCAATGCTCCGGAACGGCGCCGCGGGCCAGCTCGATGCGCGGCTGCTCTTCCTCGCGGTGATCGGGCTCCACGCGTGTTTCGTGGAGGACGTCGTGTACTTCGCGCTCCTCGGGTACCCGCCGTGGTCCGGCCCTCCCCCACTTGGCTACGCCTATCTCCCTGCCCTGCCCGGCGCCGCGCCGTGGACTCCGGCCGGGGTCTGGAGCGTGAGTGCGGCGGCGACTGCATTCTTCATCGCAGTGGGTGGGGCAACGACGCTGCGGCGCGCTCGCGCCGTCGGACGACTCCGTGTCGGCCGCGGCTGAGGGCGGGGACGGCTTCACCGCCGCCGCCTCGGAGGGCTTTCCCGGCCGGATCGCCGTGCTGCGGGCCCACGGCGGAGACGGTCGGGGGCGCCGCCACCGCAGCGCGGAACACGAGCACGGCAGGGCCGCGGCCCGGGCCGCCCTCGGACTCCTCGGCGGCCCGGGGCTCGAGCGCGTTCCCATCGGCGCCGATGCAGATGGCTGCCCGGTGTGGCCCGCCGGCGTTGCGGGGAGCATCTCCCATTCCGCGCCGTGGGCGGCCGCCGCTGCCGCGTGGACGCGTTCCGGGGTGCGCGGCGTCGGCGTGGACGTCGAGGTTGTGCGACCGCGGCACGCCGCGCTGTGGGAACGTGTCGTGATGCCCGACGACGCCCAAGCGGCTCCGCCGGGCGCACCCGCAGAGTACGTCGCAACTGTCTGCTTCGCCCTCCGCGAGGCCGTCTACAAGTGCGTCTTCCCGGTCCTCAGGGTGCCGATGGACTGGCCCGACGCCAGGCTCGCGACCAACTGGGACGTGGGGTCGGCCGGGGTCGTCCTCGGCGAGAGGCTCGGCTGCGACGGCGCGCTGGCTGCAGAGTTTCGAGCCCACGACGGCGCCGTAGTCGCCTTGTGCTGGTGGACCGCCGGTGCGTCCCGGAAGTGACCGGCCTCTCCGGGCGCGTAGAGGGCGGTCCGCCCGATCCGTTCTGACGGCGCTATCGGGCGAGCCTTCTCCTGCGGTCCAGTCCCGAGAGCTTCTCGGGGTTGCGGACGTAGTAGATCGCCGTGACCCGGGAGCCCTCGATGCGGACTGCCATGACGCCGTCGACCTCGCCGCCGACGGACATGAGCAGGCCGGGCGTGCCGTTGACCTGCGCGGGCTCGCCGGTGACTGGGCCAGGCGCCTTGGCCATGATCCCGGCGAAGAACCGGAGCACCTTCTCGACCCCGAGGATGGGCCTCAGAGCCGCCTGCCGGAGCCCGCCGCCGTCGGAGATGAGGACCACATCCGGTGCCAGCACATCGAGCAGCCCTTGGATGTCCCCGGTCTCCACGGCGCGCTGGAAGGACACAAGCGCCGCCCGGACCTCTGCCGGGGCAGCCGTCTCGCGGGGCCTCCGGGCCTCGACGCTCTGCCTGGCCCGGTGCGCGATCTGCCGCACGGCCGCGGGGCTCTTGTCGACGGCGGCTGCGATCTCGTCGTAGCCGACGTCGAAGACCTCCCGCAGCACGAACACCGCCCGTTCGGTCGGGGTGAGCGTCTCGAGGACGAGCATGAGGGCCATGGAGAGGCTCTCGGCGAGCTCGACGTCTTCCGCCACGTCCGGTGAGGTCAGGAGGGGCTCGGGCAGCCACGGCCCGACGTAGGTTTCCCTACGCCGGCTCAGGGTGCGCAGTCGGTTGAGTGCCTGGCGGGTGGTGATCCGGACCAGGTACGCCCGCTCGTCCCGTACCTCGTCAAGATGAGCCTTGACCCACCGCAGCCAGGTCTCCTGGAGGACATCCTCGGCGTCCGCGGCCGAGCCGAGCATCTCGTAGGCGACCGTGAACAGCAGGTTCCGATGGCGCGTGAACGCCAAGGTGGCCCCCTCGACGACGCTGTCGCCCATCGTTCCTCCCCTCTCCCCCGCCTACGCTACGCGGTACGCGCGACGTACCGACGGTGGGATGCCTCGAGCAGACCCGCGCGGTGGCCGTCCCTGATGAAGGCCCAGTTGACCGACCCCGGGTGCTTCGCCTCCAAGAGGAGCGCCTGGTAGGTCGACCAGCAGATCGCCTCCTTGAGCGCGGCCCCGCTCCGCCCGCCGACGAAGGACTTCTTCGCATGGTCGTCGCTCGACGCGAGCTGGAGGAGGCCGGTGCGCCGCCCCGTGCTCACGCATTGGGCGACGAACCCGACGGCGACCTCGCGCGGTGTCGCTCCCGCGATCCGCGCGAGCACGGTGTCCGCGGCGTGCGATCCCAGCGGAAGCGCGGCCTGGCAGCTCATCCTGTACGCCACGCCCGAGGGCGCGGCCGAGTCTCCGGCGGCCACGATCCGCGGGCTGTCCGCGCTCGTGAGTGTCTCGTCCGTGAGGAGGCGACCTGCCGCGTCCGTACGCAGGCCGCTGCGGACGGCAAGGTCCGGAACGGCGAAGCCCGCAGTCCAGAGGGTCACATCGCTGCGCACCTCGCGGCCATCCTCGAGGCGCACGACGGCGCGGCTCACCTCGGCAGCCCGACTGCCGGCGCCGTCGAGCACCTCCACGCCCAGCCTCGACAGGCGGGCGCAGAGCGCGCGGCGGGCCCCCGGGTGGAAGTACGGGGCCAGGACCCCGCCGGTCACGAGCGTGACTGTGCGTCCCCGCTCGGCGAGCTCGGCGGCGGTCTCGATGCCGGTGGGCCCGGCCCCCACGACCGTCACAGCGGCGGCCGCGGGTGCGGCGTCGACCGCTGCGCGCGCGCGACGGGCGTCCTCGAGGGTCGAGAGCGGATGGGCGAAATCGACCGCCCCGGGCACCGTGGGCCGCGCGCCCGCGCTGCCGACGGCGTACACGAGGTAGTCGTACTCGACGGTCTCGCCCGATTCGAGCAGGACGGCGCGCTCGGCAGCGTCGATCCGCGACGCCGAGTCGAGAACCAGCCGGACGCCCTTGGCGAGGACGTCGCGGAAGTCGTGGACGGCGTCGTGCGTCCCGCCTACAAGCTGGTGCAGGCGGATCCGCTCGACGAACTGCGGACGGGGGTTGATGAGCGTCACGGCGGCGCCCTCCCGCCGCGTCAGCCGATTGGCCGCCATCGTGCCGGCGTAGCCGCCCCCGATGACGACGACGCGCGTGTTCGCGGCGCCGGTGTTCTCAGCCACAGTCCCTCCTGGGGTTTCCGGATCCCGCCTATCGGGATTCCGGCCAGAAGACACCGCCGGCCCGCGCAGTGTGACACTCGGTCAGTATTGGCCCTTGATCACGAAGTACGAGCCGCGGATCTCTCCGGCGAGCTTGGACTTCTGCCGCGCGAACTTGAAGGTGCCGGCAAGTTCCTCGGGGACCTCCATGCCCTGGGAGAGCTTGAAGCCCACGGCGCGCTTGCCGCCGTCCTCGAGCGTGTACATGACGTTGATCGATAGGCCGGACTCGTAGAACACGTAGGCCATCTTGATGCCGTCCACCTCGAAGGCTGTCACCTCGAGCGGGCGGGAGGCGATGGTGAGGTTGCGCTCCTCGGCGAGGATCCGGTTGACCCACTCGAGGGTCTCGGGCGCCTCGCTGGCCGGCGTAACGGTGAAGTCGTGATCGTACTTGTTCTTGAAGTAGCGGGACTCGTTGGCCCGGAGTCCGGCGAGGGCCTCCACGACGGGGGACGACTCGAGGCCGACCCTCGAGACGTCCTTGAAATCTACGGTGTATGACATGCTGCCCAGCCTACGTCTGGCGTTTCCGGAGGCCTTCTCGATTCCTGATCGATCGCCGGGCGATTCGTAGAAGAATGGCGATTCGTAGAATGCTGGCATGACAGGCCCCAGCGACCCCAAAGACGCGCTACGGCGCTACCTCCAGAGCACCCGGGACGCGCTCGTGTGGAAGCTCGAGGGGCTCAGCGAACGCGACCTCCGGCTCCCCCGCACGCCCACGGGCACGAGCCTGCTCGGCATCGTCAAGCACGCGGCGAACGTGGAGATCGGGTACTTCGGGGACGTCTTCGGGCGTTCGTGGCCCTCGCCCGAGGAGCGCGTGTCCGACGAGGAGACCGACGCCGACCCGCAGGCCGACTGGTTCGCGACCGAGAATGAGACCGCGGAGGGGATCGTCGACCTCTACCGGCGGGTCTGGGCGTTCGCTGACGCGACTGTCGATACCCTCCCCCTCGACACGGTCGGATGCGTCCCGTGGTGGCCCGAGGAGCGGGCGCAGGTCACTTTGGGCCAAGTCATGGTGCATGTGCTCTCAGACCTCGCCCGGCATGCTGGGCACGCCGACATCCTCCGCGAGTCGATCGACGGCGCGGCCGGGCTCCGTGCGGGCACCGGCAACCTCCCGGACCTGGACTGGCCGGCCTACGTGCAGAAGCTCACCGAGCTGGCGAATCGCTTCTGACAGGGTTGACGCGGTCACCCGCCGCCGCGCGTGGGCGTGTGCCCCTCGCGGGCGTCGCCGGGCATGGTCGCACCTCATTCCGCATGAGAGGCCCTCATCGGCATAACAGGCGCTGCTGCAGGCCTGCCATGCCGGCCAGGGCCTGTTGTGATTGGTGCTACCCGGCTCAGGCCCCCTGAGACGCGAGCTCGAGGAACCGGGCCGCGACGGCCTCGCCCCCGGCGGCGTCGCGCGTGATGATCATGACCGTGTCGTCCCCGGCGATCGTGCCGAGGATCGAGGGGATCACCGAGTGGTCGATCGCGAGAGCCAGGAAATTGGCCGCACCCGGCGGGGTGCGCAGCACCACGATATTCGCCGAGGCCTCGGCCGTGACCAGCAGATCGGCGCAGAGCTTCGCGAGCCGGGCATCGAGCACCTCAGGGGCCTGGCCGGTCCGGGGGCTCCGGTCGCCGCCCTCTCCCCTGATCGCGTACACGAGGCCGCCGTCCGCGCCGCGCACGCGCACCGCCCCGATCTCCACAAGGTCACGGGAGAGGGTCGCCTGGGTGACCTGCACGCCGTCGTCCGCGAGGAGCGTTGCGAGCTCCGCCTGCGAGCGCACCGAGGCCCCCGCCAGGAGTGCGCGGATACGCGCCTGGCGGGCCGCCTTGGTCTGCGGAGCAGAGCCCGGGATCGAGGTCACCGTCATCCCCTCAGGGCACCGCCGGGAGGCCCTCGACGACGGCTTGCCCCGAATAGTGCAGCACCCACGCGAGGAGGGCCTTCTGCGCGTGCAGGCGATTCTCGGCCTCGTCCCACACCACGGACTGCGGCCCGTCGATGACCTCGGCGGCGACCTCGTACCCGCGGTATGCCGGGAGGCAGTGGAGGAACACGGCGTCGGGCGAGGCCTTGGCCATCGCCTCGGCATCGACAGAGTAGTCGCGGAAGAGCGTCATGCGCTCCGCCTTCTCGGCCTCCTGGCCCATCGAGACCCAGGTGTCGGTGGTGACCACGTCGGCGCCCTCAAGCGCGGCCGCGGGGTCGATCGTCACGAGGACGGACCCGCCGGTCTTGGCAGCAACGTCCTCGGCCTCGGCGACGACCTCCGGTGAGGGAAGGTAGCCTTCGGGCCCAGCGACGCGCACGTGCATGCCGGCCGTGACACCGGCGAGGAGGTACGAGTTGGCCATGTTGTTCGCCGCGTCGCCGAGGTACGCCATGGACAGCCCGGCGAGCGTGCCCTTGTGCTCCTTGACCGTCAGGAGATCCGCAAGCAGCTGGCAGGGGTGGTAGTCGTCGCACAGGGCGTTGACCACGGGCACGCGCGAGTTCGCGGCCATGTCCACGAGTCCCTGATGGGCGCCCGTGCGCCACACGATCGCGGCGACCATCCGCTCGAGGACCTTCGCGGTGTCCTCGACAGACTCCTTGTGGCCGATCTGGGCCTCACCCGGGTTGATGACCAGCGGCGTCCCGCCCAGGTCCGAGACTCCCGTGGCGAAGGAAACGCGGGTACGGGTCGAGGTCTTGTCGAAGATGACCGCGACGGTCTTGCGGGCGGAGCCATCGGCGGCGAGCGGCTGGACCGAGTAGGGCGCTGCCTTCATGCGCACGGCGAGATCGAGTACCTCGGCCTGTTCGGCGGGGCTGAGGTCGGTGTCCTTGAGGAAGTGCCGTACTGTTCCGGCGGCGGCGTTCACTTGGTCTCCTTCGCGGTCTGGGCCAGATGGTCGGTGGCGGCGGCAACGAGGGCGGGCAGCGCGGCGACGAAGGTGTCCGCCTGCGCTGCCGTGAGGATGAGCGGCGGGGCGAGGCGGATGGTCCGCGGACCCGGCGCGTTGATGATGAAGCCCGCCTCGAGCGCCTGGTTCACGACGGCGGCCGCCAGGTTCGCGCCGTCCGGCACCTGCGCGGCGTCCCCGCCAGGACCGGTCAGATCGATTCCGAGGAGCAGGCCGCGACCGCGGACCTCGGCGACCTCGGGAAGCGCGGCGAGGGCGGTGCGAAGCCGCTCCCCCACGGCCCGGACGTTCGCGAGGACGCCCTGGGTCTCGATGGCATGGACCGTGGCGAGCGCCGCGGCCGTGGCGACCGGGTTTCCGCCGAACGTGGTTCCGTGCTGACCGGCCGAGAGGCGCGCGCTGTTCTCGGCGCCGAACGTCACGAGGGCACCGATCGGGAAGCCCCCGCCGAGTCCCTTCGCGAGCGTCACGGCGTCGGGCACGATCCCCGAGCCCTCGATCGCGAGCCAGGTTCCGGTGCGGCCCATCCCGGTCTGGACCTCGTCGACGATCAGGAGGGCGCCGGCGTCGTGCGTGAGCTTTCGAGCCGCGGCGAGGTAGCCCGGCGGAAGCGGCACGACGCCGGCCTCGCCCTGAATCGGCTCGAGGAAGACGGCCTGCGTGGTCTCGTCCACGGCATCGGCGAGGGCGTCGATGTCACCGAACGGCACGTGCACGACGCCGCCGGGCAGCGGCTCGAACGGCTCGCGGTAGGCCTTCTTGGCGGTGAGCGCGAGGGCGCCCATCGTGCGGCCGTGGAACGCGCCCTCGAGGGCGACGACCTTGGTGCGCTTCCCCCCGGCCGCGTTGGTGGCGTTCCGCCTCGCGAGCTTGAACGCCGCCTCGTTGGCCTCGGTGCCCGAGTTCGCGAAGAACACCTTCGACCCCGCGGGTGCGCCGGTGAGCTGCAGGAGCTTCTCCGCGAGGGCCACCTGCGTGGGGCTCGTGAAGAAGTTCGAGACGTGCCCGAGCGTGGAGAGCTGGGACGAGATGACCGAGGTGACGAACGGGTGCGCGTGGCCGAGCGCGTTGACCGCGATGCCGCCGAGCAGGTCGAGGTACTGCTTGCCGTCGGCGTCCCACACGTAGCAGCCCTGGCCGCGGACGAGCACGCGCTGCGGCGTGCCGAACACGCCCATGAGCGAGTCCGAATACCTCGCAAGCCAGGACGCACCCGACGAGGCACCGACAAGCTCGGAGAGGGGGCGGTGCCCCTGGAGGTTCTCGCTGGTCATGCTGGTGTACCCGTTCCTTCCCCGTCGGGCACCACCTGGGTGCCGACTCCGGCGTTCGTGAAGATCTCGAGGAGCATCGTGTGGGGGCTGCGCCCGTCGACGATCGCGGCACGGTCCACGCCCTCGGTGACCGCCTTGAGGCACGCGGCCATCTTGGGGATCATGCCTGAGGCGAGCTCCGGGAGCATCTCGCGGAGCTCCGAGGCCGAGATCTGGGAGACGAGCGAATCCCTGTCCGGCCAGTTTCGGTACAGGCCCTCGACGTCGGTCAGGATCACGAGACGCGAGGCCCCGAGGGCAACGGCGACCGCGGCGGCGGCAGTGTCCGCGTTGACGTTGAGCACCTGGCCGGTGGGCTGGAAGGCAGGCGCGGCCCCGGCGGTCTCCGGGAGGACGACCTCGGGGGCAATCCCCGAGATGACCGGGATCCGCCCGGCCTCGAGGATGTCCAGCACCGCGCCAGGCTCGACGCCGACGACCTCGCCGACGAGGCCGAGGTCCACCTCCTCGCCGTCCACGACGGCGCCCGTGCGCACCGCGCGGAGCAGGCCGGCATCCTCGCCCGACAGGCCCACGGCGTACGGCCCGTGGGAGTTGATGAGGCCCACGAGCTCTCGGCTGACCTGGCCCGTGAGGACCATCCGGACCACTTCCATCGCCTCGGGCGTCGTGACGCGCAGGCCGCCCTTGAACTCGCTCTCGATCCCCACGCGGTTCAGCATGGCGCTGATCTGCGGGCCGCCTCCATGGACAACGACCGGGTGGATGCCCACGTGGTGGAGGAACACGATGTCCTCAGCGAAGGCGCGGCGCAGCTCGTCGTTGACCATGGCGTTGCCGCCGTACTTCACCACCATCGTGGTGCCGGCGAACTTCTGGATCCACGGCAGGGCCTCGATGAGGGTTTCGGCCTTGTCCATCGCCAGACGGATGTTCCTGCGCGCCGCGCTCACGTCAGCGCTGCTGCTCTCTGTCATGCGGGCCTCAGCTCGAGTACGCGGAGTTCTCGTGCACGTAGTCGTGCGTGAGGTCGTTGGTCCAGATGGTCGCCTCGGCGCTGCCCGTGGCGAGGTCGATCTCCACGACCACCTCGCGCGGCTCGAGGTCCACGAGGGAGCGGTCCTTGCCGATCCCGCCGTTCTGGCAGATCTCGACGCCGTTGATGGACACGTTGATGGAGTCGGGCTCGAAGGCCGCGTCCGTCGTGCCCACGGCGGAGAGCACGCGGCCCCAATTGGGGTCCTTGCCGAAGATGGCGGTCTTGAAGAGGTTCGATCGGGCAACGGCCCGTGCCACGACTTCCGCGTCACGCTCGCTCGCGGCGTTGAAGGTGCGGATCGCGATGTCATGGGCCGCGCCCTCCGCGTCGCCGATCAGCTTGCGGGCCAGCTCGGCGCATACCTGGGTGAGGCCAGCGGTGAACGCCGCCGCGTCCGGAACGGCTCCGGACGCGCCGGAGGCGAGCAGCACCACGGAATCGTTCGTGGACATGCAGCCGTCGGAGTCGGCGCGGTCAAACGTGACCCGGGTTGCGTCACGGAGCGCGGCGTCGAGCATCTCGGGATGGATCTCGGCATCGGTCGTGAGGACCACCAGCATCGTCGCGAGGCCCGGGGCGAGCATGCCGGCACCCTTGGCGATGCCACCGATCGTGTACGCGACCCCACCCCCGTCCGCGCCAGTGAACACGGCCTCCTTCGCCACGGTGTCCGTCGTCATGATCGCCACGGCCGCCGAATGGCCGCCGTTGTCCGCGAGGGCGGCCGCGAGGGCGTCGACGCCCGGGATGATCTTGTCCATCGGCAGCTGCTCGCCGATCAGGCCCGTCGAGCAGACCACGACGTCGCCCGCGGAGATGCCGAGCGCGTCCGCGGTCTTCTCGGCCGTGCGATGGGTGTTCTGGAAGCCCTCGGGGCCGGTGCAGGCGTTGGCCCCGCCGGAATTGAGCACGACGGCGTCGACCCGGCCGTCCGTGACGACCTGCTTTGACCAGCGAACGGGCGCGGCCATGACTCGGTTTGACGTGAACACGGCAGCGCCGTGCTTGTCCGGCCCATCGTTGACGACGAGGGCCATGTCCGGCTTGCCGGAGGCCTTGAGCCCGGCGGTGATACCGGCGGCCCGGAAGCCCTTCGGTGCGGTGACGGTCACGGTGCGACTCCCAGCTGGTTGAGGCCGGCGCCCTCGTTCAGGCCCAGCGCGATATTCATGGATTGGATGGCTCCACCCGCGGTGCCCTTGGTGAGGTTGTCGATCGCCGAGCTCACGATCACCCGGCCGGCGTGCTCATCGAACGCGAGCTGGATCACCGCATTGTTGGAGCCGATGACCATCTGCGTCGCGGGCCACTGGCCCGACGGCAAGACGTGGACGAACTGCTCGTCCCCATAGGCGGACTCCCACGCAGCCCGCAACGAAGCGACACCCACGTCCGCCTTGACGCGGGCGGTCGCCGTCGTGAGGATTCCGCGGCTCATGGGTGCAAGGGTGGGCGTGAAGGACACGGTGACCGGCTCGCCCGCGGCGTTGGAGAGTCCCTGCTCGATCTCGGGAGTGTGGCGGTGCCCGCCGCCCACACCGTACGGGCTCATCGACCCCATGACCTCGGAACCGAGGAGATGCGCCTTGACGCTCTTGCCCGCACCGGAGGTGCCGGACGCGGAGACGATCACGACGTCGTCGGGCTCGAGGAGCCCTGCGGCAAAGCCGGGCGTGAGGGCCAGGAGTGCCGACGTCGGGTAGCAGCCAGGGACGGCGATGCGACGCGCACCGAGGAGCTTCTCGCGCTGCTTGCGGCCGGCTCCTCCGCTCTCGCCCAGCGGGAGCTCGGGAAGGCCGTACGGCCACGTGCCCGCGTGCTCGGAGCGGTAGAACCGGAACCAGGCCTCGGGGTCCTCGAGACGATGGTCGGCGCCCGCGTCGATCACGAGCGTGCTCTCCGGCAGGGCCGCGGCCACCTCGGCGGACGCGCCGTGCGGGAGGGCGAGGAAGACGACGTCGTGCCCCGCGAGGTTCTCGGTCGTCGTCTCGACGATGACGCGGTCGGCGAGCGGGAGGAGATGCGGCTGGAGCTCGCCCAGCCGGCTGCCGGCGCTCGAGTGGGCCGTGATCGCCCCGATCTCAACGTCGGGGTGGTTGGCCAGCAGCCGGAGGACCTCTCCCCCGGCGTAGCCGCTGGCTCCGGAGACAGCTGCAGTAATGGTCACGCGCCCACTGTAGGCAAGTTTATGCATGGTAGTCAATATTTATACATAGGGGGATCGAGTGCGTGTCCTTAGGATGGGTCCGGACGCGAAACGAGAAGCAGGAGAGAATCCCATGATCAACGCCATCGTCGCCACAGTCCCGGGAGGGCCCGAGGTCCTCGCCCCCGCTGAGGTCGGCATGCCCGAGCCGGGCCCCGGCCAGCTCCTCGTCCGCGTCGCCGCCGCGGGCGTGAACTTCATCGAGACGTACCAGCGGCAGGGACTGTACAAGGTCCCGCTGCCCTTCACCCCGGGTTCCGAGGCCTCCGGCGTCGTCACCGCCGTCGGAGAGGGGGTGACCGACTTCGCGAAGGGGGACCGCGTCGCCACGGCCGAAGGCAGTGCCACGTATGCGCAGTACACGCTCATCGCGGCGGACCGGGCGCTCCCCGTCCCCGAGGGCGTAGACCTCCTGACGGCGGCCGCGCTGCCGCTCCAGGGCATGACGGCCCACTACCTCATCAACTCGACCTTCCGCGTCGAGCCGGGCCAGACGGTCCTCCTCCACGCGGGCGCCGGCGGCGTGGGGCTCCTGCTCATCCAGATGCTCAAAGCGCGCGGCGCCCGGGTCATCACCACCGTGTCCACGGACAGCAAGGCCGAACTCGCTGCGGGCGCTGGGGCTGACCATGTGATCCGCTACCACGAGTTCCCCAAGCAGGTCCGCGAGCTCACCAACGGCACGGGGGTCGATGTCGTGTACGACGGCGTGGGGCGGGACACGTTCGACGGCTCGCTCGAGTGCCTGCGCATCCGCGGCATGCTCGTACTGTTCGGCGCTGCCTCCGGTCCGGTGGAGCCGGTCGACCCCCAGCGGCTCAATGCCGGCGGCTCGCTGTTCCTCACCCGCCCCACCCTCGGCCACCACCTCCTCAACGCCGCCGAGCGCCGTTGGCGGTCGTCCGAGGTCTTCGGCGCCGTAGCGGACGGGACGCTCAATGTCCGCATCGGGGCCCAGTTCCCCCTGAGCCAGGCCGCCGACGCCCACCGGGCGCTCGAGGGCCGCGCCACGACGGGCAAGGTCCTTCTCGTTCCCTGACAGGCTGCCGTTCCCTGACGCGCCGTCGTCACTGACAGCCGGCGATGCCCGGCCGTGACCAGCGCCTCGGCCCCGAGATCCCTCCGGAGCCGAGGCACCGGTGGAAGAATGGCCGCACGATGACATCGACCAACGAGCCTGAAGGCACGGCTGTGAGTGAACCACTCGACGATCAGGCCTCAGAGACCCCGCGCCCCCTCGAGACCGGGCAGCCGTATCCGCCCCAGCTGCCGGGGTCCGACCGCACCCCGGACCCGCGGACCCTCATCGACGTCCTGACCGCGACCGCCGAGGCCTTTCCCGAGGCGCCCGCTCTCGACGACGGAACGCGCGCGCTCTCCTACACGGAGCTCCTCGAGGAGGTCCGTGCGATGGGCCGCAGGCTGCACGCCGCGGGCCTCGGGGCCGGGGACCGTCTGGGGATCCGCATCCCCTCCGGAACCACCGAGCTGTACGTGGCCATCCTCGCAACCATGCTCGTGGGGGCCGCGTACGTCCCGGTGGACGCCGACGACCCGGACGAGCGTGCCAAGCTCGTGTTCAGCGAGGCGACGGTTGCCGGGATCCTGCGGGGCGGCGGGACGATGGTCGTGGACCAGAAGCGACCCAAGCCGTTCCCCGCACCGCGCCCGGCGGCCCCCGAGGACGACTGCTGGATCATCTTCACGTCGGGGTCCACCGGGACGCCCAAGGGCGTGGCCGTGGCGCACCGCTCTGCCGCTGCATTCGTGGATGCCGAGGCCAGGCTGTTCCTCCAGGACGAGCCGATCGGCCCCGAGGACCGGGTCCTCGCCGGGCTCTCAGTCGCCTTCGACGCCTCGTGCGAGGAGATGTGGCTTGCCTGGCGCCACGGCGCATGCCTCGTGCCGGCACCGCGGGCCCTCGTGCGGACCGGGATGGATCTGGGCCCGTGGCTCGTGCAGCGGGGCATCACGATCGTCTCGACGGTTCCGACCCTCGCCGCGCTCTGGCCCGCCGAGGCGCTCGAGAACGTCCGCCTGCTCATCTTCGGCGGCGAGGCCTGCCCGCCGGAGCTTGCGGCGCGGCTCGCCGTGGACGGCCGCGAGGTCTGGAACACCTACGGACCCACCGAGGCGACCGTCGTGGCGTGCGCTGCGCCGATGGACGGCGTCGGCCCCGTGCGGATCGGGCTCCCCCTCGACGGTTGGGACCTCGCGATCGTCGACGCCGCAGGCTTGCCCGTCGCGGAGGGCGGCATCGGCGAGCTCATCATCGGCGGCATCGGTCTGGCCCGTTACCTCGACCCGGCCAAGGACGCCGAGAAGTACGCCCCCATGCCCACGCTCGGCTGGGAGCGCGCCTACCGCTCGGGCGACCTCGTCAAGTTCGAGTCCGCGGGCCTCCTCTTCCAGGGCCGCGCCGACGAGCAGGTCAAGCTCGGCGGCCGCCGGATCGAGCTCGGAGAGGTCGACGCCGCACTCCAGTCGCTCCCCGGCATCGCCGGCGCGGCTGCCGCCGTGCGCACGACGGCGGCCGGGAACCAGATCCTCGTCGGCTACCTTGCGCCGGTCGAGGGCACTGCACCGGACCTCGCCGCGTCCCGCAGGCACCTCAGGCGCGAGCTGCCGGCGGCGCTCGTGCCGGTGCTCGCCGTCGTCGACACCCTCCCGACCAAGACGAGCGGCAAGGTGGACCGCAACGCGCTCCCCTGGCCGCTGCCCGGCCAGGACAACGACGAGGGCCCGGACCTCGAGCTTCCCGAGGACGCCGCGTGGATCGTCGAGCAGTGGGGCGCTGTCCTCGGCACGAGGGCGCCTGGGCTCGACGCCGACTTCTTCGCCCACGGCGGCGGGTCCCTCGCCGCGGCCCAGCTCGTCTCGGCGCTGCGGCGGCGCTACCCCACG
Organism: Sinomonas sp. ASV486; assembly: GCF_030908215.1. Taxonomy (GTDB): domain Bacteria; phylum Actinomycetota; class Actinomycetes; order Actinomycetales; family Micrococcaceae; genus Sinomonas; species Sinomonas puerhi. The sequence continues at coordinate 66,037 of NZ_JAVFJK010000015.1, read as the reverse complement.
GTGACGGTCGCCGACATCTACGCCCACCCCCGCGTCGGCGCCCTCGTCGAGGCGGTGCTCGGCTCCGCGCCAGCGGGGTCCACGGAACCCCGCGAGCGCACCGTGCGGCCCACGTCCCGCAGGACCCAGCTGGTCCAGACGCTCATGGGGATCCCACTCTTCATCCTCGTCGGCATGCGCTGGCTCACGTACCTCGCGGCCGGGAACAATCTGCTGTCGGGAGCCGCCGCGATTGCCACCGGCTCCGGGTTCTCCGCAGCCCCGACGCTCTCGTGGTGGTGGGTCGCGGCGTCATGGATCGTGTTCGTGAGTCCGTGGGGCCGCATGGGCATCTCGGTGGTGGCCGCGCGCCTGCTGCTGCGGGGAGTCGCTCCCGGGCGCTACCCGCGCTCGGGCAGCGTGCACCTGAGGCTGTGGCTCGCAGAGCAGATCGCGGATCTCGCGCAGGCCGTGAGCCTCGCGAGCGCGCCGTGGGTCCCCTACTACGCACGGGCCCTGGGCGCGAAGATCGGCCGGGACGCCGTGCTCCATTCCGTACCGCCGGTCACCGGCATGCTGTCCGTCGGATCCGGCGCGTCGGTGGAGCCCGAAGTTGACCTCTCGGGCTGGTGGATCGACGGCGACTGGGTCCACATCGGGGGCATCAGCATCGGCTCCGGCGCGACGATCGGCGCCCGCAGCACACTCCTGCCCGGGGCGCGCATCGGCGCGGGAGCCGTCGTCGACCCCGGCTCGGCCGTCTCGGGGAGGGTCAAGGAGGGCCTGCGCGTCGCCGGGTCGCCCGCGACCCGCGTGGGCAAGGCGAAACCGAGCTGGCCCGAGGCCACCGTGAGGCGGTCCCGGATGCGGGAGGGTGCGTGGATCGGCGCGTTCGCCGCGGGCTCGACGCTCCTGGCCCTCATTCCGTTCGTCTCGGCCGCAGCGGCCGCTCTCGTCCTCGTGGGTTTGGCCCGTGGGCACCATTCACTCCACGAGGCCGTGGGGCCGCTCCTCGCGGCGACGCCCCTCGCGGCCGCCGCGTGGTTCGCGCTCAACCTTCTGCTCATCGCCGGGGTCACCCGCCTGCTCGGCCTCGGCCTGACGGAGGGCTACCACCGCATCCGGTCCCGCACAGGCTGGCAGGTCTGGGCCACAGAACGGGTGCTGGACATGGCCCGCGACGTCCTCTTCCCGATCTACGCGAGCCTCTTCACGCCGGTGTGGCTGAGGATCCTGGGCGCGAAGATCGGCAAGGACGTCGAGGCGTCAACGGTGCTGCTCCTGCCCAAGATGACCACGGTGGCCGACGGCGCGTTCCTCGCCGACGACACGATGGTCGCCAGCTACGAGCTCGGCGGCGGCTGGGTGAGAATCGCGCCGGCCAAGGTGGGCAAGCGCGCCTTCCTGGGCAACTCGGGCATGACCGCGGCGGGCCGCTCGGTGCCGAAGGACGGCCTCGTCGCGGTCCTCTCCGCCACCCCCAAGAAGGCCAAGTCCGGCTCGTCGTGGCTCGGGAGCCCGCCCGTCCGCCTCCGGCGCACCGCTATCACGGTCGACACCGAGCGGACCTTCCGCCCGACGTCGCGGCTCAAGGTCGCGCGAGCGTTGTGGGAGCTGTGCCGTGCGCTGCCGGTCGTGCTCACTGTGGCGATCGCCGTCGCTGTCCTCGTGTCCCTCGACTGGCTCGCCGCCGCCTGGGGCTATCTGGCTGCCGCCCTCGTGTGCGGGGCCGTCATGCTCGTGGCCGGCGGCGTCGCGGCGGCGTCCGCGACCGTGGCGAAGTGGCTGTTCGTGGGGCGGATCCGCGCCGGCGAGCATCCACTGTGGAGCTCGTTCGTCTGGCGCAACGAGGTCCAGGACACGTTCGTGGAGATGGTCGCGGCGCCGTGGTTCGCGCGCGCGGCGGCCGGCACCCCCGCTCTCGTGTGGTGGCTGAGGTCCCTGGGCGCGAAGATCGGTTCGGGAGCATGGTGCGAGAGCTACTGGCTGCCCGAGGCCGACCTCGTGACGCTCGGCCCCAGCTCAACCGTCAACCGGGGCTGCGTCGTGCAGACCCACCTCTTCCACGACCGCATCATGAGCATCGATACTGTGGTGCTCGGCGAGGGTGCCACCCTCGGTCCGCACGGCGTGGTCCTGCCCGGCGCGGAGATCTCCGACGGCGCGACGGTCGGCCCGGCGTCGCTCGTCATGCGCGGCGAGCATGTTCCTGCTGCCTCATACTGGCGAGGCAATCCCGTGGTGCCGTGGAAGGAGCCGGAGGCACCCATCCGGTGAGCCCCTACAAGCACATCCTGCCGAAGAAGAAGTCCAAGAACGGCGCCCTCCCGGACCAGTACACGCCCGGCCACGGGAGCGGCGCCTACCGCGTGCGGCACTACGACCTCGAGCTCGACATCCGCCTCGCGAGCAACCGCCTCGCCGGGCGCGCACGGATCCGCGCCACCGCGAAGGAGCGGCTGGAGACGATCACCCTGAGCCTCACCGGCATGCGCGCGCTCAAGGCCCAGGTGGACGGCGCCAAGCCCGCACGGACGGTCCAACGCGGCAACGAACTCCGCATCACCCCCGCGTCCCCGCTCGCGAAGGGCAAGGACTTCACCCTCGAGGTGCGCTACGAGGGCAATCCGGGGCCCGCGGACGGGCAGTGGGGCGAGGTGGGCTGGGAGGAGCTTTCGGACGGCGTGATCGTAGCGGGTCAGCCGGTCGGTGCGCCCACCTGGTTCCCCTGCAACGACCATCCGAGCCAGAAGGCCACGTTCCGCATCTCCGCCACCGCGGACGCCGGCTACCGAGTCGTCTCGAACGGCCTCCTTGTGGGCCACCGCCGCAAGGCGAGCCGGGAGACGTGGGTGTACGAGGTCCACGAGCCCATGGCGCCCTACCTTGCGACGCTCCTCATCGGCCGATACCAGCTCCTCGAGCTCGGGCACATCCCTCACCGGGCCTCGCCCGGCGTCGGCGTGTATGCGGCGGTTCCTCCCGATCTGAAGCAGGCGGCCCTGGCGGGACTTCGGGACCAGCGGGCCATGGTCGAGCTGTTCTCGGACCTGTTCGGTCCGTATCCGTTCCGCGACTACACGGTCGTGGTCACCGAGGACCCCCTCGAGATTCCACTCGAGGCGCAGACACTCTCGATCCTGGGGCGCAACCACATCACCCGGTCCTGGGAGTCCCAGCGGCTCATCGCCCACGAGCTCGCGCACCAGTGGTTCGGCAACTCCGTGACGGTGCGGCGGTGGGAGGACATCTGGCTGCATGAGGGATTCGCGTGCTACGCCGAGTGGCTATGGAGCGAGCACGCCGGGCAGGGCTCGGTGCGCTCCCGGGCGGCCTCCGCCTGGAAGCTCGTCGCCGCACAGAAGCAGGACTTCCTCATCGGCGATCCGGGGCCCGACCTCATGTTCGATGACCGCGTGTACAAGCGCGGGGCCCTCGCCCTGCATGCCGTGCGGTGCGCCGTCGGCGACGACCGGTTCCTCCGTGCCCTCAAGGCCTTCGGCGAGGAGAACCGCCACGGGAACGCCTCGACCTCTGATTTCGTGGAGCTCCTGGAACGCGTCGGGGCCGGCGCTCGGAGGTTCCGGCCCGCCGAGCTCCTGCGCCCCTGGCTCTTCGAGCGCAAGCTCCCTGCCATGCCGACCTAGCCCCCGCGCCCGTTCTGGGAGCCAGAACGCGACCCTCAGAGCGTGGGTCTGGCGAGGGCCGCGACAAAGCCCTCCGGGAGCTTGAGAGAGCGGGCGTCGATGTCGCTCACGCGGCAGTCGCCGAGGGCCTCGACAGATGCCGGATCGGTCCGCAGTCCTGTGCCGAGTGCCTTGAGGAGGGCCTCTTTGCGGGCCCAGAGCCGCGCCGCCTCCGCCGCGGGGTCAGCGGCCGCCGACACCCGACGCCGCTCGGCCGGGGTGAGGGCGGCATCCGGGATCGCGCCGCGGACGTCGGCGACACGGACCAGATCGACGCCGATCCCCATCCCCCGCCCGACCTCCGCGTCGCCGGGCCTTATCTCGAGGTCCAAGGGAACGAGCGTGCGCTCAGAGCGGGAGGTGTCGGCCGCGACGAGGGCCCACCCCCCAGCGCGGGACATGCTCGCGGCGATGGGAAGCCGACGGGACCTGCCCAGCGCACCAAGCGGGGCGCCGTCGTGCGCGAGGACGAAGCCCGGCCGACCGTGCTCACCGACCCCGCACTCGAGGCACATGTACGCGGGCCGCACCTCGTACGGGTCAACCCCGAGAAGGCCCGCGACGAGCGCCCGGAGCGCGAGACGCCCGGCGAGGAAGCGGTGCCGCTGCACGGCGTCGACCAGTGCAGCGGCTCGCTCGAGCTCACCGAGGGTCGGAGCGCCGTCCGGAAGCGGCGAGCCCGGGGGGCCGAGGGGCACGGCCCTCAGCACGAGATCCCCGGCACCGAGGCTCACCTCCCGAGCGGACGGGACGCCGTCAGCGCTGGACCGCGCCGAACCGCTCGGCCGCGAGCGCCACGGCAGCGGCGCGCGCCTCGGATGCCTCGTCGGCGGTGAGGGTGCGGTCGGCGGCGCGGAAGCGGAGCCCGAAGGCAAGCGACTTCTTGCCCTCGTCGATGCCCTTGCCCGTGTAGACGTCGAACAGGTGGATATCCTCGAGGAGCTCGCCAGCGCCCTCCCGCAGCGACCCCAGGATCTCGTCAGCGGGCACGGAGGCGTCGACGATGAGGGCGACGTCCTGCGTCGCGACCGGGAACGCAGAGAGGTGCTTCGCCACGACAACGTCCGGGGCCGCCTCGAAGAGCACGTCGGCGTCAAGCTCGAACGCGGCGGAGCGCGCCGGCATGTCGAGCTCCGCGAGCAGCTTGGGGTGCAGCTCGCCCGCGTATCCGACGACCTCGCCGGAGAAGAGCGAGAGCTGGGCAGCGCGGCCGGGGTGGAACGCCTGATGCGATCCCTGCGCGACCACGAGCTCGACGCCGAGAACCTCGCCGGCGAGCCGGGCGACGTCGAGCGCGTCAGCCCAGTCCCAAGCGCGGGGAGCGTTGCCGGGCGACTCCGGGGTCTCCCTGCCCGTGAACACCGCACCGATGTGCAGCGGCTGGTCCGGGAGCCCGTCGTAGAGCGCGTCGAGGACGTCCTCGGGCGGGCGGACGCCGAGCGGCGGGATGCTCGGGGTGCCGAGCACCCCGTCGCCGGGCAGGAACACCAGGCCCGCCTCGTAGATCGCGAGGTCGCGGAAGCCGCGGGAGTGATTGCGCTTGGCCGTGTCGATGAGGCCCGGGAGCAGCGACGTGCGGAGCCAGCCGTGCTCCTCGCTCAGCGGGTTCGCGAGCTTGACCGCCCTGCGCGGCGCGCCGGCCTCGGCGACGCCGAACGTCTCATTCTGCACCTTCGTGGCGAACGGGTACGCGAGGATTTCGGTGAGGCCCGCATCGGCGAGCCCCTGGACGAGGCGCCGGCGCTGCTGCTGCGTACGCGTGAAGCCGCGGCCCGGAGGCGCGGTCGGAAGTCTCGAGGGGATCTTGTCGTAGCCGACGAGGCGTGCGATCTCCTCGGACAGGTCCTCCTTCGTCTCCAGGTCATTGCGCCAGCTCGGCGGAGTGACGACGAAGTCTGCGCCGGCCCGCTCAACGTCGGCGCCGAGGTCGCCGAGGCTGCGCGTGATGAGCTCGTCGCTGAACTCCATGCCGATCCGCCCCGACGCGAATCCAGCGGGCAGCTCGATCCGCACGGGCTCCGGCGCCGTCCCGACGTCGGTCCCGGACTCGTCGGCGGTGCCGCCGCCCAGTTCGACCAGGAGGTCGACGACGCGCTGCGCTGCGACGTGCGCGACATTCCAGTCGACGCCGCGCTCGAAGCGCTTGGACGCCTCGGACGGGAGCCTGTGGCGTCGGCGCGAGCGGGCGATGCTCACGGTATCGAAGTGCGCGGCCTCGACGAGGACGTTCACTGTGTCATCGGAGCACTCGGTCGAGGCACCGCCCATGACGCCGGCGATGCCGATCGGACCCGACTCGTCGGTGATGAGGAGGTCCTCGGGATCGAGGGAGCGGACCTTCTCGTCGAGGGTCGTGATCCTCTCCCCCGCGGCGGCTCGGCGAACCGTGATGGGTCCCGTGAGCTTGTCGAGGTCGTAGCAGTGGGTCGGCTGGCCGAGCTCGAACATGACGTAGTTCGAGATGTCCACGGGCAGCGAGATCGAGCGCACGCCCGCCAGACGCAGGCGCGAGACCATCCACGGCGGCGTGGGGCGCGTCGGGTCGATGCCGCGCACGGTGCGCGCCACGAAGCGGTCACAGCCGGGGACGCCGTAGATGGGCGTCTGGTCGTCGAGCACGACGCCGTAGCCGCCCCCGAGCGTCTCGGGCGCCTTGACGAGCTCGGCCGGATCGGTGAACGCGGTGCCCGTCGCGTGCGAGTACTCGCGGGCGATACCTCGGATCGAGAAGCAGTAGGCCCGGTCGGGGGTCACGTTGATCTCGGCGGCCTCGTCGGTCAGGCCGAGGAGCTCGAGCGCGTCCGTGCCGATCTCGGGGTCGAGCCCGATGCGCGAGAGCACGAGGATGCCGTCGTGGTCGTCACCGATCCCGAGCTCTCGGACGGACGCGATCATGCCCGCGGAGACGTGGCCGTACGTCTTGCGGGCCGCAATGTGGAAGTCCCCGGGCAGCGTCGCGCCGGGGAGGGTCACGACGACCTTGTCCCCCGCTTCGAAGTTGTGCGCGCCGCACACGATGCCCTGGACGCCGGAGGGCTCGATGCCCTTGCCCGTGAGCGTCTGCTCCTGGCCCTCCGGGACTACCCGGACCTGACACCAGTTGATCGTCTTGCCGTTGCTCTGCGGCTCCTTCTCGGCGCTGAGCACCTGCCCGACGACGATCGGCCCGCGGATCGAGTCCGAGGGGCGGTGGACGTCTTCTTCCTCGAGGCCAACCCTCACCAGGTCGGCCATGAGGTCTTCTGCCGTCGCGTCGGCAGGAAGCTGCGTGTACTCGCGCAGCCACGAAAGGGGGATTCGCATGTGACTAGATCTCCATCCCGAAGTGCTGGCTGAACCGGACGTCGCCCTCGATCATGTCGTGCATGTCGGTGACGTCGTTGCGGAACATGAGGGTGCGCTCGATGCCCATGCCGAACGCGAAGCCTGAGTACTGGTCGGGGTCGATACCCGCGGCGCGGAGGACATTGGGGTTGACCATGCCGCAGCCGCCCCATTCGATCCACGCCGGGCCACCCTTGGCGCCCGGGTGCCAGATGTCCAGCTCAGCGCTGGGCTCGGTGAAGGGAAAGTAGTTGGGGCGCAGGCGGATCTTGGCGTCGGCACCGAACATCAGCCGGGCGAAGTGCTCGAGCGTGCCGCGCAGGTCTGCCATCGACAGGCCCTTGTCGATGGCGAGGCCCTCGAACTGGTGGAACACGGGCGTGTGGGTCGCGTCGAGCTCGTCGGTGCGGAAGACCTTGCCGGGGCACAGCACATAGATCGGCACCTCGCGCTCGAGCATCGAGCGGACCTGGACCGGGGACGTGTGCGTGCGCAGGAGCAGATGTGCCTCGGGGGGGTCGATGAAGAAGGTGTCCTGCATCTCGCGCGCGGGGTGGTCCGGCTTGAAGTTGAGGGCATCGAAGTTGAACCACTCGGACTCGAGCTCGGGGCCTTCTGCGATCTCCCAGCCCATGCCCACGAAGATCTCGCTCACGCGCTCCTGGAGGGTCGAGAGCGGGTGCCGGGCTCCTGCACGACGACGGCGCGGGGCCGCCGTGACGTCGACCGTCTCCTCGAGGAGGATGCGGGCGTCGTTCTCCTCTTCGAGCACCATCTGGCGCTCGGCGATGGCCTTGTTGACCCGCCCGCGGGCGCCCCCCACGATCTTGCCCGCGGCCGCCTTGGCTTCCTTCGGCAGGGCCCCGATGGCGCGGTTCGCGAGCGCAAGCGGCGACTTCTCACCGGTGTGCGCAATGCGGGCGGCCTTGAGGGCGTCGAGGTCCGCAGCCGCCGCGACCGCCGCAATCGCCTTGTCCACGGCGGCGCCGACCGCCCGCTCGTCAACGGGGTCAGGGACGCTCGGGGCAGTCACAGGGTCTTCGATCTCGGCTGATGAGGGCGTTGTCTCGGGCACCCGCCAAGTCTAATTCACGGGCTACTATGCACCTGTGCGCGCTGGGACCCGGGCACGGGCTGTGCTCAACACGCTGAACCTCTCGACGCTGCTCGGCCTCCTCATGGCCGCAGTGGCACGGACGCCCCTGCGCCGCGGCCCCGGCGGGCTGTTCGTCGCCGAGTCCTACCGTCCGAGGCTCCCCGTGGCTGGCGCCTTCACGGTGGGGAACGTGGTCTTCACGAGAGGCAGCGCCGCCGAGCTCGTCTCGCGTCGCGAGCTCTTCGCCCACGAGGCCCGCCACGCGACCCAGTACGCGGTCTGCCTCGGGCTGCCGTTCCTCCCCCTGTACTTCGCCGGCCACCTCGCTGGCGCCGCCGTCACGCTCGCACGGCCCGGCGACCCGGCCTCCTTCAACCCGTTCGAACGCCTCGCCGGCCTCGAGGACGGCGGCTACCTGCCACGTAAGGATCTGAGACCATGAGCCACCCCGACACCATCACCGTCACCGGGACAGGTTCCGTCATCGCAGTGCCGGACCTCGCGATCCTCCGTCTCGGCTCCGAGGTCCGCTCGCAGCGCCTGAAGGATGCGTACGACGGCGCGTCGCGCGCCTCCGAGGCGATCGTCGCCGCAGCGCTGCGGGCCGGCGTCGCCCGCAACGACATCGCCTCGACCTCGCTCACCGTCACCCCCGAGATGACCTGGGAGGAGGGGCGCGGGCAGCGGTTGGTCGGATACGCGGCGGGCCGCGGGCTGACCGTGCGGGCGAGGGACCTCGCGCGCACCGGAGACCTGCTCGACGCCGTCGTGACGGCGGGCGGTGACGCCGTGCGGATCAATGGGCTCGCACTCGGGATCTCCGATGAATCCGCGGCCCGGGCTTCGGCGCAGGAGGCTGCCTTCCTCGATGCCAAGGCGTGCGCCGAGCGGCTCGCACAGCTCGCAGGACGCGGGCTCGGCGCCGTGGTCCGCATCGACGCGGGGCCCCAGGGGGGCATGCCCGGCCAGCCGGTGCCGATGCGCAGGGTGGCCTTCGCGGCGGCCGAGGCCAGCGCGCCCCTTGAGGCGGGCGAGACCGAGGTCTCGGCCTCGCTCATCGTCGCGTGGGCGCTCGCCTAGACCTGAGTCTGGATGCAGCGTCTGGGGCCCCGCACCCGACATCCCCGCGCAGGGCGCTTGACATCAATTCGAAGATAGATTCGAATGTACGCTATGCGATGGAACACGCAAACGGTGGCCGAACCGCTCCCCGGGTCGGACAGCGGCCTCCCGGCCCAGCCGCCCCTCCTGTCCCTTGCGGGCGCGCTGCGCACGGTGAGGACGCCGGAGTTCCAGGGAATCACCTTCCACGAGGTCGCCGCGAAATCGGCGCTCAACAAGGTCCCGCCGGCGTCCTCGATGCCGTTCCGCTGGACGGTCAATCCATACCGTGGCTGCAGCCACGCCTGCGTGTACTGCTTCGCCCGCAATACCCATACGTATCTCGACCTCGACGCCGGCCTCGACTTCGACCGGCAGCTCGTCGTCAAGGTCAACGTCGCGGAGGTCCTCCGAGCGGAAGTTTCGAAGCCCTCGTGGGACCGAGAGCACGTGGCCCTGGGCACCAACACGGACCCGTACCAGCGGGCCGAGGGCCGCTACGCACTCATGCCGGGGATCATCAGGGCATTGGCAGGCTCCGGCACACCGTTCTCCATCCTGACCAAGGGCACCCTCCTCGCACGTGACATCCCGCTGCTCAAGGCCGCAGGGGCCAACGTGCCGATCGGTGCGGGGATCTCCCTCGCAGTGCTGGACCCCGAGCTCCAAGCGGCCATCGAGCCGGGAACGCCGTCCCCCGCCGCGCGCCTCACGCTCATCTCGCGCCTCCGCGAGGCCGGCCTGCCCTGCGGCGTCATGGTGATGCCGATCCTGCCCTGGCTCACGGACTCGGAGGAGCATCTGGACGCTCTCATGGGAAAGCTGGCTGCGGCGGGGGCAACCGGGGTGACGACCGGGGCGCTGCACCTGCGGCCAGGAACCCGCGACTGGTTCATGGGGTGGCTGGCCCGCACCAATCCACACCTCGTGGGGCGGTACCGCAGCCTCTACGCGAAGGGCGCCTACGCTCCGGCTGAGTATCGCTCGTGGCTGGGGAAGCGAGTTGCTGCGGCCAAAGCGCGGCATGGGTTCGGGCGAGGTTTCGAGCGCGATGAGGCCTTTGGACATCGGGATGCCACAGCCCACGCCGAACGCCCGCTCAGTGGCGAAGGAGCACACCGCGGCGGCGGCCACGCTCGGCGCGGCGGCTCTGAGAACCCCCGGCATCAGGAAAGCCCCCCGCTGCAGGATGCCCTGTTCTAGGACAGTGCTCTCTTAGGACGGCGCCCTCTTCTAGGGCAGCGCCTTGTTCCAGGACAGCCCGCCTTCTGAGCCGGTGAGTCCCGGCGCGGCACAGGTCGACACGGCTGCCCGCGTCTAAGCCAAGTGTCTGCGGAGCGCGTCGACGATCGGGAGGTCCGCGGGTATCCAGGGCAGGTCCATGATCCGGTCGCCGTCGAGCTCGACCCAACGAAGCTCGTCGTGGTCCTCGAGTGGAGCCGGCGCCCCATCGTGCACCGCCGCAACCCATACCCGCATCGCGGCCGCCCCGCTGAGCGGCCAGCCCTGCACCAGCGGACCGGGGATCTCGTCACCCAGGACCACGCTCACACCGAGTTCTTCGCGCAGCTCCCGGCGGAGTCCGTCCTCGGGCGCCTCTCCCGCCTCGACCTTGCCGCCCGGGAACTCCCACATCCCCGCGAAGGCCTCGGGCGCCGTCCGCCGTGCCACGAGGAGCCGCACGGGCCGCTCGAGCGAGTCGACGATCGCGCCGCCCACGACCTGCAGGAGCCCTCCGTTGTCCGCGGGTTCCGCGCTGCCCTCAGTCTGCGTCTGCACGAGTCACAGTCTAGGCAGGGCCCATGGAATGACCCTGCGCGCCGTAGAGTTGGCAAGGACCGAGGGCCAACGCTGTTCCTCCACCTTCGCCCATGCCACCCGAGGAACAACGCCGTGCCAACGCCCGAACGTCCCCTGGCCGACTCGGCCCCACCCCACCAGACACGACCCGAGCAGTCACTACTCGAGCAGCCCGCGGACGCGGTCGCTCCGCGCACCCACCGCCCCTCGACGCTGCTCGCCCCGCGCCCGCTGTTCTGGGCCATGCTCGCCCTCGGTCTGGGCGGATTCGCCATCGGCACTGTCGAGTTCGCGACGATGGGCCTTCTCAAGGAGATCGAGCGCGGTCTCGCCATCAGCACGCCCGAGGCCGGACAGCTCATCTCCGCGTACGCGCTCGGGGTCGTCGTGGGCGCTCCCCTCCTCGCGGCCTTCGGCGCACGACTGCCCCGCAAGGCACTCGTGCTCGGCCTCATGGCCTTCTACGGGATCGCGAACCTGTCCTCGTTCGTGGCCGCCGACTACGGGGCGATGCTCGTCTCACGCTTCGCAGCGGGCCTCCCCCACGGCGCATACTTCGGCACGGCCGCCGTCATCGCCGCCTCACTCGTGGCGCCGACGAAGCGCGGGTGGGCCATCGCCACGGTCATGTCCGGCCTCACCATCGCCAACGTGCTCGGGGTCCCCGCTGCCACGTGGCTTGGGCAGTCGCTCGGATGGCGGCTCCTGTTCGTCGTCACGGGCGTGATCGCCGTCGTGTGCGTCGCCATGGTGGCACGGTTCGTCCCCTATGAGCCGCCCCACCCCGAGGCGAGCATCAGGCGCGAGCTCTCGGCCCTCAAGAGGGTGCAGCTCTGGCTGGCCCTCGCTGTCGGCGTCGTCGGATTCGGCGGCTTCTTCGCCACCTACACCTACATCGCGCACACGATGACCGGCGTTGCCGGCCTGCCAGAATCTCTCATGCCGGTGGTCGTCGCGCTCTACGGGCTCGGCATGGTCGCGGGCAACATCGTCGGAGGCCGGCTCGCCGACCGCTCGGTCATGGGCACGATCTACTGGGCGCTGGCCGCCGTGGCGGTGGTGATGGTCCTCTACGGGCTCGCCGCACCTATCTGGCCGCTCGCGCTGGTCATGGTGTTCGTGGTCGGCGGCTCCGGCTCGATCCTGATCCCCGCCCTGCAGGCCCGCCTGCTCGACACCGCTCCGGGTGCCGCGACCCTGGCCACGTCATTGAGCCACTCCGCCCTCAACGTGGCCAACGCGCTCGGTGCGTTCCTGGGCGGTGCGGTCATCGCGGCGGGCTGGGGCTTTGTCGCCCCGGCATATGTGGGCGCGGTCCTGGCCGTACTCGGCCTGGGGATCGTCTTCGCCAGCGGTGTCCTCGAACGCCGCCGGCCGCTCACCTGACGAGCTAGGACGCGTCCCCGCGCGGGATGTCGGGCTCGAGGTAGATGAGGCGCGCACTGGGGACGGCCGCGCGGACGCGGGCCTCGGCGTCGTCGATCGAGCGGGCGATCTGCTCACCCGTGGCACCCCTCGTGACGCTGATCTTCGCTCCGACGAGGAGGTCCTCAGGTCCGAGGTGCATAGTCCGGAGGTGAATGACCCGGGTCCCGTCGCCGGCAAGGGCCGCCTCGATCTTGGCGACATCCGCCGCCGTGGCTGATTCCCCGAGAAGCAGCGAGCTTGTCTCGACCGCGAGGATGACGGCGATGGCCACGAGGAGCACACCGATCATCGCGGTGCCGGCGGCATCCCACAGTCCGTTCCCTGTCGCGACCGTCAGGGAGACGCCGAACAGCGCGAAGACGAGGCCGACGAGGGCGCCGAAGTCCTCGAGGAGGACCACCGGCAGCTCGGGCTGCTTCGCATTCCGGATGTACGAGACCCAGGACTGGGTGCCCCTCGTATGGCTGGCCTCCTTGATGGCCGTGCGGAAGGACAAGCCCTCTGCGATGACCGCTCCGACGAGGACCGCGATAGGTACCCACCACCAGCCGCCCTCGATGCCGTGCGGGTGCTGGAACTTCTGCCACGCCTCGTACAGGGCAAAGAGTCCGCCCACGCTGAAGAGCACGATCGAGACGATGAACGCGTAGATGTACCGCTCGCGCCCGTAACCGAAAGGGTGCTCCGGATTCGGCTTCTTCCGTGAGCGCTTCCCTCCCACGAGCAGGAGCACCTGGTTCCCCGAGTCGGCGACCGAGTGGATCGCCTCGGCCAGCATGGATGACGACGCGGTCAGTGCGAAGGCGACGAACTTCATCACCGCGATGGCCAGATTCGCAGACAGCGCCGCGACAACGGCCTTGGTCCCACCGCCAGAAGCCATGAAGATTCCTTTCGAGTGATCGGCCCCGCGGGTGCGTGCGGCGCCGTACGAAGACCAAGCTACCGGCTGAGCTGGGTAGCTGGCGTACGCCATCCGTGAGGGTCAGCGCCGCTGGCTCCGCGCGCTCGCGTACAGGCAGACTGTGGCCGCGGTGCCGACGTTGAGGCTCTCGGCCCGGCCGTACAGCGGCACCGCGACCCGGTGGTCCGCGAGGGCCTTCTCGGCCTCGTTCAGGCCCTGCGCCTCGTTGCCGAAGAGCCAGGCCGTTGGCCCCTCGAGCCGGTACCCGCTGCCCGCTGCGGCCGCGTCGGATGCTTGGACGCCACCCGCCCGCCGTGCCGCTGACTCGTCCTGGAGGATGTCGAGATCGAGGGGACCTGCGCCGTCGGCTGCGAGGACCCCGTGACCAGCGGCGCGTGCCGCGTCGACGAGGGCCGCAGTCTCAGCGGCGAGCACCACGGGGACGTGGAAGAGTGAGCCCGCCGTGCTGCGGACCGCCTTGGGGTTGTAGATGTCTACGCTGCCGGAGGTGAGGACTACCGCGTCGGCGCCCGCCGAGTCGGCGGCCCGGAGGATCGTCCCGGCGTTCCCGGGATCCTGGACGCGACACATGACGGCGATAAGCCTCGGGCGGGCGGCGAGGACGGCATCGAGCGGAACATCGAGCATCGGGCACACCGCGACGATTCCCTGGGGGCTCACGGTGTCCGCCATCGCCGCAAGCACGTCATCGTCGGCCAGCCGGAGGAGGCCCGTCCCCTCGGCGAGATGTGCGATCTCGGGATACCGCGAGAGGCAGGCCTCGCTCGCGTAGAGCTCGACGACGGCCGGCTCCTTGCCGTCCGCGCGCCGCGCAGCGTCGAGGCGAAGCGCCTCGCGGACGGCCTGCGGGCCCTCCGCCAGGAACTGCCGGCGTCGGTTCCTGGCCGTTCGGGTGGCCAGCTTGGCCACGTCGCGGACACGGTCGGCTCGGGGGTTGGTCATGGTCTCGCTCGGCATCACGGACCAACTCTAGCGAGGGCTTCGGGCCGACGGCGCGGAATGCCCCGGGGACGCAACAGCGCCCGCGCAGCTGGGGGGCTGTGCGGGCGCTGTGGAACGCGACGGGCCTGGTCCGCTGGGGACCGGTCGGCCCCGCGGATGCTACTTGGCGGCCGGGGCGTTTACGTCGGCCGGGAGGGCCTTCTTGGCAACCTCGACGAGGGCCGAGAACGCGGCCGCGTCGGAGACGGCGAGCTCGGCGAGCATACGGCGGTCAACCTCGACCTCAGCGGCCTTGAGGCCCTGGATGAGGCGGTTGTAGGTCAGGCCGTTGGCGCGGGACGCAGCGTTGATGCGCTGGATCCACAGGCGGCGGAAGTCGCCCTTGCGCTTGTGACGGTCCTGGTAGCTGTACACGAACGAGTGCAGCAGCTGCTCTTTGGCCTTGCGGTACAGGCGCGAGCGCTGACCACGGTAGCCGGACGCCCGCTCGAGGACGGTACGGCGCTTCTTGAGGGCGTTGACTGCCCGCTTCACACGTGCCACGTGCGTACTCCTTTGAATCTCTCCCAGACACCCAGACGCAGTGCGTCCGGCCGGGGATGGCTGTTGGCCCCTGGATCAGGACCGGTGGGTGGAAGAAACTAGATGCCGAGCATCCGCTTGATGACCTTGGCGTTGCCGCCCGTGACGATCTTGTCGCCCGCAAGGCGGCGAGTGAGCGTCGACGGCTTGTGCTCGAGGTAGTGGCGGCGGTTGGCCTGCTGGCGCTTGAGCTTGCCGGAACCGGTCAGCTTGAAGCGCTTCTTGGCGCCGCTGTGCGTCTTCATCTTCGGCATGGGAACCGATCTCCTTTTGCTTCCCGCGGCACGGTGGCCGCGGATTTCTCTCGCGGCCTGCTCGCGCAGGCCGACTGGTTGCTACCGCCCGCCGGTGCGTGACCGGCGGCCGGAGGACTCGATGGGCCGGTCCCCCCGCTCTGACGAACAGAGACGGCCCGGACCGGGTCTGGCTAGTTGCCCCGCCGGCCGGACGGCCGGGGTGCCGTCGGCTTCGGGGCGGAGGGCTTCGGTGCTGCCGGGCGCGGAGCCCCCGGCTTAGGAACGGCCGGCTTCGGCGCGCCAGCGGCCGGTGCCGCCGGACGCGGAGCCGCAGGCCGTGCGGCCGACGGCGCGGGGGCCGCCGGCGTTGCGGGCCTCGCCGCAGCTGCGGCCGGCGCCTGCGCCTTGGGTGCCGGGGCCTTCGGTGCCTGCGCCTTGGGGGCGGGCACCTCGGCCTTCACAGGCTCGGCTTCCGCAGCGGCATGTGCCTCGGCCTCCACAGGCTCGGCTTCCACGGGTGCCTCCGCCTTCGGGGCCTCAGCCTCGGCCGCGGACTCCTCGACCTCGGACTCCTCGACCTCGGCCGCGGGCTCCTCGACCTCGATGGCCGACGCATCAACCTCAAGGGCCGCTGCGCCACTCTCAACAGCCGATGCCTCGTCTGCAGATGCCTGTGCCGCGGCAGCCGCTTCCCGCTCGACGGCGGCCTCGCGGGCCCGCGCGGCCTCGAGGAATTCGGGCGGGAGCGCATCGCCGATCGACTGCGTCATCGACGACTGGCCCTCAGTGACGGGAGCGGCCTTCGCCGCCTCTGCCTTGGCCTTGTCCGCTGCACGCTGGGCAGCACGGCGGGCCTCCGCCTTGGCCTCGGCCTTGTTCTTGAGCGGGCCGATGACCATGACCATGTTGCGGCCGTCGATGCGCGGGGTGGACTCGATCGTGCCCACCTCGGCGACGTCCTCAGCGAAGCGCTGAAGCAGGCGGATGCCCATCTCGGGACGCTGCTGCTCACGGCCGCGGAACTGGATCATGGCCTTGACCTTGTCGCCGGCGCCGAGGAAGCGCAGGGCGTGGCCCGTCTTTGTCTCGTAGTCGTGCTTGTCGATCTTGAGGCGGAAGCGGATTTCCTTGAGAACCGTGTTCGTCTGGTTCTTACGGGCCTCGCGCGCCTTGACCGCAGCCTCGTACTTGTACTTGCCGAAGTCCATCAGCTTGCATACCGGGGGCTTGGCCTGCGGCGCCACCTCGACCAGGTCGAGATCTGACTCTGCTGCCAGTCGCAGCGCATCCTCGATGCGCACGATACCCACCTGCTCGCCCGCAGGGCCGACGAGGCGAACCTCGGGGACGCGGATTCGATCATTGATGCGTGGATCGCTAATGTTCAGGCTCCTGTACTTTGACGGACGTGCCCCGGCAACAAGGAAGGCCCCCGATTGCCGGTGCAATCGGAGGCCTCGGATGGGAGCACGCCCTCACGGGGCGAGCCTGCTCGGAACGGCAATGCCGCCCCGGCCAACCTGAGTACCCGGCAGCTTTCCGGCCGTGAGGCTCGGACGCCGACAGGTGGGAGGTGATCTCCGCTTGCAAACTATCAGTCGAGTATACAGGGTGAACGCAGCAAAACCCGCAACAGTGCCATCGAGTGATCTCGGAGGCCTGCCGTGTGGGCTTCGTCAACTGTGTAACGACTTCCAGTCGGTCTGTGCCAAGCTTATCAGCATGACCACCAGCCCCTCCTCCCCCGCGGAGCAGCACCGCCACAGCTTCGCCGACGACCAGCCCGCCGACGCCACCGACGTTAGCGCCGAAGTGCGCGACATCGCCGAGGTCGCGGCCGTTGAAGTCATCACGACGACGGCGGTTCACCTCATGAGCGCGGCGGCGGTCAAGTGTGGGTTGGCGGCCGGGGCGGATGCCGAGAACCTCAAGGACCTCGACGAGGCCCGCAAGCTCATCACGGCCCTCGCCGGACTCGTCACGGCGGCAGCCCCCGAGATCGGCTCGCAGCACGCAGGGCCGTTGCGCGATGGCCTCCGGTCACTCCAGCTCGCGTTCCGCGAGGCGTCCACGATCCAGGATGCGCCGGGCAAGGGCCCGGGCGAGAAGTACACGGGCCCCGTCAACTGACAGCTCGGAGTCAGTTGGGAGTCAACTGGCACCTCGGGGTCAACTGGCCCCTCGGGCCAGCTCGCCTCACGCTGCAGCCTGAGGCGAGCGGCGCCGTCGCACGCCCTGCGCCACGATCCCCGCGGCGCACAGCAGGGTTCCGGCAGCACCGATGCCCACGAACCCGGCCCAGGGGCCGATCGAGTCGATCAGCGTGCCGGTGAGCGGCGAGCCGAGAGCCGTCCCCGCCGTCAACGCGGAGCCGTACCAGCCCATGGCCTCACCCCGCCGATCCTCGGAGACGAGCTCGGCCACCCGCTCCGACGCCGCGGACAGGGTCGGCGCGCAGAGCAGCCCCGGGAGGATCGAGAGCAGGCTCAGGCTCATCGTGTCGTAGGCGAAGCCCAACGGGATGGTCAGCACGCTCATGGCCGTGAGCAGCACGAGCGGTGACACCGCCCGGTGCACGGCCCCGTACAGCACCCCGCCCACGAGCGAGGCGGCGCACCAGAAGAAGAACACGACGCCGAGCTGCACGCCCTCTCCGTGCCCGCGCAGGAGGGCGACGATACCCACGTCGGTCCCCGACAGGACCATCCCGGCACCGGCCGCGACGGCCATGACCACGACGACGGCGACGCTCACCCAGGCGACTCCCCCGCGGGTCCTGCCCAGCAGGAGGCGCAGGCCGGACGAGCCGTCAGCTTGGCCCGACGCGATCTCGGTCGGTGCGGGCGACTCCGCCGAAGCGCTGCCCGAGGGCAGGTCCGCGCCGTCGAGGACCTCGCCGATGCCCGTCACCGCGCCCGGCTGGCCCGAACGCGTCGGTGGGTTGAACCACATGAGCGCAAGGCCCGCGAGGGCCGCCGACACGCCCACCGCAGTGATCCCCCACACCGTGGAGACGTTGACGGCGACGACGGCTGCCAGCGCGGGCCCGACCATGAACGTGACCTCGGTGCAGATCGAGTCCAGCGCGAACGCGGTGCGGCGCTGCGCGGCGTGGGTCATGACGCCGAGGGACTGCCGGACCACGGAGAAGATCGGCAGCGCAAAGAGGCCTCCGACGAGGGCGGCAACAAGCAGCCAGGGGTAGTCCAGATGTGGAGCCACCCCCCACACGACGGCCTCGGCCACAACCGACGGGATGAGGGCGGACCGCAGGCCGGCGGTGTCCACGCGCCGCCCCCGCCAGGGCGCTCCGAGGGCGATCCCGATCGTCAGGACCGCAGCGACCGCGCCCGCGGCGCCGTACCCGAGGTTGAGCGTCTGGACCACGTGCAGCGTCAGGAGGACGCCGGCGGCCGAATGCGGGAGCCTCGCGACCATCGCCACGAGCAGCAGGCGGCGTACTTCCTTCCGTCGCCAGAGCTGCCCGTACTGGGCGAAATCCATGAGTCTTCCTCGTGATGTGCGCCGCCCGGGATGCTGGGCGGAACTCAGCTGGGGGCGGAGCGGACCTTGAGCTCGATCGAGTCCACGGACTCCGCGAACCGCGGGCTGCCAGCGAGTCTGCTGTTCAGCTCTGACACCGTCTCACGCACCGTCTCGGCTGGCAAACCGGGAGCGAGCGCGAGGGTGAGACGCAGCTCAGGACCGGGGCCCCCGCCCGCGACTACCCGACCGGAGGCGTCCCTCGAGGCGACGCCCGCGCCCGGTCCGATCTCGATGCCACGGACAGGAGCAAGCCCCTCCACGGCCCGCTCCACGTCCGCCACGAGTGAGGGGTCCGCGTACGACGGCCTCCACTCGCGCTGCTGGGCGAGCGCCCACACCGCGGGGCGGCGAAGTACGAACGTGAAGGCCGCGCCGGGGTCAAGCACGAGCAGCTCTGCGCCCTCGGAGACTGCCGAGAGAGCGGCGCGCGGCGCGAACACGGCCACCGGCCTCGCCTCGCGGTGCCACGCCTCGAGTCGCTCAACCGATGTGAAGACCGGGAGGGCCTTCCGGCCGTCCGGGGCGGAGAGGGTGACGAGCGCCATGTCCGCCTCCTTGTCCTGGGCGAAGCCATGCTCGCCCATCCCACCCTCAGCGAGGCTCGCGACGACGGCAACGAACACGCGCGCCGCTGCGAGCGCGCGGTGGACGCCCACCTCGTCGTCGGTGCCCACCACGAGCCTTGCGAGGGCCTCGGCCACCGCCTGGTCGGCGGTCCCGTCATCCGTGTCGAACTGGTGCAGGGGGTTGCCCTCGCCGCTCAGGTCGCGGCCTGACCACGACTGGCCGGCCGAATCTGAGGGGCTTCCAGCGCGCGCAAGGGCTGCGGCGATGTGCCCGGGGAGGTGCCGCTGCCCACTGGGCGACCCCGCGCCGTCGTGCGCGTGAGGGTGCTCGTGCGCTTGTCCGTCTTCGTGCGGCACCTAGCGCCGCCCGGCGATATCGAGCGCCTCCGGGAGCGTGAACTGGCCCGAGTAGAGGGCCTTGCCGACGATGGCGCCCTCGACGCCGAGCGGCACGAGGTCGCGGAGTGCGCGAAGGTCATCGAGGCTCGAGATGCCGCCCGAGGCGACGACGGGCCGGTCGGTGCGCGCGCACATCTCCTTGAGGAGCTCGACGTTCGGGCCCCGCAGGGTGCCGTCCTTCGTCACATCGGTGACCACGTAGCGCGCGCAGTCGGCGTCCTCGAGCTGGGCCAGCACGTCCCACAGGTTGCCGCCCTCCTTGGTCCAGCCTCGGCCCGCGAGGGTTGTACCCCGCACGTCGAGCCCGACGGCGATCCGGTCGCCGTGGCGCGCGATGGCCCTCGCGGTCCACTCGGGGTTCTCGATGGCCGCCGTGCCGAGGTTCACGCGGGCGACACCGAGGCCGAGCGCCTCCTCGAGGGACGCATCGTCGCGGAGGCCGCCGGAGAGCTCGACCTTGAGCGAAAGGCTCGAGACGACCTCGGCGATGAGGGCCCGGTTGTCCCCCCGGCCGAACGCGGCGTCGAGGTCCACGAGGTGGACCCATTCGGCACCGGCGTCCTGCCACGCGTGCGCGGCGTCGAGCGGGGACCCGTAGCCGGTCTCGCTCCCGGCTTCGCCCTGCACGAGCCGGACGGCCTGGCCGTCAACGATATCGACGGCGGGCAGCAGTTCGAGGATCGGCTCCTCAGCGGTCATGATGTCTCCCTCACATGTCACGATTCCCAGCAGGCACGGTCTCGGCGGCGTCAGATGCCTGCGGCGCCGGGTGCCTGCGGCTTCAGGCTTCTGCGGCCGCGGCTCACGCGGACGGCAGTGTCAGCAGATACGCCGCCACGAGTGCGGCGGCGGCGAGCACACCGAAGGCGATCCAGGTCCAGTTCGGCAGGCCCTGCTTGCGGAAGGACAATGCGCCGCCCACGAGCAGCCCCGCAAGGCCGAAGAGCAGTACTGACCACATGCGTCAGGACGCCTCTGTGCCAGACGCCACGGGCGTGGCAGGCTTCCTGAGCGAATCGACCCAGTTCCGCAGGAGGCGTGCCCCGGCGTCGCCCGACTTCTCGGGGTGGAACTGGGTTGCGCACAGCGGGCCGTTTTCGACCGCGGCGATGAACGGGGCCCCATGCTCGCTCCACGTGACGAGCGGCGGAGCCATGAGCGGTTGTGCCACCTCGAAGTCCCAGCTCTGGACGCCGTACGAGTGCACGAAATAGAAGCGCTCGTTCTCGACGCCGGCGAAGAGCTTCGACCCCTCGGGCACGGTCACGGTGTTCCAGCCCATGTGCGGGACCACCGTTGCGGGCAGCAGTTCGACGGTTCCGGGCCATTCGCCGAGGCCCTCGGCCTCGACGCCGTGCTCGATGCCCTTCTCGAACATGACTTGGAGCCCGACGCAGATCGCGAGCACGGGCCGCCCGCCGGCCACCCGCCGTCCGATGATCCGCAGGGCGTCGACCGACTTGAGCTCCTCCATGACCGTCGCGAACGCGCCCACGCCGGGGACCACGAGGCCGTCCGCGTGGAGCGCATCCTCCGGCTTGGCGCTCAGCGTCACGGCGGCGCCGGCCCGTTCGAGCGCGCGCACCGCGGATCGGACGTTTCCGGAACCGTAGTCGAGCACGACGACGGTCGGTCGCCCCTGCGGGTCCGGCTCCTTCTCGCTCACGTGGCGCGGATCCACGACGACGGCCCCCTCAGTGCCGTCAGGGGCGTCCGGGAGCGCGTCGGGCGCCCCAGTCACAGGGCGCCCTTGGTGGAGGGGATCGCGTCACCGATGCGCGGATCAGGCTCGACTGCGGCCCTGAGTGCGCGCGCGAACGCCTTGAACTGGGCCTCCACGATGTGGTGCGGATCGCGGCCGGCAAGCACGGTCATGTGGAGGCAGATGCCCGCGTGGAGCGTGATGGCCTCGAAGACGTGGCGCGTGAGCGAGCCCGTGAAGTGGCCGCCGATGAGGTGGTATTCCTGCCCGGCGGGCTCGCCGGAGTGGACGAGGTAGGGCCTACCCGAGACGTCGACGACTGCGTGGGCGAGGGCCTCGTCGAGGGGAATCGATGCCTCGCCGAACCGCCGGATTCCGGCCTTCGTCCCGAGCGCCTGCTTGAGCACCTCGCCGAACGTGATGGCGATGTCCTCGACCGTGTGGTGCACGTCGATGTGGGTGTCCCCTGTCGCCTTGACCGTGAGGTCAATGAGCGAATGCTTGCATAGCGCCGTGAGCATGTGGTCGTAGAACGGGACGCTGCTTGAGATGTCCGCACGGCCCGTTCCGTCGAGATTGATCTCGACGAGAACAGACGATTCGCTCGTGGTCCGCTCCATCCGCGCCGTGCGCTGGGTCACGAGGGCGGTCTGCAGCTCGGTGCTCATGGATAGTTGTCCTTCTGGTAAGGATTCTGGCAGGGGTCTGCGTCCATTCTAGGCGGCAGACCCCTGCCCTTCCTGGCTGAGGAGCTCCTCGAGACGCGTAAGGAACGCCGTGGTCTCCGACTCGGTGCCAGCGGTGACGCGGAGGCTGCCCGGGATCCCGACGTCACGGACGATGACGCCAGCCTCGAGCAGGCCGCGCCAGATCCTCTGGGCATCGCGGAGTCCCGTGAAGAAGACGAAGTTCGAATCGGATGCCGCCGGCCTGAGCCCCATCCGATCGAGTTCCTTGACGATGCGATCACGCTGGTGCTTGATCTCCTCGACCTCTGCCATGAGGGAAGCCCGGTGATGGAGCGCTGCGAGGGCCGTGGCCTGGGTGACGGCCGACAGGTGATACGGGAGCCGCACGAGGCGGAGTGCGTCGACGATCTCGGGCGCCGCCGCAAGGTAGCCGAGCCGTGCGCCCGCGAGGGCAAATGCCTTGCTCATGGTGCGGGTGACGATCAGGCGCGGGCGCCCCGGCAGGAGCGCCAGCGCGCTCTCCGTCCCGAGGTGCGCGAACTCCGCGTAGGCCTCGTCCACGATGACGATGGTCTGGCTCGCTTCACCGGCCTCGTAGACCGCTTCGACGACGTCCAGGCCCAGCGCCGTACCCGTGGGGTTGTTCGGCGAGCACAGGAACACGATGCTGGGCGCCAGCTCCCGTACCTGCTGTGCGGCCGACTCTGCCGAGAGGCCGTAGTCCTCGGCGCGGATGCCCTTGAGGTAGGCGGTGCCCGTGCCCGAGGCGAGCAGCGGGTACATCGAGTACGTGGGCGGGAATCCGAGTGCGGACCGGCCTGGGCCGCCGAAAGCCTGCAGGACTTGCTGGAGGACCTCGTTTGAGCCATTGGCTGCCCAGAGCTGCTCTACGGTCAGGCCGTGACCTAGGTAGTCTGCGAGCGATGCGCGCAGCTCCGTGAATTCCCTGTCGGGGTAGCGGTTGAGGCCCGCGGCTGCGCCGCGCACAGCCTCGACAATCGCATCCTGAACGTCCTGCGGAACGCCGTGGGTGTTCTCGTTGACATTCAACTGGATAGGGACGTCCAGCTGCGGAGCGCCGTACGGATGCAGTCCGCGGAGGTCCTCGCGGAGGGGGAGCCTATTCAGTCGTTCGAGCCGTTCATCCACCGGTCCAGCCTACGCCAGCGCCAGCAACGGCCCGCATTCGCACCTTAGTGGTGGATCGATAGTGGTAGATCGATAGTGGTGGATCTCTTCGTGACACGTCCGCGGGCGCCCCCACGTTCTGCGCCCCGGGGCATAGCTGGGCGGCGCCGACCGGGCGGATCAGCTGGTGACGGGAACCATGATCTGCTCGCCCGGCAGCACCCGCGATCCCCTGAGGTCATTGAGCTCGCGGATTTGGCTGATGGTCACCCGCGGGTCCTGATCGGGCACCCGGTGCGCCGCGATGGTCCAGAGGGAGTCTCCCGGCTGGACGGTGACCGTGACGGCCGTTCCCGGCCCCACGAGATGCTCGCTTCCTGCGCGGGCGGGGGCTGCGAACCCTGCCCATGCGACGAGCAGAGCGAGGGTGGCCACGAACATCGGCAGCACCACGAGAACGATCCGGCCGCGCCGGGTGAGCCGCAGGGGCGGCTGCTTGGACCGGGCCGGCCGCAGAACGAGACGCCCGCCGAGGACGATTGTGTGTGCCATGGTGTGCCTTCCCCTACTCTGCCGCCGACCCGACGAACCAGACGGTTCGAAGCTATACGAAGCTTTGGGCCCTGCAGCCAATCGATTTTCGAATGAACTTTCGAATCGTTTAGATACTTCTTAGCATCTGTCGGCGAGCGATGTCCAGACTCGCTCGAACAAATGTTTGAAAGGTGCACGGAACTGCCCTACGGTGGGAACAACACCGGGCACGGGCCCGAACCCGGATCCAGCGCTGTTCCCCTTGAAGGCCATGAAGGCATGGTGCCGAGGGGGTCCGACAGTTCTGGTCCGGAGACCACCAGCACGCCGTCGGACGCGGCGGCTGCGACGAAGGGGCAGGGGCGGCATGGCACCACGGACCAACTCAGCGAAGGGACTGACCGCGCGCCAGAAGCGGATCCTCGAGACGATCCAGCGGTCGGTTCAGGTCAAGGGCTATCCGCCGTCGATGCGCGAGATCGGCGACACGGTCGGCCTCGCAAGCCTCTCGAGCGTCACCCACCAGCTCAGCCAGCTCGAGAAGCTCGGCTACCTCCGGCGGGACCCCAAGCGCCCGCGTGCCATGGAGGTGCTCATGCCGCTGACCCTCGACGAGGGCGAGCTGAGCGTGAGCGAAGATGGCGCGGCTTCCCTGGTCGGAGCGGGCGGCGCGACGCTCGAGAGCATGGCAAGCGCGGCGGACACGGCAATGGTTCCGCTCGTGGGACGTATCGCCGCCGGTGGACCGATCCTCGCCGACCAGTCCGTCGAAGACGTCATGCCCCTCCCCCGGCAGCTCGTGGGCTACGGCGAGCTCTTCATGCTCAAGGTCAAGGGCGATTCGATGATCGACGCCGCGATCTGCGACGGCGACTGGGTCGTCGTCCGCCGTCAGAACAGCGCCGAGAACGGAGACATCGTCGCGGCCCTCCTCGACGACGAGGCCACGGTCAAGACGTTCCGTCAACGCGACGGACACACGTGGCTTCTGCCGCAGAACACGCAGTACGAGCCCATCCTCGGCGACCAGGCCACGGTCATGGGCAGGGTCGTCTCGGTCCTCCGGTCCGTCTAAGCGCCGTCGGGCGTCAGCCGGCCTGGGCGAGCCGCGCGAGCGCGTCGAGGACGACGCGCCGGTCCGTCGTTCCCCACAGCGGCGGCAGTGCACTGCGCAGGAACGCGCCGTAGCGTTCGGTGGCGAGGCGCGAGTCGAGCACCGCGACGACGCCGCGGTCCGCCGTCGAGCGGATGAGCCGACCCGCGCCCTGAGCGAGCCTGACGGCGGCATGGGTCGCGGAGACACTCATGAAGCCGTTCCCGCCCGCTTGGGCGACTGCGCGCGAGCGCGCCGTCATGAGCGGATCGTCTGGCCGCGGGAACGGGATGCGGTCGATCACGACGAGCCTGCAGGACTGGCCGGGGACGTCGACGCCCTGCCAGAGGGACATCGTGCCGAACAGGCACGTGTCCGGCTCGGCGGAGAACTGCCGCACGAGGGCGCTCATCGACGACTCGCCCTGGCACAGGATCGTCATTCCGAGCCGCGCGCGCAGCTGCTCGGCCGCGTCCTCTGCGGCGCGCCGCGACGAGAACAGGCACAGCGCCCCGCCATGAGAGGCCGTCAGGAGCGCCGCGAGCTCGTCGAGGGCCTCGGGCGAGACGCCGCGCCCGGGCTTGGGGAGATGTCTGGCCACGTACAGCATGCCCTGCTTGGGGTAGTCGAACGGTGATCCGACGTCGACGCCCGTCCAGGATGGCGCGCCCGCGCCGAGGAGCCCGAGGCCTCCTGCAGTCGGCTCGAACGCCGAGCCGATCGCAAGGGTCGCGCTCGTCAGGACAACGGTGTGCCCGTCGAAGAGCCCATCGCGCAGGCGCCCCCCGACGTTGAGCGGGGCGATATGCAGCATCGCGGGCCCATTGTCGTCCGCGGCCGCATAGCCGGTGATCGGATCCGGAGCGCCCATGCGCGTGACCCACACGACTTCGCGATTCACCTCGGCATCGAGGATCCGCTCGCACACCTCGAGGACTTCGAGGAGCCTCGAGCGCGCGATCTGACGGCCGCCGTCGGCCGACTGCCCGTCGCCGGGCTTCGACTCGGAAAGTGCCACGCGGCACGCGTCCCGGACAAGGCCCACATCCTGGGACTGCTCCTCATTGAGGCCGCGGGGAAGAAGCCCGGTCGGTGCCGAGGTGAGGGACAGTTCGAGGGCGGTCGCAGCCGAGTGGAGCGCGTCGACGGAAATCGCGCAGTGCCTCCGCGCGCTCGACGCGGCGGCCTGGATCATCTGTGCGGACAGCTGGGCACTCACCGCACCGGTGACCCGGTCGGCGAGCTCATGCGCCTCGTCGACCACCACGACGTCGTACTCGGGCAGC
This sequence comes from Sinomonas sp. ASV486, assembly GCF_030908215.1. Classification (GTDB taxonomy): domain Bacteria; phylum Actinomycetota; class Actinomycetes; order Actinomycetales; family Micrococcaceae; genus Sinomonas; species Sinomonas puerhi. The sequence continues at coordinate 39,995 of NZ_JAVFJK010000015.1, read as the reverse complement.
ACGTTGAGCCCCTCGAACGCGTTGATCGCAAGCATGGCGTGGTTCGTCACGACGATGTCCGCCTCGGCGCCGTGCTGCCGCGCGAGCTCGCTGAAGCACTCGGCGGCGAAGGGACACTTCTGGGCGCCGATGCACTCGAGGGCGGTCACCGAGACCTGCCGCCACGCACGGTCGGTCACGCCGGGAACGAGATCGTCGCGGTCGCCCGTCTCCGTCTCGCCGGCCCACTCGCGCAGACGTTGGACCTCGCGGCCCAGCTGAGTCGTCGGCCCCGTGCCTGGATGCACGACGGCGGTATCCTCGCCGACCGCGAAGAGCTGGCCCTCGGCGGGCTCCTCGGTCGGGAAACCCCCTTCGAGCTTGTGCCGGCACAGATAGTTCGACCGCCCCTTGACGAGGGCCACATCGACGGGCCTTTCGAGCTCGGGCGTGATCGCCTCGAGCAGCCGCGGCAGGTCGCGGCCCACGATCTGGGCCTGCAGGGCGAGCGTCGCTGTGGCCACCACAGCCGGCCTCTCGCTTGTCTGGGCGTGCGCTATGAGCGGCACAAGGTACGCGAGCGACTTGCCTGTGCCCGTGCCCGCTTGGACGAGGAGATGATGGCCCTCCTCGATGGCCCTCGTGACCTGCCGCGCCATCTCGTGCTGCCCCTCGCGCTGCTGCCCGCCCATCGCCGCGACGGCGGTGTCCAGCAGCGCGAGCGCCGCGCCCTCCGGAGCGTCCGCTGGTGTCTCCGTGCCGGACGGTGAGCGCTCAGGGCTGGACGGTGAGCGGACGACGGCGGGGGCGTACCCGCCGTCGTCCGCTCCCCCGGATGACGGACCAGCTGGCGACGGAACAGCCGGTGAGGGCAGAGCAGCTGACCGAACAGTCAGCGACAGATCAGCCCGGGCCGGATCAGTCATGGACCACGAACGGCGCCAGCTCGGCCGCGAACTCCTCCCGGACCACGGCGTCGACGCGGGTTCCGGCCTCGACGTGCTCGAGCGACCGGATCTCCGCGCTCGAGGTGTGGAGCCGGCTGAGGATGTCACCGCGGCTGTACGGCACGAGGAGCGTGAGCACCACGTCGGGCCGCGGAATGGCGTCGCTGATGGCCTCCTTCAGCTCGTCGATCCCCAGCCCCGTTCGGGCTGAGACGATGACGTGCCGCGGCTCGCGCTGCCGCAGCCGCTCGAGGACGAAGGGGTCGGCGGCGTCGGCCTTGTTCAGGACGATGATCTCGGGCACCTTGCGCGCGTCCACGTCGTTCAGGACCTGGCGGACGGCAGCGATCTGGCCCTCGGGATCCGGGTGAGAGGCGTCCACGACGTGGAGGATGAGATCCGCGTCGGCGACCTCCTCGAGCGTGGAGCGGAAGGCCTCGACCAGCTGCGTCGGAAGGGACCGGACGAATCCGACCGTGTCGGCGAGCGTGTACGGGAGCCCGTCCGGGGTCTCGGCCTTGCGCACCGTGGGGTCGAGGGTCGCGAACAGGGCGTTCTGCACGAGGACCCCAGCGTCGGTGAGACGGTTCAGGAGGGAGGACTTGCCCGCGTTCGTGTAGCCGGCGATCGCGACGGACGGGATCTCGTTGCGCTTGCGGTTGGCCCGCTTCGTCTCGCGGGCGGGCTTCATGCCCGCGATCTCCCGGCGGAGCTTGGCCATGCGCGTGCGGATGCGCCGTCGGTCGAGTTCGATCTTCGTCTCACCGGGACCACGGGAGCCGATGCCGCCGCCGGCGGCGCCCACTCGGCCACCTGCCTGCCGGGACATCGACTCGCCCCAGCCACGCAGGCGCGGGAGCAGGTACTCGAGCTGGGCGAGCTCGACCTGTGCCTTGCCCTCGCGGCTCTTCGCGTGCTGCGCGAAGATGTCCAGGATGAGAGCGGTCCGGTCAATGACCTTGACCTTGACGATGTCCTCGAGGCCACGGCGCTGGGACGGCGAGAGCTCGGAGTCGACCACCACGGTGTCCGCGCCGGTCGCAGCGACGATGTCCCGCAGTTCGAGCGCCTTGCCGGAGCCGAGGAACGTTCCGGCGTCGGGCTTCTGCCGACGCTGGACGACTCCGTCGAGGACCTCGGACCCGGCGGTCTCGGCGAGGGCGGAGAGCTCGCGGAGCGAATTCTCCGCGTCCTCGAGCGTGCCCTCGGACCAGAGCCCCGCAAGGACCACCCGCTCGAGGCGGAGCTGCCGGTACTCGACCTCCGTGACGTCCTCGAGCTCGGTGGACAGGCCAGCGACGCGGCGCAGGGCTCGGCGTTCCGCGAGGTCCTGCTGGTCGCCGTCGTAGTCCCCATGCTCGGTCACGAGGTCCGAGATGGCCAGCGCCTTGCCGTCTCCGAGGGCATTGCGGGTAGCCGGGTCGGCCCCGCGGGCTGCGCCCTTGGCCTTGGCGGCCTCTTCCTTGGCGAGAATCCTGTCGATCACGGCCTGGATGTCGGCCGGGCTCAAGTCCTGCTGGCCGCCGCCGTCAGCCGCGGCACCGTCGGGGGTATGGCCGTCGGGGGTGTGCTGGGCGCGTTCGCGGGCTGACTTCTCGCTCGCCGGTCCGGCGGAGTGCTGGTTGTGGGTCATGGTCTCCTTTGCGGATGCAGTTCCAGAATAGTGCGGGCAGGTAGTGCCAGCGGTGTCGGGGGTGGGGATGGGGGCCTGCGGAGAGGTCCCCGAGCGGTGCTCGGGTGGCACTGAAGCTCCTTGGAATGTCTGCTCATGGTCCCGGCCGGAATGGACATCGGCGCAGGCTGGATCGCTGGGTGCGGCCCCTGCGGCCCCTCAGGGCGGCATCGGCGGCGGAGTGCACACGGCGTCAGTTGAAGAACAGCATGCCATCCATTGTAGCGGACGCGCCAAGGGGCAGGTCCCGCCGTGGAGGCATCTGCCCGGGCCGGTTCGACGCTGCGCTGGCGCTACGCTGGATGCCTATGGACCAGGCCCACTACTTCACTGCCGAACCGGGCGTGCCGGACGTACGCCGGCCGCTCCGCGTGGTGCTCGACGGCCGCGAGGTGACACTGCGCACCGCGGGCGGCATCTTCAGTCCCGACGGGATCGACAAGGGCACCGCGGTCCTCTTGGCGGAGGCGCCCGCCCCCGCGGCCGAGGGCCATCTGCTGGACATCGGCTGCGGATGGGGCCCGATTGCGCTCACGATGGCCCTCCGTTCCCCGGCCGCGACCGTCCACGCCGTGGACGTCAACACCCGCAGCCTGTCCCTCACGGGCGAGAACGCCGCGCTCCTGGGCCTGGACAACGTTGCCCCTGAGCTGCCCGAAGCCGTCGGCCCGGAGGTGCGTTTCGGGACCATCTGGTCCAATCCACCGATCCGCATCGGCAAGGCCGCGCTCCACGAGCTGCTCACGACGTGGCTGCCGCGGCTCATCGTGGGCGGCGAGGCCTGGCTCGTGGTGCAGAAGAACCTCGGCTCCGACTCCCTTGCCCTGTGGCTCGCCCAGGAGCTCGGTGACGCGTACGACGTCGCACGGGCGGCGACGTCGAAAGGCTTCCGGGTGCTCGTGGTCACCCGCACCCGCTGAGGCTGCGGGCTTCGAACTGCGGGCGGCGCCCTTCTTATCTCTAACCCAGAAGCCCGTGGGCCACGATCACCGCGGGCCCCGAGAGCTCGACATGCTCGCGGCCGTCGCTGCCGGGGATGAACGCGACGCCGACCGTACCGCCCGGAACTGCGACCTCCCACCGGTTGGGGGCGCCGACACCTGCCCAGTAGCGGATCGCCACAGCGGCCGCGCACGCGCCAGTTCCGCACGACTGGGTCTCGCCGACCCCACGTTCGTGCACCCTCATCGAGATGCTGCCGACCCCGCCGCTCACGAGTGGCTCGGCGGGAACGACGAACTCAACATTGGTGCCGTGCGGCGGCACGGGCTCGACCACAGGCGCCGAATACAGGCCAAGCGCCTCGAGTTCAGCAGGCTCGGCGAGGGCCACGACGGTGTGCGGGTTGCCCATCGTCACGCTCAGGGCCGGCCTGGCAACGTCGAGGCCCACGGCCTCGACCGTCGCGTCGCTCGCGACCGCCTCGGCCTGCTGCGGGTCGATGAAGGCCCACGGCCCCATGTCGACGGCGAACCCGCCCTCGCGCCGCTCGACCCGCTTGACCCCGGCCCGGGTTCCGATGGGGAGCACCTCGCCCGGCGCGAGCTCGACGAGCCCCTGGTCGAGGAGGAACGCGACAAAGACGCGGACGCCGTTGCCGCACATCTCCGACAGCGACCCGTCCGCGTTGCGGTAGTCCATGAACCATTCCGCCGCGGGCTCCTCGGCAAGGATGGCTGCGCCCTCGGGGAGCTCGCGGCACCGGATGGCGCGGATGAGCCCGTCGGCGCCGATCCCTTGGTGGCGGTCGCACAGGGCCGCCGCCTCGGCCTCGGCCAGATGCCTGTCCCCCGCCGGGTCGGCCACGAGGACGAAATCGTTGCCGGTGCCGTGGCCCTTCGCGAAAGGCAGGCCGACGAGGCTGTGGAGGACGTCAGGGGCGGACTGGGCTGAGACGGTCATGGCTCCAGCCTACCGGCGGCCTCACGGTCGTCGCCCTTGTCTGCGGCCCGCACGAGGGCGAGCGCCTGCTCCACCACGTCTCGGGCCAGGGCGTCGAGCCAGTGGACGCGGGGGTCGGCGCGGAACCATGTGAGCTGGCGGCGGGCGAACTGGCGCGTCGCGACAATCGTCTCCTCCACCGCCTGCTCGGGGGTGGACTCCCCGTCGAGGACCCTGAGGAACTGGCCATAGCCGAGCGCGCGCGATGCCGTCCTGCCCTCCCTGAGTCCCGCGGAGGCGAGCCGTTCCACCTCGGCGACGAGGCCGGCGTCGGCCATGCGGTGGACGCGTGCGGCGAGCCGCTCGTGGAGCACGGCGCGCTCGAGATCGAGGCCGATCTGCACGGCAGGGGCCGCGTACTGGCGGTCGGGCATGAAGGAGCTGAAGGGGCGCCCGGTGAGCTCGTGGACCTCGAGGGCACGGATCACGCGGCGGGTGTCGCCGAGCCTCCCGGCCGAGACGGGGTCGACGGCGCGGAGGCGGTCGCGCAGCGGCGCGATGCCGTCCCGCTCAGCCTCGGCCTCGAGGCGCGCACGCACGGTGGGGTCGGTGCCCGGGAACTCGAGGACATCGAGCGCCGCCCGCACGTACAGGCCCGAGCCGCCCACGAGGATCGCCCGGCGGCCACGCGCATGGATGTCGGCGATGGCCCCGCGCGCCCACGCCTGGAATCGCGACACGGACGCCTCCTCCGTCACATCGAGGACGTCGAGGAGGTGGTGCGGAACGCCGCGACGCTCCGCGGGGGTGATTTTGGCCGTGCCGATGTCCATGCCGCGGTAGAACTGGAGGGCGTCGGCATTCACGACCTCGCCGTCGAGCGCGAGGGCCAGCTCGACCGCGAGGTCCGACTTGCCGGACCCCGTCGGCCCGACGATCGCGATGACGGCGGGAGCGCCGCCTACGGACGGTGCGGGCACGACGGCGGGCGCGCGGCCGGCGTCGTACGCAGCGCCTTGGTCTCCGCCCTCGCTCGGCGGCACCGGCTACGCCGAACGGAGGGGAATCGACGGCATGCCCAGGCTCACAGCTGGCCCGGCACCACCGGCCCCCGGTGAGGGGACGCCGCACGAGTCGGCCTGCGAACGGTCCCACGCGTCCCCAGCGCGCGAGCGCCGAAGGGCATAGTCGGCGGCCGAGGCAGGGTCGGCGATGAGGTGGAACGGGGCTGCAGACGTCACGGTCACCGTCACGAGGTCGCCCGGGCGCGGCGCCTGAGCCCCCTCCGGGACGGAGAAGTGCACGAGTCGGTTATCGCGCGCGCGGCCCGAGAGGCGATGCGTCTCCTCCGCCTTGCGGCCCGCCTGGGCGGTTGCCATGACCTCGATCGTCCGGCCCACCTGCTGCGCGTTCTCCTCGGCCGCGATGCGGTCCTGGAGGGCGATGAGCCGCTCGTAGCGCTCCTGGACCACGGCCTTGGGGAGCTGGTCGGGCAGCGTGGCGGCGGGCGTCCCGGGACGCTGGGAGTACTGGAACGTGAACGCGTTGGAGAACCTCGCCCGCTCGACCACGTCCAGCGTCGCCTGGAAGTCCTCCTCCGTCTCGCCCGGGAAGCCCACGATGATGTCGGTCGTGATCGCCGCGTGCGGGATGCGTTCGCGGACCTTGTCCAGGATGCCGAGGAACTTGGCGCTGCGGTAGGACCGGCGCATCTCGCGCAGTACCCTGTCCGAGCCCGACTGGAGAGGCATGTGGAGCTGGGGCATGATGTTCGGCGTCTCGGCCATCGACTCGATGACGTCGTCCGTGAAGGCCGCCGGGTGGGGACTCGTGAAACGGACGCGCTCGAGCCCCTCGATCTGCCCGCACGCGCGCAGGAGCTTGCCGAACGCGAGGCGGTCGCCGAACTCGACGCCGTAGGAGTTGACGTTCTGGCCCAGGAGCGTGACCTCGATCGCGCCGTCGTCCACGAGGGCCTGGACTTCGGCGAGGATCTCGCCCGGGCGTCGGTCCCGCTCCTTGCCGCGCAGACTCGGCACGATGCAGAACGTGCAGGTGTTGTTGCAGCCCACCGAGATGGAGACCCAGCTGCTGTAGACGGAATCGCGCTTGGTGGGCAGCGTCGAGGGGAAGACCTCGAGCGACTCGAGGATCTCCAGCTGGGCCTCCTCGTTGTGCCGGGCCCGCTCGAGAAGGGCGGGCAGGGCGCCGACGTTGTGGGTCCCGAACACCGCATCGACCCAAGGCGCCTTCGCCAGAATCGTGTCGCGGTCCTTCTGGGCAAGGCAGCCGCCGACCGCAATCTGCATGCCCGGGTTCCGCTCCTTGACTGGGCGGAGCTGGCCGAGGTTCCCGTAGAGGCGGTTGTCCGCGTTCTCGCGCACCGCGCACGTGTTGAAGACGACGACGTCCGCATCGGCGCCGTCCTGCGCCCGCACATAGCCGGCGGCTTCGAGGAGGCCGGACATGCGCTCCGAGTCGTGGACGTTCATCTGGCAGCCGAACGTGCGCACCTCATAGGAGCGCGGCTCGGGCGTGGCCTCGGCTGTCTCAGACGCCTCAGTGGAAAGGGGGGAACTCACCCATCAAGGGTACCGGTAGCGGCCGACGGCGGTCGCGCACCTTGCGCTTGAACCTGCGGTGAGGTCTCAGTCGGCCAGTTCTCAGTACCAGTTGTACGAGACTTCGTGCGCCCACGCGTTGCACGGGCTGCCATAGCGGTTCGCGATGTAGCCCAGGCCCCAGTTGATCTGGGTGCGATAGTTCGTGAGCCAATCGCTGCCGGCCGTCGAGTACTTGGAGGGCGGAAGCGCCTGGGCGATTCCGTAGGCGCCGCTGGACGGATTGGTAGCGTCCGTCATCCAGCTCGACTCCTGGTTCCAGAGCTTGACGAGGCACCCATACTCTCCGCTGCCCCAGCCGTACCCCCCTAGCTGGCCCGAAGCGTAGGCCCGTGCCCCGGCCGGGTCATTGACGACACCGGCACCGGGGCTCACAGCGGGAAGCGGCGCAGCGGCCAGAGGCGCCACCACAGGCGCCGCCACTGGGGCGGCAGGGGCCGCCGCGACAGAACTGGCCGCCCCTGCGGCACCAGTGCGCTGCGCGGGCGCCTGAGCACGCTGCCGGGCCGCTTCCTGCTGCTGTGCGAGCGCCTGTTGCTGCTGCTGGGCGAGTTGCTGGGCGCGCAGCGCTGCGGCCTCCTCGGCGGCGCGCCGTTTCGCTTCCTGGGCCGCTTCATAGGCAGCCTGCGCGGCCTGGCCCTCCCGGAAACCCTGCTCGACCGATGCCGAGCTTCCCTTGAGGTCGGCCAGCTGGGCCAGAAGCGTGTCCTCATGCTGTTGGGTCTGGGCCACGACATCTTGGGCATGCTTCTGCGCATCCCGGGCTTCACTGAGACGCTGGGCAGCGGCTGCGGCGAGGTCGTCCAGCGCATCCTTGGCGGCCTTCGCCGTGTGCTCGGCCGCCGTAGCCGCATTCGCCGCAACGCGGTAGTCGGTCACGGCTTGAGCCGTCTGGTCGCCGAGGACCTGAAGGGTCTGGAGCCGGCCCAGGCCGTCCTGCTGGCCCAGGATGGCGAGGGTTTCTATAGGGCCGGTGGGCGCTCCGCCCATGTAGGAGTCAGCAGCAAGCTGCCCGGCGGCGCGCTGGGCGACGTCCCGCTCCCCGGCACGCTTGGCCGCTTCCTGATCGAGCACGGCGACGACGTGTTCCTGGTCCTTCACCGCCTGTGCCGCCTTTGCCGAGGCCGCTCCAGCAGCGACTGCCTTGGCCGAGGCGTCCGAGGCGGTCGTCTCGACCGCTGTCAGGAGAGAGCCGATCTTGTCCGTCTCCGCCTTGGTGGAGTCAACGCTGGCCTTGGCCGCCTGGACGTCGGCCCACGTCGGGTAGCCCGAGGGCGGACCATCGTCGGCGACGGCAGTCGACAGCCCGGCGGGGGCAACGCATGCGAGTGAAACAGCTACGACCAGCGCAGAGCGGATAGAGCCGAAACGCCGGCCCACCACGAACTTCCGCCCAGATCGCACAGCTCCGAGAATACCGCAGTAATCGCATTTGTCACTCTAGTCACAAGATTCTCAGGAAACACGCAGACACGCCAGACTCACCCAGGAGACGGCCCAGCGTCGTCGCCGTCGGCGTCCGCGTCGAGCGCCTCGGCCGCCAGCCGGAACGCGAAACCGGGGGCATGGCCCTTCCTGGCCAGCATGCCCACGAGCCGGCGGAGCTCCTTGTCGCGCGCGGCAGGATCCCGTCGGTCGAACGGACGGGCCCGCCGGGCCAGAAGACTCCTCGCAGCCGCCTCCTCAGCTTCGGGGGTCAGCTCGTCGAGGGCATCCTCGGCCACGTCGCCCTTGATGCCCTTCTCGTTCAGCTCCCGTCGCAGCGCACCACGGCCGAGCGACTTCATCTCTCCGCGCGAGCGCACCCACATCCGTGCAAATTCGGCATCGTCCACGAGTCCGACGTCTTCGAACCGCTCGAGCAACGTGGCGGAGACCTCGTCCGGCACATTTCGCTCGCGCAGCTTGCGCTCCAGCTGGAGACGGCTGCGCGGGCCGAGAGTGAGTTGCCGGAGCAGGATGGCCCGGGCCACGGACTCTGGGTTGGCCTCGGGATCCTGCTCGGGCGGTGGGGCCGCCTGACGGCGCCGTCGCTCTGCCACCTATTCCCCGTCGACAGCCTTCAGGCGCGGCTTCTCCTCGTCGGCTTCCTTGTGGACCCCCACACCGAGCTTCTCCTTGATGAGCCGTTCGAGCTCCTCAGCGAGCTCAGGGTTGTCACGCAGGAAGCGGCGGGAGTTCTCCATGCCCTGACCGAGCTGGTCGCCGTCGTACGTGAACCACGAGCCGGACTTCTTGATGATGCCGTGCTCGACGCCCATGTCGATGATGCCCCCCTCGCGGGAGATCCCCTGGCCGTAGATGATGTCGAACTCCGCCACCTTGAAGGGCGGGGCCATCTTGTTCTTGACGATCTTGGCCTTGGTGCGGTTGCCGACCGAGTCGGCGCCTTCCTTGAGCGTCTGGATCCGGCGGACGTCGATGCGGACTGAGGCGTAGAACTTGAGCGCCTTGCCGCCGGTCGTGGTCTCCGGGGAGCCGAAGAAGACGCCGATCTTCTCGCGGAGCTGGTTGATGAAGATCGCGGTGGTCTTGGTCTGGTTGAGCCGGCCTGTGACCTTGCGGAGGGCCTGGCTCATGAGCCGGGCCTGAAGGCCGACGTGGCTGTCCCCCATCTCGCCCTCGATCTCGGCGCGTGGCACGAGGGCCGCCACGGAGTCGATCACGACGATGTCGATAGAGCCAGAGCCCACCAGCATGTCCATGATCTCGAGCGCCTGCTCACCTGTGTCCGGCTGGGAGACGAGCAGCGCATCGGTGTCCACGCCGAGCTTGGCCGCGTACTCCGGATCAAGGGCGTGCTCGGCGTCGATGAAGGCCGCGATCCCGCCGGCCCGCTGCGCATTGGCCACCGCATGGAGCGCGACGGTCGTCTTACCCGAAGATTCAGGTCCATAGATCTCGACGACGCGGCCTCGCGGGAGGCCCCCGATGCCGAGCGCGACGTCGAGCGCGATGGAGCCGGTGGGGATGACCTCGATCGGCGCGCGGGTGTCATCCCCGAGACGCATGATCGAGCCCTTGCCGAACTGCTTGTCGATCTGGGCGAGTGCCGCCTCGAGTGCCTTCTGGCGCTCCGGCGTCGATGATGCTGCCATGGTCTACCTCCGGGTCTGGTCCTTCGCGGCAGCGCCCTGTCCTGCCTGCCGCGTCTCCATGCCGCTCACGCTACCGAGGCCCACCGACAGTAGAAGCCTTGGACCGTCCTATGTGGACAATTCGGCGCACTTCGCACGTGGAGCCCTCTATGGAAGAGATTACCGCTGTTCCGAACACATCTTCGAATCCCTTGCGGCGTGTCGCTGCCGTTTCAATCCTTGAGGGGCCGGTCCTGGCCGAGACGGCGCTCTGCCGGGACATCCTGGAGATCGCACACCGCGAGCCACACGCTGCGCGGGTGGACGCCCGCCTTGAGTGCTTCCTCAGCGGTACGGCCTCCGACCGCTGCCAAGACGGCGGAGGACGCGAGCACGTGGGCATAGCCCGAGCCGAATTCGTCATCCATGAGCCGCCAGAAGTCACTGTTCCGCACCCGTCTATTGTCCCCCATCCCTCAGCGGCCGCTGCCCTGAGGTGCGCCCTAAGATGAAGGCATGCCCGCCCCACGCGTGTCCGGTGAGTTCGATGATGCCCTCGGCGACGTCGAACAGCAGCTCGGCGTCTTCTGGCGGCGAAGCCGCGCGGCCTCTCTCGGCCTCTCCCGCGATCTGCATCCTGACCTCGACCCCGCGGCGTACGGGCTGCTGACCATCCTCGACCGGGAGGGCCCGCAGCGCGTGACGGACCTTGCCGCGACCGTGGGCGTTGGGAAGCCCACTGTGAGCCGGCAGATCGCCTTGTTGGAGGAGATCGGACTTGTGGCCAAGGATGCCGATCCCCGCGACGGCCGCGCCCAGCAGGTCACCCTCACGCCCACTGGTCGGAGTCACATCGAGGAGCTCAAGGGGCGCCGCCACGAGTTCTTCGCCGACCGGCTCGCATCGTGGGAGCCGGATGAGCTCGCCGAGCTCGCCCGCTATCTCCGCCGGCTCAATGAGGCCTTCAGCCCCCGCCGTTGACCGGGCGCCTCCTGGCCCGGCACGCAGAAAGGTCCCGGCAGGCAGAAAGGGCCGGGCGCTGCGCGCCCGGCCCTCCCCGATCAGGGTGACGTCAGCCGATCTTGGACAGCTCGGCGTCGAAATCCGTGTTGATGTCCCGTCCGTACCGCTGGGCGAACTCCTGCGGCACGGTGTCGGGGATGGTGATGCCCTCGGCGACAGCGACCCGGTCGCTCACCTCGCGAAGCATCACCGAGAGCGGCACATCGAGTGCCGAGCAGATGGACGAGAGCAGCTCAGACGAGGCTTCCTTCTGGCCGCGCTCAACCTCGCTCAGGTAGCCGAGAGACACACGCGCGTTGTGCGAGACTTCACGGAGCGTACGGCCCTGGCGCTGACGGACGTCGCGGAGGACGTCTCCGATCTCATGACGCAGAACAACCATCTTGCGCTCCTTCTGTTCCTGCTTGCCGATGCCAGCCACGCCCACATCACGCCAGCGCACGACGCCGTTGACGGATACGGGCTGCTTTACCATGTGTATCGATGCGCTCCTTGGCTCGGGCTCCCCGCTCTCCGGGGCTCCGTGTGAAACATCCTAGTGGTGCCGCCTACGGTTGACGACACTATTCACAACTCTTGGGCACAGCGCATTGTTCCCCGCCTGCCGTTCGCCCCAGCGAATTCACAGCTCACTCCGAGTTTTTGCCGTCCGCGCGAAATGATGCCAGCAGCCGGGCGAAGGCCGCCCGGGTCGCGGCCGCCCGGATGGCCTGCCGGTCGCCGTCGAACGCGTAGCCCTCCACGGTGGTGCCCCGCGGACCCGATACCGCCACGAACACCGTCCCGACCGGCTTGCCGTCATGCGGCTCAGGGCCCGCCGCGCCGGTGGTGGCCACGGCGTAGTCCGCGCCGCACACCCGCCGCGCGCCGTCGGCCATCTGCCGGGCGACCTCGGCATCCACGGACCCCGCCTCCGCGAGGAGATCGCGGGACACCCCCAGGACATCTGCCTTCACCCCGCTCGCGTAGCTCACGACGCCGCCGCGCAGCATCGCGGATGCGCCCGGGATGTCTGCCAGGCCTGCCACGACAAGTCCCGCCGTGAGCGATTCGGCGGTGGCCGCCGTCGAGCCCCGTGCGATGAACGCCTCGACGACCTCACGCGCCGTCGTGCTCGCCTCCGGTTCCATGTGCGTCACTGGCCACGGAGGGCGCTAGCACGGAGCCGGACCGCCTTGACGACGTAGTCGAGCCCCGTCAGCACGGTCACGGCCAGGGCGAGCACCATGATCCAGAACGCGATCGCGGACAGCACCGGCGTCCCCGGGGTGAGGGGGAAGAGGTACAGCAGGATGCCGACGGTCTGGAGCACGGTCTTGAGCTTCCCGCCCTGCGAGGCCGGCATCACCCCGTACCGGATCACGACGAACCGCAATGCGGTGATCCCCCACTCGCGCACGAGGATCAGCACAGTGATCCACCACGGCAGTTCGCCCAGCACCGAGAGCAGCACGAGCGCGGATCCGGTGAGGAGCTTGTCGGCAATGGGATCGGCGATCTTGCCGAAGTCGGTGATGAGGTTGCGCTTTCGGGCGATCGCCCCGTCCAACTGGTCCGTGTAGATGGCCACAGCGAACAGGATGAACGCGATCCAACGCAGGACCCCATGCTGCGAGCTGTCGGCCAGGAAGGACCAGATGAAGAAGGGGACGAGGACGATCCGGAGCATGGTGAGGATGTTCGGCACGTTCCACAACTGCGGGGAGGATGCCGACGTCGGGCTGGTCACCGTCTCAGCCTAGCGTCCGGTGAGGTGCCATGCGTCTTCGCCGCCGTCGTCATCGTCGCCGTCCGAACCGTCGTGGTAGTCGATCGCCTCGGTGCGCGCGTCGAGGTCTTTCGCAACGAGGTCCTCGGCGTAGGGCGAGGCGACCTCGTACTCACCCGTGTGGTGGTTGGCGCTGGCGTTGTCGGCCAGCGCGTGCGCGGAATGGCTCGCCGCTGGGTCCTCCGCGGACGACGGCGCGTCCTGGCCCCGCAGCGCGGCCAGCACGGCGGGCAGGTCGTCGGGCTTGACGAGCACGTCGCGGGCCTTGGAGCCCTCGGACGGACCGACGACGCCTCGGCTCTCGAGGAGGTCCATGAGCCGTCCGGCCTTCGCGAAGCCCACGCGGAGCTTGCGCTGCAGCATGGACGTCGACCCGAACTGGCTGGTCACGACGAGTTCAGTGGCCTGGAGGAGCACTTCGAGGTCGTCTCCGATTTCCTCATCGATCTGCTTCTTCTCGGCCTCGACCGCAACGTCGTCGCGGTACGTGACCTTGAGCTGGCCCTTGACGTGTTCGACGACCTTGTGGATCTCGGACTCGGACACCCACGCGCCTTGGACGCGCATGGGCTTCGACGCGCCCATCGGGAGGAAGAGCGCGTCACCCTGGCCGATGAGCTTCTCGGCGCCCGGCTGGTCGAGGACGACGCGGGAGTCCGTGACCGAGGAGGTGGCGAACGCCATGCGCGAGGGCACATTGGCCTTGATGAGGCCAGTCACGACGTCGACCGAGGGCCGCTGGGTCGCCAGGACGAGGTGGATGCCGGCCGCTCGGGCAAGCTGCGTGATGCGGACGATCGAGTCCTCGACGTCCCGGGGGGCGACCATCATGAGGTCCGCGAGCTCATCGACGATGATCAGCAGGTACGGGTACGGGCGCACCTTCCGCTCGGACCCCGCCGGCGGAATGACCTTGCCCGCCCGCACGGCCTTGTTGAAGTCGTCGATGTGCTTGAAGCCGTAGTTGGCCAGATCGTCGTAGCGTGCGTCCATCTCGCGCACCACCCATTGGAGGGCCTCTGCGGCCTTCTTCGGGTTCGTGATGATCGGGGTGATGAGGTGCGGGACGCCCTCGTAGGCGGTGAGCTCGACGCGCTTGGGATCGACCATGACCATGCGCACCTCATCCGGAGTGGAGCGCATGAGGATCGAGGTGATCATGGAGTTCACGAACGAGGACTTGCCGGCTCCGGTCGCGCCGGCGACGAGGAGGTGGGGCATCTTGGCGAGGTTCGCGACGACGTAGCCGCCCTCGACGTCCTTGCCCACGCCCATCACCATGGGATGCTCTGTGCGGCGGGCGTTCTGACTTCGCAGGACGTCCCCCAGCGAGACCGTCTCGCGGTCCGCGTTCGGGATCTCGATGCCGATCGCGCTCTTGCCTGGGATCGGGCTCAGGATGCGCACGTCAGAGCTTGCCACGGCATACGCGATGTTCTTGCTCAGTGCCGTGACCTTCTCGACCTTCGTGCCGGGCGAGAGCTCGATCTCGTAGCGCGTCACTGTCGGGCCGCGCGAGAAGCCCGTCACCTCTGCGTCGACGTTGAATTGCGTCAGCGTGTCGGTCAGGGCCGCGACGACGACGTCGTTGGCCTCGGTCCGTTCCTTCGGCGCGGACCCCTGGACCAGGAAGTCGGACTGCGGCAGGGTATACGCGACGTCGCCCGAGAGCTGGAGCTGTTCGGTGCGCTGCGGGATCGGCGTCGGCGGGGGCGTCGGTGCCACGGGCGTCGAGGGCACGTGGATCTGCGGGGCGCCCGTCGATGCTCCTGGGTTCGGCGTCGGCAGTCCCACGGTGGGGATCGCTTCGGTGACGTCTCCGACAGCGCCATCACCGGCGGTCCCTGCGCTGGAGGCCGCGGCGTTGCCGCGCCCCTGCGCGGCCCGGATCTTCTGGATGGCGGCCTCGGCCTGGGACCGCCCGGGGGCAGGCATCGCGGCCGTTGGCGCTGTCGCGTCCGCGTCCTCGACGACGGCCCGCTCGTAGGGCTCGTCCCCGGCGAATCCCTCGGGGCGCCCGTCCTGGTCGTCCCGGTCCTTCCCGAACAGGCGACGCCTCTTGGGCTTCTCGCGGGCGTCCTTGGCTCGGCGCTCCGAGTCGTACAGGTAGCTGCGGTCATGCCCGTCCTGCTCCTCGGGGGGCAGGTCGAGCCCCATGAGGTGCTCCCACGAGGAACGGATGCGCCTCGGTATCGCGGCGAACGGAGTTGCGGTGACGATGAGGACCGAGATGAACACGAGCACGGAGTAGATGACGACGGGAACCGCGGGATGGATCGCTGCGAGCAGGGAGGCGGCGAGGAAACCGAGCATGCCGCCGGCCGCACGGAGTCCGTCAAAGCCGTTGACCGCCGAGGGGAGGCCGCCGAACACGTGCGCGAGGCCAGTCGCGGCGAACGTCATGACGAGGAACCCAATGCCCACGCGGTTGTTGCCCCGGTGGTCCTCCGGCTTGCGGAACAGCCGGAACGCACACACACCGAGCATGAGCGGCAGGAGCAGTGAGACCCACCCGAAGGTCCCGTTGACCACCGCGTAGACCGCGTCCGGGAACCAGCCCGTCCAGCCCCACCAGGCGAAGGTGGCCACGAACACGGCGAGGACCAGGTTGAACAGTGCCGCGCCGTCGCGGCGTTCACTGGGGTCGATGTCACTCACATCGGTCCCGATGCGGCGCGCCCCTCCCCCGACGGCGTGGGCGAGGGCACCCCACGCGCCGCCGATCACGCGGGCGAGCCACGGCTGGCCTGTGTCGGTCGTGGTGACCCCGCGCGACGTCGTGCTTCCCCTGCCCGTCTTGCCCCGGGTTGCCGCGCCGCCGGACCGGCCGCCCGCCTTTGCGCCGGTGGCCTGGTTCGACCGCGGGGCCGGCCGTGAGGGGTTCGACCGGGTCGGTGGCGTGGGAGAGGTACGAGTCGCCATATTGGCCACCGTATCGCGAAAGGCCGCCGCCTCCGCGGATATCCACGGGAGCGGCGGCCTTGAGCTCGCCCGATCCTGCTGGATCAGGCCTCGAGGATCACGGGGATGATCATCGGTTTGCGGCGCAGCTTGCGGGCGACCCAGGTGCCGATCACGCGGCGAACCACCTGCTGCAGCTGGTGGGCCGTGTGGTCCGACTTGGCGAGGATGGCCTCCTCGAGGGCCTGGTTGATCTTCGGGATGATCTCGTCGAACACCGAATCATCCTCGGCCACACCGCGGGCGTGGATCTCGGGACCCGAGACGACCTTGCCCGTCGAGCGGTTCACCACGGTGATGACCGAGATGAACCCCTCCTCGCCGAGGATGCGGCGGTCCTTGAGGTCGACGTCGGTGATCTCTCCGACGCTGCTGCCGTCGACGTAGACGAAGCCGACCTCGACCTGGCCGACGATCTTCGCGACGCCGTCGGCGAGGTCCACCACCGTGCCGTTGTCCGCAAGGATGACACTCTCAGGCTCCATGCCCGTCTCGAGCGCGAGGTTGCCGTTGGCGATGAGATGGCGGGTCTCGCCATGCACGGGCATCGCGTTGAGGGGCTCCACGATGTTGTAGCAGTAGAGGAGCTCGCCGGCCGCCGCGTGGCCCGAGACGTGCACCTTGGCCATCCCCTTGTGGATCACGGCCGCGCCGAGCTTGAGGAGGCCGTTGATCACGCGGAAGACGGCGTTCTCGTTGCCCGGGATGAGCGACGACGCGAGGATCACCATGTCGCCCTCACCCACCTGGACGCGGTGGTCGCCATTCGCCATCCGTGACAGGGCTGCCATCGGCTCGCCCTGCGATCCGGTCGACATGAGCACGAGGCGGTGGTCCGGGATGCTGTCGATCGCCTTGACGTCGACAAGGATGCCCGGGGGCACGTCGAGGTAGCCCAGCTTCGAGGCGATGCCCATGTTGCGCACCATCGACCGACCCACGAAGGCAACCTTGCGGCCGTGGTGGTGCGCGGCGTCGAGCACCTGCTGCACGCGGTGGACGTGCGAGGAGAAGCTCGCCACGATGATGCGCTTGCGGGCCTGCCCGAAGAGGCGGTCCAGCGTGGGGCCGATCTCCTTCTCCGCGGTGGTGAAGCCGGGGACGTCCGCATTCGTCGAGTCGGCCATGAACAGGTCCACGCCTTCCTCGCCCAGGCGAGCGAAGTGGCGCAGGTCGGTAATACGACCGTCGAGCGGCAGCTGGTCCATCTTGAAGTCGCCAGTGTGGAGCACGGTCCCGCCCGCGGTGCGGATGAACACCGCGAGCGCATCCGGGATCGAGTGGTTCACTGCCACGAACTCGGTCTGGAACGGGCCGAAGTCGAGGACCTGCCCTTCCTCGACGATGCGCAGCACGGGAGTGATGCGGTGCTCGGCGAGCTTCGCCTCGACGAGCGCGAGCGTGAGCTGCGAACCGACGAGGGGGATGTTCCGGCGGCGGCGCAGGAGGTACGGCACGCCGCCGATGTGGTCCTCGTGGCCGTGGGTCAGCACGACGGCGAGGATGTCGTCGATGCGGTCCTCGATGTACGAGAAGTCCGGGAGGATGAGGTCGACGCCGGGCTGCGTCTCCTCGGGGAAGAGGACGCCGCAGTCGACGACGAGGAGCTTGCCCTCGATCTCGAAGACGGCCATGTTCCGCCCGACCTCACCAAGTCCGCCGAGCGGGACAACCCGCAGTGTCCCCGACGGGAGCCGGGGCGGAGTGGTGAGGACGGACAGGGCTCGTTGGGTCATGCTTGTGCTGCTCCTAGGCGGCGAAGTCCATTCCGGCTTCGCCAAGGTCGTTGCGGATGAGGGTCAGCTCCGAGTCGCCCGGCTCCACGAGGGGGAGACGGACCACGGAGTTGGGCAGGACTCCCTGCCACTTGAGAATCTGCTTGGCCGCGACGGCACCCTGGACTCGGGTCATGACGCCGCGGATCACCGGGTCGAGCTCGAAATGGATCCGGCGGGCGGTCGCGAAGTCGCCCGCGAGGGCCGAGTCGACGAGCGATCGGAACTGCTTCGTGGCGACGTGCGCCGTGACGGAGACGACGCCGAGCGCGCCCGCGGCCATCCACGGCAGCGTGAGACCGTCGTCGCCCGAGTAGACGGCGAGGTCCGTCGCGGCAAGCACGCGGGTGAGCCCACCGAAGTCTGCCTTGGCATCCTTGAGGCCCTTGATGTTGGGGTGCTCTGCGAGCCGGAAGATGGTCTCCGTCGCGATCGGGATCGCGCTGCGGCCCGGGATGTCGTAGAGCATCACCGGGAGGTCGGTGGCGGAGGCGATGGCCTCGAAGTGGGCCTGGACGCCCTCCTGGCTGGGCTTGTTGTAGTACGGCGTGACCAGGAGGAGGCCATCGACGCCGAGCTCGGCGGCCCTGCGCGAAAGGTTCACGGAGTGACGAGTGTCATTCGTGCCGGTCCCGGCGATCACCTTGGCCCGACCGCCAACGGCCTCGAGGACCGCCTTGAACATGCCCAGGTTCTCTTCGTCGGTGAGGGTCGAGGTCTCGCCCGTCGTGCCCGTCACCACGAGGCCATCGCAGCCATCGTCGACGAGCTTGGCCGCCAGATTGCCCGCAGCATCGTAATCAACCTCGCCGTCAGTGGTGAACGGAGTCACCATGGCAGTGAGGAGGGTGCCGAAAGTACGCGTCGGGGAATCCGTTGAAGCCATGCACAGAACGTTACCGTGTGCACTGGTGCTTTGGGCAACGCAGGTCAGGACGGGTGGCGGTACCTCGTGAGCGCCGAGCGGAACAGGACAGCGGGCACAACCTCTGAGCCGGTCCCCGCTGCCGTCACCATCCGGTGCCCATCCGGCCCCCAGATGCCGCTGAGCCCACACGATTCTCCGAGGGTGCTCGCGCCTCCGGCATTTGCCAGCAGCGCGAAGAACCGGCTCTCCATGGCGCGGGCCCCGAAGTGGAGGTCCAGCCGGCGCTCCTCCCCCACGACGTAGACGGCCGACGCCGCATAGAGGTCGGCGCCCGCGGCCGCCGCCTGCTCCGCGTGGCTCGGATGGGCGGCGTCGAAGCACACCGCGAAGGCCACGTTCCAGCCGTCGATGTCGACGACGGTTGGCCGGCTCCCCGGTTCGAACAGGTCCTTCTCCGCCCCATGGAGGTGCATCTTGGGGGCAATGAGCGGCGCCGTGCCGGGACGGACCAGGATGGTTGCGAGCCGCGGCGTGCCATCGGGCTCGCGGACGGCCGCTCCCACCGCGGCCGCGATACCCATGTCCTCGCACGCCGCTTGGAGCTCCCCGAGCTGCGCCGATGGGCTCGTGAGCCAGGCCGATTCGTCTGCCAGGAGGTCGAGGTCGTATCCGGTGAGAGACAGCTCGGGGAACACTGCGAGCCTCGCCCCGTGCCCGTCTGCGTCCTCGAGCAGCCGGATGTGCTCGTCGACGTTCGCGCTCACCCCGCCGGGTAGGGCCACAGACTGCACGGCAGCGACGGTCAGCTCGGCGGACATAACGCCATCCTAGGTCACCCCCGCAGGCAGCACAGAACGCCGATCACCGCCTACGGCCATGGCTTCCCCGTCGGCCGCACCCCACGCTCGGCGGGACGCCTCACGCGCCGGCCCGGCCCCGGGCGCCGAGCTCCGAACCCGCCGCCCGTGCCCGCACGGTCACCCAGCGTTGAAGAGTGCCACACGCACGAAGGAATGCCTCCAATTCGCCCTTCGTGAGGAACGCGATGTCCGCCTCCGACAGCCTGCGTGCAAGTTCGCCGGGCGGAGGGTCCCCCAGCAGGACCGGACCCCCGGCACGCCACGCGTGAACCGAGGGGTCCCGCCCTACCACCCTCTCCACCAGCTGCCGGGAGAGGTATCCCACCGCCCCGGGGGACAGGAACGGGGCGGTGGGAAGCTGCTGAGCGGGCAGCGGACTCCGCGGAGGCTGACGTTGCCGGGATGCCTCGAGACCACCAGCCTGGGAATCACCGGTGGGGAGATCACTGGTTCTGAGGTCGCCGGTTCTGACAGTGCCAGGCTTGAATTCACTGGCCGTGAACTCACTGATCCTGATGTCACCGGTGCTCGCCTCACCGGTCCTCGTCTCACCCGCCTGCTGGTCGCTCGCCCCGCTCATGAGCCCATGCTAATCGAACATATCTTCGAGGTGCAATCATTCGCACCGAAACTCACGAGGTGTCCTTGGATCACCCCGCACTTCGGGCGGCAGCTCACGGGGTTCCGGCCGTCCCAGCGAATCGGCCGCCGCAGAGAATCGGCCGTCGCAGAGAATCGGCCGCCACAGGGAATCGGCCGCGGATGAGGCGGGCGTGAGACGATCGGTCCCATGGGCGGACGATCGGCTTCCCCTCGGGCCGCTGGCCACAGGCCGCGAACGCCGACGGCACGGGTGTCGAGGCTCGACGGAATCGACATGGCCCGGGGCGCCGCGCTGCTCGCGATGATCGCGACCCACATCCTGCCCACTTTGGAACAGAGCAACGCCACCCAGCAGTGGGCCGCCACCTGGGTGGGACTGGTGTTCTCGGGCCGCGCAGCTGCGCTGTTCGCCGTGCTCGCAGGCATCTCCCTCGCACTGGGGCGGGTTCCCGCGGTCCGGAATCGGCTGGGCCTCGCCCTCCGCGCGGCAGTGGTGGCCGCGATCGGGCTCACGGTGGGTCTCGTCAAGGTCGATGTCGCCGTGATCCTGGTCCAGTACGCCGTACTGTTCTGGTGCGCGCTCCCTGTCTTGGCCCTGCGCCGCCAGGCCCTCGGGCTGCTCGCGGCAGCGTGGATCCTCATCGCGCCGGTCGTGGCCTACCTCGTACGGCCCGTTCTCCTCGACGGGCCTGTTCGGATGCAGCTCGGGCACAATCCCGTGTGGGCCGACGTCGCCGACCCAGCACGCCTCCTCGCAGACCTCATGGTGACTGGCTACTACCCCGTGCTGCAGTGGTTCGGCTATCTTCTCGTGGGGCTGTGGATCGGGCAGGCCGATCTCACGCGCGCCGCAACCCAGGTGTGGATGCTCGTGGGCGGCGCCGCGGTCGCCGTCGTCGCCAAGGCCAGCGCTTGGGCATTGCTCATACCCCTCGGGGGCATCAACGCCCTGCTCGCGACCGGCCAGGCCCGGCTTTGGCCACTTCAGGCCATGCTCGAGGCCAATCTGGCCGGCGTCGAGCAGACCGGGACGTGGTGGTGGCTCACGACGGCGTCTCCGCACTCGGGCACGACGCTCGATCTCCTGCATACGTCGGCGACGTCCGCTGCCGCGATTGGCGCGTTCCTGCTCGTGGCGAGGATCGGGCCGCTAGCCCGCAGCGGAATCCTCCTGCCGCTCGCCGGCGCAGGCGCCATGACCCTCACGCTCTACACGGCGCACGTGTGGGCGCTCTCCACCCCCTTCGCCGAGGCAGCCCACCTCACCCCTGAGTCGCTCTTGGCCGTTCACATCGCCGCCGCACTCGCGATCGGCCTGTTCGTGCGGGCCAATGGGTGGCGCGGCCCGCTCGAGGCCATCTCACACGCCGCGACCCGGCTGGGGCTGGCCGCGCGGACAGGCGAGGACGCCGCTGCCCGGCGCCCCGCCAGACGCTGAGGAGCCGGGGCGGCAGCGGGCACCGCGTTGCCGCTACGGGGCGCGGTAGAGCGAGATCGCCCGGCGCATCGAGGAACGAGCCTGCTTTCGGTCCCCGGAGGCGTCATAGGCGAGGCCCAGCCGGTACCAGGAGCGCCAATCGTCCGGTGCCGCCTCGGCCTCTGCGCGGTACTGCTCGAACTCGGCGTCGGCTGCAGTGCGGACGATCCGACCGGCGGCGGTGCGCGGCAGGTTGTCCTCGGGGAGTCCGCCCTCGGCGTCCAGCTCCTTGGCCATGCGTTCGAGCCTCGCGCCGAAGGACAGCTCGCGCACAAGAGCCCAGGCACCGACGACCGGCAGCACGAGGTAGGCGAGCCCGATGCCCTTGGCCACCGGCTGCGGGTCCATGAGGAGGATCCGGGCCCGGTCAAACGTGACGATGAGGTAGAAGACGAGCAGGAGGGTCACGGCAGCGACACCGATCTTGACCTTGTTCGCCCGGATCCAGCCCCAGGCCATGCTCGCCTTCGGCGCGTCCACCGAGCTCACAGCCCGAGGTCCAGGTAGCCGTCCAGGCCCACGGTCAGCCCGGGGTGGTCGGCCACCGTGCGCAGGCCAAGGATGACGCCGGGCATGAAGGACACACGGTCGAATGAGTCGTGCCGTATGGTCAGCTGCTCGCCAACGCCGCCGAGGAGCACCTCCTCGTGCGCGACGAGCCCGCGGAGGCGCACCGCGTGGACGCGCACGCCGTCGACGTCGGCACCGCGCGCGCCGTCGAGCTGCTTCGTGGTGGCGTCGGGCGAGGGGCCGACGCCGGCCTCGGCGCGCGCTGCCGCGATGAGCTGCGCGGTGCGGATTGCGGTGCCGGACGGTGCATCCACCTTGTCCGGATGGTGGAGCTCCACGATCTCGACGGATTCGAAGTACCGCGCGGCCTTCGCGGCGAACGCCGAGGCGAGCACTGAACCGAGCGCGAAGTTGGGGGCGATGAGCACCCCGACGCCGGGGTGCTCGCCCAGGAGCGCCGCGAGCGAGTCGAGCCGGGGGGTGTCCCACCCCGTCGTCCCCACGACGGCATGCATGCCGTGCTCGACCGCGAAGCGCACATTCGCCTCGGTCGCGTCGGGGATCGAGAGGTCTACGATGTAGCGCGCTCCGGCATCGACGAGATCATCGAGCGAGTCGCCCCGGCCGAGCGCCGCGACGACCTCCAGGTCATCCGCAGCGTTGACTGCCTTCACTGCCTCGGAACCCATGCGCCCGTTCGCGCCCAGCACTGCTACGGGAAGTCGTTCTGCCATGCGCCCAAGCCTACTGGTCAGCCGAGGGCGGCCACCCATTCGCTCCCGCCGCCCTCGAAGAACTGCTCCTTCCAGACCGGCACCTCGGCCTTGACCCGGTCCACGAGGTCGGAGCAGAGCCGGAAGGCCTCGCCCCGGTGCGCCGCCGAGACGGCACACACGAACGCGGCGTCGCCCACCGCGAGTTCCCCGATCCGGTGCGCGATCCACACCCGCATCGCGCGCTCGGACGCGCCGTGGGCCTGCCCGTGTTCGGCGATGACAGTCTCGACGACGCCTCGCAGCGTCGCCTCAGCCGTCGGGTGGGCGGTGTACGTCAGCCGCGTGACGCCGCGGCCGTCGTCATGGTTGCGGACCACGCCGGAGAACAGCACGACGGCGCCCGCGTCGGCGGCGTCGACGGCGGCGCGCGCAGCGGCCTCGTCGAGCGGCTCGGAGGTCACCGCAGCGTGGACCACCTCGACTGAGGCGTCCGCACTGGCCGCATCGTCGGCAAGGGCGCCACCGGCTCGAGCGTCGGAAATGGAGCCGCCAGGGGCTGCGCCGGCCATACCCTCGGCTGGCAGGCCCTCACTCGGCATGGTCATGGCTGCCTCCCCTTCCCGCGACCTGGTCGCAGACGTGTCCAATGATCGGGTCGAGAACGGACAGCCCGTCCATGACACCCGACGGCGAGCCGGGAAGGTTCACCACAAAGGTCCCCCCCGCGATGCCCGCGTACCCGCGGGACAGAGCGGCAAGCGGCGTCTTGTCCAGTCCGGCGGCCCGAATGGCCTCCATAAGGCCCGGGACCTCGCGGTCGAGCAGGGGCAGCGTCTCCTCAGGCGTGACGTCGTCGGGGCTCAGGCCGGTGCCCCCGCTCGTGACGATGAGCGCGGGCTCGAGCGCGAGCAGCGCCCGCAGGGCCGCCCCGACGCTGGGGCCGTCCGGAACCACGGCGGCCGGGATGACCTCGAAGCTATGCTCTGCGAGCCAGTCGGCAATGACCGGACCCGTCCGGTCCTCGTACACGCCCGTCGCCGCGCGCGTCGAGGCAATGATGATTCCTGCGCGCCTGAGCGGGCTCATCGGGTCTCCCCGAGCGTCCAGTCCCCGCTCTTGCCCCCGGACTTCGCGAGGACCTTGACTTCGGAGATGACCGCGTGTTTGTCGACCGCCTTGACCATGTCGTAGACACCGAGGGCCGCAATCGACGCGGCGGTGAGGGCCTCCATCT
Organism: Sinomonas sp. ASV486; assembly: GCF_030908215.1. Lineage (GTDB taxonomy): Bacteria > Actinomycetota > Actinomycetes > Actinomycetales > Micrococcaceae > Sinomonas > Sinomonas puerhi. Next base: position 16,023 of record NZ_JAVFJK010000015.1, on the reverse strand, counting down.
CTACCCCCGTCACGCCACGGGTCTTGACGGTCGCGAGCACGGTCACCGAGGTGGAGCCCGACTCGAAGTCGACCGTGACCTTGGTGAGCGGCAGCGGATGGCACAGCGGGATGAGTTCAGGGGTCTTCTTGGCCGCCATGATGCCTGCGACCCGAGCCACCGCGAACGCATCGCCCTTGGGCAGGCCGCCCTCCGTGAGGAGCGCCATGACCTCGGGCGTGGTTGTCAGGACCGCCTGGGCCGTGGCCTCGCGCGTGGTTTCCAGCTTGCCGCTCACATCGACCATGTGTGCACTGCCGTCCGCGCGCACGTGGGTGAGCCGGGGACCGGAGCCTCGCGGCGGAGTGGGCGGATTCTGCGGGGTGTCATTCACGTGAGCCATACTTCCACCTCGGCGCCGACCTCGAGCTCGGTGACGCCATCGGGCACCATGGCGAGGGCGTCCGAGGCCGCGAGGGCGCCGAGGAGGTGCGAGCCCGGCCCCCCGACGAGTTCGACGCATCCGTCGGCGCGCAGCCTGGCGCGCCGCACCTGGAGCTTCCCGGGCGGCGACGTGAGCGCCTCGGCCAGCGGCGCCCTCAGGCGGCGCCGGCCCCGCGGCGCACCGAAGAGCTCGGCGAGGACGGGGCGCAGGAGCACTTCCCACGAGATCCAGCAGCTCACGGGATTCCCGGGGAAGGCGACGACCGGCAGTCCCTCGAAGGTCCCGAGGCCCTGCGGACCGCCGGGCTGCATCGCGAGGTGGGCGAACTCAACGTCGTGCCCGTCGAGGGCGAGCTTGGTCGCCTCGAACGCGCCCTTCGAGACGCCTCCCGTGGTGATGACGACGTCCGGCCGCGCCTCCCCCTCGAGCCCCGCGAGCCTCTCGAGTTCGCGCCGCAGCTCATCGGGATCGTCGCTGCGCACAGCCACGTTCGCGGCCGCAATCCCTGCCTCGCGCAGGGCGGCCCACAGGAGCATCCCGTTCGCGTCATAGATCTGTCCGGGCGCCAGCCGCGCGCCGGCGGTAGCCAGCTCGGCACCGGTGCTCAGGAGCGTGATCCGCACCGGACGGCGCACAGGCACCGTTGAGAGGCCGAGGCCGGCGGCGAGGCCGATCTGGGGAGCCCCCATCGCGGTGCCGGCCGCGAGCACGACGGCGCCCGCGGCCACGTCGCTCCCGGTGCGCCGCACGTAGGTGCCCGCCTCCACGGAGGGGAGGGACACCGTTGCGCCCTCCTCGGGGAACTTGGGCGGCTCGGCCCGCTCGACGGGTACTACGGCGTCCGCACCCTCGGGCATCATCGCCCCGGTCATGATGGGCGCAGCGTGCCCCGGGGCGAGCGGCACAGGCACCGCACCTGCAGGAATGGCTGCCCCGACCGTGAACTCCCGTACTCCCCCGCCTACAGTCCCCTCGAAGTCAACGGACCGGACCGCGAAACCGTCCATCTGCGAATTGTCGAACGGGGGCAGGTCCACGGGCGCCACGAGGTCGGAGCCCAGAGCCGTGCCCAGCGCCGCACGGAGCGGCAGCCGCTCGAGTGGCCGCGCAGCCAGCGGCGCGATCAGTGCGGCGATCCGTGCGCGGTGCTCTTGGACGCTCCGGCGCTCCTGTGCGCTCCGGTGCCCTGCCCCGGCGTTCTCGTGGACGCCCTTGCCCGTCCCGGTCTCCAGATGGTTGTGGACGTGCGCGGGGCCGGTGCCCGCCGCGGGCTCTGTCATGTGGCCTCCAGCTCAATGATGTCGTAGCCCGTCGCGCCGTCCGGGGCGGGCGGGGCTACGTTGGGGGTCTGGACCTGGCCGTCGCCGTCGGTCGCACGGACGGCGACCCGGTGCTGGCCGGGCGCGAGCCGGACCGATGCGGCCCATTGGTACCAAGTATCCCGGGATATCCCGGTGCCGAGCCGCGCGGGCTGCCACGCGCCGTCGTCCACCTTCACCTCGACGAGGGCGATGCCGCGATGCTGCGCCCAGGCAACCCCGGCCACCGTGACATCCCCCGCTGCGACACGCGTTCCCCGGCGCGGGACGTCGATGCGCGACGCGGTCTTGACGGGGCCCTTCTCGCTCCAGCCGCGCGTGCTCCAGTAGGCCGTGTCTGCCGCGAAGGTGGTGACCTTGAGCTCAGTCACCCATTTCGTGGCGGACACGTAGCCGTACAGTCCCGGCACCACGAGGCGAACGGGGAAGCCGTGCTCGGGCGGGAGCGGCTCTCCGTTCATCGCGACGGCGAGGAGCGCGTCCCGTCCGGGGTCGGTGAGGGCCTCGAGCGGGGTGCCGGCGGTGAAACCGTCGACGCTGCGGGAGAGCACCATGTCCGCCCCGGACTGGGGCTGGGCCCTCGCGAGCAGCTCGCGGACGGGCCATCCGAGCCATCGCGCGTTGCCGATGAGCGTGCCCCCCACCTCGTTAGACACGCACGTGAGCGTCACGTAACGCTCCACGAGCGGCTGCGCGAGGAGTTCCTGCCACGTGATCGTCAGCGGATGGTCGACGAGGCCGGTGACCGCGAGCCGCCAGCCGGTGGCGTCCACGGAGGGGACCACGAAGGCCGTGTCGATCCGGTAGAAGTCCGGGTTGGCGGTCACCAGGGGCGACACGCCGTGCACACCGACCTCGGCGCCTGTGGGGATCGCCGGGGCCGGATCCGCGGGCGTCGGGAGGCGGAGCGCCTCGCGCGCGGCGGCTGCGGCCAGCGAGGCCCCGCGCACGACGGCGGTGACCGCACCTCCCAGCGCGACGACGACGGCCGTCCCGGCAAAGGCCCGCAGGAAGCCGCGGCGTGGGAATCGGGCAGTCCCCCAGCCCTCCGGCACTGGACCTGTCGGCCGCGCCGACGTGGGAAACTCCGCCGAACTTGGAGGCTCCACCGACGCGGGAGACTCCACCGACGCGGAAGGCTCCATCGACGCGGGCCGCGCGCCGGCGGCGTCGTGCGCTGTGCCCGCCGTCGCTTCGCGCCGCAGCCGGCCCACGAGCCAGCGCACCAACGACATCGCGACGGCCCCGGCGATCAGCGCGCACACCCACGCGGGTGCCGAGGAGAGTGAACGCGTCGCCACCGCGGCCAGGCCCACGAGCCCGATCAGGCCAGCGAGCCCCACCCCCAACCCCGCGCGGCGCAGTTCGAGCAAACCCGCAGCGGCCCCCAAGAGCGCGATGACGATCGCGATGACGGTGACGAGGAACGCCTTGTCCCCGGTGCCGAAGGCCTGGATGGCCCAGTCCTTCGCTGCGGGCGGGGCGAAGTCGACGACGGCGCCTCCCACAGCGGAGACCGGGCTCAGCGACGGGCTCACGAGGGCCGCGCCCAGCTCACCCGCAAGCACCCCCGCGGCCGCCGCAAGCACACCGGCGAGGGCCGCGAACACCGTGCGGCCCCGCGTCGCGGACCGCCCGGGGGGCGCGGCAGGACGGGGCTCGAGGCTCATGTGTCCAGAATAGGTGTGCGAGGCACCGCCACTCCGGCCGATTCCTTACGTCACGGTGACGCCCCACCGGGTAACGCGCTGTCCAGCACGTGGCCCGTCCCACTGGCGTACCGTAGATGCATGACTGTTGAGCTCGGCATCCCGCGACTGCGTGCCTCGGACGCGCCGCGTGCGGACCCGCGCGCGGCGGACAGGCCTGACGGCTTTCCCAGCCTCGTAGACCGGTTCGGGCGGGTCGCTACGGATATGCGGCTCTCCCTCACGGACAAATGCAACCTGCGCTGCTCGTACTGCATGCCGGCCGAGGGGCTGCCGTGGCTCGCCAAGGACGCGGTCCTCTCCGCGGACGAGATCACACGTGTCGTGGGAATCGGCGTCCGCCTGCTGGGGGTGCGCGAGCTCCGGCTCACGGGCGGCGAGCCGCTCGTCCGCGCGGATCTGGTGGACATCGTCGCCGCCCTGCGCGCAGCCCATCCGGACCTGCCGATCGCCCTGACCACGAACGCCGTGGGCCTTGACGCGAAGGCCGCGCCGCTCAAGGAGGCCGGCCTGTCGCGCATCAACGTCTCGCTCGACACGCTGCACCCCGAGACCTTCGCCCAGCTGGCCCGCCGGCCGTTCTTCGACCGCGTTCTCGCGGGCATCGAGGCGGCCGCCGCCGCTGGACTCGGGCCGGTCAAGATCAACGCGGTCCTCATGCGCGGCATCAACGATGCCGATGCGCCGGAGCTCTTGGCGTGGTGCCTCGAGCGCGGATACGAGCTGCGGTTCATCGAACAGATGCCGCTCGACGCGGACCACGGCTGGACCCGACGGGGAATGGTCACCGCCGGCGAGGTCCGCGAGGTCCTCTCGACGCGCTTCCGCCTCTCCCCCGACCCGCGGGCCCGTGACGGCGCGCCCGCGGAGCGGTTCGAGGTCCGCCCCCTGGACGGCGAGACGCGCGACGGCGCGCCCTCCTCGGGCGGTCAGGGCCCGGCGCTCGGGACGGTAGGCATCATCGCCTCCGTCACCGAGCCGTTCTGCTCGGACTGCAAGCGCACGCGCATCACGGCCGAGGGCAAGGTCATGAGCTGCCTCTTCTCCCACGAGGAGGTGGACCTCCGCGGACTCCTGCGCTCCGGCGCGACCGACGAGGAGGTCGCGCAGCGGTGGCAGGAGGCCATGTGGCTCAAGCCCAAGGCACACGGCATGGGCCACACGGGGCTCGGCGCCGATGATTTTGTCCAGCCCGACCGGTCGATGTCCGCGATCGGCGGCTGACGGGGCCCGAACCCCTCGGCATCTTTCGGCATCTTGAGGAGCAGCAGTGCAAATCACCCTGCGGTACTACGCCGCGGCCCAGGCCGCCGCCGGCGTCGGCGAGGAGCCCCTCGAGGCGCCCGACGGCGCGACCCTGGGCGACGCGCTCGAAGCAGCGCTCGCCGTCGTCCGCGTTCCGGCTGGTGGGGCGGGCACCCCGACCACCGCGCCGGCGCTCGCCGACGTGCTGCGGAGGTGCTCGTTCCTGGTCAACGAGGTCGCGGCGAAGGACCGCTCCCGCGGGCTCGCGGACGGCGACGTCGTGGACGTGCTTCCGCCCTTCGCCGGGGGCTGACGGGCCAGACGGCACCGACGTCAGATCCCTCTCGAGGATGACGACACGTGCGTGCAGGCGGCGTAGCGTTGAAGCAGAGTCATCGGGGAGGTCGTCATGCAGGTCACTGTGAACCGCCGTTGGGTCCGTTGGATCCCGGCCGCCGCGGTCCCGGCCGTCGTGGCCATGGGGCTGCTCGCATCAGGGGCGACCGCGGTGTCCCCGCCGCCTCCTGCCACCCCCGCGCAGGTCCTTGCCCTCGCCGCGGGCCACACCGCCCGGCAGTTCTCCGGAACGCTCGAGGAGACCGCAGACCTCGGCCTGCCGTCGATCCCCGGCCAGGCGCTCGGCGCAGCGAAAGGCAGCTCGACCCTCGGCTCCGAAGCCGCGCTCCTCGAGCTCCTCACGGTGCCGCACACCGCGAAGGTCTACGCAGACGGGCCTGCCAGGATCCGCGTCCAGGTCATGGACCAGCTCGCCGAGCGCGATGCCATCCGCAACGGCTCGGACGCCTGGACCTATGATTCCTCGGCGAACACCGTGACCCACGTGACTCTCCCGGCCGGATCGGCCGAGACAGCGCCGGGCACGCCGGCGATGACCCCTGAGCAGCTCGCCCAGCGGTTCCTCGCCGCAGCGGATGCGAGCACCGACGTCTCGCTCGGCGCACCGACGGCGGTGGCGGGGCACAGCTCCTACACCCTCGTCCTGACGCCCAAGGCCTCCGGAACGCTCATTGCCCGGGTGAAGATCGCAGTCGAGGCCCAGACCGGGCTCCCCCTGGCCGTCGACGTCTTCGCCAAGGGCCAGCAGGCGCCCGCATTCCATGCCGCCTACACCCAGCTGGACCTCAAGGCGCCGGACGCTTCGGTGTTCGCGTTCAGTCCGCCGCCCGGCGCGAAGATCACTGAACAGCGGCTGCCCGCGTCGCCGGGTGCGGCGAGTCAGGCGCAGAAGGACCACCCGCAAAAGGACCCGTCGCAGAAGCCGGCCGCCGGCACGCCTCAGGGGTGGGACGCCGTCGTCGTGATCCCGAAGGACAAGGTTCCGGCGGGCTTCACCGATCAGCCCCTCGTGAAGCAGCTGTCCACCCCCGCCGCCGGCGGACGGGTGATCTCGTCGTCGCTGTTCACGGTCTTCCTCGCGAACGACGGTCGGGTCCTCGCCGGGGCGGTCCCGGCGTCGACGCTCGAGGCCAAGGCCTCGGGCACCACTGCGAAGTGACGGCGACTGCGGGCCGCCGAGAGCGGCGTCATGGATGACGGCGTCGTGGGTGACGGCGTCGTGGGTGACGGCGAGGGCGCTGCGGCGATCCGGACGCACGGTCTCACGAAGCGGTTCGGCGCTCACGCCGCCGTCGATGACCTGAGCCTGACTGTGCCGAGAGGGTCGGTGTTCGGGTTCCTCGGGCCGAACGGCTCAGGCAAGACCACCACGATCCGGATGCTGCTCGGCCTCGTGTCCCCGACTGCCGGGCAGGCCGAGGTCCTCGGATTGCCCATGCCGCGCGCGGCGGGCGGTGTCCTTCCGCGGGTGGGGGCTCTCGTCGAGGGGCCGGCGTTCTACCCGTTCCTGAGCGGCACGGCGAACCTCGCCCGTCTCGACACTGCGGATCCCCTTGCCCCAGCCCGCACCCGACGCGCCCGCGTGGGGTCAGCGCTCGAGCGCGTCGGCCTCTCCCACGCGGCCGGCAAGAAGGTGCACGCCTACTCGTTGGGCATGAAGCAGCGACTGGGCCTCGCGGCGGCGCTCCTGTCACCGCGCGCCCTCCTCGTCCTCGACGAACCGACGAACGGCCTCGACCCGCAGGGCACGCGCGAGGTCCGAAGCCTCATCCGTTCCCTCGCCGACGACGGCACCACCGTCTTCATCTCGAGCCACCTCCTCGCCGAGGTCGAGCAGATCTGCTCGCACGCTGCGGTGCTGCGCTCGGGGCGTCTCATGGCTCAGGGCACGCTGGACGAGCTCCGTGGCGCCGCACGGCCCCGGCTAGAGGTCCTCACCCCGGATACATCTGAGGCGGCCGGGGTGCTGCGCGGACTCGGGCTCGAGATCGAGCCCGCTGGGCCCGGAACCGTGGTCGGGCTTCCCGCCGCAGAGGCGGGCGACGGCGCATCCTCGCGGGCCGCTGCCCCTGCAGCCCCCGAGGCGGTCGTCGCGGCGCTCGTCGCCGCCGGCGTACGCGTACGCGGGTTCAGAGCGGAGGCCACGACTCTGGAGGAACGGTTCGTCGAGCTCACGGGAGAGGGATTCGATGTCGGAGGCTGACACCGCCCGCGGCTCGCACACCGCAAGGCTGCTCGCCTCCGAGCTGCTCGTCCTGTTCGGGCGCTGGCGGACGTGGACGATGCTTGCGGCCCTCGCCGCCGTGCCAGTGGTCATCGGGCTCGCCGTTCGCTTCGCCCCTGGACGGCCCCCGAGCGGGCGGGGCCCCGTGTTCCTGGACCAGATTACCAACAACGGGCTCTTCGCCGGGGTCGTGGGGCTGGTCGTGTGCACCCCCCTCTTCCTGCCGCTGACCGTCAGCGTCGTCGCGGGGGATGCGATCGCGGGCGAATCGGGCCTGGGAACCCTGCGCTATCTGCTCGTAGCTCCTGTCGGGCGCATCAGGCTGCTCGTGGTGAAGTACCTCAGCTCCGCCGTGTTCTGTGCGGCGGCGGGACTCGCCGTCGTGCTGGGAGGGGTTCTTGTGGGCGTCGTGCTGTTCCCACTCGGACAGGCCACGCTCTTGTCGGGGGCGCAGATCGGGCCCGGCGAATCGCTGGTCCGGCTCCTGCTCATGGCAGCCTACGTGACCGTCTCGCTGTTGGGCCTCGCTGCGATCGGGCTGTTCGCCTCGACGCTCACTGGTGTGCCGGTCGGGGCGATGGCCGCGACCGCCGTGCTCGCTGTGGTCTCGCAGATCCTCGGTGCGCTCGACCAGCTCGACTGGCTGCATCCATGGCTCTTCACGGACCACTGGCTCGGGATTGCGGACTTCCTGCGCGACCCGATCTCGTGGGACTCCTTCGGGCAGAACGCCTGGCTCCAGCTCGGCTACGTCGCGTTCTTCGGGGCCCTCGCCTACGGCAGGTTCACCACGAAGGACATCCTCGCCTGAGGTGACCCCGCAAACGTGAGACCTGACCCCGCATCTGGATCTTCCGATGCGGGTCAGGTCTCAACGGTGCGGGGTCAGGTCTCAGGCGAGCCCGAAGGTCTCCGTCTCGTCGAACGGGCCAACCACCGTGGTGGTGCGCGGCGCGGCGGCGAGGACCCGTGCGAGTTCCTGGACGTCGTGCGCGGAGACGGCCGCGATCTGGGCGAGCGTCTCCTCGATGTCCTGGAACTCACCCGAGACGAGCTCGGCGCGACCGAGGCGGGACATGCGCGAACCGGTGTCCTCGAGGGCGAGGACGATCCCGCCGGATAGCTGGCCCACGGCCTTCCGCAGTTCGTCGTCGGTGATGCCGTGCTCGGCGAGCTTCTCGAGCTCGGCCGCCATGAGTGCGAGGACCTGCGGTACCTTCGCGGGCGAGCAGCCCCCGTAGATCCCGAAGTATCCGGCGTCCGCGTAGGCCGAGGCGAACGAGTACGTCGAGTACACGAGGCCGCGCTTCTCGCGGATCTCCTGGAACAGTCGCGACGACATGCCGCCGCCGAGCACCGCGTTGAGCACGCTCATGACGTACCGGCGCGAGTCGGTGGCCGTGATCGACGGGCAGCCCATGATCACATTCGCCTGCTCGACCTGCCGCCTGACCACGCTCAGTCCGGGCTTGCCCGTGATGGCCGCGGGCGACGTCGTGCGCCGCGCCACGGGGGCCGCACCCTCGGCGAGGGTCCAGCCCGCGGTCCGCAGCGCGTCGAGCACGAGCGAGCACACGACGTCGTGCTCGAGACCGCCCGCGACGGTGATCACGAGCTCATCCGGGCGGTAGTAGCGGCGGTAGTGGTCCCATACCGACTCGCGCGGGACGGCCTTGATCGCCTCGGGCGTGCCGCCGATGGGGCGCCCGAGCGGGTGCTCACCGAGGACGGCGGCGACAAAATGCTCATGGGCGACGTCCGTCGGGTCGTCGCCGTCCATGGCGATCTCCTCGAGGATGACGTCGCGCTCCTGCTCGAGCTCCTCGGAGTCGAGGACCGCGGACGTGATCATGTCCGCAATGACGTCGATAGCCATCGGCAGGTCCGTGTCGAGCACGCGTGCGTAGTAGCACGTGCTCTCCTTGGCCGTCGCGGCGTTCGACTCGCCGCCCACCTCGTCGAACGCCGAGGCGATCTCGAGGGCAGTACGACGCTGGGTTCCCTTGAAGAGCAGATGCTCGAGGAAGTGTGTTGACCCATGCTGGCCTGCGGCCTCGTCACGGGATCCCACACCGACCCAGAAGCCGATCGACGCCGACCTCTGGCCGGGCATGGCCTCCGTGAGGACGCGCACGCCCCCGGGGAGGATGGAACGGCGCACGACGGCGCCGCCCTCCTTCCCGAAGATCGTGGTGGACGCCGGGGCGCCGTCCACGAGCTGGCCTGAGGTCAGCGGCAATTCGACTATGGGCATGCGGCTACGCGTCAGCCGATTCGGTCGCCGGCTCGGCCGGCTCGGCGGCCGACGTGGCCTCGTCCTCGGCCACGACCGGAGCAAGCGAGAGCTTGCCGCGATCGTCGATCTTCGTGATCTCGACCTGGACCTTCTGGCCCACGGAGACGACGTCCTCGACGTTGTCCACGCGCTTGCCGCCCGCGAGCTTGCGCAGCTCGGAGATGTGCAGCAGGCCGTCCTTGCCCGGGGTGAGCGACACGAAGGCGCCGAAGGTCGTGAGCTTCACGACGGTGCCGAGGTAGCGCTCGCCGACCTCAGGCAGCTGCGGGTTCGCGATCGCATTGACCGCCGCCCGGGCCGCCTCGGCCGAGGAGCCGTCGGTCGCGCCGATGAGCACGGTGCCGTCGTCCTCGATCGAGATGTCGGCTCCCGTGTCCTCCTGGATCTGGTTGATCATCTTGCCCTTGGGGCCGATGACCTCGCCGATCTTGTCCACGGGGATCTTGATCGCGATGATGCGCGGGGCGTACTCGGAGAGCTCGTCCGGGCGATCGATCGCGGCGTTGATCACGGAGAGGATGTGCAGGCGGGCCTCACGGGCCTGCTTGAGCGCGGCGGCGAGGACCGATGCCGGGATGCCGTCGAGCTTCGTGTCGAGCTGGATCGCGGTAACGAACTCGGAGGTGCCGGCCACCTTGAAGTCCATGTCGCCGAACGCGTCCTCGGCACCGAGGATGTCCGTCAGGGCCGCGTAGCGGGTCTGACCGTCGACCTCGTCGGAGACGAGGCCCATCGCGATGCCGGCCACCGGTGCCTTGAGCGGCACACCGGCGTTGAGCATCGACAGGGTCGAGGCGCACACGGAGCCCATCGACGTCGAGCCGTTGGAGCCGAGGGCCTCGGACACCTGGCGGATCGCGTACGGGAACTCCTCGCGGGACGGGAGCACCGGCACGAGGGCGCGCTCGGCGAGGGCGCCGTGGCCGATCTCGCGGCGCTTCGGCGAACCGACGCGGCCAGTCTCACCGGTGGAGTACGGCGGGAAGTTGTAGTTGTGCATGTAGCGCTTGTGCGTGACCGGGGAGAGCGAGTCGATCTGCTGCTCCATCTTGAGCATGTTCAGCGTCGTGACGCCCATGATCTGGGTCTCGCCCCGCTCGAAGATCGCGGAGCCGTGGACGCGCGGCAGCACCTCGACCTCGGCAGTGAGCTGGCGGATGTCCGTCAGTCCGCGGCCGTCGATGCGGATCTGGTCCTTGAGGATGCGCTGGCGCACGACCTTCTTGGTCACCGAACGGAACGCAGCGGAGAGCTCCTTCTCGCGGCCCTCGAACTGGCCCGCGAGCTGGGAGGTGACCTCATCCTTGAGAGCGTCCGACGCCGCGTCGCGCGCCTGCTTGTCGGCGATCTGGAAGACCTCGGCGAGCCTGGAGGCGGCGGCTGCCTCGACGGCGTCGTACGCATCTGCCTCGTAGTCGAGGAAGATCGGGAATTCCGTGGTGGGCTTCGCCGCACGGTCCGCGAGGTCCTGCTGGGCCTCGCAGAGGGCGCGGATGAACGGCTTGGCGGCCTCGAGGCCCTCAGCCACGACCTCCTCGGTCGGGGCGGTCGCGCCCTCGTCCTTGATGAGGGTCCACGCGTGGTCGGTGGCCTCGGCCTCGACCATCATGATGGCAATGTCATCAGCCACGATACGGCCCGCTACGACCATCGAGAAGGTCGCGTGGGCCAGCTGGGAGTGCTTGGGGAACGCGACCCACTGGGCACCGTTCTCGTCGTGGACGAGCGCAACGCGCACGCCGCCGATCGGGCCGGAGAACGGGAGTCCGCCGAGCTGGGTGGACATCGACGCGGCGTTGATCGCGACGGCGTCGTACAGCTCATCCGGGTTGACGGCGAGGACGGTTACGACGACCTGGACCTCGTTGCGCAGGCCCTTGACGAACGCGGGGCGCAGCGGGCGGTCCATGAGGCGGCACGCGAGGATCGCCTCGGTCGAGGGGCGGCCCTCGCGGCGGAAGAACGAGCCGGGGATGCGGCCCGCGGCGTACATGCGCTCCTCGACGTCCACCGTCAGGGGGAAGAAGTCGAATCCCTCACGCGGGGACTTGCCGGCCGTCGTGGCCGAGAGCAGGGCGGTGTCGTCGTCGATGTAGACCATCGCAGCGCCGGCGGCCTGCTTGGCCAGACGGCCCGTCTCGAAGCGCACGACGCGCTGGCCGAATCGGCCGTTGTCGATAACGGCCTCTGAGAACTGGATCTCGGGACCCTCCATGGGAGAGCACCTCCGTTTCCGTGTTGGTGGAGGCTTCCCGGAACCCGGTCTTCGATCGAGGCTCTTGGCACGCCCGCCGCTGCGGGCGCCCTCAAGAGCCACTACCGAGGACCGCAGGCTGCCGGTGCCCCCTAAAGGGTGGTGTTTCAATTGTCGGGCCCAGCACAGTGCGGGGCCCGGATGCGGAGCGGCCCGTGCCTTCCGTGCGAAAGGACGGGCCGCTCCTTCAGACTATCGGCGCAGGCCGAGACGCTCGATGAGCGAACGGTAGCGGGCGATATCCGTGTCGTGCAGGTAGGAGAGCATGCGCTTGCGGCGACCCACGAGCGCGAGGAGGCCGCGCTGGGTGTGGAAGTCGTGCTTGTGCTGCTTCATGTGCTCAGTCAAGTCCTTGATCCGCTTGGTCAGGACGGCGATCTGGACCTCGGGAGACCCGGTGTCGCCTTCCTTCGTCGCGTATTCCTTGATGATTTCCTGCTTGACGGCGGGATCCAAAGCCATTGGAACTCCTCGTTTCGTGCCGTGCGGCCCGCTGGACACCGCGTCCCCGGGGAACACCGGAACGTCTTCGCTCGAGTGATCCGTTCGAATCAGCCCGAAGGAGAGCCCGGTGCGGCCCAGGCCGCCACGGACTGCAGCGAGGGCCACAGAGGATTCTATCGGTTCCGGTGCCTGCGTGTCGAAATGCGTTCCCTGACGCGCACCGGCTCAAGCGGCGGCTCTCGCAGCTCGGCCCACCCGAGCACCACGAACGCAAGCCCCCAGACGCCCACCGCGAATTCACCGAGCCGGCTTCCGCCGAGGTAGGCGAACAGCAGGACGAATGGCAGCAGGCCGACCCCGAGCGGGATGTAGCGCTCCCAGCCGTGCCAGGCGTGTCCGCGAAGCGCCGCGACACCGGCGAGGAGGAATCCCACGGGGAGCGCGACGGTGGCGACCATGTAGAACACTGCAAGGTCGCCGAATGGCGTCAGGATGTTGCCGATGGCGAGGAACACGAGACCGAGGATCGCGAGGGCGAGACCGGTCCGCGCGATGATGCCGCCGCCGAACGCGTGGTCTGACCAGAGACCGACACAGCCGAAGGCGATGAGGAGCTGGGCGACGCCGATCGCGGGGGCCACGACGGCGAAATAGCCTGACTGGCTCGAGGCGAAGAGCACCCCGGCCTGGAGGACGAACATGGCGGCGCCGCCCACAATCATGGCGAAAGCCGCCCACCGGAACCAGGTCCGGCTCGCGGGACTGCTGGAGGCTGAGTTGTCACTCATGCCGCGAAGTTTAAGCCCCTGAGCCGACCCCGGCCAGAACTCGGCGGGCCTGATCGACGTCGAGCTTCATCTGGTCGACGAGGGCCTCCGGTCCGCGGTACGCGACCATGCCGCGGAGGCGGTCAACGAACTCGACGGCGACCCTCTGCCCGTACAGGTCGAAAGCCTCGGGGGCCTCATCCGGCCGGTCGATCACGTGCGCCTCGACCTGCCGTGCTACCCCAGCGAACGTCGGGTTCGAGCCGACCGAGATCGCGGCTGGCCAGCGCGTCCCGGACTGGTCGACGAGCCAGCCCGCGTAGATCCCATCGGCAGGGATGTGGCCCACCGAATCGTGGGCCAGATTGGCGGTCGGGAAACCCAGGGCGCGGCCGCGTGCGGCGCCGTGGACCACCTCGCCGTGCATCATGTGCGTCCGCCCGAGGATCTCGGAGGCCGTCCGGACGTCACCCGCATCGAGAGCCTCCCGCACCCAGGTGGACGAGCAGCGGCGCCGCTCGGCGTCGTCGTCCGGGTCGTGCGCGGGGTGCGCGGCGCCGTCGGCGAGCGACGTCCCGGCGCGTGCCTCTGCGGCCGGCGCCTGCTCCGTGAACTCCTCGACGACGACGACCTCGAAACCGAACCGCGCGCCGAGCTCCTCCATCGTGGCGAGATCACCGGAGTTGCCACGTCCGAAGCGGACATCGTGTCCCACCACCACGTGCGAGGCGCGCAGCGCGTCGACGAAGATCCCGCGCACGAACTCCTCGGCGCTCTGCTGGGCGAATGCGAGGGTGTAGTGGAGGACGAGGATCGCGTCGACCCCGTGGGCGGCGATGGCGGCCAACCGGTCCTCGATGCCCATGATGAGATCCGGTGCGGTATCGGGACGGTGGACCTGCGCAGGGTGGGGGTCGAAGGTGACGGCCACGGAACGGCTGCCGCTGTGGCGCGCGGTGGACTTCAGTGTGGCGAGGACCTGCTGGTGGCCGCGGTGCACGCCGTCGAAGTTGCCGATGGTGACGGCCGTTGGCCCGAAATCCGTGGGAATCTCGTCCACTCCGTGCCAGATCAAGACCATCGTCCTCGCCTCGTTGCCCTGTGTGTGCCTGATAAGACTACCGGCTTGACCCGGCACACCCGCTCACGCCTGCGCCCTGCGCGGCCTGTTGTAGAAGAGCCATGCGAGCCCGAGGAACGGCAGGATGAGCGGCACGTACCCGTACCCGCGCCCGAACCCGCTCCACACCGTGTCGTGCGGGAAGGCTGCGGAGTCGACCACGCTGGCCGCGCCGACGGCGAGGATGCCGATGAGCTCGACGAGGATCGCGCCGAGCGTCACGTACCAGCTCGTCACTCCCCGGCGGGCCATAGCGACCGTCGCGACGATGTAGACGACGGCTGCCACTGCGCTCAGCAGGTACGCCAGCGGCGCATCGGAGAACTTGGTGGCGATCTGGTATCCGGCGCGCGCCGTCGCCGAGATCGCGAAGACGCCGTAGACGGCCACGAGGATGCGGCCGAGCCCGGTGCTGCGGGTCCGGGGCGAGTGCTCGGGCTTCTGCGCGGAGGTGTCAGGGGTCATGAGAAGGGGGCTCCGTTCCAGATCTGTTCCATCCGGAACAGCATCACAAAGATCGTCAGGGGGACGGCGCCGAGCACCGCGTTGCTCCAGCGGGTCTTGTCCGCGATGGCCCACCAGAAGGCCACGATCGGCAGGATGAGCGCGGTCGCGAGATAGCCCCAGAACTCCCACACCTCGCCACGGACCGGCTCTCCCCCCGCTTGGCGGATCCCGGCGGCGATGCCGAAGACGACGAGGAACAGCTCGACGACGGCGACGGACACGATCGCCGCGTCCCCGGGATAGGTCTTGGTGATCACCGCGGCGACGCACAGGATGAGCGAGAGCGCGCACAGGACTGTCCCGACGAGGAAGAACGGGTCCACGCTCAGGCGTCCTCTCCGTGGGCGGCGAACACGAGCTCCGGCTTGGCCTGGCCGGCGACGTCCTTCAGGAGGGCGACCAGCGCGCCGTCGGGCGCAAACGCGGCGGTGAGCTCCTCCGAGCCTGTCGCCGGGATGCGACGGCCGAAGGAGAGCTCGACCGTCTCCTCGCCGCTGAGCTCGCGCACGGGCAGGAGCGAGCGCGCGGCGACGGAGAGGGGAAGGAGTGCGAAGTCTTCGGCGAGCTGCTCGAGGGTGCGGGCCTGCTCGATCCCGTAGGGCCCGACCTGCGTGCGGCGCAGTGCCGTGAGGTGTCCACCCACTCCGAGGGCAGCGCCGAGGTCGCGGGCGAGGGCACGCACGTACGTGCCGGACGAGCACCGTACGGTGACGTCGACGTCCTGGACCTTCCCGCCCCGTTCACGCCGGATGCCGTGGACGTCGAACGCGAAGATGGTCACGGGACGCGGCGCGAGAGCGACCTCCTCCCCAGCGCGGACACGCGCATAGGAGCGCTCGCCGGCGACCTTGATCGCGCTCACGCTGCTCGGCACCTGGAGGATGCGGCCCGTGAGCTGGGCCGCGGCCTCGCGGATCTGCTGCTCCGTGACCGCAGCCGCGATGCGCTCCTTGAGGATCTCCCCCTCGGCGTCATCGGTGACCGTGGACTGGCCCAGGCGGATCGTGGCGGTGTACGTCTTCTCGGTACCCACGATGTGGGAGAGCAGACGGGTGGCCTTGTTGATGCCGACGACGAGGACGCCCGTGGCCATGGGATCGAGGGTCCCCGCGTGGCCCACCTTGCGGGTGCCGGCGAGCCGGCGGACCCTCCCCACGACGTCGTGGCTCGTCCACCCGCGCGGTTTGTCAACGATCACCAGTCCAGAAAGCACGCCTCCCAGTATATGAAGCCGCGGGAGGCCGCCGGGCGTTCTCACCGCTCAGTACTCCACACGGGCCGCGAAGGCCGTCCAGGCCTCGAACGGGCGGAGCTGCGTGGGGATCTGGACGCGCGTGACCGGCATGACGAAGGGCGG
>NZ_JAVFJK010000014.1 GCF_030908215.1 Sinomonas sp. ASV486 | reverse complement strand
GGGGGGGGGGGGGCCCCCCCCCCCACGGTCGCTGCGATGAGGCGGCTACTGGGCCGCGTAGAGTGCGGCGGCCTGGGACTCGAGGTTCTTGATGTCCACCGAGCCGTCCTTGATGAACGCCTGGAGAGCCGGGATCATCACGTTGTTCGCCATCGCGGGCAGCGCGTCGCGGTCGAAGAACTGGCTGATGTGCTTCGCGTTGGAAATCGCGTCCGCGCACTTCTTGTTCAGCGGTGTGAACTTGGACGTGTCCCCGCCCTTGGCGGTAGCGATGTTCGACGAGTCGACTGCGTAGTAGGCGTTCTGCGCCTCGGGCGTGCCCAGGAACGCGAGGAAGTCCTTCGCGGTCTGGTTCTGGCCGCCCTTCTTCGACAGGAGCAGCCCGTCGATCGGGGCCTCGATGGCGTCCTGCCCCTCGACGGCGATCTCGGGGAACGGGAAGAAATCGATGTCGGCGAGGACCGCGGCGTCCGTGAACTGCTGGGTCACGAACGAGCCGAGGAGGTACATCCCCGTCTTCTTGTCGCCGAGGAGCTTGGCCGCGTCCTGCCAGGTCTGGCCGAGCGCTGCCGGGTCCTGGTAGGGCAGGAGGGCCTTCCACGTGTCGAAGACCGACTGGACCTTGGGCTGGTTCCACGATTCCTTGTGGGCGCACAGGTCCACATGGAACTGGTAGCCGTTGAGCCGCATGTTCATGTAGTCGAAGGTGCCCATCGCCGGCCAGCCGTCCTTGTCGGCGAAGCCGATCGGGATGATGCCATCCGCCTTCATCTTGGCGGCAAGGGTCTTGAGCTCATCGAAGGTCTTCGGGACGGCGTAGCCCTTCTCGGCCCAGAAGCTCTTCCGGTAGAAGAAGCCCCACGGGTAGTTGTAGTTCGGGACGAAGTACATCTTGCCGTCCGGGCCGGTTGAGGCCTTCTTGAGGGCGTCTGAGTAGTTCGCGCCGATCTTCTCCCACACGTCGTCGATCGGTGCCAGGAGCCCCTTTCCGGCGTAGTACTGCATGCGGTAGCCGGCGAACCATGTGAACGTGTCGTCGGGGCTGCCCTGAAGGTACGAGTTGATCTTGTTCTGGAAGTCGTTGTGGGGAACGACGTTGGTGGTCACGGTGGCGCCCGACTTCTTCTGGAACGCGTCCACCACTGCCTGGTAGGCGCGCTTGGGAACGTCGTCGGAGGCGGAGGAACCGAAGGACACAGTCTTCGACCCGGAACTGCCGCCGCCGGGCGCCGATCCGCCCGTGCACGCGGAGAGGAGCGGGACGCCCGCGAGGCCCACGGCGCCGACGCCGAGGGTCTTGAGGAGCGCCCTGCGGTTCATCAGGGAGGGCGGGAGGGTGATCTGGGCGGAGGAACCGCTGCGCTGCGTATTCATGTGCTTCTCTCCTCGGATGGAGACGCCGTCACCTATGACGTGCGTCACATAGTGGATATGGTAGGTGGGCAGAAACGTTCATAAAAGATCAGAAACGAAAGTGTGATGGTGCTGTGACCTGAAGGTCACGGCGTGGTGGGATCGAGGCGCACGACGGCGACTCCGCCCCCGGGGATGTTCAGCTCGCCTTTCGTCGGGGTGCCCGAGAGGAGCTCGGTTCCGCTGGCCGATACCCGCGCCTCGCCCGGGCCGTGGTTGATGGCGAAGAGCCATTCGCAGTCCGCCGAGCGCCGGACCACGAGCTCGAGGTCCGGGGACTCGAGGAGCTGAGGGTCAGGGGCGATTCCCGCGGCGTCCAGGACCTGGGGCAGGAACGCGGCCAGAGCGTCGTCGTCCGGCGTCGTGGCGACGTAGAACGCGTGGCCTGAGCCGACGGCGTTCCGCGTCACGGCGGGGGAGCCCGCCGTCGGGCCCTCCTCGAAGCGTGCCAGTGTCTCGGCCGTCGTCGCGCGTCCGAGCTCGCTCCACCGCCTACCCAGTCCGGTGCCCAGCGAGACGGTCTCGTCCGCCCGCAGGGGGAAGAACTCCTCCATCTCAACGCCGAGCATCTCGCGGAAGGCGCCCGGGTATCCGCCGCCGGTGAGGGGATCCATGATGATGTGGTCGTTCTCGTCGACGATGCCCGAGAAGTAGGTCACCACGAGCGTGCCGCCGCCCTCGACGTACCGCCGGAGACTGGCTGTGCCGGCCGCGGTGACGAGGTACAGCATCGGGGCAACGACCAGCCGGTAGCCCGAGAGGTCGTCGGTGCTCTGCCGCACGTCGGTGGTGATTCCCGAGCGGTAGAGGGCATCGTGCCATTCGCGCAGCTCCCGGACGGGCTGCGCCTCGACGCTCGGGTGCGAGTCGAGCTCAGCGCCCCAGCGCGCGTCGGTGTCGAACACGAGCGCGGCCTCGGCGGCCACGCGCGATCCCGCAACCTCGGACACCGCCCGGAGCGCGCGGCCGAGCTCGACGACCTCCCGCCACACCTTCGTCTCCGTCCCGGCGTGGGGCACCATGCCGGAGTGGTATTTCTCTGCGCCGGCGCGCGAGGCGCGCCACTGGAAGAACATGATCCCGTCGGCACCGCGGGCGAGGTGCTGCATTGAGTTGCGGAGCATCTGGCCCGGCGCCTTCGCGATGTTGCGCGGCTGCCAGTTCACCGCCGAGGTCGAGTGTTCCATGAGCAGCCACGGCGCGCCCTGGGCCCAGCCGCGCGTGAGGTCGGCCGTGAGCGCGAGCTCCTGATGGTTCCTCAGGTCCTCTGCGATGAGGTAGTGGTCATTGGAGACCACGTCCATGCTTGGGGCCCAGCGCCAGTAGTCGATCGGCGCCGCGAGGCCCATGTTCGTGCCCATGAAGTTGGTCGTGACGGGCTTGTCCGAGTGCGCGCGGAGGATCTCTGCCTCGGCCTCGAAGCACTCTAGGAGCGAGTCCGAGGAGAAGCGGGCGAAGTCGAGCTGGTGCGTTGGGTTGACCCACGTGCCCGAGTGGCGCGGCGGCATGATCTCGGTCCACGCGTAGTAGTGCTGCGACCAGAAGGCCGTGCCCCACGCGTGGTTGAGGGCCTCGATGGTGCTGTACTTGCGCTCGAGCCACGCGCGGAAGCCGCGCTCGGCGTGCGGTCCGTAGTCCGGCTGGTTGTGGCAGCCGTACTCGTTGTGCACGTGCCACATGGCCAGGGCAGGGTGGGACGCATAGCGTTCCGCGATCGCGGTGGTGAGCGCCGCGGCGGCGCGGCGGTAGTCCGGGGAGCAGGCCGCGAAGGCCTGCCGGGAACCGTGGGTCTGGCGGACTCCGCGCGCGTCCACTGGTGCCGAGTCAGGGTACTTCACCGTGAACCACGGTGGAGGCGAGGCGCTCGCGTTCGCGAGGTCCACGGCGATGCCGTGGGCATGCAGGAGGTCCATCGCGTCGTCGAGCCAGCCGAACTCGTAGCGGCCCTCATCTGGTTCGAGGAGGGCCCACGAGAAGATGCCCAGGCTCACGAGGTTGACGCCGGCCTCGCGCATGAGCTCGACGTCTCGGTCCCACACCTCCCTCGGCCACTGCTCGGGGTTGTAGTCCGCGCCATAGGCGATGCGCGGAGTCCCGTCGCCGAGGCGCCGGGTGAGGTTGTTCATATCCATGGGGCGGGTGTTCCTCTGCGTCGAGGGCGTGGAGGGCGGTCTCGTGGGGTCGATCCATGTGACTGCCGTCACGCCAGACTAGAGCATTGGAACACAGATGTGAACAGAAACAGACAGAACTATTCAGAAACAAACTCTGGTGGGCCGTGGCCCGGGCGCTGCGAGCCGAGCATGCGCGCGCGCAGCCGCTGCGCTGGCCTCTCCACCGCGAGGCAGCTGAGCAGGCCGAGCGGCCACACCACGGCGAGTGCGATGGCGGCGAACGCGAGAGGCGATACATGCGCGGGAACCCGTGCTGCCGCGAGGAGCTGCTGGACGGGCCACCCGTAGATGTAGATGCCGTATGAGATGTCCCAGCGATTCCCCACCCGCGACCGGATAGATCCCGCGCACAGCACGAGGTAGGCGAAGGGCAGCGGGGCCAGGGCGGTCCCGTAGCCGGTGGCCAGCGCGCCCCAGACCGCCAGGCCCGCGGCAGCGGCTGGTACGACACCCACTCGCAGCCGGTTCCGCAGGGTTGACACGAGCGCGCCGGCCAGGAAGACCGCGACGAACGGGAGGACGAACTCGGTGCGGTCCGAGCCGTACCCGCTGCCGAGCAGCTTCCCGGCGACGGCCCCGGAGAACAGCGCGAACAGGAACAGGATCACGATGCTGTGTCGCGCGCTCCCGCGTTGTGCCCTGCCGTGGTGTGCGCTGCCGGATGGTGCCCTCACGGGCGAGGCCCTCCTGACGGAGTAGACCGCAACCGCAACGAGGACGTAGCACAGTACCTCCCACGTCAGCGTCCACAGGGGTCCGTCCCAGTCCGAGGGATCATGGTTGCCTGCGAGGGAGGTCCCGATCGGCGGTGTCCTCGTTGTCCCGACGACGAGCGTGAGGGCCGCGGCCACGAAGGCCAGTGCGCCGCGCACCTCGTAGCGTCCCTGGGTGAGAAGTGCACCGATCGGGGCCGCGATGAAGGCGACCGCCAGAGCCGCGACCGCGAGGCCGGGATAGATGCGGGTCCACCGCGCCGCGACGAATGCCAGCAGGGTGGAACGCTCGGCGCTGACCGTGATGAGGTACCCCGAGATCGCGAAGAACCCCATCACGCCCGCCGTGCCGAGCTTGATCCCGGACCACGCGGGCTCCGGTCCGTAGCCGCCGAGCCACCATGCGTGGGAGACGATGACGGCCGCGGCGAAGACGAGGCGGAGCCCGTTGAGGGCGTTGGCCCGGGAGCCAAGGGCCGCGCCGAGGGTCCGCGACCCGAACAGCCCGGGCACCATGGCTACTCGGTCGCCGCGATCTCGAGCAGTAGCGCGTGTTCCGGCCGCAGGACGGGCAGCGGCAGGCCGACCTTCGCGAGGAAGCGGCCACTCGCGGTGGCACCCTCGGCAAGCCATACGGGCGGCACGACCTGGGTGAACGTGTTGGCCAGGTCTGCGTCGTCGGACGTCGGCAGCGCGGCGCGGACGCGGTACGTCCGCTCCGGGTCGAGGCCCGGGATACCCACGCGGCCGGGCATCTCGGCCGAGAGCGTGCCCAAGGCGACGGCCGCGAAGAGCCCCGACGCGCCGTCGTGCGCGACGACGCCGTGCAGCGCGAGGTTGGGCTCCGCGAGGTCCGCGTTGACGCGGACCCCCGAGTGGAGGAGCCCCCGGTGCGCCTTGTACAGCGCGATGGCCCGCTGGAGCGTTGCGCGCTCGGCGGGCGTGGCCTGCCGTATGTCCCACTCCATGCCGAAGTGTCCGAACAGCGCCGTGATCGCGCGGAACGAGATGTCGTGGATCCGGCCCGTCGTGTGCGAGTGGGTCGGACCGACGTGTGCGCCCATGAGCTCGGGCGGGAGTACGGCCTGGGTCCATCGCTGGATGGTCTGGCGCTCGAGGGCGTCGTTGCAGTCCGAGGCCCACACGCGATCCGTGCGCTGCAGGATGCCCAGGTCCACGCGGGCTCCGCCGGACGAGCACGACTCGATCTCGACGCGGGGATGCGCGGCCTTGAGGGCATCGAAGAGCCGATACGCGGCGAGGGTCTGCTCGTGCACCGAGGGGCGGCCCGCGTGGCCATGTTCGGTCAGGTCCCGGTTCTGGTCCCACTTCAGGTACGCGATGCTGTTCTCGGTCAGGAGGGTGTCGAGCCGCTCGAAGATGTACTGCCAGGCCTCGGGGTTGGCAAGGTCGAGCATGTGCTGGTGGCGCCACTCGAGCGGAAGGCGGCCGCCGTCCTTGTGGGACTTCGCCGCAGGGCCCACGATCCACTCCGGATGGGCTCGCGCCACGTCGGAATCGAGGTTGACCATTTCGGGCTCGACCCAGAGCCCGAACTCCATGCCCAGCGCGTTGACGCGCTCGATGAGCGGGGTGAGCCCCTCGGGCCATACCGTCTCGTCGACGTACCAGTCGCCGAGGCCCGCGTGGTCGTCGCGGCGCCCACGGAACCAGCCGTCGTCGAGCACGAAGCGTTCGACGCCGAGCTCCGCAGCCGAGTCGGCGAGATCGAGGAGGGGTTCGAGGCGGTGGTCGAAGTACACGGCCTCCCACGTGTTCAGGACCACCGGGCGCTGGCGGGCTGCGTTGTGGGCAGTGGGCCCAGCGTGCTGCGGGCGTCCGCGGAACCAGCGGTAGAAGGCATCGGTCACGCCGTCGAGGCCGTGGTCGGAGTACGCCGCGTAGAGCACGGGCGTGCGGTAGCTCGCCCCGGGTGCCAGCACCACCTCGCCCGAGCCGAGGAGCTCGGACGCGCCGAGCATGCGCCGGCCGTCCGCGAGTGTATCGAGGTACTGCTCATGGTTGCCGGACCAGCCGAAGTGGACCGCCCACACGCGGCCGGCCCGGTTGGAGAAGGCCGACGTGCCCGCAGCCACGAGCAGCGATGAGTCATGGCCCGTGCGGCCGTGCCGGCCCGAACGCACCCACGTGCCCTGGCGGATCGCCTGCCGCTGCGGATGGTTCTCGCGGCACCACCGGCCGGTGAGGTCCAGGAGTTCGACGGCGTCCCCCGGCACCGGGAGCACAGCGCCGAGCTCGTCGAGGCTGTACGCGGTGGTGCCCGTATTGGTCAGCTCGTGCGAGAGCTCGAGGAGTCCGCCCTCATGGAGGAGCAGGTCGGAGGCCACGCTCAGCCCCGATTCGGGGTCGGACTGGACGATCCTCGCGCCGAGGCCGTCGAGGGTCGACTCAGCCGAGAC
Organism: Sinomonas sp. ASV486; assembly: GCF_030908215.1. GTDB lineage: Bacteria > Actinomycetota > Actinomycetes > Actinomycetales > Micrococcaceae > Sinomonas > Sinomonas puerhi. Next base: position 131,624 of record NZ_JAVFJK010000014.1, on the reverse strand, counting down.
CACGCGGAAGGCGGGGGAGAAGGAGAGGCCGGGAACGCCGTCGCCCGTCCGGCTGCCGCGGACCGCGGGACGCCCCAGCCACCCCGACGACGCCTGCGGAAGGAGGCCCGCGACCACCGGCACGTCGAGTGCCGAGTGCGGGATCGGCGGGGTCAGGACGGCGAGGTCGGGGAGGGCCTCGCCGAGGTCGGCGCCCCAATGGACGATCTCGGCCTCGCCGGAACCGAAGGCGAGGAGCAGGCTGGTACCGGCGGAACGGAGGTGGAGGGAGTCCATGGGGTTCTTTCGACGGTGGGGCGGGCGGTACGGGTGGGCTTGAGTCCAGAGTAGGGGCCCGGCGCGGGCCGGGCCCCTGAGGCCGGATCGATCGGAACCGGCGATCTGGCCTACTGGAAGAGCGCGTTGACCTGGCTGTTGGCGTCGGTCAGGGAGCTCGCGGGCGACTTGCCCGAGAAGACGGCGTCCATGGCCGGCTTCATGATGCCGTCAACCTTCGCAGCGTTCTCCGTGATGGGGAAGAGGAACGTCGTGTTGTCCTTCACCTGCTGGGTGAACGGGGTGACGTCGATGCCCTTGGCCTTGAACGCTGCCGACGCCTTGTCGGCGGCCTCCGAGATTGCGGGGAAGACGACGGCCTTCGCCGCGACGACGTCCTGGCAGGCCGGGGACCCGAGGTACTCGACCCACTTCGTCGCGGCGGCCGGGTTCTTCGTGGCGGCGTTGATCGAGTCGGCGAGGCCGTTGTACATCGAGGCGCGCTTGCCGTCAGGGCCGGTCGGCGTCGGGGCGATGCCGACGTTGATGCCCTTGTAGCCGAAGTACTGGCCGATCATCCACGAGCCGTTGGCGTTGATCGCGGCCTTGCCAGCGCCGAAGGCATCGGGCATGGAGGCGCCGACCGTCGTCTCGAGCTTGGGCATGTAGCCCTTGTCGATCATGGAGTGGAACCAGGTGATGGTGTCCTGGACCTTCTTGTCGTCGAAGTTGAAGTGCGTCCCCCAGGGGTTCTTGTCGGTGTGGGTCCAGCCGGTGGTGCCGGTCAGCCAGCTCCACTCGGTCTGTCCCTCGGAGGCGCCGGAGCCGGCGAGGCCCACGCCGTAGACGGCCACGTTGTTCTTGTCGAAGCCCGCCTCGTCGCCGCGCTTGCCGCTCGTGTCCACGGTCAGGTGGGCGATCGCCTTCTCGAACGTGCCGCCGTCCGTCGGGTTCCAGGAGAGGCTTCCCACCTGGTCGGCGGTGAGGCCGGCCTTGGAGATGAGGTCCTTGTTGTAGAACAGCGAGATCGTGTCCCAGTCCTTGGGCAGGCCGTAGCGCTTGCCATCCTGGCCGACCCAGAGGTCGGCGAGGCCCTTGTTGTACTGGCCGAGGTTGACGTTGTCGGCCTTCACCGCGTCGTCGAGGGAGAGGAGCTGGTTGTTCTTGACGAAGTCGCCGTACTTGGAGAGGTGGTCCGTGAAGACGTCAGGCCCGTTGCCACCGACGAACCCGTTGGTGATGTTCGTCCAGTAGTCGTCCCAGCCCGTCTGGGTGACGTTGATCGTGATGTTGGGGTTGGCCTTGTGGAAGTCGTCGGCGCACTGCTGGTAGGCGGGGAGCTGGTTGGCGTCCCACAGCCAGTAGCTGATGGTTCCGCTCGCATCGGAGTTGGCCGACGCGTTCTGGCTTCCACCGCCGGCGCAGGCGGAGAGAGCGAGGGCTGCGGCCGCGGCAACGGCCGCGGCACCGAGTGCTTTCTTCATGGGGGGTCCTTTCAGGACAGGGAGGGGGTGGCCCGCGGCGTCATGCCGAGTGCCTGAGGGGGGAGATTGAGCTGGGTGGGGCTACTTGATGCCCGAGAAGCCGATCGAGTTGACGATCTTCTTCCCGAAGGCGACGAACAGCAGGAGGATCGGCAGCGCCGAGATCAGGGTGGCCGCCATGAGGCCGGACCAGTCGGGGGCGCCCTGAGGCGACTGCGACTTGAAGACGCCAAGCCCGACGGTGAGCACTCGGACCGCTGGCGCGTTGCCGACGAGGAGGGGCCAGAAATAGTCGTTCCAGGCGGCGATGAACGTGAGCAGGCACAGGGTCGCGAGCGGACCGACGGCGTTGGGGATGACGATCTGGAAGAAGATCCGGCCGTGCTTCGCGCCGTCGAGCATGGCGGCCTCCTCCACCTCGCGGGACATGCCGAGGAAGAACTGCCGCAGGAAGAACACCGCGAACGGGGTCATGAGCATCGTGGGCAGTGCGATCCCGAGGTAGGTGTTGAGGAGGCCCATGTTCTTGATCAGGAGGAAGTTGGGCAGCGCCGTGAAGATCCCCGGGACGAGGAGCGTGCCGAGGAAGAGCGCGAACACCTTGTTCCGGCCCTTCCACTGGAGCCTGGCGAACGCGTAGGCGGCGAGGGCGCTGAAGAAGACCTGGGAGACGGTGATCAGGGTCGAGACGATGACCGAGTTCAGGAGGTACTGCCAGAAGCTGATCGAGGCACCGGATCCGCCTTCGGCCTGTGCCTGGGCGGTGGACTGCAGGCCCAGGACTCTCGCGAAGCCACCCCAGGTGAAGTCGGCGGGGAGGAGGTCACCCGAATGGGTGGCGAGCGAGTGGTTGTTGGAGAGCGCGGTCCGCAGCATCCAGAGGAACGGGCCGAGCGTCACGACGATCGCGAGGATCAGCGCGGCCCAGGTTGCGATGCGACCCCAGTTGAGAGGGCGCCGGCCTGTTGCGCGGCGGGAGGCGGGAGCGAAGGTGGTCATGACATGTCCTCTCAGGCCAGGTCGTTCTCGTTGCCGCGCAGGAACTTCATCTGGAGGAACGCGACGACCCCCAGGATGATGAACAGGATCACGCTCAGCGCCGAGCCGTAGCCGAAGTCCTGCTGTGTGAACGCGCGCTGGTAGATGTAGTACTGGATCACGCGGGAAGCGTTGATCGGGCCGCCCTGCGTCGTGACGGCAACGGTGTCGAAGATCTGGAACGAGCCGGTGACGGTGACCACGAGGACGAGCAGGAGCACCGGGCGGAGCAGGGGCATGGTGATCTTCCAGAAGGTCTGCCACTTGCTCGCGCCGTCGAGGTTCGCTACCTCGTAGAGATGGCCGGGGATCGCCTGGAGGCCGGCGAAGAGCAGAAGCGCTGTGTACCCCATGTGGCGCCAGACGTTGACGAAGGCAATGGTCGGAATCGCCCAGAACTCGTTGCCGAAGAAGGCGACCTTGGGAATGCCGACCCACTGCAGCATCTGGTTGACGATGCCGATCTGGTAGTCGAGCATCCAGAACCAGAGCAGGGCGACGATGACGTTGGCCACGAGGTACGGCAGCAGCAGGATCCCGCGGATCACCGTGGATTTGGCCACGTGGTACATGAGGAGGGCGAGCCCGAGTGCCACCACCGTCTGGACGACGATGTTGAGGAGGACGTACTCGAGCGTGACGCCCATGGAGTTCCAGAAGAGCTTGTCCTGGAAGATCTTGACGTAGTTCTTGACCCCGACCCAGACCGGGTTCCCCAGGATGCTGTAATCGGTGAAGCTCAGGTAGATCCCGCGAATCGTGGGGACGAGGTAGAAGAGCACGAACCCCACGAGGGCCGGTGCGACGAAGATGAGCGCGACCCGAAGGTCGCCGCGGCCGCGACGGCGGACGATGCGTTGGCTGCCTCCGGAATCGGCGCTGGGCCGCGTCGGTTTCCGGGGCCCCACTGAGGTGGTCGTCATTGGTTCCTCGCTGTGATGTGGATAACAAGTGACCCAAAATCTACACGAGTAACTTTTGGAATGGCAAGGGGCTTTCCCGGAAAACATGAGGTCTGGCTTCAATGGTGAAGAATTTGTTGACTCGAGTAGATTCGGGTGCGAGACTTCCCGCATGACTCACACCACAGGCTTCACCCTCGGCGTCGTCGGAGCGGGCCAGTTCTCGGGCCAGTTCTCCAAGCTCTTCAACGCCCACCCCGTCGTCTCCGCCGTCTACGTGACCGATGTCCTCGCGGAGCGCGCCGATGCGCTCGTCGAATCACAGGGACTCGCGGGCACGTTTGCCAGCTTCGAGGACATGCTCGCGAGCAGCGTGGACGCCGTCGCGATCTTCACCCAGCGGTGGACCCACGGTCCGCTCGTGGTCCAGGCGCTGCGCGCCGGCAAGCACGTCTACTCCGCCGTCCCGATGGCCATCAGCCTCGGCGAGATCGCGGCGATCATCGAGGCCGTCCGCGAGACCGGCCTGACCTACATGATGGGCGAGACAAGCTACTACAACCCGGCTACCGTCTATGCGCGCCAGCGCCGGGCGGAGGGCGCCTTCGGGCGGATCTTCTACGCCGAGGGCGACTACGTCCACGACATGGACCTCGGCTTCTACGATGCCTACCAGTACAGCGGAGGTCCTGACTGGAAGCAGACCGCAAGCTACCCGCCCATGCTCTACCCGACCCACTCCGTGGGCGGCGTGATCGGGGCGATCGGCTCCCACGCTGTGAGTGTGAGCTGCATCGGGGTGCGCGACGACCGCGGAGACGGCGTGTTCGACCGCGAGGTGAGCATGTTCGACAACGACTTCTCCAATGCCTCCGCTCTCTTCGAGCTCGCCGGCGGCGGGTCCATGCGGATCAACGAGTTTCGGCGTGTCGGGTACCCCTCGCACTTGCGTGAGAGCCGCTTCCGGTACTTCGGCACCGAAGGCAGTTTCGAGCAGCTCGTCGGCTCTGCCGTATGGCAGGACAAGGAGGGCTTCACCGACGTGAGCGAGCTCGTGGAGACGGCGGCGACGCTCGACGCCGACGACCCCTCGCTCGCCAACGTCGCCCCCGCGCTGCGGGACGCCTTCGTCTCGGGCCTCGCCCCCGTGCACGACGCCGGGCGGCTGCCGCGGGAACTCCGCGGCATGCCCAACGGCCACGAGGGAAGCCACCACTTCCTCGTCGACGACTTCGTCCGCGCGGTTACCGAAGGCGGCCTCCCCCCTGTCAACGCGTGGGAGGCCGCTCGCTACACCCTCCCGGGCATCATCGCCCACCAGTCCGCGCTCGCGGGCGGCGAGCGCCTTCCGATCCCCGACTTCGGCGACGCGCCGGGTGACGTGCCTGCCCACGCGGGCGCGCCGTCGTCCGCCATTCCGGGGGAGCCCCGCGGCTAGCATGGGGGCCATGCCGCATATCCCCGCCGCCGCGAAGCCGACCGCCACCCGCAAGGACGTGGCGCGGCTCGCGGGGGTGAGCACCGCGGTCGTGAGCTACGTGGTCAACGGGGGGCCCAAGCGGGTCTCCCCGGCCACGGAGGCGAAGGTGCGCGACGCCATTGCCGCGCTCGGCTACCGGCCGAACGCGGCGGCGCGCGCGCTCAAGCTAGGCTCGAGCGAGATGCTCGGGATGATCGTCCCGGACACGACCAACCCGTTCTTCGTGCTGCTCGCACACGCTGTCGAGGTAGCCGCCGCCGAACGGGGCTACGCGCTGCTCATTGCCAACTCGGACGCGTCCGTCACCGCCGAGCGACGCCACGTTGAAAGCCTGGCGAGCAGGCGCGTCGACGGGGTGTTCCTCTCAAGCGTCCTGTTCGAGCCGGACCTGCGCGACCTCGAGGCCGCAGACATCTCCGTCGTGCTGCTCAACCACAGCACAGACAGCCCGGGCTTCGCGTCGGTGGGCGTAGACCTCCGCGGGGGCGCGCGCGTTGCCGTCGAGCACCTTGCGGGCCACGGGCACCGGGACATCGGCCTCGTGATGGGGACCAGCACCGGAGGTGGGCAGGATGCGCGCGAGGTCGGTTGGCTTGAGGGGATCAGGGCTGCCGGGCTCGTGCCCGGTCCGATCGTCCGGGCGCCGTTCCGGCGCGAGGACGGTTATCGGGTGGGACTCGAGCTCGCCGTGTCCACCGATCGGCCGACGGCGCTCTTCGCGAGCTCGGACATCCTCGCTGTGGGGCTCCTGCGGGCCTTCCACGAGTCCGGCGTGCGCATCCCTGAGGACATCGCCATCGTCTCGTTCGATGGCTCGCCCGAGGCGGAGTTCAGCTGGCCCGGCCTCACGACCCTCGCCCAGCCGATCGAAGAGATGGCCCGTGCCGCGGTCGAGGCTCTCGTGGGCGATGGCCCCGCGAGCAACCGCATCTTCCCGCCGACCCTCGTGCGCCGCGCCTCGTGCGGGTGCCAGGCGTCCGATCCACTGACGCCACGGACGACGGCGGCGCCTCACCGCTTGGGGTGAGGCGCCGCCGTCGGGCGTGGCTGTGTTCCCTACTTGCGCAGGTCCTGGGCGATCTTGTGCATGACGCTCGGATCGGCGAGGGTCGTGGCGTCGCCCGGGTCGCGGCCCTCGGCGACGTCCTTGAGGAGGCGGCGCATGATCTTGCCCGAGCGGGTCTTGGGCAGTTCGGGAACCACGAGGATGTGCCTCGGCTTGGCGATTGGGCCGATCTCGTGGCCGACGTGGTTGCGGAGGGTCAGCACGATCTCGCTGGCCGCATTCTCGCCCGTCGGGAGATCCGCCTCGCCGCGCAGGATCACGAACGCGACGACGGCCTGGCCGGTCGTCTCGTCCGCCGCACCGACGACCGCAGCCTCGGCGACCCACGGGTGGGACACGAGCGCGGATTCGATCTCGGTCGTGGACAGGCGGTGGCCGGAGACGTTCATGACGTCGTCAACGCGGCCGAGGAGCCAGATGTCGCCGTCGTCGTCCTTCTTGGCGCCGTCGCCCGCGAAGTACATGCCATCGAAACGGGACCAGTAGGTGTCCTTGAACCGCTCGGGGTCGCCCCAGATGGTGCGGAGCATGGCCGGCCACGGCTCGCGGATCACGAGGAAGCCTCCGTGGCCGTCCGGGACAGACTGCCCGGCCTCGTCCACGACATCGACGGCGATGCCGGGCAGGGGGACCTGCGCTGAGCCCGGCTTCGTCGCCGTGACGCCCGGGAGCGGGGCGACCATGATCGCGCCCGTCTCGGTCTGCCACCACGTGTCGACGATGGGGGCCCGACCGCCGCCGATCACGTCGCGGTACCACATCCACGCCTCTGGGTTGATCGGCTCGCCCACCGAACCGAGCACGCGGATCGAGGAGAGGTTGTACTTGGCGGGGATGTCGGAGCCCCACTTCATCATGGTGCGGATGGCCGTCGGCGCGGTGTAGAGGATGGAGACCTTGTACTTCTCGACGATCTCCCACCAACGGCCCTGGTGCGGCGAGTCCGGCGTGCCCTCGTACATGACCTGGGTCGCGCCGTTGACGAGCGGCGCGTACGTGACGTACGAGTGGCCCGTGACCCAGCCGATGTCCGCGGTGCACCAGTAGACGTCCGTCTCGGGCTTGAGGTCGAACACCGCCGAGTGCGTGAATGCGGTCTGGGCCAAGTAGCCGCCGGTCGTGTGCAGGATGCCCTTGGGCTTCCCCGTGGTTCCGGAGGTGTAGAGGATGAAGAGCGGGTGCTCGGAATCGTGGCCCACCGCGGTGTGCTCAGGCGAGGCTGCCTCCATCACCTCGGACCAGCGGAGGTCCCGGCCGTCGGTCCACGCGACCTCCTGCTTGTTGCGCTCGACGACGACCACGTGCCGGACCGTGTGCCCGTCCTCGGCGAGGGCCTCGTCCACGGCCGGCTTGAGCGCACTCGGCTTGCCTCGGCGGAACGTGCCGTCCGCCGTGACGACCAGCTTGGCCTCGGCGTCGTCGATGCGGGAGCGCAGCGCCTCCGCGGAGAAGCCGCCGAACACCACGGAGTGGACCGCGCCGATGCGGGCGCACGCAAGCATCGTCACGACGGCCTCGGGGATCATCGGCAGGTAGACGGCCACGCGGTCGCCCTTGGCCACGCCGAGCGCCTCGAAGGCGTTGGCCGCGCGCTTGACCCGCTCGGTCAGATCCGCGTACGTGATCGTCTCCGTATCGCCCGGTTCGCCCTCGAAGTGGATCGCGACGCGGTTTCCGAGGCCGTTCTCGACGTGCCGGTCCAGGGCGTTGTACGCGGCGTTGACCTCGCCGCCCACGAACCACTTGGCGAAGGGCGCGTCCGACCAGTCCAGCGTTTCGGTGAAGTCCTTGGACCACGTCAGATGCGTGCGGGCCTGCTTGGCCCAGAAGGCCAGACGGTCGGCATCCGCTTCGGCGTAGATGTCCGCGTGGACGTTCGCGGCCGCGGCGAACGCCTCGGACGGGGCGAACTTGCGCTCCTCACGGAGCAGGTTCTCGAAAGCGTCTCCGCTGACGGTTTCGTTGGACATGGATGTCCTTTCGGCTCGTTCCTCGCATGGTCCAACCGACACGTACGGCCCCCGGCGAGGGACGCTCCCGGCCTCCGTCGGATGTGAGGGCGCGCACATCGGCTGCCTTCATCCACAGTAGCCCCAACGGGGTCGCGGCGACGTTGCGTGCGTCACACTGCGGCGCTGGGCGGCCCCTACCGTGCGGCGGACGGTAGGCGTCCGACGGCGAGCGGCGGGTGCGCGCCGTCGTCCTCGAGAGCCTCCCTGCGGCACCGTCTGTCTAGGTGCGCTCAGGTTCATGTGGCTAGGCTGAACCCCAAGACCGAAGGAGTGACTCATGTCTGAACCCAGCAAGAGCCCGTCCGAGGGGCGCCGCAACGAGGCCATCCTGGGCCCGTTCACGTTCCGCGATCTGACCCTTTTCGGGGGTGTGCTCGTCACGTTCGTGGGCTCACTCCTGCCCTTATGGGCCTTGGGGTACGGCACCATGTGGAACTCCACGAGCCTCTTCTTCATCGGGGTTGGATTCCTCGTCCCGGCTGCTGCGGCGGCCCTCTTCGCGTGGCGAAGGCTGGAACCCACAAGGAGCCTCCGCGTCGGGTCTCTGTCCGTGGACCAGTTCGCCTCGGTTGCCGCTGTCCTCTGCGCTTCCTTCTACTTCGTCTTCGCGGTCACGACGCTCTCGCCCGGCGGCCTCGTGGGTCTGCTGGGCGGCCTTGCGATGCTGGCAGCGACAACGCTGGCCCGCGTCATCCCGCAGTTCGCGGGCGACTTCGACGGCCGAGCGGAGGTTCCCGCCCATATCGTTGCGCGTGACGCCGTTGCGCCGGTTCGGCGGCCGAAGCCCGTCGAGGCCTCGATCGGGAATGGCGGTGAGAATGCCGGCGCAGCTGGCGGTGGGAATGGCGGTGCAAAGGCCGGTGAGAAGGCCGGGCCATTGGCCGGGGCCATGGCTGGCTTCGCGGATATGAAGGCGCGCCTCGCCGGAGGCAAGGCCAGCGCATCCCGTCCGGGGTCCGAGGGCTCGGAGGAGGCCGGTTTCGGAGGCAGGACGGCGGTTGCACCTGTGGTTGGTGCCGGCGCGGTGGGAGCGGGGGCTCTCAGCGCGGGCGCGTGGGCCGGCCACGCCGACGACGCCGCTTGGGGCAGGCCCGAAGAGCCGTCAGGGACGTCGACGTCGGGCACCGCCAAGTCCTCCGAGGCGGTCGGGTCCGCGGGGCTCCTCGATGCGGGCCAGCCGACAGAGATCGGTGCAGCCGACCTCCTTGCGCCGGCCGCTGACGAACCATTCGGGGCTGAGGACGAACAGCACGCGCGGCAAGGTTCTGGCGCCGCGGCGGACGCAGCAGGGACGGGGTCGCGCGGCACCCTCGGGGCGGTGAGCGCCGGAGACGCAGCGGCCCTTGAGGCAACCGAAGCGCACCTTGCCGCCCGGGAGGACGGCGGCACGACGTTGTCGGACGCCTTCGCGTCGCCCCACCCCATGCGGCCCGCAGACGACAATCAAGGTCGTGCTGGGGTCGAGGGCAGCACCGCAGCCATGAGCACGATCGGGGACGCCGACGGCGAGGTCTACGGTGCGCCCGAGTCTTTTGCCGACAACGCGACCGGGCCCAGGGGCGAGTCCGAGGCCGCGTCCGAGGCTGAGAACACCGCAGGCCCCGCCACGGCCGTCTTCCCTGCGTCTTCGGGCAGGGACGCTCAGCCCCAGGCTCCCACAGACCACGGGGACATCGGCGCGACGAGGCCGTACGAGGAGCCGGGGCAGTCTGAGGCCTTCTGGTTCGCGGTCAGCCAGGCGCGCTCCGCCGTGGACCCGTCGACCGGACGCCCCGTGTTCAGCCTTCACCCCGGTCAGTGGATTCTGGCCCTTCAGGACCGCGGGCACGAGTTCGTGGTCCAGAGCCCGGACGGCCGGATCGGCATCCTGCGCGAGCTGTCGGGAATCGAACGCGGGTGAGTGGGACGGGGGCCAGCGGGCCTCGGCTGAGGAGGATGAGTCCCGATGAGTCGTCCCTCGCCCTCAAACGGCGTGCCCGCAAGATCAACAGGGTCCTCGCCGAGGCGTATCCCTATGCCCACGCCGAGCTGGACTTCCGGAGCCCGTTCGAGCTCCTTGTCGCCACTGTCCTGAGCGCTCAGACCACCGACGTCCGCGTGAACCAGGTGACCCCGGTGCTCTTTGCCCGCTACCCCGACGCACGGGCGCTCTCGGAGGCCGAGCTCGCCGACATCGAGGAGATCATCCGCCCCACTGGGTTCTTCCGGGCCAAGGCCAGGAGTCTCCACACGCTGGCCGGAAAGGTCGTCGACGAGTTCGACGGCGTGGTCCCCGGCACGCTCGCCGAGCTCGTCACGCTCCCGGGAGTCGGGCGGAAGACAGCCAACGTGGTGCTGGGCAATGTCTTCGGGGTTCCAGGCATCACGGTGGATACGCACTTCGGACGCCTCGCGAAGCGGTTTGGGTGGACCGCCTCGGACGATCCCGTCGTGGTCGAACGGGACGTCATGGAGCTCTTCGAACCCCGCGACTGGACGATGCTCTCGCACCGCGTCGTGTTCCACGGCCGCCGTGTCTGCCTTGCACGCAAGCCTGCCTGCGGGGCGTGCGCCGTCGCAGCCCTGTGTCCGTCATACGGCGAAGGCGAGACCGATCCGGAGAAGGCCCGCAGGCTCCTGCGCTTCGAGCTTGCGCCGGGCAAGGAAGCGCTGCACGCGGAACTGGTAGCGAACACTGCGCTCGCCGCGGAGATCCGCCAGCGGACGGAGACTTTCGCCAGCGGCCCCGCGACGGGGTCCGGGGTGCGCGACGCGTCTACGTCGCAGGCCGACGGGACCTTGGCTGTGGGCAGTGAGCCCCTCGCTGCGGGCGCCGAGTCGTGAGCGCACGGTCCGAGCTCGAAGAACTCGTGCGGGCAATCAGGGCGGGGGAGACCGACCCCTTCGACAGACGGTGGCACCCGGCTGTACTGCCACTCGGGTTCCGCGAGGCCGCCGTGCTCGTGCTGTTCGGAAAGCTCGACGATATTCCGGCGGTGTCCCGCCGTCCACTCGCGCCGGCGGAGCTCGACGTACTCCTGCTCGAACGCGCCGCAACCCTGGGGTCCCATCCGGGTCAGGTGGCTTTTCCCGGGGGCAGGAAGGACCCCGAGGACGCAACGCTCGTTGACTGCGCCCTCCGGGAGGCTCAGGAGGAGACCGGCCTCGATCCTTCAGGGGTCGACGTCCTCGGGGAGCTTCCGCCGCTTGGCATGGCGGTGAGCTCCTTCCTGGTCTCTCCAGTCATCGGCTGGTGGGCGTCTCCGACCCCTGTGGACGTGGTCGACTACGGTGAGTCCGCACAGGTCTTCCGCACACCCGTCCGCGACCTCCTCGACCCCGACAACCGGGTCACGGTCGTGTTCCACCGTGGCGCCCGGTTCGCGAGCCCGGGCTTCCTCGTCAGCGACGTGCTCGTCTGGGGATTCACTGCCATGGTCCTCGATTCGTTGTTCAACGCGCTCGGATGGACAGTCCCATGGAATCGGGACCGGGAGTACCGGATCGAACTCTGAGGGGGCGGCGCCCGGCCGCGGTGGCCGTCTGTGGGCGGCGGCGCGTCTGTGGGCGGCCCCATCTAATGCTGCGACTGCGTCTACCGCAGCGAATGCGCCGCGGACCTGAAGGCCTCCGCTGTTTCGGCACGCTGGTGCCACCAGTTCTCCCCGAGATCTGCGGCATTGAGGATGTTCAGTCCAGAGTCGACGAGCTTTCCGCCAGGTCCGGGGAGGGAGACCGCGAACTCTGTGCCGAACGGACCCGTGATCTTCTTCCCTGCGATGTCGGCATCTACCCCGGGCACGAGGTGGAGTGCCTTCGGCACGTCGACACGTACGCCCTCACCGCTAGGGAGCCCTAGGTCCAGAGCCCATCGGGCGGGCGACTCCGCGGAGCCGTGTTCCCCGGCCACCGAGTCCTCTCGAGGCGGTCCTTCGGCGCTGGATGCGGCGGCGAAGCCTGATCGGGATCCTGCACCGTCCACGTGGGATTGGCGGCTGGCAGCGTCGAGGTTGGGCTCAGAGCCCAGCTCAGGTGCGAGCGACTCGTTGTCGATGCTGTCCTTGACGCTGTTCGACACTGAGGCCACGACCGCATCGTGTTGTTTCGTGAGCGCCTGCCCGAGGCGCCCTGCGACGCCGGTAGTCCGCGCTTCCTCGACCGCCTGGGGAACAGCCTCCCGCCCGGCGCCGACCGTGGACTGGGCACCGCGGCCCGCCATGGATGCGAGCGGGTTCCGGTCTGCGGGCTGACCTGGAGCGATCCCCGGCATGCGAGTGTCCGACTGCGCGCGCGGCGGGGCGCCACCACCTGCCTCCCCATGTACTGCGGTCCGGGCGAGGGCTTCGCGAACGCCCGGTAGGTCGCGGCGCCAGCCGAGGACGAGGGCGCGCCGAGCGGTTGACTCGCCGAGGCGGTTGCCCAGCGCGGTCGCGGGCTTCTCGAGGACTTTGGCCAAGGCGGCGGAGGGCCCCTCGGTGGCGAGTCTGACGACCCAGTTGTCGGTGAGCCGCTCCAGCGCCCCCGGCACTCTGTTGAGAGGCAGCCGACGGATGGGCGGCGGGAGCCTGCCGGCGGTCCAGCGGGCGATGCGGGCAGCCAGAGACGTGAGGGCCTCTTTGAGCCGGCCGATGTTGCTTGCGATGATCCGGGCGAGCGACGCGAGCCGCTCGAACATCGCGGTCACCCGCGCAACTGCCAGGGCCACTCGGCCAGCCGATGCTGCGCTACCGGCCACGGCGCTCGCCCCGGCCGTGATGACGGCCGTCAGTGCGCTGATCGCCACCGTTGCCCCGAGCTCGATCGCGAGGTCGCGGATCTCGTTGCGGACGTCCTGATGGGCCGCGTCAATATGGGCTGCAAGGTCGCCGCACGCCGCCGAGAGTTCGGTCGCGCCGCCGCTGAGACCGGAGAGGGCCGCATCGAGCTCCCGTTCGCGCTCGCGTGCGACGCTGACCGCTGGCGACGACATCCCCTCGAGGCAGCCCGCGGCACACGCGAGGGACGTCCTCCTCGCCGAATCGAGTGTGGTGGCCATTGCCGCCCACTGCGAAGACGCGGTGCGCAGCTGATCGGCGTCGCCGTTCGGCCACACCGTGCCGATGGCCTCCACGACGGCCTGCGCCACTGGGTCGGGCGAAGCGAAGGCGGTTCCGCCCCGTGCCTCGGGCAATGTCTGCGCCGCGGTCTCGCTGTGCGCGAGTGCCGGGACCAGTGGATCTGGCGTACCGCCGCCGAACCATGCCTCCGTTGCCTCGTAGGCCGCCCCGGACTCGTTCAGGGCACGGACGTGGGAGCCCATGTGGCCTGCCAGGGCGGCCGAGATCCCGAGGAACGACGCCGCGGCGGGGTCATACGCGTCAGACCAGTCCGCTCCGGCCTGATCGTTGCCGGCCATCCCGCCGCAATGCGCGAGCCCGCCAGCGATCGACTCGGCGGCCGACAGCACCTCGCCCTGCACCTGCGCAACGTGTGACGCACATTCCACGAGCCGATGAGCGTCCACCACGATGGCTGTCATGTCCTGCCTTCCCCCGAAGTCCGTTTACCCCACCAAGGTAGGTTCCGAGCGGAAGGCGGCGCGACGCCGTCGTGCGCTATGTGGAAAACCCCGGGGGAAGGACCCCGGTGGTGGAAGGACTGAGTGGGCGGGCTTGTGTCGGGAAGAAGACGGGGGCTACTTGGCCTGGTCGTAGGACTCGACCACGGCCACGCTGAGGGGGAACTCGACGGGGGCGCCCGGGAACAGGAGCTTTCCAGCGGCGCGAGCGGCGTCCCGCACCGCGGTGGCACAGGCCTCGGCAGCGGCCTCCTCAGCATGGACCACCACTTCGTCGTGGAGGAAGTACACGAGCTCGGCCGTCAGACCCTCGGCCCTCAGCCTGCGTAGCCGTCCGCGGAGATCCGCCATCCAGCACTCGGCCCACTCCGCGGCTGTTCCCTGCACCACGAAGTTGCGCGTGAACCGGCCCCGGTCGCGGGCGATCGCGTCGGCCCGACGCTGCTCCTCGGCCGTCGTAGTCCGCTGGGAGGCGCTCCAGCGCTCTGAAGGTGGGGGTGTGCTGCGCCCGAGGTGGGTCGTGACGGTGCGGCCGCGTTCGCCGTCGCGCGCGGCCTGTTCCACGAGCGCCACGGCCCTTGGGTACAGCCGCGTGAGCTGAGGCATGAGCCGACCCGACTCGCCGGTCGTCGCGCCGTAGATCGCGCCGAGCAGTGCGACCTTGGCCTGCGCGCGGTCGCCGCCGAAGCCCGCGGCCGCGATGCCGGCGTAGAGGTCCTGATCCCGGGAGGCGGCCGCCATGGCATCATCGCCTGCGAGCGCGGCGAGGACCCGCGGCTCGAGCTGCGAGGCATCGGCCACGACGAGGCGGTGCCCTGGCAGGGCCCGCGCGGCGGAGCGGACATCGGCAGGGATCTGCATCGCGCCGCCGCCCCGCGACGCCCACCGCCCGGTGACAACGCCGCCCACCACGTATTCGGGCCGGAACCGGCCGTCCGCGACCCAGGCGTCGAGCCACGCCCAGCCGTTGGCCGAGAGGAGTCGAGCCATCTTCTTGTACTCGAGCAACGGCACGATCGCTGGATGCGTGTACTGGCGCAGCTCCCACGCCCTCGTGGTCCGGGCCTCGATCCCTGCACGGTGGAGCGCGCGCATGAGCTCTTGCGGGGAATCCGGGTTGAGCATCGGGGCCCCCAGGAGGGTCCTCAGCTCGCCCGCCTTGGCCTCGAGGAGCGAAGGGCGGGCGAATCCAGTGGGGCGTGGGCCAAGTCGGTCCGTCAGGAGGGCATCGTGGGCGGCGGCATCCCAGGGCACTCCGGCGTGCTGGATCTCGGCGGCGATGAGGGAGCCTGCCGACTCGGCCGCGAGGAGGAGCGTGAGGCGCTTCGCCTGGGGTGAACGGGCGACGGCGCCGAGCTGGTCCCGCAGCTCGGACGCGAGGACGTCTGGGCCGGGGCCGGCCGGGGCGTCGTGCTCGAAGAGGGTGCCCTGGTGGGGCGGTGGAGGGACGCGGGCGAGGACGTGATCGGCGTCGACTGCACCCGCCGCCGGAATGCCCGGCGTGTATCCGCTGTCCTGGGTGTAGGCCGAATGGGCGAGGATCGCAGCGCTCAGCGAAAGGTCGTGGCAACGGTCAACCTCAACCCCAGCCGCGAGGAGCGCCGGGTACCAGTCGGTGGTGCGCTGCCACACCCACCGTGGCCGATCTCGGCACTCGATGCCCCGGATGGCGACGGCGAGATCCGTGGGATCGAGGGCCTCGGCGTCCGATGTCGGATAGCCGGCGCGGCCCAGACGCTGGAGGAACACGCCGCCGTCGGGGGCCGGGGCGACGAGCTCATACACGACCTCTATTCTCGCCTGCCTGCGGACTGCAGTTGTCCTCCACAGATGCCGCCTCGGCGTGTTGTCCACATACGGCAGGCGGGTGGTTCCGGGGCTGCGGCCGCCTCTGAAGGCTGTGAGGCATGACAAGAAACGGGCTGAGCAGCGCGGCGGAAGAGCGGGGATGGCTTCCCGAGGCAGGGTCGGTGGTCTGCTGCGTGAGTGCTGACGATGCGCTCCGCGAGGAGTGCGCGCGGGTGGCTGCGGTAGCGGGCGTCGAGTTCGAGGGAGTGCGCTCCGCCGACGACGCGCCCGGCCTCTGGTATCGCGCGGACCTCGTGCTGCTC
This sequence comes from Sinomonas sp. ASV486, assembly GCF_030908215.1. Taxonomy (GTDB): domain Bacteria; phylum Actinomycetota; class Actinomycetes; order Actinomycetales; family Micrococcaceae; genus Sinomonas; species Sinomonas puerhi. Next base: position 115,740 of record NZ_JAVFJK010000014.1, on the reverse strand, counting down.
GGCCCCGACGTCGCCGAGCTGCCCCCACAGCGCCGCAGTTCGAGCGTCCTAGTGGGCAGGCCAGCCCAGCGGCGGGAGCTGTGGCAGCGTGCCGCCAGTCTGGGGATTGACCACGTCGCCGAGCTGCCGGAAGCCGCCGACTGGCTGGTCGAGTTCCTCAGCCGACGCAGCGGCGAGGGTCCCGCGGGGAGCGTGCTCGGGGTCCTCGGAGGATGCGGGGGCGCAGGCGCGAGCACGACGGCGTCGCTCGTCTCGGGAGCAGTGGCGCTCGCAGGGACGGAAACGCTACTCGTCGACGGCGATCGCCTGGCTGGTGGGCTTGAGGCCGCTGTCGCCGCGGATCCCGGAGAAGGGCTGCGCTGGCCCGATCTGGCCTCAGCGAGCGGCGCGATCAATCCCCGTCAGCTCGCGGACTCGCTGCCCCGGGTCGGCGATGTGGGGCTCCTGTCGTGGCCCGCGGCACCGGGGCGAGCGGTACAGGTCCCGCCGTCGGCGATCGCCGAAGTGCTCGAGGCGGCACGCACGGCGTTCGACCTCGTAGTGGTCGACATCGGGCGCGGCCGTGAGGGGCTCGAGGACTTCGCGTGGACGAGCGATCGGCTCCTCGTCGTCGTTCCGGGGACGCTCAGCGGGGCGTTGTCTGCCGCCCAGCTGCTCCACGAGCTGCCGCCGGTTGCGGTCGGCGCCGTGGTGAGGGGCCGGACGGCGGAAGGGGTCGACGCCGAGCAGCTGGCCGAACTCGTAGGCTGCCCGCTGGTCGGGCAGATTCCCCATCTCCGCCGCGCCGCACCGGCGGCGGACGCCGGACGCCTCATGGAGCTGGCACGTCTCAGACCCGTCAGGAGCCTCGCACGCGCGGTTCTGGACGGGCTGCCTGACGGCAGGCCGGCGGGTCAAGTGGACGACGACGCGGCGCTCGCCTTGGGTGCACGGCTCGTCCAACGCGGGCGGAGGGCGGCCCGATGAGGGGCATTCACCGCCTCGACCCTGACGTCCTCGACCCTGCGCTCCTCGACTCGGTCCGGCGATCGGTGCTGGCCCAGCCCGGCCCCGTGACTCCGGCGCGGATTGCGACCGCAGTCCAGGACAGCGGAAGGCTCCTCGGGACCTCCGGAGCGCTCGCGGCCGTCGAGTTCATCACCGCCGAGCTCCGAGGACTCGGACCTCTGCAGAATCTCGCGAACGATCCCGCGGTGACGGACCTCTTCGTCAACGGCCCCGACGACGTCTGGTTCGACCGCGGCGAGGGGCTTGAACGCAGCTCAGTGACATTCCCCTCGGAGGAAGCGGTCAGGACGCTCGCGGTCCGTCTCGTGTCAGCGGGCGGCCGCCGGCTCGACGACTCGTATCCGTGTGTGGACGTGCGCATCCCCGGTGGGTACCGCGTCCATGCGGTCCTTCCTCCGGTCTCGACCGGCGGAACCCTCCTCTCCGTGCGGATCGCCAGGGAGACGTCGATGACGTTGGACGAACTCGAACGTGTGGGGGCCGTCCTGCCCGACCAGAGACAAGTCCTCGAGGCGCTCGTTGCACACCGTAGGAGCTTCCTCGTGAGCGGAGCGACGGGCTCAGGCAAGACGACGCTCCTGAGCACCCTGCTGGGCCTGATCCCGGCCAAGGAGCGGATCGTGCTGGTCGAGGATGCGGCCGAGCTGGCGCCCGACCATGCGCACACGGTGTGCCTCGAGGCCCGGCACGGCAATGTCGAGGGGGCGGGGGGAGTGGACCTTGCCCAGCTCGTGCGGGAGGCGCTGAGAATGCGTCCCGACTGGCTGGTCGTCGGTGAGTGCCGAGGCCCCGAAGTCAGGGAGCTCCTCTCGGCCCTCAACACAGGCCACAGCGGTGCGGGCACTGTCCATGCCAATACCGCCGGCTCGGTTGTCGCGCGCCTCGCCGCCCTCGGGGCCCTCGCTGGCCTCAGCGCCGAGGCGACCGCGCTCCAGGCAGCGAGCGCGCTGGACGCCGTGGTGCACCTTGAACGGTCGGGCGCGGGACGGCGAGTGGCGAGCATCGCCGTCGTGTCCTATGGCCCTCGGGGCCTTGCGGTCGAGGACGCCCTGCTCCGGGGCGACTCGCCGGCGGGGAGCTCGGAGCGTGGCCCCGGCTGGGACCGGCTCGCCTCGCTTCTCGGCTTCGCGCGGAACCTGGGGGCAGTCGCATGAGCACGCTGCTTGGGGCGGTGGCGGTATCCGGAGCACTGTTCGTGGGATGGTGCCTCGCGGTCCAGCGCGGCGGACTGTTGGTGCGCGTCCCAGGGATCGTCGGACGAGGGCGGACCGGGGCTGGAGCCGGAGGCGCCAGCCGCGGATTCCATGGCCGGTTGACTGGCCACAGGCGCAGGGTCAAGCCCGCGGAGCCAGCGCTGGAGCTTCAACGTGCGGCCCTTCTCGTGGGGCAGCTGGCCGCACTCCTCCGCGCAGGCCGCACGCCGGAGCAGATGTGGCGGCAGGCCTCCCAGACGCGTCCTCGGAACTCGGCGCCCCTTCGGCCCAGTTCGCCTCGGGGAGCGAGTCCACGTTCAGGCACCCATTCCCGCGGCGATGTGGTCATTGGATCGGGGACTGCGGAACGCCCGGAGGACGCTGCGGAACAGTCTGCGGCGCAAGGGGTGGGAGCCGACGCGTCCTCACACGTCCTGGCGGCCGCCGCTCATGCTGCGGCGCTCGGACGCCCCGTCGCGGCCGCGCTGCGCGAGGCCTGCGCGCGGGCCGCAAGCCCGGGAGGGAAAAGGGAGGGCCCGTCATCGGCCGAGACCGGGGTCTGGCTGAGCGTCGCGGCATGCATCGAGACCGCTGAGGCTTCCGGAAGTCCTCTGGCGGGGGTCCTCGACAGGCTCGCAGCCCAGCTCGAGGCAGACGCCGACGCGGCCGCGGCACGGGCTGTTGCCCTTGCCGGCCCACGGGCTACCTCACAGGTCCTCGGCGTGCTTCCTCTCGCGGGTCTCGGTCTTGGAATCCTCATGGGAGCCGATCCCGTCGGGATGCTGCTCTCCACGCCGCTGGGATCGCTCTGCCTAGGGCTCGGCTTCGCACTCACCCTCGCGGGTCGCTGGTGGTCGGCTCGGCTCCTGCGCTCCGCCTCGGAGTCACGATGAGCGGAATCATCGTGGGCGCGCTCGTGACGATCGTGGCCGGGTTGGCCCTGGGATGGTCAGACGGTGCCCAGAGGGTCCGCCGGGTGCTCGAGGACGGTGGCCCTCGGTACCGTTCCGGCGACGTGCCGAGGCAGCAAGGAGGCTCCCCGGATCGCACAGATCGTCCCGACCGCGCACCAAGCCTCGTGAACAGAAGAAGCCCCACCGCGGACGACGTTCCCCTCCTGCTCGAGCTTCTCGGAGTCATGCTCCAGGCCGGTCTCGGCCTCCCACGGGCGCTCGAGGTCGCGGCCCGCGTGGCCGACGGGCCGGCGGATGCCCTCACGCGAGCGGCCGCGGCGCTCCAGCTCGGCACCGACTGGGCTCATGCATGGCCTGACGCGCCGCCGTCCTCCGACGTATGGCAGCTCCGCGAGGCCCTGGATTTCGCGGCGGCAACCGGTGCGCCGTCGGCCGAACTGCTCTATGCCCGCGCGCGGCAGCTGCGCCGCAGCAGGCATCGCGACCTCGAGAGGCGTGCTGCGGCTCTCGGCGTGAGGCTCGTCATACCCCTCGGCGTCTGCTCCCTCCCAGCGTTCCTGTGCCTTGGGGTGGTTCCAGTCCTCCTGGCCATGATTCCGGGCGGATGATCTCCCGCCCCCGATGACTCCTGCCCTCACGGCAGGCGGCGCACAGGCGCCACCGGTTCCGGCCATCCGGCACGGGACTCCACGGGCCCGGGCACTTCTCGCTGTGGAAGTGGTCCGTCCCCACTCGAAAGGAGAATCACATGTCCGCCATGGTTCAGCCAGCGGCCCGCACGGGTCGAACTGCTCCCAGCCCCGATCCCGCGTACCTCGAACTCGCACCCACGCCGGGGCCGGGTCCGCATGCAGTCCCTTCGACCGGAGGGCCGTGCCAGGTCATTGAACTCTTTCCCGACGCCCGGCGTGAAGGCGACGATGGCAGGCCCGGCACACGCGCTTCGACGGCGCGCGGATCGGCTGTCGACGGGCCGAACATTGGGCGGCCCACCACCGATGGCGACCGCGACGGCGACCCCGACAGCGAAGCTGTGGCGCGCACTGACACTCGCTGGCTGCCGGTGCAGACGGCCCCGCGGCGCGGTCCGCTCCTGTCCCTTCGCACGGTGCACCGTCGTGCGGCCGTTCGACTGCAGCTCCTGAGGCTCTGGTTCGAGGGCCGGGCGGCAGGCCAGCACGGGATGGCGACCGCCGAGTATGCGATCGCGACCCTCGGTGCGGTCGCGTTCGCGGGGCTCCTCGTGGTGATCATGCGCAGCGATGAGGTACGAGGCTTCCTCCTCGGAATCATCCGCGCAGCGCTCGCGCTTCCGTGAGGCCGCGCCGTGGGGGCGCCGAGGAGCGGCCGAGCTCGGCGTCCCTGCGGGGCTCCGTCACTGCGGAGTTCGCCGTGGCGCTGCCCGCCGTGATCGTGCTGCTGGGCTTCCTCCTCAGCGCCGGAACCGCGGCCGTGTGCCAGATCCGGACCGAGGAGGCGGCGCGCGCCGCGGCGCGGACCATTGCCCGAGGGGAGGGTCCGGCGGCCGTTGCGGAGGAAGTGGCGCGGGTCGCGGGACCCGATGCGCGGCACACGGTCGAAGCGTCTGCAGGAGTGGTCACAGTGCGCGTGAGCGCCCCCGTTCCGGGGCCTATTGCTGCAGCTGCAGGACTCCAGGCCCATGCCGCGGCCAGCCTGAGCAGCGAGGGCGTCCCATGACCTCCCGAAGAGCCGAGGACGGTCACCAAGGGCGGGATCGCCAGTCTTCCGATTCCCAACCAGGCGGCCCGGCCCGCCGGGGCGAGTGCGGTTCCGGGACGCTTCTCGCTCTCGGACTGGGCCTGCTGCTCATCCTGGCCTGCGCTGCCGTCGCGCTGATGGGCCAAGCCCTCGCTGCCTCGGCCCGTGCGGCGTCGGCCGCCGACCTCGCGGCCCTAGCCGCCGCGGACGCCGAACGCGGCCTCCGCAGCGGCGCAACCTGCGATCTGGCACGGACGGTAGCCGAACTCAACGGCGCCGCGCTCGTCTCGTGCACCATCGAGGGCCCCGGCAGCACGGTGCGGGTCGTCGTCGAGATCGACACCGGCGCGCCGTGGGGCCCTGCCCCGGGCAGAGCCAGGGCAGGGCCGCCAGCCGAGGACGCAGGAGGGTGATGCCCCTACCCCGGGGTTCAGTCCCCGAGATTCACGCAGTGGGGTTCAGTCCCCGAGGGTGAGGCCCGGGGGTCAGTCCCCGGGCCTTCAGTCCCTGGGGGTGTGCGCCGAGTCTGTTTCAGTGGCAAGCCGGGCCTGCCGGAGGACCGTTGAGAGGAGTGCAACAGCGCCGGCCTTGTCGAGCGGGTTGTTCTTGTTGCCGCACTTGGGGCTCTGTACGCAGGAGGGGCACCCGGCCTCGCATTCGCAGGCCTCAATGGCCTCCTGCGTCGCTCGGAGCCAGACCTGGATCCGGTCGTACCCCCGCTCCGCGAAGCCGGCGCCGCCTGGATGCCCGTCGTACACGAAGATCGTGGGCTGCGCGGTGTCTGCGTGCAGCGCTGTCGACACGCCGCCGATATCCCAACGGTCGCTCGACGCCACGAGCGGAAGGAGCCCGATTGATGCGTGTTCGGCCGCGTGCAGGGCTCCGGGGAACTGCGCGGTGAGGAGACCCCCCGCGGCGAGGGTGGGCTCGGGGATCGTGAGCCACACGGCCTTCGTGAACAGGTCACGGGCGCCCAAGTCGAGAGGCTCCTCGCCCAGGACCTCGTTGGAGATGAGCGCCTTGCGCTGGAAGGACACGACCTGAGTGGTCACCCGCACTTCGCCGAAGTGGACGCCCACCGGCCCCCACTGCTGCGAGCGGATCTCGGTGAGCACCTCGACGGTCGTGATGTCCCGCGCGCTCGTGTAGTAGTCGGGGTTCACTCGGCGCACCACGACGCAGTGCTCGGCCTCGTTGAGGTCCTCGACCAGGTAGCTCGCGCCCTGGTGGACGTAGATCGCGCCCTGATGGGCCTGATAATGCGTCTGGGGGGAGTCCATCGAGCCCAGCAGCTGGCCGGTTTCCGACTCGATGATGTTCACCGGCCCCCCGCCATCAGCCCGCAGGTTCACCATGCCGGCAGCGCTCTGGGGATGGGTCCAGAACCAGCCGGACGGCCGCTTCCTCAGGTAGCCCTGAGCCTCGAGCTGGTCGAGGAGGCCCGCGGTCGACGGACCGAACAGCTCGAGGTCCGAGGCCGTCAGGGGCTTCTCGGCCGCGGCGGCACACAGGTGCGGGCCAAGCACGTAGGGATTCGAGGGGTCGAGGACGGTTGCCTCGACCGAGGTGTCGAAGATCGCTTCGGGATGGTTCACGAGGTAGGTGTCGAGAGGGTCGTCGCTCGCGACGAACGCAGCCAGAGCATCTTGGCCGGAGCGGCCGGCCCTGCCGATCTCCTGGAACAGGGACGCCCGTGTTCCGGGCCATCCTGCGATGAGGACGGCATCGAGTCCGGAGATGTCGATGCCCAGTTCGAGCGCGGAGGTGCTCGCGACGCCCAGCAGTTCGCCCGAGCGCAGACGGCGCTCGAGTTCGCGTCGTTCCTCCGGCAGGTACCCCGAGCGGTAGGCGGCGACCCGCAGGGGCAGGCTCGGGTCGACCTCGTCGAGGAGCCGCTGCGTGATCGAGGAGATCGTCTCCGCGCCCCGGCGGGACTTGATGAAGGCGATGGTCCGCACGCGCGCCGAGACGAGGTTGGCGAGGAGACCCGCCGTCTCGGCGATCGCCGTGCGCCTCCGCGGGGCGCCGTTCTCTCCGCGCGCCTCCGTCAGCGCCGGCTCCCAGAACGCCACCTCAGTGGCGCCATGAGGCGAGCCGTCTTCCGTGACCGCCGTGACGCCGTCGCCAATGAGACGCCCCACCGATCCTTCGGGATCCCCGGATGTCGCCGACGCCGCGATGAACACCGGGGTAGACCCGTAGTGGGCGCACACCCGCCGGAGGCGGCGCAGGAGGTTGGCGACGTGCGACCCGAAGACCCCGCGGTACGAGTGGGCTTCGTCGATGACCACGAACCGGAGCCGCCGGAAGAACGAGGACCACCACGCGTGGTTCGGCAGGATACCGAAATGCAGCATGTCGGGATTGGCGAGGATGACGTTGGCGTGGTCTCGGATCCAGCGGCGCGCAGACTGTTCCGTGTCGCCGTCATACGTTTCCGCGCGCAGCGTGGGGAGACCGAGCGCGCGGATCGCGGTCAGCTGATCGGCCGCGAGAGCCTTGGTGGGCGACAGGTACAGGACCACCGCGCCGTCGTCGTGGATCCGTCCCGGTTCCGCGGCGACCCGCAGCTCAGAGCGGTGGACGGCGTCGAGGGCAGGCATTTGGTAGGCGAGCGACTTGCCCGAGGCGGTCCCCGTGGCGAGGACGACGTTGCGCCCACTGTGCGCCAGATCGGCGGCCGCTGCCTGATGCGTATACGGTTCGTGGATTCCCCGACGGGCGTACGCCTCGATCAGATCGGGATGGACCCAGCGTGGCCAGGGTGCGTTGCGGGCGGCCCGTGCGGGGATGGTGCGCAGGTGCCGCAGCTCCTCGGGGGCCGTAGACCGGCCCAGAAGGGAGACGAGGGAATGATGCGCGGCCACCTCAGCATTCTGCCAGCCGCCGCGTGCCCGCAGCTGCCGGGTGCTGGTGGATCACCTGCAAGCGAACGTGGTCCCCGCCGGGTGTGGACGGGGTGTGCTCAGTCGGAGAGGGAGGCGCCCTTCGATGCGCCGGGATTCGCGAAGATCACAACGGCCGAGACGTCGGACCAGCCCAGGTGGTGGTAGAGGTGCTGGCCATCGACTGACGCGATGAGCAGGCCCTGGTCCAGACGGTGCTCGCTCATCGCGGCCGTCAGTGCGCGCATCACGAAGCTTCCGAGGCCGCGGCGTCGGAAGGCCGGCTCGGTGATGATCCGATCGAAGACCGCATAGCCCTGGGTTACCGCCACATGGCCCTGGGCGGCGAGGACGCCGTCGGTGGTCCTGACCGTGACCGTGGCGCTGTGGTCTTCGTACTCCGTGGTCAGCTTGAGCTCGTCGTCGTTCAGCCAGGGGGCCTCGACGTCCTTGCCCTCGAAGTCCATGATCATGAGCTCCTGGTCGGCGCCGAGCTCGATGAGGCCATGCTCCTGCGCAAGGGCACGGTATGCTGCGACGTCATCCGTCAGGATGGTGACGATCCTCGGCTGGGACTCGGTCACGAACGAGGCGAGGTCGGCAAACTCGCGCGCCGTCGGATGGACGGCAAAGGCCTCCCAGTCGCCGGTCTTGTCGGTCAGCTCCACCGCCTTGAATGCGCCCACGTCCCGCACCGGATAACGTCGCGTGGAGGCCCAGCCTTCGACCCAGATGCCCAGAAGTTCGCCCAGCGATGCCTCTCCCATAGCCATGACGATAACCGGTCCCGCCAGTCCCTGATAAGAGGTGTGACACAACTGTCACCCGGCCGTCACCCGCCCGCCCCAGTACCCTTGATGGGTGGCCCTGCACCGTATCGTCCTCTTCTACTGCTTCACCCCATTGCCCGACCCGGAGTCGGTCAGGCTGTGGCAGCGCACCCTGTGCGAGTCGCTTGGCCTCCGGGGCCGCATCATCGTCTCCAAGGACGGGATCAACGCCACTGTCGGGGGCGAGCTGGACGCCGTCAAGCGCTACCTTCGCGTCACGAAGGAGCATCCCGGGTTCCATGAGCTCGACGTCAAGTGGTCGGAGGGGAGTGCCGAGGACTTCCCGAGGCTCTCGGTCAAGGTGCGCCCGGAGCTGGTCTCCTTCGGTGCTCCGGAAGAGCTCGAGGTCGACGCCGGCGGGGTGGTCGGGGGCGGAGCCCACCTGTCACCCGAACAGGTCCATGAGCTCGTCGGTGCGGGCAAGGCCAGCGACGACCCGCGGCGAGAGGTCGTGTTCTTCGACGGCCGCAACGCCTTCGAGGCCGAGATCGGCCGTTTCAAGGACGCCGTCGTCCCCGACACCTCCACGACCCACGATTTCCTGGCCGAGCTCGACTCGGGCAAGTATGACGACCTCAAGGACAGACCCGTGGTCACCTACTGCACGGGCGGCATCCGCTGCGAGGTGCTCAGCGCGCACATGCGCCGGCGTGGCTTCCAGGAGGTGTACCAGCTGGACGGCGGGATCGTCCGCTATGGAGAGGCCTTCAAGGATGCGGGGCTGTGGGAGGGCTCGCTGTACGTGTTCGACCGGCGCATGCGCCTCGAGTTCAGCGAGGAGGCGGCCACGATCGGACGCTGCACCCGTTGCGACGCGCCCACGAGCGACTTCCACAACTGCTCGAACTCGGCCTGCCGACAGCTCACCCTCTACTGCGCCGAATGCGCGGCATCCCCCGAGACGCTGCGGTGTCCGGAGGGCTGTGCGGTCTGATGCTCGCAGGGCTGATCAGAGCTGATCAGGGGCGGGTGAGCCGGTAGGCGACGTCCGACGCCGCATCCCCCGCCGCGCTGAACTGCACCTCAAGGTGCCCGGAACTGGGAACGACGACGGCGCGGGACCATGCGCGGTTGCAGGCAAACGTGATGTCCAGGAGCGGGGCCTCGTCGGCGGTGACCCGCACGGACGCGAGGCCGATGCCGCGGCACGCGAAACGCAGCGTCGCCGGGCCCGGATCCGTGTCGATCCCCATGGTGTACGGGGCTTTGTCCGGCCACACTGCGCTCGCGTCGGAGCCCGCCGAGAGGCCGGAGTCGTCTGGGAGCACCGTGTCCGCCCACGCCTGCAGGGCCGTTCCGCCGAGGAGCTGCCCGAACGGAGCCTCCGTCGCCGCTCCACGCTGGGAACGCGTGCGCCCCGCGAGGTCCCGGGCAGCGGCTGAAGCCGAGGCAGAGGCGTCCGCGGCGGCAGAGGCAGAGGCCGATGCCTGCGCGGACGCGTCTCGCCGTCCCAGAGGGGCGAGGCCGTCGTCGTACTGGTAGGCACAGCCGGCGATGCACAGCGCGACGGACATCCCGAGGGCCGCCGCGACGGGCGGTGCTCCTCGGCGCCCTGCAGCATTGCGTCCCTCGGGCGCGTGCGGACCCATGCCTCCATTCTGACCTGCCAGGCACTCCTGACCAGCCAGGCCCTGGCGATGACACCCGCCTAGACTTCTCAGGTGACCAGCTCAACCACGCCGGCAGAGGCGTCCGCCTCGGATACGCCCGGCCCGGATACGCCCGTCTCCGAATGGCCGGACCTCCTGCGCGCCCTGGCCCAGGACCTCGCAGCCGTCGGGTACACGGTCGACGCCGTCGCCCGGCTCCTCGGACCCGAGGCGCATGCGGCCCTCTCCCGAGACCAGCCCGTGCCAGCCCTTGTGACGACCCGAACGGCAGGCGAGGATCCCGTGCGGGAGCCGCTCGGCGCCGTCGTGCGCTTCTTCCTCCTGGCTCAGCCGCTCCAGGCCGCTGCGCTCGACGCCGTCCTGCCCGGGATCCGCTCGGGCGGGCTCGTCGCGCTGGGGCTCGCTGAGGAGACGCACGACGGCGCGGGCCTCGCCGCCTCCGTGGACCTGCGGCCCTACGCGTGGGACGCTGGGGACGGCGAGATCGGGATCTGGGTCGCGTCGGACCTCGCGGCCCATCAGCGCGCGGGTGTGCTGCGGACCGATCATGTGCTCGGCATCGGCCACGCCTCGGCGACGCTCGTCCAGACCACCGCGCGCAGGCCGGTGGAGCGGGCGCTCGACCTCGGCACCGGCTGCGGGATCCAGATCTTCCACCTCCTCGGGCACGCTCGGCACGTGGTCGCGACCGACATCTCGGACCGTGCGCTCGCGTTCACCCGCTTCAACCTGCTGCTGAACGCTGCCACCCTCGGGATCGATCCGGCCCACCCCGAGGACCGCTTCGAGCTGCGCAAGGGCTCCCTCCTCGATCCCGTGGCGGGGGAGACGTTCGACCTCGTGGTCTCCAACCCACCGTTCGTCATTACACCCCGGACCGAGGGGGAGAGCCCCGACGGCCAGTTCACCTACCGCGACGGGGGGCTGCCCGGGGACGAGCTCGTCGCGCGCCTCGCGGCGGGCATCGGTGGCGTGCTCGCGGAGGGCGGGACGGCCCAGATGCTCGGCAACTGGGAGGTCCGCCGGGGCCACGCCTGGCACGAGCGCGTGCGCTCATGGGTCCCCGAGGGCATCGACGCCTGGGTACTGGAGCGAGAAGAGGTCGGCCCGGGCCAGTACGCGGAGACGTGGCTGGCCGACGCGTCGCAGCAGCGGGATCCCCGCGCCTACCACGACGCCTACGCCGCGTACCTGGTAGACTTCGCAGCCCGGGACACCGCCGCGATCGGCTTCGGTGCCATCTGGCTCCGCCGCCCTGCCGCGGGGCAGGCGCGGCTGGACCGCTTCGAGCAGCTGACCCATCCTCTCGAGCAGCCGATCGGACCGCATTGGCTCGCAGCCGTTGAACGCGCGGACTGGCTTGCGGCGCACCCCGACCTCGGCGCGGAGCGGCTCGTCGTGGCCGAGGACGTGACCGAGGAGCGGCACCAGCGCCCGGGGGCCGAGCACCCTGGCGTCATCCTTCTGCGCCAGGGCGCGGGCTTCCGCCGAACGAACCTCATGAGCACCGAGCTCGCGGGATTCGTCTCTGCGTGCGACGGCGAGCTCACGGCTGGGCAGATCGCCTCGGCTCTCGCGGCACTGCTCGAGCGGGACGACGATGGGTTCCGCGAGGGCCTCCTCGCGGATGCCGCGAACCTTGTGGCGGACGGCTTCTTGGGCCCTCATGACGACGCGACACGGAATCGTGAAAAATCAGCTTGACATCGTGCCTGAATGTGGCGTTTATTACACAGCAATATCACCACGAAGAAAAAGCACCATGACTGAGAAGAAGCGCAGCTCCCGCACCGACAACCCGGTCCGGATCACTGACCCCAAGGCTATGAGGGCGCTGGCCCATGCCGCCCGCCTCGAGGCCATCAACGAGCTGTACTCGAGCCAGCAGAGCCGTACCGCCACGGAGCTCGCGGCGTTCACGGGCCTCACTCCGAGCGCAATGAGCTATCACCTCCGGGCGCTCAAGAAGTGGGGCATCGTCGTGGACGCCCCGAGCGACGGCGACGGTCGCGAGCGGCGGTGGATGGCCGCGGGCACCGACCTCAACATCGACACGGCGAGCACGGGCCAGACGCCGGGCCTCGCGATCATCGACATGGAGATCGAGTCGCTCCGGTCCCGCATCGCGAGCCACGCGAAGCATCGCGAGGCCGCGCGCCGGCAGGGCGAGCCGGACGATTCGCCCGTCATGATGGTCTCGGGCAACGTCATCAACCTCACCCTCGAACAGCGTGCGAGGTTCAAGCAGCGCATGCTCGAACTCCTCGACGAGTTCGAGCACGAGGACCTCCCCGGCGGTGACTCGGGGGAAACCGAGCGTATGTACCTGCTGTGGTCGATGCTCCCCGAAGTCCGCGACGCCGCGAAGCCGAAGCCCTCGGTGCGCAGGCCGCAGCGCGTCAAGGCTGTCGACGCCTGACTGGCCCGATGCTTGACCGGCCCTGCGCTTGACCGGCCCGACGCCGGGCTGGCGCCGCCGGTATCCACACAGACCGGGCGGCACTTGCACGCCTCGGGGCGTCGTATGGTGAACTAGGGACTTGCGCGGCGCCCCGCCGCGCCCCTGTGATCCAGCGTCGAGGCCTGCCCGGGGCGGGGTTGGCTGAGGTGAATGTGCAGTTTGGCGAGGAGTACCGTGGCCACGAAGGCTAAAACCGGCAAGAAGCTCGTGATTGTGGAGTCGCCGGCCAAGAGCAAGACGATCGCCCAGTACCTGGGCGAGGGCTTCGAGGTCGACGCGTCGATGGGCCACATCCGCGACCTCCCTCAGCCCTCCGACCTGCCTGCGGAGCTCAAGAAGACCTCGGTGGGCAAGTTCGCCGTCGACATCGACAACGGCTTCGAGCCTTACTACGTCGTCTCCCCGGACAAGAAGAAGAAGGTCGCCGAGCTCAAGGCGAAGCTCAAGGACGCCGACGAGCTCTACCTCGCCACTGACGGTGACCGCGAAGGCGAGGCCATCGCGTGGCACCTGCTCGAGGTGCTCAAGCCCAAGGTGCCCGTGCACCGCCTGACGTTCCCCGAGATCACCAAGGAGGCCATCCAGCGCGCGATGGCCGAGCTGCGTGACGTCGACGAGTCGCTCGTGGATGCGCAGGAAACCCGCCGAGTCCTCGACCGCCTCTACGGCTATGAGATCTCCCCAGTGCTGTGGCGCAAGGTGGCTGGCGGCCTCTCGGCCGGCCGTGTGCAGTCCGTCGCGACGCGCCTCGTGGTCGAGCGCGAGCGGGAGCGCATGGCGTTCCGCGCCGCGGACTACTGGGATCTCGTTGCGACGGTCGCCCCGGCCGCCGAGGACGGCGCACACGATGACGCTCGCCAGAGCTTCCAGGCCCGCCTCGCGTCGGTGGACGGGAAGAAGGTGGCTACCGGCCGCGACTTCAACGACCGTGGCCAGCTCACGGCGAAGAACGCTGAGCTGCTGACCGAGGCCACGGCCACGGCGCTTGCGAACGGACTCGAGGGCGCGGCGTTTGCCGTCCGCTCGGTCGAGGAGAAGCCGTACACGCGCCGCCCCGCGGCCCCGTTCACCACGTCGACGCTGCAGCAGGAGGCCGCCCGCAAGCTGCGGTTCTCGGCGCGCGTGACCATGCAGGTTGCCCAGCGCCTGTACGAGAACGGCTACATCACCTACATGCGTACCGACTCCACCGCGCTCTCAGACCAGGCCGTCACAGCCGCGCGGCGGCAGGCCTCGGAGCTCTACGGGTCCGAGTACATCCCGTCCCGCCCCCGTGTGTACGCGTCCAAGTCCAAGAACGCGCAGGAAGCCCACGAGGCCATCCGCCCCGCCGGCGACTCGTTCCGCACCCCGGCACAGGTGGCGAAGGAACTCTCGGGCGACGCGTTCCGGCTCTACGAGCTCATCTGGAAGCGGACCGTCGCGTCCCAGATGGAGGACGCGAAGGGTTCGACGGCGACCGTCCGACTCGGGGCCACCGCTGTCTCGGGCGACGCCGCCGGCAGGGACGCGGAGTTTGCCGCCTCCGGCACGGTCATCACCTTCCGCGGCTTCCTCGCTGCATACGAGGAGGGCCGCGACGAGGTTCGTGAAGACACTGAGAACGGTACAGGCGGCACGAAGGGCGGGTCCGCGGCCGGCGACGGCGGGCGCCTGCCCCTGATGGCCAAGGGCCAGCCGCTCGAGGCCCTCGAGATCTCCTCGAACGGGCACCAGACGTCACCGCCTCCGCGCTACACCGAAGCCTCGCTCGTCAAGACGCTCGAAGAGCGGGGGATCGGCCGCCCGTCGACGTACGCGGCGACCATCTCCACGATCATGGACCGCGGCTACGTCCGGGCACGGGGCACGGCGCTCGTGCCGAGCTGGATCGCGTTCTCCGTGGTGCGCCTCCTCGAGGAGTACTTCGGCAACTACGTCGACTACGACTTCACCGCCGCGATGGAGGAGGACCTCGACCGGATCGCTGCGGGACAGGCTGCGGGCTCCGACTGGCTGAGCCACTTCTACTTCGGCGACGGGACGACCCCCGGTCTCACAACGATCGTCAACGGCCTCGGCGAGATCGACGCCCGTGAGGTGAATTCCGTGGAGATCGCGCCGGGGATCGTGCTGCGCGTGGGCAAGTACGGCCCCTACCTCGAGAAGCCCCTTCCCGCAGACGCGCCGGAGGGCACCGCCCCCGAGCGCGCCAACGTGCCCGAGGACCTCGCACCTGACGAGCTGACCGCCGAGAAGGCGCTCGAGCTCATGGAGAGCTCGGGGCCCGAGGAACAGGTCCTGGGGCAGGACCCGCACACGGGCCACACGATCGTGGCCAAGAACGGCCGGTACGGCGCCTACGTCACGGAGGTCATTCCCGAGCTGACGCCCGAGCAGATCGCGGCGCAGCCGGTCGAGTACTACAAGAACGGCAAGCCCAAGCCGCCGAAGAAGCCCGTCAAGGTCAAGCCCCGCACAGGATCGCTCTTCAAGTCGATGAGTCTGGACACGGTCACGCTCGAGCAGGCGCTCCAGCTGCTCACGCTTCCCCGCAGGCTCGGCGAGGACGCGGAGGGCAATGCGATCACGGCCCAGAACGGTCGCTTCGGCCCGTACTTGAAGAAGGGCACGGACTCCCGGTCCATCGGGAGTGAGGAGGAGATCTTCACGATCACCCTCGAACAGGCCCTCGAGATCTACTCGCAGCCCAAGACCCGTGGCGGGCGCACCGCAGCGGCGCCTCTCGCAGAATTCGGCGAGGACCCGACGTCGAACAAGCCGATCGTGGTCAAGGAGGGCCGCTTCGGCCCATACATCACGGACGGCGTCACCAACATCACCGTGCCGCGGGCCACCGCGATCGAGGAACTCACGCGCGAGCGGGCCATCGAGCTCCTGGCCGAGAAGCGGGCCAAGGGGCCCGTGAAGAAGCCTGTCCGGCGTACCGGCGGCCGCACGACGGCGGGCGCGAAGTGACGGCCGCCGACAGCGGGCGCGGCATGAGCTCCGACCACGTGTCAGCGAGCAGCAGCGGCGACCACGCGGCAGCCTCCGGCGAGGGTGTCCGGGCGGCCAACGGGGCGGTGCCCCTGCACCTCGACCCGGCACCCCTGACCGAGCTCGAGGAATCCCTCGCGG
Source organism: Sinomonas sp. ASV486 (assembly GCF_030908215.1). GTDB lineage: Bacteria > Actinomycetota > Actinomycetes > Actinomycetales > Micrococcaceae > Sinomonas > Sinomonas puerhi. The sequence continues at coordinate 100,000 of NZ_JAVFJK010000014.1, read as the reverse complement.
CGGCCAGCGAGTCGGGGACGGAGGACGACGGCCAGCAGTCGATCCTCGTGTTCCTCAACAGCCTTGTGTGCCTCCTGGTGCCCGAGCCGGTGCCGGGGGAGACCCACTACGTGGAGCCCCTCGTGCTGAACAACGGCGAGGGGAAGCCCGTGGTCGCGGCCTTCACCCACCGGCAGCGGATCCGGCCGGACTTCCTCGAGCACGCTCCGACCATCGTCGAGACGCAGGGAGCCATGCTCCTGCAGAATCTCGGGACGGAGCTCGGCCTCGTCCTCAACCCTGGGAGCGCCTACGGATTCGAGCTGAGCACCGAGCACATTGCCGCCGTGCTGCGGGACTTCCGCCCGGCGGATTCCGGCGAGCTGGCGCCGGAGGAGACAGTGCCCGCCGAGCACCCGGACCTGCAGTCCGGGCAGGCCGGGGAATAATAGGCTCATGCGTCTAGGCGTCCTCGACATCGGTTCGAACACCGTGCACCTGCTGCTGGTGGACGCCCATCCCGGCGCGCAGCCCGTGGCCTACGCTTCGCACAAGCGCCCGCTTTCGCTCGTGAAGTTCCTCGAGCGGGACGGCAGCATCAGCGAGCGCGGCCAGACCGAGCTCATCGACTTCGTCAAGGAGGCCTGGGCGTTCGCGGGACGCCACAACGCCGAGGACCTCCTCGCGTTCTGCACGTCCGCGATCCGCGAGGCAGCGAACGGAGAGGCGGTCCTCGACCGCGTGCAGCGCGAGGCCAACGTGACCCTCCAGGAGCTCACGGGCCCAGAAGAGGCCACGATGACGTTCTTCGCAGTGCGCCGCTGGTACGGCTGGGGTGCGGGCACCATCCTCGATCTCGACATCGGCGGCGGATCCTTCGAGATGGCCATGGGGCACGACTCCCTCCCCGCCCTAGCGACGTCGGTGCCACTCGGTGCCCAGCGCCTCACCCGCGACTGGCTCCCGCAGGACCCGCCGACCGCCAAGAGCATCAAGGACCTGCGGAAGTACATCCGCGATACCCTCCGGCCCGCGGTCAAGGGCTTTGAGAAGCTCGGCAGGCCCAACCTCGTCACGGGGACGTCCAAGACATTCCGTTCGCTCGCCCGCATCGCCGGCGCCGCGCCGTCGGCCGCGGGACCTTACGTGCGGCGCGTCCTCTTGAGGACCGATCTGGGCCTGTGGGCCCAGCGGATGTCGGCGATGGCGGCCTCGGACCGCGTGCATCTTCCGGGTGTCTCGGAGGCACGCGCACGGCAGCTGCTCGCGGGCGCGCTCGCCGCCGAGGCCGCGATGGAGCTGTTCGACGTCGACGAGCTCGAGATCTGCCCGTGGGCCCTGCGCGAGGGGCTCATCCTCCGGCGGCTCGACCAGCTCGTCTTCGAGGGGCCCCTCGAGCCGCCGGCCCACATCGGGCCGATCCAGAGCGAGCGGCTCCGCGCCGAGCGCACACATCCCGCGAGGGCAAGGGTATGAACCGGATGCGGATGAACCGGATATGACCAGCGTCGACAGCTCCGAAATGGAGACAGCCATCGAAACCTCTGTGCCTTCGGGCTCCACCGACCCCAATGACCGGATCCCCGTCGCGCTCTCGAGCGCATCCGTCTACCCCCTGAGCGTCCACGACGCATTCGCCGTCGCCGCCGACCTCGGCTACGACGGGGTGGAGGTCATGGTGACGAACAACTCGACGAGCCAGAAGGCCGACGAGCTCATCCACCTGGCCCTGCGCTACGACCAGCCGATCGTCTCCATCCACGCCCCGACGCTCCTGCTGACCCAGCAGGTGTGGGGCTCTGCATGGAACAAGATCAGCCAGTCCTGCAAGATGGCGGTCGAGGTGGGCTGTGACACGGTGGTGGTGCATCCGCCGTTCCGTTGGCAGGGCAACTATGCGGAGACGTTCGCCCATGGGGTGCGGGATCTCTCCAACGCGTTCGGCGTCCGGATCGCCGTCGAGAACATGTACCCGTGGCGCGTCCGCGGGCGCGAGACGCTCGCCTACCTCCCGCACTGGGATCCCGTGGGACAGGGTTACACGGACGTGACGTGGGACTTCTCCCACGCAGCCACCGCCCGCGAGGACAGCCTCGCGGCCATCAAGGCGCTCGGGAGCACTCTCAGGCACGTTCACCTCACCGACGGCTCCGGCCGCACCTTCCGGGACGAGCACCTGCTCCCCGGGCAGGGGACCCAGCGCGTCGCCGATTGCCTCGCGCATCTGGCGCAGAGCGAGTTCGACGGCGTCATCGTCGCGGAGATCAGCACCCGCAAGGCCAAGGTTGCCGGAGAGCGGGAGCGGATGCTGGCCGAGACGCTCGCGTTCGCGCGGACCCATCTGGGCCAGCGTGCGCGGCTCGATGCCGGAGGCGGCATCTAGGTTCGCCATCTGGGTAGAGGCGGGCGGGTACAGGCGGGAGCCCCTCGCGCGGACCCGGGGCGTCGCGCTCATGCGCCTCCGTGCCCCGAGCGGATCCGCGTGCCCCGAGTGGATTCTGCGGCTGGTGCCACCCCGCTGCGCCCTGGAAACCTGACGTTAAATGAGTTCGGCACTGGCAGTTCGGGGAAGGTTAGGGGACCATGCATCCGAACTGCCAGTGCCTGGCGGTCAGTCTTGGGGGGAGACTGACCGCCCCATCACTCGCACCCTGTGAGGTAGTCCCTACTGTAGGGACTGACTTTGGGAGAACCCCGGGTCCAGCATGGGAAAAGGCTGGGAATGCCGAACTGTCGGCATCGACTGGCAGGATGGGGTCATGAGCAACCTGATCGCATTCCTCGGTACGGGCTCCATGAACGGGGCCATCATGGGCGGCCTGCTCGCAGCGGGGTACCCCAAGACGGACATCATCGCGACCGTCCGCCGCAGGGAGAGCGCCTCCGAGCTCGCCGAGCGCTATGGGGTGACCGTGATCGCGTCGGAAGAGGAGAGCGATTCCAACGCCCAGGCGGCCCGTGGCGCATCGGTCGTGATCATCGGCGTGAAGCCCGTGGGGGTAGCGGCCGTAGCACGCGAGATCGCGCCCGTCCTCGCGCCCGGCGCCGTTGTGGTGAGCGTCGCGGCTGCCGTGTCGGTGGAGCAGCTCGAACGTGACCTCCCCGACGGCCAGCCGGTGATCCGCACCATGCCGAACACGCCCGCGCGGCTCGGCAAGGGCGTGGTGGCCCTGTCCGCGGGGACGCACGCCACGCGGGAGCACGTCGAGAAGGTCGTGAAGCTCTTCTCAGGGCTCGGCCTCGTGGTCGAGGTTCCCGAGGCCCAGATCGCCGCAGCGAGTGCCATCAGCGGCTCCGGGCCCGCTTACGCGTTCTACCTGGCCGAGGCGATGGCCAAGGCCGGCGAGGCACTCGGGCTCGATGCCGGGCTCGCCCTGCGTCTGGCCCGCGAGACCGTGGTTGGCGCCGGGTACATGCTCGACGAGCCGGGCGCCGACCCGGCCGCGCTCCGCAGGGCTGTCACGAGCCCCAGGGGGACCACCGAGCAGGCCATTCGCGTTTTCGACGAGCGGGGGCTCCCGGGAATCATCGCCGACGGCGCGCGTGCGGCGCTCGCCCGGTCCGAGGAGATCACCCGTGAGCTCGACGCCGCCCGAGAGCAGGCCTGATCGCGCGGCTCACAGTTGGGCGCCTCGCGCCTGACGCGACGGGCGCGCGACGGCGAGCGGTCGCCGCAGCGCGTATCCCGCCGCCCGCTCGGGGTGCGTTGGGGCCGCGGCCGAGAGGAGGCTTGCGTCAGAGGAGGTCGTGCTCGACCGCGAAGAGCGTCGCTGCAGCGCGGGAAGAGACACCGACTTTGGCGTAGATGTGCCGCACGTGGTGGTCGGCGGTGCTCGGAGAGATGATCAGGGCTGAGGCGATCTCCTTCTTGGTGGCACCGTGGCAGAGGTGCCGCAGCACCTCGACTTCGCGATCCGTGAGCCCTGCAGGTGCGGCAGTGCGAGCACGCCGCCCATGCAGGCCTGCAGCCGCGAGGACCGCGTCCACCGCATCGGGGTCGAGCTTGCCAGGGGCCTCCCGCGCAAGGGCGTCCGCGGCCTGCGCTACGGTGCGCGTGTGCCCCGCCGCGGGCACGAGCAGCTCCCGGAATGCATCGGCTGCGGCGAGGACCCGCGCGGCCCAGGGAAGCTCCGAGGCGCTCGCGCCCCGGTAGTAGCCTGAGCCGTCGAGCCGCTCGTGGTGCATTCCCGCGAGCCGGGCTAGCGGGGCTGTTGCGGGTGTGCGGGCCAGGATGCGCTCGCTGTAGTACGGGTGGAGGCGCAGCCGCTCATCGTTGGCGGGGGACGTGCGTCCCCCTGAGGGCACCGCGACGCGCCCGATGTCCTGGACAAGCGCCGTCTGGCGCACGGTCTCGGCGCTGTCGGGGACGGCGAACGCCGCGAGGGCGGCCACGTCCCGCGAGAACCCGGCGCGCGCCGGTTCCTTCAGATCGGAGAAGTCCCCGAACACTGCGAGGACCTCCTCGAGCCGCTCTGCGGGGACTTCCGCGCGCGGGCTGGGTTCGCGGCGCAGCGCCTCGTCCCACGGCATCTCGGCCCGCGCGGCATCCAGGAGCCCGTCGAGGTTCCGCACTGCCAGGGCGGCGAGCGCAGGGTCGAGTGAGTGGCCCGCGCGGCCCCGCAGAGCGGTGCGGACGGCGTCGGGCCCCTGCAGCCGGGCGATCACCTCGACGTGGCGGGCGAGAATGACGATTCGAGCCGCGGGCGGGATGGCCTCACCCGAGAGCCCGTTCGGGAAGCCGTGCCCGTCCCACATCTCGAACGCCGCCCCGAGCGCGGCCCGCGTGCCGTCCGGGAGCCCGAGCCGGACCGCGAGCATCTCCGCGGCCTCGCAGTGTGCCCGCACGCCCTCGCGCAGCCGGGCCGCTCCGTGCGCGAGGAATCCCGCCGCGGCTGCGACGCGCGCGGGCGCCCCTCGGCCGGCCGCGAGGGAGGGCAGCACAGCTCCGAGGAACTCCCGGGGCGGGGCGCCGAGGACTGGCGCGATGGCCGCGCGGAGCGCAATGTCGTCTCCCCCGGCGAGGTCCGCGGTCTCGTGGGCATCCGCCGTGCAGCCAAGGAAGCGCAGGAGCGCGGTGTAGTAGACCTCAGGCAGCGTGTCCCGCTCCACGCCCGCCGCCTCCGCGAGCTCGAGGGCCGTGAGGCACGTCCGCAGGCACTGCTCGAGCGGTTGGCCCATGCCGAGGTCTGTAGCGAGGGAGATGGCCGCGATGAACTCCGCGAGCCGAAGCGGGCGCGTCATGGGTTGATCATGGACCCCAGATTGCGGCTCGACCAGAGGCAAGCCTCGTGTCCGGCCCGTGTCCGGCCGGCCTCCGGCCACGCGGGGGTGCCTGCCGCATGGACGAGATAGCGCGATCACGCGATGTTGCTCCACTCCCCGGTGCGGGATTCTTGGGTCATGAACACGTCCCCCGCCCACCGCGCGATTCTCCTCCCGGGCAGCGTCCTGCCTGCCACGCCCGCCTACGGGGCGCTCATCTCGTCTCTGCACGACAGACTGGGCGAATCCGTCCACGCGGTATCCAAGGATCTCGAGGTGTATGCCAGCCCCACGCCGCCACCTGACTATTCCCTCGACACGGAAGCGGCCGGCGTCGCGCGCATGGCGGACGCGCTCGGGTGGGAGACGTTCCACCTCGTGGGGTATTCGGGCGGTGGAGCCTCTGTCCTCGCGTTCGCGGCAAAGCACCCCGAGCGGCTCGAATCGCTGGCGCTCCTCGAGCCCGCGTGGGCCGGGAACTGGGGCTGGAGTCCGGCGCACCGGGCCCTGTGGGAGCAGTACCAGGAGCTCGAGGGCCTTGAGCCCGACGAGTTCATGGCCCGGTTCGTCCGGCTCGGCGTCCGCCCTGGCGTGACCGCCGGCCTGCCCGTTCCGGGCGGGGAGCAGCCTCCGTGGATGGCGCTGCGACCGGCAGGCATCCGCGCGTTCCTGACGACCTTCGCGACCTACGACCTCGATCGGGATGTACTCACGCGCTTCGACAAGCCCGTCTACTTCGCCCTCGGCGCCCTGTCCAACCCGGACGACTACGGTGAGATCGCGGACCGGCTCTCCGGGGTGTTCCCCCGGTTCCGCCTGGAAGTGTTCCCCGGTCGGCACCACTTCGACCCGCCGCACCGCACCGAGCCGGACCACGTCGCGGCCTCACTCGCCAGACTCTGGGCAGGCTGTCCGCGCGCCTCCGGGATGACCGAACCAACACTGACAGGAGAAGAACCATGACCGAGACCCAGTGCAAGACGGTGCCCTCGGCGGACGGGACCCCGATCGCGGTGTGGATCACAGGATCCGGACCGACCCTCCTCGCGATCCACGGGGCGGCGTGCGACCACACAGCGTGGGACCGGATGATTCCGCTGCTTGCGCCTCACATGACGGTCGCAGCCCTCGACCGGCGCGGACGCCCCGCGAGCGGGGACGCCGAGGCGTACGACACCAAGCGCGAGGTGGAGGACGCCGTCGCGGTCGCCGCCGCGCTCCCGGGCCCAGTACATGTGTACGGCCATTCGTTTGGAGGACTCGTCGCCGTCCATGCTGCGCCCCGAATCCCGAACCTTGGCAGTCTCACACTCTATGAGGGCAGCACCGCTCCCTCTGGAGTGGAGATCATCCCCCGTGCGTTCATCGACGAGCTCGACCGGCTAGTCACCTCGGGCCTGCCGGAAGAGGCACTCGACCTCTTCCTGCCCGCGGCAGCCCGGATGGAACCTGCGCAGATTGAAGCCCTCAAGTCGCAGTCCATCTGGCACGCGATGCTCCGTTCGGCGTACACGATCCCGCGTGAACTGCGCGCGGTCAACGAGCACGCTGCCGACCCGTTGGAGACCGATAGAGTTGCCGCGCCGGTACTGATCGTGGTCGGCGAAGCCACCGAACCGCAGCGCCGCTCATGGTATGAGTCCGTTGCCGCGAGGTTCGCGGACGCTCGCATCGCAGTCTTGGCGGGCCAAGGCCACGCGGCAAACATGACCGCCCCCGACCTCCTGGCCAGCGCCCTCCTCGAATTCCTCGACCGCGCAGCGGTGCAGTCCGCGTCGTGAGAGGGCGAGAGGCGCACGACGGCGAGCCCTCGCCGTCGTGCGCCCCTAACCTCCGCTGCAGGCGCCCCAGAGCAGGGCGCCTCAGATGGTGCGCGGTGCCTTGGCGAGGTTGGCCTCGAGCTCGGCTGCGGTCTGACGTCCAGCGGCGTACGCGGGGCGGTCCCGTTCCACGCGCCAGCTGCCCGCAAGCGGCCCGACGTTGACGGTGTCGAAGCCGAACTCGTCGTAGAGCCTCGTCACGAGCTCCGCGGCCTCGGGCGAATCGCTCGCGGTAGCGAGGGCACGGCGGTCGGGGGTGCCAGCGGGCGTGCCATCGGTCGTGATGTCTGTGTAGCGGATGTGGTTGAAGCCCTTGGCGACCTTGGACGTCGGAAGGTGCTCCTGGAGGAGCCCCGAGACCGTGGCCTGCCCCTCGTCGAGGACGGCAATGTGGCCGTCGCGCTCCCAGTAGTAGTTGTTCGTGTCGATGACGACCTTGCCGGCGAGCGGCTGGACCGGCACCTGCTCGAGGTTCTTGAACGGCACGGTGACGACCGCGAAGTCGCCCGCCTCGGCGGCCTCCGCTGCAACCGCAGCCTTCGCACGCGGACCGAGCTCCGCGACGAGATCAGCGAGCGTCTCCGGTCCTCGGGAGTTGCTGATCACGACGTCGTAGCCGAGCCCCACCGCCTTGCGCGCAATCTGGCTGCCGATGTGTCCTGCTCCGATGATTCCGATCGTTGTCATGTCTGCGCCAACCCATCGCCCGGGGTGGCGTATTCCCGCCGGGGGGCCACCCGCCGTGGGGTGCGACATACCGTAGTCCCATGCGCGCAGATCCGCACCCCGTCACGGGCCAGCCGTTCGCCTCGCCTGTTCCGCCCGGGACCGGGTGGCCCGACGACCCCGCAACGGCCCAGACTCCGGTCGCGCGCACCGCGCACGACGTCGCGCGGCTCGCCTCCTCGGCGGGCTCGGTCCAGGACGTGGACGCGATGAGTTCGGTGTGCCGCGCGTGCCCACGCCTCGTCGAATGGCGGGAATCGGTCGCAATCGGCGGCCGGAGGGCAGCATTCGCGGACCAGCCCTACTGGGGCCGGCCCGGGCCGTCATTCGGAGACCCGAGGGCGTCGAAGCTCATCGTGGGCCTCGCGCCCGCGGCCAACGGCACGAACCGGACGGGGCGCATGTTCACCGGCGACCGCTCCGGCGACTGGCTCTACGCCGCCCTGCACCGCACCGGCTACGCCAATCAGGCCACGTCGGTCGCCGCGGGAGACGGCATGGCCCTCACCGGGATCCGCATGGTCGCCTCCGTGCGCTGCGCGCCGCCCGCGAATCGGCCGACGCCGGACGAACTCGCCACGTGCGGGCACTGGCTCGACCGCGATCTGGCCCTGAGCGCCGCCTCGCCCCAAGGGCTCTCAGCCATCCTCGCCCTCGGCGCGGTCGGCTGGAACGCAGTCCTCGCGGCCGCCCGACGACTCGGCTGGGGTGCGCCGCGGCCCAAACCAGCCTTCGGGCACGGCGCAGAGGTGCTCCTGCGCCTCCCGGGCGGCGCAGAGGTTGTTCGGCTGCGGGGCTGCTACCACGTCAGCCCGCACAACACCTCCACCGGAAGGCTCACCGAGGAGATGCTCGACGCCGCGCTGCGCCGCCTCTGAGCGCTCGCCGCCACGCGCCGTCGTGCGCGCCCCGGGCGTGACGCGTGGCCGCGCCGCGACACGCGTCTTCTGGCTGCGCCGCGTCGCGCGAATTTTGGCTGCGCCTCGCCGTGCAGCGCGTCCTACGGCCGCGCTGCGAACCGCTCGAGCAGGTCGACGTGTCCCGAGACGATGAGCATGTCCCTGCCCGTGACCTTCGTGTTGGGCTGGGCATACGTGAAGTCCTCGCCCGGGCTCTTGACGCCCACGATGGTCACGCCGTACTTCGACCGCACACCGGACTCGGCCAGAGTGAAGCCCTGGGTCTCCTTGGGCGGGTACATCTTGACGATCGCGAAGTCGTCGTCGAACTCGATGAAGTCCAGCATGCGCCCGCTCACGAGGTGCGCGGCGCGGACGCCGGCGTCCGCCTCGGGGTAGATCACGTGGTTCGCGCCGATGCGGGCGAGGATCTTGCCGTGCGAGGGGGTGATCGCCTTGACCCACATCTGCTCGATCCCGAGGTCCACGAGGTTCGCGGTGATGAGCACCGACGATTCGATCGAGGTCCCCACGCCGACCACGGCGGACTGGAACTCCTGGGCGCCGAGCTGGCGCAGCGCGTCGATGTTCGTCGCATCCGCCTGCACCACATGAGTGAGGGTCCCGGACCATTTCTGGACGAGGTTGACGTCCCGCTCGATCGCGAGGACCTCGCGGCCCTGCTTCACGAGCTGCTCGGCCGTGGCGGCGCCGAAGCGGCCGAGCCCGATCACGAGGACGGGCGCCGAGGGGTTGGGGCGCCGGCTGGCGGCCGCCGTGCTGGTGGTGGGATTAGCCAATGATCGGCCTCTCTTCCGGGTAGTGGTACAGCTGGATGCGCTGGCGGACGGACAGCCCGGACGCGAGCGTGATCGTCCCGACGCGGCCGGCGAACATGAGCACCGTCAGGACGTACATGCCGGCTGGCGGGGACTCGGCGCTGAGGCCCGTGCTCAGTCCCACGGTCGCGAAGGCCGAGAGGACCTCGAACAGGACCCGGTCGAGCGACTGCCCCGTGATCGCCGCCATGAGGAAGCAGCCCACGAGCACGAGCGTCGCCCCGGCGACGATCACCGAGATCGCCACCCGCAGTGCACTGTGGGGGATCGTGCGCCCGTACGCCTTGACGTCTGGGTCGCCGCGCCCCTCGGCGAGGATCGCGAGGAACAGCACCGCGAGGGTAGTGACCTTGATGCCGCCCGCGGTCGAGGCCGATCCGCCTCCCACGAACATGAGTGCGTCCGTGAGGATCCGTGTGGTGCCCTCCAGGCTGTTCTGGTCAACGAGGTTGAACCCGCAGGAGCGGGTCATGATGGACGCGAACACGGAGTGGATGACCTTGTTGCCCACGTTCATCGCGCCGATCGTGCGCGGGTTGTCCCACTCCATCCAGCCCCACAGCGCGCTGCCGAGGGCCACGAGGATTGCGGAGACCTGGATCGTGAGCTTGACGTGCAGGCTCCACCTCTTCCACCGGAATCCGCCCTGCCGCAGGCCGAGGATCACGGGGAATCCGAGCGAGCCCACGAAGGCCCCGAGCGCGATCGGCACGAGGATCCAGAGATCCTGCTGGTAGGGGACGATCCCGTCCGAGTGGGGAGTGAAGCCCGCGTTGTTGAAGGATGAGATCGAGTAGAAGATCCCGTGCCACAGGGACTGCCACCAGTCCTCGCCGAGCGTCACGAATCGCGCCGTGAGGACGACGGCGAGCGAGCCCTCGATCAGGACCGACGTCATGATGACGACGCGCAGGAGCTCCCCGACCTCGCCCAGACGGCTCGTGTTGAGTCCCTCCTGGGCGATGAGCCTGCTGCGCAGGCCGAGCCGTCTGCTCACCATGAGCGTGAGCAGCGACGCGATGGTGAGCGTCCCGAGGCCGCCCACGAAGATGCCGAGCAGGATGACGAGCTGCCCGAAGAACGTCCAGTGCGCCGCCGTCGAGACGACCGTCAGGCCCGTCACACAGACCGCGGATGCGGCGGTGAACAGGGCCTCGTGGAGCGGCGTGACCCTGCCGTCAGTGGACGAGATCGGGAGCGCGAGGAGCAGGGTGAACAGGATGATGGCGACCGAGAAGGTCAGCACCGCGAGCCGTGCCGGGGACGAGGCGGCGAACCGGTCGACGACGTCGCGGAGTCCGGTGAGCGGACCGAGGCCCTCGCGCTGGGGCGCGGGCTGCCACGTCGGCTTGGTCTGGGCCATGGAAAGCGTGTCCTGTGGGTGTACTGGTCGCCCAGAGGACCCGGGCGGCGGCTTCGTGTCACAGTAAACCACCTGCGGCGCCTTGTGGCCTGCACCGCAGTGGAGGTCCGGTAGCCTAGCCCCATGTCCGAGGGCGCAGCGCAGCAGCGGGCCACCGGCCCTGTGCACAGCATTGCTGGCGGCTCCCCAAGCGCAATCCGGCGCATCGAGTACCCCACGGCCGTGGCCTGGAGCGAGTCGGTCCTGAGCTACAACTTCGGTGACCAGCACCCCATGAGCCCCGCGCGGCTCGACCTCACGGCCCGGCTGTGCGAGGCGCTCGGCCTCTTCTCGCTGCCGACCGTGACGCTTGTCGAGCCCCACGTGGCCACCGACGACGAGCTCGCCACGGTGCACACGCGCGAGTACATCGCCGCGGTCCACCGGGTGAGCGAGAACCCCGACCAGCCCGAACCGACCCTGGGCCTGGGCACAGAGGACGATCCGGCGTTCGCCGGGATGCACGAAGCCAGCGCACGCCTCGTGGGCGGTTCCCTCGTGGCCGCGGAGGCGATCCTCGACGGGTCTGCCGTCCACGCGGTGAACTTTGCCGGCGGCATGCACCACGCGGCCGCTGACCGCGGCTCCGGCTTCTGCATCTACAACGACGCTGCCGCAGCCATCCAGCGGTTGCTGGACCGCGGCGTCGGCCGCGTCGTGTACATCGACACGGACGCGCACCACGGCGACGGCACCGAGCGGATCTTCTGGGACGAGCCCCGCGTCATGACCATCTCCCTCCACGAGAGCGGCCTCACCCTCTTCCCCGGGACGGGCTTCCCCACCGAGACGGGCGGGGCCGACGCGGAGGGCACGGCCGTCAACGTGGCCCTCCCCGCCGGCACACGGGACGCGGGCTGGCTGCGGGCCTTCCACGCCGTGGTCCCGCAGCTGGTCGAGGCGTTCCGGCCCGAGGTGATCGTGAGCCAGCACGGCTGCGACGCCCACCACCTGGATCCCCTCACCAACCTCCAGGTCACCGTTGACGCGCAGCGCGAGGTGGCGCTGAGCGTGTCGGCGCTGGCCCGGCGCTTCTGCGAGGGGCGCTGGATTGCCACCGGCGGCGGGGGGTACGAGGTGGTGCAGGTCGTGCCACGGGCCTGGGCGCATCTCGTGGGCATCGCCGCCGGGCATCCCGTGAACCTGCAGACCCCCACTCCCCAGTCCTGGCGCGACTACGTGCGCGACGAGTACGGCAAGGATGCGCCCGCCCTCATGGGCGAGGGCGCAGACCTGTGGTGGCGGTCGTGGGAGATCGGCTTCAACCCGAACGATCCCGTGGACCGGGCCGTCATGGCCACGCGCAGGGAGGTCTTCCCCCTCCATGGGCTCGACCCGTGGTTCGACTGAGGTGGGTAGGCTGGGGGCATGGTGACAGACATCTTCGCCGTCATCGCTGACCGCACGCGCCGGGACATCCTCGACACCCTGCGGACGGGGGACAAGGCGGTCGGCGAACTCGTGGAGGCCCTCTCCGCGAGCCAGCCCACGGTGTCCAAGCACCTCAAGGTCCTGCGCGACGCGGGTCTCGTCACCACGCGCGCCCAGGGCCAGAAGCGCTTCTACGCCCTCCGCGTCGAGCCACTCGGCGAGGTTGGCGGCTGGATCGCCGCGCTGCGCACGACGCCGGGGTCCCCGGCCGCCGCGGCTGTCCCGCCGGGCGCTGTGGCCGAGCCTGAGGAGACCACCGTATCCGGGGAGGAGGCCGCCCTGGTGCCGGCCGCCGTCGTGCCCCACCCGGGCGAGTCCCACACGCACGAGTCCCACACCCACGAGCCCCACACCCACGAGCCCCACACCCACGAAGGCGGCACCGAAGCGAGCCGTCCCGCGCAGATCCAGCGGTCCGTGGAGCGCACGGTCGAGCGGGCCGCCGCCCGAGCGACGGAGCTCATGGCCAACCTGCCGAAGTTCGGCCGCCGGAAGTAGCCCGGGCCGGCGCCTTCAGGTGCGCGCCTCGTCCCACCAACTGAGGGCGCGCGTCGCGTAGAACGTGAGCCACTTCGACGGCTCGCCGGGCAGTACGTCGACGTCGAACCACACGCGGCCCGGGTAGCGGTGCTCCTGGAGCCAGGTCCCGTCGTCCCGCCGCTTCGAGCGGATCACCTCGATCGCCTCACCGAGGCGCGGGTCCGGGCTGGCGCCGTCGTGGATCGAGGCCTCGCGGAAGTAGTCCACGGCGCGGAGCACAGTGTGCTGCCACCGGAACGGGTACGCAAAGACCGTGGCGCCCTGCGGGACGAACTCGCCGGTGGTCCTTCGATGCATCAGGCGGCGGTCGAGAAGGTACTCCTCGCCTGCCTTGCGGGCGGTCCGGAGTTGATCGCCGGGTTCCTCGGGCCCTTCGGGCCGGTCGGCGGCCTTCTCGTAGGAGAGGATCCCGCGCAGCGCGTTGATCGTGGAGTGGAACGATGAGCGGACGGAGCCGTTGACCCATTCGCAGTTCCAGCCGCCCTCAGCCGTCTGGTGGTCGACGAACCACTGGGCGAGCCTGGTGACATCGGCGCCGAGCCAGGCGCCATTGGCGAGCGTGGCGGCGTTGATGCACGCATCGACCTCGCCGCCCCAGTAGGGGAGCGTGGGGTCGTACTCCCAGTGGCTGTTGGCGGCGAGCTTCCTGACTGTTCCCTCGAGGGCGGACGCCTCGAAGCCCCATTCCCGAAGCGTGCTCAGGCTCCATGTGGTGGCCGTCCAAGGTTGGCCGGCGCCCTCGGCGGCGTCGGGACCGTGGAAGTCGAAGTCCGCGGGGAAGTATGCGCCCCCGGCCCACTGCCCGTCGGGATCCTGACACGCGAGGAGCCCCGCGCCGAACCCCTCGGTCGCGACCCGGGCTCGTGAGGCCTCCCACGCGTCCGACGGCGCGTGGGCCAGATCGCGCTCGACCTGCCAGCGGAGCGCTGGGTCGGAGTCCAAAAGCCACCCGGTCACCGTGTCCGGCATGGTCCTACCCTAGCCCTGCGCCCCGGAACTGCGGCAGGGCAGGGACTTTGTCCTCTGTTGTTGTCTGTGGTTTTCGCTGCATCCTAGGGAGGACGCGCCTCTTGTGACGAATGAGGCCAGCACCTCGGCACCACAGTGTGGCAGACCTTTCCGGCTCCACAGCTTTCTTGGTATCCGCAGCAGCCCACAGGCCGCGACGATGGCGTCACGGCGATGGGCACCTTCGAGACAAGGTTGACCGCTCATGCACACCAGCACCACCGACCGCACCACCTCGACCGCACTTGGACGGGTCGGTGGACGCCGTCCGCTCGCCCCTCACCCCGCAGAACACACACCCGCGACTCCCAGAACCTCGGCTCCGTATGTCGATGAGCGGGCCAGCATCGAGAGCCTGGTCCGGATCGGCGTCAGCGAGCAGGAGGCCAGAGCCCATCTGGCGCGTCTTGCAGCAGGGGACGTCTGGGGCGGCTGATTCGTCAGGCGATCGCCGTCGAGAGCCTGTGTGCCTCGGCCATCAGCAGCTCGCCTAGCTCCTCGCGGCGCCCGGGCCGGAATCGCGGCTCGATGCCCGTGAGCGAGAGAGCCCATGCTGGCCGGCCCGCGGGGTCGAAGACCGCCGCGCCGAGCCCGTAGGAGCCCTCTACGATGAGGCCCGGGTTGACTGAGTACCCGAGTTCGCGCGTCTCGGCGACCTTGTCGCGGAGCGGCCCGGACGCGTGGGCGGGGCCGTACTCGGCGGAGCGCTCGCCGTCGTCGGCGATGATGGCCTCAGACTCCTCCTCCGGCAGGAAGGCGAGGATTGCGATGCCCGCCGAGGCCACGCCCAGCGGGAACCGTTTGCCCTCGTAGAGCACGAACGAGCGTACAGGGAAGCTCCCCTCTTCGCGCGCGAGGCACACGGTCTCGTTGCCGCGCCGGATCGAGAGGAACGCCGACTCGCCCGTCGCCTCGGCGAGGCGACGAAGGGCCGGCCGCGCCACGTGCTCGACGGCGAACCGGCCTCCCGCAACCGTGCCCAAGACGTACAGCTCGGGGCCGAGGTGCCATCGGCCGGTCGGCTCGTCGAGGTCGAGGAGGCCCTCGGCTGCGAGGGCTTTGAGGAGCCGGTGGACCGTGGGTCGGGTCAGGGCCGAGGCGCGCACGATCCCCGGGAGGGATAGCCCCGTCCCGCCCGCCTTCGCGACGATCCGCAGCAGGAGTGCAACCCGCCCCACGACCTGCGTACCCTGGACGTCTGCCATCGGCCTCCTCACAACAAACACGCCACAATGTGGACATTCTAGGTCGCACCGACCATCACGTGAACAGTCGGAGTCCTTCTCCCTTGTGACCCAAGGAACAGCGGCCCTAGGCTCCTCACCAGAACAGTCCACAACGTGGCTGAATCAGGGACGCCACCGAGCTCGAGGAGGAGCCCATGCTCACGATGTACACAGATGCCGCCGAGGCGCTGGCCGGCACGCTCACGGACGGGATGACGCTGGCGGTGGGCGGGTTCGGCCTGAGCGGAATCCCGGCCGACCTCATCGACGCCGTGCGGGACTCCGGGGTCACGGGCCTCACCGTCGCCTCCAACAACATGGGTATCGACGGCAAGGGCCTCGGCGTCCTCATCGAGGCCGGCCAGGTAGCGAAGGTCATTGCGAGCTACGTGGGCGAGAACAGGCTGTTCGCGGAGCAGTACCTCGCCGGGAGACTCGAGGTCGAGTTCACGCCCCAGGGTACGCTCGCCGAGCGGCTCCGGGCCGGAGGTGCCGGGATCCCCGCGTTCTACACCAAGACAGGCGTGGGCACGCTCGTCGCCGAGGGGAAGCCGCACGAGACGTTCGACGGCGAGCTCTACGTCCGGGAGCGCGGGATCGTGGCCGACGTCGCACTCGTCCATGCCCACACGGCGGACACCGCGGGCAACCTCGTCTACCGCTACACCGCCCGGAACTTCAACCCGATCGTTGCGACCGCCGGGCGGATCACGGTCGCCGAGGCCGAGCACGTCGTGCCAGCGGGCGAGCTCGATCCCAACCACATCGTCACACCCGGCGTCTATGTCCAGCGGCTCGTGCAGGCCACAGACCGCGTGAAGCACATCGAGCAGACCACGACGCGCCCGCGCCCTCAGGCCGAGCATCGGCAGGACCAGCACCGGCAGGACCAGCAGCTGCAGACCCAGCCCTCCGCCGTCGCCGGCTGACCCCCAAGAACCTGACTCTCAGAACCTGACTCCCAGAACCTGACTTCCAAAGGAGACCCTTTCCATGGCTTGGACCCGCGATGAGATGGCGGCGATCGCCGCCACCGAGCTGAGCGACGGCGACTACGTGAACCTCGGGATCGGCATCCCGACCCTCGTTGCCAACAACCTTCCCGACGGCGTGACCGTGCACCTGCAGAGCGAGAACGGGCTGCTCGGCATGGGCCCGTTCCCCTACGAGGGCGACGAAGACGCCGACCTCATCAACGCCGGCAAGCAGACCGTGACGGTCGTGCCCGGCGGCTCGATCTTCGACTCCGCCACGAGCTTCGGCATGATCCGCGGCGGCCACGTCAAGGTGGCGATCCTCGGGGCCATGCAGGTTTCCGGCAGCGGTGACCTCGCCAACTGGCAGATTCCCGGCAAGATGGTCAAGGGGATGGGCGGGGCCATGGACCTCGTGGCGGGGACGCCGCGCGTCGTCGTGCTCACCGAGCACGTCGCCAAGGACGGCACGCCCAAGATCGTCGCAGAGTGCACCCTGCCGCTCACCGGAGTCGGGGTCGTGGACCGGATCATCACCGACCTGGCGGTGTTCGACGTGCTCAGGCAAGGCGATGCGCACGACGGCGCGCGGCGGCTCACGCTCGTAAAGCTCGCCCCCGGCGTGGGGCTCGACGAGTTGCGGGACAAGACGGGCGCGGAATTCGACGTAGCCCCCCAGGCCGCGCGGGCCGACGCCCTCGCGGAGGTGGCGCGCTGATGTCGCTCAAGGACCAGTTCGGGACCGACGTCCTGCTCACGGGATGGGGCCACACCCGGTTCGGGAAGCTCGAGGGGGAGACGCTCGAGTCGCTCGTCGTGACCGCCGCTCGCGAGGCCATCGAGAACTCGGGCCTCGAGCCGGGTCAGATCGACGAGATCTACCTCGGCAACTACAACGCGGGCATGGTGCCGCTCGCGTTCGCGTCCTCGCTCGCGCTGCAGGTCTCCGACGACCTCGCCAATGTGCCCGCGACCCGCGTCGAGAATGCGTGCGCTTCCGGCTCGGGAGCGTTCCAGCAGGGCGTCAGGGCGCTCCTGGCCGGGACGGCTCGGAATGTGCTCGTGATAGGGGCCGAGAAGATGACCGCAGCCGGGCCCGACACCGTGGGCGCGGCACTCCTGGGCGCGGGGTACGAGTCGGCCGGGAGGCCCTCGACCACGGGCTTCACCGGGCTCTTCGCGGAGGTGGCCCGGGCGTATGAGGACCGCTACGGCCAGGTCTCGGACGTGCTCGGATCGATCGCCGCGAAGAACCACCGCAACGGCATGGCCAACCCGTACGCGCACATGCACCGCGACTTCGGCGAGGAGTTCTGCCGCACCGTCTCGGAGAAGAACCCCATCGTGGACGCGCCGCTGCGGCGCACCGACTGCTCCCCGGTGTCCGACGGCGCCGCCGCCCTCGTGCTCTCGGCCGACCACGCGCCGTCGGGCGCCGCCGCGGATCCCGTGCGCCTCGCGGGGTTCGGGCACGCGAACGACTTCCTGCCCGCAGCGAAGCGCGACCCGCTCGAGTTCGCCGGCAGCCGGGCCGCGTGGGCCCGGGCCCTGTCCATGGCCGGCGCGGACCTCGTGGACCTCGACCTCGCCGAGGTCCACGACTGCTTCACGATCGCCGAGCTCCTCATGTACGAGGTGATGGGGCTCGCGGAGCGGGGCAAGGGGAGCGTGGCGATCGAGGACGGGTCCGTGTACCGGGGCGGTCGGCTGCCGGTCAACCTGTCCGGCGGGCTCAAGGCCAAGGGCCATCCTGTGGGAGCCACGGGCGTGTCGCAGCACGTGGTCGCGGCCATGCATCTCACCGGGAGCGCCGGGGAGATGCAGCTCCCCGGCGCGCGCCGGGCGGCCGTGCACAACATGGGCGGCCTCGCGATCGCGAACTACGTGAGCGTGCTCGAGGCCGTCTGACCCTACTCCGCGGTGATGATGACCTTGAGCGCCTTCTCCGTCGCGGCGTTGGCGAAGGTGTCATAGGCCTCGGTGATCTGCCCGAACGTGAACCGGTGGGTCACGAACTTGGCGGGGTCGATCGCGCCGGAGCTGATCTTGTCGAGGAGCTCCGGCGCCGTCGTCGCATTCACGAGGCCCGTGGTGATCGTGATGTTGTTGATCCAGTCGCGGTCGATCGGGAACTCGACGGGCTTGCCGTGCACGCCCACGTTGGCCACGCGGCCGCCGGGACGGATCGAGTCGAGCGCCGTGGTGAACGTCGCGGGTATGCCCACGGCCTCGATCGCGACGTCGACGCCGAGCCCATCGCGGCTGAGCTTCTTCAGCTCGGCGGCGACGTCCACGCCGTCGGCCACCAGCACGGTATCCGTTGCGCCGAACTTCCGCGCTTCCTCGAGTCGGTACTCGTTGCCATCCACGGCGATGACCTTCGACGCGCCGGCGGGCCCCGCCGTCATGATCGCCGCGAGGCCCACCGGTCCCGATCCCACGACGGCGACGACGTCGCCCTCCTTGACCGCGCCATACAGGACGCCCATCTCGTAGCCCGTGGGCAGGATGTCGCTGAGCATGGCACCCTGCTCGGCCGTGACGCCCTCGGGGAGCGGGATGAGCCCGTTGTCCGCGAACGGAACGCGCACGTACTCGGCCTGGGTCCCGTCGATGAGGTGGCCGAAGATCCAGCCGATGCCGCCCACGGTCTGGCAGTGTGACGTGAGCCCGGCGCGGCAGAAGTCGCAGTCCATGCACTTGGTGATGCACGAGACGATCACGCGGTCGCCCACTTTGACCTTCGTGCAGTCCGGGCCCACCTCGGTGACTACTCCCACGCCCTCGTGCCCGAGGATGCGGCCATCGGTCACGGCGGGGACGTCGCCCTTGAGGATGTGCAGGTCGGTGCCGCAGATCGTTGTGGTCTCGATCTTGACGATCGCGTCCGTGGCGTCCTGGATGACCGGGTCTGGGACGTCCTCCCAGGCCTTCTGGCCGGGGCCGTGGTAGACGAGTGCTTTCATGGTGGAACCTCCTCGACACGGGGTGTGCTGCAGCCACAGCTCAGGAGGGCATGGCGCCTCCACCGGCGAACCTACAACCCCGGCCCGTGAGCAGGATACGGACCAACGGCCTATGTCCTCACCGGGGTCATCCCTGCGCGCCGCGCCCCACGGTCGAGTCCCGCACCACGAGCTCGGGCTTGAACACCACCTGCCGGGGTTCAAGGGACGGATCCTCGGCCTCCTCTCGCAGGATCTGCACCGCGGTCTCGCCGATCAGCTCACGGGGCTGGCGCACGGACGAGAGGGGCACCACTGCGGCGCTCGCGAAGTCGATGTCGTCGTAGCCCACGATCGCGACATCCTCGGGGACGCGGAGTCCGCCCTCCCCCATCAGCACCTGGAGCGCGCCGATCGCCACGAGGTCGTTGCCCGCCAGGAGGGCATCCGGGCGTTCGGAAGCTGGCCGCCCGAGGAGGGCCTTGGCGGCGCGTCGACCATCCTCGAAGCCGAGTCCCGCCGTCGCGATCCCCTCGACGCTCGCTCCCTTGACGCCGTCGGCTGCGGCCCGGGCCCCGGCGAGGCGGTCGCGCATCTGGTCGAGATCGTGCGGGCCGCCCACGAACGCGAGGCGTCGCCGACCGAGCCCGAGCACGTGCTGGGCGGCGAGGCGGCCGCCCTCGACGTCGTCGACGGCCACCGAGCTCAGGCTGCGGTTGCCCGCCGTCCGGTCCACGAGCACCACCGGGGTGCCCGCGGCCCGGAGGCGCTCGAGCCGGTCTCCGAGGTCACCGATCGGCGAGATGAGCATTCCGAGCACGCGCTGCGTCTCGAAGTAGTCCAGATGCGAGGCCTCGCGCTCCGCCGATTCGTCGCTGTTCGCCATGACCACGGAGAGCCCGTCGTGCGCGGCCTCGTCCTCGGCGCCGCGGGCCACGTCGGTGAAGAACGGGTTCCGGACGTCGAGCACCACGAGCCCGATCGTCGTCGAGCGGCCCGCGCGCAGCTGCCGCGCGGCGTCGTTGCGCACGAACCCGAGCTCCTTGATAGCCGTGTGCACGCGCTCGACGGTCGCGGGGCGGACGATGTCAGGCCGGTTGAGCACGTTGGACACCGTGCCCACGGACACGCCCGCGAGCTCCGCGACGTCCCGGATGCTCGCGGTGCCGGACGCGGGGGCGGACGCGGTTCGGGAACGGCTCATGCTGGGAGACTACCGCCTTCCCCGCAGGCGCTCCGGGGCTTCCGGGCGAGCCTCGGTTCCTCGCGCACGACGGCGGCACGCCCCCGAGCCGCGGACGTAACGGTCACTGGGCGGCCCCGCGAGCCGGCCCCAGCGTGTGGCGACCCGGCCCGAGGAGGCGGGGCGCGGCGTCGTGCGTCGTGTCCGGAACGGTGACCAGCGCCTCGGTCCCCGGAGGCAGTTCGCACTCGAGCTCCACCCCGGCGTCGGAACGGCGCCACGAGATCCCCAGCCTGCCCTGCTCGACGGGGAGCTCCGCACGAGCCCACTCGAGGCGGCACGCGGGCGGTCTGACCTCGAACCGGCCGGGCGCCACGCGCCGCAGCCCGAGGATCCCGTCCACGAGCACGGGCCACGCGGCGGCCGCCCACGCGTGGGACTGGCTGTAGTCGGTCCCCTCGACGATCTCCCACGATTCCCACGCGAACGTCGCGCCGGCGTCGAGCCAGGCGAGGGGTCCGCGTGACGGGTCGTCGAGCACGACGCCGAGCGCCTCCTCCACGAGCCCCTCGCCGACGAGCGCGGCGAGCAGCCGGTGCCACGTCATAGGCCCCATCCGCAGGCCGAGGGACGCGGCACGCCGCGCATCCGCACTGCGGTGCTGGGGGTCCGTCGCGCGGACGGCGAGCGGCATCGCCGACGCGTGCTGGGATGCATGCCGGCTCGGCACCCCGTCCGCGTGCAGGCCGTCTACGAGAACCCCGTCGACCCGCAGCTTGGCCTCCATCGCCGCGGCCAGGGCGGCGGCGGAGTCGCGCAGGGAGGCCGCGAGTGCCTCGCGCCCGAGCGCGCCAGCGAGCCGTGACGTCGACGTGAGCGCGGCGTACGCCTGCGCGTTCACTGCGGTCCGGGCGGCAGCCGCCATGTCGTAGCCGTGCCGGTTCGGAGCGGGCCAGTCCACGATCCCGTGCAGGTACGGCCCCCCGCCGCCCGGCAGGTCCGTGACGAGTCCCGTGCACGGGCCGGCGTCAGGGATGGCGCGGCGCACGTAGCCGCACGTCGCCTCGAGCGCGGGCAACAGCTCGGCGGCGAACGTGTCGTCGCCCGAGTTCAGCCAGTAGGCCTCGGCCCACTCGGGCAGCATGAGCGAGAAGTCGGGGATGTCCCGCTTGCCGTCCCCGTTCGGGTAGACAGCGTTGAGGCGGCCGCGCTCCTCGGGTGCGTTCCAGTACCGTGTGCCGGACCACACGAACTCCCGCAGTGCCTGTCGCGTGAACTCGCGCTCGCCGAACGCGGCCATGGTCGCGAGTGAGATGTTCACGGCGTCCGCGAGGAACTGTCCCTTCTCCCGGGTCGGCGTATCCATGAAACGCTCCTGCACTCCGTGCAGTGCCGAATCCTGCAGCAGTGCCAGCACGCGGTTGAGGCGGGGATCCGATGTCTCGACGGCGGCCGGTGCGTCAGGGTGCGTGGCACGCACGACGGCGGCGCTCACCCCCGCGGGCACGCCCTCCTGCGCTCCGCGGGCCTCGATCTCGAGGTAGCGGAAGCCGAGGTGGACGCGGGCTTCGAACGGAGCGCCCGGAGCCGCGCCGTCGGCCGCGCCCGTGTCCGTGTCCGTGTTAGTGTCCGCGAACCCTGGCCCGGCGAGGAAGCCCATGTCCGTGTTCTGGCTCGGGGTCTTTGCCTCATCCACGCGCCCGTCGGCCCTCAGGCTGTACCCCGCGCGGAGCCGCACGGTCCCGCCTGGCCCCGACGCGCCGTCGAACGCCGCGTGTGGCCGCAGCGCCCGGACCGCGCCGAAGTCCGCGACGCGTGTCCCGTCCGCGGCGGTGAGCCAGCGCACCGGGTCGACCTGCTCCTCGGCCGTGTGCGCGCGGCGGGGGTGCAGTGACGGGAACTCCTCCCGTGGGTGGGTCCCGAGGACGACGCCGGGCCCCCACCCCGACCCCTCCGCGAACCCGGGCGAGTCCCAGCCCGCCGGGAGGGGAGCGAGGGCGTGCTCGATCGGGTCGCCCTCGTCGTTGCGATAGCCGGCCTGCGCGTAGGGCGCCTCGGCTGCACGCCAGCCCGGACCGGTGTCGAACACCTCGCGGCGCCCGTCGGCGTACTCGAGGTGCAGCTGCGCGATGAGGCCGGGATGGCCCGACGCGCGTCCCTGACCCGGGCCGTACCAGTGCGCGAGGGCGGCGAGGGCCATGCGGCCGCTGTCGGCGGCGGCCGCGCGGACGGCGCCGGTGACGTCCGCGGCATCGTAGTAGTCCTCGCCCGGATACCCGAACGAGGAGAGGGCCAGGACCTCACGCCCGCCCACGGATGCCCAGGCCTGATGCCGGGCCGCGGCGTAGAGGACGGCGCGGCGCACGGGGCCTGCGAGCCGTACCTCGGTGCGCAGGAGCGACCACTCGTCGGGCTGGCGGAAGGGCGTGTCAGCGGGCCAGCCTGCGAGGCCGTCGGCCGCGGTGCTGTACCGGAAGGGTTCTGTGCCGTTGCTCAAGGTCAGACCGCGCAGGGCGCCCTCGGCCCGGGGCGTGGCGTGCAGCCCGAGCAGCGTCCCCGCGGGCGCGGGCAGCGCGGTATCGAGAACCGGCGTGCCGTCGACGGCGACCGCGAGCCTCCCGCCGCGGGCCTCCGCCCGGAGGTGTCGCCAGGGGGTCTCGCCCGGCCGCACGCGACCGTCCGGGTGCCGGTCGGTCGAGGCGGGGGAGGGCGCGGGGAGCGCGGCCTCGGCCAGTGGCGCGCTGGCCCAGTCCTCGGGTCCGCACGGTTGCCCCCACGCCGCGAGCGGCCGGAGCGTGATGCGGTCCCCCGGTCCGAGCTCGAGGAGGAGACCGGTGCCCGGGCCGCCGCTGTGGAATACGATCCCACACGCGCCGAGCACGGGTCGCAGCTCGGCCTCGAGGGTGAAGTCGAACTCGGCCTCGGCCGGCGCGGGCACGAACGGGATCCCGTGCCAACGCAGCTCGGGCCTGCCTCCGAGCCCGTGCACAATTCGGATCGGTGCGCGGCCTCCAGGCGCGCGCGTGATCCACTGGGCGGTCCAGTCAGCGTCCCCGAGCCCCGTGCCGAAGGCATGCTCTGCGCTCCACGGTCCCCACGCGCCGTCGGCCGAGCGGAGCCGCACGGTCCAGGAGCATTCCGTGTCCGGGGGGAGGGCGGACGCGGCCGGAACGACCACGCGCGTCGTGGCGTGAGCCGGCAGCGCGAGAGGACCCGGGGCCCAGAGGACACGCCCGTCCACGGCGAGGATCCTCGCCTCGGCGGCGACGGGCGTGAGCCGTCCGTCCGGCACCTCGGCCCCAGTGCGGGTCCCGGCGCTCGAGGGATCCCCGGCGCCCGCGCGGGCCTCGGCCTGCCACGACAACCGCGGAGTCGGACCCGCGGTGAGGCATCGCTCGGCGCCCTCGACGCGAAGCCGGACGGGGACGAGCGGGCCCAGGGCCTCGCGGGCGGTCGCCTGGGAGTCGTTGGACGTTTCGGTACCGGTGGTCGCCATGCCCTCAGGCGCCCGCTTCCGGGGCTGCTGAGTCCGGGGCCGTCGCGTCCGGGGCAGCGACCAGGGCCGCTGCGCGCTCAGGGTCGACGGGACCGTCCACGAACCACACTCGGAACGTCCGCTCGAGCGCCTCGCCGGCGGGGAGCTCCACAGCCCGCTCCCATGCGAGGGCCGAGCCAATGCCGGGGTACCCCGCGAGACGGACGAACCACGGATCGTCGGGTGCCTCGGGCGCCGCCGCGATGACGACGCCGGCCTCGGCGCCCTGGCCGTCCCGACCGGCGGGCCCGCCGTCGAAGCGCGCGCTCCAGGCGATCCAGGGGGCGGCATGCCCATGCACGGCGGTCTCGCCCTCGGCGTCGGCGGTGAACACACGGGCCCCCGTGCACGAGGCGAGGCGCAGGAAGAAGCCGCCGTAGCCACCGCCGGCGTTGCCGTTCGAGCCGGGGCCCCCGAGGATCACATCCCGCGCAGCGGTGAGGCGCGAGTGCAGCGTGAGGCGCCATGCGCCGTCGTCCGCCGGTCCCAAGGCCCGCTCGGCGGTGAGGGTTCGCGCCTCCGCGAGGAGGGCGGCGCCGTCGTGCGCTTCCCAGCGCAGCCGCTGCAGGATTCGGCCCCGTGGACCGTCCATGGACTCCGTCGCGACACGGCCGTGGTCGGCACGCCACACGTACCGCCCCGCCTCGCGTGTGTACGTGCGGCCGCCCCACAGGTTGGTCCCGGACACGTCCTGGAGCGCCAGCCCGAGGCCGAGGTGCCACACATGGTCGAGGGGCAGGTGGTCAGTGACCGTGGTCCCCGCCAGGGTGCGGACCGGGTGCAGGTACGGCCGGGGCGAGAGTGCCGGAGCGAGGTGGGCGCCGTCGCACAGCTCGGCCACCGGCTGCCCGTCAGGGAGGGTGAGCAACCCTGCCGGCCCTACGGCGGCGGCCCAGGGGACGCCGAGTTCGGCGAACGTTGCCTGCGCCTTGACGGCCCGCTCGAGCGTGGCCTCGATGCCTCGCACGATCGGCCGGGCGGCCTGCCCCTCGCCGACCCAGTCGACGTACCCGGGTGCGATGGCCCGGACCTCCGGCGCGGTGCGCACAGCCTCGAGGACCCGCATGAACGCACCCGTGTTCGCGAGCGAGCTCAGGAGCCCGGTCCCGTGGGAGAGGTGGTCGAGGAGGTTCTCGGTCAGGTCCGTGCGGCCGTAGCGCTCCTCGCGCTCGCCGGCCTCGGTGCGGACGATCAGCCTGTCCTGCGTGTAGAAGAGCTGGGCCTCGCCCTCGGTGCCGTAGACCGTGACCCACGGCTCCGCGGTTTCGGTCGCGCAGAGCGTCAGTGCGCACGTGACAGGGATTCCCCCGGCGGTGACGAGGCGCACGACCGACGTGTCGTCGGCGTCGATACCGTGGGCGTGGTAGAGGTCGACGTCGACGCTCGCGACATCCTCCTCCCGCCGCGCCCCGGCGATACGCAGCGCCGTCGCGACCGCATGGGCCAGCGGGTTGGTCACGACGCCGTCCACGACCTCGACGCCGTCCATGAGGCGCTTCCCGGCCCAGCGCGAACGCGCATAGTATGCGAGGTCGCGGGTCCAGACCCCGATCGCCCCGACCGCCCGCAGGGCGCCGATCTCTCCCGAGGCAAGGAGTTGCTCGATTGCGGGCAGCGCGTGGGATCCGAGGCTCTGGAACCCCACCTGGACTGCGGCGCCGCGGCTCTCGGCGTCTGCGAGCAGCTCGCGGTAGGCGGCGATCGAGGGCACGGGCGGCTTCTCGAGGTAGAGCCGGGCGCCGGCGGCGAGTGCCGCCGCGGCGAGCGGACCGTGCGTCTGGATGGGCGTCGCCACGATCGCGATGTCCGGGGCGGGGCGGCCGGCGAGGAGATCCTCGAGGGACGCGTACGACGGCGTGCCGTCCGGCACGCTTCCGGGTTCCGGCTCGCGGGGGTCGGCCACGGCGTCGAGGACCACGGCGCCGCTCCCGGCCAGGCGCGCGAGGTTCCGCAGGTGCACAAGGCCGAAGCCGTGGGCGCCCACGAGGGCGACGCGGGCCGGGGCGTGCTCCTGCCCTCCCGTATCTTCGGTTCCTGAGGCCGAGGCGGTGGGGTGGGAGACGTGCGTGATCATCTGGCTCCTTTGCGACCGGTTCAGGCCTTGGGAAAGCGTTTTCCGGATCCAGTTTGGCACGAGCCGCGGGCGGACGTCCAGAGCCTTGGGGCGCTGCCTTCGGCAGAGAGCGCATTGCCGCGCCCGCCGCTTCTCCTTGTCTGCCCACGCAAGGAGAGGCGGCCGAGACCAAGGGCGGATGGCTGCCTTCCGGCACAGGGGTGGTTTCAGCCGATAGAGGCGCTCAGGGCGTGCGTGCCCGGGCCGAGTTCCCTCGGTGGCTGCCCGGGCAGGTCTGCCGTGGCGGTCGTGCCGGCTGGGACGGTGGCGTAAACGTGCAGGGTCCCATCGACGATTCGCCATGCTACCTCAGCCACCCCGTAGGGGGTGAGGTGGCGCGTGGTCGCGTGGGTGATCCCTCCGCCGGGGCGGGGTTTGATGCCGATCTTCCGGTAGCCCGGTTCGAGCGGCGCGAGGCCGCCGATGACCCGGTGCATCCAGTCGGCCACGGCCCCCAGGGCGTAGTGGTTGAAGGAGGTCATCTCCCCGGGATTGACGGTCCCATCGGGGAGCATGGAGTCCCAGCGCTCCCAGATGGTCGTTCCGCCCTGCTTAACCGCGTACAGCCAGGAGGGGCATTCCTTTTCCCGGAGGAGGTCGTAGGCGGCCTCGACGTGGCCACCGAGGGTGAGGGCGTCACTGATGACCGGGGTGCCGGCGAAGCCGGTGGCGATGCGGTTCCCCGCCTCCGCGACGAGCTCGGCCAGCCGGTCGGCCGCCCGGCACCTCTGCCATTCCTCAGGGAGGAGGTCGAAGACGAGAGCGAGGGCGTAGGCCGTCTGCGCGTCGCTGGCCATGGTGCCGTCCTCATGGACGTACCGCCGGGCAAACGCCTCTCTGACCTCCTCGGCTAGTTCCGCGTACCGGGCTTCGTCCTCGGCCATGCCGAGGACCTCGGCGATGCGGGAGAGGTGACGGGCGGACCAGGCGAAGTAGGCGGTGGCGACGAGGTAGCGGTCCGTGCGGGCATCGGCGGGGTCGTGCGGGGGCGCGGCGGGGTCGAGCCAGTCGCCGAGCTGGAAGCCCTCGTCCCAGAGGCGGGACTCGCCGGCGCGTTCGGCCATGAGGTCGACCCAGGCCTTGGCGCTGGCGTACTGGTCTGCGAGCACGCCCCTGTCCTCGAAGCGCTCGAAGAGGGTCCACGGGGTTAGCACGGCCACGTCTCCCCACACGGCACCGGGGATGGTCTTGTCCCATGAGCCGGCCTGGACCCAGGGGACGTACCAGGGGACGGTGCCGTCGGGGAGCTGTTCGTCGGCGACGTCCTTGAGCCAGCCGGCGAGCATTCCCGAGCAGTCGTATAGGAAGGAGGCAGTGGGGGCGAAGACCTGGATGTCGCCGGTCCAGCCGAGGCGCTCGTCGCGCTGGGGGCAGTCGGTGGGGATGCTGACGAAGTTGCCCCGCATGCTCCACCGCACGTTCTCGTGGAGGCGGTTTACGAGGGGGTCTGAGCATTCGAACCAGCCGGTGCGTTCCATATCGGTGTGGTGCACGCGGGCAGTGAGGGCTTCGAGGTCGACGGCGTCGATGTCGCCGGTGATCTCGGCGTAGCGGAAGCCGTGCATGGCGAACCTGGGCTCCCAGGTGTGACGGGAGTCGTCGGCGAGCGTGTACTGGTCTGTGGAGGCGGCCAGCCGGAGTGGGCGGGTGTAGAGCTCGCCGTCCTGGAGGACCTCGGCGTGGCGGAGCGTGACCGCCTGGCCGCCTTTGCCTTGGAGAGAGAGGCGGAGCCGGCCGACGAGGTTCTGGCCGAAGTCGACCAGGGTCTTGCCCGAGGGGGAGGTCCAGATCCGCTGGGTGGCGATCTCCTCGGTGCACCGGACCGGGGGGCCCACCGGGGCTTCGAGAGTGGCCTTGTCGACCTGCGCGATGCGCACGCTGGACCATCCCGTGCCGTCGAAGCCCGGCTGCGACCAGCCCGGCTGCTCGAGGCGGGCGTCGTGGGTTTCGCCGTCGTAGAAGCTGGCCGCGGTGACGGGGCCGCGGGAGGCCTTCCACCTGTCGTCGGTAGTGATAACGGCACGTCGGCCGTCCGTGTAGGTGACCTCGAGCTGGGCGAGCAGGGAGGTCCGCTCGCCGTAGACGTTGCGGGTGCCGCCCTTGAAGCCGATGCGGCCGCGGAACCAGCCGTCGGCCAGCCAGGCTCCGATAACGTTCTCGCCCTTGGCGAGGAGGTCGGTGACATCGAAGGTCGAGTACAGCAGACGGTGGTCGTAGCTGGTCCATCCGGGGGCGAGGACTTCATCTCCGACCCGGGTGCCGTTGATCTCGACTTCGTACACGCCGTGGGCGGTGACGTAGAGCCTGGCCGAGGAGACGGCGGCCCCAGCCGTAAAGGAGCGGCGCAGCAGGGCGGGTGGGTTGTCCGCCTCGCGGTCCTCGTCCCAGTCGGGTGAGATGGCAGAGGCCGTCCAGTCGTCCGCGTCCAGGAGCCCAGCCTCCACGCCCAGCGGCTCGCTCCACCCGCTCGGCTCGCCGTCCGCCCCCCAGAGACGCACCCGGACCTGGGCGCGCTCACGGGATTGCAGCGGCTCGAACGGCCATTCCACGAGGACGGAGTCGGAGGATGTGACCTCCTGCGCTTGGCACCGGTTACCGCGTCGGACCACCTCGATCTCGTACTTCTCCTGCCTCCAGCCGGCTGGGGCGTCCGTGTGCCAGGTGAGCCGGGGGCGGGATTCGCCGATGCCGAGGGCGTCCCGGCGGTGTTCGGCCTGCACCCGGGCCACCCGGGCGGTGGTTGGAGCTGGGGTCTTCTCTGTCGGTGTGGCTGCTGCCGGGACTGTCATGTCCTTCTTCCCACGTGCTCTCTGAGGGGTGAATGCGGGCGGTGGGGGGGGGCCCCCGGGCGCCCCCCCCCCCGGGGGGGCGGGGGCCCCCCCCCCGGGGGGGGGCCCCCTGGCACTCTGTGGGGTGACGGCGGGCGGGGGCGGCCCCGGGGGGCCGCCACCGCCTATTGTTGGCCGGGCGCCTCGCCCGGGTGGGGCTAGGAGCCCTGGCTGTAGGCCGAGTCCATCTGCTTCAGGCCCGTGGCGACGTCGGTCTTGCCGGCGAGCAGGTCCTGTACGACCTGGAACAGGGTCTGCTGGACGCGGGCGTTGGGCCAGTTCTGGTCCATGAACGCGTCCGTCTTGCCGTCCTTCTGGTGCTGCTGCAGGGTGCTCAGGGCCGGGTCGACCTTGAAGCTGTCATTCGGCACTGCCGGCAGTGCCTTGTTGGTCTGGGCGTAGAGGTTCATCCCGTCGGGGCTCTCGAGGAAGTTGACGAACTTGATCGCGAGGTCCTTGTTCTTGGCCTTGGCGTTCACGCCGTAGGTGGAGCCGGCGGCACCTGCCATGCGGGTGTCGGAGGCGCTGTCCGTGGCCGGGACGGGGAGCATGTTCAGCTGGGTGCCCTGGGGGGCCTGCTGGCTGATGGCCGCGACGGCGGAGTTGACCTGGACGACGCTGAGGGCGTCCCCCTTGGCGACGGCGGCGAGGCTTGCGTTGTAGTCGGTGCCGAGGGGGTTGGCCTGGAAGCAGCCGGCCTTCTGCATCTCGAGGTACTTGTTCATCGCGTCGGTCCACTTCGAGTCCGCGAAGGTGGCCTTCTTGTCTGCCATGTCCTGGGGGAAGTTCGGGTTGGGCCCGTAGACCAGGGTGGGGGTGAGCGAGTAGGGGACGAGCTGGGTGACCCAGTTGGTCTGGGCGCCGAGCTCGAACGCTGTCTTGCCCTTGTCCTTGGCCTGGGTGCAGAACTGCAGCAGCCCGCTCCAGGTGGTCGGCGGGGTCAGACCGGCCTGGTTCATGGCGGTCATGTTGTAGACGGCGCCGATGCCGGAGAACGTGACGGAGGCGCTGTAGGTCTTGCCATTGTACTGGGTGACGGGCTTGATGCCTGCGGGGAAGCTGTTGGCCCAGGACTGGCCGGAGAGGTCCTCGAGGTAGCCGGCCTTGGCCACGACCCGGGTCGCCATCGGGTTGCCGTCGCCGGGCCAGACGAACACGACGTCGGGGGCGGTGCCGGAGGAGAGCTGGGTCCTGGTGGTGGTCTGATACTGGTCGAGCGCAGAGGTCGTGTACTTGACGTCCACGCCGGGGTTCTGCTCCTTGAACTTCGCAACGACCGCATCCAGGGCGGGCTTCTCGTTCGTGGTGGCGGCGATGGTGAGGGTCTTGCCGTCCCCCGAGGCGCTGCTGGAGCTGCCGCCGCTGCAGGCGCTCAGGCCGACGGCCACGGCGACCGCTACCGAGAGGGCCAGAAGGCTCTTCTTGTGCATGTGTCTTGCTCTCCTTTGAAGTGCCGCCCTTTGGGCTGCATGGGTGTTGGCGCAGGGCCCGGGACGGGGCCCTGCCGGGTGTTGCGGCGGGCTAGCCTTTGAGGCCGCTGGCAAAGCCCTTGATGATGGTCTTCTGCATTGCGAAGTAGGCCAATAGGATCGGGGCGACCGTGATCACGAGGCCAGCGAAGACGAGGTTCCACTGGGAGACGTACTGGCTCACGAAGGAGAACAGCGCCACCGGCACGGTCTGCTGGCTGCTGCCGCTGAGGTACAGCAGGGGGGTGAGGAAGTCGTTCCACACGTGCAGGACGTTCAGGATGATCACCGTGCCGGTGATCGGACGCACGAGCGGGAAGATCACCGAGAAGAAGCTGCGGATCGGCCCGGCGCCGTCAATCGAGGCGGCCTCCTCGTAGTCAAGTGGCACCGCGCGGATGAAGCCCGTGTAGAGGAAGACCGAGAACGGCACCTGGAGGCCCGCGTAGTACAGGACGAGCGAGAGGGGGTTCCCGAGCAGTCCGAGGTCGCGGATGGTCGTGTAGAGCGGGATGAGCGCCAGCTGGAAGGGCAGGAGCAGGCCGACCATGAACACGAAGAACATCCACCGCGACCAGCGCTTCGTGACCCGGGCCAGCGGGTAGGCGGCAACGGCCGAGACGGCCACGATGACCGCCACGCTGAAGACCGTGACGAAGGCGCTGGTCAGGAGCGCCTGGCCGAGGTTGGCCTGGCTCCACGCGTCGGCGAAGTTCTGGAACGTCGCGCTGGTCACGGGCGCGAGCGGGGAGGACTGGTCGTCCGGGCTCTTCAGGGCCAGGTTGACAAGGATGTAGACCGGGAGGAAGAAGAGGACGCCGACGAGGACCATGACGGCCTCGAGGATGAACGTCCGCCACGTGTAGCGGTTCACTTGGTGCCTCCCTGCTTGCCGAGGAGCTTGTACTGGGCCGTTGAGAGGATGGCCACGAAGAATGTCAGGACGAGTGCCATGGCGATGCCGTAGCTGAAGTCGCCGAACTGGAAGGCGTTCTTGTAGATCAGGGTCGACATGGTGTCCGTCGAGGTGCCTGGGCCGCCCGAGGTCATCACCCAGACCTGGTCGAAGAGCTTGAGGCCGCCGATGATCGAGAGCATCAGGTTGATCGTGATCGCCGGCGCGAGCTCCGGCCGGACGACGTACCAGAAGCGCCGGAAGGGTCCCGCGCCGTCGATCCTGGAAGCCTCGAGGACGTCCTCGGGGACCCCCTGGAGGCCCGCAAGGAAGATGACCATGGAGTACCCGGCGAACTGCCAGACCACCGTCGCCACGATGGACCACAGAGCGATGTCGGCATCGCCCAGCCAGTCGTGCTGGAGCGCCGTGAGGCCGAAGAAGCCCAGGAGCTGGTTGATCGCCCCGTCCGGGGTCATGAGGTACTTCCACAGGTAGCCGGTCGCCACGGGAGTGATGACCGCGGGGGTGAACAGGGCCACCCGCAGGATGTTGCGGCTCTTGATCTTCGTGTTCACGCCCAGGGCCAGGAGCAGGCCGACGAGGTTCTGCACGAGCGTGATGGCCACCGCGATCAGAAGCGTGTGCACGACCGCACCGACCCCCGAGGGGTCCTTGAGGATCCGCTCGAACTGGGCCAGCCCTACGAAGTCCTTCGTCGCCGAGAGCCCGTCCCAGTTCGTGAACGCGTACGCCCCGCCCTGCACGCTGGGCCACAGGACCACGAACAGGTAGAACACGAGCGCGGGAACCACGAACCACCACGGCACCGCGCCGATCCGTCGGACTGCCGGCGATCTGCCTGCCCTGTGCCGCAACGGCGACAGCGGCGCCGCAGCCTCGGCCACAGCCAGCGACTGGCCCTCTGCCGAGCTCATCGTGCCCTCCCGAACCAGCAGTGCACCCGTCTGCGGGCGCTGTTCGATCGAGTCATCGGAACCTCTCCATTGAGTCGGGGAAACAGTGATTGAAACGCTTCACTGGGTTCAAGGTTAGGAGGCGGTGTGACCTACGTCAACAGAATTTGAAACGATAAATTTCGCGTCTCCTCCCCATTGACCTGCTGTCGAGCGGCGCCCTATCCTGTTCCGAACATCACCTGAAGCGTTTCACTGGCGCGCTGCCGTCGGGCGGCTGTCGCTGCAGGGCCGGGACGGTGTGGACTCCGATGAGGCAGCCAAGCGAGGGAACGAAGATGACGAGGACGACCAAGGCCGCGGACCGACCGCCGAGCATGAAGGAGGTCGCCCGTCTCGCCGGAGTCTCGCTCGGCACCGTCTCGCACGCGCTCAACAAGCCCGAGCGGGTCTCCCCGGAATCGCTGCAGAAGGTGCACACGGCGATCGAGCAGCTGGGCTTCGTGCGCAACAGCGCAGCGCGCTCGCTCGCGGCAGGCGTAAGCAGCACCGTCGGCCTCGTCCTGACAGACATCGACAACTCGCTGTTCGTCGACATCGCCCGCGGTGCCGAGGACGAGGCACGCAGGTCGAAGCACAACCTCCTCCTGGCCAACAGCGACGTGGACCTGGAGCGCCAGGAGTCGTACCTGGACATCTTCGACGAGGCCCGGGTCGCCGGCATCCTCTTCGCGCCGATGAACGCGACCCTCGAGGGCATCGATCGAGTCCGCCGCCACGGACGGAGGATCGTCCTGGTCAACTACGCCGGCGGCCGCGAGGACTGCTGCGCGGTCATCTCCGACGAGGAGCTCGGCGGCTACATCGCGACCGGGCATCTGATCGGGCTCGGCCGGCG
Source organism: Sinomonas sp. ASV486 (assembly GCF_030908215.1). Lineage (GTDB taxonomy): Bacteria > Actinomycetota > Actinomycetes > Actinomycetales > Micrococcaceae > Sinomonas > Sinomonas puerhi. The sequence goes on along the minus strand of NZ_JAVFJK010000014.1, from coordinate 67,111 downwards.
GAGGCTGCTCTTCGCCGGCGGCCCCGAGGAGTTCCACGCGATCAGAGCCCGCCTGAACGGGGCACGGCGTGCCGTGACAGAAGCAGGGAATGTCACGCTCGAAGTCATCGGCAGCCACCGGCTCAAGAGCGACGAGGGCCGCAGGATCGCGGCCCTCGTCGCCGCCCGGGCCCGCGGCGAACGCCCGGACGGCATCTTCGCGCCATCCGACCGGATCGCGGCCGGGATCATCCACGAGCTCATGGCCCGCGGCCTGCGCGTTCCCGAGGACGTGGCCGTGATCGGCTACGATGACAACCAGTTCGCGACAGAGGCAGCGATCCCGATGTCGACGGTCACCCAGCACGGCCACGAGATGGGAGCCGCCGCCATGAGGCTGCTGCTGGATGAGATCAGGAATCCCGAGCGCCACGAGCACCGGGTACTGACCCTCGAGCCCAGGCTGGTCCCACGCGAGAGCACGCTGGGCTCCACCATGAGTCCCAAGGCCGAAGAGGGCCTCGCCAGAGTCTGAAGAGCCGGGCCGGCCGTACAGGCCCAGCACCTGCGGACACCCATCCTCGCGCGCGAAGATACCCCACGTGGTATTGACCCCGCCCACCCGCCCCTCTACCCAAAGGGGCGTAAGTGAAGCGTTTCAAAATGCCCGCCCGGCCTATTGACCCAGTCCCGAGTGGATCTCTATGCTGGTGGAAACACTTCTTGAATCGATTCAGAAAAGGAGCAACGTGGCCCCCACCGCAGCGCAGCGGATCTGCTTCCAGCAGTGGATCCAGCCCGAGCGTATCGAGGAGTACAGGCGGCGCCACGCCGCCGTCTGGCCCGAGATGCTCGAGGCCCTCGAAACCGCCGGCTGGCACAACTACTCGCTCTTCCTCCGTCCGGATGGGCTGCTCATCGGATACGTCGAGACGGACAGCATCGACGCCGCGACCGCCCGTATGGGCGCCTACGAGGTCAATGCTCGCTGGCAGGCCGAGATGGCGGGCCTCTTCGACGGCGTCGACGCGCCCCCGGACGCGGCCTTCGTCCCCCTCGAGGAGGTTTTCAACCTCGAATCGCAGCTCGCCGCGGCCCGTGCCGCCGCGGAACCCCGCCACGCGCCATCGTCCGGCACCGAACCACACACGGCAGGAGAACGACCATGACCATCCCCCTCACCGCACTCTCGCTCCTTGAGGGCCTTGCGATCGAGGTTCCTTCGTGGGCGTACGGCAACTCCGGCACGCGCTTCAAGGTCTTCGGCACGCCGGGCACGCCTCGGACCGTCGAGGAGAAGATCCAGGACGCTGCCAAGGTCAACGAGCTCACGGGCCTCGCCTCGAGCGTCGCGCTCCACATCCCGTGGGACAAGGTCGAGGACTACGCGGCGCTGCGCTCCCACGCCGAGGGCCTCGGGGTGAAGCTCGGGACGATCAACTCGAACACGTTCCAGGACGACATCTACAAGTTCGGCTCCCTGACCTCGTCCGACGACGCCGTGCGCCGCCGTGCGATTGAGCACCACCTCGAGTGCATCGCCATCATGGACGAGACGGGCTCGCGAGACCTGAAGGTCTGGCTCGCCGACGGCACGAACTACCCGGGCCAGGACGACATCCGGGCCCGTCAGGACCGTCTCGCGGACTCGCTCCAGGAGGTCTACGCGCGCCTCGGGGCGGACCAGCGGCTCGTGCTCGAGTACAAGTTCTTCGAGCCGGCCTTCTACCACACAGACGTCCCGGACTGGGGCACCTCCTACGCGCAGACGCTGGCGCTGGGCGAGAAGGCCCTCGTATGTCTGGACACGGGCCACCACGCCCCGGGGACGAACATCGAGTTCATCGTCGCCCAGCTGCTGCGCCTGGGGAAGCTCGGCTCGTTCGACTTCAACTCGCGTTTCTACGCGGACGACGACCTGATCGTGGGCGCCGCGGACCCGTTCCAGCTGTTCCGCATCATGGTCGAAGTGGTCCGCGGCGGCGGCCTCGAGCCGGACTCGGGTGTGGCCCTCATGCTCGACCAGTGCCACAACCTCGAGGAGAAGATCCCGGGCCAGATCCGCTCGGTGCTCAACGTCCAGGAGATGACGGCGCGCGCGATGCTCCTGGACCGGGCAGCGCTCCAGGAGGCCCAGGCCTGCCGCGACGTCCTGGCCGCGAACGCCGTCTTCATGGACGCCTTCTACACCGACGTCCGACCGGCCCTGGCCGCGTGGCGCGAGGAACGCGGCCTCCCGGCGGACCCGATGGCCGCCTACGCCGCCTCCGGCTACCAGAAGCTCATCAATGACACCCGAGTCGGCGGCACCCAGGCCGGCTGGGGCGCCTGAGAGGACCCTCAAGACATGACACAGAACCAGACTGTGACCGAGCTGATCGCCCGGTCGAACCGCCTCGGCGCGGACAAGCGCACCACCAACTATGCCGGCGGCAACACCTCGGCCAAGGGCACCGAGACGGACCCCGTGACGGGCGAGCCGGTCGAGCTCCTGTGGGTCAAGGGCTCCGGCGGTGACCTGGGCACCCTGACCGAGAAGAACCTCGCCGTCCTGCGCCTGGATCGACTCCGCGCGTTGGCCGGCGTATACCCGGGGGTGGAGCGGGAGGACGAGATGGTCGCCGCGTTCGACTACTGCCTCCACGGCAAGGGCGGGGCGGCTCCCTCGATCGACACCGCGATGCACGCGCTCGTCGACGCCGCGCATGTGGACCACCTCCACCCGGACGCGGGCATCGCGATTGCCACCGCGGCCGACGGCGAGGCGCTCACCGAGAAGGTCTTCGGCGCCAGAGTCGTGTGGGTCCCGTGGCGGCGTCCGGGCTTCCAACTCGGCCTCGACATCGCGGCGATCAAGGCCGCCAACCCCGAGGCCATCGGCACGATCCTGGGCGGGCACGGCATCACCGCGTGGGGGGCGACGAGCGAAGAGGCCGAGGCCAACTCGCTGTGGATCATCGCCCAGGCCGAGAAGTACATCGCAGAGAACGGCCGCCCCGAACCCTTCGGCCCCGCACTCCCGGGCTACGGTGCCCTACCCAGGGAAGAGGGCCGTGCGAAGGCCGCTACCCTGGCCCCAGTGATCCGCGGCCTCGCCTCGACCGACCGGCCGCAGGTGGGCCACTTCGACGACGACCCCCGGGTCCTGGAGTTCCTGGCCTCCGCCGAGCACCCGCGCCTGGCAGCCCTGGGCACGTCCTGCCCGGACCACTTCCTGCGCACCAAGGTCGCCCCGCTCGTCCTGGACCTGCCCGCGGATGCCTCGATCGAGGAGAGCATCGCGCGGCTCAAGGAGCTCCACACGGCCTACCGCGAGGAGTACGCGGCCTATTACGAGCGCCACGCCGAGCCCGACTCGCCGGCCATGCGCGGGGCCGACCCTGCGATCGTCCTGATCCCGGGCGTGGGCATGTTCTCCTACGGCAAGGACAAGCAGACTGCCAGGGTCGCCGGGGAGTTCTTCCTCAACGCGATCAACGTCATGCGCGGCGCGGAGGCGATCTCCACCTATGCCCCGATCGAGGAGGGCGAGAAGTTCCGCATCGAGTACTGGGCGCTCGAGGAGGCCAAGCTCGCGCGCCTGCCCCAGCCCAAGTCCCACGCGACCCGCATCGCCCTCGTGACCGGCGCCGCGTCGGGCATCGGCAAGGCCATCGCGACCCGCCTGGCCGCGGAGGGCGCGTGCGTCGTCATCGCGGACCTCGACGTGGACAAGGCCCGGGCGGCCGCCGCGGAGCTCGGCAACGCCGACGTCGCGGTGGGCGTCCGCGCGGACGTCACCGACGCCACCCAGGTCGCAGCGGCCGTTGATGCGACGGTCCTGGCGTTCGGCGGCATCGACCTCGTGGTGAACAACGCAGGCCTGTCCATCTCCAAGCCGTTGCTCGAGACGAGCGAGAAGGACTGGGACCTCCAGCACGACGTCATGGCCAAGGGCTCGTTCCTCGTCTCGCAGGCCGCCGCGCGCGCCATGGTCGCCCAGGGCATGGGCGGGGACATCGTGTACATCTCCTCGAAGAACTCCGTCTTCGCGGGCCCCAACAACATCGCCTACTCCGCAGTCAAGGCCGACCAGGCCCATCAGGTGCGCCTTCTCGCGGCAGAGCTCGGCGAGCACGGCATCCGCGTCAACGGCATCAACCCCGACGGCGTGGTCCGCGGCTCCGGGATCTTCGCCGGCGGCTGGGGCGCCAAACGCGCCGCCGTCTACGGAGTCGAGGAGGAGAAGCTCGGCGAGTACTACGCCCAGCGCACCCTTCTCAAGCGCGAGGTCCTCCCCGAGCACGTCGCGAACGCCGCTGCCGTCCTGACCAGCAACGAGCTCTCCCACACCACAGGCCTCCACATCCCCGTCGACGCCGGCGTCGCCGCCGCCTTCCTCCGGTGAACGAGCCCGGCGCGCCCGGCCCTGGCCGCCATTGCTTCGCAGCGGTCGATGTCGGGGCCTCCTCCGGGCGCGTCATCCTCGCCACGGTGGGCGCTCCTCAGCCAGCCGGCGGGGGGCCGGGCGGGATGCACGACGGCGGGGGGCCGGGCGGGATGCACGACGGCGCACCGCACGACGGCGCCGCGAAGGTCGCGCTCGACGTCGTCCACCGCTTCCCGAACGGCGTGATCGACGACGGCGTGACCGGCGATGGAGCCCGCGTGCTCCGCTGGGACCTGCCCGGCATCTTCGCCGAGGTCCAGACCGGCCTGACGAAGGCCCGCGAGGCGGCTGCGGCGCGCGGACTGCGGATCGAGAGCATCGGGATCGACACGTGGGCCGTTGACTACGGCCTCGTCGACGGCGCGGGCCGGCTCAAGGAGCCCGTGTTCTCGTACCGCGACGGGCGCACCGAGGCCGCGATCCCGGTGGTCCACGCGAAGGCCGCGCCGGAGAGGCTCTACGGGGTGAACGGGCTGCAGTTCCTGCCGTTCACCACGCTCTACCAGCTCGCCGCCGAGCCGCGCCTGGACGGGTACGAGGCGCTCCTCATCCCGGACCTGCTCGCGTTCTGGCTCACCGGCGCCCGCCGGACCGAGGAGACCAACGCGTCAACCACCGGGCTCCTCGACGCGCGCACGGGCAACTGGTCACAGGAGCTGTTCGAGGCCCTTGGGTTCCCCGAGGCGCTCTTCCCTGAGCTCATCGCCCCGGGGGAGACCTACGGGACCCTCCTGCCGGCCGTGGCCGAGCGCACCGGGCTGCCCGCGGGCACGCCTGTCGTCGCGGTCGGCTCCCACGACACCGCCTCCGCTGTGGCCGCGGTCCCCGCGGCACCGCGAGGGGACAGCGAAGGGGAGGAGGTCGCGTACATCTCCTCGGGCACGTGGTCGCTCGTGGGCGTCGAGCTGGACGCCCCCGTGCTCACGGATGCCAGCCGTGCCGCGAACTTCACCAACGAGCGCGGCGTCGACGGCACCATCCGGTACCTGCGCAACGTGGGAGGTCTGTGGCTCCTGTCCGAGTCGCAGCGGCAGTGGGCCGCCGAGGGGCGGGAGTCCTCCCTCGAGGTCCTGCTCGCCGCCGCCGCGGCACTGCCGGCTGGCGGTCCGCAGATCGACGTGGACTCCGAGGAGTTCATCGCTCCGGGCGGCATGCCCGAGCGGATCCATGCGGCCGCCGCGCGTGCCGGCGCCTCGGGCGGTTCCCATCCCAGCGGCGGCGACGTGCTCGCGGACGAGCCCGGCGCCGTCGTGCGCTGCATCCTCGACAGCCTCGCCGCAGCTTACGCCCGCACCATCGCCCAGGCCGCGCTCCTGTCCGGGCGGCGCCCGCAGGTGGTCCACGTGGTCGGCGGCGGGTCCCAGAACGAGCTCCTCTGCCGCCTGACCGCCGACGCGACCGGGCTGCCGGTGATCGCCGGGCCCGTCGAGGCCACCGCACTCGGCAACGTGCTGGTCCAGGCCCGCGCGGCCGGGGCTCTCGACGGCGGCCTCGCCGCCCTCCGCGCGGCCGTCCGGGCCAGCGTGGAGTTGCGGGAGTACGTTCCCGCCGCGGTCTGACTGCGGGCCAACGAAGAAGAGGATCGGCAGCCCCGCACGGGGTTGCCGATCCCCTTCTCGCTGGGCAAGCGTTTTCCCATATCCCTTGGCAGAAGCCCTCCGCCGGAGTACCGTGGTGAGAAACCGGTTACTGGGCGTCGAAGGAGGCGCCGGCCGAAGCCTTTGCAAGGAGACCTCGCCACATGCAAGCCCCCAAGAAGTACGCCCTCGCCGGCACCGGCTCGCGCGCGCAGATGTACATCGATGCCCTGTCAGGCAGCCACAGGGATGCTGGCCGCGTGGTCGCGTTCGTCGACACGAACGAGCACCGCATGGCCCACTACGACTCCCATGCGGCGCTCGCCTCGGGCACCGCGCCGCTCCACTACACTCCGGACCGGCTCGGCGAGATGTTCGACGTCGAGCGGCCTGACGCTCTGGTCGTCACGTCCCCGGACTTCACCCACGCGCACTACGTGACCGAGGCACTGGCCCGCGGCGTCGACGTCGTGTGCGAGAAGCCGCTCACCACGAGCGTCGAGGGCCTCCGGAGCATCGTGGACGCGGCCGACGCCGCGGCGCGGACCTCCGGCGCGAAGCTCGTCGTCACGTTCAACTACCGCTACTCGCCGCGCAATGCCGCGATCAGGGAGATCATCGCCTCGGGCCAGATCGGCAAGGTCACGTCGGTCCACTTCGAGTGGTGCCTCGACACGGTCCACGGCGCCGACTACTTCCGCCGCTGGCACCGCAACAAGGCCAACTCGGGCGGACTGCTCGTCCACAAGTCGACGCACCATTTCGACCTCGTGAACTGGTGGCTCGGGGATGTCCCCGAGACCGTCTACGCCCAGGGCGGCCTGCGCTTCTACGGCGCGGTCAACGCCGCAGAACGCGGCGGGGGCCCACGCCCGCAGCTGAGCCGCGACAACCCGGACCGCGCCGACCCGTTCAACCTCGACCTCGCGGCGGATCCGAAGCTCCGTGCGCTCTACCTCGAAGGCGAGTCCGACGACGGCTACCTCCGCGACCGCGACGTGTTCACAGAGGGCATCGACATCGAGGACAACCTGAGCCTCGTGGTCGGCTACCGCGGTGGCGCGTCGATGGCGTACACGCTGGTGGCACACTCCCCGTGGGAGGGCTATCGCGTGGCCATCAACGGCACCGAAGGGCGCCTCGAGATCGAGGTCGTGGAGCGCGGCTCTGTGGCCCCGGACCGGCACACGCTCGACCCATCCGCAGCCGTGGACCCGCACCTCGCCGGCGCGGCCGCACGGCCCGAAGGAACCCTCGTGCGCGTCCAGCGACTCTGGGAGCCGGCGCGGATCGTCGAGATCCACGAGGGAGAGGGCGGCCACGGCGGCGGCGACGCCATCCTGCTCGACGACGTCTTCCGCGGCCCGGGCGTCGATCCGCTCCACCGCCAGGCTGGCTGGGGCGACGGCGTGCGCAGCGTCCTCGTCGGGATCGCGGGGAACGAGTCCCTCCGCACCGGCCAGGCCGTCCGCCTCGCGGACTTCGGCCTCCCGCTCGTCGAGGGCGAGGCGCACACCGCCGAGAAGGCAGGTGCGCGATGACCTGGCGCAGCGCTTCGCGCGTCGTGGTGACGGGTGGCTCGGGCCGGCTCGGCGTGAGCGTCGTCAACCACCTCGCCTCCCGCGGCCACGAGGTCATCTCGCTCGACCGCGCGCCGTCGGACCTCGTGCACGACGGCGTGCGGCAGCTCACCGTCGACCTCGCCGACGCGTCCGCCACCCGTGGGGAGTTCGAGCGGCTGCGGCCGGACGGCGTCGTGCACCTCGCGGCGATCGCCGTCCCGTTCAGCGCGCCCGAGGATGTGATCCTGAGGACCAACGCCCAGCTGTGCCTCTCGGTGCTGTCCGCGGCGGCCGACGCCGGGGCCGGCCGCGCGCTTGTTGCGTCGAGTCCCACGGTGCTCGGCTATGGGACGCCGCAGGGCTGGGCCCCGCAGTACCTCCCGATCGACGAGGAGCACCCCATCGCGCCGTGGAACGCCTACGCGCTCTCGAAGGCCACCATGGAGGCCACGGTCCGCATGTTCGTCGCGGCGCGGGGCGACTCCTTCCGGGTCGGCGCGTTCCGGCCGTGCTTCGTCATCAGCCCGCAGGAATGGAACGGCACCCCGACGCAGCAAGGCCACACCGTGGCCGAGCGGCTCGCCCGGCCCGAGCTCGCCGCCGTGTCCCTCTTCAACTACGTCGACGCCCGCGACGCCGCGGGCTTCGCCGAGCGCTGGCTCGAGGCCGCGGACGAGGTGCGCAACGGGGACGTGTTCTTCGTCAGCGCCGACGACGCCATGGCCCGCGACTCGCTCGCCGAGCTCGTGCCCCGGTACTTCCCGGGCACCGAGCGCATCGCGAAGCACCTCACCGGAACGCAGGCGGCCTTCAGCTCGGCCAAGGCCCGGCGCCTGCTCGGCTGGCGGCCCCAGCGGTCGTGGCGCACCGAGCTCGCCGGCGAGCCCCTCGCGGCCACCGCCGCGCACCTCTCCTGACCTGGGCCGCAGGGCTTTCCACCCATCCCATCAGGCCCCCATCCCGCCCACCCCGCCCGGCCCCTCCACCGACCCAAGGAGCACCCATGCACTTCGACGGCATCCTCTTCTTCCCCATCACGGCCTTCGGCTCGTCCGGCGCCGTGGATCCCGGGCTCACGCGCGACCACATCGCGTCGCGCCTCTCCCACGGACCCGGCGGCGTGTTCGCCGCGTGCGGCACCGGCGAATACCACGCCCTCACCGCGAAGGAGGCGGGCGCCGTCGTGCGTGCCGCCGTCCAGGCGGTGGGCGAGCACACCGCGGACGGCGGTCCCGAGGCTGGGCATCGCGTCCCCGTGATCGGAGGGACGGGTGGACCGCTCGGCCATGCGATCGAGGCGGCGAAGGCCGCCGAGGATGCAGGCGCGGACGGTCTTCTCGTCCTGCCGCCGTACCTCGTCAACGCACCCGTCGCGGGGCTTGAGCGGTACGTCGAAGCCATCGCGGCGTCGACCTCGCTCGAGCTCGTCGTCTACCACCGCGGCAACGCGAGGTTCACGCCCGAGGCGGCGGCCCGGCTCGCCGGGAACCCCCAGGTCGTGGGGTTCAAGGACGGAGTGGGGGACATCGGCGTGACGCAGGAGGTGGTCCTTGCGGTTGAGGCCACCGGTCGGACCGACTTCCAGTTCTTCAACGGCCTGCTCACCGCCGAGCTCACCCAGGGCGCGTACCGGGGGATCGGCATGCCGCTGTACTCCTCGGCGGCGTTCGCGATGGCGCCGGAGGTCGCGAACGCGTACTACCGCGCGTACGCTGCCGGCGACGAGGAACGGCGGCACGAGATCCTCACGCGTTTCTACCGGCCGCTCGTCGCGCTGCGGGACACGGTCCCCGGCTATGGGGTCTCGCTCGTCAAGGCCGGCGTCCGGCTCGGCGGCCTGCCCGTCGGCGGCGTGCGGGCACCGCTCCTCGACCCGTCCGCCGAGCATCTCGCCGAGCTCGAGCGCATTCTCGCCATCGGTGCTGAGCTGGCGGCCGGCGAGCCCGTCGCCTTCGCCGACCTCGCGCACGACGGCGCGCGGCGCACGGGTGGCGACCCCGCCAGTGCTGAGTTGGCCGGTGCTGAGTTGGCCGGTGGTGACCTCGCCGGTGCTGAGCTGGCGGCCGACGCGTTCGCGGCCTCATGAGCGCCGCGCGTGAGCCGGTGCTCGCCTCGCTCCGGACCAGGCTGCTCGTTCCGAGGCTCCCGCGGCCCTGGGGACCGGACGTCCCCGAGGTGCATGTGATCGTCGTGGAGGTCGAGGACTCCCACGGGAACCGCGGAACCGGCTTCTCCTGGACCCCGACGATTGGCGCGGGGGCGGTGCAGAGCCTCCTCGACGCGGACATCTCGCGGGCAGCCCTCGGGGGCCCCACGCACCCCGAGGCCGTGTGGGAGGTGCTCTGGCGCCACCTCCACGAGGCCGGCGGGGGAGGCCTGACCACCATCGCGCTCGCGGGCCTCGACCTGGCTCTCTGGGATCTGACGGCCCGGCGCCTCGGCGAGCCGATCGCGGGGCTGTTGGGGCGGCGTCGTGCGTCGATGCCCGCGTACGGGAGCGGCGTCAACCTGCACTACAGCCTCGAGGAGCTCCTCGAGCAGGTGCAGCGATGGATCGTGGCCGGGTACGGCGCCGTCAAGATCAAGGTCGGGAAGCCGGAGATCGAGGAGGACGTCGAGCGGGTCGCCGCCGTGCGGAAGGCCCTCGGCCCGGGCCGGCGCCTCATGGTGGACGCGAACCAGCGCTGGGACCTGCCCACCGCCCGGCGTGCCGTCGCCGCGCTCGAGCCGTACGGGCTGCACTGGCTCGAGGAACCGCTGCGTGCCGAGGATCTGGACGGGCACGTGCAGCTCCGCCGATCCGTGTCGGTGCCCATCGCGGTGGGGGAGAACCTCCACACGCTCCAGCGCTTCCGCGAGTATGTCGCGGCCGGCGCGTGCGACGTCATCCAGCCCAACATCATCCGCGTCGGCGGCATCACGCCGTTCCTGCGTATCGCGGCCCTCGCCCAGTCGGGCTCCGTGGAACTTGCGCCCCACCTGCTCACCGACCTCTCGGCACAGCTCGCCGCGACCCTGCCCGGCGCGGTGCACATTGAGGAGGTCGAGGACACCTCGTTCGAGACACTCGGCCTGCTCGCTGCGCCGTCGCCCGTCGTTCGGAAGGGCGCAACCATCCACCTCGAGCCGGCTCCTGGCCTCGGCCTCGAGTTCGTCGAGCGGCTCGCAGCTGACGAACCGCACTTGCCCCATGCCGCCCACACCTCAGGAGTTCCCGCATGACCGCCGCCGCCCTGCTCATCCCCGAGACGACCGCCGACACTACGCCAGAGGAGCTCGATGCCGTCGTGGCCGCCGCGGTCAGGGCCGCCGGGCCGTCCGCAGCGGCGTCGGACGACGCACGGGCCGCGTGGCTCGAGGCCGTCGCCGACGCGCTCGATGCGGCCCGCGACGAGCTCGTCGCGATCGCGGAGCGGGAGTCGCACCTGCCCACCCTGCGGCTCACCGGGGAAGTGGCACGGACCACCGGCCAGCTGCGGCTCTTCGCCGCCGTCGTCCGGGACGGCGCATACCTCGAGGCCGTCATCGACCGCGCGCGTCCCGGTGCGACGCCGCCGCAGCCCGACCAGCGCCGCATCCTGCGTCCGCTCGGGCCCGTCGCCGTGTTCTCCGCGAGCAACTTCCCGTTCGCGTTCTCCGTGGCCGGCGGCGACACGGCGAGCGCCCTCGCAGTGGGGTGCCCCGTCGTCGTCAAGGGGCACTCGGGTCACCCCGAGCTGTCGGTGCGGACGGCGCAGGTCGTCGCCGATGCGCTCGCCTCGGCCGGTGCGCCCGAAGGCGTGTTCGGGCTCGTGCTCGGCCGGCCAGCCGGGAACGCACTTGTCCAGGCTCCGGGCATTAGGGCCGTCGGGTTCACCGGTTCGCTGTCCGGAGGACGCGCCCTGTTCGACCTCGCGTGCGCGCGGCCCGATCCGATCCCCTTCTACGGCGAGCTCGGCTCGATCAACCCCGTGGTCGTGACGCCGGCGGCGGCCAAGGCCCGGACGGCAGAGATCGCTGCCGGGCTCGCGGCGTCTTTCACACTCGGCGTCGGGCAGTTCTGCACCAAGCCCGGGCTCGTCCTGGTGCCCGCGGAGGCAGGGTTCGGGACAGCGCTGGCCATCGAGGCCTCGTCCCATCGCGGTGGCGTGATGCTCACCCCGCGCATCGCGGAGGCGTTCCCGGCCGGGCTGAGGCGGCTCGTGGTTGACGGCAAGGCAGACCTCCTGATCGGGAATCCCGGTCAGGACGCCTCCGACGGCGTGGCACGTCCTGCGGTCCTCATGGCCGACGCCGCCCGCGTCCTCGCGCGGCCAGAGGTGTTGCTCGAGGAGTGCTTCGGGCCCGTGACGCTGCTCGTGCGGTACGCGTCGGACGCTGAGCGGGACGCGGTGCTCGACGCCGTCGGCGGCTCGCTGACCGCCACCGTCCACGCCGAACCGGACGAGGACGTCACCGAGCTTGCCGCCCGGCTGGCCGAGCGCGCCGGTCGCGTTCTGTTCGGCGGTTGGCCCACGGGGGTCGCGGTGACGTGGTCGCAGCACCACGGCGGCCCGTGGCCGGCGACGACGTCCGCGCTCCACACATCGGTCGGGGCCACTGCGGTGCGCCGGTTCCAGCGGCCGGTCGTGTTCCAGGACGCGCCCGCGTCCGTCCTGCCGGAGGCCCTGCGCGACGACAACCCGCGAAGCATCGTCCGCCGCGTCGACGGCAAGCTCACGACGGCGCCCCTCACCTAGCAACGCGAGGTCACCTCCCCCCCCCCCCGATGAGGGGTCATGTCTCTGCGATGCGGGGTCATCTCACCAGCGACGCTAGTTCCTCGCTTTGCCAAATCCCTTGGGAGGTGACTCCGCATCCGTGGGAGGTGACTCCGGGTCAGAGCTCGAGAACGTCGGGGCGGTCCAGCACCTGCGGCGCCCACGCGCCGTCGTGCGAGGCAGGGACCACAGAGGCGACGGTCGGCCACTCCGGGTCAACGGAGAGGACCTCGAAGCCCCCCTGGGTGCTGAGAATCGTGTCTTCGACCTTGCAGCCCGCTGCCGTGGGATTCCACGCGAAGGCAACGTCCGTACCGAGGCCCAGATCGAGCCCCGGCAGGGCGCGCGGATCCCGCCCTGCGTATCCGGCGACGCCGCCCTGATGGTGGCGAGTCCACTCGTCGGAGGCGAATCCGTTGGCGAGGTAGGCCGCGGTGCCGGCGTCGAAGGCCCGCTGGAGGGACCCACCGGGCCGGGATCCTGAGAGGTAAACGGCCTCGACCCCGAGGATCCTGGCATCTGCGGTCCGCTCGTCGGCGGTCCGTGGACCGAAGCGCACCCAGCGCGTGATGTTGAGGATGAGACCGTGCCGCCGCGCGCACACCACGGCCATGGCGCGCCGGCCGAGCGGGGCTCGCGTCGGGAGGGGATGCCGGTGGGCTGCGCGCGAGTCCCCGCCCACGAGGACCACGAGTGGCTCGGCCCCGAGGTCCACAACCCCTGCAGTCAGCCGTGCGGCCAGATCCGCCTCGGCTTCGTCGGGTCGGGCCGCGGCGAGCTCACGCGTGAGGAGCCGTGCGACGTCGCGACCCAGGATCCGGTACCGCGCGGCCTCCTCCGCGTGGAGCGACTGCCGCGCGTTCCGGAGCCCGGCGGCGAGTGCCTCCTCCCGTAGCCCGCCCGCAGCGAGGGCCTGCGCCTCGGCGGTGGCGACGACGTCGCGGTGCCACGGGTGTGCGACGACGACGGGCTGCGCCCACGAGGGCAGCTCCTCGGCCACGAGCCGGTGCTCCTCGTTCGACGTCACGTGCACCGCTTCACCGTCGCGGTCCACGACTGCGGCGACGATCGGGCCGCCCGCGAGGCTCACGTGGGTCCGTGCCCCCTGCAGGTACCACGCGAGCGCAGCCTGTGAGGTGAGGGCGACGGCGTTCGCGCTGGCCGCATCCAGCAGGGCCAGGACGCGGCGGCGTTTTTCGGCATGCTCGCCGCCGCTTGTGTCAGCGGACCGGGCGGCGACGGAGGCGTCCATGTGGGAGGCGTCCGTGTGGGGGACCCGCGCGTAGGGGGCATGGGTATTGGGGAACGGCATGAAGAATCCCTCGGATCGTGGAGAAACCGATTTCTCTCCACCCTAGATGGGCGGGAGAGGCCCGTCAACGGATCCGAGTAACCGGTTTCAGGAACGGCTCAGGGCCCTAGTCTGGTTACGAGCCACCCGAACGCTTCGTTCTGCATCGCGGCCGTGAACACATGGCCGGAGGGATAGAACGCACCCGTGTAGTTGCTGGCGTCCCTGAAGTGCTCGAACCGCCGTCGGATCTGCTCGTGTGCGCGCTCCATGCCGGACCGGGGAAACAGGTGGTCCGCGAGCCCGTACTGCACCAGCAGGGGGTTCGAGGTCCACGAGGCAACGACCGACGGCCAGTCACCCACCGTGCCGAGACCGGGGCTCAGCCACGTCCACGAATGTGCATCCGCGTGCCCGGCCATGAGCTCGGGGAGTGTGCTCATCATCGCCACGATCGCGGTGGCGCGAAGCTGCGGCGCAAGCACGCGCAGCACTCCGGCCCTCGCGCCGCCGCCGGACATTCCCGCCGCGGCGAGCCGTGCGCCATCGACCCAGGGAAGCGAGCCGAGCACGTCGAGCGCGAGGAGGTCCTCGGCGGCGAGCAGCCCGGCCCACGAGGTCCCCAGGACTCCCGCGGCCTTTGCGGCTTCGCCCTCGAAGCCCGCGTGCAAGGCCTCGGGGTCCACGGCAGGGCTCGACGCCGCCGGGTCACCGGACGCCTCGGCAGCCTCCTCGCGCGCGAGCGACCCCTGCGCGAGCGCCGCCCGCACGGTCCGCGCCGAAGCCTCCGCCGCGGGCAGCCGCCGCGATCCGAAGCCGAACGCGTCGTGCACGAGCACCGCCACGCCCCGCCGCGCCAGCTCCTCCGCCCAGGCCCGGCCGTCCGAGCATGCCTCCCTGTGCGCGGATGCGGCGAGCGCCACCGGCCCCGCCAGCCCCGCGCCATCGGAGAGCTTCTCGCGACCGAGCATCTTGACTCCGCCGTGTTCGAACAGCGCGAGGACGCCAGGCAGCGGCTCTCCAGCGCCATCGGGTCGGAGGAGCCAGGCCCGGGCCCGCGGCCCGTAGCCGCAGGTCCAGCTCAGGTCAGCGCCCTCGAGGCCGTCGCGCCGGAAGGTGTCCTCGACGCGCACGTCGGGATCCGCCCGCAATCCCGGCACCCCCAGGGCCGCCGTCAGTGCCTCGCGGAGCTCCTCGGGAGGCTCCGCGGCGCGCTCGGCGAAGAGGGGCTTGCTGCGCACGACGACGCCGGCAACCTCGCGCTGCCAGCCCGCCCAGGCGTCGTTCGCCACGTCAGGCCTCGGTTCGCGTCCCGCGCGGCATCCAGTCGGCTGGAGCCTCGCGCGGCGTCCGGCCAGCCGGAGCCTCGGCGCCAGGCGCCGGGCCGGTGCTCGCGCGAGGCTCGAGGTGGGGTTTGACGTCGACGTCCTCATCCGGTTCGCGCCCATCGAGGAGGGCCCGGAGCCGCTGCCACGCCTGCTCGCCGAGCTCGTTCTGCGGGACGGAGGCCGTCGTGAGCGCCGGGACCGTGTAACGGGCGAACTGGATATCGTCGAAGCCGGTGACGGACAGCTGCTCGGGAACCGCAACGCCGGCCTCATGCAGCGCGCCCAGGAGTCCCATGGCCACGAGGTCGTTGAAGCACACGGCGGCCGTTGCGCGGGAGTCCATGACGGCGTCGCGCGCGGCGTAGCCGTCCTCGAACATCGCCCCGCACGGGATCACGACGATCTCGGCACCCTCGGCCGTGGGCAGTGGATGCTGGAGTCCCTCGCGCCGGGCCCGGTCGCCCGCGCTCGCGCTCGGTCCGGCCACGTACGCGATGCGCCGGTGCCCGAGCTGGCTCAGATGCGCGATGATGCTGCGGATTCCAGATGCGTAGTCGACCGCGAGTACAGGCACCCCCGGCACCCCCGACGATCGGTTGACCAGAACCACCGGAGCGAGCTCCGGCAGGAGCGCGTCCAGCCGGGCGGCGTCCATGCGGGGCGCGACGAGCACGAGCCCGTCGCAGCGCCGCCGGGCCTCGCGCGCGAGGATGACCTCCTCTTCGGGGTTCTCGACCGAGTCGGCCACGAGAACCCGGTAGTCGTCCTTGGCGGCTGCCCGCGAGAGCCCGCGCAGGGTCTCCTGGAACATGGGGTTCGCTAGGTCCGGGACCACGATCGCGACGGTCTGCGTGCGCCCGATTGCGAGGCTGCGGGCCACCGTGTTGGGGGTGTAGTTGAGCTTCTCGGCGGCGGCCCGGACTCGTGTGCCGATCGCGGGGTCCACCGTGGCGAGGCCGTTCATGACCCGGGAGACAGTGGCGCGGGAGACGCCCGCCTCCGCGGCGACGTGGGCGATGGTGACGCGCCCCGAGGGGCGCGTGCTCATGCGGGCCATGGATCCTCCGATGGTGGGTTGGGCACAGCATAGCAACCGGTTACGCAGCAGACGGGAAAGCGATATCCTGCCGGTCGGGACACCACCGCAGAAAGGCCGTTCATGCCCGTCGTCGACCTTCCGTCCGATCAGCTCCGCGCCTACGCCGGCGGCGCGGCCATCCCCGCCGACTTCTCCGAGTTCTGGGACGCGACCATCGCCGAGGCGCGGGCCCACCCCCTCGACGTGCGGTTCGAGGGCGTCGAGACGCTCCTGCCCCTCATCGACACCTTCGACGTCACCTTCGCCGGCTTCGGAGGGCAGCCCATCAAGGCGTGGCTGCACCTCCCCGCTGGTTGGGACGCGCAGACCCTTACGCACGACGCCGCGGGGCGGCTCCCGCGGGACGCGCCGCCCTCCACGCACGACGCCGCGGGGCGGCTCCCGCGGGACGCGCCGCCCTCCACGCACGACGCCGCGGGGCGGCTCCCTGCGGTCGTCACCTATCTCGGGTATTCAGGCGGGCGAGGGCTGCCGCACCAGAACACCCTCTGGGCGCAGGCCGGCTACGCGATGCTCATCATGGATTCGCGGGGTCAGGGCTACGGGGGCCAGCTCGGCCACACACCTGATCCCCATCCGAGCTCCGGAGGTAACCAGTATCCGGGCGTCATGACTCGCGGGCTCCTGTCCCGCGAGGACTACTACTACCGGCGCATCTACGCCGATGCCCTCCGGGCCATCGAGGCCGTCCAGGCGCACCCGGCCGTCGACGCCGCCCGGGTGGTGGTGCAAGGCGTCTCGCAGGGCGGTGGCCTCGCGCTCGCTGCGGCGGGCCTTGCGGCGGGCAGGCTCGACGGCGTGGTCGGCTGCCTGCCGGACGTCCCGTTCCTGTGCGACTACCCCCGCGCCCTCGAGGTCGCCTCGACTGGGCCGTACCCCGAACTCGAGCGGTACCTCGTGCGCCACCGCGATCACGTCGAGGCGGCCCTCATGACGCTGCCGTACTTCGACGCCGTGAACCACGCCCGCTTCGCGCGGGTTCCGGCGTACTTCTCGGTGGCACTGCGCGACACGACGTGCCCGCCATCGACCGTCTACGCGGCGTTCAACCGCTACGGCGAGGAAGCGGCCCGCGCTGGGCACGCGGCGTCGTCCGGGGAGTCCGTTGAGAAGTCGATCGAGGAGTACCAGTTCAACAACCACGAGGGCGGGGGAGAGCATCACGTCGCGCGGCAGCTCGTGTGGCTGCGGAAGCGCCTGGTCTGACCGGGCGGCGCCTCGCCGAGATCGAGGCCGCAATCCATCCCCTCTGCGACCGCAGGCGTCCAGCATGCGGACGGCTGTTTGCGGGCTAAGACTCCCGCGCCTAGAGTGCGAGCATGTTCAAGCGTTGGTATGCGTATTTTGCGTTGGCTCTGGAGGGCCAAGCGTAGATCCTCGCGTACCGACTCCAGAGCCAACAGGGCAGGGACCACACGGTCCTTGCCCTTTGCCATTTCAATGGCAGGCTCTGGATCCCTGGGGGCCTGTCAGGACAAGGACTGACCATGACCCCGCCCCGCACCCAGAGCACCACCATCGACTCCTCGACCGGAAACCTCCGCGTCGCCGAGTTCACCCCCCTTCCCGCGCCGGCCGACCTCCTCTCGGAGCTGCCCCTCAGCGAGGCCGCTGCCAGCACCGTGGCCCGCGGACGTGACGAGGTGCGCGCCATCATGGACGGCCTCGACGATCGCCTCCTCGTGATCGCTGGCCCCTGTTCCATCCACGACCCCGAGGCGGGCCTCGAGTACGCGACCCGGCTCGCCGCCGTCGCCCGCGAACACCGCGAGGACATGCTCGTGGTGATGCGCACGTACTTCGAGAAGCCGCGCACGACTGTCGGGTGGAAGGGCCTCATCAATGACCCGAATCTCGACGGCAGCCACGACATCGCTGCCGGCCTCCGTGCCTCCCGTCGCTTCCTCCTGGACGTGCTCGAGCTTGGTCTGCCCACCGCGACCGAGTTCCTCGAGCCGATCAGCCCGCAGTACACGGCCGATGCGATCGTGTGGGGCGCCATCGGTGCGCGCACCACCGAGAGCCAGATCCACCGCCAGCTCGTCTCGGGCCTGTCCATGCCGGTCGGGTTCAAGAACGGCACTGACGGCGGGCTGCAGGTCGCGATCGACGCATGCGGCGCCGCGGCCGCCGCGCAGGCCTTCCTCGGCATTGACGATGGCGGTCGCGCCGCCCTCGTGGCGACCTCCGGCAACCCGGACACCCACCTCATCCTCCGCGGCGGCTCGGACGGACCCAACTACGGCGCGGAGCACGTCGCGGCGGCGTCGGCCAAGATGGCCGGCAAGGGGCTCAACCCGCGCCTCATCGTGGACGCGAGCCACGCCAACAGTGGCAAGGACCATCACCGCCAGGCTGAGGTCGCCCTCGAGATCGGAAGCCACCTCGCTACGGGGGGCGCCAGCGCCGACGCGGTCGCGGGTGTCATGCTCGAGAGCTTCCTCGTGGGCGGGGCGCAGGCACTCGACGTCGCGCAGTTCGCCGCCGGTCGCACGCAGCTCGTCTACGGGCAGAGCGTGACCGACAAATGTATGGAGTGGGACGTCACCGCGCAGGTCCTGACTGGCCTCGCGGGTGCGGCCAGACAGCGCCGCGTTCACAAGAGCCACTCCAGCAACTAGAGTATTTTGTATGGCTGATTTCTCCACTTCCCGGTTCCTCACCGTTGCTGAGGTTGCGGAGATGATGCGCGTGTCCAAGATGACGGTCTACCGTCTTGTCCACTCTGGAGAGATGCCGGCCGTGCGCTTCGGCCGCTCGTACCGGGTGCCTGAGGCCGCAGTGGAGGAGTACCTGCGCAATGCGGTGGTCGACGGCCGGAGTGAGACCGCCTGACGTGTACGGTATCCTGTTGAGGAACGTTTAACGTCCCGTCACCAGCAGTTGGTTGAAAGCCGCCCCGAGCGCGCCGGCCAGCGGCCGGGACACCAACTATCGGTTAGGAACTGCACGTGGGTTCAGTCATCAAGAAGCGGCGCAAGCGCATGGCCAAGAAGAAGCACCGCAAGCTGCTTCGCAAGACTCGTCACCAGCGCCGCAACAAGAAGTAGGCGCCTGCCCGACACGGGCGAGGTGATGCGAGGCCCGTCCCTGTTGGGGGCGGGCCTCGTGGCGTTCGTGGAGCGTGGCAGGGTTCGTGGACGTTTCGTGGACTCCGCGCGGGGCAGAGTTGGGGGTCCAGCACCCGATCTCGACGCCCGAGGAGCCGGCGGGGCTACTTGCGGATGCGCGTATATCCCCGCCACAGCCCGTACAGCACGCCGCCCACGGTGGCGGCCTTGAGCCCGAGCGTTGCGGCCCGGCGTCCCGCGCGGAAGTCGTAGATCGGCCAGTTGTTCGCGTTCGCGTGGGCCCGGAGCCGCACATCCGGGTTGATCGCCACCGGGTGCCCAACGAGGGTCAGGAGCGGGATGTCGTTGTGCGAGTCGGAGTACGCCCAGCACTGCCGCAGGTCCAGACCCTCGCGCTCGGCGAGCTCCGCCACGGCGTCCGCCTTCGCCTGGCCATGCAGGATCTCCCCGACGAGACGTCCCGTGTAGGTGCCGTCCACGATCTCGCCCACGGTGCCGAGGGCACCCGTGAGGCCGAGCCTCTCGGAAATGACGGAGGCGATCTCGATCGGCGTCGCCGTCACGAGCCACACACGCCTGCCGATGCGGAGGTGCTGCTCGGCAAGCGCCTTGGTACCGGGCCAGATGCGGGACTCGATGAATTCGTCGTAGACCTCGTGGCCCACGGTGGCGACGTCAACCGTGAGGATGCCCGCAGCCAGGGACAGCGCGGACGCTTGGATCGAATGCACGTCCTCGAGGTTCTCGCCTCGCAGCATGAACGCGAGGTGCTTCCACGCGAAGCCTGCCGCATCGCGGAGGGTGAACGCCTTGCGCTCGTACATCTTGCGCGCCACATGGAAGAGGCTCGCACCCTTCATGAGCGTGTTGTCGACGTCGAAGAAGGCCGCCTCGCGTGAGCGTTCCACCGGCGCGGGGCGCACCGGGGCCTGCGCCTTCTTCTCTCCGGGCATGGTCAGAGTCTAGCCATTCGCGGCGCAGGGACCGGGCCGCGCTACCGTGGGAGGCATGCGTATCCCCGAGATCATTCTCGTGACCAAGAGCGAGTGTCACCTGTGCGAAGCCGCGAGGGAGGTCGTCTCCCGGGTGGCGTCGGAGGCAGGCGTGGGATGGCAGGAGCGCCGTATCGATGACGACGACGCGCTGCGCGACCGCTTCGCCGAGGAGGTGCCCGTGGTCCTCGTGGATGGGGTCCAACGCGACTTCTGGACCATCAACGAGGCCCGTCTGCGCCGCACCGTCGAGGCGGCCCGGCAGGGCTGAGGCCCATTTGGCCCGGCCTGCGGACGGAACTTAGAGTGAGTGCGGCGGCCCTTCAGGGCCCCGGAGCAGCAGGACTGAGGAGTGTCAGTGGTACGTCGGGCGAGTCACGAGGGGGAGCCGTCCGTCTCGCTGTCCGAGGGCAAGGGGCTCCCACCGGCCGTCGTCGCCCGACTCACCGTCTACCTCCGCGCGCTCAATTCGTTCCTGGCCGACGACGTGGACCGCGTCTCCTCTGATGCCCTCGCCGAGGCCTCGGGTGTGAGCTCGTCGACCCTGCGCAAAGACCTCTCGCAGCTCGGTTCCTATGGCACACGTGGGGTCGGCTACGAGGTCGAGAACCTTCTGACGCACCTCTCGGTCGCGATGGGGCTCACGCGTGATTGGCGCGTCGCGATCGTCGGCGCGGGCAACCTGGGCCGCGCACTGGCCCGGTACGGCGGGTTCGAGACGCGCGGCTTCGACGTCGTGGCGCTCCTCGACACCGACCCGCAGATCATCGGCAACGAGATCGGCTGGCTGCGTGTCTCGGATGCGGCCAACCTCGAGGCCGTCTTCGAGCGCACCAGGACCAATATGGCGGTCCTCGCGCTCCCCGCGTCCGCGGCCCAGTTCGTCTGCGACCGCGTGGTCGCCGCAGGGGTCCGCAGCATCCTGAGCTTCGCGCCCACGATCCTGCAGGTGCCTCCGGGCGTGACCCTGCGCAAGGTGGACATGGCCACGGAGCTCCAGATCCTCGCGTATCACGCCCAGCGCGGTGAGTCGGGCGGCGAGACCGGGCAACCGTCCGCCGGCGCGCCCGAGGCCGTGGACGTGGCGCCCGCGGACATACAGCCACCCGCTGACACGCGGCCCGCGGACATGCCGCCGCCTGCTGACTGACGGGTCGCCCGCGTTAGTGGCGCCTGTGGACACTGCGCCGGCGGACATGCCGCCGCCTGCTGACTGACGGGTCGCCCGCGTTCGTGGCGCCTGCGGACACTGCGCCCACGGCGCACGACGCCGCCCCTCACCGGGGCGAGCGGCGCACCTGAGGCGACTGCTCGCCGTCGTGCGCGCGAGGGCGCAGGATCCGACCTGCGATGCGGGTCCTCAGCGGAGGTAGCCGCCGCCGAGGGCCGCGGCTCGGCGGGCGGCGACGTACTCGTTCGAGGGGCGCAGCCACGTCAGCACCGTTGCCGCGATGTACAGGATGGCCGAGAGGATGGAAAAGACGTAGACGATCACGGGCGGCACGAACATCACGGCTCTGGGGATCGAGACCATCAGGGCGACGGCAGCGTTGCCGAGGTAGCCCAGGAGTGAGAGTCCCGCGAACACCGTGAGGAGGATGCGTACCCAGTTCATGCCAGCACGGATGCCCAAGGCAATGAGGACGCTGACTGCGATCCCGACGAGTGCCGAGATCCACACGAGAGGCGCGGACGTCGCGTTGAACTGCTCGATGAAGGTCAAGGCCTTGGCCCTGCCCGACGGCGCCGTGGCCTCGAGGATCGCCGCGCGCAGGTACGTGTGCATCCAGTCCAGAGCGGCCGGGATGCCCGCCAGAGGAAGGACCGCGCTGACCACGAGCATCCAGAACGCGAGGGTGATGGTGACGGGCCGGACGATGCCCGTAGTGGGCATTCCGGGGAACATTCCCCCGGGTAGCTGGCTAGGCCACGGGCCCTGGTACGGACCCTGCGGGGGCACGGGGGCATACTGCTGCGGGCTCTGGTTCTGGTACGGGGGGCCCGGCTGATAGGGCGGTGGGGTCGGCTGGCTCATCACACGCTCCGCACTCTCACTTGTCGCACCTCCATTGGCCGTACACCGCGCAGGGTCACTGGCCGTACGGATTGCCGAAGGTGGGTCCCTTCGGGGTGTAGGGGTTGGCGAACTGGTTGTTTGCGTTCAGGAATGCCGTGACGGCTGGCCGGAACATCATCACCATCGAGGCGACCGCGAGCGCCATTGTGAGGAGCGAGAACAGTCCGCCGGCAAAAAACGCCAAGATCGTGAGGCACAGGAATACCGTGCCGAGGACCCTGGCCCACCGGCGGCCCCGGGAGAGGAACACGCCGCACAGGACAAGGACAATGGCGTTGACCACCGCTCCGCTCATCGCCACCCACACGAACGTGCTGATGATCTGGCGGAACTGCTCGAAGGTGATTCCCGCCTGCGCGCCGCCAGCCCGGTTGAACAGATCGCGGAGTGCGCTCGCCGGCAAGTTGAGCTCGGCCATAGTGGCGATGAAGCCAATGACGACCTCGACCGCCGCCGTCACGAAGAGCAGGAGGGACGCTCGGCGCACCGCCGCCTGCTGCGCCTCGGGACCTGGGGCCCCATAGCCCGGCCCTCCGTAGCCGTAGGTGGGCGGCTGGGGGGAGTAGGGCGGCTGCTGTCCATACGGAGGCTGGCCGTACTGAGGTTGGCCGTAAGCCGGGGGCTGCTGTCCGTACTGGGGTTGGCCGTAGTTGGGTTGGCCGTGGGCGGGGGGCTGCTGCTGCCCGTACGGAGGCTGTCCGTACTGGGGCTGGCCGTAGGCGGGGGGCTGCTGCTGCGCATTCGGCTCGAACCCGGGCGCGTACTGTCCGTAGCGGGGGGCAGGACGTCCTGCCGGGGCGCTAGGCTCTTGACGACTGCCCTGCGTGTCCTGTGGCTCGGACGGCCGGTGCGTCGGCGCCCCCTCTTCCGGCTGCTCAGAGCCGTTCGGAGGGACGTCAGGCGTGCTCATGAGGGTCCAATCGTCGAAGGTGGCCCGGTGGGGAGCGCCTCCGCGTCCCCGATGCGTTGATCCCACCCTATCTCCCGCGCAGGGTCTGTGAGCAGTGCCGCTTCGGCTTCGGCGGATCTGCCGCCGAACCACCTGTTCGAGCTGGGGAGCCACAGAAGCGCCGCGGCGACCACCGTGAGCCCGAACCCGTACCAGTAACCGGCAGGAACCCCGCCGAGAACGATCCCGACCACCAGGGCGACCTCTATGGCCGCAAGCGCCGTGAGCTGGAGCCGTGCCCACTCCTTCCGCTGCTTAGCGGCCACCCCCAGAAGGATCTGGGCCGACGCGAACGCGACGGCCACGACGTCGAGCACCATCCGGATGAGCCACATCGGGCCGAGCAGGTGCAGGAAGGCGAAGGAGGTGATGCCCGTGACGATCCCGATGATCACACCGATGAAGCCGCCCACGACCGAGATCCAGTAGGACGACTGCACCTCGGCTGGAACGCCGTCGAGGCTGAAGATTCGCATGATGTCTGGGGGCTCGTGGGCGGACGGGAGGGGTTCGCTCATGGCGCCCACTGTATCGGTGCGGTCTGGTCACCGGTTTGTCATCACCGAGGCTCGCACATGACACGGGGTGGCGGTGAGCGCTGGGCTGTTGATCAAAGTTGTTGATCAAAGTTGATGGTCAAGGTAGCGATTGAAGTTGGCGATTAACGGCGTCCGGCCCCGCAGCCAGATCTTCACTGGCGGCGGGGCCGGATCTCAGCGGGGCCGGATCTCAGCGGGCCCGGCCCGCGTAGGACGCGCTCGTGCGCGCCCTGGCAGGTGTCAGGCCTGCGGTGCGATGAACGCGAGGTCGAGGGAGATGACGACCTTGTCGGAGACCAGCACGCCGCCGGTCTCGAGGACGGCGTTCCACGTGAGGCCGAAGTCCTTGCGGGAGATCGTCGTCTCGCCAGAGACACCCGCGCGGGTGTTGCCGAACGGGTCCACGGCGATGCCGTTGAACTCGGTCTCGATCGTGACGGACTTGGTGACGCCCTTGATCGTGAGATCGCCGGTCAGGTCGTAGTCGTCGCCCTTCGCCTCGAGTGCGGTGGAGGTGAAGGTGATTTCCGGGAACTGCTCGACGTCGAAGAAGTCGGCGCTCTTGACGTGGCCGTCGCGGTTCGCGTCTCCCGAGTCGAAGGACGCGGTCTTGATGGCTGCCGTCGCCTTCGTCTCGTCACGGGTCGCGCCGACCTCGACGGTTGCCGAGGCGTCCGCGAAGCGTCCGCGGACCTTGCTGATGCCCGCGTGGCGGACGGTGAAGCCGATCTCGCTGTGCGAGGGGTCGAGGGTCCAGGTGCCGGTGGTGAGGCCGTGGGGCAGAGTCACGGGATATCTCCTTCTAGAAAGTGATTGAAGCGTCAAGTAACCGCTGATATCTATGAAAACATGCAGATGCATGCACACGCAAGGGCTGTGGCGAGCCTTACACAGGGAACTCTAGGGTGTCCGTGATAGTTCTACTCCCTGTAGAATCGGTTGGCGGTTGCTCCGAGTCGCCTCCATCGGGTCCTCCACCCACACCGTCCACGCGATTTCCCTGCCGCCCGCCATGTTTGAGAAACTGGATGTCATGCCTTCATCAACCGTTCATCTGCTGCGGCACGGCGAGGTGTACAACCCCGCGGGCGTGCTCTACGGCCGGCTCCCGGATTTCCACCTGTCCGAGCTGGGCCGGCAGATGGCGGACTGCCTCGCGGAGCACTTCGCGCGGCGAGCGCACGACGGCGCGCGGATCGTCCTGCTTGCAGCCTCGCCGCTGATCCGTGCCCAGGAGACGGCGGCGCCCACGGCTGCGGCGCTCGGCCTCGAGGTCGGTACCGAGCCGCGCATCATCGAAGCGGAGAACCACTTCGAGGGCCTCAAGGTGACGCCGCGCGAGCTGCTCAAGCCGAAGCACTGGCCGTACATCCTCAATCCGCTGCGGCCCTCATGGGGTGAGCCCTACGAGGCTCAGGCTGCCCGCGTGCTCGCCGCGGCGCGGGACGCGGCACGCACTGCCTACGAGCGCGGGGGAGAGGGCTCTGAGGCGATCCTCGTTGCGCACCAGCTGCCCATCTGGGCCGCCCGGCTCAAGGCCGAGGGCCGCCCGCTCGCCCACGATCCGCGCAAGCGCGAGTGCACCCTGACGTCCCTGACCTCCCTCACGATCGATACCTCGACAGGTTCTGTGGTCTCGCTCCGCTACACCGAGCCAGCCGCCCGGCTCCTTCCGGGCGCGGCCACCACGCCGGGGGCCTGAATGACGGATGCCCTCAATGCCCCCGGAGGCCTGTCCCGCCGTCGGCTCCTGACCGCGGCAGGTGCCCTAGGCGCCGTCGGCATCGCAGCGGCCCTCTCCGGGTGTGCCGCCGATGATCCCCTCGCGCAGCAGGCCCGCGCGGGGGACAACAAGAACTACGTTGCCGGCGACGGCTCGGTCACCGAGTACGCGAAGGACACCCGCAAGCCGCCGGTGGACTTCACGGGAGTGCTGTACGACGGCACGAAGCTCGGTTCCAAGGACCTTGTGGGCCACGTCACTGTGCTGAACTTCTGGTTCGCGGCGTGCGCTCCATGCCGCGTCGAGGCCCCCGAGCTCGAGGCCCTGCACACGGAGTTCAAGCCGCAGGGGATCGTCTTCTACGGCGTCAACCTCCGGGACGAACAGGGCACGGCCGAGGCGTTCGAGCAGAGCTTCAAG
Source organism: Sinomonas sp. ASV486 (assembly GCF_030908215.1). Taxonomy (GTDB): domain Bacteria; phylum Actinomycetota; class Actinomycetes; order Actinomycetales; family Micrococcaceae; genus Sinomonas; species Sinomonas puerhi. Next base: position 41,336 of record NZ_JAVFJK010000014.1, on the reverse strand, counting down.
CTGACCTACCCGAGCTTCAACGACAAGGACGGCCAGGTCCTCCTGGCCATGTCCGGGATGGTCCCGCCCGGCGCCGTCCCCACCACCCTCGTGCTCGACAAGCAGGGCCGCGTGGCCTCGCGCGTCCTGGGCCAGCTCGAGCGGGGCACCCTCAAGACCCTCATCACCTCCGCGGCGGCCGAGTAGCGTGGGCGGGATCTTCAGCGACACGGTGCTCAACGGCTCGCTCCTGCTCGCGCTGCCCGTGGCGCTGCTCGCGGGCGTCGTCTCGTTCCTGTCCCCGTGCGTCCTGCCGCTCGTGCCCGGCTACCTCGGCTACGTCACGGGCCTGACGGGCGTGGACCTCGCGAAGCAGAGGCGCGGGCGCATGGTTGCGGGGATCCTGCTGTTCATCCTTGGGTTCACGCTCGTGTTCGTGGCGACAGGCGCGGTGTTCGGGGGGGTGGGCCGGTGGCTTGCGATCTCCTCGGGCTGGCTGACGCGGGTGCTCGGCATCGTCGTGGTGCTCATGGGCATCGTCTTCATGGGCGGGCTCGGCATCTTCCAGCGTGAGGCCCGCGTGCACGCCCGCCCGCCGGCGGGCCTGTGGGGCGCGCCGCTGCTGGGCATCACGTTCGGGCTCGGCTGGGTCCCGTGCATCGGCCCGACCCTCGCTGCCGTGCAGGTGCTCGCCTTCTCGGACGGGCCGACGGCGTACAAGGGCGCCCTCCTGACGTTCGTCTACTGCCTGGGCCTCGGCGTGCCGTTCCTGCTCATCGCGCTGGGCATCCGCCGGGGCCTCGGAGCGCTGGCGTTCTTCAAGAAGCACCGCCGGGCCCTCCAGGTCTCCGGCGGCGGGCTGCTGATCCTCGTCGGAGTCCTCATGGTCTCCGGCGTGTGGAGCTATTGGATCAGCCAAGTGCAGATTTGGATCGGAACTGTGGAGCTGCCTGTCTGATGACCGATACCAAGACTGAGAACCAGAACGGGCACGAGGCCCCGAAGTCTGCCAAGCCTTCGAAGCAGTCGAAGGCGTCGAAAGCGGCAGGCAACAGGGGCAAGCAGGCCAAGCGCACCGACGTCGCGCTGCCCACCCTTGGCGTGCTCGGGATGCTGCGCTGGGCATGGACCCAGCTCACGAGCATGAAGACCGCGCTCTTCCTGCTTCTCCTGCTCGCCGTCGCAGCCGTTCCGGGCTCCCTGTTCCCGCAGCGGCCCGCGAACCCCGCGATCGTGACGCAGTACCTCAAGGACCACGCCGACTACGGCCCGATCCTGGACAAGCTCCAGATGTTCGACGTCTATTCGTCGGCCTGGTTCTCCGCCGTGTACCTGCTGCTCTTCATCTCGCTCATCGGCTGCGTGGTTCCGCGTGCGATCGCGCACTGGAAGTCGTGGCGTTCCAAGCCCCCGCGCACCCCGGCACGCCTCTCGCGGCTGCCCGTGTACGGAACCCTCGTGGTGTCCGCGGAAGCCGGCCTGACGGCGTCGGACGCCGCTGTGCAGGCCGCCGCCCTCCTGAAGAAGCGCGGCTACCGTGTGGACCTGCGGTCCGCGGGCGACCTTCCCTCCGTGGGGGCCGAGAAGGGCTACCTCAAGGAGCTCGGCAACCTGTGCTTCCACTCGGGCCTCGTTGGCGTGCTCGTGTCCGTGGCGGTCGGCGGGCTGTTCGGCTACAGCGGGCAGCGCACGCTCGTCGAGGGCGAGACCTTCGTCAACACCCTCGTGGGCTACGACACGTTCAACCCTGGCTCGAACTTCCAGTCGGGCTGGCTGGCCCCGTACTCGTTCCGACTCGACAAGTTCGATGTCCGCTATGACAGGGAGTCCGTCAAGCAGTTCGGACAGCCGCTCGACTTCACTGCGCACGTGACCACAAAGGACTCCCCGGACGCTCCCGAGAAGCAGGAGGATGTCAAGGTCAACGACCCGCTCTCGATCGGCGGCACCAACGTGTACCTGGTCGGCAACGGCTATGCGCCGGTCGTCACGGTGCGGGGTGGCGACGGGAAGATCGCCTTCCAGGGGCCGGTGCCCGCGATCCCCACCGACGCGGTCTACACGTCGACGATCGTCATCAAGGCCCCGGACGCGAAGCCGGGCCAGCTCGGATTCGTCGGCTTCTTCCTCCCCACCGCGGAGAAGGGTGCGAACAACGTCGCGTTCAGCGCCGACCCTGACCCGCTCAACGCCCAGCTGAACCTCAACTCGTACATCGGCAACCTCGGACTCGACAAGGGCACCCCCCAGAACGTCTACGCGCTCGACGTCGCCAAGCTCACCCAGGTCAACGGCCGCGACAAGCCCGCGGGCGGCATCGTCCTCGGTGCGGGGCAGTCCTACACCCTGCCGGACGGCCAAGGATCGATCAGCTTCGACGGACTCAAGCGGTACGTCGCGCTGGACGTCCACCACAACCCCGGTCAGGAATGGGCGCTCGGCTTCGCCCTCTTCTCCTTGGCCGGACTCATTGCCTCGCTGTTCCTGACGCGCCGCCGCCTCTGGGTCCGCGCGGGGAACCACGAGGATGGGCGCACCATGGTCGAGTATGGGCTGATCACCCGCGGCGAAGACCACGGCGGTCTCGGCGCCGAGGGGAAGTCCGTGCGGGCCGCCCTCGCCATGGCGTGGGGGGTACCCGACGATGGACCGAACGAGCAGACTAAGAACCCTCAGAACGCAATAGACAGCACTCAGAAGGACGCCTGATGCCCACCATCAATTTCACGCTCGGCGCGTACAGCGAGCTGTTCATGCTGCTTGCCGCAGGCACCTACGTGGTCGCGTTCCTCGCCTTCGCGTGGGACATGGCCACCAGCGGCAAGGTCGCCCAGCGCGACGCAGCCCTGTTGGCCGGGCAGAAGGCCCTGGTTACGCAGGCCGAGACGGCGGCGAAGAGGCCGGCGCTGGCTGGCGTAGGGTCCGCTGCGGGCGGTGGCGCAGGAGGTGGCACAGGCGGTGATGCCAGTGACGGCGCTGCTGGCGGCGCGCCGTCGTCCTCGGTGAAGAATTCCGGTTCCCCGAACGGCGGGGTTGCCCCTGTCGAGGTGGCCGACGCCGACCTGAAGTACCGCTCGCGGCGCAAGGCCGCCCGCGTGGGCGTCTCGTTGAGCATCTTGGGCCTCGTGATCCACGCCGCGGGCGTCGTCACCCGTGGGATCGCCGCTGGCCGCGTCCCGTGGGGCAACATGTACGAGTTCTGCACGACCGGTGCCCTCCTCGTGGTTGCCGTCTTCCTCTTGGTCCTCATCCGCCGCGACCTGCGATTCCTCGGCACGTTCGTGCTCGGCCTCGCGGTGGTCATGATGGTGGCCGCGGCCGTCGCCTTCTACATCCCGGTGGGGCACCTCGTCCCGGCACTGCAGAGCTACTGGCTCGTGATCCACGTGTCCATCGCCGTGATGTCCTCGGCGCTGTTCACCCTCACGTTCTCGATGGCCGTTCTCCAGCTGATCCAGAGCCGCCGTGAGGCGAAGATCGCCGCAGGCGGGCTCGACACCGGCGGATTCATGCGGCTCGTTCCCGGCTCCATGACGCTTGAGGCCCTCTCCTATCGGATCAACACGATCGCGTTCGTCGGGTGGACCCTCACCGTGATGTTCGGCGCCATCTGGGCCGAGAAGGCCTGGGGCCGTTTCTGGGGCTGGGACACGAAGGAAGTCTGGAGCTTCGTGATCTGGGTGGTCTACGCGGCCTACCTGCACGCTCGGGCCACCCGCGGCTGGACCGGCGCGCGTGCCGCGTGGCTCTCGATCGTCGGCTACCTGTGCGTGCTCTTCAACTTCACAATCGTCAACGTGTACTTCTCGGGCCTCCACTCCTACGGGGGCGTCAGCGCGGGCTGACACCCTCTTGCTGGCCGCCGCCTCCCGAGAGCCACTGCCGGAAGCTGGGCGCCCCGATGCACGAGAAAGGCCCGGTCCCACCACGGGACCGGGCCTTTCTCGTGAACGTCGAGATGTGTGTTGTGCTGGGTGCTACGACGGCATGGCCAGATCCTCCGGGAGTTCGACTCCCTGGTCCTTGGCGAACTGAGGCATGTTCGGCATCATGACGGCCGCCTGCCACTTCGCATCCTCGCTGGAGGTGAAAGCCACGTATTCTCCTCCCGCGAACGAGAGTGGGGTGTGGCCTGGCTCGATGACGAATGCGTCTCCGGCCTCGTAGATCTCCTCGGTTCCGTCCGCCTTCCGGACACCGAACTTCCCCTTGATGACGTAACCGAGGTGAGACGCTTGGCACAGGTTGTTCGGCGCTCCCTTGAAGAGCCGCGCCAGATCGAGGTCCTTGTCGTCGGCCGCCAGCGAGACGTTCCAGCCGTTGATGTCTTCTCCGTGGGATTCTGTGAGACCGGGGACGACCAAGTGCGACGACGCACTTGATTTTGATACCTTCGGCATCTCTCTTCTCCTTCCAGATAGTAGACCGCGTGCCTTTGGCCGGGCTTCGTCGGTCACTACCCATGGTCGGGAGGACAGCATGGTGACCACAGTGCCGAACGTCCTGCCGGGACTCCCTCCTTGTTGCCCTCTGCGTGTTGCCGTCTACGTGTTGCCCGTCTACTTGATGCCGGTGGTTGCGATGCCCTTGACGAGGAACTTCTGGCCGATGAGGAAGGCGATGAAGACGGGCAGGAGGGAAACGACCGACATGGCGAACATCGAGCCCCAGTCGGTGCTGGACTGGGCATCGACGAAGGCGCGAAGCGCCACGGGGACGGTGAAGACGTCCGGGGAGGTGAGGTAGATCAGCTGGCTGAAGAAGTCGCTCCAAGTCCAGATGAACGTGAAGATCGTTGTGGTGGCCAGCGCAGGGGTCATGAGGGGAAGGATCACGCGCAGGAAGATACGGGGGTGGCCCGCGCCGTCGATTCTGGCAGCCTCGTCGAGCTCGCGGGGGATGCCGCGGATGAACTGGACCATCAGGAAGACGAAGAACGCGTCGGTGGCCAGGAGCTTGGGCACGATGAGCGGCCAGAACGTATTGATCCAGCCGATCTGCGAGAACAGGATGTACTGCGGCACTATGATCACGTGGATGGGCAGCATGATCGTGATGAGCATCGCCGCGAACATCCACTTCTTGCCCGAGAAGTCCAGCCGCGCGAAGGCGTAGGCGGCCATCGAGCACGAGACGAGATTGCCGATGATCGCGCCAAGGACGACGATCGTGGAGTTGAGCAGGTAGGTCCCGAAGGGGGAGCTGAGGGCGTTCCAGCCGTTGGCGTAGTTCTCGGGGTGCGCCTCGGCCAGCCACAGGCCAGGGGCGCGGAAGACGTCGTCGCTCGGGCGGAACGAGGAGACGAGCATCCACAGCAGCGGGTAGATCATCACGATCGCTGCCGCGATCAGCACCACGTGTTTCAGGAGGCTCTTGACCCGTTGGCGCGGGCTGAGGGCCAGGTCTCCTCGGGGAAGCCGGCGCCTGCGGGCTGGCGGGGCGTCGCCGTTGCTGCCCTGGCCCGCGTCGTTGCTGGGCGGGACGGGGCGCACGACGGCGCGTGGGGCGCCCGGCGCGGCGCCCGTGCGGTGCGCTGTGGCGGCGCTCGGGACGTTGCTGTGAGGGGCTGCTTCAGTCGTCATAGAACACCCAGAATTTCGATGCGTAGAAGTTGATTGCAGTGAAGGCTCCGACGATGATCACCAGGACCCAGGCCATGGCGGAGGCGTAGCCCATGTCGAACTGGCCGAAGCCGCGCTGGTACAGGTAGAGCGTGAAGAACATCGTCGAGTCGCTCGGGCCGCCGGTGCCCCCGGAGACGATGAAGGCCTGCGTGAACGACTGGAAAGCGCCGATGATCTGCAGGACGAGGTTGAAGAAGATGATCGGGCTCAGCAGCGGCAGGGTGATCTTGAGGAAGCGGGTGATCCGGCCGGCACCGTCGACGGCGGCCGCTTCGTAGTACATCGTGGGGATCTGCCGCAGCCCCGCGAGGAAGATGATCATGGGGGAGCCGAAAGTCCAGACGTGGAGCAGGATGATGCTGCCCAGCGCGGTGCTCGGATCGGAGATCCAGCCCGGGCCGTGGATACCGAAGACGGCCAGGAGCTGGTTGACGAGGCCGGAGGTGCCGAACATCTGCTTCCACAGGATGGCCACCGCCACGGACGAGCCGAGCAGGGAGGGCAGGTAGAACACCGAGCGGTAGAAGGCGAGCCCCTTGAGGCCCTTGTCCAAGGCGAGGGCCACAATGAGCGCGAGGCCGAGCTGGAGCGGGACGCCGACGATGACGTACGTGAGGGTCACGCCGAGGGAGTTCCAGAACCGCTCGTCGCCGAACATGCGGGTGAAGTTGTCCAGCCCGATCCAGTTCGGGTCCTGGATGAGGTTGTAGTCCGTGAAGGAAAGATAGAGCGAGACGAGCATCGGGCCGACCGTGATGGCTATCAGGCCCACGATCCACGGTGCGAGGAAGATGAAGGCGGCCCTGTTGTCCTTGGGCCGGGTGGCCTTGGGCCGGTGTCCGTTGGGAGCGCCCTTGGTGGGGCGTGCCGCGGAGCTCTTGCCGAGGTTTCCGAGCTCGGCGAGGGCGCTCATGGTATGAACCGATTCATAGCAGGAGCGCCGGGCTGGAGCGCTGGTGTCGCATGCGGGTTGGACACGGTGTGACCTCCTCTGGTCGGAATGCGCTTTCACGCAAGATAGTTCCGGTCTAGCTGGGGAGTCAAGGCCTTGCCATTACAGGTGGAATGCGTTTTCCTTAGTCCTTGACGACGGGTGTGACCTTGGGCATACTCAGTAAATCAGAAACCGATTTCTCGGACAACCATCCACTTCACCTTGGAGAGACGATGACGACTCTGACGCGACGCACAGCACTCAAGCTCTTCGCCGGCACGGCGGCTGTGGGTCTCCTCGCTGGTTGCGGCACTGGCGGCGGCAAGAACGCCGACGGATCCGTGACTCTCCGCTTCACGTGGTGGGGCAACGACGTGCGCAACAAGCAGACGCAACAAGTCATCGACGCGTTCCAGGCAGCCCACCCCAATATCAAGATCCAGGCGGAGCCCGGCGTCTGGTCAGGCTATTGGGACAAGCTCGCAACCCAGACGGCTGCCAATGATGCCCCGGACGTCATCCAGATGGATCTGGCCTATATCGCGGAGTACGGCGGGCGGGGGGCGCTCCTCGACCTCACGAAGCAGAAGGAACTCGACACATCGTCCTTCGATGCGAACACGCTCGCGGCCGGCCAATACGGGGGCAAGCTCTACGGGGTCAGCACCGGCCAGAACGCGCTCGCGATCTTCGCCAACGTCAAGGTCTTCCAAGCGGCAGGGGTCCCGCTCCCAAACGACGCCACATGGACTTGGGACGGCTACCTCGCCACCGCGAAGGCCCTTGGCGCTGGGGCCTCGCAGGGCGGGGCAACCAACTATGGCGCCTCGTACGGCATCACGGACCAGAATCTGAGCATGTGGCTGCGGCAGCGTGGGGAGTCCCTTTACACGAACGACGGCCAGACTGGCTTCACGGTGGACGGCGTCGCCTCCTTCATGGCCTTCCAGAAGAAGTTGCTCGATGCCAAGGCGGCCCCGCCGGCTAGCGTCGCGCAGGAGGATATCGGCGCTGCTGTCGAGCAGACGCTCGCGGCGACCAACAAGACAGGCATGTCGTTCTGGTGGACCAACCAGCTAGGGGCCCTCACCAAGGCCACGGGCAGCGACATCAAGCTTCTCCGCGTCCCGAGTCAGGACGGCAGTTCGAAGGATAACGGGCTGTTCTACAAGCCCTCGATGTACTGGTCGGCATCGTCACGCTCGAAGCACCCGGCAGAGGCTGCAACGTTCATCGACTATCTCGTCAACAGCACGGACGTGGCCAAGGTGATCACCACTGAGCGGGGATTCTCGACGTCGCAGAAGGTGCAGGACGCGATCAAACCGCTCCTCACCCCGACGGATAAGACGGCGCTCGGATTCCTTACTGCGATCAAGCCCGAGGTAGGGTCGGCGCCGGCCGTTCCGCCGGTGGGCACGAGCAAGGTCGCCGACGCCCTGGGCCGCCGCGTGACGGACGTGCTCTTCGGCCGGGCGGACGCTCAGGCCTCGGCAGCGGCGTTCAAGAATGACGCCGACATGCTCATCAAGAACGCCAAGAAGTAGCGGCCCAGCGGCCTGGAACCCGCGGTCGTCGAGGACTGCGGCGGTTCAGAGGCCGCGCAGGAAGTCAGGGTCGTCGTCTGGTGCCACCGGACGACGACCCTTGTCGCTCCCGGTGCGTGGCGGCGTCGTGCCGCGCGGACGGCCGTAGATGAACCAGAGCGCGGTGCCGACGGCGGGCAGCACAGCGATGAGGAACCAGACTGTCTTCGAGATCCCGCCGCGGACACCGTTCCGGTCGCTCAGGGCGCAGTCGACCATGCCATACAGCCAGGCGACTAGAACGATGAGCCAGGGAAGAACGCGGACCATAGGGCCATTTTAGTAAACTCGTCCAGTGGCATCACTCAAGTACTTCCTGATCCGTACCGTCCTGTTTGTTGTTCCGTTCGCAGTCTTCATGGTGATCGGGATCGGCGCCATCCTCTCGGCGATCTTCGCTGTCATCTTCGCGTTCGCGGTTAACTTCCTGTTTCTGAACCGTCAGCGCAACGCCGCGGCGGGCGAGGTGCGGGATGTGTTCAGTGGCCGCAAGGAGGTCCGCACCAAGCAGGAGCTGAAGGACGCCGAGGTTGAGGACGCCCTCGACGACGCCCAGCGTGGTCAGGCGGGCGACGCTCAGGGACCCATGGATGCGAGCGCAGGCAGCACTTCGGGTGAGCGCACTGCTTCGGGTGAGCGCACTGCTGCTTCGGCAGAGCGGATTGTTGCTTCGGGTGAGCGCACTGCCAATGGCGCCGACGGTGGGGAGTCGGTCGAGGGGCACGTTAGCGGCGAGCCCAACGATGCCGACCCGGGATCGTCGCCCAAACTGTGAGTTGGAGCGCCGACGGTAGGGAGTCGGTCGAGGGGCCCGTTGCCGGGGTGCCCAACGATGCCCACCCGGGGTCGTCGCCCAAGCGGTGAGTTGGAGCGCAGACCCGTCTGTGAGCCCGGCAACCGTGATCTAGAAGGGCGGCGGCGGGTCTCCCTCGGGGTAGGTGATGTATCGGCGCCCCGTGGGAGAGATCCATTCGATGGTCCCGGGCGGTGGTGCGGGTGGGCGGGATGGCGCCCCTCTGGAGTCGGCGCCTTCGGGTTCCGTGGCGTGGGAGTCTGCCGCGCGGGCACTGCGTCCCCGCGTGTCCGCGATGCTGTGGGGTTGAGCCGCGGACTCGTCGGTGCGTGCAAACCGTTCCGCCGCCGCGGCGTCTTGGGGCCGCCCTATCTGGCGCGCCGACCAATATCCCTCGCTCTTCAGCCGATGGTGTTCGGGGCAGAGGAGCGCCAGATTGTCAGTGCTCGTCTCGCCGCCGCTGGCCCATGACGTGGTGTGGTCTGCCTCCGTCGCAGAAGCCGGCTTGTCGCAGCCAGGAAACCGGCACACCATGTCCCTCACCCCGAGCTGTCTGCGCATTGCGGCAGTCGGAGTGTAACGAGTGCGGCCGATAGCAAGCGGGGCGCCTGTTCCAGGGTCGACCCACATGCGGGTCCATGTGGCGGCCTGCGAGGCCAGGAGTCGTGCGGCATCGGGGTCGATGGGCCCGTATCCGAGGATCTCGGTGGCCGCGTTGCAGGTGCCCGCAAGCGTTCCGGCTGGAATCGTGGCGATGATCTGGGCGCGAAATCCTCCTAGGGATCCCTCTCCTGCCAGGGTGGCCTCGCCGAGGAGATCCGTGAACACATCGGCCCTCAGCTGAGGGAGTGTGCGGCCTTCGGTGGGCCCCTTCAGCGAGCGGGCGAGGCTCTCAAGGCGCGAATCGATGGCCGCCGCGTCCTCAAGCGGCAGGTACGCCGTCAGCCAGCACATTGCGTCTCCGGCTGGCTCCACGTCAACGCGACGGTGCTCACGTGCCTTCGCCTTGCGGGCGGCCAGTGGTTCGGCGGAGTGCTTCTCGGCCAGACGCCGCAGGCGCCGGCCCAGTGCTCCGGGGCTCGGGATCCTGTCTGGGTCCGCGGTGCCATGCGAATCGGTCGGCGCCGCAACATCGACTGCCTCGGCGACGAACGCACCCAGGTTCGCGCTCGGGATCGGAATCGCTGCGTCCAGGATGGTCCGCACGCGCCGCTGGGGCAGGCGTCCAGCGCTCATCGCGGCGACGAGCGGCGCCCAAGACGGCCGGGAGAGCTCGAGCGCCTCGCTGACCATGCCCTTGGCGGTACGGGCGGAGATCTTGAGGGCAGCGGACACCTCGGAGGCCGCGATCGACGGCGCTTCAATGCGTCGGAACGGGTCGTCGCGCCATCCACCCACGGCCCGCACGAGGGCGGCCAGGGCCATCGTCCGCTCGGCGGCCCGTGAGGCATCCTCCCTGTCCAGCCGCTCGAGTCGGGCAACCAGCAGCCCAGCGGCCTCGGCTTCCACTTCGGCCACGATGGCGGCGGGGGAGGGGAGCTCGCCGTCGATGAACAGGTCGCCAGCCAGGGCATCGGGGGCGGCGACCGCCGCGGCGCGGAGGTCGGCGGCGATGATGGCCAGAAGCTCGTCGTCCGGACGCGGAGACCTGACGGGGCGCGTCGAAGGATCGTCGCTGAGCTCCCACGCCTTGACCATCCACGGCTCGGGTTCAACGGGTCCGCCCGCGGCAGCGACGTCCTCCTCGGCCTGGAGGACATCGTCCAGTTCGCGCGCTAGCCACCAGGGGAGTGCTTTCCCCGACCCCGTGGATCCATCGTCGAACGCGCGTTCGATGCTCATGAAACAACCCTAGTAGAGGGTTCCGACATTTCTCGCGCAGCTCGGGGCGAGGACCTCAGTCTCCGCCGAGCCACCCAGCCGCGAGCGCCAAACGCCCGGCGCCAACAGGGCCCGAGAAGGGTGACCCGCCCGAGAAGGGCGACACTCCCGCGACGGGTGACCCTCCCGCGATAGGTGGGGCGCGCCGTCGTGCGACAGCTAGTGCTAGAGCAGCACCCTGAGCACGATCGCAATCGTGAACAGCGAGGCGTAGCCGAGGTTGATGAAACCGGTCTGCTGGAGCACCGGGATGAGCCCGGGACCCTTCTTCCCGCCGAGCATGATCCAGGACGGTGTGACGCATGCCGGGACGAGCAGCAGGACTATGAGCATCCACGGGTTCCACGGCACTAGCACGAGCGGGCCGAGGACGGCGACCCCGAGCATCAGGAGGTAGGCCCGCCTCGCGCGGGCGTCCCCGAGCCGGACCGCGAGCGTCCGCTTGCCGGACGCGCGGTCCGTGGGGATGTCGCGGACATTGTTGGCCATGAGGAGCGCGTCCGCGATGAGCCCGGTCCCGATCGCTCCGACCCACGCCGCGGGGCTCAGGGTGCCCGCCTGCGTGAACGTGGTGCCGAGCGTGGCCACGAGGCCGAAGAAGATGAACACGAAAACGTCGCCGAGGCCCATGTAGCCGTACGGGTGCTTGCCGCCTGTATAGCCCCAGGCCGCGGCCACGGAGCCGGCCCCCACGAGAAGCAGCCACCACGCCTGGGAGAGCACCACGAGGAACAGGCCGAACAGCATGGCGACGCCGAACGCCAGGAACGCTGCGCGCTTGACCGCGGCCGGCTCGGCGGCCTTCGACCCCGTGAGCCTGAAGGGGCCCACACGGTCATCGTCGGTGCCGCGGATGCCGTCCGAATAGTCGTTCGCGTAGTTCACGCCCACCTGCAGCGCGAGCGCTACGAGCGCCGCGAGAAGGGCGTTCACGGGCTTGAACGCCCCGAGTCCGAACGCGGCAGCGCTGCCGATGACGACGGGCGCGACGGCCATCGGCAGGGTGCGCGGCCGCGAGCCGGAGATCCATTGGGCGGTTGTGGCCACGTGGTTGTTCCTCTGGAGCTAGCTAGGTGGGTAGGTGGTTGGGCGTTCCGGGGCGGCTTACGTGCCAGCGTGTCGGGCCCGCAGGAGGTCGGTGATCGCCCTCCGGTCGGGCTTGCCGTTGGGCAGATGGGGGAGGGCCTCGAGGACAAGCCAGGTCTTCGGGGCGAGCCTGCCGAGGCGCACGACGGCGGCCTCCCGCACTGCGGTGAAGGTCGCCTCGGGCTGGCCTGCTTCGGGCGCGCCCGGCGGCGTGAGGACCACGGCCGCCGCGAGCGCCTGCCCCCATTCGGGGTCCTCGACGCCGGCCACGAACGACTCACGCACGCCGGGGAGCGACTCGAGCTCGGCGGCCACCCGCGCGGCGGAGGCCTTCACGCCGCCCGTGATCACTACATCGTCCGCGCGGCCCAGGATCCGCAGTCGGCCGTCCGGGGCGATCTCGCCCACATCCGAGCTCACATACCAGCGCTGCCCATCCTCGTCGGTGCGGAAGTGCTCGGCCGTGCGCTCTGGGTCGCCCACGTATCCGGCCGCGACCACCTCGCCGCCGAGCCACACCCGGCCGTCCACGAGCTCGACCTCGACGCCCTCGAGCGGCTCGCCGTCGTACACGCACCCGCCGCAGGTCTCGGCCGAGCCGTATGTGGTGACGACCCGAACACCGGCCGCCCGCGCGCGGTCCAGGAGCCCGGGCGGGATGGGCGCCCCGCCGAGCAGGATCGCCATGAACCGCGCGAGCGCGATCTGCACGCGCGGGGAGTCGTCGTCGACGAGGCGGCGCAGCTGGGTCGGGACGAGCGACGTGAACCGGACCGGGTCCGTGAGCTGCTCTGCGGCGTCCGCGAACGCTTCCGGAGTGAACCCCCCGGAGAGGTCCATGGCCCACGGCCGCGTGCCCGCGAACAGCGACCGGACGAGCACCTGCACGCCCGCGACGTACTCGAGCGGGAGCGCGAGGAGCCACTGGCCCTCGCCCTTCAGCGCCATCGCGGTGGCCATCGAGGACGCCGCGAGCGCGTCGACGGTGAGCGCTGTGGCCTTCGGGGCCCCCGTCGACCCCGACGTGCGCACCACTACTGCCGTCCCCTCGGGGAGTGCCGCGGCGCTTTCCGATCGGCGCCACAGCCGCCACGCGCCGTCGTGCGCCTGGGCCCGGAGGTCCCGCGGGCGGCCGCTGTTCTCGCCCCCGGCGGGGCCGAACTCGACGGCCGGGCCCTCGCCCGCGAGTGCGGCGGCGAGTGCCTTGAGCACTGGATCCAGGTTCACGGTGCGCCTCTCGTTGCGGGGTCACGTCTTGGGCTTGCGGGGTCAGAAGTAGTACGGGAACGGGCTCCAGTCAGGATCCCGCTTCTGGAGGAACGCGTCGCGGCCCTCGACGGCCTCGTCCGTCATGTAGGCAAGCCGGGTCGCCTCGCCAGCGAACACCTGCTGGCCCGCGAGGCCGTCGTCGGCGAGGTTGAACGCGAACTTGAGCATGCGGATGGCCTGCGGCGACTGGCGCGCGATGTCCGCCGCGTACTCGAGCGCGACCTCCTCCAGGCGGGCGTGGTCCACGGCCTCGTTGACTGCGCCCATCGCGACCATGTCCTCGGCCGAGTACTCCCTGGCGAGGAAGAAGATGGCACGCGCGTTCTTCTGCCCGATCTGGCGGGCCAGGAGCGCGGAGCCGTAGCCGGCGTCGAACGAGCCGACAGTCGCGTCCGTCTGCTTGAATCGTCCGTGCTCACGGCTCGCGATGGTCAGGTCCGAGACGACGTGCAGCGAGTGCCCGCCGCCCGCTGCCCACCCGTTCACGACGGCGATGACCACCTTGGGCATGGTCCGCATGAGCCGCTGCACCTCGAGGATGTGGAGCCGGCCCGCGCGCGCGGGGTCAATGGTCTCGGCGGTCGCACCCGAGGCGTACTTGTAGCCCTCACGGCCGCGGATCCGCTGGTCGCCGCCCGAGCAGAACGCGTGGCCGCCGTCCTTGGGGGACGGGCCGTTGCCTGTCAGCAGCACGGTTGCGACGTCCGGTGTCATGCGGGCGTGGTCCATCGCGCGGTAGAGCTCATCGACCGTGCCGGGACGGAACGCATTGCGCACCTCGGGTCGGTTGAAGGCGATCCGCACCGTGGGCAGGTCGCGCACGACGGCGCCGCGCTCGTCCCGCTCGACCTGCCGGTGGTATGTGAGGTCTTCGAAGTCGAAGCCCTCGACGACGCGCCAGCGTGTGGGGTCGAACGTGTCGGAGACATTCTCGGGCAGGACGGGGGGCTCGGTCGGGGCAGAGGGGGTCACGTGAGAAGAGTCTAGTCGGGGGTGGTTGAGGCGAGTCGACTCCCGGGCGCTACGCTGTCCCCATGGCAGCTCAGACGGGCAAGCTCGTGGTGGTCGGCGCTGGCGCAGTGGGGAGCTCGGCCGCCTATGCGGCGCTCATCCGAGCCTCCGCGCGCGAGGTGGTTCTGTACGACATCGACGCGTCCAAAGTCGAGGCCGAGGTACTGGACCTCGCCCACGGCACCCAGTTCACCGGGGCCTCGAGCATCACGGGAGGAACCGACGTTGCGCTCACAGCGGGTGCCGACGTCGTCGTGATCACGGCCGGCGCCAAGCAGAAGCCGGGCCAGACGCGCCTCGAGCTCGCGGGCACCAACGCGCGCATCCTCGAAGGCCTCCTGCCGCGGCTCCTCGAGCAGTCCCCGGATGCTGTATATGTCCTCGTCACCAACCCGTGCGACGTGCTCACGGTGATCGCGCAGCGCATCACGGCGCTGCCCGCGGGCCGCGTCTTCGCCTCCGGAACCGTGCTGGACACCTCGCGGCTGCGGTGGCTCCTGGGCGAGCACGTCGGGGTGTCCCGCTCGAGCGTGCACGCCTACATTGTGGGCGAGCACGGCGACACCGAGTTCCCGCTGTGGACGTGCGCGACGATCGGCGGCGTTCCGCTGCAGGACTGGGTCGACGCGGATGGTTCGAGGGCCTTCACCCCCGAGTCCCTCGAGGCTCTTGCCCACGAGGTCCGCACCGCCGCCTACCGCGTGATCGAGGGCAAGGGCGCCACGAACTACGCGATCGGGCTCTCGACTGCGCGTATCGTCGAGGCGGTGCTCGGGCGCGAGGACGCCGTGCTGCCCGTCTCGACCGTCCTGTCGGGGCAGTACGGAATCGACGGCGTCGCGCTGAGCCTGCCGTCTGTGGTGGGGGCCGGCGGCGTGCGCCGCGTCCTCGAGGTTCCGATGGACGACGGCGAGCTGGCGCGGCTCGCGCGGTCGGCCGATGCGCTGCGGGCCTCGGTTCAGTCGCTGGGGTACTGAGGACCGAGCCCTAGGAAAGGCCAGCGAGCCAGACGAGGAACGCGAATTGCGCCACGTGGTACGTCGCCATGACGTGCCATTCCTTCAATACCGGCCCGACGAATGCGCGCCAGCCGAGCAGCAGGTCAGAGGCGAGGAAGAGGGCAGCGCCGCCGAGCGCCCACGGTGAGCCGGTGGTTCCTGCGGTGAGCGCGAGCGCGGCCAGCGCTGCGATGTAGGTCCCGACCGGGATGCTCAGCCCCGGGCTCTGGCGTCTGACCGCGCGCAGCAGCGGGGGAGCCGCGAGCGGCAGCACGACGACGAGCATCGCGGCGGCGAACAGCGTCCCCGCCACGGATGTTGCCTGCGTGACGAACGCGGCGACGAAGGCCACGTGGGCCAAGAGGAACGCGGCGAGCCCGGGGCCCAGCGAGCGGCCGGGGAGCAGGAGGACATCGCCTGCTAGCGACGCCGTGAACGCCGCGAGGAGCAGCACCTGGGTCCACCCGTGCCACGGCTGGACCGCGGCAGCGGCGCCGATCAGCAGCACCATCGGAGCCGGCTTGGTGCGGTGCCGCACTCGGGTTGCACCGCGCGCCGTCGCCCGCCAGTCGACGAGCGAGGCGAGGGCGGCAGCCCCGGCTAGCACCCACACGAGCGGCGTCACGGCGAGCTACCCGGGATGCGCACATGGTGAGCCTACCCGGGTTTCCCGCGCGCTCGCCGTCGCCCGACCGCGATGCCTCAACCGACGCGGCTCACGAGATGCAGAACTCGTTGCCCTCCGGATCTGCCATGGTGTACCACCCGTGCGGGCCCTCACGGCCTTCCCAGAGGAACGTTGCGCCGCGGGACTCGAGCGCGGTGCGGATCTCGTCCTTGTCATCGCCGTCGAGACGGACGTCCCAGTGCACGCGGTTCTTGACCGTCTTGCCCTCCGGGACGGTCTGGAACAGGAACCGCTGGCGCTCCTTCTGTCCGACCTGGTCCGGCGGGCAGATCGCCTGGGCGCTGGCCCACACGAGCACGCCCTGGTGGGTGGTGGTCTCGGCCTCCGTCGCGAAGCCCTCGGAGACCATGCGCCGGATGAACGCCTCGTCGCTCGGCTCGACGACCCAGCCCATCGTTTCCGCCCACCAATCGGCCTGCGCGTGCGGGTCGCGGCTGTCGATAACCACTTGGAATCTGTATGCCATGCGCCCCACGGTAGGGTTCCGCTGGTGTGGGAGGGAAGGCAGAAGCGGACAGCTGGTGTCCGCATGGTGGGAAGGCTTCCTCGACCCCTGCCGAGGGCTCGGGACGTAGTCCTCTAACCGGTCCGCCTGGCTTCGGTGAGTCTGGGAGCCGGACGGCTAGAGGAGGCCAGCGATGTCAGGAGTCCGTTGGGTGACCCAGGTCCCTCCGAACACTGGAGATCGGCGGGACAGCGGGGGGCCTTTGGCCTGGACCGCAGCCCTCGCGATGACCGCACTTGCCGTGGCCGGCTGCTCATCAGGGAGCTCGGCGCCGAGTTCAACGGTGTCGGCTTCGGCGTCGGCTAGCGGGCCTTCAGCTCCTTCCGCGAAGGTGTTCACGACGGAGAACTCATGGCCGTCATCAACGCAGTGGCCGCGCGCCGCAACGTTCCCTATGGTGCGCAGGATTCCCGCAGCCTGCGCATCGGCGCCACGGCAAACACGTGGCCGGCACGCACAACAGTCGCCACACCCGGCGAGTGCCAGCCCTTTGTGGCCAAGGATCCGATAGACATTGCCAAGGACGCCGGCACAAGCTTCGCCACCGGTGCGCTGCCCATCTCGGGCGGCTCCGGTGGTCCCACGACGACGGTCATGTTCACCATCAGAAGCGCGGCCAAGGACGTCCTCGCCTCCTCCGACTTCAACTACAACGACGATCTGCTCGCGCGCTGCAGCCAGTTCGATCTGCAGCATACTGAGGGATCGAACGCCTCGACGTACACCGTGCGACTGCTCCCGGCCCCGACCATCGGTGAGCGCTCTTTCGCTGCTGTGCAGACCACGAAGCCGCGAGGGCCGGGCGATCTTGGCGGAGCAACGCTCAACGTCCTTGCGGGAACGCTGTCCCTCGCCCTCTCGCTCAGCGTGACGCCGGACGGCGACCTGCAGCCTGCTGTGGAGTCCATGGCAGGCATCGCGCGAGACCTCCTCGATGAGGCGGCGACCAACCCTCCGGCGGTGAGCACGCCCACGCCCAACTCCCGCACGCCTGAGCAGCTGGCAGCCCTGATCCAGGGCATTCCCGGACCTGACGGCAGCACAGCCCTGGTCCACGCCCAGCTCATCCCAGCAGAGGCCGCCGCGTCAGCGCCGCCCAGCCAGACGGCGTGCACCCTTGACGACGCCGCATACCTCGGCGCGCTCGGCGGCTCGTCGATGGTCCAAGGCACCTACTCGGGAAGCCCGGCAAAGAAGTCGTTCCTGACTCTCCGCGCGGTCAGCATGGCAGGGTCGATCGCGACCCCTTATCCCTTCGACACCCGTGCAGAGGCGCTCCGGACCTGCTCGTCGATCACAGAGAAGGTCCTGGGTGGAAGCCAAGGCCGCGCGTGGTCGTCGCTCAGGCCGCTGACGGCGGTGCCGGGTGGCGACGCGAGCTACGCCGTCGTCTATGAGCTTTCAGACGGCACCGGGCAGAAGCACCTTGCGGTCGCCGCCCGGCGGGGAAGCCTGACGATCGAAGTGGACGATGTCCGTGCCACCGAGGCAGAGGTGCAGCCCGCGGCCGAGGCGCTGGCAGCCTTCGTCAACCAGATCTTCGCCAAGTCGGGTCTCTGACGGCGGGCGCCTTGACACGCCGGCCACGGGCCGGGACGCTATAACGCATGCTCCGCTGATCGCTTCTCTGTCCAGTTCCGCCCGGGCATCGGTGTGCCCGCGAGCCCCCGAAGCGAGTCCCGCCATGCATGCGCCTCTCCATCGTTTCCACTCCAGTCGCCCCGAACCGCCCGATCACGCGGGCATCGCGCCCCGCAGCTCCGTCCATATCACCGCCGCCGGCGTCTCCCACGGCTACGGCGACCGGCTCCTCCTTGACCGAGTGGACCTCGTCATCGGCGACGGCGAGCGCATCGCGGTCGTGGGCGAGAACGGCTCGGGAAAGTCCACGCTCCTGCGCCTCCTCGCAGGCGACGAGCCTCCCGAATCTGGCACGATTGCGGTCCATGGGCGCGTTTCACGCCTTGCCCAGACGCAGGACGCCGCCGCGACCATCGGCGGGCTTCTCACCGCCGCATCGGAGACGGCAGCGTCGGGAACGGCCTCATGGGAGGGGGTCGCTGGAGCAGGCACGGCCGCAGCCACGGGCAGCGGCGAGCAGAGCGGCGAGGAGGCAGACCCCGACGAGGCGGCCAGCGCCGTCGTGCGGGCGGAGGTCGCGGCGGCCATCGCGCTCGAGCGCCTCGGGGTAGGGCACCTCGCCCGCGAGGGCCGCGACCGAACGCTCGGCAGCCTCTCAGGCGGGGAGGCCGAAAGGGTGGCCTTGGCCCTCGCACTCGCGGACCCAGCCCCGATCCTGCTCCTCGACGAGCCCACCAATCACCTCGACGCAGCCGCCCTGGCGTGGCTGGAGGCCGAGATCGCTGCGCGGCCGGGGATCGTCGTGGCGGTCTCCCACGACCGCGACTTCCTCGAGCGGTTCGCGAGCGTGATCCTGGAGGTCGACGCCGATACCCGCACCGTGCGCCGCTATGGCACCGGGTACGCGGGGTACCGCGCCGAGAAGGCCCGCGAGCGGCGTGGCTGGGAGCGGGCGTACATCGAGTGGGTCGGGGCCAAGGAGCACGAGCGCGACAAGGCCACCGGGGTCACAGACCGAGTCGCCTACGGCCGCATGACGGACAACGACAAGTCCGGGTACAACTACTTCGGCCAGCGCGTCTCGGCGGCGGTCGAGAGCCAGATCCGCTCCGCGCGCGAGCGACTGCGGCGGCTCGAGGCACAGCCCATTTTGCCCCCGTCGAAGCCGCTGCACCTGGCCGCGGCCTTCGAGGTGGAGACGGGCGCTAGCGTGACGCTGTCCCGAGTGGCCTCGCCCGGGCGGCTCGCACCCGTCGATCTGAGCCTCAAGCCCGGGGCGCGACTCCTTGTCACCGGGCCCAACGGTGCGGGGAAGTCGACGCTGCTCGGCATCCTGGCCGGTGTCGTCCCGTACACAGGTGCGGCGGTCACGGTGGTTGAGCGCGGCGGCGCAGAGTCGATAGGCCCCGTTGTCGGGTTCCTGCCCCAAGAGGTCCCACCGCCCGCGAACCCGAACGCGCGCCTCCTTGCAGCCTACGCGGCGGGCCTCACCGGCGGGCTGGACGACCATGCCGAGGCGCTCATGCATACTGGCCTGTTCCGCGTCCAGGACTTCTTCGTGCCCGTCGGCTCTCTTTCGGCAGGGCAGTACCGGCGGCTCGCCCTCGCGCGCCTGCTGGCAACACGGCCCGAGCTGCTCCTCCTCGACGAGCCAACCAACCACCTCGCCCCGCTGTTGGTCGGCGAGCTCGAGGATGCCCTCACGAGGTACCGCGGCACGCTGGTCGTGGCGAGCCATGACCGCGCCATGGCGCGATGGTTCGAGGGGCTTGGTGCGGGCGCCGCGGTCGGCGGGGGAGATCGCGAGGGCCACCGTCGGCTCGCTCTCGAGCCCGTCGGGTCTGCGGGACGCCTCCACGCGCACCATTGAGGAGCTGACTCCCAGGAGACGACCCTCAGAAGCTGGGGCGCTCAGCCGCCCTGGGAGAGGTTCACCCGGAACTCGACCTGGGCGTGGTCCTCGACCTTGACGAAGCCCAAGTTCGGGGGGTCGATGCCGAAGTCCTTCACCGCGATCGGGATCGTGCCGACGGCGACGATGCGGTCGCCGTCGCGCAGCACCTGCAGGTCCGCCGTGACCGCTCGCTGAGCGCCTGCCAGCGCGAGGGTCCCCGGAACCTTGACCTCAACCGGCGTTCCGCCGATCTCAGGCAGGGTCACGGGGGAGTTGAGGGTGAAGGTTGCCTGAGGGTACTTGCCTGCGGAGATCACGGTGAAGCGGAAGTAGTTGTCGCGGCCGGAGTTGTCGGTGGCGATGGTCCCGGCCTCGACCGCGATGCTTGCGGCCGTGAGGTTCCCGTTGGCCACGGTAGCCGAGCCCGTGACCCTGTCCGTGCGCCCCACCACGGCCACAGCATTGCCGTTGAGCACTTCGTTGACCCGGTAGCCGGCCTGCGAGCCGCTGCCCACGGTCCAGGTGCCATTGTCCGCGCCGGTGGGGCGCGGCGTCGTGCTCACCTGAGAGGCGCCGGCCGTGACGCTGAACGGGTCCACCTGCTTCGGACTGAGGGCCGAGGAGATGATCGGACCGCCGATGACAACGGCGAGGATCACCGCCACCACAATGCCGAGGGGGACGAGGAGGGCGCGCTTGGTCACGGGTTCCTAGGAGGTCAGCGAACTGATGTCCACCGTATACATGAGCACCACGGACAGCAGGTTCTTCAGGGCGTGCAGTGAGTAGCTGAACATCAGGTTGTTGGCTGTCCACGCATAAGCGAAGACGAGCACGAGACCCAGCGCCAGGTACGGCGCGAGCGCCTGGACGGTGATGGCCTCGCGGCCCGCGATGTGCAGCGCTGCGAATAATACCACTGAGGTCACGTAGCAGACCCAGCGGTTCACATACCGGCTGAGCTTGCCGATCATGAGGTGCCGGAAGACGTACTCCTCGACGAACGGCCCCACGAGCACGAGCAGCGGTGCCGTGAGGTACCACGGGACATGCGCGGTCATCTCCTCGAGGCCCGATTGGTTGACGGACACCTCGACGCCGCCGGCGAGGGCCACGACGATCGCCGTCACAATGAGCATCACCACGAGCAGCAGCGGGAGGACCCCGATCGTGAACCACGGTCGAGTGGCCAGGATCCGCAGGTCGCGGGCCACGTAGTGACGTGCGGCGATGATGGCGACGATGAAGACCGCCGCATACACCCCGAGGTTGAGCAGGTACGCGCCGAGCAGCGGGTCCCGCGTGAGCCAAGGGAGACGGTCGAGCGGGAGGAACACGAGGGCCAACGGCAGGCCGAGGTAGAGCACGACGGCGAGTGCATCAGCGGGCGTGTAGCGGGAGAAACGTCGTGGCTTGGCAGGCGACGTTGAGGACGATCGGAGCATCAAGGTCAGAACGAATGCGCAGCACTGTGGGTTCCGTTCGCGCCTGGGCATAGGTTGACCAGTGGGGGAGGGAATGAGAATCTTTATAGAACGAACGGTCGGTAACTATTCGTGCCGGCACGCCGATGGAGGCCGTGTCCTGCGCGACGAGGCATGAGGGAGTGCACATGGCTGAGGCGTTTCTGGTGGGTGGGGCGCGGACCCCGGTGGGGCGGTACGGGGGTGCGCTCTCGGGGGTGCGTCCGGATGACCTGGCCGCCCTGGTGGTGCGGGCGGCGGTGGAGCGGGCCGGGATCGATCCGGCACTGGTGGACGAGGTGGTCCTGGGCAACGCGAACGGGGCCGGGGAGGAGAACCGGAACGTGGCCCGGATGGCGTGGCTGCTGGCCGACTACCCGGACAGCGTGCCGGGGATCACGGTGAACCGGCTGTGCGCCTCGGGCCTGTCCGCGATCATCATGGCCTCCCATATGGTCAAGGCCGGCGCCGCGGACCTCGTCGTCGCCGGCGGGGTGGAGTCCATGAGCCGCGCCCCGTGGGTCATGGAGAAGCCCGGCACGGCGTTCGCCAAGCCCGGGGCGGTGTTCGACACCTCGATCGGGTGGCGCTTCACCAACCCCGCCTTCCTCTCCGGGGAGCTCTCCCGGGACGGCAAGGCGTCGTACTCGATGCCGGAGACTGCGGAGGAGGTCGCCCGCGTCTACGGCACCTCCCGCGAGGACTGCGACGCGTTCGCCGTCCGCTCCCACGAGCGGGCGCTCGCCGCGATTCAGGCGGGCCGCTTCGCCGAGGAGATCGTCCCGGTGACGGTCACGGGCCGCAAGGGCGCCCAGACGGTCGTGGACACCGACGAGGGCCCGCGGGCGGGCACCACCATGGACGTCCTCGCAGGGCTCCGCCCGGTCGTGGCTGGCGGCTCCGTGGTCACGGCTGGCAACGCCTCGACCCTGAACGACGGCGCCTCGGCGGTCGTGGTGGCCTCGGAGGCCGCCATCGAGCGGTACGGCCTGACCCCGCGCGCCCGCATCCTGGACGGCGCCTCCGCAGGGGTCGCGCCCGAGGTCATGGGGATCGGCCCGGTCCCGGCGACCCGCAAGGTCCTGGACCGGGCGGGCCTCTCGGTCGCCGATCTGGGCGCGGTGGAGCTCAACGAGGCCTTCGCCTCCCAGTCCCTGGCCGTGATCCGCGAGCTCAAGCTCGACCAGGAGACCGTCAACCGCGACGGCGGGGCGATCGCCCTGGGCCACCCCCTGGGCTCCTCCGGGTCCCGCCTCGTCGTGACCCTGCTGGGCCGCATGGACCGCGAACTCACCGGCCCGGGCCGCAAGCTCGGCCTGGCCACGATGTGCGTCGGGGTCGGCCAGGGCACAGCCCTCCTCATCGAGGGCATCTAGATGGCCCAGGGCACCGGCGCGCAGGGCCGCCCCGCGGGGCCGGGCACCACGTCGGACGGGCCGACAGCTGCGGGCATCCCGGCAGACGGCACCGGCGCGCAGGACGGCCCCGCGGGGTCGGGCACCCCGTCGGGTTCCGCCACCCCCGGGGGCGAGGCCGCGCCGTCGTCCGCGCCCTCCGCCGACCCGGCGCACGACGCAGCGTCGAACAATGACGCTACGCGGCTTGACGCGTCCGGGTTCAGCACGCTCGTGGTTCAGGAGCGGGCCGACCGGGTGCATGCGCGGCTGCACCGCCCGGCGGTGCGGAACGCGATCGACCAGACGATGGTGGACGAGCTGCACGCCGTGTGCGCGCACCTCGAGGCGCATCCGAAGGTCCTGATCCTCTCCGGCACCCCCGCCTCCGTGGCCCCGGGAGGGAAGGGGATCTTCGCGTCGGGGGCGGACATCGCCCAGCTGCGCGAACGCCGCCGAGACGACGCCCTGGCCGGGATCAACTCGGCCGTCTTCGACCGCATCGCGAAGCTCCCGATGCCCGTCATCGCCGCCCTGGAGGGGTACGCCCTCGGCGGCGGGGCGGAGCTGGCCTACGCCGCGGACTTCCGCATCGGCACCGAGTCGCTGCGGGTCGGGAACCCCGAGACCGGTCTGGGGATCATGGCCGCGGCCGGGGCCACCTGGCGCCTGCGCGAGCTCGTCGGCGAACCCCTCGCGAAGGAGGTCCTCCTCGCGGGCAAGGTCCTCACCGGCGAGCAGTGCCTCGCGGCGGGCCTGGTCACCGAACTCGTCGAGCCCGAGCAGCTCCTGCCCGCAGCGCACGCCCTCGCGGACCGCATCGCCGCGCAGGACCCCCTCGCGGTGCGGATCTCCAAGGCCGTGTTCCACACCCCCCGGGAGGTCCACCCCCTCATCGACACCCTGGCCCAGGGCATGCTCTTCGAGTCCCAGGCCAAGTTCGACCGCATGCAGGCATTCCTGGACAAGAAGACCAACGGCACGGGCAGCAAGAAGACAGACGGGAAGAAGCAGTGATGGGAAAGATCAACCTGGCAGAGGGCCTCCCCGCACGCGTGGGGGTCCTGGGCGGAGGCAGGATGGGCGCCGGCATCGCCCACGCGTTCCTGATGAAGGGCGCGGAGGTGGTCGTGGTCGAGCGTGACGAGCAGGCCGAGGAGGGCGCGCGGGAGCGGGTCGAGTCCTCCGTCGCGAAGTCCATCGAGCGCGGCGCAGTGGACGGGGCCCTGCCGGAGGCGAAGGCAGCGATCCTGGAGTCGTTCACCACCTCGCTGGACTATGCCGCGTTCGCCGACCGCGACCTGGTCGTCGAGGCCGTCCCCGAGGACCCGGCCCTCAAGAAGGCGGCCTTGACCGGCGTCGAGGCGGTGCTGGGCGCGGGGGCGTTCCTGGCCACGAACACGTCCTCGCTGTCGGTGTCCAAGCTGGCGGAGTCCCTGGCCCGGCCGGAGCGGTTCCTGGGCCTGCACTTCTTCAACCCCGTCCCGGCCTCGACCCTGATCGAGGTCGTCGTGGCGGAGAAGACCGCACCGGAGCTGGCCGCCGCGGCGAAGGCCTGGACCGAGGCATTGGGCAAGACCGCCGTCGTCGTCCGCGACGCCCCCGGCTTCGCGTCCTCCCGCCTCGGGGTCGCCATCGCGCTGGAGGCGATGCGCATGGTCGAAGAGGGCGTCGCCAGTGCGGAGGACATCGACAACGCCATGGTCCTGGGCTACAAGCACCCCACCGGGCCGCTGAAGACCACCGACATCGTCGGACTCGACGTCCGCCTCGGCATCGCCGAATACCTCCACTCGACCCTCGGCGACCGGTTCGCCCCGCCGCAGATCCTGCGCGACAAGGTCGCCAACGGCGAACTCGGCCGCAAGACCGGCAAAGGCTTCTACACCTGGAACTGACCCCCCACCCCTGCCGTTGAGGGGTCCCTGGCAAAGCGTTGAGGGGTCTTTGGCGACCCAATGAGCGGTCCCGCCCGGGTCAACGGGCGCGCCAGAGACCCCACACGCGCCCGCCAGAGACCCCGCAAGTGAAGGGGTGGGGGAAGATGGTCGCGTGAGCATCCAACGCGCTGCCGCCCCAGATCGCACCGAGCCGTTCTTCGCGCCGTGGCTGGGCTGGGTGGCGCTTGGCGAATTCGTCGGCTTCCTCATACCAATGGGCGCCGAGTCGCTCGTCATCGCCGCGGACCTGCCGGACCTTCCGGGCGCGGGACTGCTCGTGGTCGCGGGGCTAGGCGAGGGAGCTGTGCTCGGTACGGCCATGGCCTGGCGCTTCTCCCGGCGGATACCCTCGCTGAATCGCCGCAGGTTCATCGTGTTCACCGCCGTGGCGGCGGCCATCGCGTGGGCAGTCGGCATGCTGCCGGTCGTCACCGCCGCGGTGTGGATCGATTGGTCCATGCCGCTCACGGTCGCCGTCGGACTCGTGCTCGGACTCGTGCTCCTTGCGAGCATCGGCGTGGGCCAGTGGCTGGAGCTGCGTCGCCACGTGCCCCATGCCTGGATCTGGGTCCTCGCGACGGCTGCCGCATGGTGCGTGGGCCTGGGCGCCTTCTTCATGATTGCGCCGCCCTTGTGGAACGAGGGCCAGCCACTGATTCTTGTCTTGGTCATCGGTGCGCTGGGGGCGGCCGCGATGGCCGTTGCGATGGCCGCGGTGACGGGCTGGGCCGCAGTCCGGCTCGTTCGGCGAGTGCTCCCCGCCAGCATGGCGCCCCTCGGATGATGCCCGTTGGATGGGAGGGCGCCGTCAACGCCCGCCATGTTCTCGGGAGCGTGTACCGCATGGGCCGTCGCGAGTGGCTCACCGAACGCGGGTGGCGGCAGATGCACGACGACGGCGTCCGCACCATCATCGACCTCCGCAACCCGGGCGAGCAGCGCCGGCGTCCCACCGATCCTGAGGTGCGGCCCGACGCGATGGCGGGGATCGTCGTCGTCAATGCTCCGACGGAGGACCCGGACCACCCCGAGCTCGCGGAGCAGTTCGCCGGCCAGAGCCCGCCTTACCTCAGCCACCCGAGCGGCTACGCGGGCATCGTCCGGCTGTTTCCCGAACGTCTTGCCACGGTCTTCCGCGCCATCGGCGAGGCGCAGGGCGGCGTCGTGCTCCACTGCTCGGCAGGGCGGGACCGAACGGGCCTCATTGTCACGATGCTTCTGCAGCTCGCCGATCCCGCCGCGGCGCGCGCGGCGGCCGCCGAGCAGTACGAGGCGAGCGCGCGGGGCATCAACGAGTGGCACCGCATCAGCCCGGTGAGGCACCCGTACGAGCGCTACCACAACGACGCCGAGCTCGCGCCGCTGCTGGCCGAACGGCAGTCGGCGCTCGCAGCGTTCGCCGCCGGGCTCGACGTCGAGAGGTTCCTTCTCGATCACGGCCTCAGCCGCGCCGAGCTCGCCGCCGTGCGAGCCAAGCTCGGCCGCCGCTGAGCCTCCTCAGCGGCGGCCGGAACCGGTCAGCGTTGCAGTGCCGGGACCACGACCGAACTATTCAACGCCGGGTAGTATCCCTCGATGTAGCCCGTCTCGTTGGGGTGCAGGGCAGGGCTGTTGAAGAAGTCGTCGAGGCTGGCCCAGGGGCCCGAGTTGATCCACGGGGTCGGGGAACCGTAGCCGTGGCCGTCGAATCGGGACGTGACGTCCGCGAAGGTCGCGCCACCGCCCGTGGCCACCGCCGCGAGGGTGGCGTTGAGCCGGTCGATCCCTGCGTTGAGCATCGCGGCATTCGCCGGGGTGATGAACGGGTCGGCGTCCGTGAGGTATCCAGGCGAGAAGATGCGCGGGTAGCCGAGCCAGACCACCTTGGCGTTCGGCGCGAGCGCGCGCACGTGCGCGAGGTTCGCGGCGTAGATGGCTGCCTGGGAGGGAAGGGCTGTGGCGATGCCGGCGACGGCGTCCGCGCAACTCGGCAGCGGGAAGGGCGCCTGGTCGCGGAACTTCGAGCAGGTGAGGAAGAGCTGGTAGAGACCGAGGTCGTTGCCGCCGACCGTCATGCTGACCAGCTGGGTCGACGTGCCCAGCTCGCCACGGCCTGCGGCGATGTCGGCGATGGCCGCCATGTCCGTTGACGTCGCCCCTCCGCACGCGGCGTCGGCCACGAGGTTGATCCCTTTGCGGTGGGAGAACTTCGTCACGTGGTCGTAGCCGCCGCCCAGACACTGGCCGTCGAAGAGGCTTGGTGGCTGCAGGTTGTAGGCCGGTCTGACAGTGTCGTCCCCGGAGCCCATGCCGGCGCCGAAGGAATCGCCGAGGTTGACGTAGTTGACGGGAGGCGGCGGCGCTGCGGCAGACAGCGTGGCTGCGCCGCCTGTGATGAGCAGTGTGCTAGAGATGACCGACAAGGCGCGGATGAGGCGATTGTGACGGAACATGGTTTCCCCCTGAGAGCGAGTCATTAAATCCATACGATGGAGATATTAGCGCCCGCACCGGATGCCGCCAATACTTCGAGGGGTTCCTTCTCGATCACGGCCTCAGCCGCGCCGAGCTCGCCGCCGTGAGAGCAAAGCTCCGCGCATAGACTCACCGCATGTCCTTCGTCGAACCCGTGATTCTGCGGGGCCGCCTCGTGACCCTTGAACCGCTCTCCTCTGATCACTGCGAGGCCCTTGAGGACGCCGTGCGCGACGGCGACCTGTGGAACCTCTGGTACACGTCAGTGCCGCGCCCTGAGGATATGGCGGCCGAGATCGACCGCAGGCTCGCGCTCCAGAGCGCTGGCTCGATGCTCCCGTTCGCGACGCGACGCGTCTCCGACGGCCGCATCATCGGCATGACGACGTACATGAATGTCGACGCTGTGAACCGCCGCGTCGAGATCGGATCCACCTGGAATGCTCTGAGCGCGCAGGGCACTGGGACAAACCCCGAGTCCAAGCTGCTGTTGCTGCGGCACGCTTTCGAGACGCTCGGCTGCATCGCCGTGGAGTTCCGAACGCACTGGATGAACCGCCAGTCGCGCGCTGCGATCGAGCGACTCGGCGCGAAGCAGGACGGTGTGCTCCGCAGCCACCAGCTCATGCCCGACGGCTCGCTCCGGGACACGGTGGTCTATTCGATCGTCGCCTCCGAGTGGCCCATGGTCCGGAACGGACTCGAGCTGCGCGTCGCCCACAGGGGGTGAGGCGCAGCTCGGTCAGGGATCAGAGCTTTGCGGCCTGGGGAATCTGAGCGGGCTTCACCTGCCTGACCGCGACGGGGTAATACCCCTCTGCGTAGCCGGTTGCCGTCGGGTGGAGGTTGAAGATGTATCCGGGATCGGCCGGGTTAAGGACGAGTGGGGTGATCCAGGGGGCAGAGGAGCCGAGCTCGTGGCCGTCGAACTTCGGGACGACGTTGGCGAACTGCGCGTTCTTTACGCCTTTCAGGCCATCCTTGATCGACGAGTTGAGCGCATCTGCAGCCTCGTTGAGCGCGACGGCCTCGTCATTCGTCAGGAAGCCATCGCCTGGGAGGATCGTCGTCGGCTGGCCAGCCACCGCGAAGAGGTGCGGATAGCCGAGCCACGCGATGCGCGCATTCTCGGCGGCGTCCCGGATCTGTGCGGCAACCCGGGCTACCAGTGGGGTGACCACGGTAGGGGCTGCCTCGGCCCCGTTATGGAAGAGGGTGACGCAGCTCTGACCGCTCTGCTTCAAGGCCCCGCACTGTTCGAGGAGGCCGACAAAGCCGAGATCGTTACCGCCGCCCGTCAGAGTGACGAGGCCCGTGCTCGTGGTGAGCGCCCCCTTGTTCACTGCGACGCGTATCTGATCGGGGATGCTCGGGTAGCTGGCTCCGGGCGCTAACGTGGCGCCGGCGCAGGCAAAGTCGCCCACCAAGTTCACCGACATCAGGGCGGAGAGCAGGGTCACGTGGTCAGGTCCGGAGCCATAGCATACGGGGGCGGAGTAGTTCGGGTTCACCTCCGGTGCGCCAGCGCCCCAGCCGGCGGAATAGGAGTCGCCGAGATTCACGTAGTTGACGGGGGGCGGCGGTGTTGCGGTGGCGGGAAGGGCGCTCACCCCCGCGACGAGGCTGATGGCAGCGACCAGCGCCGTGACCCCTCTGGTGATCGGCGACGCTGTCCGGCTGGTGTGGCTCATGGTTCTCCTTGACTTGGCAGGGCGGGAAGGGGACGGACGGGGCTGACCGTGGCTACTGCACGTAAGGTCGGACGGCCGGCACATAGCCGAGCGTGTATCCGGAGTCGTTCGGGTGGAACCACTCGAGTTGGTTGGTTGTGTCCCGCGGGCTGTGAATCCACGGGGCCGCCGAGCCGATGCCGTGCCCGATGAAGGCCCACGTCACTGAGGAGAACGAGGTGCCGTTCGCATAGGCCGAGGTGGCGATCGTGGTGTTGAGGAGATCCGTTGCGTAGTTGATGGTGTCTTCCATCGTCCGCTGGATAACCGGCTCGGTCGGCGACACTGTGAACAGCCGCGGGTAGCCGGTCAGGACAATGGCGGCGTTCGGGGCCTTGGCTCGGATCGCTGTGATCATGGTCCGGATCTTCCCCGGAAGCTGGGGCAGGTCTACGAAGAGGGATTTTGCGAGGGCTTGCTGGCAGGTCGTGGACTGCGGTGCGCTCATACAGGCGGCCGCTACCTGGCCGGAGCCGATGTCGTTTGCCCCCACGGTCACCGAGACGCGCCGCACTGCACCGTTGAGCGCCCCGAGTTGGGTCTGCACAACGATTGAGGTGGTGGCACCGAAACACGCGTTGTTCAGACCGCCGAGCTGCGTGGGATAGGCCTCGGCGGTGCGAAGGCACGTGGCATCCACATAGTCTGACCCCCCCGTCCCGGCCGCGATTGAGTCGCCAAGACCGACGTAGGCCGACGGCGGTGTAGCCGATGCAGGGAGGACAGCGGTGCCCGCGACGAGCCCGAAGGCCGTCAGGAGGGCCAGAAGGGCCCGGGCGATGGGGGATGGTCTGCGTGTGGGCGGGTGGTTGGTGAGCGCGTTCATGTGAGGTCCTCACTCGAGGTGCCCCCACGCCGTCGTCCATCCCCCAGCCGGTGGACTGGCGCCGCGGAGGCTAACAGTCCTGACTCGCGTCATCCTAGGCAGTGGGGTCTTGTAGCAGAAGGGGCGGAGGACGCTTGTTTCGGCTCCCCTCGTGCCCTGCAGGCCTTCCGTGTATTCTTGACCCATTACCGAACGGCCGGTCAGTAATGCCTCTGAGAAGGTTGGCCCGGTCGCTTCATGGCTCCCCGCCCCGACCGGAAGGATCCGTCGACGATGACCACTGCCCCGGAGACCACTGCACCAGAGGCGACCCGGGTCGCCGTCGTGCCCAGCTACATCCGCGACACCTGGTGGACGCCCGCCGAATCGACCAGCAAGGGCACTGAGGTCAGGGATGCGAGCACGGGCGAGCTGCTCGCCGTCGTGAATGCGGACGGCCTCGACCTGAAGGCCATGGTCGAGCACGCTCGCACGGTGGGCCAGGCGGGGCTCGGCAAGCTCACCATCCACGAGCGCGCCCTCAAGCTCAAGGAGCTGGCCCAGTTCCTCAACGGGCGCAAGCAGGAGCTCTACGAGCTCTCGTTCCGGACCGGCGCAACGAAGATCGACAACATGGTGGACATCGACGGCGGCATCGGCGTGCTCTTCACGTTCGGCTCGAAGGGGCGCCGCGAGCTGCCGAACTCAAACGTGATCGTGGACGGTCCCCTTGAGGTCCTCTCCAAGGACGGCTCATTCGCGGGCGAGCACATCTACACCCGTATCCCCGGCGTCGCCGCGCAGATCAACGCGTTCAACTTCCCCGTGTGGGGCATGCTCGAGAAGTTCGCCCCCGCGTTCATCGCCGGCGTCCCGACGATCGTCAAGCCCGCTACCCCGACCGGCTACGTGGCCGAGGCGATGGTGCGCCTCATGGTCGAGTCCGGCATCCTCCCGGCCGGCTCGATCCAGCTCATCTCCGGCTCCGCGCGGACGCTCCTGGACGAGCTCGACTACCGCGACATGGTCTCCTTCACCGGCTCGGCCGGCACCGCGAACCTCCTCAAGTCGCACCCGAACGTTGTGCACGGCGGGGTCCGCTTCACCTCGGAGACCGATTCCCTCAACGCCGCGATCCTCGGTCCCGACGCCGTTCCCGGCACCCCAGAGTTCGACGCGTTCGTGAAGTCCGTGGTCACCGAGATGACGGTCAAGGCTGGCCAGAAGTGCACGGCGGTGCGCCGCAGTATCGTCCCCGCGGAACTCGTGGACGACGTCGTTGCCGCCATCGGTGCGCGGGTGACGGAGCGCGTCGTGGTCGGCGACCCTCGGGCCGAGGGCGTCACGATGGGCGCACTCGCGTCGATGGAGCAGCTCAAGGACGTGCGGGGCGCCGTCGAATCGCTCGTCGCCGCAGGCGGGCGCATCGCGTTCGGTTCGCTCGAGGCCCCGGAGGTCGTCACGGCCAGCGGCCAGAAGGCCGTCGTCGGAGACGGCGCGTTCATGTCTCCCGTGGTCCTGACGTGGGAAGACGCGCTCGCTCCGGCCCTGCACGGCACCGAGGCGTTCGGCCCGGTCTCGTCCGTGGTCGGCTACTCGAGCCTCGACGAGGCTGTGAAGCTCGCGGCGATGGGCGCGGGCTCGCTCGTCGCCTCGGTCGCCACGAACGACCCGGAGGTCGCGCGGACCCTCGTGACCGGCATCGCCGCGCACCATGGTCGCGTGCTCGTGCTCAACCGCGAGGACGCCAAGACTTCGACCGGCCACGGTTCCCCGGTCCCGCACCTCGTCCACGGCGGCCCGGGCCGCGCGGGCGGCGGCGAGGAACTCGGCGGCATCCGCTCCGTCAAGCACCACATGCAGCGCACCGCCCTCCAGGGTTCGCCCAACATGCTCACCGCGGTGACGGGCCTGTGGCACACGGGTGCGGACAGGAACCTCGCGGACCCTGCCGACCCGTCGACGCACCCGTTCCGCAAGTCGCTCGCGGAGCTCCGCGTGGGCGACGCGATGCGCTCCGAGCTGCGCCAGATCACGCGCGAGGACATCTCGAAGTTCGCCGCCGAGACCGGCGACACGTTCTACGCCCACATGGACGATGAGGCGGCCCGCGCCGCCGGCGTGTTCCCGGGGATCGTGGCGCACGGCTACCTGCTCGTGAGCTGGGCCGCCGGCCTGTTCGTCTCGCCCGAGCCCGGCCCGGTGCTGCTGAACTACGGCCTCGACAACCTGCGCTTCCTCCAGCCCGTGCCTGCCGGCGATTCGATCCGCGTGACCCTCACGGCGAAGCAGATCACCCCGCGGGTCACGGACGAGTACGGCGAGGTCCGCTGGGACGCCGTCCTGACCAACCAGGACGACGAGCTCATCGCCAACTACGACGTCCTGACGCTCGTTGAGAAGGAGTGGCCGAAGAAGGCCTGACCCCTCCCGCCGAGGTCACCCCGTGTGGCGCCGAGGTCGGGCCGTGTGAGTGCGAGGTGGGGCCGTAACAGGCGACGGCGGTGGGCCGGGTTCCATACCCAGCCCACCGCCGTCGTGCGCTCCGGAGCAGGTCTGTGTGAGCCCTTGACCATCCACTTGTTTTTTGCAAGTGTTAACGCAATCACCATCCGAACCCACAGGGGAGACCGCAATGACTGCCATGTTCGTCAATCTGCCGGTGACCGACTTGGATCGCGCCAAGGCGTTCTACACGGCGATCGGATTCACCATCAACCCCCTCTTCACGGACCACAACGCCGCCTGTGTCGTCGTGGAAGAAGACCACAGCTACTTCATGATCCTGGTGCGTGAGTTCTTCCAGACCTTCACCGACCTGCCCATCGGCGACCCTGCGGTGAATCCGTCGGTCTCGACCGCGATCTTCCTCGACAGCCGTGATGCCGTCGACGCCGCGGTCGCCGACGGCCTCGCCGCGGGAGGCGCGGAAGCGCGTCCCGCCGCAGACTACGGATTCATGTACCAGCGTCAGCTGACCGACCCGGACGGCAACCTCCTCGAGTTCGGCTGGATGGACCCGGCCGCCGCCGAGCAGGGCCCCGAGGCCTTCGCCAACCAGCAGGCCTGATGGCCGCACGCGACTACGGGCAGTACTGCGGCCTCACCCGAGCACTTGAGCTCGTCGGAGAACGGTGGGCCCTGCTGATCGTCCGCGATCTGCTGGTCGGGCCGCGCCGCTACGGGGAGCTCGCCGCGGGCCTGCCCCGCATCCCCAGCAACATCCTGGCGGCGCGGCTCAAGGAGCTGCAGGAGGCCGGCGTCCTCCGCCGGGCGCCGCGCTCGCGCGTCGTCGTGTACGAGCTCACGGACTACGGCCGCGAGCTCGAGCCCGTGGTGCTCGCGCTCGGTGCCTGGGGCTTCAAGGCCATGGGAGAGCCGCGCGAGGAGCAGATCATCACGCCCGACTCGATGACGATGGCCCTCCGCACCGCGTTCCGCCCGCACGTGGCCGCTGGCCTGCCCCCGACCGCCTACGCCGGGCGCTTCGGCGCGGCCGAGCTGCTCATCCGAGTGGACGGCGCCAACCTCGACGTGGCCCGCGGAGACGGGCCCTCCGACCTCGCCTTCGCAGCGGGGCCGGGCATCCACCGGCTCATCTCCGGAGAGATCGCCCCGGACCGCGCGATCGCGGCAGGCGTCATCGAGGTGCTGCGGGGTCCGCATGTCCTCCTGGGCCGCTTCGCGAACACCTTCCACTTGGCCGCCTAGATTCCCGCTCCCGGGCTTAAACTGGTTCCCGTCAGTTCCCTTCGTGGAGGTGCGCCATGACTCTGGCGATGAACCCTGCAATGACAATCCTGACGGTGGCCGACGAGGCCCGCGCCAGGGACTTCTACGAGGGAGCGCTGGGGCTCCCTGTCCGCGGAAAGGACCCGACCGGGATGACCATCCTGAGTCTGGACGGAACCGCACTGCTGGGCCTGATGGTGGATGAGAATGCCATCCGCACGGGCCACACCGCCGTGCAGTTCGAGGTCGACAACCTCGAAGGCGCCATGGCGGACCTCGAATCCCACGGTATCCACTTCGAGGACTACGACCTCCCGGACATCAAGACCGATGAGCACCACATCTTCGACCTCGGCGGCGAGCGCTGCTCGTGGTTCGCGGATCCGGACGGGAACATCATCAGCCTGCATCAGGGCGGGGTCACCGAGTACAACCTGTAACTGCTGGTCTGTCCAGCGCACGACGGCGGTGGGCCGGGTACGCGACCGGCCCGCCGCCGTCGTGCGCGCCACCTCATGCACGGTCAGGGGTGCCGAGGGTAGCCTGAGCCGTGATCGGACGTCCGGAGGAGGGGCGATGTGCCGGCTGTTCGGAATGCATGCAGGCCACGCGGCCGTGAGGGCCACGTTCTGGCTCCTCACCGCCCCGGACAGCCTCGAGGTGCAGAGCCGTCGCGAACCTGACGGCACGGGGATCGGTACCTTCACCGCGGACGGCCAGCCCCGGGTGGACAAGCAGCCCGTCGCCGCCTGGGAGGACCGCGCGTTCGCCCGTGAGGCCAGGCATGTGGAAAGCACCACGTTCTTGGCACACGTGCGCTACGCGAGCCTCGGCGCCCACACCTACGTCAACACCCACCCCTTCGAGCAGGACGCCAGGCTCTTCGCCCACAACGGTGCGTTCTCCGAGGTCCAGACGCTGGACGGGCAGCTCCGCGAGCTGGGGGCCAGCGGGCTCGTGCAGGGGCAGACGGACAGCGAGCGCATGTTCGCGCTCATCACCGCCGAGACCCGCCGGGCGGGCGGAGACGTCGGCGCTGGCATCGCGGCGGCCCTGACGTGGATCGCTGAGAACCTGCCCGTCCTGAGTCTGAACTGCATCATCACGACCGCCACCGACCTCTGGGCCGTCCGCTACCCGGACACGCATGAGCTGCACATGCTCGAGAACATCAGCGACGCCCCCGACGTCGGCCGCCACCTCAACGCCCGGAGCCCCCGGATCTCTGCCCACGGCAAGGACGTGGGCGACCACGTCCTCGTGGCCACCGAGCCGATGGCCGACGATCCCCGCTGGGAGATGATGGAGCCCGGCACGCTCCTGCACGTGGGCAGCGACCTGACGACGACCCGTACGTTTCCGTTCCCGGACCATCCGCGGCGAAGGCTCACGCTGAACGATCTCGATCCCGCAGCGGCCGCGTCCCAGCGAGAAGGGAAGGCCTGAGCCGCTGTGGACTCCGACCGCCAGCCAGGGCTCCTCGACCTCAGGAGCTATCTCGCCCCTGCCCTCGAGACCGTGCCCGCGCCGGATGGCTGGTGGTCAGGGCCGCGCCGCTGGTGGGCCGGTGCGCTCGACGCCGAGGGGTTGGCCCTAGGCTCGATCGGCGCCCTGGTCTCGGCCCTTGCGGCGCTGGACAGCGCCCAGGGCGACGCCGCCAGCGGCAGCCGCGTGGCGACGTCGTCCGCGCTCGTGGCGGCGTCCTTCGACTCCATCCGCCACCTTCGTGTCGACGGGAATTCGGCGGACATCTGGGCGCCGATGTCCGGGTTCCGGCGGACGCGCGACGGCTGGGTGCGCCTCCACGCGAACTACCCGCACCACGCCGAGCGGCTCTTGGCCGCGATGGGCATGACGTCCGCAGACCAGCTCGACGCCGCCCTCCTCGAACGGGACGCGCTCGAGATCGAGGACGCCGTGCGGTCGGGCGGGGGAGTGGCGGCGGCCGTCCGGACCCCTGACGAGTGGGCGGCCACGCCCATGGGACTCGCCGCGGCGGGCGAGCCATGGGTCGGCCTCGCGCTCGACGAGGCCCCCTCGCCGCGGCCCCTTCCGCACGACGGCGTGGGCGGCCTCCCGCTGTCCGGCATCCGCGTCCTCGACCTCACACGCGTCATCGCCGGTCCGAGCGCCACGCGGCTCCTCGGCGCGCTCGGAGCCGACGTGCTCCGCGTCGATCCGCCGCAGCATCCCGAGCTCCTCGACGCGCACCTCGACACGGGCTTCGCCAAACGCAGCGCCGTCGCCGACCTCCGGAACCCCGAGCAGGCGGCGAGGGTGCGCACGCTCGCAGGCGAGGCCGACGTCGTGCTCCTGGGCTACCGGCAGGCGTCGCTCGCGCGGTACGGGCTGGACATCGACTCGCTCCGGGAGGCATTCCCCCACCTTGCCGTCGTGGCCCTGAGCGCGTGGGGATGGACCGGGCCGTGGGCCGACGGCCGAGGCTTCGACAGCATCGTGCAGGCAGCGTGCGGGATCGCGCACCTCTATGGAGGCTTGCCTGCCGGCACCGGTGCGTCCAGCACCGTTCCGCCGGGCCGTGCTCCGTCCGGTCCGTCGACGCGCGACGCCGCGTGGCGGCCGGGAGCATTGCCCGTGCAGGCACTCGACCACGCGACGGGGATGGCCGTGGCGGCGTCCGCCGTCGCGCTGCTCGCAGTCCGGAGCCGCGGCGTCACGGGCAGCGCGCGCCTGAGCCTCATCGCAACGGCCAACGAGCTGCTCCGGGCCAGCGTGCCCGATCCGTCAGGTGGGCCAGTGGCGCTGGTCGTCGAGACCCGGCACGCCGACTCGGCGTACGGACGCCTCGACTTCGTCCCGCCCCCGCTGATCCTGGACGGAACCCAGCTCGAGTACCCCCACCCGTCCGAGCGCTACGGATCGGCGCCCCTCGGGTGGAGCCATCGGGGCTGAACGTGGCGTACTTCGTCGTGACGTTCGGCCGCGGCCCCCGGTGGTCGCCCGACTGTCCGCGGCGCGCCCAGGACGGGTGGGACGAGCATGCCGCGTTCATGGACGGTCTGGTGCGCCGCGGCGTCGTGCTCCTGGGCGGCCCGCTCGGTGACGACGTCGACGAGGGCCCCGCGCTCGTGCTGGTAGCAGCCGACGACGCGCGGGCCGCGGCTTCGGCGTTCAGGGGCGACCCGTGGCATGGCACGGTGCTCGTGACCGAGCGTGTGACGCGCTGGACCCTGTGGCTGGGAGAGCCGCCGGCACCCGCTTAGCCCGGACCGATGTCAGCGAGTCATCCCCGGGTCGCCTTGGCCCGGCGCAGCCAGCCGTCGATCCACCACGCGAGCTCCACGAGCACGATCCCGGCGCCCGCGCAGGCCAGCGCCGTCCATGTGTGCCCCCAGTTCGAGGGGTCGAGCTCGAACAGCGTTCGCGTGAGCGGCATCGCGAACATCGCGAACGATGCCGCCATCATGACGACCACGAGCACGACCTTCCACCACGCGTACGGGCGGGCAACGATCGCGAGCACCCACAGCGCGATGGCGATGAGGGTGATGAGCGCCGAGGTGCTGGCCTGCACTTGGGTGGTGCCGCCCCCGGCCACCGAGGGCCGCACGAGGAGGTAGCTCGTGAACGATGCCACAGCGATCACGATCCCCGCGGGGATCGCCATCCGCATGACGCGCCCCACGAAGCCCGGCCGGGCACGGTCGTGGTTCGGTGCGAGCGAGAGGACGAAGGCAGGCAGGCCGATCGTGAACCAGCCCGTGATCGTCACGTGCCGCGGGAGGAACGGATACGGCAGGGCCTCGAATCCGATGAGCCCCGGCACGCCCACCATGAGCGCGAGCAGCACCGAGTACACGGTCTTGGTGAGGAACAGGTTCGCGACCCGCTCGATGTTCCCGATCACGCGGCGGCCCTCTCCGACCACGTGGGGGAGCGTCGAGAACTTGTTGTCGAGCAGCACGATCTGCGCGACCGCGCGGGCTG
This sequence comes from Sinomonas sp. ASV486, assembly GCF_030908215.1. Classification (GTDB taxonomy): domain Bacteria; phylum Actinomycetota; class Actinomycetes; order Actinomycetales; family Micrococcaceae; genus Sinomonas; species Sinomonas puerhi. The sequence continues at coordinate 4,041 of NZ_JAVFJK010000014.1, read as the reverse complement.
CCGGGCTGCCGGCGCCCATCGCGACCCCGATGTCCGCGTCCTTGAGTGCGAGGACGTCATTGACGCCGTCACCCGTCATGGCCACGGTGTGCCCGCGCGACTGCAGTGCCCGGACCATGCCCCGCTTCTGAGCGGGACTCACACGCCCGAACACTGTCCGCTCCTCGAGCGCGGCGGCCAGCTGCTCCTCGTCCTCGGGCAGCCCGCGCGCGTCGACGGGGGAGCCCGCGCCCGGGAGGGCGAGCTGGTCCGCCACGGCTCCGACCGAGGCCGCGTTGTCCCCCGAGATGACCTTGACCGTGACCTTCTGCGCCTCGAAGAAGTCAAGGGTGGGACGCACGTCGTCGCGCACCTTCTGATCGAGGACCACGAGCGCTGCGGGCTCCATGTGAGGCACGGCGCCGCCCGCCCGGCTTGCGCTCGCGGGCTCGCCGACGGACGGGGCGGACGCGGGGAGCTCCTCCGCGCGGGCCAGGAGGAGAACCCGCAGGCCGTGGGCGCCGACTTCCTCGGCCTCGTGCCGTGCCGGCGAGCCCTCGGGCAGGAGCACGTCCGGCGCCCCGAGGATCCACGCGCCATGCTCGGCGAACCGCACACCGCCGTACTTGCGTGCCGAGGAGAAGGGGAGCGTCTCCTCGACGGTCCAGCCGGGGGATTCCGGGTATGCGGCGAGGACGGCCTGCATGCTCGCGTTGGGTCGCTTGTCGGCGGCGGCCAGAGCTGCGAGGGCCAGAGATGGGAGTGCTTCTGCGGGGAGGGACGCGGGTCCGAGGCCCGACGGCACGGGGTGCGCGGCGCCGTCGTGCGTCGTCTCTCGGGAGGGCGCGCCAACGGCGAGCTCGCGCACCTCGGCCAGCTCCATCGCGTTCTCGGTGAGCGTCCCGGTCTTGTCCGCGCACACTACGTCTACCCGGGCGAGGCCCTCGATCGCAGGGAGCTCGTTCACGAGGCAATTGCGCCGGCCGAGCCGCACCACGCCGACGGCGAACGCGATCGTCGTCATGAGGATGAGGCCCTCGGGGACCATCGGCACGAGGGCCGCGACCATGCCGCGCAGCGCATCGGGGAGCGTCTGGCTGCCCGTGAGCTGGTTGTACACCGAGAGGATGCCCGCGGGGATGAGCAGCCACGTGATGACTGTGAGGATCGTGTTGATGCCGTTGCGCAGCTCCGAGTTCACGAGCGTGAACTTGCTCGCCTCCGCCTCGAGCTGAGCCGCGTACGCCTCGCGGCCCACCTTCGTGGCGCGGTAGAGGCCAGTGCCCGAGGAGACGTAGGAGCCGGAGAGGACCGGGCTGCCGGGGGTCTTCGGGATCGGGTCCGCCTCCCCGGTGAGCAGGGATTCGTCGAGCTCGAGGCCTTCCGCGGAGAGGACCTCGCCGTCCACGACGGCCTGATCGCCGGGGCCGAGTTCTATGACGTCATCGAGCACGATCCCATGCGGCGGGATCGCGGCCGTGCGGCCGTCGCGGCGCACCTGCGGGTGCGCCTGGCCGACGATCGCGAGCTTGTCCAAGGTGCGCTTCGCGCGCAGCTCCTGGACGATGCCCACGATGCTGTTGGCCACGATGAGGCCCGCGAAGAGCCCGTCCAGATAGTGGCCGGTCGAGAAGATGATGACGGCCAGAACCGCGAAGATCGCGTTGATCCGGGTGAAGACGTTCGCCCGCACGATCTCCCACGTGCTGCGGCTCGCGCGCGGCGGGACGTCGTTGGTCCTGCCATCCGCGACCCGCTGGGCCACCTCCTCGGCCGTCAGCCCCCGCGCAGGCGCTTCTCCTCCCGCCGACGGAGCGGTGCTGGTCCCCACGTCACCCATGCGTCAACACTAGTCGGCGCCTTGCATTCAAGCCCGCGCTGGAGCCTCCCAGCATTCGATCCACAGCGGGCCCGCCGCCGTCTCGGCCCGTGAGACGGCGTCGAGCTCGCCGTCGGGGCCGATCGCGTACGAGGTGACATGGTCCGAGCGCTCGCCGCACGCGAGCAGCCAGCGCCCCGAGGGGTCGACGGCGATGCCGCGCGGCTGGGACTCGGTGTCAGTGCGCCGCAGGTACGTCAGAAGGCCGTCGGTGCCCACGGCGAAGGCGGCGATGGTGCTCGTTGAGCGCTCGGTGGCGAACAGGAAGCGTCCGTCCGGGGTGAGGCGCAGATCAGCGCACCACACGACGCCGGGACCCGGATCCGGGGTGCTCGGGGACCTGACCGGGCCGGGCGTGAGCCCCAGGCCCTCGACCGACGAGACTCGCTGCAGTTCCTCGAGGCTGCCCGTCGCGGCGTCCCGTGAGTACACGGCAACCTCGCCGGAGAGCTCGTGCAGCGCGTACACGCGCGTACCGTCCGCGCTGTGGCGGAGATGCCGGGGTCCCGACCCCTGGGCCGAGGCGATGGACCCGGCCGCGTGTACGACGGCGCCGTGACCGGCCGCTTCTTCGGCACCACCCGGCGTCTGGGATCCGATCGGGAACCAGGAGATGCGGTCAGAGCCGAGCGACGCCGTATAGACGAAGCGCCCGTCGGCGCTCGGGACGGCACTGTGCGTGTTGGGGCCGGACCGATACTCGGTGAACCGCCGGCCCGTCGAGGCCCTGGGGACTGGGTAGCTCACCATGAGGCCCTCATGGTAGGAGGCGCTGAAGATGGTGCGGCGGTCCGGCCCGAGCGCGATGAAGCATGTGCTCGCCGGGACCTCCTCGGCGGGGCCGCTCCTCGCGGCACCGGACTCCGGGTCCAAGCCGAGGGCGACCGTGCGGTGCGGTTCCCCCCGATTCCCGTTGACGCCGGCGAACAGCGTCCCCGCCGGATCGAGCGCCATCGTCGAGACATGCTGGAGGCCGTCAGTGCGGGAGAGATGCTCGAGCGCGCCGGTCGCGGGATTGAGGGCGAGCGTGTCGACGGCGCCGTCCCCTGCGCAGGCGACGAAGACGAAGGTCTGGACCATGGGTCACTCCTCTGGGTTGGGCTCGGTGCTGGGCTCGGCGTTGGATACGGTGCCGTCGAGCCAGCCGGCCGCGCGGAACAGGCGCTCGTAGATTGCCCGGATCACCGGTTGCTTGCGCTGGTTGTAGTCCATGACGCGCTGTTCCGTGCTCGCGCTTGCGGCAGCGACTTTGGCGTCCCGGTACTCCGCGAGGCTGGCAGGGTTGGCACGCAGCCAGTCACGGAACATGCGGTGGCGCACTGTCTCGGGACACCCCGGGCCGAACACGTGGAGGTTGACCTGCGGGTCATCCTCGGGGCTGTCGCGGACGAGGCAGCGGTGCTCGTGCCACTCCGGCTCGCGGATCCGCAGCCGGTAGCCTGCCCCCTCGAGCAAGGGCACGTAGTCCTGCTCGCTGGCAGAGTCAGCGACCGTGAGGTCGACGTCGATCACCGGCTTGGCGGGCAGACCTGGCACCGACGTGGAGCCCACATGCTCGATCGAGAGCGCCTCGGGGCCTAACGCGGCGCGGATCCCGGCGGCGACGGCCTCGAACTGCTCCGGCCATGCGGCGTCGTACTCCACGATCCGGATCGGGACCGGAGTGGGCGGCGGACCCACCCACGGGCTCGAGCCCGGGAGCGGCTCGGGGTGACGCATGACGGCGGCGCGCCAGCTGGGTTGGTCCACTTCGCCAGACTACCAATCGGGTCGCAGTGCCCTGAAGCCGGATCGTGCAGACCCCAGCAGCGCTCCCGGGCTGTCTGTTCGGTTATCTATTCGGTGTCCTATTCGGCGTCGTGGTCGGTTTCGAGGACGGTGACGAGGTGGTCGAGGGCCTGGTCGGCGCCGGGTCCGTCGGCGCGGAGGATGACCTGTTGGCCGTATTCGGCGCCGAGGGACATGAGGGAGAGGATGCTGGAGGCGTCCATGGCCTCCTCGGCGGGCTCGCCGGGCTTGGCGATGGTGACTTCGAGGCCTGCCTGTCCGGCGGCTTCGGCGAAGATGGCGGCGGGGCGGGCGTGGAGGCCGACGCGTGAGCCGATGGTCGCGGTGCGTTCTGCCATGGGTTGCTCCTTCTGGTTCCGGGGTGTGGTGCTGGTCGGGGGGAGGGGTGTGGCGGG
>NZ_JAVFJK010000013.1:87002-143414 GCF_030908215.1 Sinomonas sp. ASV486 | reverse complement strand
CCTCGCCGGCGTCGTGCGCTTCAGTTGCTCTTCGATACTACTTGCTGCGCGGCTTGCGCAGGTGCGCCACGGGATCGGCGTCGAGCGTGATGGCCCTCCTGGCCTTCTTCGCCGCGCGCTGCTCCTTGAGCGACTTTGAAGGCTTTTTGTGGGCTTCAGGCTGGTGAGGCTGCTTGTCAGGCATGTCAGAACTCCTTTGGTCATCCCCCCGATTCACACGACAATACGCCGGTAAGATGCTTGGCACCATGCCCCCTCCGAATGCACCTGCCCCGTCATCATCAGCCGTCAGGATCGACTCCTGGCTCTGGGCCGTGCGAGCGTTCAAGACCCGCTCTGCCGCGACCGCCGCGTGCCGTGCGGGGCATGTGCGGCTCAACGGGAACCCGGTCAAGGCGTCACAGACGGTGGTCCCCGGCGACACCGTCGGCGTGCGCCAGCCCGGGTTCGAGCGCCTCCTTGAGGTGCACGTGCTGATCGTCAAGCGCGTCGGCGCCGAGGCCGCGTCGCGGTGCTACACCGACCACACGCCCGAGCGGCCGCCCGCGCCGTTCCTGGGCCTCCCGCAGCGGGATCGCGGGGCCGGTCGGCCCACCAAGAAGGACCGGCGGGAGATGGAGAGGCTGCGGGGGGAGACCCACGGCGACTGAGGGTGAACCCCGCAGAGCGCCGAATGCTCCGAAAGAACCGAGGCACGGCAACAAGGAGGATGCGATGGTGCGCGCAGCCCAGACGATGCAGGCGGCGTTTGTACGTGAGCTCGGCGGTGCGGAGAAGATCGAGGTTGGGCGGCTGCCCGTTCCGGACGCGGGGCCGACGGACTTGCTCGTGCGGATGGAGGCCAGCGCCGTCAACCACGTGGACCTGTTCGTGCGGTCCGGCGCGTACCAGACCAAGACGCCGTTCCCCTTCGTGATCGGCCGGGACCTCGTGGGCACCGTCGAGGCAACAGGCCCGGGCGTGGTCGGCTTCTCCCCGGGGGACCGCGTCTGGACCAACAGTCTGGGCCACGCAGGGCGGCAGGGTGCGTTCTCCGAGTACGCGGTGGTCGGCGCCGACCGGCTCTACACTTTGCCCGACGGCGTGGACCCCTCCGACGCGGCGCCCGTGCTGCATGCCACGGCAACCGCACACATCGGCCTCGTGCGGGAGGCAGCGCTGCAGCCCGGCGAGACGGTGTTCATCGCCGGGGGCGGCGGCGCGGTCGGGAGCGCGACCATCCAGCTCGCGAGGGCCATGGGTGCCCACGTGGTCACCTCGGCGTCAGCGGACGACGGCGAGTGGTGCCGGTCGCTCGGGGCGGACGTCACGCTGGACTACCGGGACCCGGACCTCGCCGTGAAGATCGGCCATGCCGCACCTGCCGGCGTTGATGTCTGGTGGGACAACAGCGGGCACCACGACTTCGAGGTGACGCTGCCTCTCCTTCGCCAGGGCGCGCGCGTGATCATGATGGCAGGCATGGCTGCAGCCCCGATTCTGCCCGTGGGTGCCCTGTACACCCGGGACGCCAAGCTCTGCGGATTCGCCATCAGCAACGCCTCGGTCTCGGACCTGGCCGGTGCGGCGAGGGTTATCAACAGCCTTCTGGCTGAAGGCGGCCTCGTGTCCCGGGTCGGGGCAACGTTCCGCCTCGCCGATGCGGCCAAAGCCCACGAGGCGTTGGAATCCGGAGACGTCCGTGGCCGGGTGCTGGTGGTCCCGTGAACTGAGCCTGGTCAAGGCCGGGTGGGGAGCACTAGGGTCCCCACCCGTCCGCCCGAAAGCTGCAGGCCGAGGCCCTCAGTCGATGGCCCGTCCTTGCCCTCGGGGCTGAAGGCCGTGGTCACCGCAGCGACCGCCAGGATGCCCGCCCAGAAGGGTCCATGACGTTCCTCGAGGACGGCCAGACCGTGACGATGGCGGCGACCGCGCCGGGGCCTGGCGGGACCACCGTCTCGTTCGGCGAGGTCTCCGGCAGGGTCGAGCCGGCGCGGTAGGCGCGTCCGGACACCTTCCGCAGGGCAGAAATCAGTGCCGAACCGTGAGCGTCGCCCATAGCCTCGAAGCGGAGCCAAGAACTTCAATGGCGAGGAGGCCATGATGAGCGCGTTCCCAGAGACGACCCGTGAGACATCGCACGAGTCAGTCAAGAACGTGATGGTCGCGTCCGAGCTGACCCCTGGGGAGGCGGCGGAGCTGGCGGCGATGTACGCGACGATGTCGCGGGAGAACATGGTTCCGCTGTGGACGCAGATCGACGAGCTGATGCCGATGGTCCCGTCTCCGGCGGCGGTGCCACACGTGTGGCGGTGGGACACGATCCTTCCGCTGGCCGCCCGCGCCGGGGATCTGGTGCCGGTGGGCCGGGGCGGGGAGCGTCGCGCGATCGCCCTGGCGAACCCGGGCCTGGGTGGGCTTCCCTATGCGACCCCGACCCTGTGGGCCGCGGTCCAGTACCTCGGCGGCCACGAGGTTGCCCCCGAGCACCGGCATTCGCAGAACGCGTTCCGGTTCGTGGTGGAGGGCGAGGGCGTGTGGACCGTGGTGAACGGCGACCCGGTGCGCATGTCCCGCGGTGACTTCCTGCCGCAGCCGGGGTGGAACTTCCACGGCCACCACAACGACACCGATGCGCCGATGGCGTGGATCGACGGGTTGGACATCCCGTTCGTGCGCGGCATGGACGCGGGCTTCTTCGAGTTCGGCACCGAGCGGGTGACCGATGAGGCCACCCCGGACATCTCGCGCTCGGAGCGGCTCTGGTGCCACCCGGGCCTGCGGCCGCTCTCGCGGCTCGAGAACACCCCGGCGACCCCGATCGGGGCCTACCGGTGGGAGTACACCGACCGGGCCCTGACCGAGCAGCTCGCGCTCGAGGACGAGGGCTACCCGGCCACGGTGGGCCAGGGCCACGCCGCAGTCCGCTACGCCAACCCGACCACGGGCGGGGACGTCATCCCCACGATCCGCGCCGAGTTCCACCGGCTCCGCCCCGGCGTCGCGACACGCACGACCCGCGAGGTCGGCTCGAGCGTGTACCAGGTCTTCGAGGGCCAGGGCGCGTTCGTGCTCAACGGCGAGCGGACCACCGTGACGAAGGGCGACATGATCGTGGTCCCCTCGTGGGCCGCGTGGTCCATCGAGGCCGAGACCCAGTTCGACCTGTTCACGTTCGGCGACCAGCCGATCTTCGAGCGCCTGCACCTGAACCGCACCTTCATCGAAGGCCAGACGACCACGAAGGACCAGCACCAGTGAAGGTCACAACCCTCCGCCTGCCCTCCGGGGCAACCGCTGCCGCCCGCCAGGACGGGGACGCATTCGTCGAAGTGACCGGGTACGCGGACCTGGGTGCGCTCCTGGCCGCGCCCGGCTGGAAGGACATCGCGGCGGCGGCCGACGGCGCGCGGCACCCCGTGCAGGGCGCCGACCTCGCCGCCGTGGTCCCCGCCCCGTCCAAGGTGGTGTGCGTGGGCCTGAACTACGCCTCGCACATCAAGGAGATGGGCCGGGGCCTTCCCGCGCACCCGACACTGTTCGCGAAGTTCGCCGAAACCCTCACCGGCCCCTACGACGACATCGAGCTGCCCGCCGCGGACCCCGCGATCGACTGGGAGGCCGAGCTCGTCGTTGTGATCGGCAAGCGGGCCCGCCGCGTGCCCGAGGCCGAAGCGGCCGGGTACATCGCCGGGTACACCGCGGCGAACGACATCTCGATGCGCACGTACCAGTTCCGCACCAAGGAGTGGCTCCAGGGCAAGATGTGGGAGGCCTCCACCCCGGTCGGGCCCGTCATGGTCACCCCGGAGGAGCTCGGCGCGGACGCGGCGATCACGACCGAGGTCGACGGGGCCAGGATGCAGACCGGGTCCATCGGGGACCTCGTGTTCACGCCGGAATACCTCGTCTCCTACATCTCCGAGATGATCACCCTCAACCCGGGGGACCTCATCCTGACCGGCACCACCGGCGGTGTGGGCCGCGCCCGCACCCCCGAGGTGTACCTCACCGACGGGCAGACGGTCACCGTGGCGATCGAGGGCATCGGGCAGCTCCGCAACGTCGCCCGCGCCCAGGCCGCGGGTCCGGCCGTGCCCGGGGTGCTGCCAGCCGGCGTCGATCTCGCGGCGGCCTCCTCCGGAAACGCCTGAGATGGTTGCCCGCCACGACCTCGTGACAGACGCCGAGACCCGCGCCGGGCTGCTCACGGTCCGGCGCGGCACGGCGTTCTTCGCCCGCAAGCTCAACGAGCTCGCCTACACCGACACGGACGAGCCGTCCCTGCTGCCGGGCTGGTCCCGCCGCCACGTCATCGCGCACGTGGGCTACAACGCCCGCGCCGTCGCCCGTCTCGTCGAGTGGGCCGCCACCGGGATCGAGACCCCGATGTACCCCTCGCCCGAGGCGCGGAACGAGGAGATCGAGTTCGGAGCGACTCTGCCCCCCACAGCGCTGCTCAACCTGTACGACCACTCCGCGATCCACCTCTCGGTCGAGTGGCGCGACCTCCCCGACGCCCGGTGGGGCGAGGAGGTCCGCACCGCCCAGGGCCGGACAGTGCCCGTGTCCGAGACCGTGTGGATGCGCACCCGCGAGGTATGGCTGCACGCGGTCGACCTGGACAACGGCGCCCGCTTCGCGGACATCCCCACTGGGGTGCTCCGCCGCCTGATCGGGGACATCTGGGGAGCGTGGGAGAAGCGCGCCGAGACCGCCGGGCTCGCCGTGCGCGTCCTCGGCGCCGAGGACGGGCTCACCCTCGGCGACCCCGACGCGCCAGGGACCGTCGTGACCGGGCCGCTCGCCGCCGTCGCCCGCTGGGCCGCCGGCCGCGGCACCGAACCAGGCCAGCCGCTCACCGCGACGCGCGACGGCGCACTGCTCGCAGAGGTCCCCATGCCTCCTCGCTGGATCTGAGCATCCGCGCTAGCGTTCACGGTGAGGCGCTCGTTCGAGGCTGAGCCTCCCTCCGCGCAGCCGCGGGCCGGCCACACGTGCGCCATGGGCGTGCTGCCTGGCGCACAGGCCTCACGGTTGCCATGGGAGGATCGGGGGATGACCTTGACTCCCCGCACGATTGCCGGAACGAACGTGGGCCCCGTCGGCTTCGGCTGGATGAACCTCAACCAGGCCTACGGCCCGCTTCCGTCCCGCGAGGACGCCGCCAAGCTCCTGCTCCACGCCTTGGACGAGGGCGTCACCCATTTCGACACCGCCACCATCTACGGCGCCACGGCCAACGAGATACTCCTCGGGGAGACGCTCGCGTCCCGCCGCGGGGAGTTCTTCCTCGCCTCCAAAGGCGGCATGTCCTCAGCAGAGGGGCGCCGCGTGATCGACGGCCGGCCCGAAACCCTCCGTGCGCACGTCGACGCCTCGCTGCGCCGGCTGCGGACGGACCGGATTGACCTGTACTACCTGCACCGGTGGGACCGGACCGTCCCCATCGAGGAGTCGGTCGGAGCCCTCGGGGGGCTCGTCCGCGAAGGCAAGATCGGCGCCGTCGGCCTCTCCGAGATTGGTACCGACGTGCTGCGCCGCGGCCACGCCGAGTACCCCATCGCCGCGCTGCAGAGCGAGTACTCGCCATGGACCCGCAACCCGGAGCTCGGCACGCTCGAGGCCTGCCGTGAACTCGGCATCGCGTTCGTCGCGTTCAGCCCCGTGGGCCGGGGCGCCTTCGGCGGCGTGCTGCGGGATCCGTCCGGGCTGCCGGACTGGGACCTGCGCCGCTCGATGCCGCGGTTCGACGCCGAGCACTGGCCTGCGAACCTCGCGCTCCTCGACCTCTTCGGCGCCCTCGCGGACGACGCCGGGTGCTCGCCCGCGCAGCTCGCGATCGCCTGGGTCCTTTCCCGCGGCGAGCACGTGATCGCGCTGCCCGGCACGCGCAGCTCCGCCCACCTCAACGAGGACTTCGCGGCCGGTTCGCTCGAGCTTTCGGCGGACGTCCTCGCGCGTCGACGAGCTCGTCAACGAGGGAACGGTTGCCGGCGGGCGCTACTCGGCTGCCGCGCAGGCCGACGTGGACACCGAGGAGTTCCCGGTCTCCTAGCGCCGCATTGGAGAGTTGTCCACATAGGCCCAAGGGCCGATGCGGACGCACGACGGCGGTGCCTAGGCTGACGTTGTCGGCTCACCACGGGCCGCGCTCAACCGGGGGAACGCCATGAAGTTGCTGTCGGGGCTCGCCGCGGCTGTTATGTTCGCCGGTGCGGTTCTCGCCTCTGTGCTCGGAGGCTTGGCCCCGCCTGCCGCGCTCGCCGTGTCGCCGAGCGAGGTGGTGGTCGAGGACACGGCCGGCGCACTGTACCGACCGCAGCTTGATCCCGCGCTCGCCGGGATCTCGTTCTATGTGCCCACCAAGGTTGTCGTGTTCACGCGTGCAGGACAGGCCAGTGACAACCTCAACGAGGCCGTGCTGCAGTTCGCACGGGCGAACCACCCTGAGTGGATCAGTGCGGACGGGCAGAAGTGGGCCGACGGGCTGTTCATCTTCGCCCTCGACACCACCGGCCGGAAGGTCGGGACATACTTCGGCGAGGATCGCAAGGTGGGCCCGGGCCAGGAGAAGGCGATCCAGGACGATACGAAGGACCTGTTCCGGACGGCCCAGTGGACCGATGGGACGATCGCCGGGGTGAAGTCTGCCGCGTCCCGGATTGGGCGGCCGTGGTACCTCTCTCCGGCCGCCTTCATCACCGAAGGGGCTGTCGGGCTCGTGGTCCTCGGCGGCGTCGGCACCTGGATCGGGGTACGGGGCTGGCGGCGGAGGAAGTTCGCCCTGGCCCTGGAAGCGGGCGATCGCTCGTACTCGTCCGTGACGCTCAAGCTCGACGAGACCGAACTCAATGCCTCGACCATTCCGGAATCGTCTTCGTACGGCGGCCTAGTCCTCGAGCGCTGGCACAGCTTCAGGGCACAGCATCGGGAGGCGACCGAGCTGAGGGACCAGCTCACGGGCCTTCGGCCCAGGGAGCGCTCAACCTCGAAGTACGTCAAGGAGGCACGGCGCTATGAGGAGATCGCGGAGACCCTCGACGGCCTCGACGATGCGATCGCCGACACGAACTCGATCCTCACGATGGACTCGCGGTGGCGTGCGGCCTGGCGCAATCAGACGGCGGAGCTGACGGACCAGCTGGACGGGATCGACGGCATGCTCCGGGCGAAGCACACCGCCGGTTCGCCCGAGACCGCAGAGGCGGTCCGCGCTGAGGCCACCCGCGCACGTGCGGACCTCGAGCGGCTCGGTGCAGGCCTCGAGGACCGTTCCGTGATGCCGGAGGGCGCCCTCGACGGGCTCAAGCGCGTCCGAGAGCGCCTCGGCGAGGCCCTCGACCTCCACGCCGAGGCGGTGATCCGCGACCACGCGAAGACCGACAAAGAGCGGGATCTCATGCGCCAGAAGCTCGACGCGTCGAGGCAGACGTGGAGGACCACGCACCGCACCCAGGGCAGCATCCTCGACGTCGCGTACCCGCAGCTGCCCGTGATCAGCATTGTGAGCTTCAGCAGCGGGATCAACTCGGGCTACTCCGCCGTGGACTCGGCACGGTCATCCTCGACCACGGGCTACGGCGGCAGCGGAGGGAGCTTCTCGGGCTCGGGGAGCTCGTCCGGCTTCTGAGCAGCGGAGCGCGGATCCTGAGCCCGACCTCTGCCGCGGGTCCGGCACCGATCCGGTGCCGAATCGGAGCGCCCGGAGACCGAGCAGCCGAGCTCCCAGCGGGCCTACGCCCTCTGGAAGCGCAGGATCCGCTCGATCGCTGACTCGACTGCCACCTGCCCGGCCGCGAAGGAAAGCCGGACCGCACGCCCGCCGTGGACGGCGTCGAAGTCTGTGCCCGGAACGAGGGCCACGCCCTCCGCCTCGAGCAGTGCGCGGCAGTATTCCCGCGAGTCCCCAAACCGTTCGAGCTGGGCGCCGAGCTCGGCATACAGGTAGAACGCGCCGTCCGCAGGGGCGGCCGGGCCCCAGCCGAGGGCCGGAAGCGCGTCGAGCAGCGTCTGGCGCGTCTGGGCGTACCCGGCGACCCACGCGTCGGCCTGGGTGTACGAATCCGGGGTGAAGGCCTCCACTGCCGCGAGCTGCGACGGTGCCGGCGGGCACAGCGCCACGTTGCCGGCCAGCGCGTCCACCGCGCTCACCAGCTCCTTCGGCACCAGCATCCAGCCGAGCCGCCACCCCGTCATGCCCCAGTACTTCGAGAAGCTCGAGATCACGATCGCCTCCCGGTCCAGCTCCCACGCGCACACCCCGCGGGTGCTGTGCTCGTCGCCGGTGACGGAATCGACGGAATCGACGGGATCGACGGGATCCGCGGGATCCGCGGGATCCGCCGGATCCGCCGGATCCGCGCCGGCGTACGTGATGCCGTGGTAGATCTCGTCGCTCACGAGCCGCGCCCCGTTCGCCGCGCACCAGTCCGTCAGGGCCGCGAGCTCCGCGCGGCTGACCATGGTCCCGGTCGGGTTGGCGGGGGAGGCGAGGACGACGCCGGCGAGCGGCCCGCGTTCGGAGGCCGCGGCGTCGAGCATCGCGGGGGTGGGCTGGTAGCGGGTCTCGGGGCCGGCGTCGACCTCCACGACCTCGCACCCGAGCGCCGCGAGGATGTTCCGGTACGCGGGGTAGCCCGGACGGGCGAGCGCCACGCGGTCGCCGGCCTCGAAGGCCGCGAGGAACGAGAGCATGAACGCCCCGGAGGAGCCCGTGGTCACCGCGACCTGCCCGGGATCGACGTCGAGGCCGTACCAGCGGCGGTAGTGCCCCGCGATCGCAGCACGCAGTTCCGCGGTGCCGAGGGCGGGGGTGTACGTGAGGGGCCTGCCGGAGGCATGGATCTCGGCAGCCCGTGCCGAGACCGCACCCGGGGCCCCGGCCGAGGGCTCCCCCGCGCACAGGCTCACGACGTCGCGTCCCTCGGCCCGCAGCGCGTCGACGCGGGCCAGGATGTCCATGACCGCGAACGGCGGCACCTGGGAGCGGGACGAGGCGGCGAGGCGGCGGAGGCTCATGCGCACCAGCCTCTCACGCCGTTCGGCTCCGCTACCCCAGCGATGGTCGGCTGACCGTGGGTCCCGGCCGTCTGTACCCACGGTTGGCCGACAATTGCCGGATGGCAGAGAGCCAGCAGAGGCTCAGGCCAGGCTAAGGAACATCTTCTCGAGCTCGGCCACATCGCCGCCGCGCTCGGGGTTGGTGAGGCACTGCTGCAGGTTCGTGGCGATGATCGCGAAGCCAGCCTTGTCCACGGCGCTCGAGACCGCGGAGAGCTGGGTGATGATCGACTTGCAGTCCTGGCCCTCTTCGAGCATGCGGACTACGGCATTGAGCTGTCCCTGCGCACGCTTGAGCCGGTTGATGGCCGCCTTCATGGACTCGGGTTCCACGTTCATGGGTTCTTCCTTCTGTGGTTGGGTGCCCCGAGAGGCACGTTCCAGTGTACCCCTCTGGGTATTTTGACATACCCCTAGGGGTATTGGATACTCGAATCACGCACAGATTGACCGGACCCCTCCCAGGAGCCACGCATGATCGAGACCACCACCGCCCAGACGGCGGAAGCCGCCGACACCGTCCAGATCATCGACGTCCGTGAGGACTTCGAGGTCGCCGACGGCATGATCCCGGGCGCGCGCCACATCCCGATGGGCCAGATCCCCGGTCGTCTGGACGAGATCGACAAGTCGCGGCCGGTCCACGTCGTGTGCCGCTCCGGCAACCGCAGCGGACGCGTTGCCGAGGCCCTCGGGCAGCTCGGCTACGACGTCGTCAGCGTGGCTGGCGGCATGATGCAGTGGCAGGCCGAGGGCCGCCCGCTCGTGTTCCCGGCGTGACGGTGCTCGCCGCCGCACTCCCCGTCCTCGCCGCACTGGCGGTCGGGTCCGTGATCGGTCTCTTCGGCTCGGGAGGGGGCATCCTTGCCGTCCCGGCGTTCGTCCTCCTCGGTCTCGAGCCGCACGACGCCGTTGCCGCGTCGCTGCTCGTCGTCGCATCCGCCGCCGTGGTCGCCCTCATCGGCGGGGCGGCCCGGCACACGCGCTGGGGCATCGCGGCCACGTTCGCCGTCCTCGGTGCGCCGGCTGCGATGGCCGGTGCCGCCGTCGGCCGCGGAATCCCCGGACCGTACCTGCTCCTCGGCGTGGCTGCGCTCGCCGTGGCGGCAGCGGTCGCGTCGTACCGGCGCAAGCCCACGGCGGAGGGCGAGCTCACCTGCTCGACAGGGAGCGCCGCGGAGCGGCTGCGCTGCTGGGCGCCCAGCGCCCTCGCCGCCATCGCCGTCGGCTTCCTGACCGGTCTGCTCGGCGTGGGCGGCGGCTTCCTCCTGACGCCCGTGCTGCTGATTGCCCTGAGGATGCCGCTGCGGGCCGCCGCGGCGACGTCGTTGCCCGTCATTGCGGTCAACTCGATCGCGGGGCTCAGCCAGCACGGGGCGCAGCTCTTCCAGCCGGCTGGCACCGGTGTGCCCGTCGTGTTCCTGGCCGCGGCCGCGATTGTCGGTTCCCTGGTCGCAGCCCGTCTCGGCCGCAGGCTTCCGCCCAACATCCTCCAGCGGGCCTTCGTGGTCCTGCTGTCCGCGGTGGGCATGGGAACCGCGATCGTCGGCACCACCGGACTGCTGGCCATCTGAGCCGCTGCCCCCACCGCACAGCCCCGTCCTTACACTCCACACTCCACCCACCCGAAAGGTCCGCCATGGGATTCCTCAGCAAGCTCTTCGCCAAGCCGTACGCCACCGTCTCCGCGCAGCAGGCCCAGGACCTCGTCCGCGAGGGAGCCGTCCTCGCCGACGTCCGCACGCCGGCCGAGTGGCGCCTCGGCCACGCACGCCGCGCCCACCACATGCCTCTCGACGCGCTCCCGACACGGATCACCGGCCTGCGCAAGGACCGCCCCGTCGTCGCCATTTGTGCGTCCGGCATCCGCTCGGCCGCTGCGGCCCGTCAGCTCGCGGCTGCGGGCATCACGGCCTACTCGGTGCGCGGCGGCATGGGCGCATGGCGCGCGGCCGGCCTCGACTGAAAGCCATGGTTTTCCCAGCAGCCGTTGGGTAAACTCGGAACACCCCGCAGGGTATCGGGGCATGGTGGGCTCCCCCCTTCCCACCATGTCCCGATACTCGGCGGGGTTTCCTTGTCCCAGCATCGGTCCACGCGCGGCGGCGGCTCCGTCGGGTGCAGCCGCAGGGTAGCGTGGGCGCCATGCAGCAGGTTGCTCTTGTCACGGGCGCGTCGAGCGGGATCGGCGAGGCCACCGTCCGCTCCCTCCTGGGCGCGGGGTACACCGTCTACGCGGCGGCACGCAGGGTCGAGCGGATGGAGGGCCTCGCGCACGACGGCGCCCGCATCCTCGCGCTCGACGTCACCGATGACGCCTCGCTCACCGACGGCGTCCGCAAGGTCCTCGCGGAGGCCGGGCGCGTCGACGTCCTCGTGAACAACGCCGGGTACGGGTCGTTCGGCGCCCTCGAGGACGTCCCGATCGATGAGGCGCGCCGCCAGTTCGACGTCAACGTCTTCGGGCTTGCGCGCCTCACCCAGCTTCTCCTGCCGGGCATGCGCGAGCGACGCTCCGGGACCATCGTGAACGTCTCCTCGATCGGCGGGAAGTTCTACGAGCCGCTCGGATCCTGGTACCACGCGACGAAGTTCGCTGTGGAGGGGCTCTCCGACTCGCTGCGGATCGAGCTGCGGAAGTTCGGCATCAGGGTGGTCGTGATCCAGCCGGGCCCGATACTGTCCGAGTGGAGCGGGATCGCCCAGACCACGCTTCTGGCGGCCTCCGCAGGTGGCCCGTACGCGAACTCGGCACGCCGGGTGGCCGGCGTCCTCCAGACCGCAGACCGCCCGGGGGTGGGCTCGCCGCCCGCAGTCGTCGCGGACACGATCCTCCATGCCGTGCAGTCCCGGAGGCCGGCCCCACGATACCCGGTCGGCCGCGGCGCCAAGTTCCTCATGGCGCTCCGGCGAATCCTCCCCGATCGCGCGTTCGACCTCTTGGTGCGCGCCATCTACCGGCACTGACCGGTTCGGGACGTCGTTCAGCCGAGCCTGCGGGCGAGCGCCTCTGAGCGCTCGTGGGCCGCGCGCACACCATCGGCGATGATGGTGCCCAGGCCGCGCTCGTCGAAGACGTCGATCGCTCCCCCGGTCGTCGTGTCCGGGCCAACGAAGGGACCGAGGAGCACCGCGGGATCGGCACCCGGTTCGGCCAGCAGGCGGCCCGCGCCGACAAGCGTCTGGCGGGCGATGTCGGCCGCGAGGCCGCGATCGAGCCCCAGCCGGGTGCCGGCGTCGGCCATCGCCACAGCCAGATAGAACGCGTAGGCGGGACCGGATCCGCTCACGGCGCTCACCACGTCGATGTGCTCCTCCGGTACCTCGACGACCAGCCCCAGAGCCGCGAGCAGCCCCTTCACGTGGTCGACCTGCTCCCGGGAGGCGCCCGTGCCCCCGCAGACGGCGATCACACCGCTGCCGAGACGCGAAGGGCTGTTCGGCAGCACACGGACCACGGGCTGACCCGGCGGCAGCAGATGCTCGAGCTGGCCGATCGTCACCGCCGCCGCCACGCTCACGACCACGGCCGAGCGGGGCAGAGCCGGGGCGATCTCGGTCGCGAGCGCTGACACGTCGACGGGCCGGACCCCGATGATCACGAGCGACGCATCGCGCACGGCCCGCCGGTTCGCGTCAGAGGTGTCGTCCGCCGCGAGGACGGTGACCCCGTAGCGGCTTGCCAGCTCCTCGGCGCGCCCGCGTCGCCGGACGGTGGCGGTGGCGCCCTCCTTCGGGAGGCCTGCGGCGAGGAGTCCGGCCAGGATGGCCTCGTTCATCGATCCGCACCCGAGGAAGGCAAGGTGATCCATTGCAGCCAAGGTGTTCCTCACGATCATGCCTGCGCCCCGCATCCGGGAGCGGGGATGCGGGACGCAGGGACAGGGGATGGGTCAGCGTCCGTGGTGGTACGGGACGTGATGGGTGCGGGGCCTGGATCAGCCGGGCAGCTGGGAGGCGTTCGTGTACAGCGTGACCTTGTCGGCGGAGCCGTACGCGATGTCGCTGACGCCCCACTTCTTCAGGATCTTGGCGTAGGTTCCGTTGCTGACGATCTCCTTCATCGCTGCCTGCATCGCCGGGCCGAGGGTGCTGCCCTTCTTCAGGGCGATGCCCAGTTCGAGCGGCTGGTAGACGAACTTCTGGAGGGTGAGCGGGAGGCTCTGGGACTTGATCGCGTAGGCCATGGCGTCGGTCGTGGTGGCGGTGAGCTCGCTGCGGCCGTTGGAGACGGCGAGGAGCCGCGCGCCGTCGTCGGGATAGGTCTGCAGCGTGACGGCCGCCTTGCCGGCCTTGGCACAGTCGGCGCTGGCCTGGTTGACCTGGTCGATGAAGTAGGAGCCGGAGAGGACGCCGACCGAGTGGCCGCACAGGTCGGTGGCACTCTCCACGGTGATGCCGCTTCCGGTCTTCGAGGCGAAGGAGGTGCCGACGGCGAACTCCGACACGAAGTCGACCTGGGCGAGGCGGGGCTTGGTGACGCCGAAGTCGGCAGACGAGATGTCATACCGGCCGCTGCTGAGGCCCGGAATGAGCGAGTCGAACGTGCCGACAGAGACGTTGTTCACCTTCACGCCCATGACCTCGCTGAGCGCGAGGACGATGTCGGGCTGGATGCCGACGAGCTGACCGTTCTCCTCGAAGTCCTGGGGCGCGAAGTCGTTGTAGATGCCATTCTGGATGGCTTTGTCCTTGACGTCCGCCGGCACGAGCGCCGTCACTGAGTCGACTGGCTTGAGCCCCCACGTCGTGGTGACATTCGATGCGCCGGCGGCCGAGGCGTTGGCCGAGCTGTTGCTCCCGGCGTTGGACGTCGAGCCGGGATCGGAGCAGGCGGACAGTCCCAGGGCGGCGACGGCTGCGACTGCCGCGACGGTGAGGGAGGCGTGCAGGGAAGGGCGTCGGTACATGGAAGAACCTTTCGAGTGAGTCTGGTCGGTCGTGCGGAGTCGGTCGGACATCGTCGTCGTGGCCGGGGAGGTGCGTGCGGGGCGGGTAGGAGCGGGCGGGTAGGAGCGGCGGGTGGGTCAGAGGACCTTGGAGAGGAATTCCCTCGTACGGGGCATCTGGGGGTTGAGCAGGACGTCGTGCGGGTGTCCGCGTTCGACGACGACCCCGCCGTCCATGAAGAGCACCGAGTCGGCGACCTCCCGGGCAAAACCCATCTCGTGGGTGACCACGACCATCGTCAGGCCCTCGCGGGCGAGGTCCTTCATCACGTCGAGGACTTCACCGACCAGCTCGGGGTCGAGCGCGGAGGTGGGCTCGTCGAACAGCATGACGCGGGGCTTCATCGCGAGGGCACGGGCGATCGCAACGCGCTGCTGCTGGCCTCCTGAGAGCTGGCGGGGGTAGTGGTGGGCCTTCTCGGCAAGGCCGACCTTCTCGAGGAGGGCCATGGCGGTGGCCTTGGCCTCCTTCGAATCCTGCTTGAGCACCCCCACCGGGGACTCGATGATGTTCTGCAGGACGGTCATGTGCGGGAACAGATTGAAGGACTGGAAGACCATGCCCATCTTGGTCCGCTGGCGTGCGAGGAACTTCTCCGGCAGGGTGACGTACTTGTGTCCGTGCTGTCGGTAGCCCACGAGCTCGCCGTCCAGTTCGACCCGGCCGCCGTCGATCTCCTCGAGGTGGTTCATGCTGCGCAGCAGCGTGCTCTTCCCCGAGCCCGAAGGCCCGATAATGCACATCACCTCGCCTCGCTCGACGGTCAGGTCGACGCCCTTGAGGACTTCCAGGGGGCCGAAGCGCTTCTTGAGTCCGGTGACCCGGAGGACGACCTCGCGCGCGCCGGTCTGCCTGGCGGCCGGGGTGGTGGATGAGGCGGTCATCAGGCCCTCCTGGTTGCAGTGGCTGACTTGGTCTGGGCGGGAACGATTCCTGCGATCGTGCGCTTGAGCTTCTCCCACGGGGTGGGCGGCAGCGCGCGGCGGCCGCCCTTGGCGTAGTGGCGCTCGATGTAGTACTGGATGATGCTCAGGACGCTCGTGACGATCAGGTACCAGATGCTCGCGACGATGAGCAGCGGGATGGTCTGGAAGGTGCGGTTGTAGACGAGCTGTGCCGAGTACAGCAGTTCCGGCATCGAGGTCACGCTCACGAGCGAGGTGGACTTGAGCATGCCGATGACCTGGTTGCCCGTCGGCGGCACGATCACGCGCATCGCCTGGGGGAGGATGACGCGGCGCAGCGCGCGTGATGTGCGCATGCCGAGCGCGACCGAGGCCTCGAGCTGGCCCTGGTCCACCGAGAGGATGCCGCCCCGGACGATCTCGGACATGTAGGCGCCTTCGTTGAGTGCGAGCCCGAGGAGGGCGGCCATGAAGGGGGTCACGATCTGGTTGGCGTTGCCCGCCCAGATCGTCGGACCGATGAAGGGAATGCCCACATCGATCGTCGGGAAGAGTGCCGCAAGGTTGTACCAGAAGATCAGCTGGACCAGGAGTGGCGTTCCCCGGAAGAACCACGTGTAGAACCATGCGACCGTCGAGAGGATCCGGATCGGCGAGAGCCGCATGACGGCGGTGAGCATGCCGAGCAAGATGCCGAAGAGCATCGACAGGACTGTCAGCTCGAGGGTCCGCAGGAGACCGAACACGATGCTCTGGCTGAAGAACCAGCTCGCTACAACGTCCCACTGCAGGTTCGGATTGGTGAACAGCATCTGGACGATGCCGCCCGCGAACAAGAGGACCAGCGCAGAGAGGATCCACCAGCCCCAGTGGGCGCGATGCGCCACCCGGATGTCGTCGGACGCCTCGGTGGCCGGCCGCGCGTCGTTGACCGTGCTCATCGGTCTCCACCGGCCCCTCGGCTGGGCCGGGAGCGGCCTGTGGCGACGGGCTTCGCGTGCACGGATCCAAGCCCGAGTCCGGGCGTGTTCGCGTGACTGGGATTCCAACCGGGGGACGGGCCGACGGTGCAGCCCCGTGCGCTAACAACGTTCTTCATGGGAGTTGCCCTTCTGGGGAATCGGAGCTCCCCACGGAGGTCGGGTATGCGGTGCACTGCCGCCTGCCGGGTGGGAGAACATCAGTGCCTCTCCAGAGGACTCCGGGTCGGCGGTGTGACCTTCCTCATAGTGGGCTACTTTGGATCAAAGATCAAGAGAATCTGGAGAAGTGGTCCAAAGAGGCTCTGGGTCTTGCCTTTGGCCGGAACCCAGTTTGTATATTTGATCCATGTCCATAGCCATAGCCAAGAGGGTCGAGCCTGTGCTCCTGACTGATCAGGTGTACGAAACGATCCATCAGGCGATTCTCAGCGGCGAGCTGCCCGGGGGCTCCCGGCTGACCGTGCGCGAGCTGGCGGACCAGGTCGGGACGAGTGCGATGCCGGTGAGGGAAGCCATCCGCCGGCTGGAGGTGTCCGGCATGGTCGCGCGCGAGCCGCACAAGGGCGCGGTCGTGAAGACCCTCACTCTCGAAGAGCTGCTCCATGTCTACGACATGCGGCGGCTTCTCGAGGTCGAGGCCGCACGCTTGGGCGCACCGCACGTCACGGCCCAGGACGGCGACCGGATGCAGGCGGAGTATGACTTGATGCTCACGGCGATCAGGGAGCATGAGGTCATCGCCCTCCTCGACCACGACGAGGCACTGCTCGAGATCCTCTACGGAAGAGCCGGCAACCCGCTCCTCATCCGGATGATCCGCAACCTCTGGCAGCAATGCCGCGCGTACAAGATCGTGGGCGCCGACGGAACCCTGTCCGCGGCGGGGGACGATTCTCTGTGGCGCTATCAGGAGGACCTGATAGTGGCCGCCCGACATCGGGACCCCGTCGCCGCGGCAGCGGTCAATGACGCCTCACTCGCCAACGCGACGGACCGCATCAGGAAGCTCCTCGCTGCCCAGACCAGTGCCGTTTGAGCGGCCTCCTGCCGCGCAATCCGAGCGACGATCCGGGCGAATCTCCGCGATCATCTGGTCTGGCTTATACACGTCGGATGATCACTTTTGATCAAATTCTATGTAAGATCTTTGATCATATTTACGCTGATCGATGACAGTGAGAGCGGACCTTGACCCATCGCCGTCGTGCGTGCCTAGCATGCAGAAGGGCCCCGGTGGCCGGGAACCGTACGGAAGGGGCGCGCAAATGTCTGGACTCGAGGAGCTCGACGGCGAGTATGCCGAGGTCGAGGGACGCGGCGCCGTGACGTTCATCCGGTCCTATCCGGTCCCGGCCGCGGACTTGTGGACGGCCGTGAGCACCGAGGACGGTCTCGCCGGCTGGTTTCCCTCGCGCGTGCAGATCGCGCATGACGCCGGCACGGTCACCTTCAGCGGCGACCCGAACGACGCGGCGGGCGGCAGCACGGACCAGATCGTCGACTGGGACCCGCCCCGGCGCTGGGCCTTCGCCTGGGGCGGCGACCTCATGGAATTCCTTGTCGAGGGCTCGGACGACGAGTGCGAGCTCACGCTCCGGGACTGGCTTGCAGACAGCACCGCGGCCGCGCGCAATGCCGCCGGGTGGCACGTGTGCCTGCGGGAACTCGCGAAGAAGCTCGAGCGACTGGCCTCAACCGCCCCGCACTCGGGGCCGGGGACCGCCGATCGGCCGGACGACTGGGGTCAGCTCTATGCCGGCTATGTCGCCGCTGGCCTCCCGAGCGGCGCACCGATCCCGGGCCGCGACGCTTGAGCGCCGGAGCCCGTGGGGTCAGTTGTCCTCTGGCGGCGGGGTAGGGTCCGGCGTCTTCTTGCCTTTGGCCTTGGGCCTCGTGGGCTCGGGGGTGGGCGTCGGATCCAGGGTCGCGGTCGGGGCGGACTGGGCCGAGGCAAGGGCCTGCAGGTCCTTGCGCACGCTCGCGATGGCTCCGAGGACCTGCGACGACCGGTCGCTGCTCATCGTGCCGTTCGAGGACGCGTTCCGCGCCTCGCGCTCGAGCGCGTCGAGCTTCGCCAGCGCGTCCGCGTACCGTCCGGTCGCGGCCTCGGTGCGCAGCTCCTGCGCCGCACTGGCGAGCTTCGAGGCAACCCCGGCGTCGAGGGCCGGTGCGGGGGAACAGCCGCTCAGGAGGGTGGCCGCGAGTCCTGCGGCCACGGCGCCGAGCCAGAGGGTGCGTGCCGTCATGGCCTGAGACTCCGTTCGAGCTGGTCGAGATGCGTCCCGAGCTGCCCGGAGACAGCGGGGGAGGCGGGAAGGGGCGGCAGGTTCGCGGGCTGTGCGGGAAGCACGGCCCGGAGCACGAGCGGCACGATCACGAGGAGCGCGGCCAGGATCCCGACCGTGACGGCGGCCCAGAAGAGTCCGCGTCGTGGCCTGCGGGCCGCACGGGCGCCGGATCCGCCACGGGGCCGGGCGGACGACGGCGCGTGGCCCGGTACCGCGGGCGGGTCCTGGGGGAGTTCGGGGACGAGGGGGGCAGCGCGCCACGCACGGGTCTGCTGGCCATCCTGTTCCGCGCCCAGCCGGCTCATTGGGGCCGTGTGCAGAGCCGCGGCCGCCGAGGGCATCACGCGCGTGCCTGCGCCCTCGACGACGGCGGGCGCGAGCGCCTGGGTGAGCCCGCCATCCGCAGGGTCCGGGGACTCGATGGCGCGAGTCGGCGCCCCGCCGTCGGCCGGGGCCTCCCCGCGGAGCACCCGGACAATCTCGGTGGCGTCGGGCCGGTCGGCGGCGTCGCGCGCCGTCATACGCGGGAGGAGCGAGGCCCACGGGCCGCCGAGGTGAGTGGGGATGCGGGGATCGCGGAGGAGCCGCGCGACGGCTGCCTCGACCGCCCCGCCCGTGAACTCCATGGAGCCCGTGAGGGATTCGAGGAGCACGAGCCCGAGCGAGTAGATGTCCGACGCCGGTCCGACCTTCTCGCCGCGCGCCTGCTCTGGGCTGAGATAGTTGGCCGTGCCGATCGTCGTGTTCGTGAGGGTGAGCCTCGAGGCGTCGGTGAGGCGGGCGATCCCGAAGTCGGTGAGTTTGACAGGCCTGCGGCGGTGGTTCGGGTCGGCGTGGGGGACGAGGATGTTCGCGGGCTTGATGTCGCGGTGCACGATCCCGAGCGCGTGCACGTACGCGAGGGCGCCGGCGAGGTCGAGCGCCAGGAGGCGCGCGTCGTCGGACGTGAGGGCGCCTGAGGCAAGGCGCTGGCGCAGGTCCGTGCCGTCGACGAACTCCATGACGAGGTAGGCGACCTGAGTGGTCCCGTCGTCCTGGGTGTCGGTGCCAGCGTCGTAGAGGCGCACGAGGCTCGGGTGGTTGAGGCGCGCGAGCACCTGCATCTCGCCACGGCGACGTTCTTCGTGGCGGGGGTCCGGCGCGTGGGTACGGAAGGTCTTGACGGCCACGTCGCGCCCCAGAACCTCATCATGGGCCCGGTGCACCGTGGCCATGGCGCCGCTGCCGGCGACCTCGAGGAGCCGATACCTGCCGCCGACGAAGGTAGGGTCGAGCCCGATATCACTCTCGGCCACGTGTTGCCCTTCCTCGCCCGTCGTCACACCCGATCTAGCCTAGTGGACGCACCGGGGTGCTCGCTCCGTATTGCGGCATGGGAAGGGCCCCGCCGCGCACGTTCCGCGCGGTGGGGCCCAGCTCCCCGGCCAGAAGGAAATAGTCCTCTGGCAGAATATAACTACAAATGCATATTAACCGTGGATGACCTGGGGTTGGCCGAGGTGCTTGAGGCCTTCGGTGCCGAATTCGAGGCCGTAGCCGGACTGCTTGGCACCGCCGAAGGGGGCCATGGGGTTCACCGCGCCGTGGTTGTTGATCCAGACGCTGCCGGCTTCGAGGCGCGCGGCGACGGCGTGGGCCTGGTCGGGGTCGGTGCCCCACACGGAGGCGCCGAGGCCGACTTCCAGGGCGTTGGCCATGACGACGGCGTGGTCCACGTTTGTGTACTTGATGATGGGCAGGGCGGGGCCGAACTGCTCCTGGGCCACGAGGGGGTTGTCGTTGTCGATGTCCGCGACGAGGGTGGTGGGGTAGAAGTAGCCGGGCTGGTTCTCGTCTGGGTTTCCGCCGAGGAGGACGCGGGCGCCGGCGTCCTTCGCGTCCTGGACGAGGCCGGCGACAATCTCGTACTGGGACCTGTTCTGCAGCGGGCCCAGGACGTTCTGCTCGTCCAGGCCCACGCCCATCGGCACGTTCGCGGCGTACTCGGTAAGGGCGGCGCAGACGTCCTCGTAGATGTCCTCGTGCACGTAGAGGCGTTTGAGGGCGGCGCAGGTCTGGCCGGTATTGATGAACGCGCCCCAGAAGAGGCCCTCGGCGATGGCCTTCGGGTCGGCGTCGGGCAGGACGATGCCGGCGTCGTTGCCGCCGAGCTCGAGGGTCAGGCGCTTCACGGTGTCCGCGGAGGAGCGGATGATCGACTTGCCCGTGGCGGTGGAGCCGGTGAACATGACCTTGCTGATCGCGGGGTGCTCGGCCAGGGCCGCGCCCACGTCCCGGCGGCCGGGGACCACGTGCAGGACGCCCTCGGGCAGTTCCTGGTTGATGACCTTGACGAGGGCAAGGACGGACAGCGGGGTCATGCCGGAGGGCTTGACCACGGCGGTGTTGCCCATGCGCAGGGCCGGGGCGATCTGCCAGACGGTGATCATCATGGGCCAGTTCCACGGCCCGATCGCACCCACGACCCCGATCGGGCGGTAGTGCAGCACCGCCTTGGTCCCGTCGGCGTCGACCACGGTCTCGGGCTCGAGGACGGTCGCGGCCGTCGCGCGCAGCCAGGCCGCGCACGCGCCGACCTCGAAGCGGGCGTTGGGGCCGTTGAGCGGCTTGCCCTGCTCGCGGGAGAGGATCCGGGCCAGCTCTTCGGCGTTTGCCTCGACCGCGTCCGCGGCCCGCAGCAGCGACGCCGAGCGCGCCGCGTGCCCCAGCGCCGCCCAGCCCGGCTGGGCGGCCCTCGCGGCCGTGATGGCCGCCTCGAGGTCCGCCACGCTCTGCAGCGGCGCGAAGCCCACCCGCTCCCCGGTGGCCGGGTCCAGCATCTCCTGCCGCGGCGTGCCCTCGGGCGCCTCGACCGATCCCAGCAGGGTATCTGCGTGCTCGAGCGTTTCCATGAAGTCCTCCTCATCGAGTCCGGTGTTCGTTCAAGCATCCGGCGAGGCGCCACCGCCGTGCTTGACCACGCGCGCCCGGTGCTTGTCCGAGGGTGCACGGTTCGCGAGCGCCCGACCGGCCCGACCGGCCTCGGGACCGCGGCCCGACCCGCTCGTCTCCCCGTTGGTCTCCCCGCTCGCGGGGATGCCGCTGGCGTACGCTTCTGTCCGTGTCCGAGTTCCGCCACCTGAGTGTCCCGATCGCCCTGTCGCCCCGCGCCGTCTTTGCCTTCGCGGGCCATCCCGCCAACCTCCCGCGCTGGGCCGCGGGCCTTGCGGCGGGCGTCCGTGCGGAGAACGGCCGCTGGATCGCGGACTCCCCGATGGGTGCGGTCGAGGTGAGGTTCGTGGGCGACACTGCCGCCGGGATCCTCGACCACGAGGTCATGCTGCCCGATGGGAGCGTGGTCCTGAACCAGTTCCGCATCCTCGCCGACGGCGCGCACAGCCTCGCGGTCTTCCACCTCCGCCGTGCGGAGGGCGTGACCGATGAGGCCTTCGAGGCCGACGCCGCGGCCGTCCAGGCCGACCTGGACACCCTCAAGGACGTCCTCGAGGCCGGAGCCTCCGAGGCCGGAACCGCTGAGACTGGAACCTCGGAGACCGGAACCTCCGAGAGCGAAACCCCTGAGGCGCGCACCCCCGAGGCGGGCACCGCGTGACCGAGACCAGACAGCAGACCCAGCCGGCCGGCGTCGTGCGTCGGGGCGTGCACCGCGCGTGGCTCGTCGCCGCCGTGACGCTTCTCGCGCTCGTGGCCGCGGCCGCCTTCCGTTCGACGACCGGCGCGCTCTTTGAGCCCCTCGAGGCCGAGTTCGGCTGGACGAGGGCCGAGACCTCGGGCGCGGTGACGGCGAACCTCGTGATATACGGCCTCGTGGCGCCGTTTGCCGCAGTACTCATGGAGCGGTTCACGCTGCGCAAGGTCGTGGCGACGGCGCTCGTCCTCGTCGCGGCCGGGAGTGGTCTGACCACTCTCATGACCGCCGCGTGGCAGCTGTGGGCGCTGTGGGGTGTGTTCATCGGCGTGGGAACGGGGATGCTCGCGCTCGTCTTCGGCGCCGTCGTTGCCAACCGCTGGTTCGCGGCCCGGCGCGGGCTCGTGATGGGCTTCTTCTCGGCCGCGAACGCGTGCGGACAGCTGGTCTTCCTGCCCGCCGTGGTGCAGCTGGCCGCGCACGAGGGCTGGCGCACCGCCGCGCTGCTTGTCGCCGTGTTCGCGCTCGCGATCGTGCCGCTGCTCGCTTGGCCGTTCGCCAACTCGCCCGCGGAGGTGGGGGTTGCGCCGTACGGTGCGTCGCCCGCCGTCGCGCCCGCACCTGCGCACGACGCCGCCAGCTCGCCGGAGCTGGAGAGCTCGCCGATGGGTGCGGGGACGGCGCTGCGAGAGGGGAAGCGCGGAGAGGCGCGACATGAGGACGCGGAGCAGCGCGGAGAAACACCGCACGAGGTCGTGCAGCGCGAGAAGGCGGTGCAGCGTGAGGAGGCGCCCGCCGTCGTGCGCCGGAACGCGGCGGTGGAGGCTCTCTCGGTGCTGCGCGAGTCGCTGCGGTCGAGGGCCTTCTGGATCCTGCTGTTCACGTTCTGGGTGTGCGGCTGGAGCACGAACGGGCTCATGCAGACCCATTTCATCCCCGCCGCGCACGATCACGGCATGCCCGCCACCACAGCGTCAGGGCTGCTTGCGCTCATCGGCGTGTTCGACGTGATTGGCACTGTCGCCTCCGGCTGGCTCACGGACCGTGTGCGGCCGTGGATACTGCTCGTCGCGTACTACGCGCTGCGCGGGGCCTCGCTGCTCACCGTCAACGCGCTGCTCGCGCCGGACGTCGAGCCGCCGCTGTGGATCTTCATCGTCTTCTACGGGCTCGACTGGGTTGCGACCGTGCCGCCCACCGTGGCGCTGTGCCGCGAGCACTTCGGCGCGGCCAAGAGCTCAGTAGTGTTCGGGTGGGTGTTCGCCTCGCACATGGTCGGCGCCGGGGTGGGCGCGTTCCTGGCCGGGTGGGGACGCGAAGTGAGCGGGACCTACATGACCGCGTGGCTCTCCGCTTCCCTGCTGTGCTTCGCCGCGGCCGCGAGCCTGTTCTTCCTGCCGCGCCGGCGGGCTGTCTGAGCGCGGAGTCCTGTCCTTCCGGCCGGTGATCGGCGGGTGGCCGGGACGGCGTCATCTTTCGCGCGCCGTGCGGACCCGGGTTGACCTCCTCTCATTCCGGTTGACAGGCTTGAAGCGTGAGTCTCACTCCATCATGTCTGTCGCTGGCACAGCGGCTCGTCGAGTCCGGCGTCCCCGAGGGGCTGGCCGCAGTTCTCGCGCACGCCAGCACCGCCGCTCCGGGGGAGCGCAGCGGGGAGGCGGCAGCCTGCGTGCTCGATGAGCAGGGCGCGCTGCGGGTGACGACATGGCTCGAAGCCCAGCTGGCCGGGGGTATGGACTCCCGCGAGGCCCTGGTCACGATTCTCGGTGCCGCGGCGCTGCTGTTCGGCGCCGAGGAGGCGGGGCGCCTCGTGCTCAGCCACATGCCGTCGGCCATCCAGGCCCTCGAGGAGATGGTGCTCGAGTCGGAGGACGCCGCCGCAGACGACCCGATGCTCGCCTCTGCGGCGAAGGCCGAGGCTCTCATGCTGAAGGCGGCGCTCGCGCGCGCGGCCGCCGAAGACCCCCGGTACGACCACGGGCTGTACATGGACGAGTCCGTGGTGCTGCCGGGGTTCCTGCTCGCTGCGCGGCGCGGGTCCGAGGCCGTCGAACTGAACGGGGCCCTCGTGAGCACGCCGGGCGGGCTCGTGTTCGTCCTCTCCGACGGCATGCTCTCCGCGGAGACGGCCAGCCTGCTCCCCGAGGGGGCACTCGAACGAGGGTCCGTGGCCTTCGGGCTCGACGAGATCGCCGAGGCCGTGTTCCTCGTCCCGGAGTCTTTCGGAGGGGCCGACGCGCCGACGGGCGTGGACTTCGGCCGGACGCCCGACGGCGAGGTGCACGCGTACATCGACGTGCGAGGGCATGGGCTGCTGAGCATCTGCCTCGCCTACTCGCATTGGCCCGCGGCACGGCAGGAAGTCCTCCGGCGGCGGTTCGAGACGCTGGTCGAGCGCGTGGGGAGCGCCCTGCACGCGTGACGCACGCCTCCGCGCCAGGCCGCGGGTGGCCCTTCTGGAAGTCAGCTCCGGGGGGTCAGGTTCTGCGGGTGACCCGTCTGTGCGGTAGGTGACCGCACATCCTGGGGGTCAGGTGCTGCTGCGCAGCTCCGCGAGGCGGCGCAGGTGTGCCGCTACCTGGTGCTCGCCGCCGCCCTCGTGGTTGTTGAACGGCCACTCCGTGATGTCCTTCGCCGGCCGCGCCCTCTCGGGCGAGTCCTCGCCGTAGTTGTTGAACGCTGCATAGACGGTCGACGGCGGGCAGACCTCGTCCCGCAGCGCGACCGAGAAGGAGGCGGGCGCCGTCGCCCATCTCGCGAGCAGTGAGACGTCGAAGTAGTCCAGCGTGCGCAGCGCGGTGGCGGCCATCTCCCGGTGCCGCACGAGGAAGCGTTCGATCTCGGGGTACGGACCCGCCGTGGCGACATCGAGCGCGCGGCGGAAGTCGGAGAGGAAATTGACGTCCGGCAGACATGCGATGACGCCGCCGATCCCGGCGCGCGCGGCGAGTGAGGCCGCGGCGATCGCTAGGCCGCCACCCTGTGAGACGCCATGGACCACAATGCGGGCGGAGTCGACGGCGTCGAGGGCCTGCGCAGCTTCGATGGCGCGCACCGCGTCGGTGTAGAGGCGGCGGTAGTAGTAGTCCTCGGGGTCCTGGATCCCGCGCGTCATGAGCCCGGGGTACGCGATGCCGCCGGCACTGGGATGCGGATCGGGCGTGTCGCCGGAGATCCCGCCGTAGCCTTGCCCGCGGGTGTCCATGATGAGCATGGCCCAGCCGGCCTGCGCCCACACGGTGTCCTGATGCGGGAGCCCGCGGCCGCCCGAGTAGCCGGCGTACTGCACGACGGCGGGCAGCGGCTGTGCCTGCACGTCGCCCCGCGGGCCGGCCGGCACGTGGAGCCAGCCCCTGATCCTGGCGCCTCCGAAGCCGGTGAAGGTGACGTCGAAGGTGTCGATCAGGGCGAGCCCCGTCTCGACCGGTTCGAGCACGACGTCGAGCGGCGGTTTGCGCGCGTCGGCGAGCGTTGCGTCCCAGAAGTCCCCGAGGTCCGCGGGCGCCGTGGCGGAACCGCGATAGGAGCGGAGCGTTTCGAGGGGGAAGTCGAGGGCGGGCATGGCCGTGCGGTTCCTCCGGACGTCGGGGACGGATGTGACCGAGCTTACTGGAGGGAGGTGGGATGTGCTGTGTCCCCCGCGGGGGCGCGACTGCCCGTCACTCATCGGACTCGAAGAATGGACGGGTCGTTGCCATGGCGGCCGCCAAGGCCGTCTGAACCGGCAGAGCCCGGTGTTCCTCGGAGAGGATCTCGACACCCCACGGGCCCTTGAACCCGATGTCCTGCATGGTCCGGATGAAGCCCGCAACGTCCTGGTCCCCCTGTCCGAGGTAGCAGCGATGGTCCCGGGTGTCCTCGAACAGCGTGCCCTGGATCTCGTTGTGGGCATCGTTGAGCTCGACGCCGAAGATCTGGTCCGCCGTGAGGGAACTGCGGAGTTCTGCCAGACTCGTTCCCTTGCGGTACACGTGCCAGAAGTCCACGATCAGGCCGCACGCCGGGTGATCCACGCGGCGCATCAGATCGGCGCCGCGGGGGATCGTGTCGACGAGCGTGAAGGCCACGGGTTCGAGGGCGACTCTCGTTCCCCGTTTCTCGGCCTCCCCGGCGAGCGTCCTGAGGGGCTCCACCATGAACCCGAGGTCGGCCGGGGGAGTGCCGAAGTCGCTGCCGATCTTCACAAACGGTGCGTGCAGTGCCTCGGCGGCGTGGAGGAGAAGGTCCCAGTCCGTGCCCCAGACTTCGCGGGGCTCCCACCATCGCGCGAGGAGCTCGACCTCGACGTGCGTCAGCCCGTGGGAGCGGACGAGGCGGTTCAGCGCCGCGAAGCCCATCGACGACTGCGCGGCTTTGAGGTCGTCCAGAACGAGACCGAACCCGGACCATCCAGTGGCCGCAAGCGCCTCGATCCGTTCGGGGAGGGGGACTGGACTCGTCTCTGGGCTGCGAAGTGGGGCGGCATCGCCGGCGCTTGTCCAGCAGGTTGCGACGAACCGCTCGGTAGTGGATGGCATGGGGATCCTCTCGGGGCCTGAGGCCTGTGGTGTGAGTCACTCGGGGGTTGTTGATGAGTGTGGCACAGAAATAGTGGACCGGTCCATTGACATCCGAAACTTTCGCGGCCTATGGTTGGACCGGTCCATAAAGAGACCCGCATCACATTCCCGCCGATCCGGTGAGGCCGGAGCCCCCGAGATCCTTCCCGGGATGTGAAGCGCACGAACATCAAAGGAGAGCTCGTGAAGAAGACGTGGCACCGCGGCCTGGCCGCCCTTGCCCTGATCCCAGTCCTCGCCGTGACGGCCTGCTCGGGCGGCGGCAAGCAGGCCGACGCGACCGCAGGTTCAGGAGGCGGCCAGGCCGTCTCGACTCCCAGGATGAAGGTTGCCCTCATCACGCACGCCGAGGCGGGCGACACGTTCTGGGACATCGTGCGCAAGGGTGCCGAGGAGGCGGCGGCGAAGGACAACGTCGAGATTCTCTACACGAATGACTCGGACGCCGGGCGACAGTCCCAGCTGGTGCAGCAGGCGATCGACCAGAAGGTGGATGGCATCGCGGTCACCATCGCCAACCCGGGCGCCATGAAGGATGTGCTGAAGAAGGTTGCCGACGCGGGCATCCCGCTCGTGAGCTTCAACGCCGGCGGCGACGTCTCCGCGCAGATGGGCGCGTTCACGCACTTCGGCTCGAACGAGAAGCTCGCCGGTGAGGCGGTGGGCACCAAGCTCGCCTCGGACGGCTACAAGCACCCCATCTGCGTGATCATGTCGCAGGGGCAGGTGCAGCTCGAGGCCCGGTGCGCGGGCGTGAAGGAGAAGGTCCCGGGCACGGAGATCCTCTACGTCAACGGAGCCGATATGACCTCGGTGCAGTCCACGGCGACGGCGAAGCTGCAGGCCACGAAGGACGCCGATGTGATCGTCGGCCTCGGCGCCCCGTACACGGTCACCCTCCTCAAGGCGGTGGCGGATGCGAATAGCTCGGTCAAGGTGGCGAGCTTCGACCTCAACCCTGCCCTGGCCCAGGCGATCAGCGACGGCAAGGTGCTCTTCACGGTGGACCAGCAGCCGTGGCTGCAGGGCTACCTGTCGGTTGACGCGCTCTGGCAGAACAAGCGCGGCGGGTTCAAGGTCGGTGGTGGCCAGCCGGTGCTGACCGGGCCGGCGATCGTGGACAAGTCCAACATCTCCGACGTCCTCAAGTTCGTCCAGCAGGGCGTCCGCTAGTTCCAAGGATCGGGGCCGTGCGGCGGGAACGCCGCGCGGCCCGACTGAGAAGGAGTTCTTTCCATGGCAACTGCAACACTTCCCTCGACGCCGGGGCCGGCGCCCGCGCCGGCTGCCAAAGACGAGCGGGTCGGGCGTCGTGGCCCGTTCCAGAAGCTCCTGGGCCGTCCGGAGGTCGGGGCGCTGGCGGCCGCGGTCGTGCTGTTCATCTTCTTCGCGGCGGTCTCGGGGACGTTCCTGCAGCCCAACGCGCTCGCGACG
Source organism: Sinomonas sp. ASV486 (assembly GCF_030908215.1). GTDB lineage: Bacteria > Actinomycetota > Actinomycetes > Actinomycetales > Micrococcaceae > Sinomonas > Sinomonas puerhi. The sequence goes on along the minus strand of NZ_JAVFJK010000013.1, from coordinate 115,625 downwards.
GTCCTGTACGGGTCCTCCACGATCGGGATCATGGCGGTGGGGGTCTCGCTGCTGATGATCGGGGGCGAGTTCGACCTGTCCTCGGGTGTCGCGGTGATCTCCTCGGCCCTGACCGCGTCCCTGTTCTCCTGGAACTTCGGGATGAACGTGTGGGTCGGGGTCCTGCTGGCCCTGGTGGTCTCCCTGGGGATCGGGTTCGTGAACGGGTGGATCCTGGTCAAGACGAAGCTGCCCTCCTTCATCGTGACCCTGGCCACGTTCCTGATGCTCACGGGCCTGAACCTGGCCCTGACCCGCCTGATCGGCGGGGCGGTGTCCTCGCCCTCGATCGCCCAGATGGACGGGTTCGGCGCGGCCAAGGCGGTCTTCGCGTCCTCGGTGAACATCGGCGGGGTCGAGTTCAAGATCACGATCCTGTACTGGATCGTGCTGGTGGTGGTCGCGTCCTGGGTGCTGCTGCGCACGAAGGTCGGGAACTGGATCTTCGCCGCGGGCGGGGACGCGAACGCCGCCCGGGCGGTCGGGGTCCCGGTCACCGCGACCAAGATCGGCCTGTTCATGGGGGTGGGGCTGTGCGGGTGGCTGCTGGGCATGCACAACCTGTTCGCGTTCGACGCGGTCCAGTCCGGGGAGGGCGTGGGCAACGAGTTCCTCTACATCATCGCCGCGGTCATCGGCGGGTGCCTGCTCACCGGCGGGTACGGCTCGGCCGTGGGCGGGGCGATCGGCGCGTTCATCTTCGGCATGGCCAACAAGGGCATCGTGTACGCGCAGTGGAACCCGGACTGGTTCAAGTTCTTCCTGGGCCTGATGCTCCTGCTGGCCACGATCGTGAACCTCATCGTCAAGAAGCGCGCAGAGCGCGCCTGAGAGAACGAAGCACAGGAGATGGCCACCATGGCAGAGCACATCAGCAACCAGGAGATCCTGGCCAAGGCGGGGGAGACCGACCCCCTCACCGACCGGCCCGTGCACCTGCTGCGCCTGGACGGCGTGGGCAAGCACTACGGCAACGTCATCGCCCTGCGGGAGGTGACCATGGCCGTGGACAACGGCCGCGTCACCTGCGTCCTGGGCGACAACGGGGCCGGGAAGTCGACCCTGATCAAGATCATCGCCGGCCTGCACCAGCACGACGCCGGCACCTTCACCATCATGGGCGAGGAACGCAGGCTCTCCTCCCCGAGGGAGGCCCTGGACGCGGGCATCGCCGCGGTCTACCAGGACCTCGCGGTGGTCTCCCTCATGCCGATCTGGCGCAACTTCTTCCTCGGCTCCGAGCTGACCACCGGGTTCGGCCCGTTCAAGCGCATGGACGTGAACCGGATGAAGGAGACCACCAGGACCGAGCTGGCGGCCATGGGCATCGACCTGCGCGACGTCGAGCAGCCCATCGGCCAGCTCTCCGGCGGCGAGCGGCAGTGCGTGGCCATCGCCCGGGCCGTGTACTTCGGGGCCAAGGTCCTGATCCTGGACGAGCCCACCGCCGCCCTGGGCGTGAAGCAGTCCGGCGTGGTCCTGCGCTACATCCTCCAGGCCCGCGACCGCGGCCTCGGCGTCATCTTCATCACCCACAACCCCCACCACGCCTTCCCCGTCGGGGACCGCTTCCTGCTCCTGAAGCGCGGCCGCTCCATCGGCTACTACGACAAGAAGGACATCACCCTGGAAGAACTCACCGCCCAGATGGCCGGCGGCGCCGAACTCGCCGAACTCGCCCACGAACTCGAACAGCTCGGCGGCCACACCCAAGCCCTCCAAGAAGCCAAAGCCGAAGCCGCCGCCGTCCAAGCCGAAGCACCCAAGGCGGAGTCGCCCACAGCCTGACGATGGGCACATCCCGGGTTCGCGCGTCGACTGCCCGGGGGACGCACGACGGCGCGGTTCGGCACCCAGCCGACCGCGCCGTCATCGTGCGTCACCGCGCGCCACGGTCAGACAACCGTCAGACAACCGTCAGACAACAGTCAGAAGACCGTCAGCCGAGGGTCGAGCCCCGAAGCGCACTTGACAGGACAAACTCGGCTGCGACTAGAGTGTGATCAACCCAACCTTGGAACGTTCCACTACTGAAGAGAAGAGATCCCTATGACCATCCGCGTGGGCGTCATCGGCGCCGGAATCATGGGTGCCGACCATGTGCGCAATCTCGCCGGCGCGGTGAGCGGCGCCTCCGTCTCGCTCGTTGCGGACCTCGACGCCGACCGCGCGGCTGCCGCCGCCGGGCCGGCCGGCGCGCGAAGCACCACCGACCCGCGGGCGCTCATCACGGACGACGAGGTTGACGCCGTCGTCATCGCGTCCCACGACTCCACCCACGCCGAGCTCCTCACCGCCTGCCTCGATGCACGCAAGCCCGTCCTGTGCGAGAAGCCCCTCGCCCCCACCGTCGAGGAGGGCCGTGCCGTGGTCGAGGCAGAGGAGGCGGTGGCCGTGGAGTTGGGCCGCAGCCTCGTCTCCCTCGGATTCATGCGGCGCTTCGATCCCGCGCACACCGAGCTCAGGCGGCGCCTCGCCGCGGGCGAGCTCGGCGAGGTGCTCGTGGCGCACTGCGTGAGCCGCAACGTCCGCTCCGCCCCGGACGCGACGAACGTCTCCGCCATCACCAACTCGGCGATCCACGAGCTCGATTCGATGCCGTGGCTGCTCGGCACCTCCGTGGCCGAGGTCGCGTGGGTCTCGGGCCGGAAGGCGTCCTCGCTCGCGCCTGCGGGCCTCCAGGACCCCGCGCTCATGCTGCTGCGGATGGAGGACGGCACGCTCGTGACCCTCGAGCTGTTCCTCAACGCCGAGTACGGCTACTCGACGCGGCTTGAAGTCGTGGGGGAGCGCGGGACCGCCAGCTTCACCGAGTCCCCCCTGCTCGAGTTCAACCTCGATCGGCGCCGGGCGACCGAGTACCCCGCCGACTGGCGCCCCCGCTTCGCCGACGCGTACCGGATCGAGCTCCAGGCATGGATCGACTCGCTGCGGACGGGCGCGCCGTCGCCCCTCGCGACTGCACGCGACGGGCTCCGCGCCTCGGAGATCGGCGCCGCCCTCGCAGCCTCGATCGACGCCGCCGGCGCTTTCGTGAAGGTAGTCCACGCGTGAGCTCGTTCGAGTTCCCCGTATCGCGCGTGCCCGACGCCGCCGAGGCGCCCAGCCTGCGGTGGGGGATCGCCGGGCCGGGCTGGATCGCCGAGCGGTTCGCTGAATCGCTCGCCCTGCACGGTTCCCAGCGGGTCACGGCCGTCGGGTCCCGCTCGCTCGAGCGGGCGCGGGCGTTCGCGGCGCCCCGTGGGCTGAGGCCCCACGGCTCGTACGAATCGCTCGCCGCGGACCCCGACGTCGACATCGTCTACGTTGCCACGCCGCACACCGCGCACCGTGACGTTGCCCTGATCGCGCTCGGGGCGGGCCGGCACGTTCTCGTCGAGAAGCCCATCGGCATCAGCGCGGCCGAGGCGCAGGAGATCGCCGACGCCGCCCGGTCCCGCGGCCTCTTCGCCGCCGAGGCGCTCTGGACCGCGTTCCTGCCCTCGTACGACGTCGCGCGGCAGCTCATCCGCGGCGGACACCTCGGCGAGCTGAGCACCGTCCTGGGCGACTACGGCGAGTACCTCCCGCCGAGCCACCGTGCGCACGACCCGGCCCTCGCCGGAGGCCCGCTCCTCGATCTCGGCATCTACCTCCTCGCCCTCGCCACGGACATCCTCGGCGAGCCAGACCGCGTCCTGGGGCTCGGGTCGCCACTGGCCAACGGGGTGAACGGACAGCTTTCGGCCCTGCTCGGGTTCCCCGGCGGCGCCCAGGCTACGCTCACCACCACGATGCTCGGATTCACGCCCGCGCAGCTCACCGTGGTCGGCACCGAGGCGGCCCTGACATTCGACGGCCCGTTCAACTCGCCGGGTGGCCTGACCGTGCGCACCGCCGACGGCGAGGCCCACCGCTGGGAGGGCACGCCTGGCGATCACGTGGCCGGGCTGCACTTCCAGGCCGCCGCGGTGGCCCGGGCCATCGCCGCGGGGCAGACCGAGGTGGCCGAACGGCCACTCCACCTCAGCATCCTGGCCTTGCGCGTCGCGGACGAGCTGCGGCGCCAGGCCGCGATCGTGTACCCGGGGGAGTAAGGCCAAGGCGCGCCGACCCGCGCACCGCAGATCATGCGCACCGCAGATGAGACGTACCAAAGGTCAGTCGCGCCACCGAACAGACGCAGTACAGAGAGGGATTTCGATGGAGCTTGGGCTGATTACAGATTCGTTGGGCGGCCGACCGCTTGAGGACGTCTTGGACGTTGCCGCGGAGCTGGGGCTCGACGGCGTCGAGCTTGCCACGGGAAACTGGTCCGAGGCGCCGCACGCCGATCTCCCGCAGCTCGTCGCGAGTGCCGCGGCGCGCACGAGGCTCGCGGACGCCGTCGCGAGTCGGGGGCTCACGCTCAGCGCGCTGAACGCCAACGGCAATCAGCTGCATCCGGTCACGGGCGCGGAGCATGACAAGGTGGTCCGGGACACGATCACGGTGGCCGGCGAAATGGGGGTTCCCACGGTCGTCCTCATGTCCGGCCTCCCGGGCGCCCGGGGCGAGCGGACGCCGAACTGGATCACCACGTCCTGGCCGCCCGAGACGCTTGAGGTGCTCGAGTACCAGTGGAACGAGGTGGCCATCCCGTACTGGACGGATCTCGCCGAGTACGCCCGGACCCGCGGCGTTCGGCTGGCCGTGGAGATGCATGGCCGCCAGCTCGTGTTCAACGTCGCGACGATGCTGCGCCTGCGGGACGCGGTGGGCGAGGACGTGGTCGGCGCGAACCTCGACCCCTCGCACCTGATGTGGATGGGAGCCGACATCCTCGCGGTCGTCCAGGCCCTCGGGTCCGCGATCTTCCACGTCCACGCGAAGGATGCCCGGGTGGAGCGCCGGAACGCCGACGTCAACGGCATCCTCGACACTCTGCCGCCTTCCCGGGCCGCCGCCCGGTCGTGGAATTACGTGACGCTCGGCCTGGGCCACCCTGGCGGGACCGGATTCTGGGGGGACTGCGTGTATGCGCTCCGTTCGGTCGGCTACGACGGGCCGCTCAACATCGAGCACGAGGACGTCCTGGTGTCCTCTGGGGAGGGTGTGCGCCGCGCCGCGGAACTGCTCCAGTCTGTCCTGATCCGTGATGCTCCCGACTGGGCACCGGCCCGGATCTAAGGTGGATGAGGGGCGGGGGCACTGTGCGGCCGATCGCCCCTCCACCCAGGACAGGGGGCGGCAATGGATGTCAGGCAGCTGAGGTACTTCCTCGCAGTGGTGGACTATGGCGGATTCCACCGGGCGGCGGAGCACCTGCTCATTGCCCAGCCGTCGCTCTCGCAGACCGTCAAGGCGCTCGAGCAGGACCTCGGCGTGCCGCTCTTCCACCGGGTGGGGCGGCGCGCGGTCCTCTCGGAGGCCGGGCGCGAGCTCGTGGGGCCGGCCCGGCTCGTGGTGCGGGACCTCGACGCGGCGAGGGCCGCCGTCGACCATCTCCGAGGGGTCCGCAGCGGCCGACTTGACCTCATCGCGATGCCGTCTCCGGGGATCGAGCCGCTCACATCGATGATCGCGGCCTTCGCCCGCGCACACCCGGCGGTGACTGTGGCCGTCGCAGCGGCGTTCACGCCGGACGACGTCGTGGAGTCCGTCCGCTCCGGCCTCGCCGAGGTGGGTGTGCTCGGGCAGGACCGCCCCGTGCGGGCGGCAGGGGTCGACGTCATGCAGCTCGAGCGGCAGCCGCTCGTCCTCATCGTCAATCCCGAGGCGGACAGGTTCGGGGGAGCCGAGTCGGTGGGCCGGGAGGACCTCGGCGGGCACAGGGTCATCGTCTCTCAGCGTGGGTCCCTCATGCGGTGGCTCGTGGATGACATCCTTGCGAGCGGCGTCGACGTGGAGGTTGCGGTGGAGGTTGCCCACCGCACGTCCATCCTTCCGCTCGTCCTCGCCGGTGTGGGCCACGCGATCATGCCGTCCTCGTGGGCGCCGCTGGCCCGGCATTCAGGGCTACGTGTGGCCCGGATCGAGCCCGAGTCAGTCCTGCACGTGGCCGTCCTGAGCCGCCAGTCTGGCCTCACGCCGGCCGCGGCGGCGTTCCTCGAGGTCGCCGCGACCTACGCGACTGCGCACTGGGAGACGCGCTGAGGTACTCATCGATAGGTGCATCCTATCCAGCAGATGAAGAATTGGTCTTGGACGTGATCAATCCCGGCTTGGTCTTATGGATGTAGCGCGGCAGCTGTGATGCCGCTAACACCCAAGGAGAGACCTGCACGTGAGCGAGATCAAGACCTTCAAGATTGCTTCCATCCCCGGCGACGGCGTCGGCAAGGAGGTCGTCGCCGCCGGTCGACGCGTCCTTGACGCCCTCGCCGCCCAGTCCGGCGGCGCCTTCGCCTTCGAGTGGACCGAGTTCCCGTGGGGCTCGGACTACTACGCCAGGCACAGCGAGATGATGCCAGCCGAGGGCCTCGAGGCCCTCAAGCCGTTCGACGCGATCTACTTCGGCGCCGTCGGCTGGGAGAACGTCCCGGACCACGTGAGCCTGTGGGGCCTGCGCCTGAACATCACCCAGAATTTCGACCAGTGGGCCAACATCCGCCCCGTGAGGTTCCTCCCCGGCGTCGAGTCGCCGCTGCGCCGCGCCGACACCGCCGAGCTCGACTGGGTGGTGGTCCGCGAGAACAGTGAGGGCGAGTACGCCGGTCTCGGCGGGCGCAACCTCTCGGGCCGCGGCCCGGGCAACGAGGTGGCGCTCCAGACTGCGCTCTTCACGGAGAAGGGCTGCGAGCGGATCATGCGCTTCGCCTTCGACCTGGCCCGGACCCGCACGGTCAAGAAGGTATCGAGCGTCACGAAGTCCAACGCCCAGCAGTACGGCATGGTCCTGTGGGACGAGGTGTTCCGCCGCGTGGCCCTGGACTACCCGGACGTGGCCACCGAGAGCGTGCTCGTGGACGCGATGAGCGCCAAGTTCGTGCTCAAGCCCGAGGAGCTGTCCGTCGTCGTCGCCTCGAACCTCAACGCGGACATTCTCTCCGACCTCGGCTCCGCCCTCGCCGGCAGCCTCGGCCTCGCCGCGAGCGCGAACCTCAACCCCGAGCGCCGCTTCCCGAGCATGTTCGAGCCCGTGCACGGCTCCGCCCCCGACATTGCGGGCAAGGGCATCTCCAACCCGATCGGCGCCATCTCGAGCGCGGCCCTCATGCTCGACCACTTCGGCCTGGCCGACGAGGCCCGCCGTGTCGAGGCCGCGATCGAGGCGACGGCGGCGGCGGGCCACCTCACGCGCGACGTCGGCGGCACCGCGGACACGCGCGAGGTCACCGACGCGATCGTCGAGGCCCTGACCCGTTCCCTCGCGGCGGTCTGAGGAGGACATCATGGGACACAACGTGGACAATGCCGTCCGCCCCGCCCGCCGGCCCTGGTACCGGCAGCTGTACTTCTGGGTTCTGCTCGCAATCGTCGTCGGGATCGTCCTCGGGTGGCTCTCGCCCAAGGCGGGTGAGGCGATGCAGCCGATCGGGACCACGTTCGTCAACGCGATGAAGATGCTCATCGGCCCGATCGTGTTCCTCACGATCGTGGGCGGGATCGCGAGTGTCGCGGACCTCAAGAGGGTCGGCATCACGGGCCTCAAGGCCCTCACGTACTTCCAGGTCGGCACGATCCTGGCGATGACCGCGGGCCTCGTGGCAATCAACGTGTTCCGCCTCGGCGACGGGCTGAACATCGACGCGAGCAAGATCCAGGCCAGCGGCACGGCCGCACAGTACATCAGCGCCGGCAAGGGCGAGAACTGGTGGGACTTCCTGGTCAACATCATCCCGACGTCCGTCGTGGGCCCGTTCGTGCAGGGCGACATCCTGCAGATCATCTTCATGGCCGTCCTCGTCGGGATTGCGGTCAACGCTCTCGGCAAGGTGGCCGCGCCGGTGCTCGTCGCCGTCGAGCGCCTCACCAAGGTGGTCTTCAAGGTCCTCAACTTCGTCATGAAGGCCGCCCCGCTCGGCGCGTTCGGCGCCATGGCGTTCGCGGTCGGCAAGTACGGGGTCTCGAGCCTCACGAGCCTCGGCTGGCTCATCCTGCTGTTCTACGCGACGTCGATCGTGTTCGTGGTCGTCGTGCTCGGCGGCGTCATGGCGTTCCTGCGGCTCAACATCTTCTCGATGCTGCGCCACTTCAAGGAGGAGCTGCTCCTGATTGTGGGCACGTCCACCGCCGAACCGGCGCTCCCCGGGCTCATGCGCAAGCTCGAGCAAGCCGGCGTCAAGAAGGAGACCGTGGGTCTCGTGGTCCCGACGGGGTACAGCTTCAACCTGGACGGTGCCGCGATCTACCTCTCCCTCGCGGCCGTGTACATCGCCCAGGCCACCAACACGCATCTCTCGATCGGGCAGCAGCTGGGCCTCCTGGCCGTCATGCTCCTGACCTCGAAAGGCGCCGCGGGCGTGGCGGGCGGGGGCTTCATCGCCCTCACCGCGACGCTGAGCACGCTCGGAACCATCCCGGCCGCGGGCATCATGCTCATCTTCGGCATCGACAAGTTCATGTCCGAGTGCCGCGCCCTGGTGAACTTCTGTGGCAACGCGGTCGCGACCCTCTTCATCGCGTGGTGGGACAAGTCCCTCGACGACGATCGCGCCCGCCGCGCCTTCCGCGGCGAACACCTGCCTCCGCTGGATGCGGCGGGCCCCGCCCGGGGTGCCGCGGCGCACGACGGCGAGCGGTCGCCGTCGGCGGTGAGCGGGACCCGCGATGGTGTCGAGGATGCCGGGAGGCTCGAGCCTGTCGCCGCCGCGGGGGAGAGCGACCTCCGGGCCGGGGCGTTGCGGTGAGCACCTCCCCGGCCGCCGGCCGCGTGACTGTCCTCGTGGCACCGGACAAGTTCAAGGGCTCGCTCACCGCGGGCGAGGTCGCGCGGGCCATCGGCGAGGGGCTGGCCGCCCGGGCGCCCGAAGGGGTTGACTGGCGGGCCCTGCCCCTCGCAGACGGCGGGGACGGGAGCGTCGAGGCGGCGCTCGCGGCCGGGTTCGAGGCCGTTGCCGTGCGGGTCTCCGGGCCCACGGGCGAGCCGGTGGAGGGGAGGATCGCGCTCCGGCGCGGGACCGCCGTCCTCGAGGTCGCGGGGACCTGCGGCCTGCAGGCCCTGCCCGGCGGGCGGCTCGAGCCGCTCACGAGCACAAGCCTCGGGCTCGGGCTGGCCGTCCGCGCGGGGCTCGCGGAGGGGGCGGCGCGCATCGTGGTGGGACTCGGCGGGAGCGCGTCGACCGATGGCGGCGCGGGGATGCTCGCGGCGCTCGGTGCACGATTCCTCGACCGCCGCGGTGAAGCCTTCGTCCCCGCGGGCGGGACGCTGTGCGAGGTTGCGCGGGTGGACCTGTCACGGATTGTCGATCTCGCTGGGGTCGAGCTCGTCGCCGCGAGCGACGTGCAGAACCCGCTCCTCGGTCCCGACGGCGCCGCTGCGGTGTATGGGCCGCAGAAGGGTGCCAGTCCTTCGGAGCTTGAGCTCCTCGAGGCTGGCCTCGCGCATCTGGTGGCGCGGCTGGACGAGGCCGGGATGCCGGCGTCGTCTGCAGCCCAGAGGCCCGGCGCCGGGAGCGCTGGCGGCCTGGGGTTCGCTGCCCTGCTCCTCGGGGCGCGCGTGGTCTCCGGGGCGGACTTCTTCCTTGACCTCCTCGGCTTCGACGAGGCGCTCGGGGGCGCTGACCTCGTGGTCACAGGTGAGGGGAGGCTCGACGGCCAGACCCTGTCCGGGAAGCTGCCGCTCGCCGTCGCGCGCCGCGCGGGCGCCTGCTCGGATGGACCTGTGCCCGTCGTCGCAGTGGTGGGGCACAACGCGCTGGGCCGGGAGAGCGTTCCGGAGCACGGGATCGGACGGGTCTACGCCCTCTCGTCGATGACGGAGCGGGACACTGTGTCGGATCCCCGGCTGTCGGCCCAGCTGCTCGCCGAAGCTGGGCGGGACATCGCCCGCCGTCTGGGGGTTAGCTTCTGAAGGTCACGTCCTGAAGGTCATCTTCTGAGGTCGCATCAGGTGAGCGTCAGGGGGTGCCCCAGATGTGGGCGGGCGGTGAGGCGGGTGAGGCCCCTGCCCTCATGGGTGCGGGGGAGGGGCCGTCGACGAGCGGACCACGAGGTCTGGCGCGAGGAGCTCGCGGTGCGGCGGGGCGTCGGGATCGTCGATGCGGTCCAGAAGGGTTCGGGCCGCTGCCGCCCCGACCTCTCGGGAGTGTCCGTCCACGCTCGTGAGGGCGAGGTACCGGTACGCGGCCAGCGGCGAGTCGTCGTGGCCCACCACGGAGACATCCGCGGGCACGGTCAGGCCCCGCTCGCGCAGGGCGGCGAGGGCGCCGACGGCCATGACGTCGTTGGCCGCAACGACCCCCGTGATCCCGGGGTGCGCGTCGAGCAGGGCGCACGCTGCGGCGTAGCCGTCGGCCTCGGAGGTCCCGCCGCGCTCCCCGAAGACCAGCGGGTCGAGCCCCGCCGCCTGCATCGCCTCCTCGTAGCCCCGCCGCCGCTGAGCACCGGGACCACTGCTCCCGGTCAGGTGGCCGATGCTCCGGTGGCCCAGCCCGATCAGGTGCTCGGTCGCCAGGCGGGCACCGAGCGCGTCGTCGCCCGCGACGACGTCGGCGACCAGCGCGGCGTCGGCCGCGGCCCCAAACTCCCTGGTGCCGGCGACGACGATCGGCGCGCTCACGCCGTCCAGCGTCCCCTCGGCGGGGTCCGCGGCGATGACGAGCGCGTCGACATGCTGCGCGAGGAACCCGTCCACGGGGTTGCGCCCGGAGGCGGCCTCGAGCTGGAGGTCCGCGACGCTCGCCGTATACCCGGCTGGGTCGAGGATGGAGCGCAGACCCGCGAGGAGCTCGACGAACCACGGGTTGTGGAAGTCGTCGATGAGGACGCCGACCGTGCGGGTCCGCTGGCTCGCGAGGGCACTCGCGGCTGGGGAGGGCCGGTAGCCGAGCTCCTCGATCGCCGCGAGGACGGCCTCGCGCCGGACGTCGCTCACGTGCGGCGCGTCCCTCAGGACCAGCGAGACGAGCGACTTGGAGACGCCGGCCAGCTGCGCGACGTCGTAGATCGTCGGGCGGGGGATGGGGTCGGTCGGCACGGGTCCATCATGGCACCCTAAGGACCCGCGAGCGCGGTATTGACAGGACAAACTCCTCGGTCTTAACCTTCTTTGGAGCGCTCCAAATCACATCACCACCCTCCAGACGTCCTGATTTCCCGATTTCCCGCACTTCCCCGCCGGCGACGCCGGACCCCTCGAAGGAGAGACCCATGAGCAAGCCCCTCGGCGTCGCCGTCATCGGCGCAGGCATGGCCGGCAAGGCCCATGCCGCCGCCTACCGCACCGCGAGCACCCTGTACAAGCCCACGCTGCCCGAGATCCGCCTCGTCTCGATCGGCGACGTCAACGCGGAATTCGGGCAGGCCGCCGCAACCCGCTTCGGCTACGCGCGCCACGACTCCTCGTGGCAGGCCATCGCCGAGGCGGACGACATCGACGTCGTGAGCGTCGTCATCGCCAACTCGCTCCACCGCGAGGTGGTCGAGGGCCTCCTCGCCGCCGGCAAGCATGTCCTGTGCGAGAAGCCCCTCTCCGACACGCTCGCCGATGCCCGCGCGATGGCCGACGCCGCGAGGGCCGCGGAGGAGCGCGGCGTCCTGGGCCGCATCGGCTTCACCTACCGCCGCACGCCCGGCATCGCCGCGATCCGCAAGCTCATCCAGGACGGCACCCTCGGCCGCCCGCTCCACTTCTCGGGCCGCTACTGGACCGACTACGGCTGCAGCCCGCAGGCCCCCATGAGCTGGCGCTACAAGGGCGGCCCGGGCTCGGGCGCGCTCGCCGACGTGGGCAGCCACCTCGCCTATGTGGGCGAGTTCCTGTGCGGAGACATCCAGTCCGTCTCCGGCGGCCAGCTCTCCACCGCGATCACGGAGCGCCCGCTCCCGCTCGGCGCCGTCATGGGCCACGACCACGCGGCCGTGTCGGACCAGCTCGAGCCGGTGGAGAACGACGACGTTGCCTCCTTCTCCGCCGAGTTCGCCTCGTGCATCGGCTCGCTCTCGGTCTCCCGCGTGGCCTCCGGCCACGCGAACTCGCTCATGTTCGAGGTTTTCTGCGAGAACGGCGCCGCGCTCTTCGACCAGCGCCGCCCCGCCGAGATCGGTCTGTTCCTCAACGAGGGCCCCTACGCCCAGAACGGCTACCGCCAGGTGATCCTCGGCCCCGACCACCCGTACATCGCCGGTGGCCTCGCGATGGACGCGCCGAGCGTCGGCTTCGGCCAGAATGACGCCTTCGGCTACCAGGCCCGCGCCTTCCTCGAGGAGGTCGCAGGGCTGTCCGAGGCCGACTCCCTCCCACGCAACGCGACGTTCGACGAGGGCGTGCGGAACATGGAGATCCTCGGCGCAGTCGCCCAGTCCGCCGCCGATTCCGGCCGCCGCGTCGAGGTGCCATCGGCGCAGAAGCCCACTGCCGCCGTCGTGCGCTGAACCCCCAGACCAAGAGGAACACACCATGAAGCTCGGCATCTACAACGCCATCCTGCACGACCGCTCCCTTCCCGAGGCGCTCAAGGTCATCGCCGATCTCGGCCTCACCGGCATCGAGATCAACACCGGCGGCTTCCTGCCCGCCGTCCATGTCCCCACGTTCGACGACATCCTCGTCAGCGACGCGGCCCGCGATGACTACCTGGGCATCTTCGAGGGCACCGGCGTAGCCATCGCGGGCCTGAACTGTAACGGCAACCCGCTCCACCCGAAGGCCGAGATCGGCCAGAAGCACGCCGAGGACATCCGCCGCTCGATCCGCCTCGCGGAGCGCCTGGGCCAGAACCGAGTCGTGACCATGTCCGGCCTCCCCGGCGGCGAGCCCGGCGCGACAGTGACGAACTGGATCGTCAACGCATGGAACTCGGCCGCGCTCGACGTCCTGGACTACCAGTGGGGGATCGCGGCGGACTTCTGGCGCGAGACCGACCGCCTCGCCGCGGACCACGGCGTCAAGGTGGCCCTCGAGCTGCACCCGCAGAACATCGTGTTCAACACCGCCGACGTCCACAAGCTCGTCGAGCTCACCGGCGCGACCCACGTCGGAGTCGAGCTCGACGCCTCGCACCTCTTCTGGCAGCAGATGGACCCGGTGGCCGTGGTCCGCGAGCTCGGGCCTCTCGTGTTCCACGCGGCGGCGAAGGACGTGCGCGTCAACACCGAGAACGCCAAGCTCTACGGCGTCCTCGACAACCGCTTCCGCCGCCTCTCCCCGGACGAGCCCCGCACCAACCTCGGCGGCGACGAGTGGGCGAACGAGTGGCCGAAGGACTCGGCGTGGGACTTCGTTGCCCTCGGTCGCGGGCACGACGCCGCGTACTGGGCCGAGTTCCTCCGAGCCCTCCGCGACGTGGATCCGGAGATGATGGTCAACATCGAGCACGAGGATGTCTCCCTCGGCCGCATCGAAGGCCTGGAGGTCGCCGCCGGCGTGCTGCTCGAGGCCGCCCGCATGATCGGCGAAGACGCGCCCGCTCGCGCCTGACTCCCTGCCCCGCCGGCACGGATGGTGAGTTGAGCAGGGTCGGGGGCGTCCGTATACCCTGCTCAACTCACCATTTTGCGTCACGCGCTGGCCCTGACGGCGGGCCGCTCAGAACCGATCAGTGTGCCAGTGCGGGTTCGGCCAGTTGGACGCGCTCGGCCTCAGTGGGGACGAAGCCGGCCTTGAGCTCGGCGCGGAAGGTCTCGGTGTCGAGTTCGCCCTGCCACTTCGCAACGGCGACGCACGAGACGATGTTGCACACCGTGCTGGTGAGGGCGCGGGCCTCGCTCATGAAGCGGTCAATCCCGACGATGAGCGCGACGCCTGCCACCGGCAGGGTGGGCATGACGGTGAGGGTGGCGACGAGGGCCACGAAGCCGCTCCCGCTGACGCCAGCCGCGCCCTTGGAGGTCAGGAGCATCATCCCGAGCATGAGGAGGATCTGGTCCCAGCTCAGCTGGATGTCGCAGGCCTGGGCGATGAACATTGACGCGAGGGTGAGGTAGACCGCGGTGCCGGTGAGGTTGAAGGAGTACCCCGTCGGGACGACGAGTCCGACGACGCCGCGGTCGCAGCCGATGCGCTCGAGCTTGAAGAGCAGTCGCGGGAGCACAGGCTCGCTCGAGGACGTTGCGAGGACGATGAGGAACTCGTCCCGGAAGTACCGCAGGATCCGCCAGAGGCTGAAGCCGGCGATCTTGGCGAGGATGCCCAGGCCCACGACGACGAAGACGATGCACGCGGCGTAGAAGGCGAGGATCAGCATCCCGAGGTTGCCGATCGAATGTGCGCCGTACTTACCCACGGTGAAGGCCATGGCGCCGAACGCCCCGATGGGAGCGACCTTCATGAGGTAGCCGAAGACCACGAACAGCAGCCGGTTGAAGCTGTTGACGACGTTGAGGGCGAGCTGGCCCGGGGTGCCGAGCTTGCTGAAGGCGAAGCCGCACAGCAGGGCGATGACGAGCACGGGCAGGACCTCGCCGTCGGCGAAGGCACCGACGAAGGTTGTGGGGATGATGCCGAGGAGGAAGTCGACAGGGTTGCTGCTGGGCAGCTGGCTCGTGTACTTCGAGGCGACGGAGGCGTCGAGGTGAGCGGGGTTGATGTGCATGCCAGCGCCCGGCTGGAACAGCATGACCGAGGCGAGGCCGATGGCCAGGGCCAGCGCGGTGAGCGCATAGAAGAGGCCTAGGGATCGGGCCAGGGTGGGGCCGACCTTCTTCGTGTCGGTCAGCGAGGTGATCCCGCTGACGATCGTGCAGAAGACGATCGGGGCGATCATGAACTTCACGAGCTTGACGAACCCGTCGCCGAGCGGCTTGAGCGAGGACCCGAGGTCCGGCCACAGTGCGCCGACGAGGACGCCCAGCGTGACGCCGATGAGGACCTGGACGTACAGGTGTCCGAGGATGGATTTGATCTTCATTGAACAACTTCCTTGATGAGCGCCCTGTCCATAGTGACAGGGGGCAGGTGGGGGGGTCTAGGCGGTCTGGGGCACGGGCCGCGCGAGGTCGATGTCGGCCACGGCAAGATGGCGGGCCGCCCGCCGGAGGGCGACTTCGATGACGTTGCCGGCATCGTCGGTGACGACTTCGGTGGTGATGACTCCGGCGGGTGTTCCGATGCGCAGAAGAAGGGGTCCGGAGTGTGCATCGTGCGCAGGGGGGAGGGCCTTGGCGACGACGGAGCCCGGCAGGGCCGCCGCGAGCGAGACAGCCACGGCGCTCGTGAGGCCGATCGCGGGATGCGGGGCGAGCATCGAGAGCATTCGCACCCGCAGATCGTGGCTGTCCGCGGCGATCCGGGTTCCGTCGGCGGCCGTGTAGTCGCCCGGGGGCGCCACGATGCCAACCTTCGGCACCGCGTTCTGCGGGGGATCCCCGGGCTTCCTCAGGCCCATCGCGAGGCCCGCGGAGGCGCGGGCGTCGATGAGCTGGGACAGGTGCTCGGAGAGGTTGTCGCTCATCGAGGAGAGGTCGACGCCGATCTCCTCCGCCGGGATGAGGACCGCAGGCGCTCCCGCGTCGACCAGGGTCGCCGTGACACCGCATCCGTTGGCCGCGATCTCATCCGAGGGACTGCCCGTCGGCAGGAGAGCTCCCGTGGTCTGCCCCCACGGGGCCCGGAACGAGAGGCCCACGGGCACGCCCGGTGCGCTGCTTCCAGGCACCGTTGCGTGGCCCGATGTCGGGACGCGGCGGCCGGGAGTCGCGATCGTGCCGCCAAGCACCGCCCCGGTATTGAGGTTTCGCATGCTCACGCGCGTCGTGTCCTCGCCGGGGGAGACGATGCCTGACTGCACGGCATAGAGGGCGATCGCCGTCGCACAATTGCCGCAGTTGGAGCCCAGTTCAACCTTCGAGTCCCCGATCCCGACCTGGGCGAAGAGATAGTCGAGGTCTGCGGGCCCCCCGGGAGTGGCCCAGACGACGGCGGCTTTGGACGTCGTCGAGGTTCCCCCGCCGACGCCGTCGAGCTGGCGGGCATCAGCGGCCCCGAAGGCGTCGGCCAGCAGCGAGCCGATCTCCTCGTACGTTGAGGCATGCCGGGAGACGTCTTCGGCGTCGAAGATCCAGCACTTGCTCGTGCCGCCCCGGTACCAGTGACCTCGGAGTTGCACTGTCTTCTCCTTCACCTTGGGTGGTGCACCTCACGGCGCCTTGTCCTTCCACGATCCAAGGCACGAGGGTTCAGCACAATCGAAGAAAAATCGAGAAGGATCTACTTTTGCTAAACTCGGTCCATGTCCGACCTCGATCTGCACAGGCTCCACGTCCTCCGCGAAGTGGGACATTCCGGGTCGCTGACGTCAGCGGCAGCGGCGCTCTCCTTCACGACGTCCGCCGTCTCGCAGCAGATCGCGAAGCTCGAGCACGAGGTGGGCGTCGCGCTCGTCGAGCGGCACCCGAGGGGAGTGGTGCTCACCGATGCGGGCCACGCGCTCCTGAGGTACGCCGACGAGATCGACCGGACCGTCGAAGCGGCCCGCGCCGAGATGGACGAGTTCGCGGGCCTGCGGCGAGGCCAGCTTCGGATGGGGACGTTCCCCACGGTGGGTGCTTCGCTCATGCCGGATGTCGTGCTGGCCTTCAGAGCGCGCCACCCGGAGGTCGCCGTCACCGTGGTGAGCGCTCGACGCGACGGACTCCTGGAACGGCTGCGGCGACGGGACGTCGAGCTCACGCTTCTGTGGGATTACCCATGGCAGCGCATCGAGGACGAGGACTTGGCTCTGGTGCGGCTCATGGACGATCCAACCATGCTGCTGGTCCCGAGGGACCACCCCATGGCTGGACATCGATCAGTGCCGATCGACGCCCTGGTCGATCAGGAGTGGATTGTCCGTGACGAGCACCCGGTGGCCGACGTCCTCCGGCGGGTCTGCCGCGACGCCGGCTTCGAGCCCCGCATCGCCTTCGCGGCGAACGACTACCAGGAGACGCAGGGCATGGTGGCCGCGGGAATCGGGATTGCCCTTGCCCCGCAGCTGGCGCTGAGCGCCCTCCGCGCCGACATCGTGGCGGTTCCGCTCGCCGTATCGCCCATGCGCAGGATCCTCTTGGCCCAGCTCGCCAACCGACGCCTTAGCCCTGCCGGGCAACAGGCCGTATCCGTCTTCAGGTCGACGGCGCGGCGAACGCGGGCGCGCCTGCGTTCGGACAGCGTCGAGGCCTGAACCGCCCCGCACATGCTGTGATCAGTGCACGACGGCGCGCGGCGGCGCGGTGCTCGACCTCACCGTGAGCGAGGGGGGCACGAGCGCGTGCTCGATCCGCCCCTCGAGCGCCTCGGCCGCAGCATGGACGGACGCGGCGGCGAGCGCATCGGGGTCCTGTCGCACGCTCGTCAGGCTCACGTGGACCAGCGCCGCGAGGCGGGAGTCGTCGTAGCCGACAACCGAGAGGTCCTCCGGCACTCGGAGGCCGGCGGCGCGCAGCACATGGACGACGCCGAGCGCGGCTTCGTCGTTGAAGACGACTGCCGCCGTGGGCGCCTCGTGCGGGCGGATGCTGACGAGCGCGAGGAGCGTCCGGGCCGCATCCATGCCGGCAGCGTCATTCGGCCCGCCTGGCACGACGGCAGCATCCTCGCCCTCGAGGACCCGGAACGCGCCACGGCGCGCCTCGGCGCCCACGGCGGAGCCGCCGTCGATGTGCACGAGACGGCGGTGTCCGAGGCCCCTCAGATGCGCGACGGCGAGCCCGACGCCAGCGGCCTCGTCCGTCGCGACGCTCGCGACGCCGTCGTGCGTCTGGGGCTCGAGGACCGAGACGACCGGGAGCGGGAGGGCCCCGAGCTGATCGGGCGCCGTGTTCGGCGCGAGCACGAGGAGGGCCTCGACGCCGAGGTCCAGGAGGGACCGCAGCGCCTCGTCCTCGGAGCGCCGCGGACTGCGCGCGGACAGGGCGAGGTCGAACCCTGCCGCCGAGGCCGCCGGGTAGAGGGCCTCGACGAGCTCGGCGTGGAAGGCGCCGTCGAGCGCGAAGACCACGCCGAGCAGTCGGCTCCGCGCGCTCCGCAGCAGCCGGGCACGGGTATCGAGGCGGTAGCCGAGCCTGTCGGCAGCCGCGAGAACGCGCGCGCGGGTCGCGTCGCTCGCGCCTGGGGTGCCGCGGAACACGATCGAGACGAGGGCCCGCGAGACGCCAGCCTCGGCGGCGACGTCTGCCATGGTGGGGCGCTTGGCCACGGTCCTCCTCCTCGGCGTTGTCGTGGAACTCTTGCGCACACTGTACTAGATCGATCTAGACATGGCGCGCGAGGCGTGCCACACTGACAGCACCTGATTCACTAGATCGATCTAGATCCCATGCTGACTTCCCGAGAGGACCCCCCCAATGAGCTACCTCCCCGTCGACTCGGCCCGACCCGAGCCGGTCCGAGTGGGCCTCATCGGCGCCGGCTGGATGGGCGCCTTCCACGCCCGCAGCCTGGCCGAGAGGATCCCAGGCGCCACCCTCGCCGCGATCGCTGACCCAGCCATCGAGCCCGCCACGAAGCTCGCGGCCGAGCTCGGCGTCGAGAAGGTCACCGCGGACGCCGCCGACCTCTTCGCGGATCCCGCGATCGACGCCGTCGTCATCGCCGGCCCGATCCGGTTCCACGCCCCGCTCTCGATCGCCGCCGCGCGTGCGGGCAAGCACGTGTTCTGCGAGAAGCCCGGCTCCACCACGCTCGAGGAGCTCGCCGAGATCGAGGCCGCCGTCGCCGAGGCGGGTGTGCACTGGCAGATCGGCTTCAACCGGCGGTACGCCGCGGACTTCCTCGCCGCACGCCGCGACCTCGCCGCGGGCGTTGTGGGGACCCCGCAGCTCCTCCGCTCCCTCACGCGGGACCCCGGCAACGGCTCCATCCCCCATGCCGCCCGCGTCCCCCAGTGGACCATGTTCCTCGAGACGCTCATCCACGACTTCGACGCCCTCAACTGGATGAACCCCGGTGCCGAGCCCATCAGCGTCCACGTCTTCGCGGACGCGCTGGTCGAGCCCTCGTTCAAGGACGCGGGCTTCATCGACACGGCCGTGGCGACGATCCGCTACAGCAACGGCGCCATTGCCGTGGCCGAGGCCAACTTCTCCGCGCTCTACGGCTACGACGTGCGCGGCGAGACCTTCGGCTCCGCCGGCATGGTCCAGGCCGGCCGCGCGACCGAGACGGCCGCGTGCCGCTACACCGCTGATGGCGTGGGCGCCGAGACGCCCCGCCTCAACATCGAGCTCTTCGCCGATGCCTACCGCGACGAGCTCGCGGACTTCGCGGCCCACGTCGCCGGCCGCCGAGACGGCACCGCGGCGCCCGAGCACGGCGTTCCCGTGACACCCGGCCTCGCCGACGCCCGACGCGCCCTCGCCCTCGCGCGCGCCTGCATCGAGTCAGTCCAGAGCGGGGCGGCGGCAGGCGTCGCTGGCTCGGCTCCCGAGGGGACGCACGACGGCGCCGGGTCGGTGGCGCGATGAGGCTCGCCGTCTGCGCGGAGATGGTCTACACGGACCTGCCGTTTATCGAGCGGGTCCGGAGGATCAGCGAGGCCGGGTTCGACGTCGAGATGTGGGACTCCCGCACCAAGGACATCGCGGAGCTCAAGGCCACTGGCGCGCGGTTCTCGTCGATGACGGGCTATGTGACGGGCTCGCTCGTCGAGCCGGACACCGCGGACCTCGTGGTGAGCACAGCGGAAGGCCTGATCCCCACGGCCCTGGAGCTCGGCGTCGAACGCCTCGTGGTGCACTCAGCGGAGCTTGTGGACGGCCAGGCCGCGCGCCCGCACTGGCGCTCGGACGGGACCATGTGGCTCACCGCGGCGAAGGCGCTCGAGCAGCTCGGCGAGCTCGGTGCCAGGCATAGGCTCACGTTCTGCCTCGAGAACCTCAACACGATCCTCGACCACCCGGGCATCCCGCTCGCGCGGGCCAAGGACACGCTCGCGCTCGTGAGAGCTGTGGACCACCCGAACGTCAGGCTCATGCTCGACCTGTACCACGCGCAGATCGGGGAGGGAAACCTCATCGAGCTGGTGCGCGAGGCCCTGCCGTGGATCGGCGAGGTCCAGGTCGCGGATGTGCCCGGCCGCTGCGAGCCCGGCACAGGCGAGATCAACTACGCGGCGGTCCACCGGGCGCTCGCCGAGGCCGGATACGAGGGCACCGTGGGCATGGAGGCCTACGCGTCCGGCGATCCGGACGCCGCGCTCACGGCCTTCGGGGCCGAGTTCGGTCGCTGAGCTCGTCGACCTACGCCGGAGCCAGTGGAAGACTGGCCCCATGGCCTTGCACATCACCGGCGACGACGCCGCCGACCGCCTTCTGACCGACGACCCGCTGGCCCTCCTCATTGGGATGCTGCTGGACCAGCAGGTCCCGATGGAGACCGCGTTCGCCGGCCCGCTCAAGATCTCCGAGCGGGCCGGCACGCTCGATGCGGGCGCCCTGGCCCACGCGAATCCCGACGACTTTGCGCAGCTGTTCAAGGAGACCCCGGCGGTCCACCGCTTCCCGGGGTCGATGGCTGCGCGGGTCCAGGCCCTCTGTGCCGAGATCGAGGGCGAGTGGGGCGGCGACGCCGCGGCGATCTGGACGCGGGGCGCGCCCGACGGCGCCGAGGTCTTCAAGCGACTCAAGAAGCTCCCGGGTTTCGGCGAGCAGAAGGCGAAGATCTTCCTCGCGCTGCTCGGCAAGCAGTACGGCTACGCTGGGGCGGGCTGGCGCGAGGCCTCTGGCGCCTACGGTGAAGACGGCTCGTACCGCAGTGTCGCCGACATCGTCTCGCCGGAGTCCCTCGCGAAGGTGCGCGAGCACAAGCGCTCACAGAAGGCTGCGGCGAAGGCCTCAGCAAAGGAGTGAGCCGCGCACGACGGCGACCGCTCGCCGTCGTGCGGTCTCACCGCCGGCCGGCGGCACCGGCCGAGGCATCCTCGCGCCGCGGAGCGCACCACAGGGCTTCGTGGGCCAGTGCGCAAGACCATGGCAACGTCTGCGAGTGGCGCGGGCTGGACGTCGGCCGAGATGGGCACAATGGAGCCACACGAGGGGGGAACCGATGGAAGCGTTCACGGCAGAGACCAAGGAAGAGATCATCTTTGAGCCGATCATCTCCGGCGAGCACGGCGGGGGTGTCTCCGTCCCGGCCGGCCAGCCGGTGACGGCATATCCACTGGGAGATGGGCGTTACCGGGTCGAGGCCTGTCTAGGCAGCACCATGCCTGACTACTCCGCCGTGGTGGAGTCCAAGCAGATCGCGATCATAGGCGAGGTCCGGCGAGCTTTCGATATCTCCTTCGACTACAAGACGGACAGGCCTGCGAAGTCCAGACCCGATGCGGACCGGGACAGCCCCCGGCTCCGCTCGGACCATGAGCTGCTGTGGACCAAGAAGCTGAACTCTGGCGTCCATTTCGCCCCGACCGCGCCATCGGCCCGTCGGAACGGGTACCTCGTCTACACCGATGCTTCCGAGGCCAGGCATTGGTACGGCAGCGACGCCATCACCAGCTCCTACACCGGCTGGTCACGTCCGACGTCTCTGGCAGGCGCGATCGCGTCGCTGAACGAGGACGAGCGGTCCCGTTACCTCAACCCGCCGTACACGATCGGCAGCGCGATGATCTGGCCCGTGAGGAAGGAGTACCGACCCACGATGAATACGGCACGAGGGTTCGGTCCCTCGGGCAGGCTGATCGGTGACCGCATGGACCTCACCCTTGAGTGCATCCGGCGTCACTACACGGGAGAGGAAGAGAGCCCTCTGGCCGGTGTCCTCGGCGCCTATGCGGACTTCTTCGAACTCTTCGACGGGTTCACTGAGTTCGTTGACTTCTTCCACCTGCAAGACCTCGTGACGCCCGACTACAACGAGGTTCAGTTCTACCTGCCGTTCGACAACTTCGAGCGCCCCGGGACACCCGTCACACGCGACGAATACGTGACGTACCGCGAAGCCACGCTGGAGTTCATCGCAGCACGAGCGCGGCGGATGGCCGAGTGGGTTCGGCGGCAGCACCCCGACATTGAAGTTCCCTAGTCGTGCCTTCTCAGACCAGTCGCCGGTGAGCCGGGGCGCGAACCACTTGCAGTCATGACGGAGGCGGCGCCGTGCTCGTGCGCACCTTGAGCTCAGGCGGCAGGAGGACGACGGCGGGTGGCTCGCGGTCGTCGTAGGTTCCCCTGGGAGACCCGGGGTGGGCAAGCCGTGCGGCGAGGAGGTCCGCAGCGACACGCCCGGCCTCCCGGCTCGCATTGTCCACGCTCGTGAGGCCCACTGCCTTGAGGCGAGCTGCCGGGGTGTCGTCGTAGCCGGCGAGCGAGAGGTCCTCGGGGACGCGGAGGCCGAGGTCATCGGCCGCGGAGAGAGCGCCGAACGCGGCCATGTCATTCACCGCGAACAGGGCTGTGGGCCGCGGGCTCGCATCCAGAGCCTCGTGCGCCGCGCGCCAGCCGGCCTCCTCGGTGCGTCCGGCCTCAACCGTCTGTGACTCGATGCCGAGGACCTGGCACGCGTCCTCGAATCCGGCGCGCCGTGCGTCGCCCACCGCGGTTCCGGGGGCGGAGAGGTGCGCGATCCGGCGGTGCCCGAGCGCCGCGAGATGCCGGACCACGCGGCGGGCGCCCTCGGCATCGTCGTTGGTGACCACAGCGGCACCGGGGACCTGGGCGTGGGGAGCGCCCACTTGGACCACCGGCACGGGGATCCCCCCGGGCAAAGGCGCGATCTCGGCGAAAGCCGTCTCCGCGCCGTCGAGCGTCCCGACCAGGACGAGGGCCTCGACACGCAGCTCGAGGAAGCGCTCCGCGAGCTCGGCCCCCTCGAGCCGCCAGTCGCCGAGGAGCGCGTGGAGGCCCGCCGCATGGAGGCCCTCGGTGAGGCCCTCGACCGCGGGGACGAACCATGGGTTGCGCAGGTCATCGAGGATGACGCCGACGGTGCCGCTGCGGGCCGAGCCCATGGCGCGCGCGGCGGCGTTGGGGCGGTAGCCGAGCTCGGCGGCGGCCTCGAGGATGGCACGGCGCCTCGCCTCGCTCACGTAGCCCGTGCCGCGCAGCGCGAGGGAGGCGGCCGACTTGGACACGCCGGCTCGGGCGGCGACGTCGAGGATCGTCGCGGGCTTGGGGCCGGCCTGCGCCATGTTCGCCTCCACAAATGTCAGGACAAATCTTGACCGCAACGCCGGTCATAGGGATACTCTAAACCAGATGTTGGAACGTTCCCATATGCGTTCCGGAACTGACGGAGGAGTGCCCACATGGAGACCACCAAGACTGTCACGCTCGGACTCGTCGGAGTCGGGCGCATCGGCGTCATGCACGCCCGCAACATCGCGGCGATCGCGCCGCAGCTCGCCGAGCGCGAGCGCGGCGTAGAGCTTCGGCTCAAGCTCACCGACGTCGCCGAGGAGCACGCGCGCGCCGTCGCGGCCGAGGTCGGCGCCGAGTTCGTCACTGGCGGCGTGCAGGGGCTCATCGCCTCCGGCGTCGACGCGCTCGTCGTCGCCACCGGCACCCAGACCCACCCCGAGCTCATCCGGGCGGGCGTCGACGCGGGGCTGCCCGTGTTCTGCGAGAAGCCGGTGGCCGGCTCCGTCGCGGACTCCCTGCCGGTGCTCGAGTACATCGCCGAGAAGGGCGGCGTCGTGCAGATCGGCCACCAGCGCCGTTTCGACGCGGGCTACCTCGAGGCCAAGCGCCGCTTCGACGCGGGTGAGATCGGCTGGATCCATTCGCTGCGGGCCATGACCGGGGACATGTTCCCGCCCTCCGTCGAGTTCCTCGCCACGTCCGGCGGCCTCTTCCGCGACTGCTCGGTCCACGACTTCGACATCCTCCGGTGGCTCACCGGCCGCGAGATCGTCGAGGTCTATGCGAAGGGCTCGAACAACGGCGATCCCGCGATCGGCGAGGTTGGCGACGTCGACACCGCGCTCGCCGCTGTGACGTTCGACGACGGCACGGTTGGCACGGTCTCCGCGACGCGCTACAACGGGGCGGGACACGACGTGCGCCTCGAGATCCAGGGGTCCAAGGACTCCGTCATGGTGGGGCTGGACGACAAGACCGCCCTGCGCTCGACCGAGACCGGCGTCGCGTTCCCGGCAGGGGAGACGCACAAGACGTTCGCCGAGCGGTTCGACGCCGCGTACCGGGCCGAGCTCGCAGCCTTCGTGGAGCTTGTGCTCGGCGAACGCACGAATCCCTGCACCCCGGAGGACGCCGTCGCCGGCTACTTCCCGTTCCCGAGGAAGATGGGGTTCGTCAGCGCCGCCATGGCTCCGAGCGAAAGGTTCGGGCCCATCTCCGTGCCGCTGCCCGACGTGCCGTCGCTCTTCGGGTGCCGGACCTCGACGCGGATGTAGGCCGCGAGCTGCGGCGTCGTGATCCACGTGCTCGTGCCCTGACCGGATGCAGGCAACGTGATCTGCTGCGTCTGGCCCTCGTCGGTGATGAACCGCACCACGCCGTTCGGCACGCCGGCAACCGTCGCCGAGACGGTGACCGGCGCGTCGTCGGCCACGCTCAGGCGCTCGCCGATGCCGGCCGTCTTCCCGCCGGACTTCACGGCGAATTCGAGTGAGATGCCCGCCGACTCGGCGATCCATGAGCGCCCGTTGCGGATGCCCTCAAGGATCGCGTCGTGCGAGAGCGCGGACGCGTTGACCACGTTGTGCGGCCATCCGATGACCTGCGGGACGCTGTGCGCATCGCTGTTGCCCATCGCGGGCAGCCAACGGCCAGTAGTCCGTACGGAATGGACGAGCATGGAATCCCACGTGTTGACGGAGAACTCGTCGTCGACCGTCCACGGGCCGGTCCACACCTCGACGGCGTCGGCGTCGTCGTAGCCGAACTTCCAGCGGCACGCGACGTAGGGGCAGTACGGATGGGCCGGGACCACGAGCCCTCCGGAGGCGTGGATCCGCTGTGCAGCTTCCTCGAAGCCCTTCTCGCGCGCGCGGTAGCGCCAGTCGATCCACTCGCCCGGCTTGAGGCCGAGCGCGAGGTAATGGCCGTTGCGGGTTGTGACCTCTTCGCCGGTCATGATGAGCAGGTCTTCCCCCGCGAGGGGGCCCCACACGCCGTGGGACGCCGGCGTGTTGTGGTCCGTGGAGATCATGAAGTCCATGTGTGCGGCCCGGGCGCCGGCAGCGACTTCCTGCGGGGTCCGCCTTCCGTCCGAGTAGACGGTGTGCAGGTGGCCGTCGCCGCGGTACCACCCGGCGCCGCGACCCGCGATCGCCTGCGGCGGGTACGCGGGCTGGTACGGCGTGCCGTCGGGGCCGAAGTCGAGCGTGACGGTCACCGTGTAGTCAAGGCCATGCTCGGACACCTGGTACGGGCCGAGGATGACGTTCCACGTGCCCTTGCCGATGGGCCCGGCGAGGTAGCCGGGAGTTGCCTCCGCGGCGCTGATGGAGAATTCTGTGCGGAAGCCGCCGGACCATCCGCGGAAGCCCTTGCCCTGGAGCTCGGTGCCCTTCTCGTCGAAGATGCCGATGTCGCAGGCGTTCACGAGGAGGCCCGGTGTGATCGTGGGCTTGTTGTAGGAGTACGAGACGCTGATCTTGTTGACCCCGGCCGGAATCTCGACCGGGAGGTACACGAAGTCAGCGGCTCCGGGGTCGAGGTGGCCGGTGATCGTCTTGGTTCGGCTCGTGCCGGTGTCCGCGGTGGCGAAGGTCATCGGTGCGAGGGTCAGCGCCGCGCCGGTGAGCGCGGCCGTGAGGAATCCCCGACGTGACGGGGAGAGGAGGGCTGGGGTGTCGCCGCTGTGGGCTTGGCAGGGTGATGTCACCCGGACCATGGTCGGGACTCATAGTTAAATCTCGGTTAAGGCAGTCCGAATCGGCGCTGAATTCGCTCCGGGGGACACCGGAGGATCCGGATACTCTGGCCCCATGAACGCCACCCCCGCCCCGCTGCCGCGCACGCTCGAGGTCGAGTCCCTCGGGCACTTCGATGCGCTCGTGGCCGGTGGCGCGGCCTCGATGGCCGGGTGGCAGGTGCAGTCGGTGGACCTCACGGAGCGTTCGAGCGCGCTCAAGGCCCTCGACCCGGCGGGCGCCATGTTCCTCGGCTGCCGGCTCCAGCCCGGGATGGAGCAGTCCCTGCGGGCAAGGGGCGCACTTGTCTTCCCGGTCCTGCCCGGCCTCCCGTTCGATCCGTACCGCCCTGCGCTCTACACGGGTCCCGAGCTGTACACGGGAGTCGAGTACCGGCCCTACGAGGAGACGCCGGACGCGCGGATCTATGCCTGGACCCAGCAGCAGGGCCGCGTCGGCGTCGAGTCTGCGATCTCCGCTGCCCTCCACGACCACCACATCGGCGAAGCGCTGCAGGACGCGCTCCAGGGGCCGTTCGCCGGGCGGAAGATCGTGGGCGTCATGGGTGGACACGCCGGACTCCGGGGGAGTCCGGTGTACGACGACGCCGCGCGCCTCGGGCGCGGGCTCGCGGCGGCCGGGCATGTGGTCGCCACGGGTGGCGGGCCGGGCGCGATGGAGGCCGCGAACCTCGGAGCCTACTTGGCGGCCTTCCCGGAATCGGCCCTCGATGCGGCACTGCGGGAGATCGCCGTCGTGCCCCGCTTCAGGCCCTCGGTGAGTTCATGGGCGCGCGCCGCGCTCGCGGTGCTGGGCCGGTTCCCGGGCGGGACGCCGAGCCTCGGCATCCCCACGTGGTTCTACGGCCACGAGCCGCCCAACCTGTTCGCGACGCACATCGCCAAGTACTTCGCGAACTCGGTGCGCGAGGCCGTGCTGCTCGAGAAGTGCACGGGAGGCGTCGTGTTCCTGCCCGGTGCCGCGGGCACGGTGCAGGAGGTCTTCCAGGATGCGTGTGAGAACTACTACGGCACGAGTGAGACGATCACGCCCATGGTCCTCGTGGGGGAGCGGCACTGGACTGAGGAGCTCCCGGCGTGGCCGCTGCTGCGGACCCTCGCGGAAGGCCGCGGCATGGCAGACCGTCTCCGCCTCGTCGACTCGGTCGAAGAAGCGGTCGCCGCGCTGGCCTGAGGCCGAGTCGCTGCGACGTGACTCCGCAATCGCGAAAGGTGACCCCGCAACGATCAAGACCGATGCGGGGTCACCTCTCAAGGATGCGGGGTCACGTGCCTGCGATGAGCGGTCAGTCGAGGTCGCGCTTCGTGCCTTCCGGTGTGGCCCGCACCGCCACGAACGCGAGGAACAGGATCGCGATCCAGAAGCCGCCGATCACCCAGAGGCCGCCCGTCAGGAGGGCGAGGCCGGCGACGACCATCGGAGTGAACCCGGCCCCGAGCATCGACGCACCTTGGTATGCCAGCGATGCCCCGGTGTACCGATTGCGGGTGGGGAACTGCTCCGCCACATAGGCGGCGATCGGTCCGTACAGGAGACCTTGGACCAGGCCGTTGCCGAGCACAATCGCGATGGCGAAGCCCCACAGAGTGCCGTTCGTCATGAGGAAGACGATCGGGAACGCCAGCGCAACGCCGGAGAGCGTGCCCACGGCGAGCAGGCGGCGTCGTCCGAAGCGGTCCGAGAGGCGCGCAGACCAGAACGTCACGATGAGCGTCAGCACGGCAGCCGCGGCCTTGATGTTGAGCACGCCATTCTTGTCCGCACCGGATTCGATGGCGACCGAGACGCCCCACACCGTGGTCATGGACTGGCACACATAGAACGCGGTGGTCGCGGTCAGGCCGAGGAGGACGGCGCGCTTGTTGTTGCGCAGCACGTCGAGGATCGGCACACGTCGCCTCTCGCCCTCGGCCTCGAGGCGCTTGAAGGCGGGGGTCTCTGACACCTGCAGCCGGATGACGAGGCCCACGAGGATCAGGAGCGCCGAGAGGAGGAACGGCACGCGCCAACCCCACGTGAGGAATTGGTTCCCCGAGACCGCGGCGAAGAGCGAGAGGGCGAGGGTGCCGAGGATCGCGCCAGCCGGGCCACCCGCGTTGGCGAACGCTGCGGCGAAGCCGCGGTGCTTCGCGGGAGCGTGCTCGATCGCCATGAGCGCCGCACCGCCCCACTCGCCGCCCACCGCGATGCCCTGGACGAGCCGGAGCGCGGAGAGGGCGATCGGCGCGGCGACGCCGATCTGCGCCGTCGGGGGCAGAAGGCCTATCGCCACCGTGCCCGCGCCCATGATGAGCATGGACAGGACCAGCATCTTCTTCCGGCCCAGGATGTCGCCGAAGTGGCCGAAGACGAGCCCGCCGAGCGGCCTCGCGACATATCCGATGGCGAGCGTGACGAACGAGGCGAAGATCGCGAAGCCCGGCCCGAGGTTCGCGAAGAAGACCTTGTTGAACACGAGGGACGCGGCCGTCGCGTAGAGCATGAAGTCGTAGTACTCGATGGCGCTGCCGATGAAGGACGAGGCCAGGATGCGGCGCATGTCCTTCGTGTTGAGCGTCTCGGCCGGCGCGGCGGGCTGCGCGGTCAGTCTGGTTTCAATGGTCATGCTGGGATCCTCTTCCAATGATGGACGCAAGGGGGGCGGGGGGCGGGGGGGGGGGGGGGGGGGGCGGCCGGGGCGGGGGGGGGGGGGGGGGAGCGGGGGGGGGGG
>NZ_JAVFJK010000013.1:5527-86992 GCF_030908215.1 Sinomonas sp. ASV486 | reverse complement strand
CTGGCACCCCCGCCCTAGGGGGGCGGCCGGGGGGCCCGCCGCCCGCGCCCCCCCCCGAAGGGGATGACGTCGAGGTCGCTGGGGAGCACGAACGGGCCGGAGAAGTGCTCGGCAGCCTCGGCCCAGACGCTGTCCGGGGCATGCCCCGGGACGAGGTGGTGCAGCGCCAGGGTGCCGGCGCCGGCGGCCTCGGCGGCCTTCGCCGCCTCCCGGACGCTCGTGTGGGACTTGTAGTGGTGGTCCCGCGCGGCGCGCGACGCGTCGTCGGTCTTGTCCCCATACAGGGACTCGACCCACTCGAAGTCGATCGCCTCGTGCAGGAGCAGGTCTGTGCCCTGGGCGAGGGCGATCAGGTTGGGGGTGAAGCAGGTATCGCCGGAGATCGTGACAGACCCCTCGGCTGTGTCGAAGCGGAACGCGAAGGCCGGCGCCACCGGTGGGTGCTCGACCAGGATCGCGGTGACGGTGACGAGCTCGTCCCGGTAGACCTCGAACGGATCCATCTCGGGGGTCGCGTTCGTGTTGGGGTGGTAGCCGATCCCGGCGGGGATCTCGATGTCCTCGGCGCGGAACACGTCCAGCGGGCTCGGCTTGAGCGAGTCGAGGATACGGTCGTTGAGGTCCGTCGCGTGCGCGGCCATGAGGGTCTCGAACATCTCGCGCGTGCCCGGCGTCGGGCTCTGCGGGGCGAGCGGCTCGGGACGCACGACGGCGCGCGGGGACACCGGGGGCAGCTCGCCGCGGTTGCCGGGTCCGAGGATCCGGACGGGATCCGTCCCCGCGCGGTCCTGGAGCGCGTAGAGGCCGAAGATGCCCAGCCCGGCGAGGTCGTAGACGTGGTCCGAGTGGAGGTGCGTGATGAACAGCGCGCGCAGGTCCTTCAGGTCGAGGCCCGCCTGCGCAATCCGGCGCCCGGCGCCCTGGCCGAGGTCCACGAGGTAGAACGCGTTGCCGACGACGACCGCGGTCGCGATCCCGGTCCGCTCACCTGAGTCGGGAGCCGACCACCAGCGCGGGCCGCCTGCCGTGCCGAGGGTGACGACGTGGGGTTCGAGGGTGAGGGCCATGCGGGAGCTCCTTGGTTGATCGGGGGTCTGCGTCCCAGTGTGGTGTCCGCCACATGATTTGTATAATCAATCAATCGAAGGTCTCTTATCAGGAGTGCTTATGTCTTCGGAGTTCACCCTCCGCCAGCTCGAATACGTCGTCGCGGTGCTCGACGCCGGCTCGGTCACCGAGGCCGCGAAGCGCAGCCGCATCTCGCAGGCCGCGGCATCGATGGCGATCGCCCAGCTCGAGAAGGCCCTCGGCGTCGACCTGTTCGTGAGATCTCGGTCCAAACGGCTGGTCCCGACCGCAGCGGGAACGGCCCTCGGCGGCAGGGCCCGGCGCATCCTCGGCGAGGTCGCCGAGATTCCGAGCAGCGTGCGGGGAGGCTGGGAGGAGCTCCGCGGGCGCGTCAGTCTCGGGTGCATGATTGCGATCAGTCCCCGGCTCATGCCGAGACTCCTCGCCGAGACTGCGGCGAGGTGGCCCGAGATCAAGCTCGAGTTCGTCGAGGGCGCGGCCGAGGAACTCCAGCGCTCGGTCGCGGACGGCGAGCTCGACGCCGCGTTCGTCTACTCGCTCCAGGCAGTCCCCGGCGTCGACCTCGTGACGATCGCCGAGTCGCGGCCACATATCATGCTCGCGAAGGGCCACCCCCTCGCGACGAGGCCCTCACTCCGATTCGCCGACCTCGCCGAGGAGGACGCCGTGCTGTTCGACGTCCCGCCCAGCGCGGAGCGCGTCATCTCGATGTTCCAGACGGTCGGTGTGGAACCGCGGGTGCGCTGGAAGAGCGTTGTCGCGGAGAACATCCGCGGCATCGTCGCGAGCGGCCGGGCGTACTCCGTGACCAATGTCTGGGAGGGCATGGATGAGCACTTCCAGACCGCTGGCGTGGTCCTCGTGCCGATATCGGATCCGCTCCCGTCCAACTCGGTGGTCGCGGCGGTCCCGCCGGGGCTCCGCCGCCCGCGGCGCGTCGACGCGATCATCGGTGCGGCGCGGAGCATAGCTCGGGGATAGGCGCCGTCCGACTTATCGCCTCTCAGGCCAGCGGAGGTGACTCCGCATCGCAGGAAGGTGACTCCGCATCGCAGGAAGGTGGCTCCGCATCCCGTCGTCAGGATGCAGGGTCACCTCTCGCCGTTGCGGGGTCAGCTGTCCGCGGTGCGGGGTCAGCCCATCGAGACGCCGAAGACGAACCCGAGCAGGTACGTCACGGCAGCTGCGCCGAAGCCGATCGCGAGCTGCCGCAGCGCCCGGGTGAGCGGCGAGGCGCCCGCGAGCAGGCCCACGACCGCACCGGTTCCGAGCAGCGCGATGCCTACGAGCACACCGGCCACGAGGAGCGCCGGAACCCCGACCATCCCGAACAGGAATGGAATGATCGGCACGATTGCACCTGAGGCGAAGAAGCAGAAGCTCGCGCTCGCGGCGCCCCACGCGGACCCGATCGCCTCGTGCTCGTCCTCGGGCTCCTCCTTCTCGGGGTGCAGGGACAGGCTGGGATCGCAGTCGCAGGAGAAGTCGCCGAGGCGCTCGGCCGCGCGGTGCTCGGCGGCTGCCTGGCTCATGCCGCGTGCTTTGTACACGAGCACCAGCTCATTCGCGGTGAGGTCCAGATCCGGGGCGGCCGTGAGGGTGATCTGCGTGGGGCGCGACGCCGAGAGCAGCTCGCGCTGTGACCGCACCGAGATGAACTCGCCGGCACCCATCGAGAGCGCGCCGGCCAGGAGCCCGGCGACGCCAGAGAGCAGGACCACGTGGCTCGCCACGCCGGATGCGGCCATGCCTGCCACGAGCGACAGGTTGCTCACGAGCCCGTCGTTGGCCCCGAAAACGGCGGCACGGAACATCCCGGACAGCCGGGTCCGGCCGCGGACGGCGAGGCCTCGCACCACTTCCTCATGGATGCGCTCGTCTGCGGCCATGGCTGGCGTCGCGTAGGGGTCGGAAGCATACGGGGAGCGGCTTTCGGCGCGCTGGGCCATCGCGAGCACAAACACGCTGCCGAAGTGCCGGGCGAGGAATCCGAGCAGCTGGCTGCGCAGCGACGCCGCGCGCGGACGGCCGATTCTGTCGCCGAGGAGAGTCGTCCAGTGCGCCTCATGGCGGCGCTCTGCCTCGGCGAGGCCGAGCAGGATGTCGCGTTCCTCGCCCTCGCGGCGCGAGGCGAGCGCGCGGTAGATCGCAGCCTCGGCCTTCTCATCGGCGAGGTACTGGCGCCAGCGGCGGAGATCGGCGGAGGTCGGCTCGGGACGGCGGCCCGAGGGCGTAGGCAGCGTCTTCTGCATGGAGGCTCCTGTGGGACTGAGGGTACTGGGTGGCCCCATTGCCTCGGCTACTGTAGACCTTTTCGGCCTCCGAATTCGCGCGGTCAACCGCCGTCTGGGAGTTAGGCGAGCCTGAATTCAAGCTCCTTCTGGTCGCTCTTGCCCAGTAGGTCGGCCGGGCCGCCATCGTGCGCTCGTCGGGGGAGGCTAGGCGACCGAAACGGGTGCGGGATCCTCGATGCGCCGCGCCAACCGTGGCTCCCGCCCGCGCGGAAATCCTCAGTAACAGGTGCGGATTCCTGTTGGGCAACAGGTGTTGTCCGATAGGCTATGGGTGATTCGTCTAACAGTCCGTTGCGACCGCCGTCACGGCATTCGCCCAGAAAGAGCACCGATGAAAGCACTCCCCGTCGAGCCCACCAACACGCCGGTCGCGATCGGTTCCCGCATCCGCGCCGCACGCCAGTCCCAGCGCATGACCATCGAGCAGGTGGCCGACGCGACCGGACTGACCAAGGGCTTCCTCTCACGGGTTGAGCGCGACCTGACCTCCCCGTCCGTGGCCTCGCTCGTGACCCTGTGCCAAGTGCTCTCGATCGCCATCGGCGACTTGTTCGCCGTCCCGGAGACCTCGCTCACGCGGGCCGCGGAAGCACCCCGGATCTCGCTCGGCGGCGAAGGCATCGTGGAGAAGCTTCTCACGGCCAGATCCGAGCGCCGGTTGCAGGTGCTCCAGGCGGACATCGCGCCGCACGGCAGGGGAGAGTCCGAGCTGTACGCCGTGGACTGCGACGTGGACGTGCTCCATGTAGTGCGTGGCACGCTCACCCTCATCATGACGAACGAGCAGTACACCCTGAACGCCGGGGACACCCTCAGCTTCCCCGGCCGCGAGCCGCACACGTGGATCAACCCCACGGACGAGCCGGCCACGGTGCTCTGGATCCTCGTGCCCGCCGCGTCGCGCTGACGCCCGCCCGTTCCAGATGCTTCTCGCTCGCGTATGCGGTGTTGCACGCGGACCCGCCCGGTGGGGCACGCGTCACGCGGTCCCTACTTCCGCGTCATCAAGTACGCCGCCCAGCCGTGCGGCCACCCACGCAGTCCGGACTCCCCTGCAACCCGCTCGATCGCGAATTCAGCCCCGAACCGGCGCTCTACCTCGCCCGGGAGCAGCGCCATCTGCCCGAACGGCAGCGCCGCGACGGCCGCGCGCTCCCACCGCGACGGAATCCATTCGAAGCACCAGAGCAGGAACAGCCCGCCCGAGCGCAGCAGCGGCACCACGGCCCGCATGTATGAGTCGCGGTCTTGGATGCTCAGATCGTCGAACGAGCCGTAGTCGACGAGCACGTCGAATGGCCCAGCCACGTTGCTCATGCGCGTGAGGTCATCCTCCACGAAGCGCACCGCGACGCCCGCAGCCTCCGCCTTGGCCCTCGCCTTCACGAGGGCTGCCGGCGCGAAGTCGATAGCTGTTGCATCGAAGCCATGTTGGGCGAGGAATATCGAGTTGTCCCCTTCGCCGCAGCCGAGGTCGAGGGAGCGACCGGGCGGGACGCGGCCCGATTCGACAAGCCGGACGAGTTCGCTTCTGGCGGGTCCCACCCAGGGCGGCGTGCCGTGGCGGTACCAGAGGTTGTAGAAGGCCTTCATGGCATTGGCCTTTCTCTGTGGCCCCATGAGGGGCGCGAGTAGGTTGCCAGCGGCGTCGGCAACCGGGCGGGAACGTGCGGGGAGGACGCCAGAGGCGTATCAGCCCACGTGCACCCAGGGGCGCTCGGTGATGTCCGGCTCCGCCTCGCGCAGCACCTCGCGAGTCACAGGCGCAATCTCGCCCTCGCCGAAGAACAGGAACTTGGTGAGGTTCGCCACCGGGTTCCCCTCGGTCCAGCGGAAGTAGATGTGCGGCATGAGTCCCGTGACGTTGCGCAGGTGCAGGAGGATCGCGGCAAGGGTGTTGGGCACGTTGCTGGAGTGCACCTCGAGGACCTTGAAGCCGTGGCGCTTGACGCCATGGATGTCGAGCTCCTGCTCGAATTCGGAGGAGTCGTCCACGACGACCTCGATGAACAGGATGTCCGCGTCCTCGGGCAGGTGGTTGGCCGCGCGGGCGTGTTCAAGCTTCGACCGGTACCGGTCTGAGTCAAGCCGCTTCGGTTCGTGGGCGATGAGTCGGATGGGGCCTTGGTCCGTGTCCGCGAGGAATTCGAGCGCCTGCTCGTCGAGGCGCACATGGGTGGCGCGCAGCTCGAACGAGCGCCCCACGCGGGAGGCAAACGAGACGACGAGGATCCCCACGATGAACAGCGCAGCGATGCGGATGCCGTCCGGGCGCTCCACGACGTTGGCGACGGTGGTATAGACGAACACGGCGCTCACTATGCCGAACGCCCACATCTGGGCCTTCTGCTTCTTGTGCCGCGCGGACAGCGTCACGGCCACTGCGGCGGACGTCATGAGCACGAGGACGCCGGTCGCATACGCTCCGCCCTGCGCATCGACGCTCGCCTCGAAGATCCATGTGATGAGGAAGCCGATCGCCGTGAAGACGAGAACGAGGGGCCGGACGGCGCGCGCCCACGTCGGAGCCATACCGTAACGCGGAAGGTATCGGGGCACGAGGTTGAGCAGTCCGGCCATGGCGGATGCTCCCGCGAACCACAGGATCGCGATCGTCGAGACGTCATAAACGGTCCCGAACCCGTCGCCGAAGAACTGATGCGCGAGGTATGCGAGCGCGCGCCCGTTGGCCTTTCCTCCGTCCTCGAACTCCGCGGCGGGGATCAGGATGGTCGTCGCGAAGCTCGAGGTGATCAGGAACGCGGACATGATGAGGGCGGCCGTGGTCAGCAGGTGGTGCGTTCCGCGGATACGGCCCGTGGGGTTCTCCTCGGTGTCGCTCGGGTCTCCCTTGACCTGGGGCATGACGGCGACGCCGGTCTCGAAGCCGGAGAGGCCGAGGGCAAGCTTCGGGAACACGATGAGGGCGATCCCCACCATGATCAGCGGGTTGCTGTGCTGGGTGGTGAGCGCCCCCCACCAGTCGGTGACCATGGCCCCTTCGGTCAGAACGCGCACCACGGCAGTCCCGACGACCACCGCGTTGAGCGCGAGGTAGATGCCCACGAGCACGACGGCGACGTTGATGGCCTCCTTGAACCCGCGCAGGAACACGATCCCGAGGGCCGCGATGAGCACGAGCGTGATGGTGATCTGCTGCCCGTGCAGCGCCGGGGGCGCGAAGGGGTTCTCGATGAGGTGCGCGCTCGCGTCGGCCGCGGAGAGTGTCATGGTGATCATGAAGTCGGTTGCAGCGAAGCCGAGGAGCGCGAGAACGAACAGCTTGCCCGTCCAACGCGGCATGAGTCGCTCGAGCATCGCGATGGACCCCTCGCCGCGGTGGCTCTCGCGGGCCACGCGCCGGTATACCGGGAGAGCGCCAGCCAGCGTCACGACCACGAGGATGATCGTGGCCAGCGGCGCGAGAAGTCCGGCGGCGAGCGCGGCGATAGCCGGCTGGTAGCCGAGCGTTGAGAAGTAGTCGACGCCAGTGAGGCACATCACCCGCCACCATGAGGAGGGCTTGTGGTCCTCGTGCGGGACGCCGTGGGGGCCCTGCCGCTTGCCCGCGGATTCCGGCATTCCCTCGAGGAGCCACTGCCTGAAGCTGGATCTGCGATTCCTGCGGCGCGGTGACGGTTCGGCCGGTGGCCGCATGAGAGTGGACATGGCTCCTGCTGATCTCTCGGAATATGGGGGTGCTGCAGCTTGGAGCGTAGGCCACGGCGAACCGGCGGGAACTGCTCTTTATGGAACCTTAGCGCCGGTGGGGCCCACGACGGCGCGTGCGCACCTGCTATCCGGGTTCCGTGACAGGCTCCCGGGTTCGTTGGCCATGGCGTAGCTTCTACCCTGCAGATCGCTCGGGGCCGACAATGTAGGCAGGCACCATGCGTCAGGTGAGAGGACCGGCCATGACTCGACGCCATTCCTCCTTCAAGGCCGCCGCAGCCCTCGCGCTCGCGGCGGCGTTGGCCGCCTGCGGGGCGCCTCAAGCCTCACCGCAGACGACGACGCAGGGCACTGCGCCGCCGTCGTCCGCCACAGCGAGCGCGACGCCCACGCCGACCCCGACCCCGACTCCCACCGAGAATCTGGCGACGTTCTCCTTCACCACCCAGAAGCTGAGCCTGCGCTATCCGTCGGGCTGGATAGTTGACGCGAAGACCTACGCCGGCATGGGCGGCACGGGGGAGTCCGCCGCGTTCAAGGATGCCTCAGGGAAGCCCGTCGTCACGGTGCAGATCAATTCCGGGGCCTATGACGTCGGGTGGCCCGTGCAGCGCACGGTCATCGAATCGGGCGCGCTCCCCGGTCTCGCTGCGGGCGGCTTCGCGGGGTACCAGTACGCGTACTTCGCCGAGGTGCCCCAACCGGCGGGCGGGCCCGGCACGGTCTGCTGGCTGCGGATCTCTTCGCAGGTGCCATCGGACGGGGCGGGCGTTGCCGGAGGCCTTCCCCCGGGGGGCCCTGTGCCCGTCGGGCCGGGCGCCGTGCAACCCCCATACTTCATCACTGTCTGGCTTGGCGGCGAGGACCTCAACAAGTGCGGGAGCGTGGACAATGCCAAGGCGTGGTGGGCCTCGAAGGAGGGGCAGCAGGTGAGGTCTGCCGTCCTGAGTCTCACGGCGGGATAGTGTCCGCGTAAACAAGGGGTGCATATGAGGCAACTTTTCCTGTAGTGTGGATCACAGCCACACTGCATCAATGGAGGTGCCCTTGGAAGAGCTGCGCATCGAGGAGAACGGCAACCTCGGTCCCATCGATTCGTCCCGCGTCCCGCGCTTCGCCGGAGCGGCGACGTTCGCCCGCCTGCCCCGGCTGGACCAGGTGGGACAGACGGACATCGCGATCGTCGGCGTCCCGTTCGACGCCGGCGTGTCCTACCGCCCGGGCGCGCGCTTCGGCGCGAACCATGTCCGCGAGGCGAGCCGCCTCCTGCGCCCGTACAACCCCGCGCTGGACGCCTCGCCGTTCGCGAACGCGCAGGTCGCCGACGCGGGGGACATGGCCGTCAACCCCTTCAACATCCACGAGGCCATCGAGACGATCCAGCACAACGCCCTGGACCTGACGGCCGACGGCGCGCGCCTCCTCACGATCGGCGGTGACCATACGATCGCCCTGCCGCTGCTGCGCGCCGCGTCCGAGCGCGCCGGCGAGCCCGTGGCACTCCTGCACTTCGACGCCCACCTCGACACGTGGGACACCTACTTCGGCGCCGAGTACACGCACGGCACCCCGTTCCGCCGCGCCGTCGAGGAGGGCATCCTCGATACCGACGCGATCTCCCACGTCGGCACCCGCGGACCGCTGTACGGCAAGCGCGACCTCGAGGACGACCGCCGCTTCGGCTTCGGCATCGTGACCTCCTCCGACGTCTACTACCAGGGCGTGCGCGAGGTCGTCGCCAAGCTGCGCGACCGCATCGGCGGCCGTCCCCTCTACGTCTCGGTGGACATCGACGTCCTCGACCCCGCCCACGCCCCCGGCACGGGCACGCCCGAGGCCGGCGGCATCACGAGCCGCGAGCTCCTCGAGATCCTGCGCGGCCTGCGCGGGCTCAACCTCGTCGGAGCCGACGTCGTCGAGGTCGCCCCGGCCTACGACCACGCCGAGATCACCGGCGTCGCCGCGAGCCACGTCGCCTACGACCTCGTGACGCTCATGAGCGAGCTGCCGAAGGCGAACAGTGCAGTCGACCGCAGGGCCAGCTCCGGTGCCGCTGCACAGGGCACGACGGCGGGTGCCCAGTGAGCCCGGTCGAGTCGCCGTGGGCGGGGGACGCCCAGGCGCGCGCAACGGTGGTTGAGCGCACCCGAAACCAGGGTGACGCGGGAGCGGCGGGCGACCAGTCCGCCGTCGTGCGTGACGACGTCCACGTGGAGGCACCCCTGCGCAACGGCGGGGACCTCGTGGTGGAGACCCTCGAGGCGCTCGGCGCGAAGACCGTTTTCGGCATCCCGGGCCAGCACGCGCTCGGCCTGTTCGATGCCATGGGGCGCGGCCACCTGCACTTCGTTTCGAGCCGCGTCGAGAACAACTCGGCGTTCGCGGCGGACGGCTACTCGCGCGCCACGGGCGAGGTCGGCGTCCTGTTCCTCTCGACCGGCCCCGGCGCGCTCACCTCGCTCGCGGGCCTTCAGGAGGCCTACGCGACCGGCGTGCCGATGGTCGTGATCGCGAGCCAGATTCCGCTCGATGGACTTGGCGCCCGCCGCAAGGGAATGCTGCACCAGCTCGACGACCAGAAGGCCTCGGCCGCGAACGTCACGAAGAGCCAGCGGCTCATCCAGCACGCCTCGGGCATCCCGAGCGCGATCCAGGACGCGTGGACCGACGCGATCTCCTCGCCCCAGGGGCCGGTGTGGGTCGAGATTCCGCAGAACGTGCTGCTCGATCCCATCGTGGTCCCGCCGGTCGAGGACGCGCTCGCCGAGGCCGCGGACAACCCGCCGCGCGTCGAGCTCGTGCGCGAGGCGGTCAAGTGGCTGCGTGAGGCGAAGCGCCCGGCGATCATCGCCGGGGGCGGGACGCGGCGCGGGCGCGCCGAGAAGGCGCTCCTCGACCTCGCGGAGCAGCTGCGCGCGCCGGTGATCTGCACGCCCGGCGGCAACGGCGCGTTCCCGTGGGAGCACCCGCTCTCGCTCCAGTCCTGGATCGAGGACCGGTACATGACCGATGTGCTCGAGGATGCGGACGTGCTCGTGGTCGTCGGCTCCTCGCTCGGCGAGGTCACCTCGAACTACTTCACCTTCGAACCGCGCGGCCGGATCATCCAGATCGACGCCGAGCCGCGCGTCCTCGAGTCCAACCGCCCGGGCCTGGGCATCCGCGCCGATGCTGGGCAGGCGCTTGCCGCCCTCAACTCGGCACTCGGCACGACGCCGTCGCACAATGGCCAGCGGCCCGTGCCGGACTGGCACGGCAAGGCGCCCGAGGCTCTCGTCGCCGAATCGCTCGCAAAGGTCCGCGCGAGGCTCGAGTCGCAGGACCTTGCCAAGGAACTGCAGTTCATGGCCGACATCCGCGCAGCTGTGCCGGACGAGATGCAGACGTTCTGGGACATGACCATCTCCGCGTACTGGGCGTGGAGCTGCTGGGACGCCCGGCAGGGCCAGTTCCACTCGGCGCAGGGTGCGGGTGGGCTCGGCTTCGGCTTCCCCGCGGCGATCGGCGGTGCCGTGGGGCTCGCGACGACGGGGAAGCCCGCGCGCGTCCTCGCGGTGTCCGGCGACGGCTCGGCGATGTATTCGATCTCCGAGCTCGCGACGGCCAAGCAGCACAACGTCCCGGTCACATGGCTCATCGTGGACGACGGGGGCTACGGGATCCTGCGCGAGTACATGGTCGGGGCCTTCGGAAAGGCCACCGCGACGGAGCTCGCCCGGCCGGACTTCGTGGCGCTCGCCGAGTCCTTCGGAGTCCCCGCGAAGCGCGTGGCGCCAGAGCACGTGCGTGAGGCGCTCGAGGAGGGCTTCGCCGCAGACGGGCCGAACGTCGTCGTGGTCGAGACGCTGCTCAAGATGTTCGCTCCGACTCACCTGGAGTCCTAGCGCAAGCCCGCCTCCCGTCTGGGAGTCACCTCCTGGGGGTCACCTTCTGGGGGTCACGCACATCACGTGACCTTCAGAACGTGACCCCCAGACGTGGTTAAGGCACGACGGCGCCCGCTCACCGGTGTTACTAAGGTCACCTATCGAATTAGTTTGCACAAGCAACCATTCAGTGTATAGTTGCGGTAAGCAATCAATCTTAGGAGGGGCCATGCCTGTCGATCCCGACACCGCACGGGAGCTCATCCACCGCGTCTTCGACCTGCAGCGGGTGATCCGGTGCCTGTCGAGCACCGAGCTCAAGCACGGCGACCTCGGTGTCGCGTTGCAGGGCGTCCTGCGCATGATCGCCGAGTACGGCGGACGTGCCGTGGACCTCGCGGGCAAGCTCGGCGTGAGCGCGCCTGTGCTCAGCAGGCACCTCGCCGAGCTCGAAGGCCTCGGCCTGGTCGAGCGGCGTCGTGATCCCGAGGACCGCAGGGCCCAGCTGGTGGCGCTCACAGAGGCTGGCAGGGCACAGCTCGAGGACGTCGAGGAGCATCGCATCGCGCGGCTCCAGGGCTACCTCGCCGGCTGGGACGAGGACCAGGCTTCCGCGGCAGTGACGGCGGTCGGCCAGCTCTCCGAGGCACTCCATGCCGGCTCGCACCGCATGCGCCCCGCTCATTCGGCACCCCAGACCACACAGACCACCACGAAGGAGGAAGCCCTTGCAGCCCGTTGAGGCCGCGGCTCCGCAGATGAGCCACAAGCAGATCCTCGAGGCCCTCACGGGCTTGCTCGCAGCGTTCTTCACCGCAATCCTGTCCTCGACCATCGTCGCCAACGCCCTCCCGACCATCATGGCGGACCTCAAGGGCACCCAGACCGACTTCGCGTGGGTCATCACGGCCGCGCTGCTCGCGAATGCCGTGACCACCCCGATCTGGGGCAAGCTCGCGGACCTCTTCGACAAGAAGCTCCTCACGCAGCTGAACATCGTCGTGTTCGTCGCCGGC
This sequence comes from Sinomonas sp. ASV486, assembly GCF_030908215.1. Classification (GTDB taxonomy): domain Bacteria; phylum Actinomycetota; class Actinomycetes; order Actinomycetales; family Micrococcaceae; genus Sinomonas; species Sinomonas puerhi. Next base: position 75,055 of record NZ_JAVFJK010000013.1, on the reverse strand, counting down.
TCCGTTCTGGCCGGCTTCGCCCAGAACATCCCATGGCTCATCTCCGCCCGCGTCATCCAGGGCGTCGGCCTCGGCGGTCTGACCGCAATGGCCATGGCCATCATCGGCACGATGATCCCGCCGCGCGATCGAGGCAAGTACAACGGATACATGGGCGCCGTCATGGCGGTCGGGACGGCCGGCGGCCCGCTCCTCGGCGGCTTCATCGTCGACTCGCCCCTCGGATGGCGCTGGACGTTCTTCGTGTGCGTGCCCCTTGCCGTGGTCGCGCTCATCCTGATCCAGATCACGCTCAAGATCCAGCACGTCAAGCGCCCGGCGAAGATCGACTGGCTCGGCGCCGTCCTCCTCACTGCCTCGGTCAGCACGCTCCTGGTCTGGGTCTCGTTCGCTGGCAAGGCCGACTACTACGACTGGTGGAGCTGGCAGACGGCCGCGATGGTCGGGGGCTCGGTCGTCGGGCTCATCCTGCTCGTCATCGTCGAGAGCCGCGTGGCCATGCCGATCATCCCGCTCAAGATCGTGGCCAACCGCACGACGGCGCTCAGCATCGTTGCGTCTGCGGCCGTCGGCGTCGCGATGTTCGCTTCCTCCTCGTTCCTCGGCCAGTATTTCCAGGTGGCCCGCGGCGCCACGCCCACCGAGGCCGGCCTGCTGACGCTTCCGATGATCGCCGGCAACTTCATCGGCTCCGTGGCCTCGGGCCAGATGATCACCCGGACCGGCCGGTGGAAGCGATTCCTCGTCCTCGGCTCGATCCTGATGATTGCCGGCCTGGGAATGCTCGGCACGATCGACCACACCACGGAGCTTTGGCTCACGGGCGTCTACACGTCCGTCCTCGGTCTGGGCCTCGGCATGACCATGCAGAACCTCGTCCTGGGTGTCCAGAACACGGTCAGGTCCTCGGACATCGGCACCGCGAGCTCCACGGTCGCGTTCTTCCGCTCGGTCTTCGGCGCGGTCGGCGTCTCGGTGCTCGGCGCCGTCCTGAGCAACCGCTCGGGCGACCTCGTGGTCCAGGGCCTCGCCGACCGCGGCATCAAGACGGCCGGCGGCTCGGCTGGCGGCAGCATGGACCTCAAGGACATGCCTGGCCCGATCGCCGACATCGTCCGCGGTGCGTTCGGCGACGCGACGGCCCGCGTGTTCCTCATCGCCGCGGTCATCGGGGTCGTGGCCCTCCTCGCGGTCCTCTTCATCAAGGAGATCCCCCTGCGCCGCACTGTGGACATCGTCAAGCCCCCGACGGGCACGGTTCCCGCCGTCACCTCGGCTGCCGAGGTCCTTGCGGCGTCCGCGCCTGCCGTCGCGCCAGCCGTCGCCGACGCGGCCAATACTCCGCACGGCACCGTGTCGGCGCACGACGGCGGGTCCTCGCCTGTGGCGACCACGTCACCGGATGCGGGCTCGCCCCAGGCGACCGGCGCGCCGTCGCCCGCCATGCGCCGGGCCGCAATCCGCGAGGTGCTCGCCGGGAGCGAGCCGCAGGATGCCGAGCTGGACAGCGAGCTCAGGCTCCTGCTCGCGGAGTCAGAGCCGGCATCGGGGGAGCACCCGGCCCGGGCCGAGGGGCAGACCCTCGCAGCGATCCAGGAGACCCAGCGGCTCCTGGGGCGCCAGCAGGCGCAGCTCGCCCAGCTGATGTCGCGGATCGCGGACCAGCTCGACGCGCAGCAGCGGCTCGCGGCCGAGCAGAGCCAGACGGCCGCGACGCTCGCCGAGATCCAGGGAGAGCTCGCCGCCGAGCGGGCGCTCCAGAAGGAGGCGGCGCTGTACCTCGCAACGCGGGGGCGGCACACCGCCAACTGAGCAGCTTCGCTGGCGGCCTCTGGGCAGCTGGAAGCCCGGGCAGCCTGCGGACAGTCCTTTGTCCGCAGGCTGCCCGTTTAGTCCTCAAGACTGATGCACCCGGCCCGGTGGGCGAACTACGCTGGACACGCCCCATCCGCACACCGTGGGGCCCAGAACTCGAAGGACTTCAATGCTCCTCACGCTCATCCGGCGCTACAGCGCACGCTACTGGCCATGGATCCTCGCCGTGGTCGTCTTCCAGCTCGCGACGACCATCGCGACGCTCTACCTGCCCAGCCTCAACGCCCAGATCATCGACCAGGGCGTCGCGAAGGGCGATACCGGCTACATCTGGGGCCAGGGCACCATCATGCTCGGGATCGCGCTGGTCCAGGTCGCCACCGCCGTCGCCGCTGTCTACTTCGGAGCGAAGACCGCGATGGCGTTCGGACGCGACCTGCGGCAGGGGGTCTTCCGCAAGGTCACATCCTTCTCGGCGCAGGAGGTCCAGTCCTTCGGCGCGCCGACCCTCATCACGCGCGGTACCAACGATGTCCAGCAGGTGCAGATGCTGCTGCTCATGGGCCTGAACTTCATGGTGTCCGCACCCATCATGTGCGTCGGCGGGATCATCATGGCCCTCCGCGAGGACCTCGGCCTCTCGTGGCTCGTCTGGGTCTCGGTGCCGGTCCTGTTCGCGATCGTCGGCTACCTCGTCTACCTGCTCCTGCCGCTGTTCCGGGGCATGCAGAAGCGGGTCGACGGAATCAACGCCGTGCTGCGCGAGCAGATCATGGGCATCCGCGTGGTCCGCGCGTTCGTCCGCGAGCCGTTCGAGGAGGGGAGGTTCGCCGAGGCCAACAAGGCGCTCACAGACGTCTCGCTCAAGGTCGGCGCGATCTTCGTGCTCATGTTCCCGATCATCATGATGCTCCTGCACCTCGCAACCGCCGCAGTCCTGTACTTCGGCGGCCAGCGCGTGGACGCGGGAGACATGCAGGTCGGATCCCTCACGGCGTTCCTCCAGTACCTCCTGCAGATCCTCATGGCAGTCATGATGGGCACCTTCATGGCGATGATGATCCCGCGCGCCGCGGTGTGCGCGGACCGCATCGGCGAGGTGCTTGACGTCGTGCCTTCGATGGCGGCGCCGACCGATGCCGAGGTTCCTGCGCGGCGCGAGGGCGTTGTCGAGTTCCGCGATGTCTCCTTCTCCTATCCGGGTGCCGAGGCGGACATCCTCACCGGGCTCTCGTTCACGGCTCGCCCCGGCCAGACCGTCGCGATCATCGGCGCGACCGGCTCCGGCAAGACGACGCTGCTTTCCCTCATTCCGCGGCTGTACGACACGACCGGCGGGCAGGTGCTCCTCGACGGTGTCGCCGTGGACCGCATGCCCCGTTCCGAGATCACCTCGCGGGTCGCCATGGTCCCGCAGCGCCCCTACCTCTTCTCGGGCTCGATTGCGCACAACCTGCGGTTCGGCCGCCAGGACGCAACCGAGCACGAACTCTGGGAGGCCCTCGAGGTCGCCCAGGGCGCGGACTTCGTCCGGGAGAAGCACCAAGGCCTCGAATCCGGCATCTCGCAGGGCGGGACGAACGTCTCGGGCGGCCAGCGCCAGCGGCTGTGCATCGCGCGGGCCCTCGTCGCGAAGCCTTCCGTGTTCCTGTTCGATGACTCCTTCTCGGCCCTCGATGTCGCGACCGACGCCCGGTTGCGCCGGGCGCTGAAGAAGCAGACGGCCGAGGCCACGGTCATCATCGTTGCGCAGCGCGTCTCAACCATCGTCGACGCCGACCTCATCCTCGTGCTCGATGGCGGCAAGATCGTGGACCGCGGTACCCACGAGGAACTGCTCGAGACGTCACCGACGTACCAGGAGATCGTCCAGTCGCAGATCACCGCGGAAGACGCGGCGAGCGCAGCGGGCACAGCCGGAGTGACGGGGGAGAGGGCATGAGCGAGAACAGCAAGCCGGCCGCGGAGGCCACGGCCGAGGTCGTCGAGGACGAGTACACCCCGACTGAGGCGGACGGCGGCGCCTTCGGCTCGATGCCCGCCAAGAAGGCCAAGAACTTCGGCCCGAGTGCCCTGCGTCTCATGGGGCTGCTGAAGCCTGAGCGGGCGCTCATGGCCGTCGTCGTGCTCTTCATCCTCGTGTCCGTGGTGCTCACGGTGATCGCCCCGAAGATCCTCGGCCAGGCCATGGACGTCATCTTCTCCGGCGCCATCGGCAAGCAGATGCCGGCGGGCGTCACGAAGGACCAGATCATCGAGGGCCTGCGAGCCCAGGGCCAGAACAACTTCGCAGACATGCTCGCCGGCATGAATCTTGTGCCCGGCCAGGGCATCGACTTCTCGCGCCTGACGTTCCTCATCTCCATCGTGCTGCTCATGTACTCGGTCGCGGCCGTGTTCATGTGGGCCCAGGGCTACCTGCTCAACCGTCTCGTGATGCGGGTCATCTACCGCCTGCGCCAGGACATCGAGTCGAAGATCAATCGGCTGCCGCTCGGGTACTTCGACACCCGCCAGCGCGGCGACGTGCTCTCACGCGTCACGAATGATGTGGACAACGTCCAGCAGGCGCTCCAGCAGGCATTCTCGCAGCTGCTCTCCTCGCTCCTGCAGGTGCTCGGCATCGTCGTGATGATGTTCATCGTGTCGTGGCAGCTCGCGCTGATCGCGCTCATCGCGCTGCCGCTCTCCGGCGTCGTGGCCGGCGTGATCGGTTCGCGCAGCCAGAAGATGTTCCAGTCGCAGTGGAAGAACACGGGCCTGCTCAACGGGCAGATCGAGGAGTCGTTCTCGGGGCATGACCTCGCGACGGTGTTCGGGCGCCAGGAGGACATGGTCCGCCGGTTCGACCAGAAGAACGAGGAGCTGTACCGCGCCTCGTTCGATGCCCAATTCGTCTCCGGCATGATCTTCCCGGTCATGAACTGGGTGAGCTACCTCGCCTACGTGGGAATCGCGGTGGTGGGAGGCCTGCGGGTCGCCGCCGGCCAGATGAGCCTCGGCGACGCGACCGCGTTCATCCAGTACTCGCGCGAATTCACGCAGCCGCTCGGGCAGATCGCCGGCATGGCCAACATGCTCCAGTCCGGGGTGGCCTCGGCCGAGCGCACGTTCGAGCTGCTCGACGCCGAGGAGGAGGAGCCCGAGACAGCCACAGCCCACCTGCCGGAGGTCACCGACGGCCACGTCGACTTCGAGCACGTCTCGTTCTCCTACTCGGAGGACAATCCGCTCATCGAGGACCTCTCCCTCACCGCCGAACCGGGCCATACGGTCGCGATCGTGGGCCCGACGGGTGCCGGCAAGACGACTCTCGTGAACCTCGTGATGCGGTTCTACGAGATCCAGTCCGGGCGGATCCTTCTCGACGGCGTCGACATCCGTGACCTGTCCCGCGCGGAGCTCCGCTCGAAGGTCGGCATGGTGCTCCAGGACGCCTGGCTTTCCGGGGGCACGATCTACGACAACATCCGGTACGGCAATCTCGACGCCACCGAGGAGGAGGTCCTGACGGCCGCCAAGGCCACCTACGTGGACCGCTTCGTACGGGCGTTGCCGGACGGGTACCAGACGGTCATCGACGAGGAGGGGACCAACGTCTCCGCGGGCGAGAAGCAGCTCATCACGATCGCCCGGGCGTTCGTCTCTAACCCGTCACTCCTCATCCTCGACGAAGCGACCTCGTCCGTGGACACTCGCACCGAGCTGCTCGTGCAGAAGGCCATGGCCGCGCTGCGGACGGACCGCACCTCGTTCGTGATCGCGCACCGGCTCTCCACGATCCGGGACGCGGACACGATCCTGGTCATGGAGGCGGGCAAGATCGTCGAGCAGGGCCGGCATGAGGAGCTCATTGAGCGCGGCGGCGCCTACCACAGGCTCTACATGAGCCAGTTCGCCGGCGGGATCGACTTCGAGGCGGAGGCCGCGGCGGCCTCGGCCGGGGGAACGCGCCAGACGTAGCGGCCTCGGTCGGGACCGTCGTCATCCGCGACGGTCCCGACCGAGGTGCTTTCTTCGGTCAGTGCCCGCCGAGGAATCAGCCCTCGGGCGCGAGCTCCACGAGGATGCCATCGTGCGCGGCGTCGTGCCCGATCTGGCATGAGAGGCGCGAGCCGCATTCGCGGAACCCCTCCGCGTCGGCCAAGAGCTCGGCCTCGTCGGCGCTGCGCTCGCCGAGGCGCGCGGCGACGGGCTCCTCGAGGTACACATGGCACGTCGCGCACGACGCCGTTCCGCCGCACGAGGCGAGCACAGGCAGGTCGTTGTCGCGCAGGGTCTCCATGAGGGTCTGGTCCTCGTCCCAGACGAGCGAGTGCCGGGTGCCGTCGCGGTCGACGGCGATGATGGTCGTGGGCATGTCAGTGGCCTTTCGGTGTGGTGGGCAGTGGGATCCGCGCCTCAGAGCGCGGCGGGCTCAAGGGGAGCGATGGCTTGGTCGAGCGGGAGGGACGGGTCGGCGGCGAGGCTCGGGTCGATCGTGGCGCGCTGGGCGACGAGCTTCTTGCCCGCGTTGAAGTCGGCGAGGGAGCCGACCGTGTCGACCGCGGCGACCCGGCCGCCGCGCAGGTAGATGACGGAGAACTTCCCGTTGGCCGGGTCGCCACGCAGGAGAACGTCGTCGTCGGGATGCCGGACGCCGGCCGTCTGCAGCCGGACCCCGTGCTGGACGGTCCAGAACCACGGCACCTCGGGCGCGGGCGGCGCCTGCCCGGCGATGTCCGCGGCAATGGCCTCGGCCTGGGCCCGCGCGTTCTGGATGCATTCGAGGCGCTGGCTCGCGCCGTCGTACAGGCTCGCGAACCGCGTCGCGTCGCCGGCCGCGTAGATATCTGGGTCGGAGGTGCGTCCGCCGGCGTCGACGAGGATCCCGTCGGACGCCTCGAGTCCGGCGTCGGCCGCGAGACCCTGCTCGGGGATCACCCCGATCCCGGCGACGACGACGTCGGCACGGTGCCGCGCGCCGTCGGCCGTCACGACCCACTCGACGCGCCCGGCGCCGTCCGGGGAGTCGGTCCCTTCGAGCGCCGTGACGGCGGCACCGAAGCGGAACTCGACGCCGGCGCGCCCGTGCAGGCCCTCGAAGAAGCGCGAGACGGGCTCGCTCGTCACACGGCTCATGACCCGGTCCTGGAACTCGAGCACGGTCACGCGGCAGCCGTGCTTGGCCGCCGCGGCCGCGACCTCGAGCCCGATGTACCCCGCACCGATGACGACGACGTGGCGCGCCGCGTCCGGGGCAGTGTCGGACGACGGGGCGAGCTCGGCCGCGAGGCGGCGGGCGTCGGGGAGCGTCTTGAGCATCAGGACGCCGTCGAGGTCCGCGCCCGGGACGGTGAGGCGCCGGGGCGTTGAGCCGGTCGCGAGGATGAGCTTCACGTAGGGCAGGGCCCGCCCGTCCGCGAGCCGCAGCTCACGACGATCGCGGTCGATGGATGCGGCGGTTCCGTGGACGCGTTCGATCCCGCGGGACTCGAACCAGGACTCCTTGCGCATAGGCACGGGCTCGGCCGGGGCGCCCGGCACAAGGAGGTCCTTCGAGAGCGGCGGCCGCTCGTACGGAAGCTGCCCCTCGGCGTCGACCAGGACGATCCTGCCCTCCCAGCCCCGTGACCGCAGACCGGCGGCGACGCCGACGCCCGCGTGGCCGGATCCGACGATGACCACGGCGGGACGGGCGGTCTGGATGTTCTCACGCATGGCGGACCTCCGCGGTGTTCTGGCTTCCCGTGTTCTGGCTGGTGCCGTTGCGGGCTTCGACGGTCACAACGAGGCGCTCGGGCCCGGAGTTGGTCAGATTGTTGCCGCGCACGTACTCGATCTCGTGGGCGGGGTCCAGGGCGATGTGCGCGAGGCGGCTGCCCAGGATTTCGGTGGTGATCCGCGTCTCGAGCCGCGCGAGCGGCGCGCCGAGGCACGCGTGCACGCCGTGGCCGAAGCCGAGGTGTCCATTGGTGTCGCGGTCGATGGCGAACACGTCGGGGTCGGGGTACTTCGCCGCATCGTGGTTCGCGGCAGCGGGCATGAGCCGCACGATCGCGCCCTTCGGCAGGGTCACCCCCGCGACCTCGACCTCCTCGGTCGTGATCCGCGAGACGCGCTGGACCGTTCCCCGGTACCGCGCGAGTTCCTCGACGAAAGCGTCCGCGTCCGCTGGGTTTGCCTGGATCCGGTCCAGGAGCCCCGGCTGCTCCGTGAACACGCGGAACGCGTTGGCGAGCAGGATCGTCGTCGTGTCGTGCCCGGCGATGAACACGAACGCGCACAGCTCCTTGGCCTCCTTCTCGGAGAGCTGCCCCTCCTTCCACATGCGCGCGATGTGCCCGCCCACGGACTCGTTGCCCTCCGCGTAGAGGCGCTCCATCGTGTCCTTGAGGTATGCGAAGAAGGCGTTGGCGCTCTCCTCGTCGGTGCCTGTGCCCGGCGCGTTGCGGGCCAGGCGGCCGAAGTAGCTGAAGGTCTCGTCGGACCAGAACTTCATCTTGTCGAAGTCCTCGGCCGGGACGTCGAGCAGGGCGCTGATCGTGGACATGCTCAGGGGGATCGCGTACTCCTCGACGACGTCGCCCCCGCCGCGTGTGATGAGCTCGTCGAGGAGCTTCCCGGCGGTCTCGCGGATCCGATCCTCGAAGAGGTTGATGGCCTTGGGGGTGAACGCCTTCGCGACGATCTGGCGCAGGCGCGAGTGGTCCGGGGCGTCGATGAGCGTCAGGAACGTGAGGGGGACCGGCCTGACGACCTCCGAGGAGAAGACCTTCGGCGCCCGAAGCGCCTTGCGGACGTCCTCGAACCGGGAGATGAACCACACGTCCGAGACGGGCGACGCCGCCCGCAGCACCGGGGCGTTCTCGAGCATCCAGCGGTAGTGGGCGTACGGGTCGCCCTGGCTGCCGTCGTCGACAACCTTGAACGGCTCGAGGCCTTCGGGCCAGTCGAGCTCGTGGGAGTAGGGCGGCAGCTCCGGCGTTGCCTGGCGCACGACGGCGGTCTCCGCGCCTGGGCTGGGAGCGTCACCGGCGGCGTCGGCCGTCACTCCGGTGAACGGGCAGGTGAGGGTCATGATGAGTTCCTTCCGGCCGCGGGCGCGCGGCATTGCACGCTATGCGGTCTCAAGGGGCTTCGGGGCGACTTCTGTGCCGCATCCCGTGACGCTGATCACGTCGTTGCATCGAGTGTGGCGTGCCCGTGGACCCGATCACAGGGACCCTTCCGGTGGTCGGAAGAATTGCCTCCCCCGCTCGGGCCTCGAGCGGTGGCCACCCTGCCGAGGCCGGGTCCTGTGAGGCCGACGTCGAGCCCTGTGGCCTCGGGATCGGGGATAGCCGGCAGCCAGAACTTCGCCGCGAGCTTCGCGTCTCGCTGTCCGTGTCGTCAAGTACTGCTGTCGCAATGGAGTCGGCCCGTAGCGCACTTGGTCGCGAGACCTGAACTTGGCGAGAGGCCTGCGTCCGGGGAGGGGGCGGCGTTCGGCGGGGGACGGCGTCGTGCGCAGACACGGATCGCGGCGAGGCGGCCACTCGAGGTTAGGGGGTCGCGGGCTGGCCGATCGTGCCGCGGAGGGCTCGGGTGGCGCCGTGGGCCGCCGTCGTGAGTGCGACGACCACCCGCGGGACGAGGTCGGCCTCGGTGCGGGGGAGGATCGCGTTGAGAGCCGCCGCGATGACCGGTCCCTCGGCCGTCCTCTCGGACCCGAAGACGGGAACGGCCACGCCGATCCACTCGGTCCGACCGATGCCCGGTGGCGCCGCGAAGCCTTTCTGGCGGATGTCGGCGAGGGTCCGGCGGAGTGCGGCGGGGTCGGTGACGGTCTCCGGCGTGACCTTCTCGAGTGGGCCGGCCAGGGCTCGGGCCTGCACGGCGGCCTCGGAGAACGCGAGCAGGACGAGGCCGCTCGAGGAGGCGTGCAGCGGCATGCGCTGGGCGATGTTCGCGGCCTCGAGCGGCGATTCGGGCGCGGAGAGCCTCTCGACGTAGAGGGCGCTGCCGCGGTCGAGCACGGCGAGGGTGACGTGGTGGTGGACCGCCGCCTGGACATCCTCCATGAACGGCAGGCAGGCCTCGCGGAGCGTCAGGGCATGCGAGGCGCGGTTCGCGAGCTCCCACATCCGCAGGCCGGGCCGGAGGTCGCCCGCGGAGTCGCGCTCGAGCAGCCCGTGGCGCAGGAGCTCGTCCGTGATTCGGTGCGCGGTGGTGAGCGGCAGCCCTGAGCGGCGGGCGAGGCTGCTCAGGCTCAGGGCCGCCGTGCTGCGGTCGAAGCAGCTGAGGATCCGCACCACCCTGCTGATGATGGAATCACGTGTGGGTTCGGGCATGGCTAGACGGCAGTGTAGCCGCCGTCTACGGCGAGGATCGTGCCCACGACGAAGGAGGCCGCGTCCGAGGCGAGGAACGCGATGGCCTCGGCGATCTCCTCGGGCCGAGCGAGCCGGCCGATCGGCTGGCTCGCGGCGATGCCGCCGCGCACGTCCTCGGGCAGGCCTGCCACGAGGGGCGTGTCCGCGTACCCGGGTGCGACGGCGTTGACTCGGATCCCGCTCGCCGCGTACGTCACGGCGGTGGACCGCGTCAGGTTCGCAACGGCCGCCTTGGCGGCGGAGTACGAGGAACTGTTGCGCTGCCCCACGGTGCCGAGGATCGAGGACACGTTGACGATTGACCCGGACCCGGCAGCGACCATGTGCCGCAGCGCGTGCTTGCCGCACAGCGCAACGCCGGTGAGGTCGATCTCGACCACCCGCCGCCACGCGGCGACATCGAGCTCGTGCAGGGGCCCCTTCGGCTCGGCGATGCCGGCGTTGGCCACGAGGACGTCGAGCGAGCCGAACTCGGTGGCCGCGCGGTCCATGAGCGCAGCCACCGAGTCCTCGTCCGTCACGTCAGTGCGTACCCACAGCGCGCGGTGACCGGCGTCCCGGAGGGAGCGCGCGACGTCGTCCGCCCCCTCCGCGACGTCCCCGATCACCACGGCGGCGCCGCGCCCGGCGAGCAGACGCGCGGTCGCCTCCCCGATGCCCGACGCCGCGCCGGTCACCACCGCCACCCGGCCGGCGAATGCCTGGCCCACCTAGGCGTCCTGCCGCAGGTTGTTCCCCGCGGTCTCGCCGCCGTCGATCGCGAGGTTCGCGCCGGTCATGAAGCTCGACTCGTCCGAGGCAAGGAACAGGATGAGGTCCGAGATCTCCTGCGTCTCGGCGTCACGGCCCAGCGGAATCTGCCCGAAGCCGCGCGCCAGGCCCGCCGTCATGGGCGTCTTGACCGAGCCCGGGTGCACCGAGTTGACCCGGATGTTGTACGGACCTAGGTCCATCGCGCTCGTCTTGGTGAGCCCCTGGACCCCCCACTTCGCGGCCGCGTAGGCCGCCCGGTTCTTGAACCCGACGAGCCCGGCGATCGAGGAGATGTTGATGATCGACCCGCCCGAGGCCTTCATGGCCGGCACCGCGGCCTTCATGCCCAGGAAGTTCCCGGTCAGGTCGATGTCGATGGTGCGGCGCCACTCGTCGACGTCTGCGTCCTCGACGCTGCCGCGCGTGAAGATCCCAGCGTTGTTGACGAGCACGTCGAGCGTCCCGAAGCGTTCGACGGCGGCATTCACCGCGCGCTGCCAACTTTCGTAGTCCGTGACGTCGAGGTGGACGAAGAGGGCGACGTCGCGCCCGATCCCGGTGTTGGACTCAGCATTGATCTTCTCGGCGAGGGTGCGGCCCTCGTCGTCGAGCAGGTCGGCGATGACGACGCTCGCGCCGTGCTCCGCGAGGACCTGCGCGTGCGAGGCACCCATGCCGCGGGCCGCACCCGAGATGAGGGCGACCTTCCCGGCGACTCGATCCGATACCGGGGTCATCGTGCGGCCTCCTCGGTGACCTCGAGGCCTCGCTCCACGTCGCGCCTGATCCCTCTCGCTGCCGCGAGGCGGGCGACATCGCGCCCCGCCCGGTACCCGAACACGAGCGCCGCGCCGATGTGCGAGCCATACCCCGGGTACCCGCCGCCGAACACGCTGCGCGCGGCCGCGCCGACCGCGAAGAGGCCCGGGATCGGGGCGCCTTCCTCGGTGACGACCACGTTGTCGCGGTCGACGGCGATGCCCGCGAACGTGCCGAGGTCGCCCATCTGGATCTTGGCGGCGTAGAACGGGCCCTTGTCCAGGGGCGCCAGGTTGGGATTGGGCTTGTGGTCCATGTCCCCGCGGAAGTGGTTGTACTCGGTCGAGCCACGCCCGAACTCGGGGTCCTCGCCGGCGCGTGCGCCCACGTTGAATTCGGCCACCGTCTCCTTGAGACCAGCGGCGTCGACGCCGATCTTGCTTGCGAGCTCGTCCAGCGTCGGTCCCTTGACCAGATAGCCGGTCTTGTAGAAGTAGCCCCGCGGCATGGGCCACGGCTTGGCGTAGCCGATCCCGTACTTGTGCATCGTCTTCGCGTCACCGATGACCCACCCGAAGGTCTTGTCCTCGCCCGCGTTGTGCGCGATCATCGCCCCGCCGAAGTCGTGGTAGCTCAGGGCCTCGTTGCCGAAGCGCTTGCCATGGCGATCCACGGCGATGAGACCGGGCAGGCCAATGGCCCGCAGGTGCGGGAAGAGGCGCTGGCGCCCGTCGCGGTAGCGGAACACCGTCACGGGGGCCCACGAGCCGACGGAGGACACGCCGTCGTCGATCCGCCCGCCCGCGGCCAGGGCCAGAGTCGCGGCGTCGCCGCCGTGGCCGACGGTGGGCGTGAAGTGGTCGTCGCCCGTGGCGTCGTGCGGGAAGTACTGCCTGCGCAGCTCGGCGTTGCCGGAGAATCCGCCCGCGGCGAGGACGACGCCGAGCTTCGCCTCGACCCGCACGGGGTGCTCGCCGCCGAGCACCGCCCCGGTGACCGCGCCGTCGTCTCCTCGCGTGAGCGAGACGACGGGCGAGGATGTCCACATCCGCACGCCCGCGTCGTAGGCGCTCTTGACCATGAGGGTCATGAGGGCGTTTCCGTTCGTGCGGAGCACGGGCCGGCGGTAGCGTGCGGTGTCGAGCCACGTGCGCAGGAGCTTCTTCGCGACGTACACGAAGGACTTCACCGACTGGTTGACATGGACGAACTCATTCATGTCGGGTCCCACCTGCGGCATGTACCCGAACACCGTGTAGGAGGACAGGTAGGGCTGCATGAGCAGGCGCTTGTCGCCCAGGATGCGGGCGTCGGTGTCCTTCGGCAGGATCGCGCGGCCACCGAGGCGGGCGCCCGGGAGGTCCATCTGGTAGTCGGGCGCCTTCTCGGGGTAGACGAACTCGACGTCGGTCTCCCGCTCGAAGAAGTCCAGCGCCTCGGGGACGGCATCGAGGAACTGCGCGACGCCGTCGGCGTCGTACGTCCCCGGAGCGAGGTTCTTCAGATAGGTCTCGACCTCCTCACGCGTGTCGCCTGCCGCGGCGCCCACCCTGTTGCCCGGAACCCAGGCCCATCCCGCGGAGATTGCGGTGGTACCGCCGAAGTACTGCTCCTTCTCGGCGACGATCACGCTCAGGCCCTGGCTGGCCGCCTTGAGCGCGGCGGCCATGCCCGCGGCTCCGGATCCGACGACGAGGACGTCGCAGGCTGCTGTCTTCTTCACTGGTGTCATTCCTGTTCGTGTTGTGGGTCAGCGCTTGGCCGCGACGGCCTTGAGGTACGGCTCGCCGAGCTCGTCGATCGGGGTGCGGGCGGTTTCCCTCGAGGTCGCGACGGCGATGATGGCCGCGAGCGCGCAGACCGACCCGAACACGGCGACGGGGATCCAGCCGGTGGGGCCGGAGGTCATGAGCAGGCCGCCGATCATGGGTCCGAATCCGGCGACGAGCAGGCCGAGCTGGTTGCCCAGCGCCATGCCGGTGTACCGGACGGGTGCGGCGAAGAGCTCGGCGAAGAAGCTGGGCCATGCGCCGTTGAATCCCGAGTACAGGACGGTCATGAAGAGGAAGCTCGCGACGAAGACGAGGACGAGGTTCCCGGTGCCGAGCGCCCAGAAGTAGCCGAAGAGGGCGGCAATGCAGCCCACCATGGAGACGAGGAGCACGGGCCTCCTGCCGATCCGGTCGGACAGGGCGGCGACGGCGGGCATGACGGCCATGGACAGGCCGATGGTCACCGCGTTGATCGTGAGGATCGCGCCCCTGTCGAGTCCGCCGTGGGCCGTGGCGTAGGAGAGGCCGAACACCGTGAAGATCGTCTGCATCACAGAGAAAATGGACATGAACAGGACGCGGACCACGTCGGCCGCCTGGAACCGCAGCACCTGGCCGAGGGGGAGCTTCCTGCGCGTGTCCGACTCGCGGGCCTCCTCGAACACCGGGGTTTCCTCGAGGTGCGTCCGCACCCAGTAGGCGATCGCGAGCACCACGATCGAGCACCAGAACGGAACGCGCCAGCCCCACGCCATGAGGTCGGCCTTCGGCAGGGAGGTGATCGGGACGAACACGATGGTCGCGAGGACCATGCCGGACGCGTAGCCGGTCATGACGAACGAGGTGAAGAAGCCGCGCCTGCCCTCGGGGGAGTGCTCGAGCGTCAGGGTTGAGGCGCCCGCCGACTCGGCGCCGGCGGAGAAGCCCTGGAGCAGCCGTCCGAGGGTCAGGAGCACGGGGGCGAGGAGGCCAACCGAGTCGTACGTGGGCAGGAAGCCGATGCCCAGCGAGGCCAGACCCATGAGGGACAGGGTTACGAGGAGGACGTTGCGGCGCCCGAGCCGGTCGCCGAAGTGGCCCATGACCATGCCGCCGAGGGGGCGGGCCACATAAGCCACGCCGAACGTGGCGAACGCCGCGATGAGGCCCACCGTCGGGTTGTCGGCGGGGAAGAACAGGGCCGGGAACACGAGGGCCGCGGCCGTGCCGTAGATGAAGAAGTCGTAGTACTCGAGGGTGGAGCCGAGGAAGGACGCAAGTGCCGCCTTGCCCGGAGTCTTGCCCGGAGTCTTGCCGGGCGTCTTGCGCGGGGCGTCCGTGGCGACGTGCGACGGCGCGGGGGCGCCGGGCGCTGACGGGCCGGCTGGGTGGGGGCGGGCTGCAGTGCTCATGGGGTGTCCTTGGGGATCTCGAAGTCGACGGAGATGATCTGCTCGCTGTTCGGGAAGGAGTACTTCTTCAGCGGCTCGTGCAGGGGATGGGTGTTGTAGACCTCGATGTCGGCGACGGACGCGAAGTCCGCGACGATGGCGTAGTCGAAGGCCCGCTCCGAGCGGATGACGTCGGGCCCGTGCGTGAGGGCCAGGAGGCCGGGGACGTTGCCGCGCATCCGGTCGAGCCCGGCGGTCCAGGCCGCGCGCTGCTCGGCGGGGAAATCGGGCGTGAACTTGAACAGGACGGCGTGGCGGATCATCGGACGGCTCCTTCGAGTTCGGCTCCCGCAAGCCCAGCGTCGGCGAGGTTCCCGCGGACGGACGGGACGGCGTCGTCCGCGGCGGGTTCGTAGTCCGCCGACTGGCCGGCGATCGTGCGGCCCACGAGGTACCCCATGGTCATGAGCGGGCCGAGCGTTGCGCCCGCGCCGGGGTAGCCCGCGGCGTAGGCGCTCTCGGTCGCGTTGCCCACGGCGAACAGGCCCGGGATTGCGGCGCCGTCGACGTCGAGCACGCGCGCTCGCCCGTCAGTGGCGATGCCGCCGTTCGTGCCGAACGCGCCGTTGACCACCTCGAGGGCGTAGAACGGGCCCCGCTCGAGCGGGCCCAGCGAGGGATTGGGCCACGCGTTGCCGGCGTCGCCCCAGTAACGGTCGTAGGCGGTCTCGCCCCGATGGAAGTCCGGGTCCTCGCCCTTGACCGCGAACTCGTTGAACCGCTCGACGGTTGCGACGAGGTTCGCGGCCGGCACGCTGATCTTCGCGGCGAGCTCCGTGAGGGTGGCGCCCTCGACGAGGTAGTCCGGCGTGGGCTCGCCCGCCCGGTGGGCGAGGAGGCCGTACCGCTCGAGGTAGGCCTGGTCGAAGACGACGTGGGCCGGGGTGTTGAGCGTGGCGTTGTTCGGGGAGTCCCACGACTGGAGGCACCGGGCCAGGTCGTTGTAGTTCTGGGACTCGTTGGCGAACCGGCGGCCGTGGCGGTTGACCATGATCGACCCCGGGCCCTGCCGCTCGAAGCGCAGGAGCGTGCCGATCGGGCGCCCGTCCCGCGTGTCACCGGTGATGGACATGGGCGCCCACCAGGCCTCGCGCGTCCCGCGCGTCTGGGCGCCGAGGCGCTGGGCCATTCGCAGGCCGTCACCCTCGTTCGTGGGCGGAGAGCACATCGTGTGGAGGCGGCTCGCGAGCATCGAGTCGGCGAGCGCGTGGTCCCACTCGAACCCGCCCGTTCCGATCACCACTGCCTCGCCCGCGGCGATCTCCTCGCCCGTGGCCAGCACGACGCCGGTGACCCGCCCGCCGTCGTGCGCCGGCTGTCCGTTGTGCAGCAGCCGCTCGCCGCGGGCCTCGACGGCGACGTGGACGCCGTCCCGCACCGCGGCCGCGAGCAGCATCGTGATGAGGGCGCGGCCCTTCGCGACGAGGCCCGCCTTCGCACGGGCGTCGAGCTCGTCCCACGGGAAGCGGGTGAAGGCGCCCCAGTCCTCGTACTCCTGCATCGTGAACGGTGCGCGGCCGTCCGACCGCACGTGCTGGCCGAGGTCGCCGAGCAGCTCGTCGATGTCGGCCAGCTGCGGCTCGATGGTCCGGCCGCCGTCGACTGCGCCCGGGAGATCCTGGCGGTAGTCCGGGAAGTTGTCGAGGAATAGGAACCTGACGCCGAGCTCGTCTTCGGCGTAGCGGAGCATGGAGTCGCCGTAGGAGACGGCGGCGTCGAGGAGCTCCTCGCGGCCGCGGCCCCGGGAGACGGCCCGGACGTACTGGGCGGCGGCCTCCGCCGTGTCGCTGAAGCCGCCCTCGCCGCTGCCGCGCTGGCGGGCATAGTGGTTGGCGGCGATCCAGAGCATGCCGCCCGAGATCGCGCTCGTGCCGCCGAGGAGGCTGGCCTTCTCGAGGACGAAGACGGACTTGCCTGCTCGCGCTGCGGTCGCGGCGGCAGTGAGCGCTCCCGCGCCCGAGCCGAGCACGACGACGTCGTACGTGGCCTGAGGGGTGCCGTTGAGGTATTTCATGGGGGACTCTCCTTCGAGCCGGTGAACTGGCTGGAATCGAGCGTCGCATCCGAGAGTGTTCGGTGGATCACATCTTCCCAATGATCGGGAAGTTGCTTCGGGAGGCGGTCGGAGGTGGGGGGTCAGAGGCTCCGGCGGATGGCGTCGCGGAGGGTCCCGTCCCATCCGAGTGCGCGAGAGATGCCGCGTGACGCCGTCTGGAGAGCGGTAATGGAGGTCTGGACCGGTCCGTTCACGCGGGGGATGACCACGCTCAGGGCCGCGACTGCGGCCCCGTCGGCGTTGAAGACCGGGACCGCCACCCCCGTAGACTCCGGCACGATCGTGCCGGGCATGACGCAGTACCCGGAGCGGCGGATCTCGGCGAGCTGGCGCCGCAGCTCGTCCGGGTCGGTGACAGTGGTGTCCGTGAGCTTCGGGAGGCGCCGTCGCAGGAAAGTCTCTTGGGCGTCGACCGGGCCGAACGCGGTCAGGACGAGTCCGGTCGACGTCGCGTGGATGGGCAGGCGCCCCGCGACCCGGGTGATGTTGACGGCGGACTCGCTGGACCCGATCCGCTCGATGTAGAGCACGTCCTGTTGGTCGACGACACCGAGCGTCGTGTGGTGCCCGACCACGGACTGGACGTCCTCCATGAAGGGCAGCGCGGCCTCGCGCAGGCCCAGAACCTTGGATCCGCGGGAGACGAGCTCCCACAGCCGGGTCCCGAGGCGCAGCCGCTGGCCGTCGCGGTCCAGGACCGACTCGGCGAGCAGCTCGTCGACGATCCTGTACGCGGTGCTGCTCGGGAGCCCTGAGCGTCGCGCGAGCTCCGCGGCGCTGAGGGTGTGGTGCTCGCCGTCGAACGCCTCGATGACGCGCACGATCCGGTGCACCATCGATTCGCCCGACGGCGAGTTGGCCATGTTTTCGCCCCTTTCAGGGCCGCCTCGGCGCCGGTTGGGCGCCGAGTGTCAGTAGTCCCGCGCCGTCGTCTGCTCGGGCTCGGCGCCGAGCAGGAAGTGCCGGCCCGCGATCGTTGTGGGTGCCAGCTCGACGTACACGGTCTTGGGTGTAGGCAGCCAGGTCTCGACGCCGACCGCCTCGGCGGCCGCGATCTCGTCGGCGTGCTCGAGCACCCGGGCCGTTCCCTTGACCACTACGCTCCAGGCCTCATCCTGGAGGATCCCATCCGCCTCGAAGGCCACCTGCGGATGGATCGTCAGCTCCGCGAGCTTCGTGCCGGGGGTCGTCTTCAGGTACAGCTTCCCGCCGGAGGCCCTGAAGTTGATCGGTACGATGTCCAGCTCGCCGGCAGCGGCCGTGGCAAGGCGCCCGTGGCGGGCGTTGTCGAGGAGCTCCCAGCTCTCGGCGTCGGTCAGGACTCGGATCGGCTCATCGTTGTTGTGGTCGAACAGCATCGTGTTCCCCTCTCTTCCGGCACGGCGGCCGACATCTGGTGGTCAGACAATTGGTCAGACGATCGTGCCGAGCACCTCGTTGAGCGCCTCGGAGGACGACGGGTGCGTGTACATCCGGTCCCTCAGCGCGGTGTAGGGCAGGCCATGGTCCATCGCGAAGGAGACGAGGTTGACGATCTCCTGCGAGTCCACGCAGAACAGCGTGGCGCCGAGAACGGTCTCGGTCTTCCGGTCGACCACGAGTTTGATGAGGCCGCGCGGGTCGCGGACGATCTTCGGCCGGGGCATCGCAGCGATCTTCGCAACCTCTTTCGACGCGACGCCCACGTCCCAGCCGTGCTCGTCGGCCTGCGCCCGGGCCTCTCCCTCGGTGAGGCCCACGCGGGACATGGGGGGCGTGACGAACGTGGTCGTCGGGATGGTCCGGCGGTCCGCCGTGGTGCGCTCGGGGCCGCCAGCCACCTGGGAGAGGACGATTCGGTGGTCGTCGAGCGAGACGTAGGTGTGCTGCGGGCCGCCGTTGACGTCGCCGAGCGCCCACACGTCCGGTGCCGTGGTGCGCAGGCGTTCGTCGACGACGACGGCGCCCCGCCCGTCCGTCTCGACCCCCGCCTTGTCGAGGCCCAGCCCCGCCGTAGCCGGGCTGCGTCCGAGAGCAAGGAGCACCGCGTCGGCTTCGATCGTGATCGGACCGGAAGCGGTGGCGACTCCCACGAGGGCCGGAGCGAGCGCGCCGTCGTGCGCGGGGACGCCTGTCTCGCCGGATTCGGCGACCCCGGTGACACGGGCGCCCTGGAGGAACCGCACGCCGTCGCCCGTCAGCGCCGATGCGACCGCCGCGGCGACGTCGCGGTCCTCGTGCTTGAGCGGGATGGGGGAGCGGTCCACCACCGTGACCTCGGAGCCGAAGGCGGCGTACATCGAGGCGAACTCGTAGGCGATGTACCCGCCGCCCACAATCACGAGGCGGCCCGGGAGATTCGACTCGGAGATGAGCTCGGTGGACGTGTGGATCCGCGGGCTCAGGACGTGCCCGCCCTCGGAGGCGCCGGGGATGTCCGGCACGGCGGGGAGCGATCCGGTGTTGAGGTAGAACCGCTCGGCGGTCAGCTCCCGCTCGTCCGTGCCGGCGCTCAGCCGCACGCGCTTTGGCCCGACGAACTCTGCCCGGGCGGTGATGACCGTGATGGTGTCCACGGAGTCGAGCATCGTGAAGTTGGCGGCGCGGAGCTTCGCCGTCAAGGCGTCCTTCTGAGCGATCGAGTCGGTGTAGTGCGCGGCGTCATCCCCGTCGTGACCCAAGTGGGCGGCGTAGACGAGAGCCTTCGTGGGCACGCAGCCGATGTTGACGCACGTGCCGCCGTACATCTGCTCGGACTGCTCGACGACGGCGACCCGGCGGCCAGCGCGGCCGAGAACGCCAGCGAGCGTCTTGCCACCCTTGCCGAAACCGATCACCACGTCGTCGAATTCGAGCACGTCCACCGTTGGCACCACCTAAAGCGAGGAGTTGATCCCATCCTAGCCACGCGCAAGGCTGGGTCCGGCGCGAGTCGTGGCTAGGGGCCCACTCGCGCGGATCCGGCTCGCCGTGCAGGGCGAAACGACGATTAAACACTGGGGACACCGCGCCGCAAGATCGCGTCCGTAGGCTGGAGCCATCGGTTCAGACGGGACGTCCAGAGATTGCACTGGGTCCTGCGGGGAACAGCACCAGCACAGCAGCCACCAGACAGACGCACAGCCAGCCGCGGGGCCGGCGCCGGCGGGGCACCAAGCGCCCCGGGCGTTCCCCGCGGCACCGCACGCCGGGAGAAGAGGCACCCGCCCCGGCGATGCGCCCCGGCCCCCACGGTCACTCGGGGTCGGGGCGTCGCGACGTGTGGTAGACCCATGGGGTGAGCAGCGAGATCCCGGCATCACCACAGCGGGCCCAGGGGGCTGGCGCCGCGGCGCACGACGGCGGCCAGCGGCTCCGCGTGGCCGTTCCCATGCGCTGGGGAGACATGGATGCCTATGGGCACATCAACAACGTCGAGATCATGCGCATGCTCGAGGAGGCCCGCATCGCGGCGTTCGGCCCTCCTGGCGGCACGGGTGCAGCAGGCGTCGAGCCCCTCGTCCCGCTCTTCTCGGCCGTGCCCGACGGGACGCTCGCACTCGTCGTCGAACATCGCGTGCGCTACCTCCGGCCGCTTGACTACCGCAACGTCCCCGCCAGGGTGGACGTCTGGGTGAGCGGGCTCAAGGCCGCAGCCCTGACTCTGGACTACGTGGTGCACGATCCCGTCGACGGGCACGAGTGCGTGCGCGCGACGACGCAGCTCGCCTTTGTCGACGAGGCGTCGGGCCGCCTCATGCGGCTCACCCTGGAGCAGCGGGAACGGCTCGCCCCCTACGTCGCGACGGGGCTCTTCTCGCACTAGTCCGTGATGTTCATCACGGTGGGGGGATGGGTGGCAGAAATGTCGGACGCCCTGCGCAGCATGATCACGACTCGGAGGATCGCCAGCATGGGGCTGGCGACCGCGAGTCTGAGATCATTCCAAGGGGGACACCATGTCTACTACGCCCACGTCGCCGCTCAGTGATTCCGGCGCGCAGGGGATGCCTGCCGGTCCGGCGGGTCAGGGGCCGGTCTGGCCCCGTGAGCAGCGCAACGGTTCGGCTCTTGCGATCGTCGCGCTCGTTCTCGGTGCGCTTGCCTTCGTCTTCAGCTTCATCCCGATCGTGAACGTCATGGCCTTCGTGCTGGCCATCGCGGGCGTGGTGTGTGCGCTGATCTCGCTCGTTCGCAGGATGGGCGGGAAGGCCATGGCGATCATCGGGCTCGTGCTCGCCGTGATCGCCATCGTCACGGCCGTCGTCGTCAACGTCGTGGTCGCAGCAGCAGTGTCGTCGGCGTCGACTGCGGTGTCGAAGAGCCTCGAGACCTACTCCGCCAAGGCGAGCGCGAAGCACACGATCGAGTACAAGGTGAGCACGAATGGCGCAGCGACGGTGCACTACTGGGCGCCCGACGGCTCCAGCCAGACTGATGTCGCTGCCGACTGGTCGAAGGACGTCACGTCGACGGGATTCGCCTCGGCTCTCCTGTCAGTGACGGCCTCGGACTACCAGAACAAGAACGCGGCCGTGTCCTGCGAGATCATCATCGATGGGCACAGCGTCGCCAAGAAGACGGGCAGTGGGTCGTTGGCCTCGGCGCTCTGCAGCGCAACTGCGGGCTGACGCTGGCCGCGCCCGTCGGCGGATCATTCCGCTGACGGGCGTGGGCCTGCCGTCGAGGAGTACCGGCACGAATCCGTTGCGTCCCTGTAACCTCCGCGAAACCCGATCGCGAAAAGCTGGGCAGAAGTCCTGTTCTGCACGTCACACTCGGTCACCGACGTGGCGACCCGCGAGTAACAGGACAGCATGGAGACGGGGTCCGAGAGCATGTGGGTCCCGCAGGCAACGCAACGAGGGGAAGATATGCCCAGGAACGCGAACGCGGCAGGAAAGCTCGAACTCCGTCTCAAGGCGGTGCTGGACGGACTCGCGGAGGCCGCATGGGCCGACGAGCAGGTGGATGCGCGGGCCGTCCTGACGGCGGCCGTGGATGCGGTTCCCTTCGACGAGGCCGAGGCCTTCCTCCTGGCCGGCGGGATTCCGCGCGGGCACAAGGCGCTGACGGCTGCCACAGCGAAGCTCGTCAAGGCAGGCTGGATGGTCAAGGGCCGGACCGGTTGGGCGATCACCGAGGACGGCCTCCGCGCTACCGTCGCCTTCCCGACCGCCGAAGCGCTCGCCGAGGCCCTCGCCTCAGGCACGCCTGTCCCCGCTGATACCCCAGTTCCCGCAGCGCCGCCCGCGAAGAAGAAGCCCGCGCGGAAGGCCCCCGCGAAGAAGGCCGCGGCAGTCAAGGAGACCGTCGCCGCGCCTCAGCCGGAGCAGCTGGCCGCGCCCATCGAGGCGACTGCGTCAGAGATCCCGGCGCCCGCTGCGGCACAGGCCCCCGCAGACGAAACCGACGTACCTGATGTTCCGGGCGCCGTCGACCTTGATCAGCCCGAAGCAGTCGCCATCGCCGGCGATTTCGGAACGCATCTGGGGGCCGACGCGGATTGGGAGCCCCAGCCGGACGCCGTCCAGATGGGCCTCGACGCCCAGGTGCGCCGCTGGGTCCGCACTGTCGACCTCCCCGCCGGCCACTACACCTTCAAGATCGCGATCAACCGCTCGTGGGATGAGAACTACGGCGCGTTCGGTACCTTCAACGGGGCGAACCACGAGCTCGCGCACGACGGCGGGTCGGTCACCATCGAGTACGACCACGCCACCAAGGACGTGGCCTTCTCCTGATCGCCGGGAGGTTGTCCACATAGTCCGGTCGCGGCCCGAAGAATGTCGGGGCCTTCGCCTACGGTGAGCCTATGAGGTCATCATCGGGTGGGGGGCTCGTCATGCTTGAACGATCGTCAAGCAGCTACCGGCGCCGCTGGGGCCGATCCGGCGCCCTGGGCTTCGTGCTCCCGGCGGCGCTGGTAGCTGTCGTCTTCGCATGGCTTGTGGGGCTCGTCCGCGTCCCGGGGCTGGAGTCCCCGGTCCCAGGAGTGCACGCCCAGATCGGAGGAGTGCCGGCCGCGCGGCTCGAGGCCGCGAAGGCGTCGTTGAACGCCATCGCGGTCAAGGGCCGGGCGCCGAAGACGGGCTACACGCGCGCACAGTTCGGCCAGGCCTGGGCGGACACGGACCGGAACGGCTGCGACACCCGGAATGACATCCTCGGGCGCGACCTCGCGGATCCCACCTTCAAGGAGGGCACGCGCAACTGCCTTGTCCTCTCCGGGACCCTGCATGACCCCTACACGGGCAAGACCATCGAGTTCAGGCGCGGCGAGCGGTCTGCCGATGTGCAGATCGACCATGTGGTTCCGCTCTCGGACGCATGGCAGAAGGGCGCCCAGCAGTGGACGGCCGAGAAGCGGCTCGAATTCGCCAACGATCCGGCGAACCTCCGTTCCGCGGACGGCCAGGCCAACCAGGACAAGGGCGACGGAGACCTCGCCACGTGGCTTCCTCCGAACAAGGCCTTCCGATGCGAATATGCCGTGGACGTCGTCGAGGTCAAGGGAGAGTACGGGCTCTGGATGACCCAGGGCGAGCATGACAAGGCGGGGGAGCTGCTGGCCGCCTGCCGGGCGGAGTGAACGTCAGGAGGCCTTGAGGTACCTTTCCCGCGTCACCTTGGGCAGCTTTTCCACGGCGTACCGGAGGGCAACCCGGTCCATGCGCGGAGCCCACTGGTCCAGGAAGTGCTCGAGCCCGGGCGGTCCTGCCGCCCTCAGCGCCCAGCCCGTCGCCTTCTGGACCTCCCTGTCAGGGTCGTCGGCGAGCAGGCGGGCAATCGCGAACAGGTCGTGGGTGTCTCCGGAACCGAGGAAGTACATGGTGGCCACGATCGCCGTCCGGCGCTCGCACGGCTCGGGGGAGCGGGCGAGCGCGTACAGCGGGTCCCGCGACCTGTCAGCGAGGTAGCCGCCCACCACGTGGATCGCGGCACGGTCCACGAGATCCCACGAATTGATGCGGTCATGCCTGCGCAGGTACAGCTCGAACAGCGCGCGGCGGTGCGTGGGCGTCGTCATCCGGTTGCGCGCCTGAAGGTCCATGATGCCCACAGCCCCGGCGCGCGCCTCGTGCCAGGGACTCTCGAGCAGCTTCTCTACCTCGTCGAGCGGCATGCCGGTCGAGGCCCGCGCGAGTTCGGAAACCGAGGCCATCGCCACCCCGAGGAAGCGTTCACGGCCGCGACGGGCCAGAGGAAACGCGCGTTTGTACTTCCTGAGCTCGTCGTCCGAGCTCAAGGACTCCAGCGCCGCCAGAAACGCCCTGGCGGTCCACATGCCCGCGACCACGCGCATACCCCCCGATAAGGCCACAGGGGCCTAGTTCGAGGGTAGTCCAGAGCGTGCGGGAAAGCTCCTGGTCACGCGCCGTTCGATGGCTTCTTGAGCTTCGACTCGATCTCGACGATCCGGGCCCTGAAGATGTCGCGCAGGATCTCGTCGGGGACGGGATGCCCGGGGGAGAACCGAAGCGTGCCCTTGGCCCAGTCGAAGTCGCCCAAGCGGTCGCCGACGCCCTCGAGGACGTGGCCGCTGAAAGGGAACAGCGAGAGGTGATTCTTCGTCACGATCGCACTCGCATACCCCTTGCCATGCCAGAGCAGGGCAGCCATGCCATAGCTGCGTCCCTCGGTTGCCTCGGGCGCGATCTCGCGGGCGACGTCGTACACGTGCCTCACGGCGGCCGCGTCGGGACCGTCGAGGGTTGCGAGATAGTCGGTGACCTCACCCATGCGCCCATCCTCGCACGCCGGACGCGAGGACCCCAGCGGGCACTCGGTTCACCGCGCTGTACCTCGGGCAGCGTGTCAGTGACACGCTGCCCGCCGGGGTTCCGCCCTCCTCATCGGTTCTGCTCCCGCAGCCAGGATGCGGTGTCGCCGGGCGGGATGAGCGGTCCGCTCAACTGGATGTTCGTGATGAGCCATCGATCGTCGTCGCGGACGAGCACGATGAGCACGCGGAACGACGCGCTCGCCTCGTGCCCGCGGGCCTGGGTCTTCTGCCGCTGAACGGCCTCGACGAGGGCCGTGTCGCCGTACTGGCGCAGGTGCGGCTCGAGGATCTCGAACTCCTCGTTGACCACGTCGCCGAGATGCCGCTGGGCCCAGCGTGCCTTGTCGAGGACGAACCCGACCGGCCCGATGCCTTGGAAATCGTCGATGAGCAGGGCGCCGTAGGCTTCGACGTCTCCCTCCAGTTCGGCCGCTGCCCACGCGTTCACAACGTCCAAGACGTCTTCAGTGATGGTTTCCATGATGGTGCTCCTTCCGTGCGGATTTTTCTTTGGGGGCCTCTCCACGTTCGTCAGTGTGCCCGGCTTGCTTCCGAGGCCGTGTTTGTGGCCGGGAGCAGGGCGACGGCGACCACCGGCAGCCAGAAGGCGGTGGCGAACGCGTTGACTGCCTGACCCGATGAGTGGGTACCGGCGAGCAGGTCTCCGAGCACGACGCGAACGTGTACGCCGCGAGGCTCGCGCCCATGAGCACCATGCCGGCGAGGACATTGACGGCTTAGCTTCAGCGTTTCGGGACCTGGTGGCGGTTGCGGGGGAGTATGAAGCCGACTGCGGCGAGCCAGGCCAGCCCGATGAAGCGGACGATCGGCAGGAGATAGTCGAGTCCCGGCCAGAACATGCCCAAGAACGAGATCTCGCCCAAGACCGCGAGGACGAGCCCGGCCCAAGCGAGCCATGGTGGCGTGAGCCGCAGGATGAGGGCGGGCACCGCGATGCCGGCGATGAGCAGTCCGGTGCCCGTGGCGAATCCGAAGCCGCCCAGCGCGAACGCGGCGTCCGCGACGAGGCGCACGACGGCTGCGGGGGCCTCGCCTGCCGACTGGCCCATGGCCCAGATGAGGAGGCCCGACGCGCCGAGCATGACCGAGGCTGCTATGCCGCCGTAGAAGGAGATGTTGGGGCCGGGCACGCGGATGCCGAGCCGGAGGAGGCGCGCGTACGTGGTCGCAGCGTAGATCCCTAGAGGGACCGAGGCGCCGAAGGCGAGGAAGCCGGTGAGGTTCCCTGAGAAGGGGTGATCCCTGAAGTAGCGCGCGATGGCGTCGGAGGCAGCCGACGTCGAGGGGTAGGCCGTGCCAGCTGCCATGGCAGGCAGGGCGACCGACGCGATCGAGAGCACGAGCACGACGATCGCGAGGATCCCGGCGTTCGGGCCGTCGGGCCGACGCCCCAAGCGCGCATCCTCGTGGTGGACGAGCGGAGCTGCTGAATCAGTCATAGATATAATTATTCACACGATGAATTATGCAGTCAATGCTGTATCGTGGATCTATGCCAGATAGTCCCCAGCAAGATGTGCCCCTCGGGGACAAGCGAGGTCGAGTCCGCATCGGGTTTCTGCTCTCCCAGCTCGGAGCGCACGCGACCGAGCTCTTCGCCGACCAGACTCGAGGCCTAGGCATTTCCCCGTCGGAGGCCGGCGTGATCCGGATCATCGGCCGGTCCCCGGGTATCAGCCAGCGTGAGCTCGCAGGGAGACTCGGCTCCGTCCAGAGTCGCGTGGTCGCGCTCATCGACCGGCTGGAGGGCGCCGGGCTCGTCACCCGGACGCGGAGCTCGGCCGACCGGCGGGTGCAAGAGCTGCGACTCACCGAGTCCGGGACCAGCGTGCTCCGCTCACTGCGGCACTCAGCCGAGGCGCAGGAGGCCGCGATTGTCGAGGGCCTCACCGCGGAGCAGACAGCCGAGCTTTTCGGTCTCCTCGTGAAGCTGAGCTCCCTGCGAGGCCTCGACACCGAGGTCCACGTGGGCTACCGCGCCCCCTAAGGCTTGCGCGGGCCCAGGTAGGGGGTGACCGCGTCGATGAGCTGCTCCCGGACGAGGACCGAGGACACGGAGAGGTCCACAGTCGCCGCGCCCAGGCGGTGGCCCGAGGAGATGAACGACTCCGCCAGGGCAGTGCCCGTGGACGGGTACAGCAGGAGTCCCCCGGCGGTGAGCGAGGCCGGGTCGGTGCCGGACTCCTGCTCCCGCACGTAGGCGTACAGCTCGTACAGGTGGCCCGAGCTGAGCGTTTCCCGTGCGAACCGGCCAGGACGCAGCGCAGCGGTGAATTTCGTGTCGACGATGAGGCGCCGGCCCCGCGTCGGCACGTCGATCCAGACGTCCGTCACCATGTGCGGAAGGACGGCCGCCATCCCCAGGGTCGCCTCGCTCGTCTTCCAGCCCACCTTGCGGCCGCGCTGCACCGACCAGCCGCGCGGGCGCCCATGGATCGAGTAGAAGCCGCCGACCGCCCGCTCGAACAGGTTCCGGAACTGGCGCTCGTCGAGGGCACCGCGCCCGTGCCCCGGGTTGCTGCGGCCGAAGGGCAGGGAAAGCTGGAGTGCAAGGCGGGCCGCGAGCAGTACGGACCGGTCACGCTGGTCGTTGCGGGTGAGTCGCACCTCGGCGTCGCGCTGGCGGGCGCGGAGGTCGATGACGCCGACCCCGAGCCGGGCGAGCCGCTGGGACTGGCCCTGGCATCGGCGCACGAGGTCCTCGTCCTCGCACAGGCGCGCGATCGAGTCGAGCGCGGTACGGATGAGGCGGTTGCGGGGGGTGTCGACGGTGAGCTCTTCGAACCGGCACGCGACGAGCCCGCGCGAGAGGAGCTGGTGCGACTCGGTGCGGAGCGTGTCGATCCCGCCCCGGACGCGGGAGAGGTCCCGCGACGTCTTCGAGAACGACGGCGTCAGCGGCCTCCGCAGGCGGTCCTCGGTGCTCGCGATGAGCAGCTCGGCGAGCAGCTCTGGCAGCTTCTCCGGGTACTCCTCGACGCCGTCGAACGCCTCGGGGCCCGACTGGTAGAACTCCGACGCGTAGAGCAGCAGCAGCCACACGTTGCGGACGGGGATGCGGACGCCGCCCGCGACGACGACGGAGCCGTCTGCCGCAGACATCGCCTTCTGCTCTGTCGCGTCCAGGAGATCCTCTTCGGGGAGCAGATCGGTCACTCGAGGCCTTCGAGGAGGGCAGCCGAGGCGGCCTCGGCCTTCGCCGCATCGTCGAACCAGTACTCCTCGAGGGTCGGGACGATCTCGGTGTCGACGACGCCGCGGAACCAGTCGGAGAACGAGGAGACGCGCTCCTCGGCCGGAGGCGTGACGAACGAGTGGCCGAGCCGGAACTCGGAACCGAGCGAGGGATCGTCCGCGATCCGATCGTTGAGGGCCTCGAAGCGGTAGCGGACGAGTTCGAGCTCCTTCGCCTCGACGCCGTGCCGTGCCGACATCCACGTCTGCCACGCGTCGTTGACGTTCGGCTCGAGCGAGACGAAGGCGAAGCGGCGTCGGAACGCGAGGTCCATGATCGCGAGCGAGCGGTCCGCGAGGTTCATGGTGCCGATGATGTACAGGTTGCTCGGCACGTGGACGCTCTCGGTGCCCGAACGCGGGTAGGCCAGCTGGAGGGACTCGCGCGGGGAGCGCTTCCCGGCCTCGATGAGCGTCAGGAGCTCGCCGAAGACCTGGACGGGGTTGCCGCGGTTGATCTCCTCGATGAGCATCACATGCGGCACGTCCGGGTTGGCGTTGGCCCGCTCAACCATCTCGAGGAACGGCCCGTCGACGAGGGTCAGCTTGCCGTCAGAGCCCGGACGCCAGCCGCGTACGAAGTCCTCGTAGCTCGAGTTCGGGTGGAACTGGGTGGCGCGCAGCGCCGACTTGTTGTCTTTCGTGCCGATGAGCGCGTACGCGAGGCGCCGGGCGAGCCACGTCTTGCCCGTTCCGGGAGGGCCCTGGAGGATGAGGTTCTTCTTGGACCGCCACCGTGCGAGGTAGCCGTTGAGGTCCGACTCGCCGATGAAGCAGCCGTCCGTGACGATGTCGCGGACCGTGTAGCTGGCCTGCGGGGACATCGGCGTCGGATCGTCCTCGGGCTCGGGTGCATCGCCCTCGGTCGCCTCGGTGTGGGCGCCATGGCCGTAGCGCTCGAGGTACGCCGTCCAGGACAGCTCGGGGAAGGAATGGACCGCGAACTGCGGGTCTTCGAACTTCGAGGCGAGCGTGTCCAGCAGCGTCACGTACGCGGTGCCGTCGGCCGTGAAGAAGTCCTGGTCGAGCATGAGCTCGGTCTTGAGGTACTGGCGTGAGCGGCCGTCCAGCGGGAGATAGTTCCACGGGCGGATCCAGAAGAGGCCCATCGTGAGCTTCGTGCCCACGCGGTAGATGTCGCGGGCCCGATCGTAGGCGTTGGCGAGGCGCAGGCGCTCATGGTCCTCGCTCGAATCCGCTGCCGCCAAGGCCGACGCGAGGACGTCCCACAGGCTCTCGATGTCGTCGCGCTGGCGCGTGCCGGCGGGCGGGAAGAACCACGAGTTCTGGTTGTTGAGCAGCGGGATGCCGTCGAAGCCCGTGGGGGCAGGGACGGTGACGCCGAGGAACTCCGCCCAGTCGGACGCGATTGCCGTGCGCTTGGCAGGCGTGGTGCCCCGGTTGAACGTGCCCATCACGGTGAACGGGCAGATGTCCTTGAGCGGCACGGGGTTGTCCCGCCAGTCCCGGTCCATGAGGAAGCCGAGTTCCTCGTGGCGTTCCTGCATCTCGCGGAGGTGGCCCAGCAGTTCGGTGCGGCGGTTGCGGAACGCCAGGAGCGCCGTCGCCATCGCCTCGTAGAACGCCGTCCACTCGAAACGCTGCTCGGGCTTCGGGTCCACGTCGCCGAAGCGCTTGGCCCAGGCGGGGTCGTTGCGGAAGCGGTCAGTGTCCTGCCGCTGGCCCCAGAACGCGAAGCGGAGGAGCTCCTCGCGCATCCAGTGGCCCGGGGTGACCTTCCAGATGGTGTGGCGGCCCGTGTAGAAGTACCACTCGCGCGGGCGGTCGACGCGGGTCCAGTCCACGCCGATCTTGCGCCCGTCACCCGGGTTGGCGGTGATCACGCCGATCGCCTTGATGGCCATGACGGGGACGGCATGGCCCTTGGGGTCGAAGGGGAGGGACTTGCGGCGGACGTAGGTGCTCTTGAGGGCGATCTGGTCGCCGACCTTCATGGACTTCACGGTGTCCAGGTAGCGGTCCTCGAAGCCGTTCTCCCAGATGTGCTGGGAGATGAACCGTTCGGTCTGGTCCCGGGGCTCCTGGTCTGCCGAGTTCGACCCGACGAACCAGTACTGACCTTCGGGAACGCCCGCTTCCACCATTGATGCCCTGCCTTCTCACCCTGCACCGCGACCACGGCACCAGAGCATTAGATCATGTTCTGGAAAACGGCACGCCGAGGTTCCCGTGAGGCCCACGGTGGTGCGCCGGGCGCGAGGCGGGGTTTCCGTGCCTACATCCGCACCCCGTAGTGCAGGTACACGAAGCGTCCGATCCTGCGCTCCTCCTTGAGCGAGAGATCGAGCCTCTGATCGGCAAGCGCGGGGGTGCCGCCACCCACCGTGACCGGGGCGATGAACAGATGGACGCGGTCCACGAGGCCCTCCGCGAACGCGGCCGCGGCGAGGCCCGGGCCGCCGATCGCGAGATCCGCGGCCGAGCCCCGCTTGAGGGCACGGACCATGTCCGGGTCGAGCCCACGCTCGAGCCGCGTGCGCTCGGTATCGACGTCCGCGAGCGTGCGTGAGTAGACGATCTTCTCCGCAGCGCGCCAGATGTGGGAGAAGTCACGCACGACGGCGGGTGCGTCCGTTGCGATGCCGGGATCATCCCAGACGCGCATCACCTCGTAGACCCGGCGTCCGTAGAGGTATGTGCTGACCGTTCGCAGGAGGTCATTGACCGCCGCATGGACGTCGTCGTCCGGCCGGGCCCAGTCGAACCTGCCCTCGCGGTCCGCGATGTAGCCGTCGAGAGATGCGATGTTCATGTAGTGGAGCAGGCCCATGCTCCACTGTGGGGCGCCCGCGGGCAGGGCGGCAAGGCCTCGGCGCGGCGTGACGCCCGGGAGCCGGCCTGCGGACGCGGCGACGGACCGACGCCCCACAGGCAGCGCGCGAGGCACCACAAGCACAGCCCAGAGGCCTTCAGGCAGGGTGAACGCCCGGGGCGGCCCCCCATATTCGCCGTCCCGGACGTCTCCCCGCGCGCTGCATCCTGTCCCGACCCAGCGGCGGTGGTGCAGCCGGCCCGCGAGGGGCCGGCTGCACTTTCAGGAGACCTCAGGGGTCCGACATTTCTCGCGCCCGAGCTCGCCGAGGGCCCGAGCGGCGCAGCGTGCGGGGCGATGGGGACCCGTACGCGAGCCCGAGGCGCGGGAATCAGGCGGCGAGCAGCGCCGGCTGCAGGTGGAACACGCCGTCCTTGACGCCGATCCGAACCGGCTCGCTGACAGGGAGCGCGCTCATGATGTCGATCCCCACGGCAAGGGTGCCCGAGCGGCGATCGTTGCTTCGCGGGCTCCACAGGACCGAACGCTCCGCACCGTTGACGGAGATCGTCACGACCTCCGGCGTGATGGGGAAGGCTGTCAGCGCGCTCCCCGGAATGCGCAGCACCTCCGAGTTGCGGTCCGACTCGGTGACCGGCTGCGAGGCGACGGTCCGCTCGTATTCGCTGTCCCAGTTGCTCATGTTCAACGGTTATCATGCGCGGGCCGCCGGGCGGGGCACCCCCGGGCGCCGTCGGCGAGTTGTGACGGTCCTGTGATGTCGGCCTCACCGGGCCGGCCCACTGCAGCTTGGTGACGGGGCAGCGGCCGCTTCACACGGAGAGCCGGGCGCCCGTCAGCTCTTCGGCGCGGGCCACGAGCCGTGCGGCGGCTCCGGGATCCACGGCCGATGCACGGGGCGTGTGGCGTGCGGGGCGCCCGCGGAGCTGGAAGGGCCCCGAAGGACCCCAGTACTCGCCGTTCGCCACCTCGCGGCCGGCAACGGCGGTGACGAGGGTGCAGGCAGCGCGGTCCTTTCCGTGGCCGAACAGGCGCAGCAGCGGGCGGAGGCCAGCGAGCGCGCCCGTCAGGACGTCCGGCTGGTTCGTGCTCACCCCGGAGAGGGCAGGCGAGAGGGCATCCATCGCCGTGCCGGGATGGACCACGACCGAGGACGCGGAGGTGCCCCCGAGCCTGCGCGCGAGCTCGAATCCGAGGCACGCGTCGAGGCGGGGGAGCCGCGCGAGGCGCGCGGCGGCGTCGTGCGTCGAGGCGAGGCTCGCCAGATCGAGTGCCTCGGTACGCACGACGGCGCCCGGCACGCGGGCGCGGAGGCTCGCCTCCGCCGCGGCTCCACGCCCGGGGCTGCGCGCGGTGATGATCACGCTGGCCCCGAACCGGGCGAACTCCTCCGCGGTGAAGTAGCCGATGCCCGTGGTGCCGCCGGTGACGACGACGGTCTGCCCGTCGAGCCTCTCCCAACGAGGTCGGGCCCCCATGGCAAGGCTCAGATGCCGACGGTCTTGACGATGTAGACGTCGCACGGGGCGGAGTGCGCCACTGTGTTGGCCACGCTGCCCAGAATCCGGGTGAGGCCCTGCATGCCACGGTTGCCCACCACGATCATCCGCGCATCGACGCGTTCGGCCTCGGCAATGATGGCCTCGGCCGGCTTGCCGCGCACCGCGCCGTAGGTGACGGTGAGGCCCGGCGCCTCGAGTGCATGCGCGACGTTCTTCGCGATGGACACCGTCGTGTCAGCGTCGGAGACGATCCAGGTGTCGCTGCCGCTGCCGAGGACCTCGGTGTTGTCCGTGTCGAAGGCCGAGATCACGCGCAGCGGCACACCGAGCGCCACCGCGAGGTTGCGAGCCTCCTCCGCCGCGCGGTTCGCAGTCGCGCTTCCGTCGACGCCGACGACGATGGGTCCAGTCATGATGTGCTCCTGAGGGAAGGACGACCTGTTGTGGCCACAGTACCGGGCCAGCTGGGGCGTGGGCGTGCGGTCGCTTCAGGGCGTGCCCCGGGCTCGCGTCAGAGCGAGCCGAGGGCTTCCTCGATGGGCGTCTGCCCGCTGTTGAAACCGACGAACAGACGCACGGTGCGCGGCTCGCGGAGCGTGGCGGCCGCAACCGCGGCGACGTCAGCGCGGCTCACGCTGCGGGAGTCCCCTGAGTCCGCGAGGTCGATCTTCCCCGTGCCCGGCTCGAGGGTGAGGGAAGAGGGCCCGAGGATGGTCCAGTCGAGGGACGTGCCGCGCAGATGCTCGTCCGCGGCGGCCTTGGCCTCCGCGTAGTGGAAGAACGGGTTCGATTCCGGCACCCCGTGGTGGGGTCGGGCGCCGAGGTAGGAGACCATGATGTACCGCGGCACGCCGGCGGTCGCGGCGGCCTTCATCGACCGGATCGCGGCATCGCGATCAACGGCGTAGGTGCGGGCAGGGTTCCCGCCGCCCGCACCGGCGGACCACACCACGGCGTCGTGCCCGGCCAGGACTTCCGCAAGTCCGGCCCCGTCGAGGTTCTCAATGTCGGCGACGACCGCCGTGGCGCCCGTCGCCTCGACGTCCCCGACCTGCTCCGCGCTGCGGACGATCGACGTGACCTCGTCCCCGCGTGCCACGAGCAGGGGCGCGAGGAGGAGGGCCACCTTGCCGTGGCCTCCGATGATGGCGATGCGGGACATGGCGCGCTTCCTTCCGCTAGGGCGGTGCTGGGTTTCGGGGTCTACCCTGCCACGGGTGTACGTTCCCGCCCAGTTGTCGCGTCGCCAATCCGTGTCGTGGCGCGACACGCCGCGTTCCCGCCCGGCTGGGACTGACAACCGAGCGGGAACGCACGCATCCGTTCAGCGAACAGTCGGACTCAGCGGCCCAGCTGCGGATCGCTCGTGAGCTGCCCGCCCACCTCGAGGCGTCCGGCGAGGATGCGGACGAGCTTCGGGTCCGCAGCTGCCGTGACGGTGAGGTCGTACCACCCGCCCTGCGTCGGGATCACCACGGTCTTGCCCTGCCCCGGGTTGAGCGCGAGGGCCTGGGACCCGGCGCCGTACGCGTCCTTGAGCGTGAGCGCCGCCGCGGCGGAGCCAGCGTTGGTGATCCGGAACTGCGCGTGCCCGGCAGCCCCATTGCGGGTGACGGTGACGCGGATGTCCGCCGCCGTCGTTGTGCCTGCGAGACGGCGGTACCAGCCGGCTGGACCGTGCAGGTGCACGTCGTACTCGGCGCCAAGAGTCCACGAGGCGTCGAGCGAGGCGCCAGCGCCGATCGTGTACGAGTACGGGCCGGCCGGGAGCAGGTTCGAGCGGACCTGGACGTGGGCACCGAGCGAGCCGCCGTTCGTCCAGTGCGCGGAGAGCTTGCCGGCGTCGAGCGTCGCCTCGACGTCGAGTTCGTAGCCGAGCGGGCGGGACGGGCGCGTGCCCTTCTCCTGGCTGGGCATGGTGTTGACGAGGGGCGGGGTCGGCACGTAGTTCGGGTACTTCTTGCCGCTCGCGATGTCCGCGGCCGTCGGGTGGTCCGAGGACATGTTCGGCAGGGCCGGGACCGCGCCGCCGGTGGCGGAGAAGTCGAACGCGCTCGTGAGGTCTCCGCTGACGGCGCGGCGCCACGGCGTGATGTTCGGGGACTTCACACCGAAGCGGGTCTCGAGGAACCGGACGATCGACGTGTGGTCGAACGTCTCGGAGCAGACCCAGCCGCCCATGCTCCACGGCGAGACGACGATCATGGGCACGCGCACGCCCAGCCCGAAGTGGCCGGGAACGTCCTTGTCGCCCGAGTAGGTCATGCGGCCGTCGTACCACTCGCCATCCGTCGAGACGGTCGAGGCGCCGGGAATCTGCGGGGTGTTGGGGTGCGGCGGGACGATGTGGTCGAAGAAGCCGTCGTTCTCGTCGTACATGAAGAACAGCGCCGTCTTGCTCCACACGTCGGGGTTCGAGGTGAGGATGTTCATGACGTTCGCGGTGTACCAAGCGCCGAAGTTCGGCGGCCAGTTCGAGTGCTCGGTGTACGCCTCGGGCGCCACGATGTACGAGACCTGGGGAAGGGTCCCGTTCTTGACGTCCTCACGGAAGATGCGGAACAGGTCGTCGTGGCCCCCGAGGATGTTGGTGCCCGTGCGGGCCTTGTCGTAGAGCGGGGTGCCCGGCTTGGCGTTCTGGTACTGCAGGAAGTACAGGAGCGAGTTGTCGCCGTAGTTGCCGATGTACGGGTTGCCCGTCCAGCCCTCGTAGTGCGCCGGGTCGAGGCCCTCGCCGATGTCCTGGTAGACCTTCCAGCTCACGCCGGCCTTCTCGAGCTCCTCGGGGTAGGTGCTCCACGTGTAGCCGGTCTCGTCGTTCCAGAGGTCGGGGCCGCCGCCGATGCCCGAGCCGTTGCCCTTGCCGGCCGGGTCGTCGCCGCCGGCGAACATGTAGTACCGGTTCGGGTCCGTGGGTCCGAGCACCGAGCAGTGGTACTGGTCGCACACGGTGAACGCGTCCGCGAGGGCGAAGTGGAACGGGATGTCATTGCGCTCGTAGAACGCCATGGTCGCGTCGGACTTGGCGGGGAGCCACTTGTCATACTTGCCCACGTTGAACGCCTCGTGGGTCATCTTCCACGAGTGGTCGAGGTCCTCGAGGTACTGCAGACCGAGATTGGGTACGTTCGGATGGTAGGGCGTGACATCGCGCGTGCCGTTGTTCTGGTGGAAGGCGCTCTCCCCGGTGGGGAGGATCGCGGGGTGCGGGTCAGAGAACCCGCGCACGCCCTTGAGCGTGCCGAAGTAGTGGTCGAACGCGCGGTTCTCCTGCATGAAGACCACGACGTGCTCGACGTCCTTGATGGATCCGGTTGCGCGGTTCGCCGGGATGCTCGCGGCGCGGGCGATGCTCTCCCCGAGCATTTCGGCGATCGCGGTGCTCGCGGCGGTCGCCGCCGAGAGCTGGAGGAAGTGGCGGCGGTTCAGTCCTGGCATGGTGGTGCCCTCTTCTCGATCGATGTGGGTGCGATCGGATCAGTGCGCGGTCCCCTGCGGGGAGCCTTCCACTGCCAGATGAAATCTGGGTTGCCACACGTTGAACCCTTGCCGCTGTGGAGCGCCGGCGGCGGGTGTCCGCCCCTTCGACGGGCCCCGCGCCCCTGGGCTTGGGCCCGCTAGTCCGGGCGGCCCCGGTCGGCAGCCCGCTCCTGCTCCCATTCGTCGAGGAGTCTGGGCATCCGCCGCGCGATGAAGCGGTAGAAGTGGGCCATGTCCTCGGCTCGGGCGCGCGCGGCGGATCCGGCGGGGAGCTCGTCGGCAAGATTCGACGAAAGGGAGCCCAGGCGGTCGTAGACGGGGTTCTGGCGCAGGGTGGCGACGTACCAGAGGTCGTCCGGGAGGGCGTACCGGTCGCGGCGGCTGCCCGGCTGTGAGACCCGGTGCGCGAACCCGACCGTCTGCAGGTACCGCACGGCTCCCGAGACCGCGGCCGGGCTCGCGCCGAGCACCTCGGCCAGCTCGGCCGCGGTCAGCGCACCGTCGTCCGAGACAACGAGCGCCATGAGGGCCCGCGCCGGCATCTTGGGGAAGCCCGCCGCGATCATGACCGCAGCCGAGCCTTCTGCTGCCTCCGGGATGCGACTCATCCCGGCTTCGGGGCGCACGACGCCGGCCGGGTCGCCGGCGGCTGCAGCTGCGGGGGCGGCGATGGGCTTGGCGCCGCCGGCGGCAGCACCGTCGTCGTGCGCCCCAGCGGGGGCAGGGTCCGCGCTCACGCCGACCCGACCTCACGCCGCCTCATGAGGGCGAGGGCCACGCCCGCCGCCACCGCCGAGATGCCGAGCATCCAGAAGCCGCCTGTCCAGTCCGTGCCACCCGGACCGGGCACCGGGGTGTGGGTGAACGGGGAGATGTCCTGGATCGACTTGTCTACGCCGATCAGGCCGCCGAACACGCCGAGCAGCACGGCGACCCCGAGGATCGTCCAGCCGGCCGGGATCGTGGCCTGTGGCCAGACCACAAACACCATGGCCGGTACGGCCAGGAAGATGAGCGCCGCCGGGATCTGGTCGATCGCGGTCATCCAGACGTCGCCCACGGCCTCGGAGGTGTCCCCCGAGGCGACGAGCGAGAGCCACGCGCCGAGGGCCGCCAGGAGCAGCACCGCCACGATGGTCAGCGCCCCGAGAGCGAGGTAGTCCGCGAACCAGCGCATCCTGCCGAGCGGCTGGGACACGAGCCACGGCCCCGTGCCCGCGGCCTCCTCCTGCCGCGCCCGGATGACGGCCTGGAGGGCGCATGCGGCGGCGAGGACGCCGGCCAGCAGGAAGAACACCGAAACGAGGAGCTGGGAAATTGAGCTGCCCTGTGCCTCGATCATCTTGCGCAGGGCCACAGTGGTGCCCTCGTTGGCGGCGGTGATCGAATTGACCGCGGACCCTAGGCCGCCTGTCAGGAGCCCGGTCGCGAGCCCGCCGATGCACCAGCCGATGATGGACCCCATCTGGAGCCGCGCCGCGAGGGCGAAGGAGCCGCCGAGGGCAGGGCGGGCGTCGGCCCGTCCAGTGCGTCCCGCCAGGAGGGCGGCGCCGACGTCGCGGCGGTCCATGATGAGGGCGGTCGCGGCGATGCACACGGCCCCGAGTGCCAGCGGAAGCACGAGCGGCCACCAGCGGTCGCCCGTGTACGCGAACGTCTGCTGGCCCCAGCCGATGGGGGAGATCCAACTGGGCCATCCCGCCGTCATGGACATGCCGTCTGCGCCCGGGGTGCCCGCGGCGTCGCCGAAGCCGCGCAGGAGGTAGGCGACGAGCACGAGCGAGGCCGAGATGGCGTTCGCCCCGCGTGAGGTGCTCATGAACTCGCCCGCGAGCAGTCCGATCCCGAGGAACGAGATGCCGACGGCGCCGGTGGCAGCGCCTGCGAGGAGAGACCCGGCCGGGTCGAGGTTCGCGGCGATGAACCCGAGGGCCACGACGATCGCGGCCAGGATGTTCGCGACGATTCCGTGCACGACAGTGGCCGCCAGGGGGAGCATGCGTGCGGCCGGCGTCGAGGAAATCAACTCCGAGCGCCCGCTCTCCTCCTCGGCTCGCGAGTGGCGCACGGCCATGAACGTGCTCATCCAGCCGGCGAGCAGCGCAAGGAACGTGAAGATCTCGAAGAAAGTGAACGGGCCGAGGCCGGGTCCGCGGGCGAGGCCGCGGAAGATGAGGATGGCTGGCGTTGCCAGAGCGACCTTGAGGATGCTTGCCTGCTCGGTGAAGTCGCCGTAGGTCTTGGCGACCGCTGCGGCCGCGAAGACCGTCATGGCGCCGATTCCCACAACCCAGCTGACCAGCTGCCAGCGGTCGCGGCGCAGCCTCTGCCGGTAGAGCATGAGGAAGGTGTCCATCTCAGGCTCCTGTGCTGGTCGTCGAGCGGTGCCGGCGCGCCGAGCGGCCGTCGTCGTGGTTGGTGTCCTCCGCCGGTGCGACCGTGTCGCCGTAGTGGCGTAGGAAGAGCTCCTCGAGCGAGGCCGGCGAGACGAGGAGGCTCTGGACGTTCAAGCTCCCGAGGAGCGGCAGCACCTGGGCGACGTGGTCGGAGTCGGCGCCGAACTTCACGCGGCCCTCCGCGACGGTGAGGTCGTGGACCTCGGGGCGCAGGCCGAGCGCGGCGGTGTCGATGTGGTCGACCGCAAAGGAGATCTCTGTGCGGGTCAGGTGGCGCAGCGCGTCGAGGGTGCCGCCGTCGACGATCCTGCCCGAGCGGATGATGCTGACCCGGTGTGCGAGCCGCTCGACCTCTGAGAGGATGTGGCTCGAGAGGAGCACTGTGGCGCCCCGATCGGCGAGCTTGCGGACCTCGCGGGTGAACACTGCCTCCATGAGCGGATCGAGGCCGCTCGTGGGCTCGTCGAAAAGGTAGAGCTCCGCGTCCGTGGCGAAGGCCGCGATGAGGGCGACCTTCTGGCGGTTGCCCTTCGAGTACGCCCGGCCCTTCTTGGTCGGATCGAAGTCGAAGATCTCGCAGAGTTCCTTCTTGCGTGCCTTGTACTTCACATGATCGGTGGTGCCGCCACGCAGCCTCGAGATAAGGTCAATCGCCTCGCCGCCGGAGAGGTTGGGCCAGATGCTCACGTCGCCGGGGATGCTTGCGATGCGGCGGTGAAGCTCGACGGCGTCGGTCCACGGATTCTTGCCGAGGACGGTTGCGGTTCCGGAGGTAGCGCGGGCCAAGCCCAGCAGGACGCGCAGCGTGGTGGACTTCCCGGCGCCGTTCGGGCCGAGGAAGCCGTGGATCTCGCCCTGGGTGACCTCGAGGTCGAGGCCGTCGAGGGCGTGGACCCGGCCGAAGTGCTTGTGGAGGCCGACTGTTCTAATGACCGTTGTCATGATGTTGAAGCTACGCTGGCTTCACAAATTTGTGAATATTCGGAACGTTAAGAATCCGTAAAATCCAGGGGTGATCGGGCTTCCCTTCGGCCTGGAGGGATGCGCAGTTGCGTCACCGCATCCCGATGGCGGCAGGCGATGGCGCTAGCCACGGCCTCATCAATCGTCACGCGTCGCCCTCGCGCCGACGCGTGCACAGCATGCACCCCGGCGCCGACGAGCGGAGGCACGAGGGCAGCGGTCACTCCACCCCCGGCCATGATCTCGAGCCCCGCCGTCGCCTCCCGCGCGAGCTCCACGAGCCGGCGCAGTCCCTCGAGTCCCCGCATGCAGTCGGACGCGCCGCCGCTCGTGAGGACTCTGTCGATACCGGCCCCCGAGAGGGTCTCCAGCGCGGCAGCCGGGTCCACGCCCGAGGCCAGCGCGGCGTCAAACGCGCGGTGGAACGTCACCTGGGCCGTTGGCTCCTCGCTGCGCACGACGCCGACCAATCGCCTGAGAACCTCGGTGTGGGGGCCGCCGTCGGGCGCCAGCATGCCCACCACGACTCCGGCCGCCCCCGCACGCACCGCGAGGAGGCAGTCCCGCTCGATCGCCTCGAGCTCGTCGTCGGTGTAGGTGAAGCCGCCGGGCCGCGGGCGCACGAGCACGTGCACCGGCAGGCCCACCGCGCATGCGGCGTCGACGGCCGCGAGAGTCGGCGTGACCCCGCCGGTCGCGGCGAGATCCGCGCACAGCTCGACCCGGTCCGCGCCGACCGCGAGCGCGATTTTCACGCCGGCTGCGGACTCGACCGCGAACTCGAGGGCTGGGCTTGAGACGTGGTCTCGACTGCGCTCGACCACGGGGGGATCAATCACCGCAGGCGTGCGGCTCAGAAGCCCTGCCATGCCGGCTTCTTCCCGTACGTGTACTGGTAGTACTCCGTGTGCTCGAGTTGCGAGGCCGCGGCGGCGTCGATGAGAACCGTCACGTGCGGGTGCAGCTGGAGTGCCGACGCCGGGCACACTGCGGCCACGGGTCCTTCCACCGCGGCCGCAACCGCCTCGGCCTTCGCCTCCCCGAGCCCGAGAAGCAGTACGTGCCGCGCTTCGAGGATGGTGCCGAGGCCCTGGGTCAGCACGTGCTCGGGCACATCGTCGGGACGCGCGAAGAACCGCGCGTTGTCGCGGCGGGTCTGCTCCGTGAGGTCTTGATCCTGGTGCGGGAGGCGAGCGAGCTCATGGGCTCGTTGAAGCCGATGTGCCCGTCCGTCCCGATGCCGAGGATCTGCACGTCGATGCCGCCGGCCGCGGCGATCGACGCGTCGTACCGGGCGGCCTCGGCCGCGGGGTCTGCGGCCTCGCCGTCGAGTCCGTGCACCGCATCCGAGGCGAAGTCCACGTGGTCGGCGATCTCGCGCCGGATCACCGACCGGTAGGACTCCGGGTGCGAGTCAGGCAGCCCCACGTACTCGTCCAGCAGGAACGCCTGCGCGCCGGTGAAGCTCAGCCCTTCCTCGCGGTGCCGCCGGATGAGCTCGCGGTACGTGCCGAGGGGCGTCGAGCCGGTCGCGAGGCCCACAACAGCAGGGCCGCGGCGCACCCGCTCTTCGATGATGTCGGCGGCGGTGCGGGCCACCTGATCGGCGTCGGGCAGAACGATGATCTCCATGCTGACTCTTCCTCTGGGGTCACGGGTCGGGTGGGGATAGCTGCGGGCGGTGAGCCCGCGCACGACGGCGAGCGGTCGCCGTCGTGCGCCGCCTCGCCCTATTTGGCGGGCTCGGTCTCGACCGTCACCTCGTCGTCCTCGCGGCCCGGCGTGCGCAGGTTCCACCGTTTGATCACGAACGAGAACAGGAAGTAGTAGACCAGCGCGTAGCCGATGCCGATCGGGATGAGGAGCCATCCGTTCTGGGACTTGCCGAAGTTCAGGATGAAGTCGATCAGGCCCGCGGAGAACGTGAAGCCGTCGTGGATGCCGAGTGCGTTCACGAGGGCCAGGGACGTGCCGGTGAGCGCGGCATGGGCGATGTAGAGCGGGAACGCGACGAACATGAACGAGTACTCGAGCGGCTCGGTGATGCCGGTGAGGAACGCGGTCAGCGCGGTCGAGAGCATGATGCCGCCCACGATCTTCCTCTGCGAGGGCTTCGCGTGGCGCCAGATGGCGAGGGCGGCGGCCGGGAGGCCGAACATCATGATCGGGAAGAAGCCGGTCATGAAGGTCCCCGCGCTCGGGTCGCCCGCGAAGAAGCGGTTGAGGTCTCCGCGCACCAGCTGGCCGGACGCGTCGGTGTAGTCGCCCACGAGGAACCAGACCATGGAGTTCAGGATGTGGTGCAGGCCTGCCGGGATGAGCATGCGGTTCGCGAACCCGTACACGCCGCCACCGACCACGGCGTTGGAGGCCACGGCCTGGCCCACCCAGGACAGGCCCGAGTTGAACAGCGGGTACAGGAGCGAGAGGACCACGCCGGAGACGAGGCTCGTGACCGAGGTCAGGATGGGCACGAGGCGGCGGCCGGAGAAGAAGCCGAGGAAGTCCGGCAGCTTGGTCCGGTAGAACCTCTGCCACAGCGATGCCGAGAACAGGCCCACGATGATGCCGGCCAGAACACCGTAGTTGATGACGGCGGGCTTGCCGGCCGGGTCTACCTGGCCGGCAAGGACGATCGGTGACATCGCCTTGAAGACGCCGTCGATCACCATGTAGCCGACCACGGCGGCGAGGGCCGTCGAGCCGTCCGACTTCTTGGCCCAGCCGATGGCGATGCCCACCGCGAAGATGAGCGGGAGCCACGCGAAGACGGCGTTGCCGGCCGCGGAGATGACCGCCGCGCCCTGCCCGAAGCCCGGGATGGCCCCGAGCAGGTCCGCCTGGCCGAGTCGCAGCAGGATGCCGGCGGCGGGCAGGACCGCGATAGGCAGCATGAGCGTGCGCCCGAGCCGCTGGAGGGTCGCAAAGACCAGGTTGGGCTTCTTGTCCGGAGCCTTGGCCGGCGTATCAATTGCCATGAGATGCACCTTTGCGGTTCTTGGTCTTGAGGTCTTGTGCGTATCCGGCCCGAGCCGGTACTGTCTGGTTATGACCAGTTCAGTCTGGACGGCTCCGGGATCCGATGTCAAGGGGCAATCCGAACGGTCAGGAGCTCACGACTCCGCGGGCTGGTCGCAAGCGCACAGTCAGAGAGGACATGCCATGTCGAAGGCAGAGAAGATCATCGCGGGCCTCGGTGGGGCCGGGAACATCGTCGAGGTGGAGGCCTGCATCACGCGCCTCCGGACCGAGGTCAAGGACGCCTCCCTCGTCAATGAGGGCGCACTGAAGGCCGCCGGAGCGCACGGGGTACTGGCAGCGGGCACCGCGGTCCAGGTCATCGTGGGACCCGAGGCGGACACGCTCGCCGAGGACATCGAGGACCTGCTCTGATGGCGGCAACCCTCGTGGTCCGCGCGCCACTCGCCGGCATGGCCATGCCCCTCGCGGAGGTCCCCGACCCGGTGTTCTCGGCGCAGATGGTCGGCTCCGGCGCGGCCGTCGAGCCGCCCGCGGGTGCCGTGTTCGACGTCGTGGCCCCGGTCGCCGGGAAGATCGTCAAGCTCCTGCCCCACGCGTTCATCGTCGTGGACGAGGCGGGGCGTGGAGTGCTCACGCATGTCGGCATCGACACGGTCAAGCT
The DNA here is from genome assembly GCF_030908215.1 of Sinomonas sp. ASV486. Classification (GTDB taxonomy): domain Bacteria; phylum Actinomycetota; class Actinomycetes; order Actinomycetales; family Micrococcaceae; genus Sinomonas; species Sinomonas puerhi. The sequence goes on along the minus strand of NZ_JAVFJK010000013.1, from coordinate 32,339 downwards.
CAAGGGCGAGGGCTTCGAGCTGCTCGCTGCGAAGGGGGACACGGTCGACGCCGGGGCTCCCGTCATGCGGGTCGACCCGGCTGCCGCTGTGGCCGCCGGCTACTCGCTGGTGAGTCCCGTCGTCGTGCTCGACACCAAGCCGGACGCCGCGAGGGTCCTGGCCAGGGGTCCGGTTGACGCGGGGGCTGACCTGTTCTCAGTCAACGGCGCCTGAGCGGAGCGCAGGCTGGGCTACAGCCGGACTTCCATGCTCAACGCATAGCGGTCCGAGCGGTACCACGAGCGCGCGTGTTCGATCGGCAGATCGCCCGAGAATGATACGCGGTCGAAGAAGAGGATCGGTGCGCCCGTGCCGGTGCCGAGGAGCACGCCGATGTCTGCGGGCGCGCCTTCGGCCCGGACGGTCTGGCGCGCACGGTCGATCTGGTGGCCGAACTTCTCGGCCAGTGCCTTGTACACCGAGCCGGTGAGGTCTATGTCCAGCAGCCGCTCGGCATGGGTCGGGTGGTACCACGCGTCGTCGACGCTCACCGGCCGACCGTCGGCGAGGCGCAGCCGGCGCAGGTGGATCGCGTCGGTGCCGGGCTCGAGGCCGAGCGCATCCGCGGTGTCCTCGGGCGCCGTCGTGCGCTCGGCGGTCAGGACCACCGTGCTCGCGGTGAGGCCCCGCGACTCCATCTCCTGTGTGAACGAGGCGAGGTGCAGGGTGGACTGGATCGCGGCGTCCGCCACGAAGGTGCCCTTGCCCGGGACGCGCACGAGGTGCCCCTCGGTCACGAGGCGGCCGATCGCTGCCCGGACCGTGATGCGGGAGACGCCGTAGGCGTCCATCAGGGTGCGCTCGCTCGGGAGCCGGGCACCCGGCTCGAGTTCCTCTTTGGCGAGCTTGAGGATGATGGAGCGGAGCTGCTCATGCTTGGGGACGCTCGAATTGCTGATGGATGCCACGCGCGGTGCGTCAGCCTGGGTCGCCGGCACGGGGGCCTCCTCGCATCTGGTGCGATCCAGATAGGACCACTATGGGGATTATGTCATGTGCGGTGGGGAGACTCAGGAGAATGGACCCATGAATATCCAGACCGTCACCGCCAGCGCCCTCCTGCTCGACATGGACGGGACACTCGTGAACTCGGATGCCGTGGTCGAGCGGCTGTGGTCCGAGTGGGCCGCCGTGCAGGGCCTCGCGTGGGGATCGGTCGAGCCGCTCATCCACGGGCGCCAGGGCTGGCTCACGATGTCGCTGCTTCTGCCGGATCGGCCCCCGGCGGACAACCTGGCTGACGAGAAGCGCATGCTGGACGAGTCCCGTGAGGACGTTGCCGGCGTGGTCGCCGTGCCCGGTGCGGGCGTGTTCCTCGCGGCGCTCGACGGTGTGCCGCACGCGCTCGTCACCTCGGCCGACGACGACCTCGCGCGACGCCGCATGGCCGCCGGCGGCCTGCCGTTTCCGGCCGTCGCGGTAACCGCCGAGATGGTGAGGGCGAGCAAGCCCGATCCCGAGGGGTTCCTCCTCGCCGCGTCGACGCTCGGAGTGGATCCCGGCGCATGCCTCGTGCTCGAGGACTCCGAGGCAGGGATCGCCGCCGGTCTTGCGGCGGGGGCGCGCGTGCTCGGCGTCGGCGAGCGCGCGGCGTCGTACTCGCCGACCTACTGGGTGCCGGACTTCACGGCCGTCTCGGTGTCCGTGGCGCACGACGGCGGGGTGCGGCTCATGCTCGTCGGCTGAGCGGGGGGCCCGGTGGCACAGCGCAGCGGCGTCGGAGCCCGGCGGCTACTTCGGCGGCAGTGAGCCCGCGTATGCGACGCCGACCCGCACCCAGTGCCTGAGCCCATCCTCGGAGTCGATCACCTCGTCTGCGACGCGCAGCCAGCCGTCCATCGCCTTCCCGCGCATGACGGCGCGCTCGACGCCCGGGGTCGCGCACAGCTCGTCGCTGGCCGCGGGGTCGGCGCGCAGGAGCATGCCGCCGTTGCCGCTCGCGCTCACTGCCATGTTCCCGCCGACCAGGAACGCGAGGCCGCCGAACATCTTCTTCTCGGTGAAGTCGGCCGTGCCGATGAGGACGCCGCGGATCCGGTCCGCGAGCTCTGTGTCGTATGCCACGGAGACATCGTCGCAGGGGGCCTTCGCCGGGGCAATGCCCTTCGGAGGCACGCGGCCTTGAGGGCCCGGCGCTGCACGAACTAGCGTGGGCACAGGTCTAAGGAGGCACACATGGGCACATCAGTCGCCGTACTCGGCACAGGGATCATGGGCGCGGGGATGGCGAAGAACCTCGCCAAGGCGGGGTTCGAGGTCGCCGTCTGGAACCGCACGCGCGGGCGGGCGGAGGCTCTCGCGGACGACGGCGCGCGGGTCGCCGAGAGCGTGGCCGACGCCGTCAGGGACGCGGACATCGTGGTGACGATGCTGTTCGACGAGGCCGCGATTGCCGACGCCATGGGTGAGGCCCTGCCCGCGATGAAGGACGGCGCGGTGTGGGTCCAGAGCGCCACCGTCGGCGTGGAAGGCGCGCAGCGGCTGGCCGGGCTGGCCCGTGCCCAGGGCGTCGCGTTCGTGGACGCGCCGGTCATGGGCACGCGCCAGCCCGCGGAGCAGGGGACGCTGACAGTCCTCGCGGGGTGTCCGGGCGAGGTGCGGGGCGCCGTCGAGCCGGTGTTCGACGCGATCGGCTCGGAGACGGTGTGGGTCGGCGAGAGGCCAGACGACGGGCAGCGCCTCAAGCTCGTGATGAACTCGTGGGTGCTCACGCTCGTCGGCGGCACGGCGCAGGCCATCGACCTGGCGCGCGGCCTCGGGCTCGACCCGCAGCTGTTCCTCGACACGATCTCCGGCGCCGGGACCGACAGCGCGTATGCGCAGCTCAAGGGCGCGGCCATGATCGCTGGAGAGTATCCGCCGGCGTTCCCTCTCGAGGGTGCGGCCAAGGACTCTGGGCTCATCGGCGACGCGCTCCGGTCCAGCGGCGTGAGCGCGGTGCTCATGGACGCGCTGCGTGACCGCTTCGAGGCAGCGGCGGCGGCCGGCCACGGCGCAGAGGACATGGCCTCCGTCGTGGAGGCCTTCCGTTCAGGCTCCGGCCGCGGCCGGAACTGAGGAGCGAGCGTGACTGCCACCCGCATCATCCGCGGCGCCGTCCTGAACACCTTGGACGCGCACGCGCCGTACGCGGCGAGCCAGCCGCTCACCATCGACGAGCTCGAGCTCACCGGCCCCGGGGCCGGTGAGCTGCTGGTCCGCATCGAGGCGGCTGGCCTGTGCCATTCGGACCTCTCCGTGGTCAACGGCTCGCGCCCGCGGCCGGTGCCGATGCTCCTGGGCCATGAGGCGGCTGGCATCGTCGAGGAGGTGGGGCCCGGCGTCGTGGGCGTGGGCCCCGGGCAGCGGGTCGTCATGACCTTCCTGCCACGCTGCGGCGAATGCGCGGCGTGTGCCACTGAGGGCCGCCTGCCGTGCGAGCGCGGGAGCGCCTCGAACGCGGCCGGGACGCTCCTCACGGGGACCCGCCACCTCACGCGCAGGGGAGAAGCGGTGCAGCATCATCTGGGCGTGTCCGGCTTCGCGACGCATGCTGTCGTCGACGAGCGTTCGGTGGTGCCCGTGGGCGACGACGTCCCGCCCACCGTCGCCGCCCTCCTCGGATGCGCGGTGCTCACGGGCGGCGGGGCGCTGCTGAACGCGGGGAGGATCACCGCAGAGACGAGTGTCGCCGTCGTGGGCCTCGGGGGAGTGGGGATGGCAGGACTGCTGACGGCTCTCGCGACGGGCTGCCGGGTCATCGCGGTGGATTCGCAGGAGTCCAAGCTCGCCACTGCGCGGGAGTGGGGGGCCGCCGAGGCCTATACCCCGGGGGAGGCCGTCGAGCGAAAGGTGGAGGCCGACGTCGTGCTCGAGGCGGTGGGCCACCCGCGGGCGTTCGAGACCGCCTTCCGACTGCTCGGGCTCGGCGGGACCCTCGTGACGGTGGGGCTCCCCGCGCCGGGGGCGACGGCTGAGATCGAGCCGCTCCAGCTCACGGCCCGGGCTCAGACCGTGGTCGGCAGCTACCTCGGCTCGGCGGTGCCCAAGCGGGACGTGCCGGCGTTCGAGGAGCTGTGGCGAGCGGGACGCCTCCCGCTCGAGCGGCTCGTCTCGCGGCAGATCACGCTCGAGGAGATCAACGAGGGCATGGACGCGCTCGCGTCAGGCTCGGTGATCCGGCAGCTGGTGACGTTCGACGGCGTGTGAGTCACACGTGCGGTTGGGCCACGGCGTAGGCGCTCGCGATTCCAGGCGCGGTCGCTTGGAAGACAGTGCCCCCGCCCGGCATCACCATGTACGCCAGGAACTCCTCGTCGAAGGTGACGATTCCCGAGGAGACGGCGTCGAGCTTGGCCCGCATCAGCACCGAGAGCTGCCGCCAGTGTCTGCGGGCGGCGTCCTGCGAGCTCCGTGAATCCGGCGGGCCAGCGGCGGCCACCGCGACCGGCAGGACTAGCCGGAACCGGCGGTCGCCGGTACTGAAGGCCACGCCGGCCCGGCCCTGTTCGGAGCGGAACTGGAACTGCCGAATCCCAGACGCGGCGAGCATGTCCCTGATCTCCGCCTGAGACTCGGAGCAGCTGAGTGAGGCCCCCCGAACGTAGTTCGTTCTCATGATTCAGGGTACGCCCGGCCGCTCGCCATCAGGCGCGCCGGTACTGCGCGGTGATGGGGCATTCGAAGGGGTCGCGGGCGGCGAGCCCGACGCGGTTGAGGTAGCTGATGACGATCCCGTAGGAGCGCCACAGGTTGGTCTCCGTGTAGGGGACCTTGAGGGTGCGGCAGTGCTCGCGGACGATCTGCCGGGCCTGCGCCAGATGAGGGCGGGGCATGCTCGGGAACAGGTGGTGCTCGACCTGGTAGTTGAGGCCGCCCATGAGCCACGTTGCCCACCAGCCTCCCGAGATGTTCCGGGACGTGCGGACCTGCTTGCTGAAGAAGTCGAGCCTGGCGTCCTTCGCGATGACCGGCATGCCCTTGTGGTTCGGGGCGAAGGTCGCGCCCATGTACAGGCCGAACACCGCGAGCTGGACACCGAGGAACGCGAACGCCATTCCGACCGGCAGCAGGAGGAAGAGGGGCGTGAGGAAGAGTGCGAAGCGCAGCACGATCAGGCCGATCTCGATCCATCGGCCCTTCACGGGGCCGCGGGAGGCGAGGTGGCGCGCGCTGAGGAAGTGGAGGTTGATGCCCTCGAGGGTCAGCAGGGGGAAGAAGAACCAGCCCTGACGGCGTGTGATGAGGCGCCTCAGGCCCTTGGCCTGGGAGGCGTCCTCCTCGATGAAGGAGATCGTGTCGACCTCGATGTCCGGGTCCTTGCCGACGCGGTTGGGGTTTGCATGGTGGCGGCTGTGCTTGGAGTCCCACCACGAGTAGCTCATGCCTACGACGGCTGCGAGCCCGCGGGCGAGCCTGTCATTGGCTGGTCCGGACGCCAGGATCTGGCGGTGGGCGGCCTCATGGGCGAGAAATGCGATCTGAGTGAAGACGATCCCCAAGCCGGCGGCGATGAGCAGCTGGAACCAGCTGTGCCCCAGGAGGATCGAGCCGGTGAGGCCTGCTCCGAGGAGTACCACGAGTGCCGCTCCCACGAGGGAGTAGAACCACGGCGTGCGCCGAAGGAGTCCAGTCTCGCGGACAACCTGCGAAACCTGGAGATACGCCCGGGTCAGGGGCGGGAACGTGTCCGTGCCCGCGTGCGCCTTGGGGCTGCGCGGGGCCTGGACTGTGGGGCTGGACACCGTCGAGATCAGAGCACCTTCTATGGGGTTAGCGCTCAGTTCAGCGCAGTGGGTGAACAGCAGGAGTTGAGCCCGTGGGCGGGCCGCAGAAGCGGCCCGCCCACGAGATGCCTCAAAATCAGAGAGGGCGGATGTTCACGGCCTGCGGACCCTTGGGGCCCTGCTCGGCGTCGAACTCCACCTGCTGGCCCTCTTCGAGGGAGCGGTAGCCGTTGGAGACGATCGCGCTGTAGTGCGCGAAGACGTCGGGGTTGCCGTTATCGGGCGCGATGAATCCAAAGCCCTTCTCGGAGTTGAACCATTTCACGGTGCCAGTGGCCATTCTTGTTTTTCCTTTTGTGCATCCGGCCGTTGACGGCCGGTCATAAGCCGCGGCGACGGCGCCGACGCGGACAATGGGGGGTGAGTGAGTCAGATGAGAGTCAGTGGGTGCGTCCTCCGGCCGAGTGGCCGTGCGCAGCAGATGTGGAGATATGCTCTGAAGAATTTGAGCCGCAGAGAGAAGGCGTTCGAGGCCTTAGGCCAAACCACCATTCTTGGGAGGCGGCGTTCTTGACTAGTCTACACGGTCGATCGTGCGCCGAAGACTCGCCCCTGACTGACACATCATCCACATACGCGAACCGAGTGGGCCTGCCTACTGGTTCTTGATGAAGTCCGCCCAGTCGCGGACGAACTGTGCGCGTGCCTCGGCGGCCCGTTGCTGCTCGAGGGCGTGCAGGCGACCGAAGCTGAACGCACTGTCGCCGTCGTCATGCGCCTGCGCCGCGAGGTCGAGGAGATGGGCGCGGCTCACCACCGAGTCCTGGACCGTCCCGAGGGTCTCCTGGATCCGCTCCGCGGATTTGGCCAGCCGGGAGGCCCGCTTGCCCAGCACCGGGGTCGCGGCCTCTGCCGCGTAGCGCAGGCGCTTGGCGCTCTTGCGCACCTCGTGGAGCGCGGCATCGACCGCTTCCTCACCAGCCGCCTCGCCCGAGGAGTCGGCATCATCGGCGTCCTCCGCTGCGCGGACGGCCTCCTTCAGCCGCTCGATGTCCTTGGCGATGTGGCGCGCCACCGTCTTGCTGGCCTTCTGGTGCGCGCGGTCGGTCAGAGGCGGGTCGGCAACGAAAGCGTCGAGCGAGTCGAGTAGGTGGAAGTACCGTTCGCTGTCCATGGCGGCCAGACCGACGTCGTGCGCCTGCCGGTAGCGGGAGTCCGACTCCTCCTGGATACGCTGCGCGACCGGACCCACGAGCAGTTCGGGCAGCTCGCCCGCAGCGAGGGCGGTCAGGCGCTCGCGCATGACCTCGACGTCGCGCGCCTGGCCCACAGTGCCTGCGAGCCACTGCAGCTCCGCACGGAGGCGGTCTGCGGTAGGGGCGTCCACGAGCTTCTTGAACGTTGCGAGCGCCGAGCGCATGCGGCGCGCGCTGACCCTGAGCTGATGGACGGCGTCCTCCGCGTCGAGGCGCACGCCGGGGTCCACGGTCTTGAGCGCGTCGACGTGTCGCTGCAGGTACGTCAGGAGCACGACGCCGGCCTGCCCCTTGCGCTTCGGGGCCGCCGCGGGCTTCGGCTTCTGCGGGAGGGAGGGACCGAGGGCGCGGGCCAGCTTCGACGCGAGCTCGGCCGGGTGCACGCCGTTGGAGGCGAGCATCTCGTCGGCCGCGGTGAGCAGGTCCGGGGTGCCGTCGACGAGCTCGATCTCCCACTCGCGCCACCGCTGCTGCTGCCCGATGCCGGGAGGCGCCTGGGACTCGACGCGGTCGTCGCTGAACTCGGCGAGCACCTCGCCGCCGGCCGTGAGCAGTGGGGAGGCAGTGCGTCGCGTCGTCAGCTGGGCGACCGGCACGAGTTCTGCGGCCCGAACGTGGACGGCGACGAGCCTGCGGAGCCGTTCGGGCACTGCCTTGCTGTCGACCCCCAACGGCTCCCTGATCTCGCGGCGCGCGGCTCCCTCGGGCAGCTTGAGGTGCCAGCCCGCGTCCGAGCCTCCGGTGCGGTGGCGCAGCGTGATGCCGTGCGTCGCGAGGGTGAAGTCGTGGGTGTCGAAGTAGACGGCCACGAGGTGATGTGTGACCGGCGGTCCGACACGGTCCACGCCGGGGAGGCCTGCGAGGGGCTGTACGGCGGCGTCGTCGTCGACGTTGTACTTGCGTTCCACTTCGAGGATTTCCTGCGCGGCCATAGCTTCAGACTACGGGCGCCGTCTAGGGAACGCACCGGGCAAAGGACCCGGATTCCGGCATCCGCAGGGAAGGCTCTCGGTGGGAAACGGGTGGGCTCGTGGAACGTCACGGCCTATGGCCGCGTGGCCCGTTGGGTTCCGCCAGCGTCGTGGCGAGGCTCACGGGAGCGGGGCCGGCGAGGCCCGATCGAGCCGCAGCAGGGCGATTCCGACCGCCGCGAACCACACCCACAGCAGCGGCCCGTAGACCGCGTAGAGGGAGGTGACGGCGAAGCGCAGCGCCTCGCTTGCGAGACCCAGGGCGCCGGTTGCGAGCCCGAGCCAGCCGATCCAGTGGGGGAGGACCCCACGGACCATCGGGAGGCAGATCAGGAGGACGCCGAGCGGCGTGAGGATCCCCGCGAGCGTGACGGTGTTGTTGCTGGCCACGAGCGCCTCCGCGGCCGCGACGAAGGCCGAGCGCGCGCCGGCGTCCGCCGCCCTGTACTGGTCGCTCAGCGTCACCAGCGCAAGCGTCCCGACGCTCGTGGTCGGCACCGCGAGGAGTGCGATCCAGGAACCCGCGCCGACGACGAAGCCGAGCACCGCGAGGCTCGGACCGGCGGACAGGTGGGCCACCAGCAGGGCCGTGAACACGACGAGCCCGAACAGCGACGGCACGAGCCACAGCAGCTGCTGGGCGACGTACGAGGCCTTGTGGTCCGCGATGAAGCGCAGGGTCGCCTCGCCGCCCGAGACCGGCGGCGGGTTGACGAAGTAGAGCGAGAGCGCCGCGACCCCGAAGGCGACGAACAGGAGCGCCGCGATCCCGGCGGCCCGGTACAGCGGGACCCAGGCGCGCGCGGTGAGCCCGGGGAGCAGTGTCATGCCTCGATGTTAGGCATCCCGCCCCATGGGGGCCTTGGGCACAAGGGCCCGCCGTCACCGGACGGGGACTTCCGCCGCCCGCCGGGTCATCAGTCCGTTGGCGCGGGGCTCTCGGCGTTCCGCTTGAGCACGCGCAGCATCCTGGCCTGCATGATCCATACGATCGGGGGGAAGAGCACGTCGGAGAGGAGGGGGCTGACCCATCGTGGCCGGAAGGCCTGGTACCCGCCGATGACGAGCCGGGTCTCGCCGTCCTGCAGCTCGTTCAGGAGGAACCCCCAGAGCCCTTCCGTGTAGGCCGCCGGCCGCGGCTTGGCCGGGTCGAGGGGCCGGCCGCGCAGGTCGCTGAGCCCATGGAGACCGAGGAACCGGTTCGCCTCGAGGACCGCCACCGTCCAGGCGTCGACGGCGCCGTCGCGGCCCGTCCAGTACTTCACGGTGTCGCCGACGGCGAGGGCCTGCCATTCTGGATGGATGCTTCTGGCGCTCGGGTGGCCGCCGTTGTCCAGACGGTCCCACGAGTACCACCCGCCGCGGTCGCCGCCGAGCTGCACGAGCCACGGCCAGACCTTCTCCGGCGGAGCATTGATCGTCACGGCCATGGTCGCTCCGCGCTCGCCGTCGGGGACCACCTCGGCACCCGGGTAAGGGCCTGTGATCTCCTCGCGGGTCGCGCCCCAGTTCTTGAGCCGAGGCCGGATGGCCGTCCAGTATACGAGGGCCGCAGCGGCGCCCGCGCCCACGGCCGTCACGCGCTTCTTCATGTCTCGAGTCTGCGGCTCCCCGCCGCATTCGGACAGGGGCTGCGCACGAGGCGGCGAACGACGCCGGGTGCGCACCCGCCGTCGTCCGCCGTCACGCGCCGGGCGCGCTGAGACCCGCGGCGAAGTCCTCGGCGAAGCGCCGCACTCCGTCCCACTCGGTGTAGACGTAGTCGCGCGACGTGTCGGTGCCGAGGGTGCCGGGTTTGCCCGCCGCGATCCGCTTCATCATGAGGCGCTTGACGAAGCCGTACTGCGTGAAGAGCAGCGCGCCGGCGAACAGGGCCACCTTGGCCGGCCGCCAGCCGGTCTGCTCCTCGAACTCGTCGACGTACTTCTCGGCCTCGCCGGTGGCGCTGCGTGCGTCGAGGCTCACGGAGAAGAAGGCCGAGGGGCGCGAGGTGAGCGTGCCGCGGTTCTTCTCGACGAAGTCGACGACGCGCTTGTCGTGTTTGCCGACGTGGATGGAGCCGCCGACGATCACGCCGTCGTAGGCGTCCAGGGCCTCGTCCTGTGAATCCCTGAGGTCGAGCATCGTGGCGTCCAGGCCGCGGCCGCGGAGGGAGTCCGCGATGACGTCCGCGATCTTCTCGGTCTGCCCCTCGGTCGTTCCATAGGCGATGAGGATCTTCTTCATGTCGGCTCCCTTCCGTTGCGTCAATGCTTCCGTGCGCGGGTGCACGGCGCCAGTTGCGAAGGTCCCGGTCCCGACTTCAGAACGCGTAGACTCCGGGCCCTTGTGCTCTCGTGCTGTTCGCCTCCGGCTGCTTAGGTTTCCTGCATGGAGAGGCAGGACCCGCGGCGGGACTCGGAGCGGCTGCCCGATGGGCCCGACTACATTCGGCCCCCATACCCCTACGACAACCAGTCTCAGTACCCCTACCTGCAGCCTCGTGGCGATGGGTACGCGACGCCGCCCGCGCCGTTTCCGCGGCGCCAGCCCACCGAGGCGGGCCAGCGCTTCGCGACACGCCTCGCTGTCGGTTTCGTCATCGCGACGGCGGCGATCCAGCTCCTCATCGGGGTGGGCACCTTCTCCCTTCAGATGGATTACTACAACTCGGACGATCTGCGGCGCGAGTTCGACGTGGGTGCGATGCCAGGCGAATCCTTCGAGGACTTCCGGGCGTCCGTCTTGATCCTCACCGAGGCTTTCGTTGGTCGCGTCGATGAACCTACTGAACAGGCGGCGATGGGCGCGGGTGCTGGCCATCTAGGCGCTGGCGCTGGGCATCAGCACGGTCGCGCTCGGCCTCTATAACCTTCCCATCGTGTTGATCGCCGTGCCCGCGATCGTCCTGCTGCTGCGCAGACCGGTGACGATGTACCTGAATGGTCCCTAGGGCAGGCTGCCGGTCGATGGCGGCGGCGCCACGGGAGGGGGACCGCGTGCGCCGCTCGCCTCCGCACAGTTGACGTCAAGGAATGCCCACCGCGCAGGGGGCATTTCGAGGCTGAGGTGAACTCGGCGGGAAGCTTGGACCAACTGTGCACGGATCTGCCCCCGCACCCTCGACGCCTTCGTAGCCTTGAACGGTGCGCTCACCCAAGACCCCTCGAAGCCTCTTCGCCGTCGGCCTCGCGGCCGTCGTCTCAGCCTCTCTCCTCGGTCCGGCGGGTCCGACCCAGGCTTCCCAGACGAAGCCCGCGTCGGTTCCGTCCGCCCACCTTGACCTCGGCGCCCAGGACCTACCGGAGACCCGGACCGAGAAGACCCTCGCCCCAGGGGTCACGCTGACGCAGATCCATCGCGGCGCCGCGGACAGCTCGCTGTTCTGGACGGCGGAGGTCGCGATCCCCACTGGCTCACCCGATCCCGACGCGCCGAAATCGGCGCTTTCGAGCCAGTCGGCCGCGGAGGCGGTCGCCGCCAAGCTCGCGACGGCGGGTGTGGTCGCACGCGTTGAGCAGGTGGTTTCGCCGCAGCTGGCCGACGCGGGAGGCCTTCTGGGCTACCGGGTCCGTGCCGGACACTTCACCGTGAAGGCCGATGGCTCCGCCCTGATCGCCCAGATCAAGGCGGCCGGCTACTCCTCGTCGGTCATCTACACCGGCTGGGATGGCGACGCCGGAACTATCGGCCAGACGCGCGGCCCGTGGAACCTGGATGTCATCACGATCGACCCGAAGCAGTACCACGGCGAGCTTTCTGCATCCTTCGGTCCGGACCTGGAGGCGCCCGAGACCACGAGTCAGCTCGCTGCGGCCCAATACGCGGTCGCGGGCGTCAACGCCGGCTTCTTCGTCTTCGACCCGACTGCCGGCGCCCCAGGGGACCCGGCAGGCGTGGGCGTCTACGGCGGCAAGACCCTTCGCGAGCCCGTTGGTGATCGCCCCGGCCTGATCCTCGATGGTGCAACCAACCGCACGAGCATCCAGCGCCTCACCTGGGCCGGCTCCCTGTCGGCGGACGGCGCGAACGTGCCCCTGACGGGCATCAACCGCGCTCCCGGCTTGATCCGCAACTGCGGCGAGAAGGGCGACCAGCCCACCGAGCTGCCCCAGCAGGACATCACCTGCACCAACCCGGATGAGCTCGTGGCCTTCACCCCCGAGTTCGGGGCCAAGTCACCCACGGGCGCAGGGCTCGAGGCAGTCCTCGATAGCCACGGCACCGTAACCTCCGTCACAGACTCCCGCGGAACCGCGGTCCCGGCCGGTGGCCACACCGTCCAGGCCACCGGCACCGGCATCGCGCAGCTGCGCGGCCTCGCCCACATCGGGCAGAAGCTGAGGGTCAACGTCGACACCGTCGGCGAGGACGGCAAGAGGCTGCCGACCACGAAGGACACGAGTGTCGTCAATGGCGGTCCCATGCTCGTGAAGGACGGCAAGGAGGACGTGACCGCCCGCCAGGACGGCATGGTCCACCAGAACGACTCCAACAGCTTCTACTACGGTTGGGTCCACAAGCGGAACCCGCGCACCTTCGCTGGAACTGACGCCCAGGGTCGCACGATGCTGGTGACTGCAGACGGCCGCTCGACCAGTTCGCTCGGGCTGAGCCTGAAGGAGGAGGCCGGCGTCGCCCAGTCCCTTGGCATGATCCAGGCGATGAACCTCGACGGCGGCGGCTCCACGACCGCCGTTGCCCAGGGTGCGGTGGTCAACACCCCGTCAGGAACGTCGGAGCGGCCCGTCGGCGACGCGATCCTCGTCCTGCCCACCCGCACAGACTCAGAGGCCGCGCGGCGTCCCTGACGCCTCTCTCTGGCGGACGACGGCGGGTGGGCACTCGCTGTCGTCCGCCTGCTGCCGGGATTACTCGTCGTCGCCCTCGGCGAGGTGCAGCGAGGCGGCCTGGAGGATGCCCTCGATGCTCGCGGCGGGGACGTCCTGCCGGTAGGCATCGGCGACGCTCTTGAACCCGATGGCCATCCCGAGGACGAGGCGCGTGTAGTCCGGCGCCATGGCCTCGATGAGCTGCCGGACCACCTGGGGCAGCACCTTCTGGAGCACAGCGGCCTGCTCCGGGGAGCCACCCGCGAACGACACCGACACCGTGTCGTCCACCCGGGCCAGCGTCTTCAGCGACTCCTTGAACATCGCCGTTGCGGTCGGGTCGTCCGGCTCCCAAGAGAGGGCGGCGGTCAGAATCCCTATGCCGCGCTGGATCATTTCCATGTCCTCGGTCATGGGTCCATCGTCCACCCGCTCGCTCGGTCGTCGCCGTCCTCGACCAAGGGCAACTGTCGCGATGACGGAGAGTTCACCGAAATAAACATTTAAATTTAAAGACTATTGCGCAACGCGGTGACCGTCCCTAGAGTTGGACCATCGCCCACGGAAGTGACTGTCGTCACATTCGGGGTGCCCGAACTCAACGCATGACAACCGCGGAGGCTGATAGTGAACCCTTTGTCCCTGACAGGCCAAGTGGCCCTGGTGACCGGTGCTGGCCACGGGATCGGCCGCGCAAGTGCCCTTGCACTTGCCCAAGCCGGAGCGCTCGTGGTGGCGTCCGACATTGACTACGCGCGGGCTGCCGAGACCGAGCAGCTCATCAAGGAGGCCGGCTTCGAGAGCCTTGCCGCCGTCGCCGACGTGACGGACGAGCGGGCTATGAATGCTGTGGTCGATGACATCGTGCGCACCCAGGGGCGGCTCGACATCGTCCACGCCAACGCCGGCGTGCTCATGGCAGGCACCGCGCTCACGCAGACACTCGACGAGTGGGACAAGAGCTTCACGGTCAACGTCCGCGGCACCTTCCTCACAGTCCGCGCGGTGCTTCCCCAGATGATCAAGCAGAAGTCAGGTGCGATCATCATCACCGCGTCGGTGTCGGGGCTCATCGGCGAGCCGGATCTCGTGGCCTACAACTCCTCGAAGGGTGCCCTCGTGAACCTCACGCGGCAGCTCGCCGTCGAGTACGCGGGGCGCGGCATCCGGGTCAACGGCGTCTGCCCGGGGTGGATCGAGACGGGCTTCAATGACCCGGTCCTCGGCCACCTCGACCCGGAGGACCTGAGCCGGCTCGTCGGGACTCAGGTGCCGCTCGGGCGCCAGGGGACCGCTGAGGACATCGCCCCTGCGGTCGTGTTCCTGGCCTCGGACTGGGCCCGCTACATCACCGGGCAGCTGCTGCCCATCGACGGCGGCCTGACCTCGATGTAGCACGCTCTTGCCACTCTCATCCCTCAGGATCCGTTCTCTCCCCAAGGACTCCCATGTCAGTCTCTGAATCACAGCGCACCGACGACGAGATACTTGCTGATCTCGGCTACAAGCCCGAGCTCAAGCGATCGTGGTCGGGCTTCTCCAACTTCGCCATTTCGTTCTCCGTCATCTCCATCCTCTCTGGCCCCTTCATCAGCTTCTTCATCGGCTGGAACAACGGCGGGCCTATGGCCATGAGCTGGGGCTGGCCCGTGGTGTGCGCGCTCATCCTCGTGGTCGGCCTGTGCATGGGCGAGCTCGTCTCGGCGATGCCCACCTCGGGCGGCATGTACTACTGGGCCGCGAAGCTCGGGTCACTGCGGTCGAGCTACTTCACCGGATGGCTCGACTTCGTCGGACTGCTCGCGATCGTCGCGGCCGTCTCCTACGGGTGCGCGACCTTCATCGACCTGACCATCTCCTCGTTCAGCCAGGAGTGGGCCGACGGGTACTCCCTCGCGCGGCTGTTCCTCATCTTCGTCGGCGTGCTCGTCGTCGTGACGCTCTTCTCGATCTTCTCGAGCCACCTGCTGGCGGTCTTCAACAACATCTCGGTGTGGTGGCATGTGGTCGGAACCATCGCGATCATCGCGATCATCGCCTTCCTGCCCGAGCGGCACGCGAGCATCTCCGACGTCTTCGCCCAGCGCATCAACAACACGGGCTTCTTCGACGGGGCAACCTCGGGGATCGGCTTCCTGCTGCTCGTCCTGCCGCAGGCAGCGATCCTGCCGCAGTTCACGGTGACCGGATACGATGCCTCGTGCCACATGTCCGAGGAGACGCAGGGCGCCTCGGACTCGGCGGCCAAGGGGATCTGGCGGGCGATCCTCTACTCGTCGATCGGCGGGTGGATCCTCCTGCTCGCGATCCTGTTCGCCGTGCAGGACGCCGACGCCGTGAGCGCGAGCGGCGGCAGCGTGGTCACCGTCCTGAACCAGGCCCTGAGCGGACCGTGGGTCAGCGCTGTGCTCGTGATCTCGACCGTCGGCCAGTGCTTCTGCGCCATGGCCTGCATGACCTCGACAACCCGCATGCTGTTCGCGTTCAGCCGCGACGGCGCGGTCCCCGGCGCCCGGTTCTGGACCCGGCTCAACAAGCGCGGGGTGCCGCTGTACAGTGTGGCCCTCGTCGCCGTGCTCGCGATCGTCCTCACACTGCCCGCCCTCGTCGAGGTGGACATCAACGGCGCACCCGTGCCGGTGGCCTTCAACGCGGTCGTGTCCATCGGCGTCGTGGGGCTGTACCTCGCGTTCGCGATCCCGATCTTCCAGCGGCTGCGCAAAGGCTCCGCGTTCAAGCGCGGCACCTGGCACCTCGGGCGCCACTACACGTGGCTCAACCTCATCGCCGTGATCGAGATCGCGGTCACTACCGTGATCGCCCTGCTCCCCACTTCCCCGGGCGGCGTCCCGTGGAACCCCGAGTTCGAGTGGAAGTACGTGAACTACACGCCCCTCGTGGTCGGCGGGACCCTGCTCGCGCTGTGGATCGCGTGGCAGGTCCGGGTCAGGCACACGTACACCGGCCCCCGCTCCACCGTCGAGCTGCCCAACGGGCTCACCTCGGCAGACGAGCTCGAGATCGAGTACGAGGAGCACCACCCCGGGCACCATCACCACGACGCCCCGCACGGGTCCGCGCCGCGCGATCCTGATCTGCAGCAGGCCGGCAGCCGCGGTCCCGCCAGCTGATCCCTGCTTACCCGTGTCTGCCTGACGCGCGACGTCGGTGACTCGCCCTCCGAGGGTGGGCCACCGGCGTCGTGCTCCTTCCTGGAAGCGGATCGAGGCGTTCAGCCGGCGACGATGAGGAGCCAAGGAGGGGACGCGAGGGCCGCCGCGGGAATCGGCACCGACCGGAGCCCGGCCCGCGGGCCCTCGAAGCGGGTGCCCGGGGCGAATCGCGCGCTATTGGACGCGACCACCTTGCCGGTTTCGGTGATGAGGGCGACGTCCTCGTCCCTGCGGCCCAGCTTCCGGAGGAACGCGCGCTCGAGGTGGTCCATCGAGAGGTCTGCCCCGGCCACTGCGGCCGCTCGACCGTCCCGGAGCACCGGCTGCGCGGCGGTCACGACCTTCCTGTCGAAGGCGCCGCCGAAGTCGATGTACGGGCCGACAAGCTTGGGGCGGCCTGATGCCAGCGGCCCCTGGAACCAGGTCATCTCGGTGTAGTCGTAGAAGTTGACCGATGCGGGGTTGAGATTGTGCGGGACGAAGACGACCTTGCCCCCGACGAGGCTCCACCACTGGTGCCATGTCTCGGCATCAGCCAGCAGTCCCGAGACCACAGAGACCCCGGCGCTCTCCAC
This sequence comes from Sinomonas sp. ASV486, assembly GCF_030908215.1. GTDB lineage: Bacteria > Actinomycetota > Actinomycetes > Actinomycetales > Micrococcaceae > Sinomonas > Sinomonas puerhi. The sequence goes on along the minus strand of NZ_JAVFJK010000013.1, from coordinate 15,808 downwards.
GAGGCCGTCCTGCGCCAGGACGATGCGCTCGACGACCGGACGGAGGGACTCTAGCGTGCTCCGCGACGGGGCAGAGGCGGCGAGGGCGCCGGCGGCTGCCGCCGACAGCGCGGCCAGGTCCGCGAACACGCCGTCAAGTAGCTGAGCGAGGGACTCCGCCGCGGCGCCCAGGGCCTGCTTGAGGGAGCTCATCGCGGGTCCACGAGGTGCGCTGTGAGGAGCGCCAGATGCTGGTCGATGATGAGGGCACCTTCCCGTTCGACATGCGCTACGGCGAGGTCCTCGGCCGCGCGGGCGTCGCCTCGTTCGATCGCGTCCAGGAGCGCCCCGTGCTCGGTGTCAGCGGATTCCTGCTCGTGCTCCCACGCGTGGCTCCATGCCAGCGGGGAGAGTTCGGCGTGGATCTGGATCAGGAGCGCGGTCAGGCGGCGGGACTGTGCGGCGACGCCGAGCCCGATATGGAGCCGCGCGTCCGTCTGGCGGAGCATGGGGGCCTCGGAGCTCGCGGCAAACCGCTTCGCGAGGCTGCGCAGCCGCCGGAGGTCCTGCTCATCGGCGCGATGGCACGCGAGTCGAGCTGCCGAGCCCGCAGTCGCGCCCGCGAGGTCGACGAGATCGCGAAGGTCGTCGCTCGTGTGGCTGAGCAGCATGCGGGCAATGTCGGCTTCGACAACGGGGAGCACCCCGGTCACGTAGCTCCCGCCTCCGCGTCCGCGTCGTGTCTCGAGGAGCCCCTTGCTCCGCAGCACGGCGAGAGACTGCCGCAGGGTGAGCGGGGACACCCCCAGATGTTCGGCCATGATCGACTCTGTCGGAAGCCGCTCGCCGGGGCTGAGGAGCCCCAGTCCGATGGCGCTCTCCAGCTGGTGGGTCACCTGCTCGGCGCGGCCGGACGCGTCATGGCCGGGGGCGCGGACCTGTGCGGCCAGGTCGAGGGCTCGGAGCGAGACGGAGCCGGCGAGGTCACTCATGGGCTCGGCCAGGGTCCCCACCATCCTCCACGTTGGTCTGCACTGAATATGTAAATCATAAACTTCAATGTTTTCTTCGGCGGCGCGACGCGTCGGCTCTCGCCGAAGTTTCCAGCGCGCACACGACGGCGGCTCCCGTATCGGCTCTGGCCGGGCACTCACCGCCGTGCCTACGATGCCCGAGACCGCCACAGGAGGACCCATGCCCAATCCCAACACATCGCCTTCCGAGGACACTGCCATCGCCCGCGATTGGTTCCACAGCGCGGTCGTCTACCAGATCTATCCGCGCAGCTTCGCGGACTCCAACGGCGACGGCGTCGGGGACCTCCGCGGCGTCATCAACCGCCTCGACTACCTCGGGCACTTGGGCGTGGATGTCGTCTGGCTCTCGCCCGTGTATCGCTCCCCGCAGGACGACAACGGCTACGACATCAGCGACTACCAGGACATCGACCCCCTCTTCGGGTCCCTCGCCGATCTGGACGAGCTCATCGCAGGCCTGCACGAGCGCGGCATGAAGCTGGTCATGGACCTCGTGGTCAACCACACCTCGGACGAGCACCCCTGGTTCGCGGAGTCCCGCGCCTCCAAGGAATCTCCCAAGCGCGACTGGTACTGGTGGCGCCCGCCGCGGCCCGGCCACGAACCGGGCACGCCCGGGGCAGAGCCGAACAACTGGGCATCGTTCTTCTCCGGCCCGGTCTGGGAATTCGACGAGGCCACCGGCGAGTACTACCTCCACCTCTTCTCGAAGAAGCAGCCGGACCTGAACTGGGAGAACCCCGAGGTGCGGCGGGCCGTCTACGCGATGATGAACTGGTGGCTGGACCGCGGCGTGGACGGGTTCCGCATGGACGTCGTCAACTTCCTCTCCAAGGACCCGGCGCTGGGGGATGCCCCGGCCACCGAGGGCGAGCCCTACAGCCACGACCGCAGCGGCTATGTCTGCGGCCCGCGCATCCACGAGTTCCTCCAGGAGATGCATCGCGAGGTGTTCGCCAGCCGTGCCGCGGGCCTGTTGAAGGTCGGCGAGATGCCCAGCGTCACGCTCGAGGACGCCGTCCTGTTCACCGATCCGGCGCGTGCGGAGCTGGACATGGTCTTCCAGTTCGAGCACGTGAACCTTGACCACCTTGACGGCAACAAGTGGCGGCCGGGCGCACTCCGCCTCACCGACCTCAAGGCCTCCCTCGGGCGCTGGCAGTCGGGGCTCGCGGAGCGGGGGTGGAACAGCCTCTACTGGGGCAACCACGACCAGCCGCGCGCCGTCTCCCGTTTCGGCGACGACGGCGCGTACCGCGAGCTCTCGGCGAAGATGCTCGCTGGGGTCCTGCACCTTCACCGCGGCACCCCGTACATCTATCAGGGCGAGGAACTGGGCATGACCAACATGGCCTTCACCGGGATCGACGCCCACCGGGACATCGAGGTCCTCAACCATTACCAGGAGGCCACGGGCGGGCTGGGGCTCGACCCGATCGAGGTCCTCGCCTCCATCGCGCCGCTCAACCGCGACAACGCGCGCACTCCCGTCCAGTGGGACGCCGGCCCTGCCGCCGGCTTCAGCACCGGGACGCCGTGGATCGTGGTGAACCCGAATGCGGTGGAGATCAATGCCGCCGACCAAGTCGACAGGGAGGACTCCGTCTTCAGCTTCTACCGCCAGCTCATCCGCCTCCGCCACGAACTGCCGGTGATCGCCGACGGCGACTTCACGATGCTCCTGCCGAACCACGAGGCCGTCTACGCTTTCACCCGGCGACTGGGCGGGACGGAGCTGCTGGTCTTGGGCAACTTCTCCGGGGACCCCCAGCAGGTGGACGTTGGCGACCCCGGCTGGGCGAACGCGGACCTTCTGCTCGGGAACTACTCCGGCAGCCCCAGCCTGGACCTGCGCCCCTGGGAGTTCACCTGCCGGCTGCGGACGGGGGACGGCGGTTGAGCGACGTCGAAACCCACGACGTCGGCGACCCGGCCCGGGCGGGTGATTCGCTGGCGCCGTACGCGGGTAAGGCGGTAGGTAACGCAGCATTCAGGGCGTCCGCCCGCCAGCCTTGGCCGGGGTGCCCCTCTTAGCCCTGTGCCGCGGTCAGGCAAGCCCTTCGACGAAAGGTGTCACCATGCGAGCCGTCCAGATTCCAGCACCCGGCGAGTCCTTCGAAGCCGTCGAGCGCGATGTCCCCGACGTACCGCGCGGACACGTCCTCGTCCGCGTGGCCGCCTCCGGCATCTGCCACAGCGACACAATGCCCGGCGCTGGCCTCGCTTCGTCCTACCCGCGCATCCCGGGCCACGAGATCGCCGGGACCGTCGAGACCGTCGGGCAGGGCGTCGAGCAGTGGAAGCCCGGGCAGCGTGTGGGGGTCGGCTGGTTCGGCGGTGCTTGTTTCGTATGCGACGCGTGCCGCGACGGCGACTTCATCTCGTGCCGCGCCGGTAAGGTCACCGGCCTCACGTCGGACGGCGGGTACGCCGAGTTCGTCGTGGCCCCAGCCGACGCGCTCGCGGCGGTACCTGACGCCCTCAGCGATGCGGAGGCCGCGCCGCTCATGTGCGCGGGCGTGACCACGTTCAACGGGCTCCGCAACAGCGGCGCCCGGCCCGGCGACGTCGTCGCCGTCCTCGGGCTCGGTGGACTCGGGCACCTCGGGGTTCAGTTCGCGAGCCGGATGGGCTTCGAGACCGTGGCGATCGCGCGCGGCGCCGAGAAGGAGCAGTTCGCCCGCGAGCTCGGCGCCCACCACTACATCGACAGCACGGCGGACGACGTCGCGGGCGCGCTCTCCGCGCTCGGCGGGGCGAGCGTCGTGCTCGCCACCGTGACGGATGCCGCGGCGATGACGGCCACCATCGGCGGGCTCGCACCGCGCGGGAAGCTTGTGGTGCTCGGCGTCCCGCACGACCCGCTTGCCGTCAGCGCGGGGGCGATCGTCGGCGGCAGCCAGTCGGTGGCAGGGCACGCGTCCGGCTCCGCGAAGGACTCCGAAGACACCCTCCGCTTCGCCGCCCTCACCCGCGTCCGGCCGCTCATCGAGGAGTACCCGCTCGAGAAGGCTGCCGACGGGTTCGACCGCATGATGTCCGGCGAGGCGCGCTTCCGGGTGGTGCTGACGGTCGAGTGAGCCGCGCGGGCGGGGCGGGGGCGGCTTGAAAGAAATCGAGCCGGCGGTGTCCGATGGGGGCAGGGCCGTTCGTTGCAGGGGTGAGCGGCCGCCCACGCGGGGCGTCCCCAGCCGAAGGAGATGACCGAGATGCAGTATCTGGTGTCCGTGATCAATGACAGCAGCGACCTCGCCACCGACGAGGAGGACGCGGCGATCGATGTGTTCAACCAACGGCTCCAGGCCGAGGGCCACTGGGTCTTCGCCGGCGGGCTCGGCGGGCCGGACATGGCCACAGTGATCGACAACAGGGGGGCGGAGTCCGTGGTCACCGACGGGCCCTTCGTGGAGACGAAGGAGTGGATCGTGGGCTTCTGGATCGTGGAAGCTCCCGATCTGGACGCGGCGCTCAAGCTCGCCGCCGAGGGTTCGAAGGCTTGCAACCGGAAGATCGAGGTGCGGCCGTTCCTTTGAACCCGCTTGACGTCGCCTCCGCGATCACCCGGGCGCACCACGAGGAGTGGGCCCGGGTGGTGGCCTCGCTGGCCCGCCGCTTCGGCGACCTCGACATCGCCGAGGAGGCTGCCGCCGAGGCGTTCGCCGTCGCCGTCGAGCGCTGGCCGCACGACGGCGTCCCGCCCAACCCGGGTGCCTGGCTCACCACCACGGCGAACCGCAGGGCCATCGACCGGATCCGGCGCGAGAAGAAGCGCGACGACAAGCATCGGGAGGCGTTGTTGATGCACGACGGCGACCCGCACCCATCGCTCGGCGCCATCGACGACGACCGGCTCCGGCTGGTCTTCACCTGCTGCCACCCGGCGCTAGGGATGGAGGCCCGGGTGGCGCTGACGCTGCGCATGGTCGCGGGCCTGACCGTGCCCGAGATCGCGCGTGCCTTCCTGGTCCAGGAAGGCGCCATGGCGCGGCGGATCACGCGCGCCAAGGACAAGATCAGTACGGCGCGCATCCCGTACCGCGTGCCCTCGGCCGAGGACCTCCCGGCGCGCGTCTCCGGCGTGCTCACCGTCCTCTTCCTCGTGTTCAACGAGGGCTATCTGGCGAGCGGCCCCGGCACTGATCCCGTGCGTCCCGGCCTCACGTCCGAGGCGATCCGGCTCGCCCGCCTGGTCCGGGCCCTCCTGCCGGATGACGGCGAGGCGGTAGGCCTCCTGGCGCTCATGCTCATGACCGAGGCCCGCCGCACCGCCCGGGTCTCGGCCGACGGTGAGCTGGTCCCCCTCGACCGGCAGGACCGCGCGGTCTGGGACGCGGTGCTCATCGCCGAGGGTCACAGGCTCGTGCGGGAGCGCCTTGCCTCCGGCGATGCCCCGGGCCGTTTCCAGATCCTGGCGGCGATCAACGCCGTGCACACCTCCGCCCGCGATGCCCGCGACACCGACTGGTCGCAGGTCGTGGCCCTCTACAGTCAGCTCATCCGCCTCGACCCCTCGCCGGTGGTCGCGCTCAACCGGGCTGTAGCGGTCGCCGAGCTCGAGGGTCCCCAGGCGGGCCTCGCGGCCGTCGACCTGCTCGGCCAGGCGCTCGCCGGCTACCGTGCCTACCACTCCGCCCGCGCGGAGCTGCTGCGGCGCCTGGGCCGCAGCGATGAATCCCGCGCGGCCTACGACAGAGCGATCGGGCTGCCCGGCCACTCCGCGGAGACCGCGTACCTCGTCCACCGTCGCGACGAGCTTGAGGGCCCGCTGGGATAGGACGGCGACGCGACCCGCTGGGATAGGACAGCGGCGCGAGCAGCTGGAGTAGCACGGCGACGCGACCCGCGAAGGCGCGCCGCCGCCGTCGTGCCTAATCCCTGCGGAGTGGCTCTCGGGCCGATTCGTCGGTAGAACCGAAGAGTACTGGCCTAGAAAAGTCGCTTTACCTGATGGGTATCGCCTTCCCATACTGGTCAGGACTTGTGTGGCTTGTGTCACCCAAGAGTGTTCGAACTGAGGCAGGAGTAGGCGATGAGTTCCATAGAAGCCCGGTCGGTGTGGCGCCGCAAGCCGCTGGACGCGATCGAAGAGGAAAGCGCCACGAGCGGCCTCCACAAGAGCCTGGGGCTGTGGCAGCTCACGGCGATCGGTGTGGGCGGGATCATCGGTGTCGGCATCTTCTCCCTCGCCGGTCTGGTGGCGCACGGCGATGCAGACAACCCGGGCGTGGGGCCTGCGGTGCTCATCTCCTTCCTCATCGCGGGGCTGGCGTCGGCCGCGGCCGCGCTCTCCTACGCCGAATTCGCGGGCATGATCCCACGCGCCGGATCCGCGTACACGTACGGTTCGGTGGCGCTCGGGGAGCTCGCGGGCTGGTTCATCGGCTGGGACCTGCTGCTCGAGTACATCGCCATCGTGGCCGTCGTCGCCATCGGCATCTCCGGCTATCTGGACGCGTTCCTGGGTGGCTTCGGCGTGCACCTGCCCGCCTGGATGGCCTCGACCGTGGACGAGGGAAAGGGCGGCATCATCAACCTGCCCGCCATCCTCATCTGCCTTCTGGTGACCCTGATCCTGAGCCGCGGCACCAAGGCGTTCGGCCGCTTCGAGCTCGCCGTGGTCGTCGTCAAGGTGGTCCTGATCCTGTTCATCGTGGGCCTGGGCGTGTTCTACATCAACACGAACAACTACGTGCCGTTCATGCCGAGCGGCTTCGCCCCGGTGGCCAGCGGCGCGGCCACGGTCTTCTTCGCCGTCTTCGGCTACGACGCGATGAGCACCGCCGCCGAGGAGGCCACCGACGGCAAGAAGCACATGCCCAAGGCGATCATCCTCTCGCTCGTCATCGCGATGCTCCTCTACGTCGCGGCGACCCTCGTCCTGACGGGCATGCAGAACTACCACGACATCGACCCCAAGGCGGGCTTCGCCTCCGCCTTCGCGGGCGTGGGCCTGCCCATCGTCGCGAGCATCATCTCCGTGTTCGCAGTGCTCTCCATCCTCACCGTGATGCTCACCTTCCTCCTCGGCGTGACCCGCGTGTGGTTCTCCATGAGCCGCGACGGCCTGCTGCCCAAGTGGTTCTCTAAGGTGGACCGCGGCGGGACCCCGCAGCGCGTGACGTGGATCGCCGGCGCGGGCTCCGCGTTCCTCGCAGGCGTCTTCCCGATCCGGGCCGTGGCCGACCTGACCAACATCGGCATCCTCGCCGCCTTCGTGGTGGTGTGCGTCTCGGTCATCGTGTTCCGCCGCACCAAGCCGCACGCGCCGCGCACCTTCCGCCTGCCGTGGATGCCCGTGGTGCCGGCGTTCGGCGTGATCGCCTCGCTTGCCCTGATCACGCAGCTGCACTGGGAGACCTGGGTGCGGTTCGTGGTCTGGCTCGCGATCGGGCTGGTCATCTACTTCGCCTATGGCCGCAAGCACTCCCTCCTCAACCCCGACAGCCCGCGGCATGCGCGGGAAGCGAGCCGCCGCGCCTGAGGCGCTTCGTCTCGCGGGGCGAGCGCACGACGGCGGGGGCGCACCCGCCGTCGTTCGCTCGCCTTTCCTGGCCGGGTTATCCACAGGACCTCCGCCGCCGGGACCCCAGGGCATCGATCGCAGATAGGCTCGCAGTGTCTGTCGAAGACATCCACAAGGTCTATCCCGGGGGGAGATCGCTCGATGCTTTCTGATGTGCCTGCTGACAGTGCGAACGCGGAGGCGAAGCCTCCCGCTCCAGCACCAGCCAACCGATTCACCATTCCCTGGCAGGGCGCTGCGGCGGGCGTCGCCGCCGGGCTCGCGTTCTTTCTCCTGTGTCTGGCCACGGTGCTTCTGGCTGCGGCCGGAGGGGCCGTCGAATCCGTCGGCAAGTCGGTGCCCGCAGTGGGGGACGCGGTCGCCAGCGAGGCCGCCGGTGCCGTCGCGGCGATCGCGGCGCAGCTGGGCGCGATGGCGCTGCTGGGCTCCGCGGAGGGCCACGCCTCGGCAGCGTTCGGTGTCCAGGGTTCGGCGAGCATCTTCGCCGTGCCCGCAGGGCTCACGCTCGTTGCAGCCCTGCTCGCCCTCGCTGCCGGCGCGCTCCAAGCCCGCTTTTCGCCCGCCACGAGCGTCGCTGTACGCGCAGCCCAGGCTGGTGCGTTCGGCCTCGGCTTCGCGGTGGCGACAACTGTCATCGCCGTTTCGGCGCCCGTGCGCTCCGCATCGTCGGGCGCGGCGGTAGATCTCAGTGCGGCGGGGTTCGTGCCGTTCCTTGTGGCCCTGGTGCTCGGCGCGGGCATGGCATGGCTCGGCTCCGGAATGGGCCGTGCGCAGGTACCGAAGCCTGCTGTGGGCCCGCAGGTTGCCCGCTTGGCGGCCATGGTGCTGCCCGGCGCCAAGGCTTGCGCCGTCCACCTTCTGGCCTTCAGCGTCATCGCCGTCCCCGCGGCCTGGATCGCCGGCGGCATCCAGGGCGGCTGGGGCGCGACGCTGTCAGCCCTGCTGTGGCTCGGCCACGCGGCCGCTGGCGCGTTCACGATCGGCCACCTCGGAGGGATCACGAGCGGAAGCGCCTTCGGTGCCGTCCGGAACGAAGGCCTCTACTACTTCCTCGCTGGGGACAGCGGGCCCGTGCCGGTCTGGGCGGCGTGGCTCCTCGTGGTCCTCGCCATCCTCGTGACCATGGTGGCAGGAACCGTGTTGGCCCTGGCCCGCGGTGCTTCGTCGCAGGACTGGAGGCACACCTGGGTCGGGCCTGTCGTGTACGGACTCGCGGGACTTGCGATCCTGGGCCTGTTCCACGTGTCGATGAGCGCTAGCTTCAGCGCCTTCCTCGGGGCAGGGTCGGTCCAAGCATCGGCGGGCCCGGCCGGGTGGTTCCCCCTTGTCCTTGCCGCATGGGGCCTCCTCGCCGAAGCCGCGAGCCGCGTCCTGGCTCCATCTCTGTTGGCTGCTCTCCCGGGTCCGGTCCTTGTCAGGCTGGGCAGGGGCTTTGGCCCCACGGCAGTCCCCGCGCACGACGCCGCGCCCTCGCCCTCCGCGCCACCGGCGCCTGCCGCAGCCTTGCCCGCCGTCGGGACCCTGAGCCCGCGGGCGAGGAAGCGCGCGCTCGTGGCGCTCGCCGTCGTCGTCGGTGTTGGCTTGCTCGTGGGCGCCGGTGCCGTTGCGCTCGCCGTGGTGAAAGCCGGCAGGGGACCGGACGCCGTGGTGCGGGCCTATCTGGACGATGTCGTAGCAGGGCGGGCTCAAGGTGCGATGGGGAAGGTCTCACCGAACGTGCCCAACGAGTCGCGGGCGCTGCTGAGCGATGAAATTTACGGAAAGGCCGGCGGGCGGATCGACCGCTACTCGGTGGTGAGCACCGAGTCCAAGGGCACGTCGTCGTCCGTCGTCGTGGAGCTCAGTCAGGGCGGCCGCACCGAGCGGACGACCTTCATGGTCTCCAAACGCGATCCCAACGTGTTCGACGACAACTGGGCAGTCGATTCGGGCAGTCTCGTCCGCCCCGTCAAGGTCACGGTGAACACCAAGAACCCGAAGATGACGGCCAACGGCTCGGCGGTCACGGCTGCTGGACCGGACGTGAACGTGGGGTCCTCGTACAGCCTCGGGTCAGCCTCCGCGCAGACCGGCCCCGACGGCTGGCTCTCGGACCGCACCACGACGCTCACGTTCTACGCGCTGCCGGGCCAGTACACGTTCGGAGTCGACACGGGCAGTCCGCTGCTCGACGGCGCGAAGCAGCGGGCCACCGTGGCAATCGGGGCGCAGGCCCCTGCCTCGGCGACCCTCAAGGCGGCGCCGAGCAAGGAGTTCCGGGACCAGCTCGATGCATCGGTCAAGGCGTTCCTGGATCATTGCGCGGCGCGGACAGCGCTTCCGGCCTCCACCGGCTTCACGGACGCCGAGTGCCCCTTCGACCGGTCAGGCTGGTCCGGCTACGACTACCGCAACGTGCACTGGAGCATCACGAAGGCACCGACGTACGCGGTGGGCGACCGCGTCTATCCGGACGGTGCCGTAGCGGTTGAGCCGAAGACGACCGGCACGGCCGAGCTCTCGTACCAGAGCAAGAGCACCTCCAGCTACGCGAAGGACAGCCCGTACACGGACACCAAGGACACCCTGAGCATCTCCCTGTACGGAGTCGCGAAGGTCAAGGACGGCAAGGCCGAGTTCCAGTTCGTGCCGTACGGGATCTACAAGCCGGGGTCCTGAGCGAACCGGTGAGCGGACGACGGCGGGGGGGCCCCCCCCCGCCGCCCCACACAAGGAGGGCCCGATTCCCCCCCCCCCCACCGC
>NZ_JAVFJK010000013.1:2789-5517 GCF_030908215.1 Sinomonas sp. ASV486 | reverse complement strand
CCGGCACACCCCCCCGGGGGCCCGGCCCCCCCCGGGCCCCGGCCGACGGCGGGTGCGCCCCCGCCGTCGTCCGCTCACTTGAAGGGCGCGATTCACCTCGCACTCACGGCGGAGGCCGATCCTTGATTCATTGTGAATCACAGGGGTAGGCTTGAGGATCGGAAGGGAGATACTCCATGATCACGATGGACCGCGCCCTAGACCAGTTGCATCACGCCGCTCTGCAGCGCCAAGCTCGCTCGCGGGTTGACGCGATTGACGAGCTTCGTGCAGCGAAACAGGTCGCCGATCGTGGGTTGCCACAGCGAGATATTGCTGAGCTCCTTGCAACCAGCCAAGCGCGGGTGCACCGCATGTTGAAGGCACTCGAACGCAGTAACAACAATGTTCCCGTGACGCCAGAGGAGATCATTCTCCGCGCATGCGCGTACGACACGAGTCGAGATGGTCTGGTCCAGGAGCTCGCCCGGTTCGACTACACCTTCGGCGAGGAGGCGCCGTATCCGCTTGAGGGCCGAATCTCTGGCACTTGGGACGAAGTCGTGAAGGCCCTAGCGTCGGGGATGATCAGCCAGAAGGAGTTCGATCAGGTCAGGGCGGCAATTGGTCGCTGATCGAGGTGATGTCTACTCGGTGCTGAGCGCTCTGCACGGTACCGGAGGAGGGCTTCACGTCGCTCCATCGGACGTCGCGACATATCTGGATGACGCTATGGTCGCCCGTCTCGCTCGCGAATACCTCGAGGTACAGAACGACGTATCGGCGGATGGCATGGCAGTCGTTGTAAGCGCCGGCCCTCCCGGTGCGGGCAAGTCAGCCGTCCTGGAATCCATGGACCTAGCGGGATACCGCCTCATTGACCCAGACCTCGCCAAGGACATGGTGATCGGGCATGCCCTCGATGCAGGGCTGCTCGAGTATCGTCGCAGGTTCATGCTCCCGGATGGTGACTCCGTACATCCGAGGGAGCTCGCCCCACACGTTCACCAGCAGTCGACGAGGCTCGCTGATCTTGTGCGCCAACTGTCTCTCGCCTCCGGCGAGAACGTCATCATCGACGGGACGCTCGCATGGGAGCCTTTGGGTGACCAGTACATCAGCGAGTTGTACAAGGCGGGGTACGAACAGCTCGATGTCATTGCGATCGAGCTTCAGCAAGCGGTCGCTATTGAGCGGGCCACGCGACGGTGGTGGGTCGGGCGCGAGGATGCCCGTGGATTCGTCGCTGATTCCGCTGGGCCCCTGGGCGGCCGGTTCGTTCCAGAGGAGGCGATCGCGCGCTGCTACTCAAATGGTGGCCGAGATTCCCTGTGCTCGATCAACGCGCGGAGGCTCGCCGAGAGAGCCGCCGATGAATTGGGCCGAGGGTCCTTTCAGCGGTACGTCGTCAATGATCCCGACGCCACTCCACGTCCCGTCCCGACGACGAACACGTGAAACTGGGGACACGCGGACGCCCGCACTTTCCAGCACGACGCCGTGAGGGCGGATGACGGCGGGTGGGCACCCGCCGTCATCCGCTTGCCGGCCGGTGGTTGAGCGTCGCCCGTCGGTGGTTGAGCGAAGTCGAGACTTCTTGTAGCGATCGGTCTATAGATCATCGGCCCGCGTGGTGGGTTCGCTACAAAACGGCCGTCCACGGCGCTGCATAGCCTTCTTCCAGAACGCCTACCCGGACATCTGGAGGAACCATGAGCAACCCGACGACGCCCACCCCGGCACCCCACCGCGAGGCCGAGACCAGCCCCCGCAGGCCCCGCCGAACGTGGGATTCCCACTCGCTGGCCCTCGTATCCGTGTTCGCAGCGCTCATCGCGGCGTCGGCGATCGTCCCGGGTATCCCGGTGGGCACCTTCGGTGTCCCCATCACGCTGCAGACGTTCGCCATCATGCTGACCGGCCTCGTCTTGGGCGGTTTCCGAGCCGCGGCCGCGGTGGGGCTCTACCTGGCGCTTGCGTTCGCCGGCCTGCCGATCTTCTCCGGCGGCCGCGCGGGGCTGCAGGTCCTCGCAGGCGGATCGGCCGGGTACATCATCGGGTTCGTCCTTGCGGCCCTTCTGGTCGGCATCGCCGCGGAGCAGATCATCCGGCGCCTGCCGGCCAAGCGCCGGACGCTGTGGTTCTTCCTCGCCGCGGCCGTGGTCTCCGTGGTCGCCTCGCACGCGCCCGGCGTGCTCGGGATGATGCTCAACCTCAAGCTCTCCTGGCAGGCGGCCTTCGCCGCCGACCTCGTCTTCTACCCGGGTGACCTGCTCAAGGACGCTCTGGCGGCCGTCGCTGCGGTGGCCGTTCACCGGGCCTTCCCGGACGTCCTCGTGCGCCGGGTCAAGTGAGCGGCGGAGCGTAGCGATGAGGGTCTTCGGCAGCACGGTGGACGACCAAACCCGCTGCATCCACTACCGCACCGAGGTGGATGTGGTCGCCATGAAGTTCAAGTGCTGCCTGCGGTACTACCCCTGCCACCTCTGCCATGCCGAGGACGCTGACCACGAGCCCGAGACGTGGCCGAGGGACGAGTGGGGGGAGCCGGCGGTGCTCTGCGGCGTCTGCGGAACCGAGATGGCCATCTCTGCCTACCTGGGCACCGCGTCGTGCCCGAGTTGCGGCGCCCGGTTCAACGAGCGGTGTGCGGCCCACGCCCACCTCTACTTCGGCTGAGGTGACAGGCGGGCGGGCGACGGCGGGGGGGCCCCCGCCGGCGGCCGCCCGGGGGGCCTCGATGCTGGGG
>NZ_JAVFJK010000013.1:0-2779 GCF_030908215.1 Sinomonas sp. ASV486 | reverse complement strand
TCGGGGGGGGGGCCCCCCCCCCCCCCCCCCGGGGGGGGGGGGGGGGGGGGGGGGGGGGGGGGGGGGGGGGGGCCCCCCCCGCCCCCCCGCCCGGTGCTACTCGATGCTGGCGAGGTCCCTCGTGCATCCTCCGCGGGAGAGGAGGATGCCCGCGCCGCACGTGACCAGCATGCCGACCCGTCGCCGGCTCTTGGATGGCGGCAGTGGCCTTGTGGGGTGCTCAGGTGACTCTGCGTGTCCTGCCTGCGGTGTGCCCGGGCCTGGACCCTGAGCCGTTTCGGGATGCTGATGTCCAGGCGTGCCATCCGGCGGTAGATGGTCGCCCGGCTGATTCCGATCTCCGCGGCGGCCCCGGCCACGGTGACGCCGGGGCGGGAGAGGCTGCGGATGATCTCGTCCCGTTCGAGGGACTCTAGGCGCGTGAGGCGCGTCGGCGGGCGGCTGAGGACCCCGGGGGGAAGGTGCTGCAGGTCGATCGTCGCGGTGCGTGATGCCGCCGCGCGGACGGCCCGGACGAGCTCGTCCGCGTTCCCGGGCCACTCGTATGCGGCCAGTGCGTGCTCGGCCGCGGGCGTGAATCCGACGTCGCGCATTCTCACCTCGCGCGCGGCGTGGCGGGCGATCGGCATAATGTCTGCCGCTCGCTCGCGCAGCGGCGGGAGCTCGACGACGGCCTGGACAAGCGCAGCGATCGGCGCGGGGATGTCGGGGACCTGCGCGGCGGTGACCGCCCAGATCAGCGACGGGGCGGCGACGGGAAGGGCGTCCATGGCAGCAGTGATCCGCGCGTGGACCTCGTGCGCCACCCACGCGGGAAGGGCGTCGACGTTCTCGATGATGATCGTGGTACGGGGTTTTGTCAGCTCGGGCACCCAGAGCGAGAGCCACGCCTCGACCTCCGGTGGTGCCGGGGCGGCGGCGCTCAGGACGCGGATGCCCGGGTGGGCCAGACGGAGTGCCTGCCCGAGGAGCGAGGCGCGTCCTGAGCCGGCTTCGCCGAGGACCGCCACGGGGTTCCTGGCAGCGAGGGCCCGCGCGGCCGTGTCCGCCGCGGCGGTCCACGCGGAGGACATCTCCTGCAGGGTACTGGCCTCGGGTTCGAGCCGGGTTCCCTGCACCCTGAACACCCCGCCCTTGGGCGCGGCCTTCGCGGTCTGCCCCTGGGATCGGGCGAGCATGAGCGCCGCGGTGTTGCTCGCCGCCGACTGGGCCAGAGCGAGGAGGAGGCCGCGGGACGACGTGGCCCATGTGGTGATGTTGACGCTGCCCTCGAGCCGGCCGGTGAACGGGTCCAGCACCGGGACGGCCGCACACGTGTACGTGCACAGGCTCGCGTTGTAGTGCTCCTTCGCGCTCACGAGACTGGGCGTCCGGTCTGCGAGGGCCAGACCGACCTCCGCGCCCGCTGGCTGACCAAAGCCTTTGCCCAATCAATCCGTTCAGGATCCACTACCTCAGGAGGAGAGCACTTTGATGTACATCAGCGCGAAATTCCCCGTCAAGCCCGAGCACGCTGACGCGTGGCCTGAAATCGCCAAGGATTTCACGGAGGCTACCAACGCCGAGGACGGCTGCCTGTTCTTCGAATGGTCGCGCTCCCTCGCGGACCCGAGCACGTACGTGCTGCTCGAGGCCTTCCGCGATGACGAGGCCGGCGGCGAGCACGTGAAGTCCGAGCACTTCAAGAAGGCCACCGAGGAATTGCCCGCTTACCTTTCCCGGACGCCGGACATCATCAATGTCAAGGTTGACGGCTGGTCCGAATTGGGGGAGCTCGCCGTGAGGTGAGCGTCAACTGCGGGGAGCGGACGACGGCGGGTGCGAGCCCGCCGTCGTCCGCTCGCCGTTCGGTGTGGCTCGCCTGCCCGCGTCGCGTGGGCTAACTCAGTGTGCCCAGGATGGCCTCTTCCGCCCGTGCTCCCTAGTCCGGGCACCCATCAGGTGACGGTAAGGGGTTGCGATGATCGCCCGTCGTGGCCCATGATATTTCTCGACAGCCGAGATACTCGAAAAGCGAGACTTCTATCATGGGTTTCGTCAATGGGCTGCCTGACCGATCAAAGCCGAGGCCACCCGAGGCCCCTAGCCACTTGGAGTAGATCAATGCGCACTCGTCGACTCGTCGCCGCCGCGGTGTCTGCCGCAGCACTGATGTCCTCTGTTCTCCTCGCGCCCGCAGCTCAGGCCGACGACCACGGTGCTCCGGCTCCCGAGGGCGGGGCCACGACTGTGGTGCTGAACCCGACCCTCGTGCCCGTGCTGGTCAACGCCCTTAAAGTCAGGGCGATCGCGCCCGGCGAGCTGAGCGCTCCAGCGGGGGTAGCGCAGGTGTCTTTCCCCATCACCGATGTTGAAGACGGCGTCATCGAGCATTCGGGAGGCCTTGAGTTCACGCCGCTGGGTGGCGGCGACCTGCGTTTGACCCGCTTTGACATCAACCTCTCCACCGGTCTCCTAGATGCCAAGGGGGTCCTGAACGGGACCCGCCTCCCAGGCCGGGTAGACCTGTTCGCGCTCGGTGCGGTCCGGCCCATCAACGGCCGCATCCCGGCCTGCGCAGGGACGGCCGCCGGGCTCACCCTGACGTCCACCGCGGCTCAGGCGCTCGGCGCTCCCGCATTCGCGGGGGCCTTCATCGGCGACGCATGCGTCGTCCCTGGCCAAGACGACTGACCGACCCCGATCCGGAGGCCGACTGACTCCGGCGCCGGTGACTCGCCTCCGCGAGGCGAGTCACCGGCGCTGTCCCGCAGTGGCCGCCCAGGCCCCGGCATTAAGG
>NZ_JAVFJK010000012.1:9523-159661 GCF_030908215.1 Sinomonas sp. ASV486 | reverse complement strand
CGGCTTCGGCTTTGGCTTCTTGGAGGGCTTGGGTGTGGCCGCCGAGCTGTTCGAGTTCGTGGGCGAGTTCGGCGAGTTCGGCGCCGCCGGCCATCTGGGCGGTGAGTTCTTCCAGGGTGATGTCCTTCTTGTCGTAGTAGCCGATGGAGCGGCCGCGCTTCAGGAGCAGGAAGCGGTCCCCGACGGGGAAGGCGTGGTGGGGGTTGTGGGTGATGAAGATGACGCCGAGGCCGCGGTCGCGGGCCTGGAGGATGTAGCGCAGGACCACGCCGGACTGCTTCACGCCCAGGGCGGCGGTGGGCTCGTCCAGGATCAGGACCTTGGCCCCGAAGTACACGGCCCGGGCGATGGCCACGCACTGCCGCTCGCCGCCGGAGAGCTGGCCGATGGGCTGCTCGACGTCGCGCAGGTCGATGCCCATGGCCGCCAGCTCGGTCCTGGTGGTCTCCTTCATCCGGTTCACGTCCATGCGCTTGAACGGGCCGAACCCGGTGGTCAGCTCGGAGCCGAGGAAGAAGTTGCGCCAGATCGGCATGAGGGAGACCACCGCGAGGTCCTGGTAGACCGCGGCGATGCCCGCGTCCAGGGCCTCCCTCGGGGAGGAGAGCCTGCGTTCCTCGCCCATGATGGTGAAGGTGCCGGCGTCGTGCTGGTGCAGGCCGGCGATGATCTTGATCAGGGTCGACTTCCCGGCCCCGTTGTCGCCCAGGACGCAGGTGACGCGGCCGTTGTCCACGGCCATGGTCACCTCCCGCAGGGCGATGACGTTGCCGTAGTGCTTGCCCACGCCGTCCAGGCGCAGCAGGTGCACGGGCCGGTCGGTGAGGGGGTCGGTCTCCCCCGCCTTGGCCAGGATCTCCTGGTTGCTGATGTGCTCTGCCATGGTGGCCATCTCCTGTGCTTCGTTCTCTCAGGCGCGCTCTGCGCGCTTCTTGACGATGAGGTTCACGATCGTGGCCAGCAGGAGCATCAGGCCCAGGAAGAACTTGAACCAGTCCGGGTTCCACTGCGCGTACACGATGCCCTTGTTGGCCATGCCGAAGATGAACGCGCCGATCGCCCCGCCCACGGCCGAGCCGTACCCGCCGGTGAGCAGGCACCCGCCGATGACCGCGGCGATGATGTAGAGGAACTCGTTGCCCACGCCCTCCCCGGACTGGACCGCGTCGAACGCGAACAGGTTGTGCATGCCCAGCAGCCACCCGCACAGCCCCACCCCCATGAACAGGCCGATCTTGGTCGCGGTGACCGGGACCCCGACCGCCCGGGCGGCGTTCGCGTCCCCGCCCGCGGCGAAGATCCAGTTCCCGACCTTCGTGCGCAGCAGCACCCAGGACGCGACCACCACCAGCACGATCCAGTACAGGATCGTGATCTTGAACTCGACCCCGCCGATGTTCACCGAGGACGCGAAGACCGCCTTGGCCGCGCCGAACCCGTCCATCTGGGCGATCGAGGGCGAGGACACCGCCCCGCCGATCAGGCGGGTCAGGGCCAGGTTCAGGCCCGTGAGCATCAGGAACGTGGCCAGGGTCACGATGAAGGAGGGCAGCTTCGTCTTGACCAGGATCCACCCGTTCACGAACCCGATCCCCAGGGAGACCACCAGGGCCAGCAGGACCCCGACCCACACGTTCATCCCGAAGTTCCAGGAGAACAGGGACGCGGTCAGGGCCGAGGAGATCACCGCGACACCCGAGGACAGGTCGAACTCGCCCCCGATCATCAGCAGCGAGACCCCCACCGCCATGATCCCGATCGTGGAGGACCCGTACAGGACCGTCGCGAGCGCGTTGGGCTGCAGGAACGTCCCCGAGACCGCCGCGAAGAAGATGAACAGCACGACCGCGGCCGCCAGCGCCCCGACCTCCGGACGGCCCAGGAGCTTCTGGAACGGGCCACGACGCCCGACCCGCTCGTCTTTGGCAGCCGGCGCGGGCGCCGGCCCCGGCGTCGAGGGAAGTGTTGCAGTTGCCATGGAAAGAACTCCTTCTCAGTCGGGCCGCGCGGCGTTCCCGCCGCACGGCCCCGATCCTTGGAACTAGCGGACGCCCTGCTGGACGAACTTGAGGACGTCGGAGATGTTGGACTTGTCCACGATCGCCGGCCCGGTCAGCACCGGCTGGCCACCACCGACCTTGAACCCGCCGCGCTTGTTCTGCCAGAGCGCGTCAACCGACAGGTAGCCCTGCAGCCACGGCTGCTGGTCCACCGTGAAGAGCACCTTGCCGTCGCTGATCGCCTGGGCCAGGGCAGGGTTGAGGTCGAAGCTCGCCACCTTGACCGAGCTATTCGCATCCGCCACCGCCTTGAGGAGGGTGACCGTGTACGGGGCGCCGAGGCCGACGATCACATCGGCGTCCTTCGTGGCCTGCAGCTTCGCCGTCGCCGTGGACTGCACCGAGGTCATATCGGCTCCGTTGACGTAGAGGATCTCCGTGCCCGGGACCTTCTCCTTCACGCCCGCGCACCGGGCCTCGAGCTGCACCTGCCCCTGCGACATGATCACGCAGATGGGGTGCTTGTAGCCGTCCGAGGCGAGCTTGGTGCCCACCGCCTCACCGGCGAGCTTCTCGTTCGAGCCGAAGTGCGTGAACGCGCCCATCTGCGCGGAGACGTCGCCGCCGGCGTTGAAGCTCACGAGCGGGATGCCCGCGTCGGCAACCTTCTTCAGCACATCCTTCATGGCGCCCGGGTTGGCGATGGTGACCGCGATGCCATCCACCTTCTGGTCGATCGCCTGCTGCACCAGCTGGG
Source organism: Sinomonas sp. ASV486 (assembly GCF_030908215.1). Taxonomy (GTDB): domain Bacteria; phylum Actinomycetota; class Actinomycetes; order Actinomycetales; family Micrococcaceae; genus Sinomonas; species Sinomonas puerhi. The sequence goes on along the minus strand of NZ_JAVFJK010000012.1, from coordinate 156,904 downwards.
ACTGTCGCCCGGCGTCCGAGTCATTCGTGTAGAGAATCTCGACGTTGTCCTTCGCCGCCGCCTCCTCGGCACCCTTGCGCACGATGTCCCAGAACGTGTCGCCCGCCTCGGCGTGCGTGATGAGGGCAACCTTCATCCTGGGAGTCGAGACGGCCTGGCCGCCTCCTGAACCTGCGGTCGCGTCGGCCTGCTTGCCGCCGCCCGAGCAGGCCGTCACGGCGAGGACTGGGATCAGGGCAAGGGCGGCCAGGCCGCGGTGCCACGTCTTCTTCACGAGCTCTCCTTTGATGTTCGTGCGCTTCACATCCCGGGAAGGATCTCGGGGGCTCCGGCCTCACCGGATCGGCGGGAATGTGATGCGGGTCTCTTTATGGACCGGTCCAACCATAGGCCGCGAAAGTTTCGGATGTCAATGGACCGGTCCACTATTTCTGTGCCACACTCATCAACAACCCCCGAGTGACTCACACCACAGGCCTCAGGCCCCGAGAGGATCCCCATGCCATCCACTACCGAGCGGTTCGTCGCAACCTGCTGGACAAGCGCCGGCGATGCCGCCCCACTTCGCAGCCCAGAGACGAGTCCAGTCCCCCTCCCCGAACGGATCGAGGCGCTTGCGGCCACTGGATGGTCCGGGTTCGGTCTCGTTCTGGACGACCTCAAAGCCGCGCAGTCGTCGATGGGCTTCGCGGCGCTGAACCGCCTCGTCCGCTCCCACGGGCTGACGCACGTCGAGGTCGAGCTCCTCGCGCGATGGTGGGAGCCCCGCGAAGTCTGGGGCACGGACTGGGACCTTCTCCTCCACGCCGCCGAGGCACTGCACGCACCGTTTGTGAAGATCGGCAGCGACTTCGGCACTCCCCCGGCCGACCTCGGGTTCATGGTGGAGCCCCTCAGGACGCTCGCCGGGGAGGCCGAGAAACGGGGAACGAGAGTCGCCCTCGAACCCGTGGCCTTCACGCTCGTCGACACGATCCCCCGCGGCGCCGATCTGATGCGCCGCGTGGATCACCCGGCGTGCGGCCTGATCGTGGACTTCTGGCACGTGTACCGCAAGGGAACGAGTCTGGCAGAACTCCGCAGTTCCCTCACGGCGGACCAGATCTTCGGCGTCGAGCTCAACGATGCCCACAACGAGATCCAGGGCACGCTGTTCGAGGACACCCGGGACCATCGCTGCTACCTCGGACAGGGGGACCAGGACGTTGCGGGCTTCATCCGGACCATGCAGGACATCGGGTTCAAGGGCCCGTGGGGTGTCGAGATCCTCTCCGAGGAACACCGGGCTCTGCCGGTTCAGACGGCCTTGGCGGCCGCCATGGCAACGACCCGTCCATTCTTCGAGTCCGATGAGTGACGGGCAGTCGCGCCCCCGCGGGGGACACAGCACATCCCACCTCCCTCCAGTAAGCTCGGTCACATCCGTCCCCGACGTCCGGAGGAACCGCACGGCCATGCCCGCCCTCGACTTCCCCCTCGAAACGCTCCGCTCCTATCGCGGTTCCGCCACGGCGCCCGCGGACCTCGGGGACTTCTGGGACGCAACGCTCGCCGACGCGCGCAAACCGCCGCTCGACGTCGTGCTCGAACCGGTCGAGACGGGGCTCGCCCTGATCGACACCTTCGACGTCACCTTCACCGGCTTCGGAGGCGCCAGGATCAGGGGCTGGCTCCACGTGCCGGCCGGCCCGCGGGGCGACGTGCAGGCACAGCCGCTGCCCGCCGTCGTGCAGTACGCCGGCTACTCGGGCGGCCGCGGGCTCCCGCATCAGGACACCGTGTGGGCGCAGGCCGGCTGGGCCATGCTCATCATGGACACCCGCGGGCAAGGCTACGGCGGGATCTCCGGCGACACGCCCGATCCGCATCCCAGTGCCGGCGGCATCGCGTACCCCGGGCTCATGACGCGCGGGATCCAGGACCCCGAGGACTACTACTACCGCCGCCTCTACACCGACGCGGTGCGCGCCATCGAAGCTGCGCAGGCCCTCGACGCCGTCGACTCCGCCCGCATTGTGGTCCATGGCGTCTCACAGGGTGGCGGCCTAGCGATCGCCGCGGCCTCACTCGCCGCGCGCGCCGGGATCGGCGGCGTCATCGCATGTCTGCCGGACGTCAATTTCCTCTCCGACTTCCGCCGCGCGCTCGATGTCGCCACGGCGGGTCCGTACCCCGAGATCGAACGCTTCCTCGTGCGGCACCGGGAGATGGCCGCCACCGCGCTGCGCACGCTGGACTACTTCGACGTCTCACTGCTCGCGAGATGGGCGACGGCGCCCGCCTCCTTCTCGGTCGCGCTGCGGGACGAGGTCTGCCCGCCGTCGACCGTCTATGCAGCGTTCAACAACTACGGCGAGGACTCGCCCGAGAGGGCGCGGCCGGCGAAGGACATCACGGAGTGGCCGTTCAACAACCACGAGGGCGGCGGCGAGCACCAGGTAGCGGCACACCTGCGCCGCCTCGCGGAGCTGCGCAGCAGCACCTGACCCCCAGGATGTGCGGTCACCTACCGCACAGACGGGTCACCCGCAGAACCTGACCCCCCGGAGCTGACTTCCAGAAGGGCCACCCGCGGCCTGGCGCGGAGGCGTGCGTCACGCGTGCAGGGCGCTCCCCACGCGCTCGACCAGCGTCTCGAACCGCCGCCGGAGGACTTCCTGCCGTGCCGCGGGCCAATGCGAGTAGGCGAGGCAGATGCTCAGCAGCCCATGCCCTCGCACGTCGATGTACGCGTGCACCTCGCCGTCGGGCGTCCGGCCGAAGTCCACGCCCGTCGGCGCGTCGGCCCCTCCGAAAGACTCCGGGACGAGGAACACGGCCTCGGCGATCTCGTCGAGCCCGAAGGCCACGGACCCTCGTTCGAGTGCCCCCTCGGGGAGCAGGCTGGCCGTCTCCGCGGAGAGCATGCCGTCGGAGAGGACGAACACGAGCCCGCCCGGCGTGCTCACGAGGGCCCCGTTCAGTTCGACGGCCTCGGACCCGCGCCGCGCAGCGAGCAGGAACCCCGGCAGCACCACGGACTCGTCCATGTACAGCCCGTGGTCGTACCGGGGGTCTTCGGCGGCCGCGCGCGCGAGCGCCGCCTTCAGCATGAGAGCCTCGGCCTTCGCCGCAGAGGCGAGCATCGGGTCGTCTGCGGCGGCGTCCTCCGACTCGAGCACCATCTCCTCGAGGGCCTGGATGGCCGACGGCATGTGGCTGAGCACGAGGCGCCCCGCCTCCTCGGCGCCGAACAGCAGCGCCGCGGCACCGAGAATCGTGACCAGGGCCTCGCGGGAGTCCATACCCCCGGCCAGCTGGGCTTCGAGCCATGTCGTCACCCGCAGCGCGCCCTGCTCATCGAGCACGCAGGCTGCCGCCTCCCCGCTGCGCTCCCCCGGAGCGGCGGTGCTGGCGTGCGCGAGAACTGCGGCCAGCCCCTCGGGGACGCCGGACTCGACGAGCCGCTGTGCCAGCGACAGACATGATGGAGTGAGACTCACGCTTCAAGCCTGTCAACCGGAATGAGAGGAGGTCAACCCGGGTCCGCACGGCGCGCGAAAGATGACGCCGTCCCGGCCACCCGCCGATCACCGGCCGGAAGGACAGGACTCCGCGCTCAGACAGCCCGCCGGCGCGGCAGGAAGAACAGGCTCGCGGCCGCGGCGAAGCACAGCAGGGAAGCGGAGAGCCACGCGGTCATGTAGGTCCCGCTCACTTCGCGTCCCCACCCGGCCAGGAACGCGCCCACCCCGGCGCCGACCATGTGCGAGGCGAACACCCACCCGAACACTACTGAGCTCTTGGCCGCGCCGAAGTGCTCGCGGCACAGCGCCACGGTGGGCGGCACGGTCGCAACCCAGTCGAGCCCGTAGAAGACGATGAAGATCCACAGCGGCGGCTCGACGTCCGGCGCGAGCAGCGCGTTGACGGTGAGCAGCGAGGCCCCGCGCAGCGCGTAGTACGCGACGAGCAGTATCCACGGCCGCACACGGTCCGTGAGCCAGCCGGAGGCGACAGTGCCAATCACGTCGAACACGCCGATGAGCGCAAGCAGCCCTGACGCTGTGGTGGCGGGCATGCCGTGATCGTGCGCGGCGGGGATGAAATGGGTCTGCATGAGCCCGTTCGTGCTCCAGCCGCACACCCAGAACGTGAACAGCAGGATCCAGAAGGCCCTCGACCGCAGCGACTCGCGCAGCACCGAGAGAGCCTCCACCGCCGCGTTCCGGCGCACGACGGCGGGCGCCTCCTCACGCTGCACCGCCTTCTCGCGCTGCACGACCTCGTGCGGTGTTTCTCCGCGCTGCTCCGCGTCCTCATGTCGCGCCTCTCCGCGCTTCCCCTCTCGCAGCGCCGTCCCCGCACCCATCGGCGAGCTCTCCAGCTCCGGCGAGCTGGCGGCGTCGTGCGCAGGTGCGGGCGCGACGGCGGGCGACGCACCGTACGGCGCAACCCCCACCTCCGCGGGCGAGTTGGCGAACGGCCAAGCGAGCAGCGGCACGATCGCGAGCGCGAACACGGCGACAAGCAGCGCGGCGGTGCGCCAGCCCTCGTGCGCGGCCAGCTGCACCACGGCGGGCAGGAAGACCAGCTGTCCGCACGCGTTCGCGGCCGAGAAGAAGCCCATCACGAGCCCGCGCCGGGCCGCGAACCAGCGGTTGGCAACGACGGCGCCGAAGACGAGCGCGAGCATCCCCGTTCCCACGCCGATGAACACACCCCACAGCGCCCACAGCTGCCACGCGGCGGTCATGAGAGTGGTCAGACCACTCCCGGCCGCGACGAGGACGAGCGCCGTCGCCACGACCTTGCGCAGCGTGAACCGCTCCATGAGTACTGCGGCAAACGGCGCCACGAGGCCGTATATCACGAGGTTCGCCGTCACCGCGCCCGAGGTCTCGGCCCTCGTCCAGCCGAACTCGGCCTCGAGGGGCTCAAAGAGCGCGCCGGTCGTCGAACGGAAGGCGGCCGCGGCCACGAGCGCGAGAAGCGTCACGGCGGCGACGAGCCACGCGCGGTGCACGCCCCGACGCACGACGCCGGCCGGCTGGGTCTGCTGTCTGGTCTCGGTCACGCGGTGCCCGCCTCGGGGGTGCGCGCCTCAGGGGTTTCGCTCTCGGAGGTTCCGGTCTCCGAGGTTCCAGTCTCAGCGGTTCCGGCCTCGGAGGCTCCGGCCTCGAGGACGTCCTTGAGGGTGTCCAGGTCGGCCTGGACGGCCGCGGCGTCGGCCTCGAAGGCCTCATCGGTCACGCCCTCCGCACGGCGGAGGTGGAAGACCGCGAGGCTGTGCGCGCCGTCGGCGAGGATGCGGAACTGGTTCAGGACCACGCTCCCATCGGGCAGCATGACCTCGTGGTCGAGGATCCCGGCGGCAGTGTCGCCCACGAACCTCACCTCGACCGCACCCATCGGGGAGTCCGCGATCCAGCGGCCGTTCTCCGCACGGACGCCCGCCGCAAGGCCCGCGGCCCAGCGCGGGAGGTTGGCGGGATGGCCCGCGAAGGCAAAGACGGCGCGGGGCGACAGGGCGATCGGGACACTCAGGTGGCGGAACTCGGACACGGACAGAAGCGTACGCCAGCGGCATCCCCGCGAGCGGGGAGACCAACGGGGAGACGAGCGGGTCGGGCCGCGGTCCCGAGGCCGGTCGGGCCGGTCGGGCGCTCGCGAACCGTGCACCCTCGGACAAGCACCGGGCGCGCGTGGTCAAGCACGGCGGTGGCGCCTCGCCGGATGCTTGAACGAACACCGGACTCGATGAGGAGGACTTCATGGAAACGCTCGAGCACGCAGATACCCTGCTGGGATCGGTCGAGGCGCCCGAGGGCACGCCGCGGCAGGAGATGCTGGACCCGGCCACCGGGGAGCGGGTGGGCTTCGCGCCGCTGCAGAGCGTGGCGGACCTCGAGGCGGCCATCACGGCCGCGAGGGCCGCCCAGCCGGGCTGGGCGGCGCTGGGGCACGCGGCGCGCTCGGCGTCGCTGCTGCGGGCCGCGGACGCGGTCGAGGCAAACGCCGAAGAGCTGGCCCGGATCCTCTCCCGCGAGCAGGGCAAGCCGCTCAACGGCCCCAACGCCCGCTTCGAGGTCGGCGCGTGCGCGGCCTGGCTGCGCGCGACGGCCGCGACCGTCCTCGAGCCCGAGACCGTGGTCGACGCCGACGGGACCAAGGCGGTGCTGCACTACCGCCCGATCGGGGTCGTGGGTGCGATCGGGCCGTGGAACTGGCCCATGATGATCACCGTCTGGCAGATCGCCCCGGCCCTGCGCATGGGCAACACCGCCGTGGTCAAGCCCTCCGGCATGACCCCGCTGTCCGTCCTTGCCCTCGTCAAGGTCATCAACCAGGAACTGCCCGAGGGCGTCCTGCACGTGGTCCCCGGCCGCCGGGACGTGGGCGCGGCCCTGGCCGAGCACCCCGCGATCAGCAAGGTCATGTTCACCGGCTCCACCGCCACGGGCAAGTCGATCATCCGCTCCTCCGCGGACACCGTGAAGCGCCTGACCCTCGAGCTCGGCGGCAACGACGCCGGCATCGTCCTGCCCGACGCCGACCCGAAGGCCATCGCCGAGGGCCTCTTCTGGGGCGCGTTCATCAATACCGGCCAGACCTGCGCCGCCCTCAAACGCCTCTACGTGCACGAGGACATCTACGAGGACGTCTGCGCCGCCCTTACCGAGTACGCCGCGAACGTGCCGATGGGCGTGGGCCTGGACGAGCAGAACGTCCTGGGCCCGCTGCAGAACAGGTCCCAGTACGAGATTGTCGCCGGCCTCGTCCAGGACGCGAAGGACGCCGGCGCCCGCGTCCTCCTCGGCGGAAACCCAGACGAGAACCAGCCCGGCTACTTCTACCCCACCACCCTCGTCGCGGACATCGACAACGACAACCCCCTCGTGGCCCAGGAGCAGTTCGGCCCCGCCCTGCCCATCATCAAGTACACAAACGTGGACCACGCCGTCGTCATGGCCAACGCCCTGGAAGTCGGCCTCGGCGCCTCCGTGTGGGGCACCGACCCCGACCAGGCCCACGCCGTCGCCGCGCGCCTCGAAGCCGGCAGCGTCTGGATCAACAACCACGGCGCGGTGAACCCCATGGCCCCCTTCGGCGGTGCCAAGCAGTCCGGCTACGGCCTCGAATTCGGCACCGAAGGCCTCAAGCACCTCGGCCAACCCCAGGTCATCCACGGTTAATATGCATTTGTAGTTATATTCTGCCAGAGGACTATTTCCTTCTGGCCGGGGAGCTGGGCCCCACCGCGCGGAACGTGCGCGGCGGGGCCCTTCCCATGCCGCAATACGGAGCGAGCACCCCGGTGCGTCCACTAGGCTAGATCGGGTGTGACGACGGGCGAGGAAGGGCAACACGTGGCCGAGAGTGATATCGGGCTCGACCCTACCTTCGTCGGCGGCAGGTATCGGCTCCTCGAGGTCGCCGGCAGCGGCGCCATGGCCACGGTGCACCGGGCCCATGATGAGGTTCTGGGGCGCGACGTGGCCGTCAAGACCTTCCGTACCCACGCGCCGGACCCCCGCCACGAAGAACGTCGCCGTGGCGAGATGCAGGTGCTCGCGCGCCTCAACCACCCGAGCCTCGTGCGCCTCTACGACGCTGGCACCGACACCCAGGACGACGGGACCACTCAGGTCGCCTACCTCGTCATGGAGTTCGTCGACGGCACGGACCTGCGCCAGCGCCTTGCCTCAGGCGCCCTCACGTCCGACGACGCGCGCCTCCTGGCGCTCGACCTCGCCGGCGCCCTCGCGTACGTGCACGCGCTCGGGATCGTGCACCGCGACATCAAGCCCGCGAACATCCTCGTCCCCCACGCCGACCCGAACCACCGCCGCAGGCCTGTCAAACTCACCGACTTCGGGATCGCCCGCCTCACCGACGCCTCGAGGCTCACCCTCACGAACACGACGATCGGCACGGCCAACTATCTCAGCCCAGAGCAGGCGCGCGGCGAGAAGGTCGGACCGGCGTCGGACATCTACTCGCTCGGGCTCGTGCTCCTCGAATCCCTCACGGGCTCCATGGAGTTCACGGGCGGGGCGGTCGAGGCAGCCGTCGCGCGGCTCCTCCGCGATCCCCGCATCCCCACTCACCTCGGCGGCCCGTGGGCCTCGCTCCTCCCGCGTATGACGGCGCGCGACGCCGCCGACCGGCCCGACGCCACCGAGATTGTCCGGGTGCTCCGCGGGGAGGCCCCGGCCGACGGCGGGGCGCCGACTCGCGCCATCGAGTCCCCGGACCCTGCGGATGGCGGGCTCACCCAGGCGCTCGCGCCCGCCGTCGTCGAGGGCGCAGGCACGCGCGTGATGCCCTCGGCGGCCGCGGCTCTGCACACGGCCCCAATGAGCCGGCTGGGCGCGGAACAGGATGGCCAGCAGACCCGTGCGTGGCGCGCTGCCCCCCTCGTCCCCGAACTCCCCCAGGACCCGCCCGCGGTACCGGGCCACGCGCCGTCGTCCGCCCGGCCCCGTGGCGGATCCGGCGCCCGTGCGGCCCGCAGGCCACGACGCGGACTCTTCTGGGCCGCCGTCACGGTCGGGATCCTGGCCGCGCTCCTCGTGATCGTGCCGCTCGTGCTCCGGGCCGTGCTTCCCGCACAGCCCGCGAACCTGCCGCCCCTTCCCGCCTCCCCCGCTGTCTCCGGGCAGCTCGGGACGCATCTCGACCAGCTCGAACGGAGTCTCAGGCCATGACGGCACGCACCCTCTGGCTCGGCGCCGTGGCCGCAGGACTCGCGGCCACCCTCCTGAGCGGCTGTTCCCCCGCACCGGCCCTCGACGCCGGGGTTGCCTCGAAGCTCGCCAGTGCGGCGCAGGAGCTGCGCACCGAGGCCGCGACCGGACGGTACGCGGACGCGCTGGCGAAGCTCGACGCGCTCGAGCGCGAGGCGCGGAACGCGTCCTCGAACGGCACGATGAGCAGCGACCGGTCGTCGCAGGTCCTCGGAGCCATCGCGAGCGTGCGCAAGGACCTGCAGGCCCTTGCCTCGGCCCAGTCCGCCCCGACCGCGACCCTGGATCCGACGCCCACCCCCGAGCCCACGAGGCCCAAGGCCAAAGGCAAGAAGACGCCGGACCCTACCCCGCCGCCAGAGGACAACTGACCCCACGGGCTCCGGCGCTCAAGCGTCGCGGCCCGGGATCGGTGCGCCGCTCGGGAGGCCAGCGGCGACATAGCCGGCATAGAGCTGACCCCAGTCGTCCGGCCGATCGGCGGTCCCCGGCCCCGAGTGCGGGGCGGTTGAGGCCAGTCGCTCGAGCTTCTTCGCGAGTTCCCGCAGGCACACGTGCCACCCGGCGGCATTGCGCGCGGCCGCGGTGCTGTCTGCAAGCCAGTCCCGGAGCGTGAGCTCGCACTCGTCGTCCGAGCCCTCGACAAGGAATTCCATGAGGTCGCCGCCCCAGGCGAAGGCCCAGCGCCGGGGCGGGTCCCAGTCGACGATCTGGTCCGTGCTGCCGCCCGCCGCGTCGTTCGGGTCGCCGCTGAAGGTGACCGTGCCGGCGTCATGCGCGATCTGCACGCGCGAGGGAAACCAGCCGGCGAGACCGTCCTCGGTGCTCACGGCCGTCCACAAGTCCGCGGCCGGGACCGGATAGGACCGGATGAACGTCACGGCGCCGCGTCCCTCGACCTCGGCATACTCGCCGTCGAGCTCCTCGAGTCCAGACATTTGCGCGCCCCTTCCGTACGGTTCCCGGCCACCGGGGCCCTTCTGCATGCTAGGCACGCACGACGGCGATGGGTCAAGGTCCGCTCTCACTGTCATCGATCAGCGTAAATATGATCAAAGATCTTACATAGAATTTGATCAAAAGTGATCATCCGACGTGTATAAGCCAGACCAGATGATCGCGGAGATTCGCCCGGATCGTCGCTCGGATTGCGCGGCAGGAGGCCGCTCAAACGGCACTGGTCTGGGCAGCGAGGAGCTTCCTGATGCGGTCCGTCGCGTTGGCGAGTGAGGCGTCATTGACCGCTGCCGCGGCGACGGGGTCCCGATGTCGGGCGGCCACTATCAGGTCCTCCTGATAGCGCCACAGAGAATCGTCCCCCGCCGCGGACAGGGTTCCGTCGGCGCCCACGATCTTGTACGCGCGGCATTGCTGCCAGAGGTTGCGGATCATCCGGATGAGGAGCGGGTTGCCGGCTCTTCCGTAGAGGATCTCGAGCAGTGCCTCGTCGTGGTCGAGGAGGGCGATGACCTCATGCTCCCTGATCGCCGTGAGCATCAAGTCATACTCCGCCTGCATCCGGTCGCCGTCCTGGGCCGTGACGTGCGGTGCGCCCAAGCGTGCGGCCTCGACCTCGAGAAGCCGCCGCATGTCGTAGACATGGAGCAGCTCTTCGAGAGTGAGGGTCTTCACGACCGCGCCCTTGTGCGGCTCGCGCGCGACCATGCCGGACACCTCCAGCCGGCGGATGGCTTCCCTCACCGGCATCGCACTCGTCCCGACCTGGTCCGCCAGCTCGCGCACGGTCAGCCGGGAGCCCCCGGGCAGCTCGCCGCTGAGAATCGCCTGATGGATCGTTTCGTACACCTGATCAGTCAGGAGCACAGGCTCGACCCTCTTGGCTATGGCTATGGACATGGATCAAATATACAAACTGGGTTCCGGCCAAAGGCAAGACCCAGAGCCTCTTTGGACCACTTCTCCAGATTCTCTTGATCTTTGATCCAAAGTAGCCCACTATGAGGAAGGTCACACCGCCGACCCGGAGTCCTCTGGAGAGGCACTGATGTTCTCCCACCCGGCAGGCGGCAGTGCACCGCATACCCGACCTCCGTGGGGAGCTCCGATTCCCCAGAAGGGCAACTCCCATGAAGAACGTTGTTAGCGCACGGGGCTGCACCGTCGGCCCGTCCCCCGGTTGGAATCCCAGTCACGCGAACACGCCCGGACTCGGGCTTGGATCCGTGCACGCGAAGCCCGTCGCCACAGGCCGCTCCCGGCCCAGCCGAGGGGCCGGTGGAGACCGATGAGCACGGTCAACGACGCGCGGCCGGCCACCGAGGCGTCCGACGACATCCGGGTGGCGCATCGCGCCCACTGGGGCTGGTGGATCCTCTCTGCGCTGGTCCTCTTGTTCGCGGGCGGCATCGTCCAGATGCTGTTCACCAATCCGAACCTGCAGTGGGACGTTGTAGCGAGCTGGTTCTTCAGCCAGAGCATCGTGTTCGGTCTCCTGCGGACCCTCGAGCTGACAGTCCTGTCGATGCTCTTCGGCATCTTGCTCGGCATGCTCACCGCCGTCATGCGGCTCTCGCCGATCCGGATCCTCTCGACGGTCGCATGGTTCTACACGTGGTTCTTCCGGGGAACGCCACTCCTGGTCCAGCTGATCTTCTGGTACAACCTTGCGGCACTCTTCCCGACGATCGATGTGGGCATTCCCTTCATCGGTCCGACGATCTGGGCGGGCAACGCCAACCAGATCGTGACCCCCTTCATGGCCGCCCTCCTCGGGCTCGCACTCAACGAAGGCGCCTACATGTCCGAGATCGTCCGGGGCGGCATCCTCTCGGTGGACCAGGGCCAGCTCGAGGCCTCGGTCGCGCTCGGCATGCGCACATCACGCGCGCTGCGCCGCGTCATCCTCCCCCAGGCGATGCGCGTGATCGTGCCGCCGACGGGCAACCAGGTCATCGGCATGCTCAAGTCCACCTCGCTCGTGAGCGTGACCTCGATGCCGGAACTGCTGTACTCGGCACAGCTCGTCTACAACCGCACCTTCCAGACCATCCCGCTGCTCATCGTCGCGAGCATCTGGTACCTGATCGTCACGAGCGTCCTGAGCATCATCCAGTACTACATCGAGCGCCACTACGCCAAGGGCGGCCGCCGCGCGCTGCCGCCCACCCCGTGGGAGAAGCTCAAGCGCACGATCGCAGGAATCGTTCCCGCCCAGACCAAGTCAGCCACTGCAACCAGGAGGGCCTGATGACCGCCTCATCCACCACCCCGGCCGCCAGGCAGACCGGCGCGCGCGAGGTCGTCCTCCGGGTCACCGGACTCAAGAAGCGCTTCGGCCCCCTGGAAGTCCTCAAGGGCGTCGACCTGACCGTCGAGCGAGGCGAGGTGATGTGCATTATCGGGCCTTCGGGCTCGGGGAAGAGCACGCTGCTGCGCAGCATGAACCACCTCGAGGAGATCGACGGCGGCCGGGTCGAACTGGACGGCGAGCTCGTGGGCTACCGACAGCACGGACACAAGTACGTCACCCTGCCGGAGAAGTTCCTCGCACGCCAGCGGACCAAGATGGGCATGGTCTTCCAGTCCTTCAATCTGTTCCCGCACATGACCGTCCTGCAGAACATCATCGAGTCCCCGGTGGGGGTGCTCAAGCAGGATTCGAAGGAGGCCAAGGCCACCGCCATGGCCCTCCTCGAGAAGGTCGGCCTTGCCGAGAAGGCCCACCACTACCCCCGCCAGCTCTCAGGAGGCCAGCAGCAGCGCGTTGCGATCGCCCGTGCCCTCGCGATGAAGCCCCGCGTCATGCTGTTCGACGAGCCCACCTCCGCGCTCGACCCCGAGCTGGTCGGTGAAGTCCTCGACGTGATGAAGGACCTCGCCCGCGAGGGCCTGACGATGGTCGTGGTCACCCACGAGATGGGTTTTGCCCGGGAGGTCGCCGACTCGGTGCTCTTCATGGACGGCGGGGTCGTCGTCGAACGCGGACACCCGCACGACGTCCTGCTCAACCCCCAGATGCCCCGTACGAGGGAATTCCTCTCCAAGGTCCTCTGACCCACCCGCCGCTCCTACCCGCCCGCTCCTACCCGCCCCGCACGCACCTCCCCGGCCACGACGACGATGTCCGACCGACTCCGCACGACCGACCAGACTCACTCGAAAGGTTCTTCCATGTACCGACGCCCTTCCCTGCACGCCTCCCTCACCGTCGCGGCAGTCGCAGCCGTCGCCGCCCTGGGACTGTCCGCCTGCTCCGATCCCGGCTCGACGTCCAACGCCGGGAGCAACAGCTCGGCCAACGCCTCGGCCGCCGGCGCATCGAATGTCACCACGACGTGGGGGCTCAAGCCAGTCGACTCAGTGACGGCGCTCGTGCCGGCGGACGTCAAGGACAAAGCCATCCAGAATGGCATCTACAACGACTTCGCGCCCCAGGACTTCGAGGAGAACGGTCAGCTCGTCGGCATCCAGCCCGACATCGTCCTCGCGCTCAGCGAGGTCATGGGCGTGAAGGTGAACAACGTCTCTGTCGGCACGTTCGACTCGCTCATTCCGGGCCTCAGCAGCGGCCGGTATGACATCTCGTCTGCCGACTTCGGCGTCACCAAGCCCCGCCTCGCCCAGGTCGACTTCGTGTCGGAGTTCGCCGTCGGCACCTCCTTCGCCTCGAAGACCGGAAGCGGCATCACCGTGGAGAGTGCCACCGACCTGTGCGGCCACTCGGTCGGCGTCCTCTCCGGCTCCTACTTCATCGACCAGGTCAACCAGGCCAGCGCCGACTGTGCCAAGGCCGGCAAGGCGGCCGTCACGCTGCAGACCTATCCCGACGACGGCGCGCGGCTCCTCGCCGTCTCCAACGGCCGCAGCGAGCTCACCGCCACCACGACCGACGCCATGGCCTACGCGATCAAGTCCCAGAGCCTCCCGCTCACCCTCCAGAAGTTCGTCTACCAGCCGCTCGAACTGGGCATCGCCCTGAAGAAGGGCAGCACCCTCGGCCCGGCGATGCAGGCAGCGATGAAGGAGATCGTCAGCAACGGAACCTACGCCAAGATCCTGAAGAAGTGGGGCGTCAGCGACATCGCGTACGGCTCCGCCGACAAGGTCACGCTGTACACGAACGCCTCCCAGCTGCCCGGCTGATCCAGGCCCCGCACCCATCACGTCCCGTACCACCACGGACGCTGACCCATCCCCTGTCCCTGCGTCCCGCATCCCCGCTCCCGGATGCGGGGCGCAGGCATGATCGTGAGGAACACCTTGGCTGCAATGGATCACCTTGCCTTCCTCGGGTGCGGATCGATGAACGAGGCCATCCTGGCCGGACTCCTCGCCGCAGGCCTCCCGAAGGAGGGCGCCACCGCCACCGTCCGGCGACGCGGGCGCGCCGAGGAGCTGGCAAGCCGCTACGGGGTCACCGTCCTCGCGGCGGACGACACCTCTGACGCGAACCGGCGGGCCGTGCGCGATGCGTCGCTCGTGATCATCGGGGTCCGGCCCGTCGACGTGTCAGCGCTCGCGACCGAGATCGCCCCGGCTCTGCCCCGCTCGGCCGTGGTCGTGAGCGTGGCGGCGGCGGTGACGATCGGCCAGCTCGAGCATCTGCTGCCGCCGGGTCAGCCCGTGGTCCGTGTGCTGCCGAACAGCCCTTCGCGTCTCGGCAGCGGTGTGATCGCCGTCTGCGGGGGCACGGGCGCCTCCCGGGAGCAGGTCGACCACGTGAAGGGGCTGCTCGCGGCTCTGGGGCTGGTCGTCGAGGTACCGGAGGAGCACATCGACGTGGTGAGCGCCGTGAGCGGATCCGGTCCCGCCTACGCGTTCTATCTGGCTGTGGCGATGGCCGACGCCGGCACCCGGCTGGGGCTCGATCGCGGCCTCGCGGCCGACATCGCCCGCCAGACGCTTGTCGGCGCGGGCCGCCTGCTGGCCGAACCGGGTGCCGATCCCGCGGTGCTCCTCGGTCCCTTCGTTGGCCCGGACACGACGACCGGGGGAGCGATCGACGTCTTCGACGAGCGCGGCCTGGGCACCATCATCGCCGATGGTGTGCGCGCGGCCCACGAGCGCTCAGAGGCGCTCGCCCGCAGGCTCGGCTGAACGACGTCCCGAACCGGTCAGTGCCGGTAGATGGCGCGCACCAAGAGGTCGAACGCGCGATCGGGGAGGATTCGCCGGAGCGCCATGAGGAACTTGGCGCCGCGGCCGACCGGGTATCGTGGGGCCGGCCTCCGGGACTGCACGGCATGGAGGATCGTGTCCGCGACGACTGCGGGCGGCGAGCCCACCCCCGGGCGGTCTGCGGTCTGGAGGACGCCGGCCACCCGGCGTGCCGAGTTCGCGTACGGGCCACCTGCGGAGGCCGCCAGAAGCGTGGTCTGGGCGATCCCGCTCCACTCGGACAGTATCGGGCCCGGCTGGATCACGACCACCCTGATGCCGAACTTCCGCAGCTCGATCCGCAGCGAGTCGGAGAGCCCCTCCACAGCGAACTTCGTCGCGTGGTACCAGGATCCGAGCGGCTCGTAGAACTTCCCGCCGATCGAGGAGACGTTCACGATGGTCCCGGAGCGTCGCTCGCGCATGCCCGGCAGGAGAAGCTGGGTGAGGCGCGCAAGCCCGAAGACGTTGACGTCGAACTGGCGGCGCGCCTCATCGATCGGGACGTCCTCGAGGGCGCCGAACGACCCGTACCCGGCGTTGTTCACGAGGACGTCGACGCGCCCGGCCTCCGCGAGGACCTTGCGGACGCCGTCGGTGAGCGAGGCGTCATCGGTGACGTCGAGCGCGAGGATGCGGGCGCCGTCGTGCGCGAGGCCCTCCATCCGCTCGACCCTGCGTGCCGCCGCGTAGACGGTGTACCCCGCGCCCAGGAGGGAGCGGACGGTGGCCTCGCCGATCCCGCTCGACGCGCCCGTGACAAGAGCAACCTGCTGCATGGCGCCCACGCTACCCTGCGGCTGCACCCGACGGAGCCGCCGCCGCGCGTGGACCGATGCTGGGACAAGGAAACCCCGCCGAGTATCGGGACATGGTGGGAAGGGGGGAGCCCACCATGCCCCGATACCCTGCGGGGTGTTCCGAGTTTACCCAACGGCTGCTGGGAAAACCATGGCTTTCAGTCGAGGCCGGCCGCGCGCCATGCGCCCATGCCGCCGCGCACCGAGTAGGCCGTGATGCCCGCAGCCGCGAGCTGACGGGCCGCAGCGGCCGAGCGGATGCCGGACGCACAAATGGCGACGACGGGGCGGTCCTTGCGCAGGCCGGTGATCCGTGTCGGGAGCGCGTCGAGAGGCATGTGGTGGGCGCGGCGTGCGTGGCCGAGGCGCCACTCGGCCGGCGTGCGGACGTCGGCGAGGACGGCTCCCTCGCGGACGAGGTCCTGGGCCTGCTGCGCGGAGACGGTGGCGTACGGCTTGGCGAAGAGCTTGCTGAGGAATCCCATGGCGGACCTTTCGGGTGGGTGGAGTGTGGAGTGTAAGGACGGGGCTGTGCGGTGGGGGCAGCGGCTCAGATGGCCAGCAGTCCGGTGGTGCCGACGATCGCGGTTCCCATGCCCACCGCGGACAGCAGGACCACGAAGGCCCGCTGGAGGATGTTGGGCGGAAGCCTGCGGCCGAGACGGGCTGCGACCAGGGAACCGACAATCGCGGCCGCGGCCAGGAACACGACGGGCACACCGGTGCCAGCCGGCTGGAAGAGCTGCGCCCCGTGCTGGCTGAGCCCCGCGATCGAGTTGACCGCAATGACGGGCAACGACGTCGCCGCGGCGGCCCGCAGCGGCATCCTCAGGGCAATCAGCAGCACGGGCGTCAGGAGGAAGCCGCCGCCCACGCCGAGCAGACCGGTCAGGAAGCCGACGGCGATGGCGGCGAGGGCGCTGGGCGCCCAGCAGCGCAGCCGCTCCGCGGCGCTCCCTGTCGAGCAGGTGAGCTCGCCCTCCGCCGTGGGCTTGCGCCGGTACGACGCGACCGCTGCCGCCACGGCGAGCGCAGCCACGCCGAGGAGCAGGTACGGTCCGGGGATTCCGCGGCCGACGGCGGCACCGGCCATCGCAGCCGGCGCACCGAGGACGGCGAACGTGGCCGCGATGCCCCAGCGCGTGTGCCGGGCCGCCCCGCCGATGAGGGCGACCACGGCGGCGGATGCGACGACGAGCAGCGACGCGGCAACGGCGTCGTGCGGCTCGAGACCGAGGAGGACGAACGCCGGGACGGCAAGGATGCCCCCTCCCGAGCCGAAGAGACCGATCACGGACCCGACCGCCAGTGCGGCGAGGACGGGGAGTGCGGCGGCGAGCACCGTCACGCCGGGAACACGAGCGGGCGGCCCTCGGCCTGCCACTGCATCATGCCGCCAGCCACGCTGACGACGTCGTAGCCGAGCTGCCCGAGGGCCTCGGCAACGCGTCCGCTGCGGTTGCCGGAGCGGCACACGACGTGGACCGGCCGCGACTTGTCGATCTCGTCCAGACGACCGGGGATCTGGCCCATCGGGATGTGGCGCGCGCCCGGGATCATGCCGTCGGCGACCTCGAAGTCCTCACGGACGTCGATGATCTGGACGGTGTCGGCGGCTTCCGCCGTCTGGGCGGTGGTGGTCTCGATCATGCGTGGCTCCTGGGAGGGGTCCGGTCAATCTGTGCGTGATTCGAGTATCCAATACCCCTAGGGGTATGTCAAAATACCCAGAGGGGTACACTGGAACGTGCCTCTCGGGGCACCCAACCACAGAAGGAAGAACCCATGAACGTGGAACCCGAGTCCATGAAGGCGGCCATCAACCGGCTCAAGCGTGCGCAGGGACAGCTCAATGCCGTAGTCCGCATGCTCGAAGAGGGCCAGGACTGCAAGTCGATCATCACCCAGCTCTCCGCGGTCTCGAGCGCCGTGGACAAGGCTGGCTTCGCGATCATCGCCACGAACCTGCAGCAGTGCCTCACCAACCCCGAGCGCGGCGGCGATGTGGCCGAGCTCGAGAAGATGTTCCTTAGCCTGGCCTGAGCCTCTGCTGGCTCTCTGCCATCCGGCAATTGTCGGCCAACCGTGGGTACAGACGGCCGGGACCCACGGTCAGCCGACCATCGCTGGGGTAGCGGAGCCGAACGGCGTGAGAGGCTGGTGCGCATGAGCCTCCGCCGCCTCGCCGCCTCGTCCCGCTCCCAGGTGCCGCCGTTCGCGGTCATGGACATCCTGGCCCGCGTCGACGCGCTGCGGGCCGAGGGACGCGACGTCGTGAGCCTGTGCGCGGGGGAGCCCTCGGCCGGGGCCCCGGGTGCGGTCTCGGCACGGGCTGCCGAGATCCATGCCTCCGGCAGGCCCCTCACGTACACCCCCGCCCTCGGCACCGCGGAACTGCGTGCTGCGATCGCGGGGCACTACCGCCGCTGGTACGGCCTCGACGTCGATCCCGGGCAGGTCGCGGTGACCACGGGCTCCTCCGGGGCGTTCATGCTCTCGTTCCTCGCGGCCTTCGAGGCCGGCGACCGCGTGGCGCTCGCCCGTCCGGGCTACCCCGCGTACCGGAACATCCTCGCGGCGCTCGGGTGCGAGGTCGTGGAGGTCGACGCCGGCCCCGAGACCCGCTACCAGCCCACCCCCGCGATGCTCGACGCCGCGGCCTCCGAACGCGGGCCGCTCGCCGGCGTCGTCCTCGCCTCCCCCGCCAACCCGACCGGGACCATGGTCAGCCGCGCGGAGCTCGCGGCCCTGACGGACTGGTGCGCGGCGAACGGGGCGCGGCTCGTGAGCGACGAGATCTACCACGGCATCACGTACGCCGGCGCGGATCCGGCGGATCCGGCGGATCCCGCGGATCCCGCGGATCCCGTCGATCCCGTCGATTCCGTCGATTCCGTCACCGGCGACGAGCACAGCACCCGCGGGGTGTGCGCGTGGGAGCTGGACCGGGAGGCGATCGTGATCTCGAGCTTCTCGAAGTACTGGGGCATGACGGGGTGGCGGCTCGGCTGGATGCTGGTGCCGAAGGAGCTGGTGAGCGCGGTGGACGCGCTGGCCGGCAACGTGGCGCTGTGCCCGCCGGCACCGTCGCAGCTCGCGGCAGTGGAGGCCTTCACCCCGGATTCGTACACCCAGGCCGACGCGTGGGTCGCCGGGTACGCCCAGACGCGCCAGACGCTGCTCGACGCGCTTCCGGCCCTCGGCTGGGGCCCGGCCGCCCCTGCGGACGGCGCGTTCTACCTGTATGCCGAGCTCGGCGCCCAGCTCGAACGGTTTGGGGACTCGCGGGAATACTGCCGCGCACTGCTCGAGGCGGAGGGCGTGGCCCTCGTTCCGGGCACAGACTTCGACGCCGTCCACGGCGGGCGTGCGGTCCGGCTTTCCTTCGCGGCCGGGCAGGTGGCAGTCGAGTCAGCGATCGAGCGGATCCTGCGCTTCCAGAGGGCGTAGGCCCGCTGGGAGCTCGGCTGCTCGGTCTCCGGGCGCTCCGATTCGGCACCGGATCGGTGCCGGACCCGCGGCAGAGGTCGGGCTCAGGATCCGCGCTCCGCTGCTCAGAAGCCGGACGAGCTCCCCGAGCCCGAGAAGCTCCCTCCGCTGCCGCCGTAGCCCGTGGTCGAGGATGACCGTGCCGAGTCCACGGCGGAGTAGCCCGAGTTGATCCCGCTGCTGAAGCTCACAATGCTGATCACGGGCAGCTGCGGGTACGCGACGTCGAGGATGCTGCCCTGGGTGCGGTGCGTGGTCCTCCACGTCTGCCTCGACGCGTCGAGCTTCTGGCGCATGAGATCCCGCTCTTTGTCGGTCTTCGCGTGGTCGCGGATCACCGCCTCGGCGTGGAGGTCGAGGGCCTCGCCGAGGCGCTCTCGGACGCGCTTGAGCCCGTCGAGGGCGCCCTCCGGCATCACGGAACGGTCCTCGAGGCCTGCACCGAGCCGCTCGAGGTCCGCACGTGCGCGGGTGGCCTCAGCGCGGACCGCCTCTGCGGTCTCGGGCGAACCGGCGGTGTGCTTCGCCCGGAGCATGCCGTCGATCCCGTCCAGCTGGTCCGTCAGCTCCGCCGTCTGATTGCGCCAGGCCGCACGCCACCGCGAGTCCATCGTGAGGATCGAGTTCGTGTCGGCGATCGCATCGTCGAGGCCGTCGAGGGTCTCCGCGATCTCCTCATAGCGCCGTGCCTCCTTGACGTACTTCGAGGTTGAGCGCTCCCTGGGCCGAAGGCCCGTGAGCTGGTCCCTCAGCTCGGTCGCCTCCCGATGCTGTGCCCTGAAGCTGTGCCAGCGCTCGAGGACTAGGCCGCCGTACGAAGACGATTCCGGAATGGTCGAGGCATTGAGTTCGGTCTCGTCGAGCTTGAGCGTCACGGACGAGTACGAGCGATCGCCCGCTTCCAGGGCCAGGGCGAACTTCCTCCGCCGCCAGCCCCGTACCCCGATCCAGGTGCCGACGCCGCCGAGGACCACGAGCCCGACAGCCCCTTCGGTGATGAAGGCGGCCGGAGAGAGGTACCACGGCCGCCCAATCCGGGACGCGGCAGACTTCACCCCGGCGATCGTCCCATCGGTCCACTGGGCCGTCCGGAACAGGTCCTTCGTATCGTCCTGGATCGCCTTCTCCTGGCCCGGGCCCACCTTGCGATCCTCGCCGAAGTATGTCCCGACCTTCCGGCCGGTGGTGTCGAGGGCGAAGATGAACAGCCCGTCGGCCCACTTCTGCCCGTCCGCACTGATCCACTCAGGGTGGTTCGCCCGTGCGAACTGCAGCACGGCCTCGTTGAGGTTGTCACTGGCCTGTCCTGCACGCGTGAACACGACAACCTTGGTGGGCACATAGAACGAGATCCCGGCGAGCGCGGGATCAAGCTGCGGTCGGTACAGTGCGCCGGCCGTGTCCTCGACCACCACCTCGCTCGGCGACACGGCGAGCGCGGCAGGCGGGGCCAAGCCTCCGAGCACAGAGGCGAGAACCGCACCGGCGAACATAACAGCCGCGGCGAGCCCCGACAGCAACTTCATGGCGTTCCCCCGGTTGAGCGCGGCCCGTGGTGAGCCGACAACGTCAGCCTAGGCACCGCCGTCGTGCGTCCGCATCGGCCCTTGGGCCTATGTGGACAACTCTCCAATGCGGCGCTAGGAGACCGGGAACTCCTCGGTGTCCACGTCGGCCTGCGCGGCAGCCGAGTAGCGCCCGCCGGCAACCGTTCCCTCGTTGACGAGCTCGTCGACGCGCGAGGACGTCCGCCGAAAGCTCGAGCGAACCGGCCGCGAAGTCCTCGTTGAGGTGGGCGGAGCTGCGCGTGCCGGGCAGCGCGATCACGTGCTCGCCGCGGGAAAGGACCCAGGCGATCGCGAGCTGCGCGGGCGAGCACCCGGCGTCGTCCGCGAGGGCGCCGAAGAGGTCGAGGAGCGCGAGGTTCGCAGGCCAGTGCTCGGCGTCGAACCGCGGCATCGAGCGGCGCAGGTCCCAGTCCGGCAGCCCGGACGGATCCCGCAGCACGCCGCCGAAGGCGCCCCGGCCCACGGGGCTGAACGCGACGAACGCGATGCCGAGTTCACGGCAGGCCTCGAGCGTGCCGAGCTCCGGGTTGCGGGTCCATGGCGAGTACTCGCTCTGCAGCGCGGCGATGGGGTACTCGGCGTGGCCGCGGCGCAGCACGTCGGTACCAATCTCGGAGAGGCCGACGGCGCCGATCTTGCCTTCGCGGACGAGCCCCCCGAGGGCTCCGACCGACTCCTCGATGGGGACGGTCCGGTCCCACCGGTGCAGGTAGTACAGGTCAATCCGGTCCGTCCGCAGCCGGCGCAGCGAGGCGTCGACGTGCGCACGGAGGGTTTCGGGCCGGCCGTCGATCACGCGGCGCCCCTCTGCTGAGGACATGCCGCCTTTGGAGGCGAGGAAGAACTCCCCGCGGCGGGACGCGAGCGTCTCCCCGAGGAGTATCTCGTTGGCCGTGGCGCCGTAGATGGTGGCGGTGTCGAAATGGGTGACGCCCTCGTCCAAGGCGTGGAGCAGGAGCTTGGCGGCGTCCTCGCGGGACGGAAGCGGGCCGTAGGCCTGGTTGAGGTTCATCCAGCCGAAGCCGACGGGGCCCACGTTCGTTCCGGCAATCGTGCGGGGAGTCAAGGTCATCCCCCGATCCTCCCATGGCAACCGTGAGGCCTGTGCGCCAGGCAGCACGCCCATGGCGCACGTGTGGCCGGCCCGCGGCTGCGCGGAGGGAGGCTCAGCCTCGAACGAGCGCCTCACCGTGAACGCTAGCGCGGATGCTCAGATCCAGCGAGGAGGCATGGGGACCTCTGCGAGCAGTGCGCCGTCGCGCGTCGCGGTGAGCGGCTGGCCTGGTTCGGTGCCGCGGCCGGCGGCCCAGCGGGCGACGGCGGCGAGCGGCCCGGTCACGACGGTCCCTGGCGCGTCGGGGTCGCCGAGGGTGAGCCCGTCCTCGGCGCCGAGGACGCGCACGGCGAGCCCGGCGGTCTCGGCGCGCTTCTCCCACGCTCCCCAGATGTCCCCGATCAGGCGGCGGAGCACCCCAGTGGGGATGTCCGCGAAGCGGGCGCCGTTGTCCAGGTCGACCGCGTGCAGCCATACCTCGCGGGTGCGCATCCACACGGTCTCGGACACGGGCACTGTCCGGCCCTGGGCGGTGCGGACCTCCTCGCCCCACCGGGCGTCGGGGAGGTCGCGCCACTCGACCGAGAGGTGGATCGCGGAGTGGTCGTACAGGTTGAGCAGCGCTGTGGGGGGCAGAGTCGCTCCGAACTCGATCTCCTCGTTCCGCGCCTCGGGCGAGGGGTACATCGGGGTCTCGATCCCGGTGGCGGCCCACTCGACGAGACGGGCGACGGCGCGGGCGTTGTAGCCCACGTGCGCGATGACGTGGCGGCGGGACCAGCCCGGCAGCAGGGACGGCTCGTCCGTGTCGGTGTAGGCGAGCTCGTTGAGCTTGCGGGCGAAGAACGCCGTGCCGCGCCGGACCGTGAGCAGCCCGGCGCGGGTCTCGGCGTCTGTCACGAGGTCGTGGCGGGCAACCATCTCAGGCGTTTCCGGAGGAGGCCGCCGCGAGATCGACGCCGGCTGGCAGCACCCCGGGCACGGCCGGACCCGCGGCCTGGGCGCGGGCGACGTTGCGGAGCTGCCCGATGCCCTCGATCGCCACGGTGACCGTCTGCCCGTCGGTGAGGTACACCTCGGGGGTGCGGGCGCGGCCCACACCGCCGGTGGTGCCGGTCAGGATGAGGTCCCCCGGGTTGAGGGTGATCATCTCGGAGATGTAGGAGACGAGGTATTCCGGCGTGAACACGAGGTCCCCGATGGACCCGGTCTGCATCCTGGCCCCGTCGACCTCGGTCGTGATCGCCGCGTCCGCGCCGAGCTCCTCCGGGGTGACCATGACGGGCCCGACCGGGGTGGAGGCCTCCCACATCTTGCCCTGGAGCCACTCCTTGGTGCGGAACTGGTACGTGCGCATCGAGATGTCGTTCGCCGCGGTGTACCCGGCGATGTACCCGGCCGCTTCGGCCTCGGGCACGCGGCGGGCCCGCTTGCCGATCACAACGACGAGCTCGGCCTCCCAGTCGATCGCGGGGTCCGCGGCGGGCAGCTCGATGTCGTCGTAGGGGCCGGTGAGGGTTTCGGCGAACTTCGCGAACAGTGTCGGGTGCGCGGGAAGGCCCCGGCCCATCTCCTTGATGTGCGAGGCGTAGTTCAGGCCCACGCACACCACCTTGGACGGGGCGGGGACCACGGCGGCGAGGTCGGCGCCCTGCACGGGGTGCCGCGCGCCGTCGGCCGCCGCCGCGATGTCCTTCCAGCCGGGCGCGGCCAGGAGCGCACCCAGGTCCGCGTACCCGGTCACTTCGACGAATGCGTCCCCGTCCTGGCGGGCGGCAGCGGTTGCCCCGGAGGGCAGGCGGAGGGTTGTGACCTTCACTGGTGCTGGTCCTTCGTGGTCGTCTGGCCTTCGATGAAGGTGCGGTTCAGGTGCAGGCGCTCGAAGATCGGCTGGTCGCCGAACGTGAACAGGTCGAACTGGGTCTCGGCCTCGATGGACCACGCGGCCCACGAGGGGACCACGATCATGTCGCCCTTCGTCACGGTGGTCCGCTCGCCGTTGAGCACGAACGCGCCCTGGCCCTCGAAGACCTGGTACACGCTCGAGCCGACCTCGCGGGTCGTGCGTGTCGCGACGCCGGGGCGGAGCCGGTGGAACTCGGCGCGGATCGTGGGGATGACGTCCCCGCCCGTGGTCGGGTTGGCGTAGCGGACTGCGGCGTGGCCCTGGCCCACCGTGGCCGGGTAGCCCTCGTCCTCGAGCGCGAGCTGCTCGGTCAGGGCCCGGTCGGTGTACTCCCACCGGTAGGCCCCGATCGGGGTCGCCGGGGTGTTCTCGAGCCGCGAGAGCGGCCGCAGGCCCGGGTGGCACCAGAGCCGCTCCGAGCGCGAGATGTCCGGGGTGGCCTCATCGGTCACCCGCTCGGTGCCGAACTCGAAGAAGCCCGCGTCCATGCCGCGCACGAACGGGATGTCCAACCCGTCGATCCACGCCATCGGCGCATCGGTGTCGTTGTGGTGGCCGTGGAAGTTCCACCCCGGCTGCGGCAGGAAGTCACCGCGGGACATGCGCACCGGGTCGCCGTTCACCACGGTCCACACGCCCTCGCCCTCCACCACGAACCGGAACGCGTTCTGCGAATGCCGGTGCTCGGGGGCAACCTCGTGGCCGCCGAGGTACTGGACCGCGGCCCACAGGGTCGGGGTCGCATAGGGAAGCCCACCCAGGCCCGGGTTCGCCAGGGCGATCGCGCGACGCTCCCCGCCCCGGCCCACCGGCACCAGATCCCCGGCGCGGGCGGCCAGCGGAAGGATCGTGTCCCACCGCCACACGTGTGGCACCGCCGCCGGAGACGGGACCATCGGCATCAGCTCGTCGATCTGCGTCCACAGCGGAACCATGTTCTCCCGCGACATCGTCGCGTACATCGCCGCCAGCTCCGCCGCCTCCCCAGGGGTCAGCTCGGACGCGACCATCACGTTCTTGACTGACTCGTGCGATGTCTCACGGGTCGTCTCTGGGAACGCGCTCATCATGGCCTCCTCGCCATTGAAGTTCTTGGCTCCGCTTCGAGGCTATGGGCGACGCTCACGGTTCGGCACTGATTTCTGCCCTGCGGAAGGTGTCCGGACGCGCCTACCGCGCCGGCTCGACCCTGCCGGAGACCTCGCCGAACGAGACGGTGGTCCCGCCAGGCCCCGGCGCGGTCGCCGCCATCGTCACGGTCTGGCCGTCCTCGAGGAACGTCATGGACCCTTCTGGGCGGGCATCCTGGCGGTCGCTGCGGTGACCACGGCCTTCAGCCCCGAGGGCAAGGACGGGCCATCGACTGAGGGCCTCGGCCTGCAGCTTTCGGGCGGACGGGTGGGGACCCTAGTGCTCCCCACCCGGCCTTGACCAGGCTCAGTTCACGGGACCACCAGCACCCGGCCACGGACGTCTCCGGATTCCAACGCCTCGTGGGCTTTGGCCGCATCGGCGAGGCGGAACGTTGCCCCGACCCGGGACACGAGGCCGCCTTCAGCCAGAAGGCTGTTGATAACCCTCGCCGCACCGGCCAGGTCCGAGACCGAGGCGTTGCTGATGGCGAATCCGCAGAGCTTGGCGTCCCGGGTGTACAGGGCACCCACGGGCAGAATCGGGGCTGCAGCCATGCCTGCCATCATGATCACGCGCGCGCCCTGGCGAAGGAGAGGCAGCGTCACCTCGAAGTCGTGGTGCCCGCTGTTGTCCCACCAGACATCAACGCCGGCAGGTGCGGCATGGCCGATCTTCACGGCGAGGTCCGGGTCCCGGTAGTCCAGCGTGACGTCCGCCCCGAGCGACCGGCACCACTCGCCGTCGTCCGCTGACGCCGAGGTGACCACGTGGGCACCCATGGCCCTCGCGAGCTGGATGGTCGCGCTCCCGACCGCGCCGCCGCCCCCGGCGATGAACACCGTCTCGCCGGGCTGCAGCGCTGCCTCCCGCACGAGGCCGATGTGTGCGGTTGCCGTGGCATGCAGCACGGGCGCCGCGTCGGAGGGGTCCACGCCGTCGGGCAAAGTGTAGAGCCGGTCGGCGCCGACCACCGCGTACTCGGAGAACGCACCCTGCCGCCCTGCGTGGCCCAGACTGTTGGTCCAGACGCGGTCCCCCGGGGAGAAGCCGACCACGCCCGGGCCTGTTGCCTCGACGGTGCCCACGAGGTCCCGGCCGATCACGAAGGGGAACGGCGTCTTGGTCTGGTACGCGCCGGACCGCACGAACAGGTCCACGTGGTTGACGGCGCTGGCCTCCATCCGCACGAGCAAGTCCGTCGGCCCCGCGTCCGGAACGGGCAGCCGCCCAACCTCGATCTTCTCCGCACCGCCGAGCTCACGTACAAACGCCGCCTGCATCGTCTGGGCTGCGCGCACCATCGCATCCTCCTTGTTGCCGTGCCTCGGTTCTTTCGGAGCATTCGGCGCTCTGCGGGGTTCACCCTCAGTCGCCGTGGGTCTCCCCCCGCAGCCTCTCCATCTCCCGCCGGTCCTTCTTGGTGGGCCGACCGGCCCCGCGATCCCGCTGCGGGAGGCCCAGGAACGGCGCGGGCGGCCGCTCGGGCGTGTGGTCGGTGTAGCACCGCGACGCGGCCTCGGCGCCGACGCGCTTGACGATCAGCACGTGCACCTCAAGGAGGCGCTCGAACCCGGGCTGGCGCACGCCGACGGTGTCGCCGGGGACCACCGTCTGTGACGCCTTGACCGGGTTCCCGTTGAGCCGCACATGCCCCGCACGGCACGCGGCGGTCGCGGCAGAGCGGGTCTTGAACGCTCGCACGGCCCAGAGCCAGGAGTCGATCCTGACGGCTGATGATGACGGGGCAGGTGCATTCGGAGGGGGCATGGTGCCAAGCATCTTACCGGCGTATTGTCGTGTGAATCGGGGGGATGACCAAAGGAGTTCTGACATGCCTGACAAGCAGCCTCACCAGCCTGAAGCCCACAAAAAGCCTTCAAAGTCGCTCAAGGAGCAGCGCGCGGCGAAGAAGGCCAGGAGGGCCATCACGCTCGACGCCGATCCCGTGGCGCACCTGCGCAAGCCGCGCAGCAAGTAGTATCGAAGAGCAACTGAAGCGCACGACGCCGGCGAGGACCGGCGTCGTGCGCTTCCTTTCTTTTGGGGTGCTCCGCCGGCTACCTGCCGGACTTGAGGCCTGCGCGCGCCATCGCGTCGGCGTAGGCACGGCCCATGTCGATGAGCCACTCGGTCTGGCGCTCCTTCGAGCCCGCGAACGCGCGTCCGTGCAGCGAGCGGGCCTTGTAGACCTTGAGGCCGCGGCGCCAGATGAGCGGGTTGTCCGTCTTGAGCAGCATCTGTGCGAGGCGGTTCGCCTCCGTGCCGTGCGCGACGATGGCCGAGGCGCGCGGCACCGTCTTGAGGAACGCCAGGAGCGGCTTGAGGCCCGCGTGCAGCTGCTCCGGGGTGAGCTTGCCATTGACCTCACCCGGGGTGAACCACGGGTAGGCGTTCCACGGCATGATCCACTCGGGCCGCAGGCCGAGCTGGTACTGGAGACCGAGGAGCCGGGTGGCCGCGGCGTCGTCGCCCGCCCACACATAGCCGCGCGGATCAGCCTCACCCGTGTTGGAGAAGAGGCTCACGATCCGGCACTCGTCCACGGAGTGGATCGGGTCCACGTACGGGACCTCGAAGCCGGGGCGCAGCTTGCGCAGGAACTCGACGTGCTGGTTGACGGGAGCGATGTGCGCCGCGAACTCGGGCTCCACACTCGCCGAAGTCACCCCCACTGACGCCGAGGTCACCCCTACCGACGCCGAAGTCACCCCCACCGACGCCGAAGTCACCTCCTGCGACGCCGAGGTCATGTCCTGCGTCGCCTCTGCGACCGCAGCAGACTGAATCGACAGCGCAAGCTCGAGTTCGGCGGCGGCCCGCTCCGCAATCTCCGCGGCAGCGGCGGAGGCGGCCAGCGCGTCCTGGGCCGCCTGCTCCGCGGCGGATGCCTCGGCAGCCGCAGCCTTGGCCGCAGCCGCCTTCGCGACGGCATCGGTGACGGCCCGCTTCGCCGCGGCCGCGGCGTCGTCGGCAGCGGCACACGCCCGCTCAGCCTCACCGCGGACGGCATCCACCGGCGAATCATCACCCGGGAGGGTCTCGACGCCTAGGTCCTCCACCGCTGGGGATTGCACCCGGGGTACGTCCTCACGGGGCACATCCACCGCGGGCGCCTCGAGCACTGAAACCTCAACGGGCGCAGCGTCCGCGACATGAACCTCGACCACGATCACCGGCTCGGGCGCACGCGAAACAGAGGTCGTGATCATCTTGGTATCCGGGACGGTGCGCGGGGCCGTCGTGACCGAGCTCGCTGTCGCCTTGGCCGCGGCCCTCTTCGGCGCGGACTTCGGCTTGACGGGCGCGAAGTCGTCGTCGTCCTCATCGTCGTCGAAGAGCCCGGAGAAGAGGTCGTCGAGGCCGTCGTCGTCCTCGTCGTCGAACTGAGAACTCTGCCCGAAGCCCTCCTCATACTTTGCATCGAGCTCGGAGCGGTAGTCGGAGTCGTCGTAGTAGTCGGGCTCGGCCAAGGCTGTCATGAGGGTTGAGGTCTCCTCTTTTCGGGCGCACGCCGGTTCCGGGCGCTCAGCAACGGCGTCCGTTCCGGATGATCATGTGGGTTGGCGAGCCGGGGAGGGCTCAGCTGTTCGAGTCTAGCAAGCCGCAGTTGATGTTCGGTTCGCCTCCCGTTCATCTCGCGCCGGGAGCGGCGTAGGCTCGGCGCTGTGGACGCGAACAGCGCGCCGAACATCACAATCCGCCGCCTCACGCGGGGCGACGCGTACCGCCTCACGGCCGCGTCCGGACTGTTCGACGGCCCGATCACGGAAGCCGGGGCGCGCGACTTCCTCGCCAAGCCCGGCCACCACCTGCTGCTTGCAGAGGGCCCGGACGGCCGAGCGGTCGGCTTCGTCAGCGGCGTCGAGATGACCCACCCGGACAAGGGCACTGAGATGTTCCTGTACGAGCTCGCAGTTGCCGAGGACTGGCGACGCCGCGGGGTTGCCTCCCACCTCGTCGGCGCCCTCGCGGAGATCGCCCGTGAGGGCGGCTGCTACGGCATGTGGACCGGAACCGAGCACGACAACGAGGCCGCCCTCGCTGCGTACCGCTCAACGGGAGGGCGTCTCGAGCCGGGCACCACGATCGTCGTGTACGACCTCGCCTGACGCGCCTAGCCGCACGACGCCGCGTGCTCCCTCCCGCACACAGGTCGCCAGTCCCTCCCGCGTGTCGGCGGCGCGGCCTACGATCACACCATGAGCACCCCGGTGAGCATCACTGGCCTCGTGAAGACCTTCGGATCCGTACGTGCCCTCGACGGCCTCGATCTGGAGGTCCGCGAGGGCGAGGTCCTCGGATTCCTGGGACCGAACGGCGCCGGCAAGTCCACAACGCTGCGCGTCCTGCTGGGCCTCCTTCGGGCCGAGGCAGGCCATGTCGAGCTGCTTGGCGGCAATCCGTGGCGCGACGTCGTCGAGCTCCACCGCCGCGTCGCGTACGTGCCCGGTGATGTGAGCCTGTGGCCGAGCCTGACCGGCGGCCAGGCCATCGATCTCCTCGGCCGGCTCCGCGGCGGCCTCGACGAGGCGCGCCGGGCTCAGCTCATCGACACGTTCGAACTCGACCCGACCAAGCGTGGGCGCACCTACTCGAAGGGCAACCGGCAGAAGGTCGCCATCGTAGCGGCGCTGGCCTCGCGCGCCGAGCTCCTCATCCTCGATGAGCCAACCGCGGGCCTCGATCCGCTCATGGAGGCGCTGTTCCGCGAGGAGATCCGGGGCGAGAAGGCGGCCGGTCGCAGTGTGCTGCTCTCGAGCCACATCCTGTCGGAAGTCGAGGCCCTCTCAGACCGCATCAGCATCATCCGCCAGGGCAGGGTCGTCGAGACCGGGACACTCGAGCAGATGCGCTTCCACGCCCGCACCAATGTGGCCGCGACGCTCGAGGATGGAGGGGCGGAGCTCAGCTCTCTCCCGGGCGTCGCTGACCTGCGCGTCGAGGACCATCGGGTCCGCTTCAGCGTCGACGCCGACGGGCTCGGCCCCGCCATGAACGCCCTCGCCGCGCACGGCGTCCGTGCGCTCACTGTCACGCCGCCGAGCCTCGAGGACCTGTTCCTCCAGCACTACGGCGAGAGGCTCCCGCCGTCGGCCGCCTCCGAGAGAGGGGATCAGACGCACGACGCCGCCCCGCACCCCCGCGGGCACGGTCGCCACCGCGGGGACTCGCCGGAGGAGGCACCATGACGGCGTTCGCGGGGACATGGCGCCTGCTGCTCCTCGCACTGCGCATCGACAGGTTCAAGCTCGCGCCGTGGGTCCTCATCATCGCGTTCTTCCCCTTCGCGGTCTACAACAGCTACTCGACCGTGTTCGAGACCCCGCAGGAGGCCAAGGCCCTCGAACTCAGCCTGAGCGCCAACCCCGCATTCATGCTCCTCATCGGGCCCGCACACCATCTGGACAACGCCTTTGGCTTCACGACGTGGCGCATCCAGGTCTTCGGCATGTTCTTTGCCGCGCTCATGGCAGTGTTCGCTGTGACGCGGCACGCGCGCGCCGCGGAGGACTCGGGGGAGGCCGAGCTCATCGATTCGGGGGTAGTGGGTCCGCACGCGCGGCTCGCCTCCGCCGTCCTGCTCGCGTGGCTCGCCTCGGCGGCGGTGGCCCTCGCGATCGGCGGCACCCTGACGGCGTCGGGCGCGCGGGCAGACGAGGCGCTCGCGCTCGGCGGCCTCATCGGGGGCATGGGGATCGCGTTCGCAGGGGTGGCGGCTGTGACCTCGCAGATCGGGGCGTACGCGCGCACGGCCAACACCCTCGCGGCCGGCGTCCTCGTGGTGAGCTACGTGCTCCGGGGCGTGGCGGACACGCTCTCGGGCGGGGAGTGGATGCTGTGGACCAGCCCCATGGGCTGGGCGGAGCTCGTCCGGCCGGCCTCGGAGCGCAATGTACTCCCCTGGGGCTTGCTCGTCCTGGCCGGCCTCGTGACGGCGGCGGCCGGAGGGTGGCTCTCGCGTCGGCGGGACTTCGGCGGCGGCCTGGTGGGCCAGCGGCCCGGGCCGCCTCGGTGGGGCGCCGGGATCTGGGGGCACACGGCCGCGCTCAACCGCGCACCGACGCTCACGTGGTTGGCGACCTTCGCATTCCTCGGCTTCGTCTTCGGGCTCGTCACCGGCACCATGCGCGACTTCTATGAGGGCAACGCGTTCATCCGTCAGCTCCTGGCCGCGCGCGCCACAACGGAGGCGGACCTCACCCTCACGTTCGTCGCGATGCTCCTGCTCATGCTGTCGATGACCGGCGCAGCGTTCGGGATCCAGATCGCCGCACGGTTCGCTGCCGAGGAGGACGAGGGCCACGCGGAGTGGCTTCTCTCGGCCGCTGTCTCGCGGCAGGGCTACTTCGCCCCTGCGGCGGCCGTGGCGCTCGTGGCGCCGGCCGTCACGGTGGCGGTCGGCGGCGTCGTCCTCGCGGCCACCGCTGCCTCGACGGGCGCCCAGATCGACGTCGCGGACGTTGTGCGGCAGTCTCTCGCGACGGTTCCCCCACTGTGGCTCGCGGCGGCCGTAGGGCTTGCCCTGGTCGGGTTGATTCCGACGTTCCGTTGGATCGCGTGGCTGCTCGTCGTGTACTGGCTCATCCTGACGCTCTTCGGCCCCCTGCTCAAGGCGCCGGACTGGCTGCTCGGCACCAGCCCGTTCCACGTCATCCCCCGCGTGACGGCGGCCGACGCCGACTGGGCACCCGTGTGGTGGATCGTCGCCATCACCGCGGCCCTCCTCGCCGTCGCCTTCACGGGCTACCGCGCGAGGAACATCCGCGGGGCCTGACGCCCCGGGTCAATCCGCAGGGTGTTGCTCCCCCACGTCTGGGACAATGGAGGCCTGCGTCCCGCCCATCGGGAATCACCGCGCCCCGGACACGGTTGGACCCCACAGACGCTTCCCAGACCAATCCGTCCCAGGAGTCCCTTTGCCCTCCGCACCCGAGCACCCCTCGCCGTCGGCCGCCGGACACCCCCGAAGCGCGCGCGAGCAGCACCAGATCACGCCCGAGACCAGACTCGTCGTCACCGTCCTGGTCGTTGCGGCGTTCGTGGTGATCTTGAACGAGACGATCATGAACGTGGCCCTTCAGCGGCTCATGGGCGAGCTGCATGTGGACGCGCCGACCGTCCAGTGGCTCGCCACGGCGTTCATGCTCACGATGTCCGTGGTCATCCCGACCACCGGATTCCTGCTGCAGCGCCTCAGCCTCCGCACCGTGTACATCCTCGCGATGGGCCTGTTCAGTGCCGGCACGCTGCTCGCGGCCGTTTCACCGGGCTTCGGGATCCTGCTCCTCGCACGCGTGGTCCAGGCCTCCGGAACAGCCATCATGATGCCGCTGCTCATGACGAGCGTGCTGAACCTCATCCCGATCCCGCGCCGAGGCCAGGTCATGGGCACGGTGAGCATCGTGATCTCAGTGGCCCCGGCCCTCGGTCCGACCATCTCCGGCCTCATCCTCCAGTACTTCTCGTGGCGCTTCATGTTCCTCGCAGTCCTGCCGATCGCCGTCGCCGCGCTGCTGTTCGGCGCGGCGAAGCTTCCCGCGACGTCCGACGGCGAGCGGCCGGTTCTGGACGTCCTCTCGGCCCTGCTCTCGGTTCCGGCGTTCGGCGGGGTGGTCTACGGGCTCAGCCAGATCGGCGGAGACGGCACCGGCGGCCTGGGCCCGGTGGTTCCTCTTGCGGTGGGCGGCGTCGCACTCGTGCTCTTCGTCCTGCGGCAGCTCGCGCTCCAGCGCTCGGGCTCGCCGTTGCTTGACCTGCGCGCGTTCACGTATCCGATGTACACGATCGCCACGGCCCTGCTCATGGTGGGCATGATGGCGCTGTTCGGCGTGGTGATCCTGCTCCCGCTGTACCTGCAGGAGCTGCGCGGGCTCGACACCCTGGGTACCGGGCTCCTCCTGCTGCCCGGAGGCCTCGTGATGGGCCTGCTTGCGCCAACGGTGGGGAAGTGGTTCGACCGGGTGGGCCCCGTGCCGCTCACGGTCACAGGCACCTCGCTCATCACGGCCGTGCTCGTGGCCCTCGCCTTCCTCCGCCCGGACACCTCCGTGTGGTTCGCGATGGGCCTCCACGTGGTGCTCTCGATGGGGCTCTCCCTCTTGTTCACCCCCACCTTCACGTCCGGCCTCAACCCGCTCCCACCGCGCCTCTACAGCCACGGCTCGGCAATCCTGAACACCCTCCAGCAGGTTGCCGGTGCTGCCGGGACGGCGCTGCTCGTCGCCGTCATGGCGGGGACCGCGCGCGGCGCTGCGGCGAGCATGCCAGCCCCGGAGGCTGCCATGGCTGGATTCCGCGCTGCGTTCCTCGTGGCCGCGGCGGCCGGCGTCGCCGCAATCGTCCTCGCGGCGTTCCTCCGCAACCGGACGCCCGACGACAGTGGGACACCGGACGAGCATGGCCGTGGGGCACCGGACCTGCTGGCTCCGGTCAACCCCGAGATCGCTTCGTCCCACTGATCGGAGCGGAGGGACCCACTTCCTCCCAAGATGCGATCCATCGAATATCTCTAATTCCCTGAGTTGCATGTTTCAGGCCGAGAATCCTCCATCGGCCTTGATGAGCTGGCCGTTGATCCAGCCACCGGGTGCGCTGAGGAGGAAGGCCACCACACCTGCCACATCCCGCGGCGTCCCAAGCCGGCCCCACGGCTGGCGGGCCGTGAGGGACTCCCTCGTCTCGTCGTCCATCCAGCCCGTGTCCACGGGACCCGGGTTGATCACATTCGCCGCGATGCCTTCGTCTGCGAGTTCGCGGGCCGCGGCCAACACGATGCGATCCAGAGCACCCTTGCTTGCCCCGTACGGCATATTTCTGACGGTGTGGTCGGAGGTCAGGGCCACAATTCGTCCCAGTCCGTGCCACTCGTCCGGGAACTGCTCCGCGAAGGCCCGGATCAGGAGCCACGAGGCCCTCGCGTTGACTGCGAAGTGCCGGTCGAAGGAGTCGAGGCTCGTGTCCATGAGCGATGAATCCACGGATTCCGCGTGGCTCAGCACGAGCGCCCTGACCGGGCGCTCGGCCCGGATCTGGGCCAGGAGCCGCGCAGGGACGGCGGGGTCAGAAAGATCGGCCTCGACCGCGGTGACCGACGCGCCAACGTCGCGGAGCTCCTGGGCCAGCCGCTCGGCGTCGTGCGTCTGGACTCCCCACGGCATCCGCGCGTCGTACGGGCGCCAATAGGAGAGTGCGAGGTCCCAGCCCTGCCGGGCAAGCTCCCGCGCGATGCCCGCCCCGATCCCGACCGTGCGCCCGACTCCCGTGATCAGCGCGAGCGGACGTTCCTCCGCTTCAGGAGCCCGGGGACGAGGGGAGACGGTGCTGCCGGTTTCGCGCTCCATGGGCGCCATAGTAGCCGCCGCCTGTACCCGAGACAGTGAGGGAATGGAGGGGGCGGGGTCAGCGGCGGCGCTCGTAGACCACCGTGGTGCGGATCGGCATGAAGCCCACACGCTCGTAGAGTCCCACCGCTCCCGTAGGGCTCTCGGAGTCCACGCCGAGATCCGCGAGCCGGTATCCCTGCGCCTTGGCGGCGGCGAGCGAATCCTGCAGGAGGGCACTCGCGAGGCCCTGTCCACGGGCTCGCCTCCGGGTTCCCACGAGGGTCACGTAGAGCTCCCCGCTCACGAACTCGTGGCACAGGACGTACGCGTCGACGGCGTCATCCGGATCGAGGCCGGGATCCGGGTTCACCGCCACGCGCGAGAGGTCCGCGCGGAAGCTGCGAGAGGAGAGCTGATCTGCCCACCGGGCGGGGTCGCGCTCGGAAGACCGCCAGTGGTCGGCGAACGCCTCGTTGTGGGCGCGGCGGGTCGCCTCGTGGTGCGCTGGAGCAAGGTGGGCACAGACCGGGTCCGCGGCCGAGTCGACTGGTTCCCACGTCGTGAGCGCGAGCCTCATGTCCCGGAAGTACCGCCCCGGGCGGTATCCGCGGGCGGCCGCGAGCCGCCCTGCCGAAGAACCGGGTTTGCCGCACCACACGTACCAGACCACCGGAGCGCCGGGGAAGCGCTGCGCCGCGAGGACATCCGCGCGCGGCTCGAGCCAGTCCATGACGGCCCGTCCCAGACCGCGTCCTCGCCACGCGGGATGAACCCCGCCGGAGAGCGACGCATTCGCCTCACGGTCGAGGATCGCCTCGGTCACGCGCAGCTGGCCATAGGCAACCATGGTGTCGCCGTCCCACGCTCCGAGCGTATCCGCCACCGGATCGACGCCCGGTTCCTCGAGCTCCTCGACGAGGTCTTCAGGATTGTAGAACTCATCGGTGTCGTCGGCACGGGCCAGGAGATTGCTCAGTTCAGCCCATGCGGGGGCGTGGGCGGCCTCGATGGGCTTCCAGACGACGCTCATGCGCTCCTCGCACAGGCAGGGGGACTGGTCGGCCCACGCTAACACCCCGGGGCCGGCGCTGCGTCCCTGACGATGTCCACCGGCTGTGAACTTCCGGCGACAAGTTATCCACAGCCTGTGGGAAAGTCCGTGGATACCGGTCAGTCACAAGGAACAACACGACTGTAAGTTATCCACGGGGTGGACAAGGGTGTGGAAAACCCGCCTCGACCACCTCGATCACCGGCGGTTCACTCGGTGAAGCCATCCTCGACAAGATCCGCGTACTCACGGTGCCGTTTGATGAACGCCCGTACGTAGGGACAGTACGGACGGATCCGCTGCCCCTTGGCCCGAACATCATCGAGTGCGAAGGTCACGAGCTTGCTCGCGAGCCCCATGCCGGAATAGCCGTCGGCCACCTCAGTGTGGTCGAAGGCAAGCACGGCGCCGTCGGACAGCACCCGGTACTGGGTGAAGCCGGCAGTCGCCCCGCCGACGTGCACCTCGTATCGGTGCCGCTGCTCCGCCTGCACATACTGTGTCTGTCCTGCCTGCTGCTCGGATTCCTGGACGCTCATGGGTACCTCCCTCTCGTCTGCGGTGTTCTGGGTGTTGCGCGGTGCGGTGCTGTGCTGTGCGTTGTGGGCTGGTGCGCCGGTCGTTACCGCATCCCGCGCCCGGGGCCGCGGGCGGAGCCGAACATTCGGCAACGGCGGCGCAGGAAGGGCCGCCTCGCCCTCGGTGAGCTCGACGACGGGGCCGAACGGGGCGTCGTCGTGCGTCTGGCCGCCTGAAATCTCGCTGTTCCACGTCTCCCGGAACGCGACGATCTCCTCATGGGAGCGTCCCACAAAGTTCCACCACATGGTGATCTCTTCCGCGAACGGGGGACCGCCCAGAATCATCACGCGCAGGGGAGCGCTGCCCGGATTCGCCAGTCGCACGCGATCCCGGCCAGCCGCGAGGTATGCGAGGTGGGCTTGGGGGACTGTCTCCCCGTCAACCCCGCCGTCGAGCTCGAGGCTTCCGCCGTCGGGCAGGATCGCGTGCTCGAACTCCGTTGCGATCCGGACCTCGACGGCGGCACCGGGTTCGAGCACCGCTTCGGCGCCCAGCAGCGCGGTATAGGTCCGCACCGGGGAGGCCGCCCCGTGAAGGGATCCGAGGAACACACGCAGCTCCCCGGCGCGGGCACCCGTCTCATCCTCGAGTTCGACGGCGGGCGGGGCGTACCGCTCGAATCCCGGAGGAACCGCGCGGAAGGGGTCGGGGAGCGCTGTCCACAGCTGGACCCCGTGCAGGATGGTGGTGCCGTGGGTCGAATACTCGGAATGGTTGATGCCACGCCCGGCGGTCATGAGATTCAGTTCGCCCGGGCGGACCAGGGCGTGGTGCCCGGCGCTGTCGCGGTGCTCGATCTCGCCCGTGAACAACCAGCTGATCGTCTGCAGGCCCGTGTGGGGATGCGGTGGGACGCGCATGCCGGCGCTCGACGAGACGTCGTCGGGCCCGTAGTGGTCGAGGAAGCACCACGCACCCACGAGCGAACGCTCCCTCGAGGGGAGCGTGCGGTGGACTGTCATGGCCCGCGGGCCGCCGAGGGGAACCTCACGGGGCTCGATGATCTCGACCCCGGAGCCCCCGGGCCGGTCGGCACAGAGGGTCTCGCGGGGATCGGTCTCCAGATTGCTCATGGCATACCTCCTCGCCAGAGCCTACGCCGGTACCGCGCCGTTTCGGGGAGCCTCAGGCGCCGATGAAGTCCTCGAGCCGGACGACCGTGAGGCCGGCCGCTTGGTGCGCAGCGCGGAACGCCGCGAGGTCCGCGGCGAACTCCTCACGGAAGTGCATGAGCACGATGTCGCCGGGGCGCAGCCCATTGCCGACTTGGTACTGCATCGAGCCGGCGTTGGCCTTGGCCTCCCAGTCGATGATGGCCTTGAGCCCCGCGTCGGCCACGGCCTTGCGCATCGTGGGCGAGTAGGCGCCGCCCGGCGGCCGGAACAGGGTGGGTGCCGCCCCGTAGGTTGTGGAGATGTAGTCCCTCATCCCCGTGATCTCGCCGAGCTGGTAGGCGTAGCCCTTGGTGCTCATCGTCGTGTCGTGGCTGATCGTATGGTCCTGGATGCGGTCGCCGGCCTTCTGGAAGCCCGTGAAGAACCCAGGGTTCTCGCCCATCGCCGACTTCGTGAGGAACAGTGTGGCCGGGTAGTCGTACTGCTTGAGCAGCGCGAGGGACTCGGGGTGCTTGACGATGCCGTCGTCGATCGTGAGGAAGACGACGGGCTGCTTCGTAACCACCCGCGTGATCACTGGGGCAAGACCGCCCTGGACGGGTGGGATGGCGAAGTCGGAGGTGAACGCCGGCTTGGCGGGCGTCGGAGTGGCGGACGGCGTGGGGGTCGAGGATGGAGTGAGAGTCGCGGACGCGCCCGGCGCTGCAAGGTTGGCCTGGGCGTCTTCCGGGGCGCTGCAGGCCGCGGCCGCGGTGCTGACCGCAGCAGCCAGGCCGGCAAGGGCAGCGCGGCGGGTCAACTGCGTCGGCTCCATAGCTCTCCTCTGGGTCTTCGCACCCGTGTGACTGGACGTATTCCGCTTCCCATGTTAGGCGACCCAGCCGGCTGGCCTCTGCACGCTTGTCCACTTTCCAACAGGCTTTATGCCCAGAGTTATCCACACGTGGGGACAAGTTGCGGTCAAAACCGCTCCTCAGATGAACACGGCGGGCGCTAGCGGGTAAACGCCAGCTGAACTACACGGCTGTAAGTTACTCACACTGTGGATAACCGCTGTGGAGAAGATCACTTGACCCGCAGATCGACGCGGCGTAAATTGATCGTATTCAACGGATACGTTGAACAACAGCTAGATTGAACAACGAATACATTGAACAATCGATATGTTGAATACCAGATGTATCGATCACAGGAGGGACGACATGGAAGCCACGGCAGTTGAGACGACCGCGGATGAGGACCGGCTCAACCGTGCCTTCGCCGCCCTGTCCGATCCGCTTCGGAGGAAGCTGGTGGCACGCTTGGCACACGGCGACGCCACCGTCAATGAACTCGCGGCGCCCTTCGCCGTGACCGTCCAGGCAGTGTCCAGGCACCTCAAGGTGCTCGAGGACGCTGGCCTCATCACTCGCAGCCGCGACGCCCAGCGCCGCCCTTGCCACCTTGAACCCACCGCCTTCGGCCCCCTGGCCGCCTGGATCGACGACTACCGGATCCGGACCGAAGAGAAGTACCAGCGCCTCGATGCGCTTCTGTCCCACCGGGGCGTCGCAGCCCAGGACACTGAGGAAGGAATCCAGCCATGACCGCCACCAAGACCTCGACAGTCACCGCCGAGCCCGGGCTCCCGTTCGTGGACGTCGTCCGCACGTTCGACGCATCCGCTGAACGCGTGTACCGCGCCCACACCGACGCGGAGATCTTTGCCCAATGGATCGGTCCGAGGAAGTACGCGACCTCAATCGACCATTTCGATGCCCGCACGGGCGGCTCGTACCGGTTCTCCCAATCGGATACGGAAGGAAACCAGTATGCGTTCCACGGCTCGTTCCACGAGCTGACGTCTCCGACCCGGATGGTCCAGACCTTCGAGTTCGAGGGAGCCCCCGGACACGTCTCCCTCGACACAGCGGTCCTCGAGGACCTGCCCGACGGGCGGTGCCGCCTCACGGTCCACTCGACCTTCCAGGCGGTCGAGGACCGCGATGCCATGCTCCAGGCAGGGATGACCGATGGCATGAATGAGGGCTACGAGCGGCTCGACGAGCTCCTCGCGCACGACGGCGCCTGAGCCACGGCCGTCCACAGCATCCACAGGCGCTGGCCAGAGTTATCCACAGACTGGGGATGCGGGGCCTACGGGTGCCGAGCTCAATCGAACGGCCCGACCCCGTGGGCCGTGAACAAGGGGTCTACGGCCGAGTAACTACAGGACTGTAAGTTGTACACACTGTGGATAACGCTGTGGAGAGGGGTCCGGCGTTCAGATTCCGTAGCCGCCAGCGGAAACCACGGCGGAGGAGACCTTCACGAACGTAACCGCGGCAAGCAGCACGGCGATCACCACGAACCCGCCGATCTGCACGGCGGTGCGGGACCGGCCGCGGGGCGCATAGGCGACCACCGCGGTCGCCGCGGCTCCGGTGAGGAGTCCGCCGAGGTGGGCCTGCCACGCGATGCCCGGGATCACGAAGCCGAGCACAGCGTTGATCCCGATGAGGATGAGGAGCTGGCGTACGTCGCCGCCCCTCTGCCGCATGACGACGAACAGCCCGCCGAAGAGTCCGAAGACAGCACCCGAGGCCCCGATCACATCCGCTTGCCCGGGCGCCAGCAGCAGGAAGCCGACGGACCCACCGACCGCGGAGAGGAGGTACACGGCGAGGAAGCGGATCCGGCCCAGGACGGGCTCGAGCGCCTGGCCGAAAAGCCACAGCGTGTACATATTCAGCACGATGTGCAGAAAGAACCCTTGCGAGTGCAGGAAGGCGCTCGTCAGCATGCGCCAGGGCTCCTCGGCAGTGAGAGCCGCGGAATTCCGATAGAAGAAGGCGTCCGTCACGGCGTCGTCCGGCACGAGCCACTGCAGCGCGTAGACGACCGCGCACACGGCGATGATGGCGAGGGTCACGACCGGCCGCCCGCCGGGACGCGCCGTGGCACCGTAGACCGTCTTGCCCTGATGGCCCTGGCGGGCTGCGGAGAGTTCGCGGACGCAGTCCACGCAGTGGAAGCCGACGGCGGCCGGCCGCTGGCACTCGGGGCACGCAGGCCGACCGCAGCGCTGGCACGTCACATAGGAGACTCGGTCCGGGTGGCGCGGGCAGACGGGGACGGCCTCGGGGCCGGCCGCCGGGCTTCCTTGGGTCACGTCAGGCGAGTCAGAGCTGCTCGACGTCGATCGAGGAGATGACGACGTCCTCGACCGGACGGTCCTGCATCCCCGTGCGGACGGCCTCGATCTCGTCGACGACCTTCTTCGATGCGTCATCGGCGACCTCGCCGAAGATCGTGTGCTTGCCGTGCAACCAGCTCGTGTCGGTCGTGGTGATGAAGAACTGCGAGCCGTTGGTGCCCTTGCCGCCCTGGATTCCGGCGTTGGCCATCGCGAGCTTGTACGGGTCCTTGAACGTGAGCTCGGGGTGGATCTCGTCGTCGAACTTGTAGCCCGGGCCGCCGATTCCCTTGCCGAGGGGGTCGCCGCCCTGGATCATGAAGTCGCGGATGATGCGGTGGAAGATGGTGCCGTTGTAGAGGGGAGTGCCGGTCTTGTCCTCGCCCGTCTCCGGGTGCGTCCAGGACTGCTCGCCGGTCGCGAGGCCCACGAAGTTCTTGACCGTCTTCGGCGCGTGGTTGCCGAAGAGGTTGACCACGATGTCACCGTGGTTCGTGTGGATGGTTGCCTTGGCAGTTGCGATTGCGCTCATGGCGGCCATTCTTCCATGGCACGACAGGCCTCCGCCCGGTGCCGCCGTCGTTCCGCGCTCGGTGAAATCGGGGAACCCATCGGCCTCTGCGCTCGTGTGACCGTAGCCTACGCATCGCCTGCCACGTAGGCTGGCGTTAGTCCAGCAGATTCCCGGAGGTCACCGTGAAGAAACCAGTCGAGAAGAGCCTGAACGCAACCGAGTCCCTCGCCCGGGACGTCCAGCACAATGTTGCCTCGGGCGTCGAGAACGCCCGGGACTGGGCGCAGCCACGCGTCGATGCGGCGGTGCACTGGGCCGTACCGAGGATCCAGCAGGGCCTTGACACTGCCTCACCGCGCATCCAAGAGGGACTCAAGTCCGCTGCGCACAATCTGGCCGAAGGAGTGGCCACCGTGACCCCGAAGATCCAGGACGGCTTGTCGCAGCTCGCTCCGCGGATCACAGATGCGGTCGATACCGCCGCGCCGAGGCTTCACCACGCCGTCGACAAGGCTGCACCCGCCATCAAGGATGCGGCGGACACGTACCTGCCGAAGATCTCCGAGGGCATCGCGCAGGCGGCAGAGTCCGTCAATCGCTCGCTCTCGAGCGCCCCCGCCCACGTTGACGCTGTCGCGCAGAGGATCGCCGACTCCGGCGTCGTGCGCCAGGCTGATGCGGCCGCAAAGGATGCCGTCTCTGCCGCACAGCAGGCAATGCGACGGGCCGCGGATGAGATCTCCTCGCCCGCGCCGAAGAAGAAGCGCCGCGGACTCCTCGTCTTCGGCGTGGTAGCGGCGGCGGTGGCTGCCGGTGTCGCGGCGTGGAAGGCCGCCAAGCCGGTCGAGGACCCATGGAAGACCCCTTCGCCCGTACCGCCCGCGCCTAGCAGCGCCGCGCCATCCACGGCCGCGGCAAGCCAGGCCGCGACCCCCGCACCCGTACCGGCAAGCACTGCGCCGAGCACCGAGCCGGTTGTCATGGCCGAGAAGCCGGCACCGGTGGCGGACGAGCCCCTCACTGAGGCTGCGATCACTCCCGACGCCGTCCAGGTCGCCACTCCTGTGGATGCCACCGCCCCCCGGACCGAGGCCGAGACGGAGGACGCAACCGCGGCGGAAGGCAAGCACGTGGCCGGCCCGGATGCCTCGCAGGCGATGAAGAACATCCACGCCGCGTCGAATGGCGGCCAGGATGAAGCCAAGGACGCCCCGGGCGCCTGACCGCCCAGCACGGGGCGAAGGAAGACCCCGCACGTCCTTCAGCGGGCGCGGAACCACGGCTCGTGGGTTCGCGCCCGCTTTCGTGCCCTACGTCGCCCGTCCGGCCGCGCGCAAGGACCCGTCTGGTCATGCACAGGGGCGGCACGGCCCGCCTTTGCTAGATTTGGCTCGTGATGGACTCCGAAACCGCACTCCTCGACGTGACTGAGTCGCCGGCCGAAGCACAGCTGAGCGTGTCCATCGTCATCCCGGCGTACAACGAGGAGAGCGTCATCCGCCAGTGCGTCACGGCGGCCATCTACCAGTCTGCCCCGGCCCACGAGATCATCGTGGTGGACAACAGGTCCAAGGACACCACGGCGCAGATCGTCCGCCAACTGCAGGAGGAATATCCCGAGTCCCGCATCATCCTGCTGACCCAGGACGCCGAACAGGGACTCATTCCTACCCGCAACTTCGGGCTCGACTACGCCACGGGGGACGTCATCGGGCGAATCGACGCCGATTCCCTGCTCGAACCCGACTGGGTCGAGGAGGTCCAGCGCGCCTTTGCGGACCCCACCGTGCAGGCCGCGACAGGGCCCGTCATCTACTACGACATGCCCATGCGGCGCTTCGGTCTCAAGGCAGACGACAAGGTCCGCCAGCTGCTCCTGCGGCTCTCACGGCACGAGTACCACTTTCTCTTCGGCTCCAACATGGCGCTGCGCCGCACAGCCTGGGAAACCATCCGCGGCTCGACGTGCCGGGATGAGAAGGACGAGATGCACGAGGACATCGACCTGTCCCTGCACCTGGCCGAACGAGGACTCAGGATCCAGTACTGGCCCGAGATGGTCTCAGGGATGTCCGCGCGACGCCTCGAGGATTCGCCCAAGGACTACCGGTACTACGTGCAGCGGTTCGACCGCACGTACAAGGCGCACAACATCAAGAAGATCGCACTTCGCGCACCGATGGCCGTGATCTTCTCCGTGTACTACCCCGCGAAGCTCCTGCGCGCCATCCACGCGGCGAACCAGCCGCTCGCCAAGCGAGGCGGCGTCTAGCCAACCCCGCGGACCAGCCCAGTCGGCGGCCGCGCAGTCGAAACCCCGTCAGTCGGCCCCGAGTTCCGGCTCGGTCGGCAGCTCGATGCCCCGTGCCGGTCGAGCACGGCGCTGCCCGATCACGACGACGGCGAGCCCAGCCAGGATGAGTCCCAGCCCGGCGTAGATCCCCACGGGGAGCATCTCATGCAGGAAGACTGCAGCGAGGATGGCCGCGCCGGGGATCTCGAGCAGGATGAACATCGACACGACGAGCGGGCTCAGCGTCGCTACGAGGTGGTTGAACGCCGTGTGGCCCACGAGCTGCGCGGCTACGGTGATCGCGAGGATCCCGGCCCAGCCAGCCGGCTCGAAGCCCGTGAGCCGCTGTCCGCTCGCTAGCGCCATAGCCGCGACGAGCACCGCACACACGGCATAGCAGAGGGCGGTGTAGGTTGCCGTGCCCATCGTCTCGCGGGCCTTTCCGCCAGCCATGGTATAGAGAGCCGCGAGGATCCCGCC
The DNA here is from genome assembly GCF_030908215.1 of Sinomonas sp. ASV486. Classification (GTDB taxonomy): domain Bacteria; phylum Actinomycetota; class Actinomycetes; order Actinomycetales; family Micrococcaceae; genus Sinomonas; species Sinomonas puerhi. The sequence goes on along the minus strand of NZ_JAVFJK010000012.1, from coordinate 113,574 downwards.
GGCCACTGCGAGCAGATCGCCTTGGAGCGCCCCAGGCGAGGTCCCGAGATCAAGTCCGGTGATCGCGATGACGCCCGCGAAGGACATGCCCAGTCCCACGACCACGGGCGTCGGAAGCTTCCTGCCCCGGATGAGGGAGAAGACCGCGATCCAGCCCGACTGGAGGCACACAAGCGCGGTCGACGCCGCGACGGAAGTCAGCGTGAGGGAGAGGATGAAGCACACGAAGTGGAACGCGAGGGCCGTCCCGGCGACCGCGGACCACGCGTACTCTCGCCGGCCGAGCCGGCGGAACTGCTGCGGGCTTCGCACAGCGACGGGCGCAGCCATGACGACGGAGGCAATGGCGTTGCGCCAGAACGCGATGGCCAACGCAGTGACCGATGTGCTGGCGAGCGTGCCGGCGATGAGCGGCCCGGACGCGGACACGCCGAGGACGCCGAGCACAACGAGGAGGGGAACCACCAGCCCACTCTAGCCGGGCGCCCAATGCAGAAGGTCCCGGCACCGATTCGGTGCCGGGACCTTCTCCCTTCCGGTGGAGGCAAGGGGACTCGAACCCCTAACCCCCTGCTTGCAAAGCAGGTGCGCTACCAATTGCGCCATGCCCCCGTTGCCCTTGGGCTCCGGGCTACTCTACCTTGTCGGTCGAGCCGCTCCAGACTTTCTTCTGCGCCTCGGACTCCTTGGCCTTCCGATACACGAAGGCACCCGCCAGAGCGGCGACTGCGATGGCAATCAATCTCTTCACGGGCACCTCCACATGGATCGGAAACAAGGTTCCGTGGGCGTACCAGGACTTGAACCTGGGACCTCTTCGTTATCAGCGAAGCGCTCTAACCGCCTGAGCTATACGCCCCCATCCAACCCGAGTGCATTATTGCCCTCGGGCCGAGATAAGACTCTACCGTACCGCTTGCCCGCGGACAAAATCGGGTCAGTCGTCGGTGAGGGTCAACCCGATGCCGCCCACGAGCGTCGCCGAGATGTTGTAGAGGACCGCCGTGAGCATCGACAGGGCGGTGAGGAGGACGACGTTCACGACGGCGATGATCGTTGCGAACGAGGCGACCTGGCCGAGCGAGGCGATCTTCTTCAGATCGAGGGCGCCGCCGCTCTCGGAACCGCCGATCTCACCGAGCAGGCCGTTGATCTTGTCGAAGATGCCCGTGACGTCCAGGACCATCCACAGAACGATCGAGGCCACTACCGTCACGATGCCGAGGGCAACTGAGAGGAGGAAGGACATCTTGAGCACGGACCAGGTGTCGACCTTGCTCACGATGAGGCGGGCGCGGCGCTGCTTCGCCTTCGGTGCGGGGCGCACGAGGCCGGGCTGGCCGGGACGCTGCCCAGGCCGCTGGCCGCCAACGCGCTGGGCCGCAGGCCCGGTCAGTGGACGCTCGGCAGGGCGCGGGGCGCCGTAGCCCCCGGCGGACTGGGGCGGCACGGTGGGGCGCTGCGGCGGGCGCGACGGCTGCGCGGCCTGCGGATAGCCGCCGGACGACGGCGTATTCTCGGGCGTGCTCACTCGTTACCTCCCGGAGTCTGGTCTGAGTCTGACGCCAACGTTACGGCATGAGCCTCGGTTGATGCCTCCCCGTCCCCTGTGGTTGCGCGCTCGGCGGTGCCTTCGGGAGAGCCCTCAGAAGCCTCGTCGGCTTCGTCGGCCTCGGAGAGGGTCCGCTCGGTGTTCTTCGCGACGGCGATGATGCGGTCGCCCTTGTCAGGCTTGGCGAAGATCACGCCCATCGTGTCGCGGCCCTTGGCAGGCACTCCCGTCACTGAGGAACGGACCACCTTGCCGCCCTCCATGACCACGAGCGCCTCGTCCTCCTCCTGGACGAGCAGGGCGCCGACGAGGTGTCCGCGCTCCTCCTGGTACTTGCCGACCTTGATGCCGAGGCCTCCGCGGCCCTGGACCCGGTACTCGTCCGCCGAGGTGCGCTTGGCGTAGCCGCCCTCGGTCACGATGAACACGAACGAGTCGTCCGTCACGACGTCAGCGGCGAGCAGCTCGTCGTCGTCACGGAACTTCATGCCGGTCACACCGCTCGTGGCCCGGCCCATGGGCCGCAGGGCGTCGTCGTCCGCCGTGAATCGCAGCGACTGGCCATGGCGGGAGACGAGCATGAGATCGTCGGTCTCGTGCACGAGCTGCGCCGACACGAGCTCGTCGTCCTCGCGAAGGTTGATGGCGATGACGCCGGCAGAGCGGTTCGTGTCGTAGTCCTCGAGGCGGGTCTTCTTGACGAGGCCGCCCTTCGTTGCGAGCACGAGGTACAGGGCCTGCTGGTAGTCGCGCAGCGCGAGGACCTGGGCGATCCGCTCGTCCGGCTGGAACGCGAGCAGGTTCGCCACGTGCTGGCCCTTGGCGTCACGGCCGCCTTCGGCGAGCTCGTAGGCCTTGGCCCGGTACACGCGCCCGAGGTTCGTGAAGAACAGGAGCCAGTGGTGCGTCGTCGTGACGAAGAAGTGCTCGACGACGTCGTCGCCGCGCAGCTGTGCCCCGCGCACGCCCTTGCCCCCGCGCTGCTGCTGGCGGTACTGGTCGCTACGCGTGCGCTTGACGTACCCGCCGCGCGTGATGGTGACGACCATCTCCTCTTCGGGGATGAGGTCCTCCATGCTCATGTCCCCGTCGAAGCCCGCGACGACCCGTGTTCGGCGGTCGTCGCCGTACTTGTCGACGATTCCGGCGAGCTCCTCGGAGATGATCTGCCGCTGCCGCGCCGGGTCGGCGAGGATCGACCGGTACTCCGTGATGAGGGCCTCGAGCTCGTTGTGCTCGTCGACGATCTTCTGCCGTTCGAGGGCTGCGAGCCTGCGCAGCTGCATGTCGAGGATGGCCTGCGCCTGAAGGTCGTCGATCTCCAGGAGCGACTTGAGTCCCGAGCGTGCTTCCTCGACCGTGGGGGAGCGGCGGATGAGCGCGATGACCTCGTCGAGCATGTCCAGAGCCTTGAGCAGCGCGCGCAGGATGTGCATGCGCTCCTCGGCCTTGCGCAGCCGGTACTGCGTGCGGCGGACGATGACGTCGACCTGGTGGGTCACCCAGTGCCGGACGAACGCGTCGAGCGAGAGGGTGCGCGGCACGCCGTCGACAATCGCGAGCATGTTCGCGGCGAAGTTGTCCTGCAGCTGCGTGTGCTTGTACAGGTTGTTCAGCACAACCTTCGCCACGGCGTCGCGCTTGAGTACGATCACGAGGCGCTGGCCGGTGCGGCCGGACGTCTCGTCGCGCAGGTCCGCGATCCCGCCGATCTTCCCGTCCTTGACCAGCTCGGCGATCTTCATGGCGAGGTTGTCCGGGTTGGCCATGTACGGCAGCTCGGTGACCACGAGGCACGTGCGGCCTTGGAGCTCCTCGACATTCACGACGGCGCGCATCGTGATCGAGCCGCGGCCCGTCCGGTAGGCGTCCTCGATGCCCCGGCGGCCCAGGATGGTCGCGCCAGTGGGGAAGTCCGGGCCCTTGATGCGGGTCAGGAGGGCCTCGAGGAGCTCCTCACGGGTGGCCTCGGGGTTCTCGAGGTACCACTGGACGCCTTCGGCCACCTCGCGCAGGTTGTGCGGCGGGATGTTCGTGGCCATGCCGACTGCGATGCCCGAGGAGCCGTTGACGAGCAGGTTCGGGAACCGGGCCGGCAGGACCGTGGGCTCCTGGTTCTTGCCGTCATAGTTGTCCTGGAAGTCGACGGTCTCCTCGTCGATGTCCCGGACCATCTCCATGGCCAGCTGGGCCATCTTGGTCTCGGTGTACCGGGGGGCGGCCGCGCCGTCGTTGCCGGGGGAGCCGAAGTTGCCCTGGCCCAGGGCGAGCGGATACCGCATGACCCAGTCCTGGATCAGTCGGACGAGGGCGTCGTAGATCGCCATGTCGCCATGGGGGTGGTACGTGCCCATGACGTCGCCGACGACGCGGGCGCACTTGTTGAACGCGCGATCGGGGCGGTACCCGCCGTCGTACATCGCGTAGAGGACGCGGCGGTGCACTGGCTTGAGGCCGTCGCGCACATCGGGCAGCGCGCGGCCCACGATGACGGCCATCGCATAGTCGAGGTAGGACCGCTGCATCTCGGTCTGCAGGTCGACCTGCTCGATGCGGTCGGCGCCCCCGTCGGCCGGGCCTTCCGGCCCGAGTTCGGCATCGAAAGTCGGGTCCCCGGGAAGTCCGGTGGGGTTCTCGGGAGTCTCGTCGCTCACAGCTTCTCTCCTCTTGTCCGGTCTACTTGCTTCTGGTGCCCGAGATCAGATGTCCAGGAACCGGACGTCCTTGGCGTTCTGCTGGATGAAGTGGCGGCGGGACTCGACGTCGTCGCCCATCAGCACGGAGAATGTCTGGTCCGCGGCCGCGGCGTCCTCCATCGTCACCTGCAGGAGCGTGCGCCGGTCTGGGTCCATCGTCGTGTCCCAGAGCTCGGTGTAGTCCATTTCGCCAAGGCCCTTGTAGCGCTGGATGCCGTTCTCCTTGGGCAGGCGCTGGCCGTTGGCGACCCCCGTCCGGACGGCCTCGTCACGCTCGCGGTCGCTGAACACGTAGTCGTGCGCGTGGTTGGACCATTTGATGCGGTAGAGCGGCGGCTGGGCCAGGAACACGTAGCCGTTCTCGATGAGCGGGCGCATGTACCTGAACAGGAGCGTCAGGAGAAGGGTCGTGATGTGCTGGCCGTCCACATCGGCATCGGCCATGAGGACGATCTTGTGGTAGCGCAGCTTGGAGACATCGAAGTCCTCGCCGATCCCCGAGCCGAAGGCGGTGATCATGGACTGGACCTCGGCGTTCCCGAGCGCCTTGTCCAGACGCGCACGCTCGACGTTGAGGATCTTGCCGCGCAAGGGCAGGATGGCCTGCGTCTCGGGATCCCGCCCGCGCTTGGCGGAGCCGCCGGCCGAGTCGCCCTCCACGATGTAGACCTCGCAGCGCGACGGATCCTTGCTCGAGCAGTCCGAGAGCTTGCCCGGCATGCCGAAGGATTCGAGCGGGCTCTTGCGGCGCGCGTTGTCGCGGGCCTTGCGCGCGGCCATACGGGCCTGCGAGGCCTGGAGGGCCTTGCGGATCACGTCCTTGGCCGGGCCCGGGTTGCGCTCGAGCCAGTCGCCGAGCTGGTCGGTCACGACTCGCTGGACGAATCCCTTGGCCTCGGAGTTGCCGAGCTTGGTCTTCGTCTGGCCCTCGAACTGCGGCTCGGCGAGCTTGATGCTGATGACGGCGGTGAGGCCTTCGCGGACGTCGTCGCCGGTCAGGTTGTCATCCTTGTCCTTGAGGATGCCCTTCTCGCGCGCATACCGGTTCATGAGGGAGGTCATCGCGGCACGGAAGCCCTCCTCGTGGGTCCCGCCCTCATGCGTGTTGATCGTGTTCGCGTACGTGTGCACGGACTCGGCGTACGCCGTGGTCCACTGCATCGCCACCTCGAGGGCCATCTTGCGCTCGTGGTCCGTGCTCTCGAACGCGATGACCTCCTCGTGGATGACCTCGATCTTCTTCGACGAGTTCAGGTTCTTGACGTAGTCCAGGAGCCCGTCGTCGTACTTGTAGTCGACGACCCGGTGCTTGCGCGCGGCAGCCTCCGCGGGTGTGCCGGAGGTGAGCTCCTCCTCGCCCGCGAGCTCGCTCTCCTCCTCGTCGCCGCGGCGCTCATCCGTGAGCGTGATCCGCAGGCCCCTGTTGAGGAAGGCCATCTGCTGGAAGCGGGCGCGCAGCGTCTCGAAGTCGAACACGGTGGCGTCGAAGATCGACGGGTCCGGGTAGAACGTCTGGATCGTCCCGGTCTCGTCCGTTGCCTCGCCCTCGATGAGGCCCCCGACTGGGTGCCCGCCGTCGCGGAACGACATGCGCCACACGTGGCCTTGACGGCGCACCTCTGTGTCGACGCGGGTCGAGAGGGCGTTGACCACGGAGATGCCGACGCCGTGCAGACCACCGGAGACGGTGTACCCGCCGCCACCGAACTTGCCGCCCGCGTGGAGGATCGTCATGACGACCTCGACCGTGGGCTTGCCCTCCGTGGGATGGACATCCACGGGGATGCCGCGGCCGTTGTCCTCGACTCGCACGCCGCCGTCGTCCTGGAGGGTCACCTGGATGTGGTCGCAGTACCCTGCCAGTGCCTCGTCGACCGAGTTGTCAACGACCTCGTAGACAAGGTGGTGGAGGCCGCGGGGGCCGGTCGAGCCGATGTACATGCCCGGACGCTTGCGGACGGCCTCGAGTCCCTCGAGAACCGTGATGCTGCTGGCGCCGTAGTCCTTCGATCCCGAGCGGGACCCCGAGGAATCTGGTGCAGGGGAGGGCGCCACTCCCTCCGGCGCGTCGTGCTGCTGATGCGTGTTTGGGTCCACTGGACTCTCGTCAGCCACAGGCGTTTTCGACCCCTCTTCAGTTCGACTCGGTTCGGCGGGCTTAACATGTCGATTCTACCGGTTCATTCGTGCCCGGACGGACAGCGCCACGGTGAATGCCCGCTGGGAGGCCTGCAAAGGCGCCGTGGCGCGCCCCATCGAGGCCCCACAAAGGGGGAGTGTGCCTCCCGGCTTTCTGAGCGCCTCACGCGCCGTCCACCGGATCAGCCGTAGGTGTCCCGGGGCCCGCGCCCGCGCACGGTGCGCGGGCCCTTGCGCCAGCTGGGGGCTGTGGGGCCGACTACCTGGATGCGGGTCACGATCCCGTCCCCGAGCTCGCGCCTGAACCGGTCCAGGAGCGACGGTCCGAGGAGCCGCAGCTGAGTCGCCCACGCGGTCGAATCACACCGGACGCGCAGATCCGTGCCTTCGAAGCTCTCGGGCGTGCAGTGCGCGGAAATCTCCGGTCCCACGAGCTCGCGCCACCGGGACATGACCGATCCCACCGCAACAGGGGAGTTCCAGCCGCGCTCAGCCACCATGCGGTTCACGACGGCGCCGAGCCCCTGCGGATCGCGCCCGCTGTACCCCGCGGCGCCCCGGCCCCTCGCATTCCTGGCCCGGGGTGCGTTCGGATCGCGCACGAGCGGTCCCGTCGCGCGCATGCGGACCTCGCCGCGCGCCTCGGCGGCCTGCCGGACGCGGTTCAGCGCAGCGCGCGCGGCGTCGAGCCGCTCGGCCGAGGGCTCGGCGCCTTCCCGGGGCCCGGAGTCAGACATCGCCGTCGCCTCTGGCGACCACGTCCGCATCCACGATGGCCCCCGGAACCACCTGAATCCGACGGCCGCCCAGCTCAGCCGGAATGTCCGCGTCGACCGCTGCGGTCACGAGGACCTGCTCGGCCTTCGCCACGATCCCGGCGAGCCGTGCACGACGGGCTGCGTCGAGTTCGGCGAACACATCGTCCAGGATGAGGATCGGCTCGTCTCCGGGAACGGTCGAGTCGTCCAGCATGACGTAGTAGGAGGCCAGTCGCAGCGCGAGCGCGAACGACCATGTCTCGCCGTGGGAGGCAAACCCCTTCGCCGGGGCGTCGCCGAGCAGGAGTTCGAGGTCGTCACGGTGCGGGCCCACGAGCGTCAGCCCGCGTTCCAGCTCGCGCGGACGTGCCTGGGCAAGCGCTCCAAGGAACCGGTCGGCGATCTCGTCGACGCCGAGTCCCGAGAGTCCGCCGCCCTCAGCGCCGTCCGCGGCCTGGGCTCCCACCCGAGGTGACGCGACGGACGACGGCGCGTGGTCGCCGTCGTGCGTCTCCTCCTCGTCGGGAACCGCCCCTTCGAGGCTCGAGCGGTAGACGGCGCGAGCCACCTTGGAACCGTCGGTGAGCTGCGCGTAGGCGGCATCGATGTGCGGGACCAGCCGCTCGACGAGCTTCACCCGAGCGGCGAGCAGACGTGCCCCGGCCCGCGCCAGATGGCTGTCCCACACATCAAGGGTCGACGCGACGCTCGCCCCGCCCGCAGAGTCCATGGGATCCATGGCGGAACCGCGGCGGGAGAACCGCGCGGACCTGGCACTCTTGAGCAGCGCGTTGCGCTGCTTGAGGACGCGGTCGTAGTCGGCCTTGGTCCCGGCCAGATGGGGGAGGAGCACAGTGAGCAGGTCATCGAGGAACCGCCGCCGCGCCGACGGGTCGCCCTTGAGGAGACCGAGGTCCTCCGGCGCGAACAGGACGGTCCGCGCGATGCCCAGGAGGTCCCGCGCCCGGACCGTGCTGCCGCGGTTGACGCGGCCACGGTTCGCCTTGCCGGGGAGGATCTCGAGCTCGAGGGTTGAGCGCTGCGAGCCCCGCACGAAGCCCGCACGGACGAGTGCGCGCTCGGCACCGAAGCGCACGAGGGGCGCGTCCGAGCTGACCCGGTGCGAGCCGAGGGTCGAGAGCAGCCCGAGGGCTTCGACCAGATTCGTCTTGCCCACCCCGTTCTGCCCGACGAGGACGGTCACGCCCGCGGACAGCTCGAGGTCGAGCTGGGCATAGGAGCGGAAGTCGGTCAGGGAAAGGCGTTCAACGTACACCGGTCGCCGGCGCCCCTGCCTACTTGGCGGGGCGCGTCGCGTGCCCGCCGAACTGGTGACGCAGCGCCGAGACCATCTTCATGGCCGGGGAGGAATCCTCGCGCGACTCGAACCGTGCGAAGAGCGCTGCGGTGATCGCCGGCGCGGGCACCGCGTTGGCAATGGCCTCCTCGACGGTCCAGCGGCCCTCACCGGAGTCCTCCACATAGTCGTCGATCGTCTCCAGGCCCGGATCCTCGTCGAGTGCTTTGATGAGGAGGTCGAGGAGCCATGACCGCACGACGGTGCCCTTCTGCCAGGCGCGGAAGGTGCCGGGAAGGTCGGTGATGATGTCCTTGGCGGCAAGGAGCTGGTAGCCCTCGGCGTAGGACTGCATGAGCCCGTACTCGATGCCGTTGTGGACCATCTTGGCGTAGTGGCCCGCACCCACCTCGCCCACGTGGACGAAGCTGTCAGCCCTGTCGCCTTCGGGCCGCAGAGCGTCGAAGACCGGCATGGCACGCTCGATGTCTGCCGCGTCGCCGCCCGCCATGAGGCCGTACCCATTTTCCAGGCCCCATACGCCACCCGAGACGCCGCAGTCGGCGAAGCGCAGACCCTTGTCCTCCAGCAGTGCAGCGTGGCGTTGGTCCTCGGTGAACCGGGAGTTGCCGCCGTCGATCACAAGGTCGCCCTCGGACAGCTTCTCGGACAGCTCGGCAACTACCTTGTCGGTGATCTCGCCTGCCGGGACCATGATCCAGATGATGCGTGGGGCGGGCACCGCGGCGATGAGTTCATCGGTGCTGGCAACGTCGGCGAGGTCCTGGTTCCGGTCGTAGCCGGTGACCTCGATGCCCGCCCGACGGAGCCTTTCGCGCATGTTGAAGCCCATCTTGCCGAGACCGATGAGTCCAATGTGCATGATGCGGTGTCCCTTCGTCGAGGTAGATCGGGCAGCGGTGGGCGTCGTCCGGCGTGTCAGTTGGGCAGTCGCACCGGCATCACGAGGTAGCGGTAGTCACCCTCGTCATCACCGTCGAGTGCCCGCTGGGCAGTGATCATCGCGGGCTTCGGTGCGCTCGTGAACGAGAACCGCACAAACGGAGTCTCGATGACAGCTAGGCCCTCGATGAGGTAGTGCGGGTTGAATGCCACAACGATGGGTTCGCCCGTGAGCTGGGCTTCGAGCTCTTCGGAGGCCTGGGCGTCTTCCCCCGTGCCTGCGTCGAGGGTCACCAGGCCTTCGGTGAACGAGAGGCGCACGGGGGTGTTCCGTTCAGCGACGAGTGAGACGCGTCGTACGGCCTCGACGAGTTCTTGGGTGGAGACGACGGCGTGGATCGGTGTGGACTCGGGGAACAACGACCGGATCTTGGGGTAGTCGCCGTCGACGAGGAGCGAGGTCGTGGTGCGTCCGCCGCTTTCGAAGCCGACGAGCCGTGAGTCGTCATCGGCGAGGGCGAGACTCAGATCGCCGGCGCCACCGAGCGTCTTGGCAACTTCGCTGAGCGTCTTGGCCTTGACGAGAGCGGCTGTTGAGGTGCCGGGGGTGGTCGGCTGCCAGTGGATCTCGCGCATGGCGAGGCGGTAGCGGTCGGTGGCGAGGAGCGTGATGAGCTCGTTCTCGATCTCCATGCGAACGCCCGTGAGGATGGGCAGCGTGTCGTCCCTGCTCGCGGCGATGGTGACCTGAGCCACGCCCTTGGCGAAGGAGTCACCGGGGACGGTTCCCAGGATCGCGGGGAGGCTTGGGAGGGGCGGGTACTCGGCCTCGGGCATCGTCGAGAGGTGGAACGAGCTGCGGCGGCACGTGAGTGTGACCTTGGTTCCGTCGGTCTCGACGTCGACTGGTGCCGCTGGCAGGCTGCGGCAGATGTCCGCAAGGAGCCGGCCTGAGACGAGGATTGTGCCTTCCTCGCGGATCTCGGCTGGGATCTCCAAGCGTGCCGAGGTCTCGTAGTCGAAGCTGCTGAGGGTCACGACGCCGTCATGTGCCTTGAGCAGCAGACCGGCCAGGACAGGTACGGGGGGACGCGGAGAAAGCGAGCGGGCCGCCCAGCTCACGGCCTCAGTGAGGACATCCCGTTCGACTCGGAACTTCACGGAAGCGTTCCGCCTTTCATCGCTGTCGCAGTTGACCACAGCTTAGCGCCAACCGTACTCGCCGGTTCAAGCTGATCGGCTCGGGGGAGGGGGCTCCGACGGGGTCGTTCGAAGGGGGTTCGGAGGGCTGGCGGGTAACTGTTATCTGACGATCTTCAGATTCTTGGTATTTATGGTGTTAATAACTGCTGTGGAAACTGTGGATAACGGTCTCTGGCCGCGGATTCGCGCGGGAGTCGGGTGTTCATCCGGTGTTGATGGTGTGCCATCAGAGTGGGGGTGGCCTGTGGATCGCCGGATTCGTGTAGTTACGTGTCTCCACAGGCCTGATGGGGGTTTTAACCCCATCAGGCGGGGATGTGCACTTAACCGTCCACAGGGTTGTCCACAGGGTCCTGTTAATAAGGCACGCGCGGGCGAGGTGAGGAGCGCTCAGACGCCGCGCTGGGCCTGCTTGATCTTGTTGGTCAGCTCCGTCACCTGGTTGTAGATCGCCCGACGCTCGGCCATGAGCTCACGGATCTTGCGGTCGGCGTGGATCACGGTGGTGTGGTCGCGGCCGCCCAGGACCTGTCCGATCTTCGGCAGGGACATGTCCGTGAGCTCGCGGCACAGGTACATGGCGATCTGGCGGGCCGTGACGAGCGTGCGCGTCCGGGACTTGCTGTTGAGTTCCTCGATCGTGAGCTTGAAGTAGGCCGCAGTCTCGGCGAGGATCTGGTCGGCCGTGATCTCGAGCGCTGAGTCGTCCGTGATGAGGTCCTTCAGGACCATCTCGGCCAGCGCGACGTCGACCGGCTGCTTGTTGAGGCTTGCGAATGCCGTCACGCGGATCAGCGCGCCCTCGAGCTCGCGGATGTTCGCCGAGATCCGCGAGGCGATGTACTCGAGCGCGGCGTCCGGCGCGGAGAGGCCGTCGCTGTTGGCCTTCTTGCGCAGGATCGCGATGCGGGTCTCGAGGTCCGGCGGCTGGATGTCCGTCAGGAGCCCCCACTCGAAGCGGGACTTCATGCGGTCCTCGAAGCCGTGGAGCGCCTTGGGCGGCTGGTCCGAAGTGATGACGACCTGCTTGTTGCTGTTGTGCAGGGCGTTGAACGTGTGGAAGAACTCCTCCATGGTTCCCGTGCGGCCGGCCAGGAACTGGATGTCGTCGATCAGGAGGAGGTCCACATTGCGGTACGTGGTCTTGAAGCTCGTTCCCTCGTCGTCGCGGATCGAGTTGATGAAGTCGTTGGTGAACTCTTCCGAGTTCACGTACCGCACCCGGATCCCGTTGTAGAGCCGGCGGGCGTAGTGGCCGATCGCGTGCAGGAGGTGGGTCTTCCCGAGGCCCGAGTCGCCGTAGATGAACAGCGGGTTGTACGCCTTGGCGGGGGCTTCGGCGACGGCGACGGCGGCTGCGTGCGCGAACCGGTTGGAGGCGCCGATCACGAAGGTGTCGAAGACGTACTTGGGGTTGAGTCGGCTGACTTCCTGAGAAGTGGTGGGCGGCGTTGGCGCCGGGCGGAGGTCTTCGCGCAGTCCTTCGCGGATCTCCGGGCGCTTGACCGGCTCGAACGTCTCTTCGCGGATGGGAACGAGATCGGTGTCGACGTCGATCGCGCACCGGACGTCCTCTGAGAACACCGAGCGCAGCGCGTCGTCGAGGGCCGACTTGATCTGGCCCTGGAGCACCTCGCGGGTGAGCTCATTGGGGACAGCGACGAGGAGCGTTGAACCGATGAGGCCCTGGGCCTGCGCAAGCGAGACGAACCCCCGTTGCCGCGGCGAGACGCGGTCGTCCTCATCGAGGAGACGTACCACGCGGCGCCACGAACTGCCGAGAGTGTTGGCTTCGTCGGCTTCCTGTGGTCCCATGTGCTCCTCTACCTGACTGCTTCCTCGACCACGCCGGCTGCCTGGCATCTATGACGCGTTTGTGACTCGAGGAAATCCGAGTCCGGGCAGGGAGGCTGCGGTCCTCCGGTGCGCCTTCATCCTCTGAACCGCCAGTTTTCATCCACAGGGATACCCACAGGCGTGGAGGAAGGCACTGAGACAGCCTAGAGGATCCGACAACCCGGAAGATAGCTGGGGTCTGGGCCCCAATGAATTACACTGGTGAAGTTCGCACGGCCTCCCTTGCAGAGCCGCTGTCCACAGGCCTGTGAGTGGAGTTGGACACAGGCTGGGGACATCCCGAGACCGCGGTCGCGCCCACGGTGGGGTGCGCTCCGCTGCGCCGTCGAATTGACGCTGCGTGCCCTCGTGACCTAACGTCGTTAAGTCCATTGTGTCTGCCTACTGGTCCTGTCGCATGCCCTCGGACGCCACGCGAAGCTCCCTGATTTGGGGACCGAACGCTATGGCGGCCGGCATGAGGCGCGGCGGGATGGCAGATCCCCAAGAACATAGCGTCCGCCTGCACTTCGACCCGTCCGGCAGACGCGCTCAATCTACTGGAGTGAGAGAAGTGAGCAAGCGGACTTTTCAGCCGAACAACCGCCGCCGTGCCAAGAAGCATGGTTTCCGCCTTCGTATGCGCACCCGTGCAGGCCGTGCCATCCTGGCGGCCCGCCGGTCCAAGGGCCGCACTGAGCTCTCGGCCTGAGTACTGACCGGGACGGCTCCGACCGCAGGCCCGCGCTGATGCTGAACTGATGCTCGCTGCGACCCACCGCCTGCGTTCCGGCGCCGACTTCACGCATACCGTTCGTTCCGGCGTCCGCCAAGGGCGCCGGAACGTCGTGCTGTATGCGGTCCGTTCAGAGGGACAGCCCTCGCGCTTCGGATTCATCGTGTCCAAGGCAGTGGGGAACGCAGTCGCCCGCAACCTCGTTAAACGGAGGCTGAGGGAGGCCGCGGCCATCACCGTCCGTCTCCGGCCTGTGGGACTCGACGTCGTTGTGCGTGCGCTTCCCGCGTCGTCAGGGGCGAGCTGGTCCGAACTCAGTGAGGACTACGAGTCGGCGTTGGGCATAGTCCTGCGCCGTCTTGAGCGAAACAGCGCCCCAGACAGGGGCTCTGGCGAGAGCGACAAGAAGAGCGCGCGCGGGAGCAGCGTGGAGCCGACCGACCGGGAGAGGACCACGGATGGCAGCGATGGCTGAGGTGAGCGGGTCGCCGCGCCGAACAACCGCGGCGAGGTGGGCCACCGTCGTCGTGCGCTTCGTGTGGACGCTGCCGCAGCAGATCCTCATCCTTCTCCTCAAGGCGTACCGGCTCGCTGTGTCCCCCCTGTACGGGCAGGTGTGCCGGTTCTTCCCGTCCTGCTCCGCTTACGCGCTCGAGGCCGTCACAGTGCACGGGGCTGTGCGAGGATCGTATCTGGCAGTGCACCGGCTGGTCCGATGCCATCCCTGGAACTCAGGAGGAATCGATCCTGTTCCGGAAGGGCATCGGCACTGGCCGGAGGACCACATCCCGAGGATCGTGGTGCTGAACCACCCCGATCGCTTCTGGACTGATGATGCGGGTCAAGACGGCCCGCAGCCTGACGACACGAGAAAATAACAAGGAAACAGGGAAAACGCATGGACCCTCTAGGGACAATACTTCTGCCCTTCGAGTGGCTGGTCTCCTTCGTCATGGTGGCCTTCCACGACGCCCTCTCCTTCATCGGCCTTCCCGCCGCGAGCGGCTGGACCTGGACGTTCTCGATCATCGGCCTCGTCCTCGTGATCCGCGGCGCGCTCATTCCCGTCTTCGTGCGGCAGATCAAGGCGCAGCGCGGCATGCAACTGCTCCAGCCGGATCTGCAGAAGCTTCAGGCGAAGTACAAGGGCAAGACGGACCAGCTCTCCCGCCAGGCCATGGCACAGGAGCAGATGGCTCTGTACAAGCAGCACGGGACCAACCCGTTCTCCGCGTGTCTGCCCATGCTGATCCAGATGCCGTTCTTCTTCGGCCTCTTCCGTGTGCTCTCCGGGATCAGCAACGCCCAGTCGAACAACACCGGCATCGGTGCGTTGAACCATGACCAGGTGGATCAGTTCCACAACTCGAGCATCTTCGGCGCCCCGCTCTCGGCCTCGCTCCTCCACGGCGGCGGCGGCGACGCGGTGGTGGTTGCCGTGCTGTCGATCCTCATGATCATTGCAATGACCGCGTCGCAGTTCATCACGCAGAAGCAGATCATGGCGAAGAACATGTCCGAGGCGGCCATGGCCAGCCCGTTCATGCGCCAGCAGAAGATCCTGCTGTACATCCTGCCGCTCGTCTTCGGCATCGGCGGCATCAACTTCCCCATCGGCGTGCTCATCTACTGGACCATCTCCAACCTGTGGACCATGGGCCAGCAGTTCTACGTGATCCGCCGTATGCCTTCCCCCGGCTCGCCAGCCGCGAAAGCCCTCAACGAGCGCCGCATTGCCAGGGGCCTAGCGCCGATCGACGTGACCACCGGCAAGGCCATGAAGCCCGAGGACATGCCGCCCCCGCCCGAGCCGAAGGCCCAGCGTCAGCAGCCGGTGCGGAAGAACAGGAAGAAGAAGTCATGACCTCCGAGAGCACTGCCGTCAATCTGCCCAGTGGCGAGGACGCCGTCGAGCACCCGGATGAGAACGCCTCGAACGCTGAGGGCGCAGTTGCCGATCACATCGCGAACGGCGACGACGCCGCCGCCGAGACGGTCTCGGACGGCGAGGACGCCGACGACGCGGCCGAGGAGACGCCGCTGAGCCGGCTCGAGGAGGAGGGCGACGTCGCCGCCGACTACCTCGAGGAACTGCTTGATATCGCGGATATCGACGGCGACATCGATATCGAGGTCCGCAACGGCCGCTCCTACCTATCGGTGGTCGGCGATGATGAGGCCGAGGGCTTGGACATCCTCGTGGGCAACGACGGTGAAGTCCTCGAGGCTCTTCAGGAGCTCACCCGACTCTCCGTTCTGGCCGCCACGGGCAATCGATCCCGACTCGTCCTGGATATCAGCGGCTACCGTGGCGAACGGTCCGTGCGTCTTCAGGAGATCGCCGAGAAGGCGGTCGAACGAGTCAAGGCGGGCGAGAGGTCCGTTCATCTGGAGCCCATGAGCTCGTATGAGCGGAAGATCGTACACGACTCGGTTGCCGAGCTCGGATTCGGCAGCGAGTCTGAGGGTGAGGGCGCTGCCCGTCACATCGTCGTCTCGGCGGACTGAGCCATGGTCGAGGAGTCGTCGCCCAGCCAGGCCGTGGGGACGGCACCAGGACTGACGCAGCCCGAACAGATTGCCGCTGAACGCCTCTTCGGCGACCGCCTCGATCTCGCAAGGCGGTATGTGGGCCACCTGGCAACCTCCGGCCTCGAGCGAGGGCTGATCGGGCCCAGGGAGGTGCCGCGGCTCTGGAGCCGGCACGTCCTGAACTGCGCCGTCATCGAGTCTGAATTCCCCGAGGGCGCAACGCTTGCTGATGTCGGGAGCGGCGCGGGTCTGCCCGGCCTCTGCCTGGCGATCGCTCGGCCGGATCTCCGGCTCACGCTCGTGGAGCCCCTCGAGCGGCGAGTGGTCTGGCTTGAGGAAGTGGTCGCGGATCTCGGCCTGACCAATGTCTCGGTGGTCCGGGGGCGCGCCGAGCAGGTGGCCGGGACGGTCGACGTCGATTTTGTTACTGCCCGGGCTGTGTCCGCCTTGGCGACGCTCATTCCCTTGACGCTTCCGCTGCTTGGTGGATCGGGGACGCTCGTGGCCATCAAGGGCCGCAGCGCCGCGGAGGAAGTGGAGAAGGCTGCCAAGGCCATCCGCAAGTTCAAGGGGCACTCGGCCGAGGTTCACACAGTGGGGGAAGGGCTGCTCGAGGAGCCTACCACCGTGGTGCGGATCGTCGTCGGGGGATCCTGATCTCCCTCGGTAGTGCGTGCGCAGACGCTAGTCTGGTGTGAGGCAATTGACGCGAATCGAGAGTGAGTTGACAGTGAGCAGTGGCGATACGTCGGCCCAGCGGATCCCTCCTTTCCTGACGCTCGGATCTGCGCGCGCCATGGCGGACGGCGACATGGATACTGCTCCGCATCCGGCTCGGGAGGGAGCCGACGGGATGCCGGGAAGCCTACCGCGCGATGACCAGTCCCTCCTGAAGACCCTTGACGAGGGCAGCCCTATCGCCTCCCAGCTGGCAAATGAGGCACGACGCCGCGAGCGGCTTCAGGGGCGCAGGTTCCGCAGGCCCGACTCAACTCGGGTGTTCACCGTGTCCAACCAGAAGGGCGGGGTCGGAAAGACGACCACAACGGTGAACATCGCCGCTGCTCTGGCCTCTGCGGGCCTCCAGGTGCTCGTGATTGACATCGATCCTCAGGGCAATGCGTCGACGGCGCTCGGGATCGAGCATCATGCCGAGGTCGAGAGCATCTACGACGTCCTCATCAACGACGAACCCCTCGCTGACGTCATCGCCCAGTGCCCCGAGGTCGAGAATCTCGTCTGCGCCCCCGCGACCATCCATCTGGCCGGCGCTGAGATCGAGCTGGTTTCGCTCGTGGCTCGTGAGCAGCGGCTCCGCCGGGCGATCGAGAACTACGCCGTGACCCGCGCTGAAGAGGGTCTTCCGCGGCTCGACTACATCTTGATCGACTGCCCGCCGAGCCTCGGCCTCCTGACAGTCAACGCCTTCTGCGCTGCGAGCGAAGTGCTGATCCCGATCCAATGCGAGTACTACGCGCT
Source organism: Sinomonas sp. ASV486 (assembly GCF_030908215.1). Taxonomy (GTDB): domain Bacteria; phylum Actinomycetota; class Actinomycetes; order Actinomycetales; family Micrococcaceae; genus Sinomonas; species Sinomonas puerhi. Next base: position 96,443 of record NZ_JAVFJK010000012.1, on the reverse strand, counting down.
CGAGGGACTGAGCCAGCTGCTGAAGAACATCGAGATGATCCAGAAGCACCTCAATGCCGATCTTCGAGTGTCGACGATCCTCCTGACGATGTACGACGGTCGGACGAACCTTGCCGCCCAGGTGGCAGCCGAGGTGCGCGAGCATTTCCCCGAGCAGGTGCTCGAGGCCGTGGTTCCGCGGTCCGTGCGGATCTCCGAGGCGCCGAGCTACCAGCAGACCGTGATGACCTACGACCCGACCTCGACGGGGGCGCTCTCGTATCTCGAGGCAGCCGCGGAGATCGCTGAGGGCTAGGACGACGGCGCATGCCGTTGCAGACGACTCGAACAGTCAGGTGCCCGGCTACCGGGCGTGAGGGAGGATAACCGCATGAGCGAGAAGCGCCGAGGACTGGGCCGGGGCCTGGGAGCCCTCATTCCCAGTGCACCTCCGGCGGCCAGTGGCTCGACGGCGCCTGCGCGCCCTGTGGACCTCTTCTTCCCGGATTCGGGGCGGCGGACCGAGGACGAGTCCGAGGAGACGACCAGGACTGACCAGTCTTCGGCTGAGGGGGTGCCAGCTGAGAAGCCGGTTGTGACGGGGCAGGGGGAGGAGTCCCACGGTGCACAGACTCCCGTCACGGCATCTCCTGAGGCTGACGAGCCGTCGGTTGATGGAGGCAAGCGGCCGCCTGTGAGGTCCACTCGCTCCAAGGCGAAGCAGCGGGACACCGATGATCTCGACCTGGTTGAGGTTCCGGGTGCTCAGTTTGCCGAACTCCCCGTCGAGAAGATCCATCCGAATCGCAAGCAGCCTCGTTCTGTCTTCAATGAGGAGGAAATGGCCGAGCTGGTCCACTCGGTTCGCGAGATCGGGATCCTCCAGCCCATCGTGGTTCGGAAATCAACCGAATCGGGTAGTGAATCATTCGAGCTGGTCATGGGTGAGCGGCGATGGCGTGCCGCGAAGGAAGCCGGGCTGGAGGCCATTCCGGCCATTATCCGCGACACGGGCGATGATGCTCTGCTGCGTGATGCCCTTCTTGAGAACCTTCACCGGAGTCAGCTGAATCCGCTCGAAGAAGCCGCTGCGTACCAGCAGCTTCTCGAGGACTTTGGGACCACCCATGAGGAGCTTGCGGACCGGATCGGCAGGTCGCGGCCTCAAGTGTCCAATACGATTCGCCTGCTTCGGCTTCCTCCGTTGGTTCAGCGTCGGGTTGCGGCGGGGGTCCTCTCGGCGGGCCACGCCCGCGCCTTGTTGTCGCTTCCAGACGATGTTTCGATTGAGCGCATGGCACAGAAGATTGTGTCAGAGGGACTTTCGGTTCGAGCAACCGAGGAAGCCGTGGCGCTCTATCAGGAGCCGCAGGAGGCTCGACGAGCTTCGACGCGCAACAACGCGCGGCACGAACGACTCGACTTCCTGGCCTCCTCTCTTTCGGATCGACTCGACACCAATGTGAAGATCACTCTTGGCGCGAGGAAGGGCAAGGTCAGCATCGAGTTCGCTTCGGTTGAGGATCTCAACCGGATCATGACGCTTATCAGCCCCGAAGAGGAATAGCATTCCTTCGCACGACGAAGTCTCGTAGTTCTCAATGCTCGCAAGTGGGGGTCCGTTTCACGTGAAACGGACCCCCGCTTTGCTGTCTTGCTGGACATTGGTGGACAGTTCAGAAGCGCCCTCGTCGGTGGCTTCGTCGGTTTCTTAGTCCGCGGGTGATTTCTCTCGTTCGCTCTCTGTTACTACGCCGTGGATCCGTGAGTGTTGAGTGCGTATGCCCCATTGTCCGGCCGACGAGGGGGCGAGGGTCATTTGCCGTTCTCCGGGCGAGGCCTTTGGGGAAGCTGGCTTCCCGACTCAGTTCGGTGGGATCGTCAGTCCGTGCTCAACTTGGGAGGCGTCATGCTCGGTAGTCTGTTCGGCCGATGACGCGGGCCGACGTTGGTGCTGTCGCGGACGACGGATCGCAATCTGGAGTAATCGCGGTCTGGATCGCGGTCTGGGGAGTAAGAGAGAGGATTCGGCGGAATCATCTGTTTCACGTGAAACACCAGGACGAACCGGACTGGACCGAGGGAGTGTGAGCGAAGTGGAGCGCCGAGTTCAGAGCCCGATTTCGTCTCTCAACTAACCTTCGATCGCTTATGCGTGGGCGGCGATCGGCTTGTCCGCTAGGTACACAGTCGTCGGGGAAGCTACGTCCGCTGAGCCTGATGTGTGACTCGGTTACGACGGGGCTTTCTAGTCCACATATACCAATCGAGATCGGTAGACACGAGCTGCTGGGTCGCGGCGCGGGCCTTCGACGAACCGGTGTCGCCAAGGTATGTCTTGAATCATGTGGTGCTGTGGACCGTTTGTGGCAGAACATCCGGGTCAGGACGAGACGGACGGTTCCGGTGTGGGTGGCACGAGGAGTTTCAGCCCGAGCGATGTGAATGGCTACGGTGAGTGTGGCTCATCAAATCTGGGTGATCCTTGGGGCCTCGATGCGTAGAGGAGACGGTCGATGGCGATGCTCCAATGATCTTCCGGAATGCGGAGCGGCGCATGTTCCTGTCGTCGTCCGAGACCTGGCCGGCCATCCTTCGCTGAAGGCAGTTGTTCTTTGAACAGCAGAAGATGAGTGCGCCGCTGCGCTAGCTTGCAGCCCGTCTCAGTGCACTATCTGTCTGAGCACACCGCGACCTAGCCGCGCCCAGCGATTCACACGAACAACCAGCTCGTCTTGGAGGCAGATTTCGAGGTTCTTCAATGCCGACTCCACGGAATGGGTCTCCTTCGCGGTAGTGAGCAGCCGCGATTTCCAACTGACTACGCGACGGAGGTGTGTGATAGCCGTCTGCCGGCTAACCGGACACCGGCTCATGGCTGCGGACGTTCCCTCGGTGCCGCATGGCGGCAGCTTGCAGATGATCGTCGCTGTAGTTGGGGTTCGGTATAGCTGGACAGAGGACTTAGGGGACTAACGAGCGCGAATCCAGAGTCTTTGCCGGCTTGACCATCAGTCCTCGCCGGGTTGCTTGGGCTGGCTGGCGCATGCCGGCGGGAGACGCGGGGTGTGAGGTGCACGCAGAGCCTCGCCGGTCTTTCGCGGCTTACTCAGTGATCGGTCTAGATTCGACCAAGCTGTGGGCAGGTGCGAGTAGCGGACCGGATTCAATGGCGATGACGCCGCGGCGAGCACCGACCCGACGGAATGTGGAGCGCCCATCGAACTCGACGATCTGGCTCTCCGGTGTGGGGGTCTGCGGCACTCCCTCGCGCGGGGCAACGGGGGGATCGCTATGAGTTCGACCCGATGACGACTTTGAGCGGGCCTGTTGCCAGCCATCTCAACTGAAGCCTTTCCTTGTCGGGCGGCACCTCGGAACTCCCGCGATGCATCTGGAGGAGAACGTGGTGGCTCAGCTAGCTGCGCGTCTTGGCTCAGTTACGTCCGCGTCCCGGGAGCCGCCAAGATGTTCGGGTTGGCTCGCACGGGGAGTACGCGCAAGACGAGGGAGCGCGACTGACACCTGACCTTGGTGCAGGCAGAGGGGACTGGCGGGCCTAGAGGCACATTGAGCGGGGGTCGTCTCAGACCGGACATGGTTGAGGTCGTGTGAGTCTCTTGGTTGGTGATCCGAATCTCCCACACTGCATGTGGCTCAGTGGCATTCCAGGAACCGGATGGAAGTGAAGGGCGGGCATTGATGGCCGTGAGCGCGCGCTCCCATGGGTCGGCTGGAATGGGATCACCGGATTTGCCCCCGATCGGAGCCGTGATGCCGTGTTGCAGCGGATGCTGGGATTGCTTCTTCTCTTTGCTCGTATCCATCTGGCACCGATGACCAGCGGGCTGCGATCGTTGGGGCAGAGGGATATACGCACGGGGGCCAAGGTGTCTGCAGTGGTTAGGGCGGTTGTTTCACGTGAAACATCCATGGACCATCTGGCTGACGCCACCTCCGCACCTCCTCGAGCGTTGTCTCGTCTTCGCCCCGGCATGGGTTTGCCGCAGTCAACGCTTGAGAGCGCGCCTTCTCGCATGACGCAGTTCCGCGTCTACCTTGGATTCGGACCCGCCGCCCGATGACCGCTCTTCAGTCTCAGATGGCGACGGCCGACGGGAGGACTGACGAGCCAGGAGACTGAACGCACGGTGGAACCTGAACTTGGCGTCGCCGAGTTGTTCGAGACTCCGGAAGACGAATCTGAGACTTGGTTCCAAATGAACCGACATGGACCAGCGGTCGGAGCTCAAAAGTTGGGGCCGATATCCTTCGGCTACCTGTGGACAACTTCGAACCCTGGCGTTGCAGCCGCGGAGGGGTCCCTGTGGATAACCGTGTTGATAAGTCCTGTCGATAATGTGCGGGGGTCGCACGCTCTACATCGCAGACCGATCCATAGGTTAGCCATGACCGGAGGGTAGCCTCCGGGAGCGTTGACATCGTGCTCTGCTGCCATGGCGCACTACCCGAAGTCTTCGAGTCGCGGGTCGTCTGCAATATGGTGTTCTAGCGTCGATATCTACCGAAGTGCGCTGACAACCAGCATCCCTGGCAAGTAGCCTCACCACGCGAACCAGACACATTGGTGCTCCCCGCTCCCTGTCATCATCCTTGCGGACCATCACCAAAGCAGAACCTATTGGCAGCGTGATCCGAATCGCTATCCACAGGGTCCCCGTTCGTCTTCGGTCATCCCGTCACTCCGATGTGCAAGCCCCTGGATGGAACCTGTGGATAAGAGTGTGGATAGCCCTGGAGCGCGACTGGGCTGCGCGGGGAGTGGGCACCACCGCATCACCTTTCCGGCTAGAGATGAGAGGCCCTCCTGCCCACCTATATCCGGCTACGAGTGACGACACTCCCTGGAGTGCGAGCGATGGACGAATACCTAACCAACGTGAAAGATCAAATATGCGCGAGTATGGGTTCGGCTGTGTGGGAGGCCTCTCGGCTGTCCCAAGGAACGGATGCTCGAGGCATGGTCTGTCGTCACGGGGTCTGCCCGACCCCGACTGCGCTGATGGTGTGCCCGACGATTGACTCCGCCTTCGATTGGTACGCGGGTTGAATGATGCGTCGGATGGTCGAGCACCATAACCCATCAAGCGGCTATCGAGCCGGTGCGCCATGGATTCTCGCTGTGGAAGGAGTGAAGTCGATAGAAGGCATGTCAAACCATGAGTGGCCCTCTGGGTAGCGGGTAGCGGGGCGCTCATGTTTCACGTGAAACCATTTGGTTGAAGAGGGGGCGCCAGTGAGATCGGTGAGGTGAGGCCAGAACGGTGGCTGTGGCCTGCGGGCTGGAGAGATGCGCAGTGGCTCAGCTGTCGGCGCACAAGTGCGGGTGGGACCCTGCCAACGTCTTCCGCCAGAACATCAACGCCGCTCTCGACGCCGGCTGGCAAAGGTTTCCTGTGAATGGGGGCTGGTGCTGGGGGCAGTGTTGGGTCCGGCGGGTGGTTGGCAGAGGCGGGTTCAGTGACAGGGCGCGGGGCGGAAGCGAACCGGCGCCTCCCGTCTCGGACCTTGGTGCGATCACCGGCACCTGACAAGAGCGATACCAATTCATGCTGTGCACCGGGGTCCCATGACGGGAGCTTTCCGACGGCCCGTGGGAGACCGCGCGCGAGCGACTGCGGAAGTGTTCTCGGGACGGACCATCGGAGAATGGCTGATCCCGCCGTCAAAGGGCGACGCCGTTGGGGAAGCCGAATGGGTCTTCAGCATCGACTCCACCGTCGTTCGGGTTCACCAGCACGCCCGCGGTCGAGCCAATCGCAACGGATAGTGACGGCACCGAAACTCTCCGCACGAACTGAGCTATAGGATCCACCCCGCGGTCGACGGGAGGGGGCTCCCGATGAGTGATCCGACGCTCGGCTCAGGACGCGGACCGCCCTCAGCCGAGCCCCTGCTCGAGACGGGTAGCGGCCGGGCGCGTTGGCCCTGGCTGGGCCCCGGCAGACCGCACGGCAGGTCTGAAGCCGTTCTGGCCGACACAATCTACTCTCACCCCTCGATTTCGGTAGCGCCGCGCAGGCGCAGAGTTCGCTCCATCGGCGCGAGCGAGCCGACCGGAGGGCCCTGCCGCGTGACAAAGGGCAAGGGACGTCGGGCGGGCGACCGTTAGCATTCGACCCCACGAGGACTGCCGTACCAAATGTTGTCGACGACTGCCTTAACCGCCTTGAGCAGCTCCGACCTCGCCATCCGCTACGCCAAAAGCGTCGCCTATTACCGTGTGGAACTCATGGTCACTGTAACCATCCTCTGACTCCGACCGTTCAGGGGACACCGGTGATCCGCAGGACACGCGCGCCGGGACACTTGGGATAGATTGTCGGCGCCTGGCGTCCGACTCGTTACCGACGCTCGTAGGTCTCACCGCGACGATCAACGCACACGCGTCATGGGTGGTTCGTGGACCCGTGGCTTGATTATCGAAGGCTTCCCGATGACTACGGGAAGCCATGACGCCGAGGCGATCGCGACACCATTACATGCACCTTGACGGTCCGAGTATCATCACAAGGCTCTTCCGCGCGTCAGCAGTGGTGTGTCTATTACTGGGCGCACGAACGCTGATGGGCCTGACTACCTCGGCGCGATCCCGACTTGAGTGCTGGTGGGAACGATGGGAGCGTCGCGGTCGGGCATGGTCGCGGCATTGCGGGGCGCCCGCTTGCCCGGAGGAGCCGAAACTTGGGCGTGCGCAGTCCTGGAGAGCGTGTGACGATGGTCGGTTGCGCGACAGGGATGTGTCGCGCAGTGGCACTATCGACCAAAGAGTTGTCGAGCCAATACCTGCTCGAGGAGCCGGATCGGGCAATGCTAGGACGTTGATTGCGCCCTGATAGTCATGATGAACAGCTTGGTGCTCAGCAGACCGCTATCGTCTGGGCTCGGACTGGTTCGAGAATCTAGTCAGGATCGACAGTCACGGGTATGTGAACGTCCCGCTGGTCGCGCTCGGATGCGAGACAGAAGATTGGCAATGGCCCAAAGGCGAGATGAGGGAGTGGTAGTGAAAGTCGTTGGCTTCACTCTTTCCTGAGCGTTGAGTCACTGCGGAAGACTACTGCCTCCGCCGGCCGATACACCCTCTTGAGTTGATTCAACGGGTCATCGGCCGTGAAAGCGGCCCACGTATGAGATGTCGGGTTGGTCAGCTGGATCTCGTGTACGGCCGGTGTTCAGAAAGCCGAATGCGCAGCTTCCGAGCCTGATGAGGGACCGACAGCGCTGTTTCACGTGAAACAAGAGGCCCTGGTCGATAGTAGGGGTGGAGATCATCCCTCCAAATCAGGGAACAGCTAGGTCGAGGGGGCGATTCAGGGGCTGGATCGAGACGGCGGAGTCGACTTGTCGAGTCATCTCCATGCTCCGCTTCGGTGTCACTGCACCAAGCTAGCGGGCTTGAGTTCAGCTGGAGGCGCCCGAAACTTGGTGCTGCGCGACCAGTCCGCTGGCGTATAGGAAACCCATGAGCACTGAAGCCCCTTCAAGTCATCCGCCGTGCCACCTTAGCGGCGCGGAGCTGGATGCTCCTGGAGGAATTGGCGCACCACGTGCCCGAATTATCTGTCCGCCGCATTCCTGCAACCTGTGCGCTAACCATCCGTCTAACCACCCGATCCGCGTTGTGGATCGAGACTTGAAGGTGCCGTGCGGTTCAACTGATAGGACATGTGTGCCGGGGGTCAGCGAAGCCAAAAGGCTGGCTGGCGAGGGTATAGCGATCCCAGGGGAACTCACCCATGGTGGCCGGTTTCACGTGAAACGGGCTGGCGCTCGGGGCCGGGCGCGACCGAAAGCAGCGCCGCGGTCACGAAGAGCCGTGGCCAAGAAGAAGGGGAGGCACGGCATGCGCCGCACCTCCCCGCGGGGGGACTCGCCCAAGTGTCTACTTGACGAGAACCTCGCTCCACTCCTTCTCGAAGTACTGCTTCGGGCGGGCGCCGATCACCGTTCCGGTGACCCTACCCTTCTCGAACAGGTACACAGCAGGAATGGAGGTGATGCCATACTCAGCCGCGATATTTGGATTGTTGTCCACATCGACCTTGACCACATCGACACGGTCGGCGTACTCGACGGAGATGTCGTCGAGGATGGGGCCAACCTTGCGGCAAGGGCCGCACCATTCGGCCCAGAAGTCCACGATGACAGGCTTCTCGGACATGAGGACCTCGTCGGTGAACTCGGCGTCAGTGACGTTCTTGGCGTTGCTCATCTGGATGATCCGATCTGTTGGAAGGAACTAGGCCTGGGCTGCGAGGGAACGGGATTCGACGTCGGCCAGATAGTGTTCGACGTCGAGCGCCGCCACGCACCCGGAACCGGCTGCGGTGATGGCCTGGCGGTAGGTGGGGTCAACAACGTCGCCAGCCGCGAAGACGCCGGGAAGACTGGTCTTCGAGGAGCGTCCTTCAACGGCGATGGTGCCCTCGGCGGTGAGTTCGAGAACACCCTTGACCAGGCTCGTGCGCGGATCGTTGCCGATGGCCACGAAGATACCCGTCACGGCGAGCTCGGTTTCGGTGCCGTCGAGGAGGTTGCGGAGACGAAGACCAGTGACCTTCTCACCACCGACGACGTCGGCGACCTCGGAGTTCCAGGCAAACTTGATCTTCTCGTGGGAGAGGGCGCGATCGGCCATGATCTTGGAGGCGCGGAGGCTGTCACGGCGGTGGACGACCGTCACGGAGCGGGCGAACCGCGTTAGGAACAGGGCCTCCTCCATTGCGGAGTCGCCGCCGCCGATAACGGCGATGTCCTGGTCCTTGAAGAAGAAACCATCACAGGTGGCACACCAGCTGACGCCGTGGCCGGACAGGCGCTTCTCGTTGGGGAGACCGAGTTCCCGGTAGGCCGAGCCCGTGGCAAGAATGATCGCTCGGGCTTTATAGGTCTCACCGCTCGCGAGGGTGACCGACTTGATCTCGCCGTCAAGCTCCACGGACTCGACGTCCTCGAATTCGATCTGCGCCCCGAACTTGGACGCCTGCTGCTCGAACATGTCCATGAGCTCCGGCCCCTGAACTCCTGATGGGAATCCCGGGTAGTTCTCGACCTCGGTGGTGTTCATGAGCTCACCGCCGGCAGTGACCGACCCCGCGATAATCAACGGATTAAGGTTGGCGCGTGCTGTGTAAATGCCGGCGGTGTACCCCGCGGGACCGGAACCGACGACGATGACGTCGCGCACGTCTGCGGCAGTCTCAGCAGTGCTCACAGGTGTATACCTCTTCTTTGGGCGATCGAACTATAACGGTGTCAGCAGCCACAACACATCGATAAGTATCGATATTCCATGGAGCTCTCCGGTACAAGCGTACCCAAGGGGAGGCGCGAGGCGTCGAGAACCCTTCACAGATAGACCCTTCACACATGGGAGGGGGCCCCGGTCAGACCGGAGCCCCCCTCGCAATGCAGCGACGCGCCGCCGCTAGTCCACCTTGATCTCGGCGAGACGCAGACCGAACGGGTACTGGGTCTTCGGGGCTGACAGCCGCGGGAGCGAGTTGATCTGAATGATGACGTACTTTGCCGTCGGAGTTCCGGTGACGGGGACAACCACCTGCGGCCCGGTGAAAGAGCTCGTCCCGGCGAGCGTGGCACCCGTCAGGCTCGGCTGATCATTCGTGTAGATGCTGAAGTTACCGCCCGAACCACCGGACTGCAGCAGCGTAACCTGCTTGACTTGGGCCTGATCCTTGAGCTTCACGGCGAGGGCGACGCTCTTGGTGAAACCGCCCCAGTCCTCACGGGCGAACTCCATATCGGACCAGTAGGTTGCCGGGTTTCCGTCAAACGTCAGAGGGAGCTTGCTGTCGAAGTCGTTGGCAAAACTCAGTTCGTCGGGATTGATCCGAGTCACCGAATCGATGGCTGGTGCGGCCGTCGGGGCGGGGGCGGTCCCTGACGATGACGAACTCGCGGCGGAGCTTCCGCTCTGGCCCTGTGACGCGTGCGGTGTGGAACTCGCGGTGCTCGCCGCCTGGGGCTGGAACAGGTTGCCGAGGGTCGTGAAGGCGAAAATCAGCGCCGCGATGAGAACGACAGCAAGGATGCCCCCCACGAGCCACGGCATGGAACGCGGCTTGGTCCTCTCATCGTCCTCGTAGTCTTCGTATGGGGCGGACGACGACGGTCTGGCCGCCTCGGGCATCACGGCGGCGGGGCGCTGGGAAGGCCAGTGCTGACGTGGTTCGGCGGGAGCGTGGCCCTGAACCGGTGAGGCAGCCGTAGGCGTGGGCTCGGTGCCCCCCGCATTCTGCGGAGCCTGCCAAGGGGTGACTCGCGGAGTGCCGGGACGTGCGGCACCTGCGGCAGCAGCCGCTGCTCCTCCGGCGGCTCCGTATCCGGCCGAAGCTCCACCGGAGGTCAGTTCCTCCCGACCTCGAGGAGATGGTTCGTCTGAGCGCTGGGGCTGGGTTCCCGACGGTGTGGACTGCGGGGGCGCTGCTGGTGGGGGCGGAATCGATGCGGCGGGGCCACCGCTATAGGATGCCGGACCGACGGGCGCCGCAGGGTAGTCAGCCGTCTGGGGCCCGCCCTGTTGGCCAGGCTGCGTGGGACGGGAAGGCGCGGGTGGGTATGTGCCTGGCGCGCGATTCTGGCGTGCCGCTGCCGCTGCAGCAGCCGCGGCGGCCGCGGCACCTGCCGCGCCGCGGGGCGCGGCGCCCCCGGCCCCCGGCCCATGGGGCATGGGCTCCCCGCGCTCGTTATAGCGGATGTAGTTGTCTGGCCTGCCGGGACTGACCGTCCCGTCGTACGTCTCCGGCTCGTGTGAGCGCGATTCGCCGAAGATCTCGCTGCCGAGAGTGTCGGTGAAGAACGGCTCCACATACGGAGTCTCCTGCGCAACGATCAGGTCGAGCAGATCGGCGGGAGATGTGTGGTTCGTGATGAGGTACGTGGCTCCGTGGCTGATGCCGAGGTCGAGGACCTGGACGGCACCGTGACGCTCGCCCATAGCGACCTCGCGTGCGCTCTGCGCCAGCTGGTCCGAGTTGGAGGCGCCGGCCACGAGAATGCTGACTGGCCTGTTCAGGACCTGGTCCACGCCGTCAAGGACCAGATCACCCTCACGGGATGTCACGATCGAAGACGTGACTTTGTACCGTCCCCCGAGCACGGTGCCGACGTCGATGGACTGGGACACGGAAACCTCCTGGTCGCGGGCGCGGGCACGACCGGTGGCCGCACCTTGTGCTGCTAGTGATCCTAGCGGAAGGGCGTCTCGGGCCTTCGGGAGCGCTCGGGCTCAGTCCTCGGGAAAATTCGGGTTCTCTCCCGGCGGCCCTTGGAACGAGCGCCGTCCAGGGAGCCGCTCGGGTGTCGGACTGGTGGGACGCGCGCGGTACATCACCGGATCGAACTGCCCGGAAATGCGCGGGATGATGCCCGTGTCGTTCGAGATCGTGGTGATCGCGGCGGTGATGGGAGGCTCGCTGGGCTCGCCCGGTGAGCCGGCGGCAGCACCGGCGTCGTGCGTCGACCGCGCGGGCGACGGCGCGGCGTCACCGAGGCCGAGACGCCCACCGACCCGGCCGAGGATCGGACGGAGGAGATCGCGTACCTCGGTGACGTGGAAGACCCGCAGGAGAACGAAGTACGCGATGAGCATCGGCACGGCAATGATCACGATGGCGGCCAGCGCGGCGAAGTTCGAGCTCCAGATGAACCCGCTGGGGTTGTAGCCGCCGAGGAGCCCGACCGCGACCGCTCCCACGATTGCGGATCCCGTCGCGGCGTAGCCCATGCGGATGTACGAGCGCGCCACGTGCGCGCCGTCGAGGTGGCCGAGCTGGCGGCGAAGGTAGTGGCTGCTCAGGACCACCGAGAGGACGTTCCCCACTGTGTACAGGCCGGCGATGGCGAAGATGATGTAGCGCGCGGGCAGGTACTGGATGACGAAAGCGCCGACCACGTTGAGGATCGCGAGCCACAGCTGGATCTTGAACGGGGTGCGCGCGTCCTCCTTCGCGTAGAAGACGCGCGCCATCATGAAGTTGGCGCTCATGAACGGCGTGCTCAGCGCGAGGATGCTCAACGTCTGGGCGAGCATGACGCCGTCGGATGCGCGGCCGCCCGAGAAGAACATGCCCAGCGGCGCGGCGAGTGCGAACAGCGCCAACGCTGCGAACACCGTCGCCACCGCCATAGTGCGGAGTCCGTGCGAGAGCGCTTCGCGGACGCCAGCACGGTCGCCCGCCTGGGACGCCTCCGTCATGCGGTTGAAGAGGACCGTCGCGAGCGAGAGCGCAATGATTGAGTGCGGCAGGAGATAGAGCTGGGACGCGATCTCGAGGACGGTATTGCCCGGGACCTGCTGCCACAGCGGGTTGCCGGCCTCCTGCAGCCGCTCGCGCTCGGCGCCGGGCTGGGAGGCGACCTTCATGACATAGAGGAACGTCAGCTGGCCCACCGCGGTGGTTGCGAGGGTCCACGCGCCGAGGCGCGCCGCGGCCCCGAGGCCCACGCCCCGCCACCCGAACCGCGGGGAGAGCCCGAGCCTCAGCCGCAGCACGGGGAGCATCAGGAGCGCTGTCTGGATGACGACGCCGAGCGTGGACATCCCGGCGATCATGAACGTGTGGCCGCCGGTCCAGTTGTCCAGGCTGTGGGGATTGGTCCGGTTCGCTCCGAAGATCCACACGAACATGCCCAACCCCGCGATCGCGACGATGTTGTTCACGATCGGGGCCCACATCGCCGGCCCGAAGGCCCCATGTGCATTGAGCACCTGGGTCAAGAGCGCGTAGAGGCCGTAGAAGAAGATCTGCGGGAGGCACCAGAAGGCGAAGACCGTCGCGATGGCGAGCTGAGGGGGACTGTAGCCGGACGTCGTGAGCTGCATGACCCAGGGCGCGGCGAGCGTCACGGCGGCCGTGAGGACCAGCATGACGAGGACGCCGAGTGTCAGGAGGCGGCTGATGTAGTCCGCGCCGCCGTCCCGCGCCTTGCTCGCCTTGATGATCTGCGGCACGAGCACGGAGTTGAACACGCCGCCGGCAACGAGCAGGAAGATGAGGTTCGGCAGGTTGTTCGCGTTGACGAACGTATCGGCGACGGTCGAGCCGAGGCCGAGCGCGAGGATGAGCAGCCACGAGCGGATGAAGCCCAGCGCCCGCGAGACCAGGGTGCCGACGGCCATGATCGCGCTCGAGCGGGCCTCAGACGCAGGTGCGGATCTGGTCGCTGCCATGGCTACCTCACGAGAGGAGGTGCTCGGGCAGCACCTCGCGGGCCAGATCCGCGATGCGGCGCTCGTTCGGGAAGGACAGGCGCCGCGCGAGCTCCGAGATCGGGACCCACGCGACGTCCACCGCCTCGTGGTCCGGATCGTTCTCGATGGTCAGGTTCCCGCCCACGGCTCGCAGGAGGTAGTGGTGCACCGTCTTGTGGACGCGGTGGCCCGTGACAGTGAACCAGTAGTCGATGCTGCCGAGCGGGGCGAGGATGTTACCCATGATGCCCGTCTCCTCGCCGATTTCGCGGATCGCGGCGAGCTCGTTCGACTCGCGACCCTCGGGGTGGCCCTTGGGCAGGCACCACTCGAGGCGGCCGCCGCGGTTGATGCGGGCGATGATCGCGACGGGCAGGTTCGGATCGGTAGTGTCGACGACGACGCCGCCCGCCGAGACCTCTTCTACGGTCGGCAGCGACGACGGGTAGGCCTGGCCGGCCGGGGCGATGTGCGGCCCGACAGCCGACGGCAGGGGCGCACTCTTCCTCCTCTGAGGATCGCTCGGCAACGGGATGACCATGCAGTCCACTCTAACGAAAGAGCCCAACCCCGGACTGCATCGGGGCGTGGAAGGCGCCCGCGCCGGGATCTGCCAAGCTTAAAGGACTATGGCAACAGATGAGACGGCAGTGCAGGACCCCCAGTTCGCAGTGGACCCCGTGGTCCTAGAGGTGGGGCAGCGATTCGTGGACGCGGGATTCGAGCTCTCCCTCGTGGGCGGACCCGTGCGGGACATCTTCCTCGGGCGCACCTCGCCGGATCTGGACTTCACCACGTCCGCCGGGCCCGACCAGACGCTGGCCGTCATCAAAGGCTGGGCGGATGCGCACTGGGACATCGGCCGGGAGTACGGCACGATCGGCCTCCGCAAGGGCCGGCACCAGATTGAGATCACGACGTACCGAGCCGACGCCTATGACCCCGAGTCGCGCAAGCCTGCCGTCGCGTTCGGCAAGGACCTCGTGGCGGACCTCGAGCGCCGCGACTTCAGCATGAATGCGATGGCCCTCCGGCTGCCGTCCCTTGAGCTCGTCGATCCGTTCGGCGGGCTGACGGACCTCCACGCGGGGATCCTCCGCACGCCCGGAACCCCCGAACTGTCCTTTTCCGACGATCCGTTGCGGATGATGCGGGCGGCGAGGTTCGCGTCTCAGCTGGGCGTCGGCGTCGCGCCCGAAGTCAGGGCGGCCATGACGGACATGGCGGAGCGGATCGAGATCATCTCCGCCGAGCGTGTCCGTGACGAGCTCGTGAAGCTCATCAAGGGAGCGGCTCCGCGCGCCGGAATCGACCTGCTCGTGGAGACCGGCCTCGCGGACCGCGTGCTCCCCGAGGTCCCGGCGCTGCGTCTCGAGGCCGATGAGCACCACCGGCACAAGGACGTCTACCAGCACTCGCTCCAGGTCCTCGAGCAGGCCGCCAGCCTCGAGACCGGTCCGGAGGGCCCGGTGCCGGGACCGGACTTCGTGCTGCGGTTCGCCGCGCTCATGCACGACGTCGGCAAGCCGGCAACGCGTCGATTCGAACCTGGCGGCGGGGTCAGTTTCCGCCACCACGACGCCGTCGGGGCGAAGCTCGTGAAGAAGCGCATGAAGGCGCTCCGCTTCGACAACGACACCATCAAGGCGGTCGCCCGCCTTGTCGAGCTCCACATGCGCTTCTACGGGTACGGCGATGCGGGGTGGACGGACTCGGCAGTGCGCCGCTACGTGACGGACGCGGGTCCGCTCCTGGAACGGCTGCACCGGCTCACGCGCTCGGACGTTACGACGCGGAACCAGCGCAAGGCCGACCGGCTCTCGTTCGCCTACGACGACCTTGAGCACCGCATCGCCGAGCTTGCCTCGCAGGAGGAGCTCGCGGCCATCCGCCCGGACCTCGACGGCGAGCAGATCATGGCGATTCTGGGAGTTCGCCCGGGCCCCGTGGTGGGCCGCGCGTACAAGTTCCTCCTCAACGAGCGGATGGACAATGGGCCCGTGTCCGAGGACGAGGCGCGGGAACGGCTGCTTGAATGGTGGGCAGCGCAGCCTGAATCTGCCGTGGGCACCGATCGGACCGACGAGAGCGAGAACGCGTGATGGACGGCATGGGGCTTCCCGGCATGGAGGACTTCGGGCTCACGAGGCTGTGGCTCCTGCGCCACGGTGAGACGGAGTGGTCCAGGAGCGGCCAGTACACGGGGCTCACGGATCTTCCGCTCACTGCGGAGGGCGAGGAGCAGGCGCGCTCGGCCCGGAAGACGTTCGACGGCGTGGAGTTCGGTCTCGTGCTCACCTCGCCCCTGCAGCGTGCCCGGCGCACCGCGGAGCTTGCGGGCTTCCCCGACGCGCAGCCCGAGCCGAACGCGGTCGAGTGGGACTACGGCGACTACGAGGGGGTGCGCTCTGCCGACATCCGTAAGGAAAACCCGGACTACCTCATCTGGAATGACGGGGTGCCCCACGGCGAGACGCTCGAACACGTCGGGGAGCGGGCAGACCGGATCGTTGCGCGGGTGCGGACTGCGGGAGTCGAGCACGCCCTCGTCGTGGCGCACGGGCACTTCTGCCGGATCCTCGCCGCACGCTGGCTCGGCCTGCCAGCGGCCTCGGGCCGGCACTTCATCCTCGGGACAGCCGAGGCCTGCCGGCTCGGGTGGGACAAGAAGACGCCCGCGATCGAGGCCTGGGGACTGTAGGGCTGGTCCTCCCGGGGCTAATCTGAGCTCAATCGGCGCACAGCAGCGAGTTCCCGCGGCCGTCCGCCAAGAATCTCCAGAGAATTTCTCTGCATTCTCTTGCGGTTTATCCAGAGAGTGGTCTATCTTCTGTTTATGAGCTGACGGGCCGTGATCGCCGAGTCGATTACGGATCCGATTACCGAGTCTATTATGGACCCGATTATCGAGTCGATCACCGATCAGCCGGCTCAAGCACCAAGACCGAACGACAGCGAAGGAGGCTGGACCGATGACGATGACCGGAGTTCTCAAGCAGGGTTGGACCGATATCTTTGAGTGCGGTCGACGCGGCCTCGTTCCGGTCTTTGGCGCCACGGGCGCCTGACCCTCACGGCAGCGAATCTCCTGCGACGCCACATCACCTGCGCGGCCTGACCGCCGACTCTTGTGGCCTGTTCGCCTCGCGCCTAGGGTACGGGCCTCGCACGCAGAGCGTTGTGAAGCCCGCCTGCTGAGCCGCCCTCCTCTTCCCCGCCTACTGAGGCAGCGCCCACTAAGGCAGTGCCTTGATGCTGCTCCTCGTGCTGGCGGCACGTCCCATGGATTTCTCGTATTTCCTGGGTCATTTTGCCCCGATCAATTCGCATGGGCTATTTCAGCGTGCCTTTGAGTTGATCGGGTGTGCGAATCCCGCGCCGCTCATTCCCTGATGGCGCATGTCCTCCGATCGGCTCGTCGATCGGTCCACTCCCCGGCCGCGCCATCCTGCGCTGTCCTCCGCACGGAGATCACCATGTCCTCGCGTCAGACCCTGCATTTGCCCAACACCCACCCACAGCCGGCCGCCAACACCCAGGCGGCCAACACGCCGTCGTCCGCCGGATCCGGCACCGCACGTCCGAGACCCTCCGAGGAGGTGACCACCATGGCCCGCCGCATCCGTCGCGTTCTGTCCGCGATCGGCTCAGCCCGCATCGACAGCGTGCGCATCGACGCGCACCGGGACACCGTGGAGCGCGAGCTCGGACTGTCCCGGCCGATCCTCTGAAACTGTCAGTCTCTGTTCAGAGAATGCGCAGCCTCTTCCCAGACAAGGACAATTCGTGAAGAATCTCCTTCACGTGCACTGCACCCGTGCACCGGAAGGAGAATCGATGCGCACGAAACTGGCCGCCATCCTGGCGGCTCTCACGACAGTCTGCAGTCTGGCCTTCATCGCGGCCCCCGCCCAGGCGAGCACCGGCGGCACCGCCGATGGTGACGCCCACCCGGGGGTCGCGATGATCGCGTTCTACTCACCCGACGGGCGTTTCCGCTGCTCGGCGGCGCTCGTTTCGCCCACCGTGCTCCTCACCGCCGCCCACTGCACCTCGGACACGGTGGGCAAGGTCCTCGTGGACTTCAGGCCGGTGGTCGCCGAGGCGCCGCCGTCCGGGCTCCCCGTCGCCGCGAACCCGAGTGCGGGCTACACGGCGGCTGATCTCACGGGCAGGATCACGGGCACCGCGCAGGCCCATCCGGACTACTCCGGCTTCACCGATCTGCGGAACTGGAACGATCTCGGCGTCGTCGTGCTCGACGAGCCGGTGACCGACAGGCCCACCTACCCGATCGCCGCGGCGGGGACGCTCGATGCGATTCGTCCCGGTGATCTGGCCCAGACGGTCGTGACGGCTGTGGGCTATGGGACGGAGGTGCGCAAGCCGGACTCCGGACCGCAGAAGCCGGTACCCATGAGCTACCCCCTCATCCGCCGCTCCGTGGACATGCGGTTCCAGAAGCTCGACACCCAGGTCTTCCAGACCCACGCCAACGTCAATACCCCACAGGACACCGGCGGGACCTGCTTCGGAGACTCCGGGGGGCCGGTCTTCCTCGACGGGGTGATCGTCGGCGTGACGAGTTTCGGACGCACCGCGAACTGCCGGGGTACCGATGGCTACCAGCGCGTGGACATCCCGAGCTCCCAGACCTGGCTTGCGGGGTTCGGCGTCACTCCCTGACCTCCGGCCTCCCGATGCCCGGGTCATCCGGCGGGCCGTCCTCCTGTGGGGCGGCCTGCCGGATCGTGGACGTCGAAAGCTGAAGGGGGCCCGCGACGTCGGGCGGTAGGCTCGACGCATGCAGCCGAGCCCCGACGAGAAGCCCGATGCACGGCAGGCGGTCATCTCGCCGACCCGCAACGACCCCCTCCTGCACACGCTTTCCGAGGCTATCGGAGGGCCCCTCGGCGACCACGCGGCCCCCGGCGTAGTCCGCAGTGGATTCTGGACGCCCGAGCGCGTGCTCGTGATCCTCACCGCCCTGGCTGCCGTGCTCGGCGTCGTGATCAAGGGCTACTGCCGCGTCAACGGCTGGACGACGCCACAGCATTTCTATGCGGCCTGCTACTCGGACCTGCCCGTCCTGTTCAAGGAGCGGGGCTTCGCTGACGGCATCCTGCCGCTCTTGGGCCAGGGCGCGCCCTTCGAGTACCCAGTGCTCACGAGCCTCATTGCGGGCCTCACTGCGCTGGTCGTGCCCGGGACGGGGACCACCGAGGCGCGCGCCACGGGGTACTTCGACGTCAACGCCGTGCTCCTCGCGGTCATGTGGATCGTGGCGGTGGTCGCGACCGCGCGCTCCAACCGGCGGCGCCCGTGGGATGCGGCCATGCTCGCCATTGCTCCCGGCGCCATTCTGGCAGGGTTCATCAACTGGGACCTGTGGTCGGTGGCGCTGCTCGCGGTGGGCATGTACCTGTTCGCCCGGAACCAGCCCGTGTGGGCGGGCGTGCTCATCGGCCTCGGCGCGGCCACGAAGCTGTACCCGGTGCTCGTGCTCGGGGCCATCGTGCTGCTCGCAGTGCGCACCGGACGGTACAGGCCGCTGTGGCTCACGGCCGCGGCCGCAGGGGTGACGTGGCTCGCCGCGAACCTCCCGGCGATGCTCCTCGACCCGCGTGGCTGGGTGTACTTCTTCGACTTCGCCCGCGACCGCACCGCCGGATTCTCGTCCATCTACTTCGCGTGGAACCTCGTCGTGGAACGCATCCGTTACGGCGCACCGCTCGAGACGCCCGCCGTCAACGCCATCGCGACGGTGTCCTTCAGCCTCGCGTGCCTCGCGATCGCGTTCGTGGCCCTGCACGCGCCGCGGCGGCCGCGGTTGGCCCAGCTGACGTTCCTCATCGTCGCCGCGTTCATCCTCACCAACAAGGTCTACTCGCCGCAGTACGTCCTCTGGCTCATCCCGCTCCTGGCCCTCGCGCGGCCGCGCTGGCGGGACTTCCTCCTCTGGATGCTCGCCGAGGCGCTGCACTGGTGGGCGGTGTGGATGTACTTGGGGGCCACGACGAGCGGGGGTCCGTCGACGAACAACATCGATTCGCCCTACTACGTGGGCGCGATCCTCCTGCACATGATCGCGGTCGGCTACCTGTGCGTGCGCGTGCTCATGGACATCTACGAGCCCTCCGGCGACCCGATCCGCCTCTCCCGGCAGGACGATCCGCAGGGCGGCGCGTTCGACGGCGCGCCGGATGCGCTCATGTGGGGCGATCTCCGGCGGAAGGTCAGTGCCGGACTGCGGGCGGGCCGTGCCTGACGCCACCGCAGGCAGCACCGTGCCAGAGTTCGGGGACACGGCCGCGAACGCTGTGGACGCCACGACGACGAGCACCGAGCAGGTCCTGCGCTGGCTGCGCGTCGCCCTTCACGTAGGCTTCGCGGCCCTCCTCCTGGTGGGGACGGTCCGATCCGTGCTCCCCTCCCCGTCGCTGGCGGGCACGACGACGGACGGTGCCATGCGCGCGCCAGCACCTCTCGGCGTCGTGCTTCCCGTCGCGGCGCTCCTCGCGGCCGTCTACCTCGCGGGGACCGTGGCCGAGAAGCGGCACGCCCAGGGGGCGACCTTCGATCCCGCGCGGTACGTGCTGCCGTGGCTCGGGGTGGTCTGCGGGCTGTGGCTCGTGCTCGTGGCGTCCAGCGCCGAATTCGCCTGGGTTGCGTTCGCGCTCTTCTTCCTGCAGCTGCATCTGCTTGCGCGGTGGTGGGGCGTGATCGCGGTGGTCGTCACCGCCGAGCTCGTGGTCCTGGCCCTCTGGCGGCACGGCGGAGGCGGTCCCATCGCCCCCGCGACACTGCTCGGGCCGCTGTTCGGCGCTGCGTTCGCCGTCGTGACCTCGTTCGCGTACCGCGCGCTCTACGCGGAGGCCGAGACGCAGCGCGCCGCCGCCGACGAGCTGCGCCGCACCCGGGCGGCACTCGCCGAGAGCCAGCACCGGGCAGGTGTCCTCGCCGAGCGGGAGCGGCTCGCGCGAGAGATCCACGACACGCTCGCGCAGGGGTTCTCCTCGATCGTGCTCATGGGCCGGGCTGTGGCCAAGGCCCTCGACGAGGGCGATGCACCCGCCGCGCGCGAGCGGCTCGGGATCGTGCAAGCCACCGCCGCCGACTCCCTCACGGAGGCACGCGCGTTTGTCCGGGGGCTCTCCTCGCCGGCGCTCGCGCCTGCGGCCGGGGACCGAGGCGACGCCAAGCCAGACGGTTCGACTCCGCTCAACCCCCTGGGCCGGCTCCCGGACGCGCTGCGCGGGCTCTGCGTCCGCACTGCCGCCGAGTCGTCCGCCCGCGGCAACGGGCTCGAGTGCCGCTTCGACCTCGACGGAGAGCCTTGCCCGCTCACCACCGCAGCGGAGGAGGTGCTCCTGCGGGCCGCCCAGGCGAGCCTCGCGAACGTGTGGGCGCATGCGGCGGCACGCACCGCCGTCGTGAGCCTGGCCTACCTCGACGGCGAGGTGATGCTCGACGTGTTCGACGACGGCGCCGGGTTCGACCCGGCCGCGCTGCCCGAGGCGCCGCGCCCCGACGGGACCGGGTACGGGCTGCGCGGGCTGCGCGAGCGCGTCGAGGGGATCGGCGGAACCCTCGCGATCGAATCGGCGCCGGGCGAGGGAACGGTCGTGGCGGTGCGGCTTCCGGCGCCTGGCGGAGGAGTCTTCGGAGCGGCGGGCACAGGAGAGGTGGACGCATGATCCGGGTGCTGCTGGTCGACGACCACCCCGTGGTGCGCGCGGGGCTGCGCGCGATGCTCTCGGACTTCGAGGAGGTCGAGGTCGGTGCCGAGGCGTCCGACGGCGCGGCCGCCCTCGCCGAGCTCGAGAAGGCCCGCACGCTCGGCGAGCCGATCGACTTGGTGCTCATGGATCTCCAGATGGCCGGCATGGACGGCGTCACGGCCACCGGAATGATGCGTGCGCTCGACGCCGCGCCGCCGGTCCTCATCCTCACGACCTACGACACCGACGCGGACATCCGCGCCGCCCTCGCAGCCGGGGCCGCCGGATACATGCTTAAGGACGCACCGCCCGAGGACATCCGCAGGGCAGTCCTCGCGGCCGCCGCCGGGTCCCGAGTGCTCGCGCCCGGGGTCGAGGCGCGAATTGAGCGGACCCGGGCCGAGGACGCCCTCTCGGACCGCGAGCTCGAGCTCCTCGAGCGGCTCGCCGGCGGCGCGAGCAACCGGCAGCTCGCCAGGACGCTCTTCATCTCCGAGGCGACCGTCAAGACGCACCTCGTGCACATCTACGCGAAGCTCGGCGTGGACAACCGGACCGCTGCGATCGCCGAGGCGCGGCGGCGCCGGATCATCCGGGAGTAGGCGGGGTTTCCGTCCGAGGGTGCGCTCCAGCCCGGTTCGGCTCATAGCCGGATGGGCCCCGTGGCCGGTCCAGGGCGGGAAGTCGGGCTGAGGCGCGTAGCGACCGTTGCGGATCCCGGCACAATGGACCGGTGACCTCCGCGCGTCAGCCCTTCGACCTCGACCGGATCGGCCGCGGCCTGACGTTCGCCGGCTCGCTCCCCGCGCTCGAAGGCGTGCTGGCGGCGGGGCCCGGGCCGGCCGCCGTCGTGCAGGCCCCTCCCGGCACGGGCAAGACGACCCTCGTCCCGCCGCTCGTGGCGAATCTCGCCTTCGCTAGGTGGGCAGACGACCGCGCGGCCGCGCCGCGTGTCGTCGCCGCGCCGCGTGTCGTCGTCACGCAGCCCCGGCGGGTCGCCGTGCGGGCGGCCGCCCGCCGACTGGCCGCGCTCGATGGCACGGCCGTGGGCGGCCGCGTTGGGTACACGGTCCGCGGCGAGCGGAAGGCCGGTCCCGGGACGGTCGTCGAGTTCGTGACCCCGGGCATCCTCCTGCGCCGCCTCCTCGCGGATCCCGGGCTCGAGGGCACCGCCGCCGTGGTCCTCGACGAGGTCCACGAGCGCGGCCTCGAGACCGACCTCCTCGTCGGGATGCTCGCCGAGGTGCGGCAGCTGCGCGGGGATCTCACGGTCGTCGCGATGTCCGCTACCGTCGACGCCCCGCGGTTCGCGGCCCTCCTCGCGGACGAGCCCGGCACGCACGACGGCGGCGGCCCGGCTCCCGTGGTCGACTCGCCGTCGGCGCTGTACCCGCTCGAGGTGGGGTGGGCGCCGTCGTCCGCTCCAAGGCTCGATGAGCGTGGGGTGACGCGCGCGTTCCTCGACCATGTCGCGGACGTGGCATTTGCCGAGCACGCCGCGGCGCTCTCCGCGGGGCGCGATATCGACGCACTCGTGTTCGTGCCCGGCGCGCGCGAGGTCAATGTGGTGGCTCAGCGCCTGCAGGGGCTGGTCCGCGGAGCCGGGGTCGAGGTCATCGAGCTGCACGGCCAGGCGCCGGCCGCCGAACAGGACCGCGCCGTGTCGGGCCGTGCGCCCGGGGATCTGCCCCGAATCGTCGTCTCGACGGCTCTCACGGAATCCTCGCTGACGGTCCCGGGCGTGCGCCTCGTGGTCGACTCGGGGCTCTCTCGGGAGCCTCGGCGCGATGCGTCGCGCGGGATGTCGGGCCTGGTGACG
This sequence comes from Sinomonas sp. ASV486, assembly GCF_030908215.1. Taxonomy (GTDB): domain Bacteria; phylum Actinomycetota; class Actinomycetes; order Actinomycetales; family Micrococcaceae; genus Sinomonas; species Sinomonas puerhi. The sequence continues at coordinate 73,687 of NZ_JAVFJK010000012.1, read as the reverse complement.
GTTTCGTGCTCGCGGGCCTCGGCCGAGCAGCGCGCCGGACGCGCGGCACGCCAAGGACCCGGACGCGTGGTGCGGTGCTACGACGAACGCGCGTACGCCGCCGCTCCCGCCCATTCGACGCCCGAGATCGCCTCCGCGGACCTGACCGAGGCCGCGCTGGTGCTTGCATGCTGGGGCGCGCCGGGCGGGGAGGGGCTCGCGCTGCCGGATCTGCCGCCGCGGGCAGCGCTGGCGGACGCCACCGCCGTGCTCTCCGCCATCGGTGCGATCGATCATCTGGGCCATGCGACCGAACTGGGCAGGACCCTTGCGCGCATTCCTGCCGACCCCCGGCTTGGGCGGGCGCTGCTCGACGGCGCCGCGCTCGTCGGCCCAAGGCTGGCCGCCGAGGCCGTGGCGATGGTGGCCCGAGACCTCCGGCCTCCCGGCGCCGACCTGGACCGGCTGCTCGGGTCGCTGCGGTCAGGCCGAGACCCGCAGGCGAGGGCCTGGGCGCAGGAGGTGGGGCGCTTCGAGCGCCTCGCCCGGGAGGTCTCTAGCCAGGTAGCCCGGCGTGGGATGAGACCTCGCGCAGGTGACCCCGCATCCGCGAAAGGTGACTCCGCATCGGTGGGTGGTGACTCCGCATCGGTGGGAGGTGACTCCTCGTCGGGGGTGGGGGCGGTGATCGCGCTGGCGTTCCCGAGCTTCGTGGCTCGCCGCGTCGTGGGCTCCGGTGCGGGTCGCGAGCAGTACCTTTTGGCCTCTGGCACGCGGGCTGGCTTGCCTGCTGGCAGCTCGCTCGCGGGGCACGAATGGCTCGCCGTTGCCGACGCCGCGCGGGCGGCGGGCCGGGACGCGGCGGGGACTGGCGCCGTCGTGCGTGCGGCCGCTCCGATCAGCCAGGAAGCGGCCGAGCGCGCCGCGGCGCACCTGCTCACCGACAGGGTCGAGGCTCGATTCGAGAATGGCAGGGTCGCGGCGAGGCGGGAACGGCGGCTCGGCGCGATTGTCCTCGCGTCGACCCCGGTGAGGCCGACGCGCGAGGAAGGGCACGGCGCCGTCGTGCGTGCCCTCGCGGCGGAGGGGCTCGGGATGATCGGCTGGTCCGACGCCGCGGAGGCGCTGCGCCGTCGGCTCGCCCTCGTGCGCCGCGAGCTGGGCGACCCGTGGCCGGACGTGACCGAAACCGGTCTGCTGTCCCGGCTCGAGGACTGGCTCGCCCCCGAGCTCGACGCGCTGGCTGGCGGCGCGTCAGTTCGGTCCGTGAACCTCTCCCAACCCCTGCGGCGGCTCCTGCCCTGGCCCGAGGCGGCGCGTTTCGACGAACTCGCGCCCGAGCGGCTCGAGGTGCCCAGCGGATCCCGGGTCCGGATCGAGTACCCGGCAGTTCCCGACGGTTCGGGCTCGACGGCGGCCGACGAGGTCCCCGCAGCTTCAGGCCCTCTGCCGGTGGTCGCCGTGAAGCTCCAGGAGTGCCTTGGCTGGGCCGAGACGCCGCGGCTCGTGGACGGGCGGGTGCCCGTTGTCTTCCACCTGCTCTCCCCGGCTGGTCGCCCGCTGGCCATCACAGGCGACCTCGCGTCGTTTTGGTCGGGCCCGTACGCTCAGGTGCGCGCCGAGATGCGCGGGCGCTACCCCAAGCACCCGTGGCCGGAGGACCCGTGGAGCGCGGTGGCGACAGCCAAGACGAAGCGGCGGATGGAGGGCTGACCTAGGCCTATGGGCCCTGAATCGGCCGGGGTTCGTCGCAGAGCAGGTGGTACCAGCTGTCGGCGAGCACCTCGATCGCATGTTCGCGGTTCGGCTCGTACTTGCGCCGGGTCCACAGCGTCGCGACGTAGTCGAGCTGCGTGAAGGCCAGCGTCCCGCGGATGTGGCGGGTCTCCTCCTGGAAGCGGCCAGCCAGATCCATCCCCCGGACGATGTCCGAGATGACCTCCTCGTGCCAGGACTCGACCATATCCCGCACCTCGGCATCGACGGCGGCGGCCTCGTCGAGGACGTCGAGGTACGGACGGAACACCGGCCACAGCGCGGCGCGGGACTCGAGCCACGCGAGGACCCCCTCGAGCGCGCCCTCGTGGACCACGTCCACGAGCTCTGCCGCCGTCGAGGCGCTGTTGGGTCCGTAGGCGCGGTCGAGCATCTCGTTGACACGCGCCATGAAGTCCTTCATGAGGTCCGTGCGGGACGGGTAATAGGCGTAGAACGTGACCCGCGTGGTGCCCGCCGCGGCGGCGATCTCGTCGATCGTCGTCGCGGAGTACCCCTTCTCGACGAACAGCTCGAGGGCCCGCTGCACGATCCTGTCGCGAGTCAGCTGCTTCTGGGCTTCCCGCAATGAAGGCATGGATTGATCCTAATGCTGGAGTGCGGTGAGCGATGGGCGCGCGAGCGCCTCCGGGCCGGAACCGGCCAGGCGCCGCAGCTTCGGGATGGCGATCCGGTAGTTGATCGCCGTGGCCGTCCCGGACCCGTCCTCATGCTGCCATCGCAGCAGCTTCGATTCCGAAACGGCGCCCTCTTCGAGGTAGTCCGGGAGGCCGACCACCGGCGTGAAGCCGACCGCCTTGAGAGAAAGGCCGAAGCCTTCGGTCCAGAAGTATGGCTCGAAGTCGAACTCGGGTGCCGAGTCGCCCTCCAGCAGGCCCGCCGCCGCGGACTTGGCCTGATCGATCGCGCTCGTCCACAGCGGCACGCGGCCCATGCCCCGCCGGGCCGGGAAGTGCGCCACGTCCCCGGCCGCCACGATGTCGGGGCGGACGCGGCCCCGCGAGTCGACGCGCAGCGAGCCGTCCCCGGTAAGGATCCCGGAGCCCGCGAGCCAGCCCGTGTTCGGCTCATCGCCCACTGCCGCGACGATCAGGTCCGCCTCCAGCACCGTTCCGTGGGCGAGAGCCACCCGTGCGTCCGTGCCGGATCCGGCCAGACGGGCCTTGCCGCCGTGCACGAACCGGAGCCCGCGCCGCGCGGCTGCGGAGGTGAAGACCTCGGACAGGTAGCCTCCGAGCTGGCGCGCGAGCGGCTGGCCGTCCGTGACGAGCGTGACCTCGCACCCGGCGTGGAGGCAGCCGGAGGCGACCTCCATGCCGAGGGGCCCGCCGCCCACGACGACGACGGCGGGCCGGGACTCGACGCGCTGCTTGAGCAGGATCGCATCCTCGATCGTGCGGAGGGTGACGTCCTGCGCTCCGGCCCCGTCAGGGGACCGGCCGGCCTCGGGAGCGAGGCGCCGCGCCCGCGAGCCGGACGCGATGACCAGGCCGTCGTACGGAACCTCGCCGCCGTCGTCGAGCTTGACGACGCGCGCCTCGACGTCCAGACCGGCGGCACCGACGCCGAGCAGCACCGATGCCTCGTGCGTCGGCTCGGGCAGCTGGTGCGCGTTCAGGTCATCATCGCCGTGCAGGAGCGCCTTCGACAGAGCCGGGCGGCTGTACGGGTGGTGCGTTTCGGCGCCGACGACCGTCAGCTCGCCGTCGAACCCGCCGGAGCGCAGCGAGTCGCAGGCGGTGAGCCCGGCGATGCCGTTGCCGACGACGACGATGCGCCGGAGAGGTGCCGTCATGCCGAGACCAGGCGGAGGGCGGCGACTGGACATACGCGGACGGCCGCCTTGGCGGCCTCGAGATCCGCGCCGTCGACCTCCTCGACATCGATCACCAGGTCGCCGTCGTCGTCGAGGTGCATGAGCCGGGGTGCGGCCTCCTCGCAGAGGCCGTGGCCCTCGCAGCGAGGGCGGTCGAGTTCGATCCGGCTGCTCATGCTGCGACCACCCCGAGGACGCGGAGGGACTCAATGCTGCGGGTCATGTTGCTCGGGACCCGGACCGGCTCCGAGATCGTGATCGACTTGACCTGGCGGGCCAGCGCGCTGACGATCGCGTGTCCTTCGAGCCGTGCGAGGCCCTGGCCGGCGCACCCGTGCGGGCCGTAGCCGAACGAGAGGTGGTCGGTCGGGTTGCGCCGGACATCGAAGGTGTCCGGGTTCTCGTAGTGGCGCGGGTCGCGGTTGCCCGCGCCGATGAGGAGTCCGATCTGGGCGCCCTTCGGGACGGTGTAGCCGTCGATCTCGACCTCGCGGGTCGTGGTGCGGCCCCAGATGTGGATCGGCACCCAGTAGCGCAGCACCTCGGCGAAGGCCGCAGGCACGAGGTCCGGGTTCTCGCGGACGATCTCGAGCTGCTCGGGGTGGCGACCGAAGAGGGCCACGATGTTCCCGATAGAGGCGATAGTCGTATCCACGCCGGCGCCGAGGTACTGGTGGATGATGTGGCCGGCCGTGCCCTCGGGGATGTCGCCGCGGGCCTCGGCGTCGAAGATGCCCCGGCCGATCGAGCCCGGAGTGAGGTCCTCGGCCTTGACGGAGGAGCACCAGCCGTAGAGCTCGCCCGCGATGGGGAAGCTCTCCTGCGTGCGCTGGTTCATCGGGCCGAGCACCTGCATGGCGGCCTGGCCCCAACGCAGCATGTTGTCCTTGACGTGCCCGCTGAAGCCGATGAGGTCGGCGACGATCTCGAGCGGGAAGGCCCGTGCGAGCGAGTCGATGGCTTCGAAGCTGCCCGCGGCGACGAGTTCGGCGACGAGCTTCTCTGCCTTCTCGTCGATGACGACCTTGAGCCCACGAAGTGCGCGCGGTGTGAGGTTCTCCGACAGCGTGGCCCGCAGCTGCGTGTGCATCGGCGGGTCGGATGCGAGCGAGGTCCCCTGCAGCGCCTCGTTGACCATCGGGTTGAAGCCGAGCGTGGTCGACGAGAACGTCGCCGGATCACCGAGGGCGTCGCGGATGACGTCATAGCGGGTGAGGACGTAGAGGTCGTTCTTGGGGAGGTGGACCACACCGGCCTGCTCGCGCAGTTCGGCGTAGGCGGGGTAGGGGTCGACGACGATCTCGTCGGACCAGATGTCGATGTCTGATTCGAGTGGAGTGCTCATTGGTGGTGCTCTCTGTGGGAAGTTGGAATTGGTCTGGTGGGGGCTTCGGGAGGGCCGGTCAGTCCCTGGAGGTCACGGCGGCCGCATCGGCCGCAGCCTCGGCGTTGGCCTCGGTGGTCTCTGCGATCGCATCAGCGGAGGGTGCCGTCGAGCGCCCGGAGATGAAGAGGGTCAGGAGGGCGGAGACCGTCGCCGCGACGGCGGCCACGAGGTACACCATCTGGAAGCCCTGGCCCAGCGATGTGCCGGCTACACCTTGGATCTGGTGCTGGACTGCGCCGAGGGCGCCGACCATGCCGCTGACTGCCTGCTGGGGCGCGCCCCCGGCAAGCGCTTGACCTGAGAACTGCGCGATGACGCCATCCCAGCCCGAGAGGAATCCGAGCGGCGGTATCTGGGACAGCCCGGCGACGGCGTCCGCGGGCAGCCCGGCCCCGTTGAGGATGCCGGCGAGGGGGCCTGCGAAGACCGACGCGCCGATGCTGAACGCGATGGCGGAGCCGATCACCGGACCGAGGGCGAACCCGAGGTCGCGCAGGAGGTTCGTCGTGGCCGAGGCCATGCCGATGTCCTTCGGCTGGACGGTGTTGATCGCGACGGCGGTGATGGCACCGATCGTGAGTGCGAAGCCGATGCCGAGGAACAGGAGGGGAAGGATGAAGGCCGTCCACGGGGTGCCGCCGAACTGCTCCGGGACGCCGAGGGAGAACGTGGAGAGCCAATAGCCGGACAAGGCCATGAAGGCGAAGCCGGCGGTGAGCGCCCAGCGCGGCGCAACGTGGTGGATGAGCCACCCCACCACGGGGATCAGGAGGAAGGCGGGACCCTGGATGAAGACGAACAGCACGCCCACCTTCCAGGTGTCTGCCAGCGCGAGCCCGCCGACGGCGACGCTGGTGCTGAAGGCGATCGCGAGGAACGCGAACATGCCGGTGACAGCGACGATTCCGGTGATCGAGTAGGCGCTGTTCTTGAACAGTGAGAGGTGGATGAGCGGCTGGCGGGTCCGCGACTCGATGACCACGAAGAGGACGAGCAGGATGCCGCCCACGACGTAGCTCGCGATGACCTCGGGCGAGCCGAAGCCCGCATCGACAGCCTGGACCGTCGCGAAGAGGACAGCGATGAGGCCGAGCGCGAGGGTGGACTGCCCCGGGAGGTCGAGCTTCCGTCCCTGGGGGGCGGCGGAGTCAGTGGCGCGGACCGCAACGACGAGGACGACGACGGCGAGTGCGGCCGCGACGTAGTAGGCGACGCGCCAGCCGTGAAACACGGCCGTAGCGCCTTCCGGTGCTCCGGCCGCGCTGGGAACCGTGAAGATCTGCGCGGTGAGGCCTGCGAGCACGGGGGAGATGACTGCGCCGAGCGAGAGGAAGCCCGCCCACGTGGCGATGGCCCGCGCCCGCGCCCGGTGGTCCGGCGTGATGGCGGCGATCATCGAGAGCGAGATGGGGAAGAGGATGCCGGCACCGATGCCGCCGATCGCCTGGGCGAAGATCATCATCCCGGTGGTCGGCGCGAGCGCGGCGAGGACGGAGCCGACGGCGGTGGCTGCCGCGCCCGCGTAGAGGAGCTTCTTCCGTCCGAACAGGTCGCCGAGGAGCCCCCAGCTGAGCTCGAAGACGACGATTCCCATCATGAACATGCCCGCGATCCAAGTCAGGCCCGCGCCCGACGTATGGAAGTCGTTGGCGAACGTGCCGTTGAGGGCGCCGGGCAGGGCGTTGGTGATCTGGGCGAGGGTGACTGCGCTGTAGGCGGCCACGAACGTGGCACGTGCCGAGCCTCCGCCCGGCGTCGTGCTGACCTGACTCATCGATGAAACTCCTTCGTTTCCAAGTGAGGAAGAGGGGTGTGCTGCACCACAGTTTGCCTGTATCTTTACATAGTGTCAAGAGTCACAACGTGATGCATGATTTGCGGACGTGACGATGGAAACGCGATGGAAAGTTTCTTGACATCATGTAAAGAGAGTGTGATGCTAGGCACAGTACGCCGGGCTCCCGCCGGGCGTTTCCCCTTCCCCAAGCCCCCGTCCCCAAGCTCCAAAGGAGAGGCCTTGAGTCACCCCACAGCCATCGCCCTCGGCGATATCCACACGGACGAGCCGCGCCCCGGCACGTCCGTCAATACTGTGCTGGGCCCGATCCCCGCCGACGAGCTGGGGGTGGTCGCGGTCCACGAGGCGCTGCTCTCGGTGGTCCCGGGCGCCGAGTACGCGTTCGACGTCACGATGGACCGCGCCGAGATCTTCGAGGCCCTGGCGGCCAAGCTCGCGGACTTCCGCGAGCACGGCGGAACGGCCATCGTTGACAGCACGGGCATGTTCCACGGCCGCGACGTCCTGCTCCTCGAAGCGCTCTCGCGCAGCACCGGCGTGCACATCGTCGCCTCGACGGGCATGGGCCCGGAGGAGATGCTCGGGGGCTACTTCCTCACGCCGCAGACCAATCCGCCCACGCCGTGGCCGGCCGAGAAGTTCGCTGTCCTCTTCACCAAGGAGGTCACGGAGGGCATGGTGGTGCCGCGCGTCGAGCGGCGCGGCGCCGCTGGGCTGGTGGCCACCGCTGCCACCCGCGCGGGCATGACGCCCACGGACGAGAGCCTGTTCCGCGGCGCGGCCCGGACCGCCCTCGCCACGGGGGTCCCGCTCTCGATCCGCTACGGCAAGGATGCCGTCGCCGAGCTCGAGGTCGTCCTGAACGAGAAGCTCCCGGCCGCCCGCGTCGTCGTCGGCGGTCTCGACCGCAAGGATGCGGTCGCTGCGGGGGCGCCACTCGCCGTCGCCCGTCGGGGCGCCTTCGTCGCGTTCGACCATGTGGGCCTGGACGACGACGCCGACCACCTCACCGACGCCGAGCGGGTTGCCGCGGTGCTCGAGCTCGTCGCGGTTGGCCACGCGGACCGCATCCTGCTCTCGTCCAACGCGATCGGCGTCGCGAAGGGCCAGCCCGACTCGGACGTGCCCTTCAGCTACGTCCTCTCAGCATTCATGCCCCTCCTGGCGGCGCAGGGCCTGAGCGACGAGGACGCCCAGCGCATCCTCGTGGACAACCCGCGCGACCTCCTGGCCCTCTCGATCACAAAGGCTGCGTGACCCATGTCCAAGGTGAACACGGTCCTGGGAACCATTCCCGCCGAAGAACTCGGCCTCGTGGCCATCCACGAGCACATCGGCTACGGCATGCCCGGCTCAGAGCTGGACACTACGTGGTGGAAGACCCCCGAGCAGCGGTACGAGGAGACCGTGCCGAAGCTCCGCGCCTTCCATGAGAACGGCGGCGGGACGTTCGTGGACGCGACCGGGATCTGCAATGGCCGCGACGTGGACTACTACAAGTCCCTCTCGGCGAAGACCGGCGTGCACATCGTCGCGTGCACCGGGTTCGTGGGCGGGGACACGGCCCTCCCGCACTTCGCGAACGCGTCCGTCGAGTACCTCGCGGCCCAGTTCGTCCACGAGATCACCGTGGGTATCGGCGGCACCGGTGCCAAGGCGGGCGTCATCAAGGTCGGCGTGAGCCGGGGCGGGCGCATGACTGACTTGGACAAGAAGATCTACCGCGCCGCCGCCCGCGCTGCAGTGCAGACCGGTGTGCCGATCCTGACCCACCTCGCGATCGACGCCGAGCCCGCCATCGCGATCTTCCGCGAGGAAGGCCTTCCGCTGGACCGCGTGCTCTTCGGCCACGTCGACGACGGCGTGAACGCCGAGAAGACCCAGGACACCTGGATCGTCGAGCAGGGCGGACGCCTCGGCTTCGACACGTTCGGCTACGAGACCGAGCTGCCCGATCCGCCCTTCTGGGCCCGGCCGCGCAACAAGCGGCTCGAGCACTTCTTGCGCTTCGTCCAGGGCGGCCAGGCCGACCGGGTCCTCGCCTCCGCCGACGCGAACTGCAGCCCGCTGGGCTGGCCCGGCGTCAAGGGCCACACCGTGAACTACATCTTCGAGCAGCTCATCCCCGACCTGCGCAAGGCCGGCGTCGACGAGGAGACCATCACCAAGATCTTCGTCGAGAGCCCCGCCGACTTCCTGAGCATCAAGAACTGACTTCCCAGAAAGAGACCCAGCCATGAACTCTTCAATGCTGAAGAACCTGAACATCGCCATCATCGGGGCCGGCTACGCCGGAGCCGCCTCGGCCAAGGCCCTGAGCCTGCTGGGCGCGAACGTCACCGTCTACGAGCAGGCCGGCCAGACCCGCGAGGTCGGCGCCGGCATCGGCCTGCGCCCCAACTCCATGGAGCGTTTCCGCCAGTGGGGGATCCGTGACGCGATCGCCGCCGTCTCCTCCCCGAGCGACTACTTCGAGATCCTGACCGCCACCGGCGAGCCGATCATGAAGGACTCCTGGCCCGAGATCGAGAAGTACGGCCCCACGCACCTCATCCACCGCGGCGACTTCATCGAGGCCCTCATCGGCGTGCTCCCCGAGGGCATGGTCAAGCTGGGCCACAAGCTCGAGAAGATCGAGGCCGCCGAAGGCATTGACAGGGACAAGTCCGTCCTGACCTTCACCAACGGCGCCGTCGTCGAGGCCGACCTCGTGGTCGGCGCCGACGGCATCAAGTCCGTGGTGCGCGAGCAGCTCTTCAGCGACAAGGGCCCGGTCTTCTCCGGCGAGCACGCCTACCGCGCCGTCATCGACGCCGACGCCACGCACGGCCTGACCATCGATGACAACCTGCGCATGTACATCGGCCACGGCACGAAGGTCTACTTCCTGCCGCTGCGCCACCGCAATCAGGTCTCCTTCGACATCACGGTCCTGAACCCGGAGAGCACGTGGGCGCCGTCCATCACGAAGGAGGACCTCCTCAAGACCGTCGAGGGCTTCGACCAGCGCATCGTGGACATCACCCGCGAGCTCGACATGGACACTGTGAATGTCCGCGCGGTCTACGACATCGACCCCGTCGACGTCTGGCACTCCGACTCCGTTGTCCTCGTCGGCGACGCCGCCCACTCGATGCTCCACCACCAGGGGCAGGGCGCCAACTCCGCGATCCTCGACGCCGGCGCCCTCGCCGACGCCCTCGCCGAGGCCGACACGGTCAAGGAGGCGCTCGCGCAGTACCAGGCCACCCGCAAGCCCGTCACCGACGAGCTGCAGCGCATCTCGCGCCAAGGCTGGAGCGAAGACGAGGTCAACTCCGTCTTCCCCGGCCAGAAGCCCGAGTCCCAGCAGCAGTCGGCACCGGCCGAGACCGTCGAGGCCTGAGCCCATGGCGCTGCATCCAGAGATCGCCCGTATCGTCGCGAGTCTCCCGTCCCCGCCGCCGGGCCCGATTGATCCTGCCGTGCTCCGTGCAGACGAGGAGTCGCACGTCGCCGCCCCCGCCGACCGCCTCCCGCTGCACGCGGTCGACGACGCCGTGGCCGCCACGCCGTCGGGCGACGTCCCGGTCCGGATCTACACGCCCACCGAAGCCGACGCGCACGGGGTCATCGTGTACTTCCACGGCGGCGCGTTCTTCCTCGGAAGCCTCGACACCCACGACCACGTGGCCCGTGCGCTGGCCACGGAGACCGGCCTCAAGGTCATCTCCGTCGGGTACCGCCGGGCCCCGGAGGCCGCCTTCCCCGCCGGCCTGACTGACTGCTACGGCGTGGTCCGCTGGGCCGCCGAGCACGGCGAGCTCCTCACGTGGGACGGGACCACGCTCGCCGTGGCCGGCGACAGTTCCGGCGGCACGTTCGCCGCCGCCGTCGCTGCCATGGCGCATGACGACGGCTTCGACCGGATCACCCACCAGATCCTCTACTACCCGTCCCTGGACCTCGACTTCGACGAGGCCCGCTATGCCTCGCTGTGGGAGAACGCGGTCGGCTACGGCCTCGAGACCGCGGGCCTGAAGCCGTTCAACGCGTTCTACCTCGACAGCGGCGCCGATCCCGCCGACCCGCTCGTTTCCCCGATCAAGCGTGAGGACCTCACCGGCCTCCCGGCGGCCCTCATCCTCACCGCGGAGTTCGACCCGCTGCGGGACGAGGGCGAGCTCTACGGCCGGCGCCTCGCGGAGGCGGGCGTCGACGCGACCGTCACGCGGTACGCGGGCGCTAACCACGGTTTCGTGGCGAACTTCGGCTGGATCCCCGAGTACGCCGCGGCCTTCGCCCAGACCCGGGACTTCCTGGCCGGCGTCCTGGCCTCGAAGGCGGGCGGACGATGAACGGCGCAGCCACCGTCCACCCACTCGTCTCGCCGTGGGGCCGGTTCGGCCTCTACAGCTACTTCATCGACGCGCCCGAGCCGGCGATCGTCGACACGGGCATCGCTTCCTCCCCCCGGGAGGGCATGGTCCCCGCGCTTGAGCAGCTGGGCCGCAGCATCGACGAGATCAAGTGGATCTTCCTCACCCACGGCCACATCGACCACCTCGGTGGCGCGAAGGCCCTCTGGGAGCTCACCGGAGGCCGCGCCAAGGTCGTGATCCATGAGGCCGACGCGCACATGCTCCGCTCGCGAGACGGGCACGTCGAGGAGTACGCCGCGGGTCGCCAGAAGTACCTCAAGAACCCTGACGGCGTGCAGCAGCAGGCCCAGACCGCCGCGTCGGCCATCTCCGGCGAGATGGAGCCCGCTGTCCTCGTCCACGGCGGCGAGATCATCTCCCTTGGCGGGGACGTGACGCTATCGGTTCATCCTGTGCCCGGCCACACGCCCGGGTCGGTGGCCTACCGCCTCGCCACGCCGAATCTCAGCGGCGAGAACTCCGTGTTTGTCGGCGACGCCGTCCAGATCCACGGAGCGGCGAACCGGTTCCCTGGCTACACCGACCCGGACGCCTACCGCTCGAGCCTTGAGTACCTCCGGGACGAGGTGCGCCCCGAGCGCCTGTACCTCGGGCACCCGTACCGCGGCGCGGACGGCGAGCCGTACGGCGTCGAACTCGACTCCGCGCAGGCTCACCGCGCGCTCGAGGAGAGCCTCGCGCTCGAGGCGCGCATCCGCGGCGCCGTCGAACGCTATGTGCACGACGGCGTCGTCGAGACTGAGTCTCCCTACTCGCCGTTCGAGCGGGTCGCCCGGGAGCTCGGCTACGACGGCGACCCGACCCTCGAGCCGTCCCCGTTCTTCACGACCCTCGACGGCTACCTGACCCGCGCCCTTCAGAACCAGGAGCATTCCATCCATGGCTGAGTACCAGACCATCGACGCGGGCGGCCACAGCATCGCCGTCCGCAAGCACCTCCGCGCCCCGATGCGGGACGGCGTCGAGCTCGCCCTCGACGTGTACCACGGCACCGAGGACGCGCCGCGGCCGGCGCTGGTGGCGCTGAGCCCGTACGGCAAGGAGCTGCAGGCCCTCGCCCTGACCATGCCGCCACAACGGCGACCGAGCCCGATGTGGGACGGCTGCATCGAGGCCGGGGACATCGCCCGGGTGGTCGGCGAGGGCTACGCCCACGTGATCGGGGACCTGCGCGGCTCCGGCGATTCGGGCGGGGAGCACATCGGCAACTACAACGCCGGCGGCGTATCTCTGGGCCAGGACGCGTACGACTTCATCGAGTGGGTCGCCGAGCAGCCGTGGTGCGACGGCAACGTGGGCATGATCGGCATCTCCTACTTCGGGTCCATGCAGATCCTCGCCGCGGCCGAGCGGCCCCCGCACCTGAAGGCGATCTTCGTCTCCGGCGGCCACTACGACTTCTACGAGACCACGTACCACGGCGGCGTCATGTGGTTCATGCCGCGTGCCGCGCGCGAGGGCCGCGGCGGCGACTCCGGGTGGGCGTTCACGGACCGGGTGAAGTCCCGCATGCTCGAGCAGTATTCGCCGGAGGAGATCAAGAAGCTCGTCGCGGAGCGGCTCGCGGATCCGGACGTGGCCGCGTGGCCGAACCTGGTCCACACGCTGAACTACCCGAAGAACCACGAGGCGTGGTTCGACATCGTGATGAACGAGCTCGACGGCGAGTGGTACGAGGAGCGCAACCCGGTCAACCTCGCGAAGAACATCGACATCCCGGTCTACCTCCAGCTCGACCAGGGCCGAGGCTGGACGCTGGACGGCACGATCGAGCTGTTCAACACCCTCAAGGGCCCCAAGAAGCTGGACATCGGCCCGTACCCGCCCATGCAGTCGCGCCCCTTCATCGAGGAGCACGAGAAGATGTTCCGCTGGTACGACTACTGGATCAAGGGCATCGACAACGGCATCATGGACGAGCCGGAGGTCTCGGTGTTCGTCGAGGGCTCCCGCGAGCACGTCACCGGCACCGCCTTCCCGCCCAAGGACATCGAGTACCGCCCGCTGTACCTCCGCCCGCGCCGCAAGCTCTCGGCCGAGCCCGAGCCCATGGGCACCGCCCACGCCGCACCGGACGGGTTCTACCAGGCCCCGCTCACCGTCACGGACAAGGTCGAGGTCCTCTCCTGGACTACAGAGGCGTTCGAGGAGCGCACCGAGATGATGGGCACCGGCGCCGCGCACCTGTTCGCCGAGATCGACCAAGACGACACGAACTTCATCCTGCGCCTGTGGGACACGGCCCCGAACGGCAAGCGGCAGCTCATCACCACGGGCTACCTCAAGGCCTCGCACCGCGAGCTCGACGAGCGCACCACCGAGGGCAGCCCGTATCACCCGCACACCCGCACCGTGCCCGTGGAGCCGGGGAGGATCGAGGAGTACGTGGTGCGGCTTTACCCGTTTGCGAACACGTTCCTGCCGGGCCACCGGCTCACGGTGGAGCTCTCCAACGACGAGCCCCTCGTGGACGAGCACAACTCGCTCCTGCCACCGGACGCGTTCCACCTCCCCGTGGGCCGGCCCGTGACGCACAAGGTCTACCGAGACGCGACGCACCCGTCCCGGCTCGTGCTGCCGTTCACGACGCGCACTGCGGAGTAGGGCCGGATTCCGGCGCAAGGCGGCGTACGACGGCGGGCGGGCACCCGACGTCGTACGCCGCCCTTCCGTGCGTGGGGGGACGCCGGGTGGTCTCAGCCCTGAGCCTGCCGCGGCAGGGTGATGATCTCGGCCCTGTCCTCCGTCACGGCGATCGTGTGCTCGCTGTGCGCCGTCCGGGAACCCGTTGCGCTCCGGAGCGTCCACCCGTCGGCATCGGTGACGAGCTCGGCGGTGTCCGCCATGACCCACGGCTCCAGGGCGAGCAGCAGCCCGGGGCGCAGCCGGTAGCCGCGGCCGGGGCGTCCCGTGTTCGGAATGTGCGGGTCCTGATGCATGGTCGATCCGATGCCGTGGCCCCCGAACAGGGTGTTGACCGGGTACCCCGCCTCGCTCAGGATCGAGCCGATGGCCGCGGAGATGTCGCCGATCTGGGCGCCGGGGCGGGCCGCGGCGATGCCCGCGTCCAGCGCGCGTTCGGTAGCGGCGATCAAAGCCACGCTCTCGGGGGGCCGTGAGTCGCCCACGATGAAGCTGATGGCAGAGTCCGCGGCGACGCCGCCCTTGCTGACGGCGAGGTCGAGCGTCAGCAGGTCGCCGTCTGCCAGCAGGTAGTCGCGCGGCAGCCCGTGGAGCACGGCGTCGTTGACGGACGTGCAGATGTAGTGCCCGAACGCGCCCCGGCCGAAGGACGGCTCATAGTCCACATAGCAGGACACCGCCCCGTCCTCGATAATCATGGCTCTGGTCCAGTCGTCGATCTCCAGGAGGTTGACGCCGGGGGCGCTGCGACGCTTGAGGGTCTGCAGGATGTCGGCGACGAGCGCACCGGTCTCCCGCGCCTGGGCCAGTTCGGCTGCGGTCAGGATCTCGATCACATCGTCCTCCTCAGGTTGAGCCCTTGCGTGATGTCCCCGGAGCCGACGATGGCGAGCAGGGTCTCGCGCGAGCGGCGGAAGACCTCGAGCGGGTCCGGCGCGTCCCCGTCCCGCACAGTCTCGGCCCATTCCTCCCACGAACTCCTCCACAGGACCACGGCGACCTCGGCCAGAACGCGGATGGCCAGGCGTTCGGCGTTGGGCAGCTGGGGGGTGAGCCGCTCCCGCAGGCGCACCACGAACTCCTGCTCCTGGGCCGCCGCGAGGAGCGCGAGGTCGGGCTCGTTCGCGAGAAGGCGCGTGACGCGGCGGTGGTCCTCGAGGTCCGGGCCGCCCTCGCCCGCGATCACGGCCTCCACGGCGGACCCGACCTCGCGCAGCACGGCGCCGAGGCCTGCAACGCGGGCGGTCTCGGAGACCGTGTGGCTCTGGATCGCCTCGAGCAGGTGTCGTTGGCCGGGGATGGCCGCCTGCTCCTTGGAGGAGAAATAGCGGAAGAACGTGCGCGATGAGATGCCTGCGCGCTCGGCGATCTGCTGGACCGTGGTCCCGCGCACGCCCTGGGCCTCGAAGAGGTCGAGCGCCGCCTCATGGACGTCCTGCTGGGTGTCGCGACGGCGTCGCTCGCGGAGGCCAGGGCGGGATGGCTCGTGCATGGACACCTGTGTATCACGGCTGGATCGGGTGGGCGGGACGTGAGAACGCTCACGTTCATGTCAGCTTACGACAACTTGTCACAACGTGCCATAGTGGAGTGAAATCCCACCCTGCCCCCGGAAAGGCCTCGATGTCTGCTGCCCCGCCGCCCGCTTCCGCCCAGAAGACACCCACCACCCGATCGACCACCGTCGCCATCACTGTCCTGGTCCTCGCGGCCCTCGTGATGATCCTCAACGAGACCGTGCTGAGCGTTGCGCTCCCGCAGCTCATGACCGACTTCGCCGTCAGCGCGGCCACCGCCCAGTGGCTCACCACGGGCTTCATGCTCACCATGGCCGTGGTCATCCCGACCACCGGCTACCTGCTCCAGCGCTTCAGCACGCGCGGCCTCTTCGCCGCCGCGATCCTCTTCTTCCTCGCCGGCACGGCCATCGCGGCCTTCGCCCCGACGTTCGGCGTCATGCTCGTGGCCCGCGTCGTCCAGGCCTTCGGCACGGCGATCATCCTGCCGCTGCTGATGACGACGACGCTCCACTGGGTCGCCCCCTCGCACCGCGGCACGGTGATGGGTCTCAACTCAGTGGTGATCTCCGTCGCTCCGGCCATCGGCCCGACCCTCGCCGGCGTGGTCATGCACAGCTTCAACTGGCGCTGGATCTTCGGCCTCTTGCTCCCGCTCATCGTGATTCTCTGGATCCTCGGCGTCTCCGTGATCCGCATGCCCCACGCGGCGCAGTCCCCGCGCCTCGACGCGCTCTCCGTGGTGCTCTCCGTCTTCGGCTTCGGCGGCCTCGTGTACGGCCTCGCGACCATCGAGACCCTCTTCGAGGGCAGCTGGGCACCCGTGGTCGCGTTCGTCGTCGGCGTCATGGCCCTCACCGTGTTCATCCGCCGCCAGGGCCGACTCACCCGCGAGAGCGGTGGGGCGCTCCTGGACCTTCGCCCCTTCCGCGTGAAGGACTTCCGGGTCTCGCTCGTCGTCATCATGATGGCCATGGGCATGATGCTTGGGACCGTCGTCGTCCTGCCGATCTACCTCCAGGACGGCCTCGCGGTCAGCGTGCTCACCACGGGCCTGCTCCTGCTCCCGGGTGGCCTCATCCAGGGCATCATCTCGCCGATCATCGGCCGCGTCTACGACCGCATCGGCCCGCGCCCGCTCGTGATCCCGGGCGCCGTCCTCATGGCCGCAGGCCAGTGGTGGTTCACCACGATGGGCCAGAGCACCCCCCTCGCCACGGTCGTTGCGATGCACGTGCTGTTCTCCGTCGGCATGGCCATGGTCATGACCCCGCTCATGACCGTCTCCCTCGGCTCGCTGCCCCGTGAGCTCTATGGCCACGGCAGCGCGATCGTCAACACGATGCAGCAGCTTGCCGGCGCGGCCGGCACCGCCCTGTTCGTGACCGCGCTGAGCGTCGGCGCGGCCGCCGCTGCCGCCGGCACGGGCGTCGCCGAGGCGCTCGCCAACGGCACGCACGGCGCCTTCATCCTCGGCGGCATGGTGTCCCTCGCGGCGATCCTCGTCTCGCTCTTCGTCAAGAGGCTCGCGCCGCACGACGACGGCGCTCCCTCCGCCGTGGTCGACGCACCCGCCGCTGAAGCCGCGAGCGTGTGAACCACTACGCTTGACGGGTGGCCCACCTCGACCTCTCCGGCATCGACTATGTCCTCTCCGACGGCACCCCGCTCCTGAACGGCGTCACGTTCAAGGTCCCAGAGGGCTCAAAGACCGCCCTCATCGGGCCGAACGGCACGGGCAAGACGACGCTGTTCAAGATCATCGCCGGGGATCTCACCCCGGACGAGGGCGTGGTGGGCCGGTCCGGCTCGATGGGTGTCATGCGGCAGTTCATCGGGCAGGTCAGGGATGAATCGACGGTGCGGGACCTCCTCCTGGGGGCCGCGCCGTCGTCCGTCGCCGCCGCGGGCCGCGCGCTCGACGCCGCCGAACTGGCCATGATGGAGGACGACGGCGAGGCCACCCAGATGGCCTACGCGCACGCGATCGCCGAATGGGGCGATGCCGGCGGCTATGAGTGGGAGACCGTCTGGGACGAGGTCACCATGGCCGCGCTCGGGATGCCGTACGAGCGGGCACAGCACCGCGCGGCGTCGACCCTCTCCGGCGGCGAGCAGAAGCGGCTCGTGCTCGAGGCGCTCTTCGCAGGCCCCGACGACCTCCTGCTCCTCGACGAGCCGGACAACTACCTCGACGTCCCGGGCAAGCGCTGGCTCGAGGCGAAGCTCAACGAGTCCCGCAAGACCGTGTTCTTCATTAGCCACGACCGCGAGCTGCTCAACAACGCCGCCCAGCGCATCGTGACGCTCGAGCCCGGCATCAACGGCGCGAGCGCGTGGATCCACGGCGGCGGCTTTGCCTCCTACGTCGAGGCGCGCGCCGAGCGGAACGCCCGCTTCGAGGAGCTGCGCAAGCGCTGGGACGAGGAGCACGCGAAGCTCAAGGAGCTCGTGACCATGTACAAGACGAAGGCCGCCTTCCGCTCCGACATGGCCAACCGCTACCACGCGGCCCAGACCCGACTCGAGAAGTTCCTCGCCGCCGGGCCACCGGAGGCGCTGCCCGTGGAGCAGAACGTGCACATGCGGCTGCGCGGCGGGCGGACCGGAAAGCGCGCGATCGTGGCCGAGAAGCTCGGGCTCACCGGGCTCATGAAGCCGTTCGACGCCGAGATCTGGTTCGGCGACCGGGTGGCCGTGCTGGGCTCGAACGGTTCGGGGAAGAGCCACTTCCTGCGGCTGCTCGCGCTCGGCGGGACCGATCCGGAGCGTGAGCACCAGCCGGTCTCCGATGTCGTGATCGCGCCAGTCTCACACGAGGGGACGGTCAAGCTCGGGGCCCGGATCCGGCCCGGGTACTTCGCCCAGACCCACTCGCGGCCCGACCTCGCCGGCCGGACGCTGCTCGAAATCCTGCACCGGGGCGACGAGCACCGCTCCGGCCTGGCCCGCGAGGCCGCAGCAGGCGCCCTTGACGGGTACGGGCTCGCCGGGCAGGCGGAACAGAAGTACGAATCGCTCTCGGGCGGCCAGCAGGCGCGGTTCCAGATTCTCCTGCTCCAGCTCTCGGGGGCCACACTCCTGCTCCTCGACGAGCCCACCGACAACCTCGACCTGCACTCGGGCGAGGCGCTCGAGCGGGCCATCGACGCGTTCGAGGGCACCGTCCTTGCCGTGACCCACGACCGCTGGTTCGCGCGGTCCTTCGACCGGTTCCTCGTGTTCGGCTCCGACGGCAAGGTCCGCGAGACGACCGGGCCCGTGTGGGACGAGGAGCGGGTGGAACGGGCGCGGTAGGTGATCGGTCTGCGACCATGGGCCGACGCGTAGCATCGCCCCATGGACGCTCCCGCCGGACCGATGCAGCCCACCCGCCCACCCGAATCCACACTCGCCACCCGCCCGGCCACGGCGGCGGACTGGCCGCGCATCCGCGACATCTACGCGGCCGGGATCGAGGCTGGCGATGCGACCTTCGAGTCGGCGCCGCCAGCCACGTGGGAGGCCTTCGCGGCGGCCAAGGAGTTCGTCCTGGTCGCGGAGGACACCGGCGAGGGCGCGGGGCGTGTTCTCGGCTGGACCGGCGCGGGGCGGGTGTCGGCGCGCGCGGTGTACCGCGGCGTCGTCGAGCACTCCCTGTACGTGGACCCGGCCGACGGCGGCCGCGGCATCGGCACCCTGCTCATGCGTGCGCTGCTCGACGAGTCCCGAGCCCACGGGATCTGGACCGTGCAGGCCACGGTCTTCCCCGAGAACGCCGCGAGCCTCGCCCTGCACCGCAAGTTCGGGTTCCGCGAGGTCGGGCGCCGCGAGCGGATCGCGCTCATGCGCCACGGGCCCCTCGCGGGCACATGGCGGGACACAGTGCTGCTCGAGCTGCGGCTCTGAGGCTCGGGCCCGCGCGTTCCAGCCCACTTGTGAGGCCTTGCCTCCGCGCCGCGCGGCGACATACCGTGCATACGGGGGCCTGGAACTCATCAACCGGGCGGGAGCACATGCACTGTCCTTGTGTTCGAGCCCCGCGTCCGAGCCCACATCCGGCGACCGCATAGGCTGTGCCCGTGGGGAAATTCCGAGTGGTCTCTCTGGTCCTTGCCGCCGCCCTCATGGGCGCGGCACTCACCTCGTGCGATGACGGCCGCCAAGCTGCCGCGAAGCAGGCCGGCAGCCAGCTCGCCTCTGCCTTCGCTGCACGGGACGTCAGCGGCGTGCCGATGCAGGGCAAAGAGCCGGTGGCCGCGCAGCAGCAGCTCGAGACCGCCCTCAAGGGCATCGGCGAGGTCAAGCCCGCCGTCACCGCCGGGGAGCCGAAGCTGGACGGCGACAAGGCTGACGTCGCCCTGAACTTCGACTGGAAGCTCGGCGGGCAGGACTGGACGTACACCACGACGGCGCAGCTCATCAGGAGCGGGGACCGATGGCTCACCCAATGGAAGCCGGACCTCCTCGCGCCGCAGCTCGCCGAGACCGAGGTCCTCACCCTCGCGACGCAGGCGCCGCCGCGCGCGGACATCCTCGGCGCGGGGGACGCGAAGCTCGTCACAGCGCGACCCGTGGTGCGCGTAGGCATCGACAAGACGAAGGTCGCCGCGGATCAGCAGGCGGACTCGGCGGCGAAGCTCGCGGACCTGGTGAAGACCGATCCCGGTGAGTACGCGAAGCAGGTCGCGGGCGCCGCCGAGAAGGCATTCGTCGAGGCGATCACGCTCCGCGACGAGGCCAGCAGGACGCCCACCGACGAGCAGATCGCCGCGGTACCCGGCGCCATCACTGTCAAGGACACGATGCCCTTGGCCCCGACGCGGACGTTCGCCCGGCCCGTCCTCGGCGCCGTCGGAGCGGCCACGGCGGAACAGGTCAAGAACTCCGGCGGGGCGGTGCAGGACGGCGACACGACCGGTTCGAGCGGCCTCCAGGCCCAGTACGATTCCCAGCTGCGCGGCCTCGACGGTGTCACCGTCTACGCCCAGCCCGCGGACCTCACGGCCGAGAAGCTCAAGGCGAACCCGGCCGCCCGTCGCACGCTCTTCGACAAGGCGCCCGTCCCCGGCACGCCACTCAAGACCACCATCGACCCCAAGCTCCAGCAGATCGCCGAAGACGAGCTCGCGGGCGTCGCCCCGGCCTCGGCCATCGTCGCGCTGCGCCCCTCCGACGGCGCCCTGCTCGCCGTCGCATCCGGCCCGGGCGGCAACGGGTACAACACCGCGATGCTCGGCCAGTATGCTCCCGGCTCGATCTTCAAGACCGTAGACTCCCTCGCGCTCCTCCGCCAGGGCGGCACCGTGGATACCCGCGTGGACTGCACGTCCACGCTCGTCGTGGACGGCAAGACGTTCCAGAACGCCACGGGATACCCCGAGTCGTCGCTCGGCAACATCACACTGCGCGACGCCTACGCGCACTCGTGCAACACCGCCTTCATCTCGCTGCGGGACAAGCTCTCCCAGGCCCAGCTCGAATCGGCGGCAACCTCCCTCGGCGTGGCCGTCGACGCGCCGAGGCTCGGCGTCCCCGCGTTCCTCGGCTCCGTGCCCGGCGACGCCGGCAGCACCGAGCACGCGGCCTCGATGATCGGCCAGGGCAAGATCCTCTTCTCCCCCCTGGCCGCCGCGATCATGGCCGGCTCCGTCGCGAAGGGCTCGCTGGTCTCGGCGCAGCTCGTGCTCAACGGCCAGACGGGCACGACGGCGGGCGCATCGCCATCCGGGACAGCGTCACCGGCCGCCTCGGCGTCTGCCGGGAGCACGACGGCGGGGGCTGCTTCCAGCGCGACCGGCGGTGCGGCGTCGTCCGCACCCGCAGCGTCCGCGAGCCCGACGGCGCAGGCCGGCCCCCCGCTCAATGCCGCGGAGGCCGCGACGCTGCAGGACATGATGCGTGCCGTCGTGACGAGCGGCCACGCGGGGTTCCTCGCCGACGTGCCAGGCGCTCCGGTAGGCGCCAAGACGGGCACGGCGGAGTTCGGCTCGGACACTCCGCTCAAGACCCACGCGTGGATCATCGGCACGCACGGCGACCTCGCGGTCGCGGTGTTCGTCGACGAGGGCGGTCTCGGCGCTACGGTCTCGGGTCCACTGCTGAAGAACTTCCTCGTGAAGGCGGCTGGCTGAGCACCTGCGGTTCTCATCACATGGCGAGTCAGCCAGCGTCAGAGGCTCGTGGACCGTGCTCAGCCAGCACGCGCGCGGGGGAGCTTGAGACTCCGCCGGCCCCACTGTGACTGGTGGTGAGCAGGATGACGGCAAAGGCGATGGCCGCGCCGATCGTGGTTTCAACTGCGCGATCGGCCACAAGCCCTTGGGAGGGGCTCGCTGCGACGAACCCGGTCATCATGAGGGCAACCGGCGTCATGAACACGAGGGCGATGCTGTAGTGGCGGATAACGAAGACCTCGCCGATGAACTGCAGGCCCGCGAGGAGCACCGCCAAGGGCAGCGCGGCCCAGTGCAGCGTGAGCAGGCCAGCGGTGAGCGCCACCCCGCCGTAGGTGCCCACCACGCGGTGCACGGCCCGGACCAGCCCGCGCGTGGCGTCCGCCGCGGCGATCGGGGCCGCCGCCGCGATCATGGCCCAGTAGGAGTGGCCGAGCCCGAGCGCGGTCGCGAGCGAACCGGCGAGGCCCATGGCCGCAACGTACCGGCCCGCGTGCCGGAGCATTCTGGGCCACGGGGCGTGCGGGTCCTCGAGCAGTCCGCGGTCGGGGTGGTGGCGGTGCGCACGCAGGCGACCCGCGAACCCGATGAGAAGCGCGACGGCGACGCTCGCCGCAGCCGTCGTGGCCGCCTCCCAGAGCTGGCCGTCGAACGGGACGGACGCGCTCGCGGTGAAGGCGAAGAGATAGAAGAACGGGCCGCTCGGGCGCAGGCTGAGGCGGTCGGAGACCACCGAGAGCACCCCGGCGAGGATCGTGGCCAGCCCGGTGACCGCCCACGCCGACGCGTGCGCCGCGGCGAGGGCGACGCCGCCGGCCACGCTGGCACACATGAGGATCCCTGCGTACGTCTGGTGCTTGAGCCTGAGCCAATGCGGCTCCATCCGCCCGTAGACGCCCGTGAGCGCCCCGAACACCGCGTAGATCGTCAGATCCGCCCTGCCCAGGAGGACGAGGGCGATCAGGGGGATGACGATGCCTGCGGCGACGCGGAGTGCGGGGATGCGATGGCCGCGGGCGGGGGGAAGGTGGAAGAACTCTCGGGCATGCTGTTTCACGGCTGAGGGGCGCCTCCTGTGCGTCGCTGGGTATGGGGAAAATGAGGGTCGGTGCGGCCGGCTTCAGGAACCGCCGGACTGCGGCTCGAGGCTCGAGAGCAGGGCGCGCAGGTGCCCAGCCAGGGCGCTGGCAGCCGCGGGGTCCAAGGCGGAGATCAGGCTCTCCTCGAGCCTGAGGACGTCTTCCAGGATGGGCCGAAGCACGCTGGCCGCGTGAGGGGTGAGGCGGATGAGGGTGCCGCGGCCGTCGAACGGATTGGCCTCACGTTCCGCGAGTCCGGCGTCCACGAGCTTCTTGATCCTCTTGGTGGTGCCGGGTCCGGAGATGAGCAGCTCTGCGGCGAGCTCGGTAGGGGCCATCGGCCTCGCGGCGCGGGCCAGCAGCGAGAGCATGTCGAACTCGGCCCTCGTGATGCGGTTGGCGGCCAGCACGGCGTCGCTGCGGAGCTGGATGATCTGGGAGATGCGGTTGATCCGCCCGACGATGTCCACGGCGCCCGTGTCCAGTCCCGGGAAGAGTCGGTTCCACTGGCTGCGGACGCCGTCGACGTAGTCCGTGGGGGCGGTGGGGCTGGCTGAGAACATGCAACTACTTTACTAGATAAGTAGCTAGAAAAGTACTTTGGCTGTGCGAGATTATCTCCATCGATTTGCGGCGTGATCTGATGCGGCGCGCCAAATGGTGATTGAGTAGACCCATGCGATCCACCATCACCTCCACCCACCACGGGATCTGCGTGGCGGCGCCATGAGTACCCGCATCATGTCCCGCGACGCCGTCAGCGTCGCGGCCCTTGCGATCTTCATCGTCTTCGGCACGAACGGCTTCATCTTCGCGAGCTGGGCCGCGCGTATCCCGTCCGTCACGGAAACGCTCGGGCTCTCGACGGGGCAGATGGGGGCCGTGCTCCTCGTGGGTGCCATCGGCTCGCTCGTGTCGCTTCCGCTGACGGGAGCAGTCGTGGACCGGATCGGGCTCAAGGCCACGGTCCGGTTCGGGGGGACCATGGCAGTCGTGGCCGGCGCCGTGATCGCCTCTGGCCTGCTGATCCAGTCCGTGTGGGTCGTGACGGTCGGGATGGTGCTCTTCGGCTCGGGGGTCGCGTTCTGGGACGTCGCGCAGAACATCGGGGGCGCGGACGTCGAGCACCGGCTCGGCCGCACGATCATGCCCAAGCTCCACGCGGCGTTCAGCGGCGGCGCCGTGCTCGGAGCGCTCGTCGGTGCGGGCCTGAGCGCGGCGGGTGTGGCGCTGCCACTGCACCTGTTCGGGATCATGGTGGTCGTCGTGGTGATCATCGCGGTGGTTCCGCGGTACTTCCTTCCGCACGACGCCGGGCACGCGCCCGAGGCTGGAGGCTCGCCTGACCAGCTCGCCGGCGCTGCGACCCCTGTTCCCGAGGCCAGTGGGCCCAAGCCCAACATGCTCGACGCCTGGCGGCACCCGCGCACGGTGCTGATCGGAGTCGTTGTGCTTGGCGCGACCCTCACCGAGGGTGCGGGCAATGACTGGATCTCCAAGGGTGCGGTGGACGGGCTCGGTTCGAGCGAGTCCGCAGGTGCCGGGCTGTTCGCAGTGTTCGTCGGTGCAATGACCCTCGCGCGCTGGTTCGGCGGCCGCGTGATCGACCGGATCGGGAGGGTTGCCGCCCTCCGGATCAGCATGGTCTCCGCGGCGATCGGACTCACAACATATTCCTTGGCAGGCACGTATTGGCTCTCGGCCGTGGGCGCGGTGCTCTGGGGCCTTGGAGCGGCGCTCGCGTTCCCGATGGGGATGTCCGCAGCCGCGGACGACCCGCGGAAGGCGGCCGCACGCGTGGCGGTGGTCTCCACCATCGGCTACATTGCTTTCCTTGCAGGGCCGCCGTTCCTCGGATTCCTCGGCGACCAATTGGGCCTGCGCCACGCGCTCCTCGTGATCCTTGTGCCCATCCTGGTGGCCCTCGCGCTCGCTGGTGTGACCCGCAAGGAGGGCGCGCCCGCCGAAGTCCGCGGTTAGCGTGGACCCCCTTGCGCCGCTGACGGCCTACTCGCCGGCAGGGGAGCGGCCGGGGGGCGGTAGCCTCTCGGTGCGGCTACGGTGTCGGCGCGCCCGACGGAGCGCCCGACGCCGCCGTGGGCGGCGAGGACT
The DNA here is from genome assembly GCF_030908215.1 of Sinomonas sp. ASV486. Classification (GTDB taxonomy): domain Bacteria; phylum Actinomycetota; class Actinomycetes; order Actinomycetales; family Micrococcaceae; genus Sinomonas; species Sinomonas puerhi. Next base: position 49,004 of record NZ_JAVFJK010000012.1, on the reverse strand, counting down.
GCGCGGCGCCCTGTGACTGCGAGGCGCGGTTCCTGCCGCCGGTCCCGCCGCCGTTCTCACCGGTGCCCGTCTGTCCGACGCCCGTTCCGTTCTGCGTCCCCGTGCCGAACTGGGTCTGGCCCACGCGCCCGCTCACCCCGGAGCGCACATCCACGGCTTTCTGCAGGGCCGCCCCGCCCAGGCCGCCAGCCAGGATGAGGCACACCGCCACGAGCACCTTCGTGAGCCTGCCGGCGCGCCAGCGTGGGGCGGGGACAAACGGCTCGTCGACCGAGTCCGCGGAAAGGGCCGGTCCTGCCGGGAGCAGGCCGTCCGCGGCGACGGGCCCCTCGTGGGGGACCTCGCCACGGCGGTTCGCCATCGGGCTGCCCCACGGCACGGCATCCTCGCGGGTGCCCAGGAGGTCGACCGGCTCAGTGGGTGCCGGGCTGCCCCACGGCACGGCGGCGGGTGCGGCCATGGCTGGGGGGACTGGCGCCAGCGGGGCGTTGCCTTGGGGGACGCCGGCCGCGGGAACCGGGGACGTCGGAACCGGGGACGTGGGGCCCGCGGTGGTGATCCGCTCGGTCGGGGCGGTGGCGTCTGGGGTGTGGTCGCGCATGGGTGCTCTATTCGTAGCGGAGGGCGTCGATGGGGCGGAGCTTGGCGGCCTTGTTGGCCGGGTAGATCCCGAACACGAGGCCGATCCCGGCGGACACGGCCACGCTCAGCCACACGGTCCACCACTGGACTTCGGGACGGATGCCGAAGAGCTGGAAGCTCGAGGCGCCGAAGCCGATGAGGATCCCCACGATGCCGCCGAGCGTCGAGATGATGAGGGACTCGACGAGGAACTGCAGGACGATGTTGCCCCGCGTCGCTCCGATCGCCTTGCGGATGCCGATCTCGCGCGTGCGCTCGGTGACGGTCACGAGCATGATGTTCATGACGCCGATCCCGCCGACGAGGAGGCTGATGCCGGCCACGGCGCTGAGCAGGATCGTGAGGGTCTGCGTCGTGGACGTGGCCGTCGAGAGCACCTGGGCCTGGTTGCGGACCTGGTAGTCGCGGGTGTCGCTCGTGACCTGATGACGAGCATCGAGGATCTGCTGGATCTCGTTCTGCGCCTCGGTCATGACGTCAGCGCTCTTGGCCTGAACGGCGATCGAGGACAGGCTCTGCGTGTAGCCCGTGAAGGTGCCCTGCGCGGTGTCGATCGGGACCATAGCCACGTCATCGGGGTCGTTGAGGCCGCTCGTGCCCTTCGGCGCGAGGACACCGACCACCGTGAAGTCCTGGTTGTTGAGGGAGACGGTCTGACCCACGAGGGAGGCGACGTTCTGCGCGAGGTCCGCGGCCACGCTGTTGCCGAGCACCACGGCACGTTGGCCCGCATCGGCGTCGTCGAGCACGCGGCCCGCCGCGGCCGTGAACGCCGTGATCCCGAAGTACGAGGGCGAGGTCCCCAGCGCCGAGGAGATCGAGTGCGTCGAGGAGCCCAGCGTGGCCGTCACGGACTGCGCCTGGACCACCGGTGCGGCAGTCGCTACGTCCGGCGCAAGCACGGGATCCCCGAGCGACTGCTGGTCTGCAATGGTGAGCGACGTCGAGCGGGTGCGGGTCGCCGTCGCACTGCCGCCCGTGGTCCGGCCGCCGGTGGCGACGGCGCGATTGACGGTCAGCACGTTGGTGCCGAGCTTGCCGATCTGGTCCTTGATCAGGTTCGAGGTACCGGCGCCGACCGCGAGGAGGGTGATGACGGCGCTGATGCCGATCACGATGCCCAGCGTGGTCAGGACGGAGCGCATCTTGTTCGCCGCGATGCCCGAGAGGGCGAACCGGATGGACTCGGCGATCATGCGGCACCGCCCACTGCCGATTCCGTCGGTCCTACGGACGCCCAGACGGAGTCCTCGATGATGCGGCCGTCCTGCATGCGCACCACGCGGTCGGCGCGGGCAGCGACTTCGGGCTCGTGGGTGATCATCACGATCGTGCGGCCGCGGGAGTGCAGCTCCGCGAACAGGTCGAGGATCTCGTGCGAGGAGCGGGTGTCGAGGGCGCCCGTCGGCTCGTCCGCGAGGGAGGAGGACCGGCTGGCCGACGAGGGCGCGCGCGATCGCAACGCGCTGCTGCTGCCCGCCTGAGAGCTGCGAGGGCAGGTGCCCGGCGCGGGAGGAGAGGCCGACGGCGTCGAGGGCCTCGAGCGCGAGCTCGTGGCGTTCGCGGCGGTGCACCTTGCGGTACGCGAGCGGCATGGCCACGTTGTCGACGGCGCGTGTGCGGGGGATGAGGTTGAAGCTCTGGAACACGAAGCCGATCTTGCGGTTGCGGATCTGTGCGAGCTGGTACTCGTCGAGCTCGCCGGTCTGGATCCCGTCCATGAGGTACTGGCCGGTGCTCGGCGCGTCGAGGCATCCGATGATGTTCATCATCGTCGACTTCCCCGAGCCCGAGGCGCCTACGATCGCCACGAACTCGCCGCGCTGGATGGTCAGGTTCACGCCGTCGAGCGCACGGACCTCCGCTTCGCCCTGGCCGTAGACCTTGCGGATGCTGTTCAGGGCGATGACCGGGCGGGGTCCCGGTGCCTGAGCGAAGCCGGGCTGACCCGCGTCGAAACCCACGCCAGGCCTACCTGCCCGTGCTGGAGTTGCCTGTGCCACCCGTGCCCCCTCGGGTTCCGCCGTTTCCCCCGGAACCGCCGGTCCCGGCCCCGCCGAACCCGCCCGTGCCACCGCCGCCGGTCCCGCCGCCGAGGAGTCCGCGGGGGTTCTGGGTCGATGTGTCGGTGCTGCCGGTGACGCTCGGAAGGACGATCTCGTCGCCCTCGCTGAGGCCCGTGAGGACCTGCGTGCGGCCGTTGGCGGTGACGCCCGTCGTCACGACCACGGGTGCCTCGGTCCCGTTGCGCTGGACGGTGACGGTCTGCCGGGTGCCCGTCGTGGTGATCGCGAGGGTGGGCACCACGAGCGCATTGTCCGCGGACGCCGTCGTGACGGCAAAGTTGGCCGTCTCGCCGAGGCGGACCGCGGCGGGTGGGTTGGCAATCGAGACCGTCACGCTATAGGTCACGACGCCGTTCGTCGTCGTCGACGTCGCAGCGATCGAGGTGACTGCGCCGGTCACGGGCGCGGCACCGGCGTCGGCCTTGAGCGCCGGGAACGTGAGCGTGGCCGTCTGGCCGGCCTTCATCGCCGCGACATCCGACTCCGAGAACGCCGCGACCACCTGGAGGTGCCCGCTGTCGGTGAGCGTCACGAGCCCTCCCGCGGAGGACGACGACGCGCTCGAACCGCTCGATCCCGACGAGCCTGAGCCGGCTGAACCGCCGGAACCCGCGGAGCCTCCCGAGGAGCCGGACGAGGACGACCCGCCCGAGGCCGCTGTGGCCCCCACGACCGCGCCGACCGCCGTCACCGTGCCATCGGAGGGCGCTTTGACCGTGCAGTCCGTGAGGTTCTTCTGGGCCGTCGTGAGAGCGATCTGGGCACTCGTCGTGTTCCCGGGGGCGGCGTTGGCCTGCGAGTTCTGCGCCGACGTGAGTGAGACGCCCGCGGAGGCCGTCTGCTGCTGGTCCTTCAGGGCCGAGGACGCCTGCTGGTTCTGGGCCTGGGTGAGGGACTGCTGGTCCTTGGTGAGCTGGGTCTGGGCCGCTGTGAGCGCGTTGGCGGCCTGCGTGCTCGTCGGGCTCGCGGACGCTGTGGCCTGGTCCTGGGTGACGGTGGCCTGGTCGGCGTCGACCTGCTTCTGCGCTGCGGCCACCGAGGCGGCCTGCTGCTGGGAGTCGAGCGACTGGGTCTGGCGCGCGTTCACGAGCTGCTGCTGGGCCTGGGCCACCGCATTCGAGAGCTGGGACGCCTGCTGGCCGGACTGGGCGCTCGCGGCGTCGAGCGCTGCCTGCGCTGTGTCCACGGCGTTCTGCGCGTTGGTGGGGTCGAGGTCAACGAGGACGTCGCCGGCCTTGACCGCCTGTCCGACCGTGACCTTCACTGCGGTGACGGCGCCCGAGCAGTTGCCTGCACCGACGCTTGTGGTCGTGGTCGAGGAGACGTTGCCCGAGGCGGTTGCCGTCTGCTGGAGCGAGGCGCGTGCGACGGGCGTAGTCCGGCTGCTCACGGTGCTCGCCGGACGGGCGGTTGCGGACACGGTCGCCCAGATTCCCCCGCTCAGGAGGAGAGCAGCGGCCCCGAGGGCGCTGTTGATCACGAGGGTTCGGCGATTCACGGGGAGAAGACTATGGGCCCGGGCTATGCGGAGGCTGTGCAAATCCCGGGGACGGGCAGTGGGACGGCGGCCCCGTGGCGCCGCCGTCCACCCGCGAGTCAGCTGCAGGTCACGTTCATCTTGTCGACGATGACGATCGGGGTGCCGGGATCGACCGCGTTGAAGCCGATGTGGAACGTCTCGTGGCCCGTCTCATAGTGGGTGACGCCCGCCGAGTCCACTGCGGAGGCCTTGAAGTTCGCGGTGAACGTGCTGTTCGAGTTGCGGTTGTTCATGTGAAGTTGCCCCACACCGTGACCCGGCCGCTGAAGTCCAGCTGGGTCGAGGGCTGGACGAAGGTGGCGGTTCCCTCGGTCGTGAACGTTCCCCATGCTTCGTCTCCGCCCGGGAAGTACGTGACGTGCATGACGGAGTTGCCCGTGATGGTGGGGTTGATGGTCTCGCCGGTGCAGAAGTCGTGGTCTCCGTACTCCGTCCACGTCCCGTGCTGGGTGACGGTGTTGGTGACGGTGTGTCCGGAGTCGGCGAGGGCAGGGGCCGCAGACGCTCCAGTGACGAGGGCGCAGGCTGCAAGGGCCGCGAGGAGCCGCGGTGAACGAAGGATAGGCATCGGATTTCTTCTTTCTCACGAGTGACCGTCCGCCGGTCGCACCATGCGCCTGTCGGGCTTCGGTCAGTCATCTTGCTGGGGAATAGGGCAATCTCGCGAGGATCCCAAGACAACGCTAGCCCGTGGGGACAACGAAGTACAGGGGTTTATCCGACGAATTGATTAATTGTCATCCTTGGGGCGTAGGCGGCACCCGCTCGAAATCATCCCAGCGGGCGTCGCTGGGCACCGTGAGCCGAACTAGCGTGGAAGCAGCAGCGGGGAGAGACGGGCGACGGCGACCTGCCGCCGCCTGCAACAGCCACCAGGAGGCACAATGATCCAGGCAAAAGACCTGGCCAAGGTCTACGGGGACAAGACGGCGGTGGACGGCGTGACGTTCACCGTCCAGCCCGGCCGCGTCACCGGGTTCCTCGGCCCCAATGGCGCCGGCAAGTCCACCACGATGCGCATGATCATGGGCCTCGACGCGCCCACCCGCGGCAGCGTGACCGTCAACGGCGAGCCCTACGTCAAGCATCAGGCGCCGCTGCGCGAGATCGGCGCGCTCCTCGAGGCGCGCGCCGTCCATCCTGGTCGGACCGCCTACACCCACCTGCGCGCGCTCGCCGCAACGCACGGCATCCCGAACTCCCGCGTGAGCGAGGTCATCGAGATGACCGGACTCGGCGCCGTCGCCCGAAAGAAGGTCAAGGGCTTCTCCCTCGGTATGGGCCAGCGGCTCGGGATCGCCGCCGCGCTCCTGGGCGACCCGCAGGTCGTGGTCCTCGACGAACCCGTCAACGGGCTCGACCCGGAGGGCGTCCTGTGGGTCCGCAACCTCGTGAAGTACCTCGCGTCCGAGGGCCGCACGGTCTTCCTCTCGAGCCACCTCATGAGCGAGATGTCCCAGACCGCGGACCACCTCATCGTCATCGGACGCGGCAGGATCATCGCGGACGCTCCCATCGCGGACATCCTCAACGGCCAGGGACAGGCACGGACCCGCGTCCGCACCGACGCCCCGGAGCAGCTCGCGGGGCTCCTCGCCCGGGAGGGAGTGAGCATCCAGACCAAGGAGCGGGAGCTTCTCGAGGTCTCCGGGCTCGAGCCGCGCGAGATCGCGCAGACGGCCCTGCGCAGTGGGGTGCTCGTCTACGAGCTCACCCCACTGACGGCCAGCCTCGAGGAGGCCTACCTCGAGCTCACCAAGGACGACGTGGAGTACCGGTCCGACCGGCCCGACGCCGGCCACACGACCGCCAAGCACGCCGCGGAGGCCGGAGCGGCCCCTATGGCGGCATCCAACCCCACAGCATCCAACCCCACGGGTTCGGGTCTCGAGCCCACCCAGACCCAGGAGGCGAACCGATGAGCACCGCAGTCCAGCCATCCCACGCCGCGGCCGCGCCGGTGCTGACCGGCCCCAGCTTCGTCCGCGTCCTCACCTCGGAGCGCATCAAGCTCTTCTCGCTCCTCTCGACCCGCATCCTCCTGCTGTGCGCAGTCGCCCTGATGATCGGCTTCTCCGCGCTCCAGGCGTGGGGGTTCGGGCAGGCGCTCAACGCCCAGCGCAGCGGCGCCACGGGGCCGCGCGAGGCGATCGACGTGCCCTCCCTGCTCCCGCAGCTCCCGAGCGCCGGCGTTTCGTTCTCGCAGCTCATCATCGGCTCACTGGCCGTGCTCATGGTCAGCGCGGAGTTCAGCTCCGGCATGTCCCGCGCCACCTTCGCGGCAGTACCCAAGCGCTGGCCGGTCCTGACGGCGAAGGCTGTGTACGCCGTCGTCCTCGGGTTCGTCCTGACCTACGTGGGCGCGTACCTCGGCGGCCTCGTGGCGCAGCCGATCCTCGGCAACTATGACCTCCACCTCGACATGGCCTCTTGGGACGTTCAGCGGCACATGCTCCTGAGTGCCGCCTACGTCGCTGCCGTGGCGCTCATGGGCCTCGGGCTGGGCGCGCTCCTGCGGAACTCGGCGGGGGGGATCGTGATCCTCGTTGCGCTCCTGTTCGTCCTGCCGATCATCTTCCAGCTCATCCCGGGCGACTTCTTCAAGGAGGCACGCAAGTACCTCCCCACGAACGCGGCCAACGCCATGATGGAGACTGGCTCGAGTGCGCCGCTCAACACCGCCCTCCTCGAGCCCGGGCAGGGCACGCTGGTGCTCGGAGCCTATGTGGTCGTGCTGCTCGCGGCGGCCTTCACAACGCTCAAGCAGCGGGACGTCTAGGAGACCGGACAGGCCAGGAGGGAAAGTGCCAGCGCTGCCCGCGCAGAACCTCGCGCTCGCGGCCCCGCCCCGGCGGGGCCGCCTTCGCGCGTACCTGGCCGACCACCCGGTGGCGATGGACTGGATCGTCGTCGCGGCCGCGACCCTCCTGACGCTTCCACTCTTCGCCGAATTCGCGATACAGGGCCACTGGGTGAGGTTCGCGCTCCTCGCGGTCCAACAGCTCGCCCTGCGAGCCCGGCGGCGCTCGCCCTGGGCCGTTCTTGTCGTCACCGTGGCGATCGATGCCGCCCTGCTGTACCAGTCTCCGAACAGCTCGGTCATGAGTGGGGCGATGTTCTTCGCCCTCTACTCCGTGGCGGTTGCGGCGCCGGCCCTGGTCGCGTTCGGCGCGGCCCTCCTCGCCTCCGTCCCTGCCTCGGTGTACTACGCGTTCGTGTACACGCCGCACGGCCCCGAGATCTCTGCCAATGCCCGGTACGTTGGCCTCGTAGCGGCCGTGTCCGTGCTGCTCATGGACGTCATCGCAGCCGGTCTCGGCGCGTGGGTGCGGGGCAGTCGCGAGCACCAGGCCGAGGTCAGGGCCTGGGCCATGCGCCGCGCCGAACTCGCCTCGGTCCAGGAGCGGAATCGGATCGCGCGGGAGATGCACGACGTCGTCGCGCACTCCCTCACGGTCATGGTCACCCTGAGCGACGGCGCCGCGAAGGTCGCGCCCAAGGACGTGGAACGGGCCCAGGAGGTGCTCGGCGAGCTGTCCCGGACCGGCCGGACGGCGCTCGCGGATATGCGGCGCGTGCTCGGCGTCCTGCGGGAGAACCCCGGGACCAGCCTCGCGCCCACGCCAGGGATGGAGAGCCTGCACGCGCTCGTGGCCGGTTTCCGAACGGCGGGGCTGCCGGCGGTGCTGACTCTCACCGGCGCGCCGCCGCCGCCCGATCCGGCCTTCCAGCTGGCCATCTACCGGATCGTCCAGGAGTCCCTCACCAATGCCCTGCGGTACGGGCGCAGCGTCGGCAGGGTCGACGTGACGGTGGAGCGGGAGGGCAGCCGCGTGCGGATCCGGGTCGAGAACGACGGCGGGGCGCACGACGGCGCGGAGCCTCGCCTCGGGACCGGCGGGGGACTCGCCGGGATGCGCGAACGGGCCGCCCTGTACGGGGGGAAACTCCACGCCGGCCCGCGGCCAGGAGGAGGATGGGTCGTGGAGACCGAACTCCACTGGATCGAGGGGGACCGCTGATGGACGAGACGCATCGGATGGAGGCGGACCCTGCCGGACGACCGCATGAGGTGGCGCACGGCGGCGCGCCACTGCGCCTGCTCCTCGTCGACGATCAGCCGCTGCTGAGGATGGGCTTCCGGCTCGTGCTCGAATCCGAGGACGGGATCGAGGTGGTCGGCGAGGCCGGCAACGGCGAGGAGGCGGTGCGCCTCACGCGCTCGCTCGCGCCGGACGTGGTGCTCATGGACGTGCGGATGCCCGTCATGGACGGCATCGAGGCCACCCGGCGCATCGCGGCCGAGCACTCCGCGGCGCGGATCATCATCCTCACGACCTTCGATCTCGACGAGTACGCCTTCGCGGGCCTTCAGGCCGGCGCCTCCGCATTCCTGCTCAAGGACGTTGTTCCGGCCGAGCTCGTCCAGGCAGTGCGCCTCGTGGCGAGCGGCGACGCCGTCGTGAGTCCCCGGGTGACCCAGCGCCTGCTCGAGACCTACGTGCGCGGCGCGTCGCCCGGCCGGCCTGCCGAGCCGGACCCCGCGCTCGACCCCCTCCTCAAAGACCTCACGCCGCGCGAGCTCGAGGTGCTCCGGGCGATCTGCGAGGGCCTGAGCAACGCCGAGATCGCGCACCGCTTCTTCCTCTCCGAGGCGACCGTCAAGAGCCACGTGCGGCGGATCCTGACCAAGCTGCACCTGCGGGACCGCGTCCAGGCCGTCGTGTACGGCTACGAGACCGGGCTCATCATCCCGAGCAACCCGGACTTCTGACGAGCTCTGCTCCGCGCGCGCGTCCTCCTTGGAGCAGATAGGACGGGCTGCGCGCTGAGTCCTGAGGCCCTGTGAACATTCGTGACACGTCCGCTTTGAGACGGTCCTCGGTGCCGGCCCGCGCCTTGCCGACGACCACCCGGCGCGGCGAGCGGCCGGCGTCGTGCCCGATCCCGCACTGTAGCCCCCGCGTTCCAACGATGCGGGGTCAGCAGCACCGAGCTGCTGACCCCGCATCCGGGGGAGGTGACCCGGCATCGTTGGGGCTAGAAGCCCCCGGTGCCGTTCGGCGTGCCGACCCCGGTGGGGCCGTCCCAGCCGGCTCCGGCCGTGCACCACTGGGTGGTCGGGCAGGTGCCGTTGTTGCCGGAAGTCACGTCGAACAGGCTCGACGTGTGGGCGTACGGGATCGAGTTCGCGTACGTTCCGGTCGCGGCGGAGCCGGTGTTGCCGCTCTGCGCATAGACCGAGGCGATGATCGGCGAGGCCTCACTCGTGCCGCCGAACTGGCCCCAGGTCGAGGACGTCTTCGAGGTCGGGTAGTACACGGCGAGCCCGCCATTGCTCGGATCCGAGGCAGCGGAGACATCGTTCATCGCGCGTCCGGCGCAGCCGGTGTTGGACGAGGATGCCGCCGAAAGGGCCGCGTTGAGGCTCGAGCAGCCTGAGCCGGTCCCGCTCCACACCGACTCGCTCCAGCCCCGGGAGGTACCCGGCGCTGAGTTGAGCGAGGTTCCACCCACCGCCACGACGTAGCTCGAGGATGCCGGGTAGGAGGCGCCCTTGTAGCCGTTGTCGCCGGCGCTCGCCGTCACAGCGATGCCCGGGAAGTTGTAGTAGTTGCCGTAGGTCGAGTCGGCCGCGTCCGAGCCGCCGTACGAGTTCGAGATCGCCGCGACGCCGGGGAGCTTCGCGGCCGTCTGCACCGCAGTGCCAAGGTCGGCGAACGATGCCGAATTGGCCTGGAGGACCACGATCTTGCAGTCGGGGCACGCGGCAGAGACGGCGTCGACGTCGAGCGACTGCTCCTGCGCCCAGCCGGTGTTGAACCGCGGAAGGCTCGTGCCGCCGTTCTGGTTCATCACCTTCAGGCAGCCGTTGGCCGTCGTGCACGCGGGCAGGCCGAATTGGGCTCGATAGACGCCGAGGTCCGCCTCAAGGTTCGGGTAGCCGTACGCATCCACGATCGCCACGGTCTTGCCGCCCGAGGCCGCGCTAGTGAGCTTGTATGCGTCCCTGAGCTGGGAGGGGGTCAGACCGGACGACGGCGGCGTGGTCGCGTTGGCGATCGGGTGGCCGTTTGCGTCCACCGCCTGCCGCGCATGGCACGCAGCGTCGCCGGCGCGGGGCGTCGCGCAGACTTGAATGGAGTGGTCCGACTGCGGGTTCGGGCCGGGTGCTGCCCACGCTGGCGTGGTGGCGACGCCGGCGAGGAGCAGACCTGCGGCCGCTGCGGTGAGTATCTTCCTCATCAAGTGCCCTCCTGGGTGGGGAGAATAGCGCTGACATGTACGGTCGGATCGCGAGGGATTCACACTGGATTACAAAACCCGTCAACCGACTGGTGAGAGCCTCTCAGTTCTCCCAGCCTGCATCAAGGTTCACGGACATATTGTCAGCAAACTCCCAGCGAAGCCCAGTACCCCCGCGTGCGGATGCCCGCAGAGGCCCGGCTGTACGTAGAGTGGGGGGGACCCAGGCCCGGAGGCACAGGACGGAAGGCGGTGCGGGGATGCGTGCGCTGTTCAGGCTCTCCCGAGCTGGGCTTGTCGCCGGATCCACCCTCGTCCTCGCTGCCGCCGCCCATACCGCGGCGGGCGGGCGCCTGCCCGATCCGTTCATCGCCGCCGGGCTCTTCGCGCTGACGCTCCTTCCAGCCGTCTGGGTGTGCGCTCGCAGGGTGCGGACGACGACGATGCTGGCCCTGCTCGGCTCTGGGCAGCTGTTCCTCCACGAGGCGTTCTCCACCCTCTCGGAGTCCTCGGGGACCGTTACCCTCTACGCCCCGACCGCCGGGCACGTCCATGTACTCGGCACCGCGACCGCGCACGGCGCTGGAGGCCCTGCGCAGGCCGAGAGCGTGGCGATGCTCATTGCGCACGTCATCGCGACGGTGGCCACGGCGCTGCTGCTGGCCAAGGGGGAGACTGCCCTCTGGACGCTGCGCGACTGGCTCCGCCCTCTGGTGCGGGTCCTCGACCTCCCCCTGCTCCACCCGGTGCCGACGGTGCCAGCCGTCACCCGAGAGAGCCCCCCTGGACCCCAGCGCGGCCTGCGGCTGCCAGCGCTGCGCGGTCCGCCGGCGTCGTGCGCCGCCTGAGCCGACCGCTCGAGGCACAGTTCGACACCCCGCAGACCGCGGGCCTCCCTCACCCCTGCCCATCCGCGCGAGCGCGCCGGTGGGACCACACCCGAAGGCCAAGCCCATGATGAAGAACACCCTCCGCCGCGCCGCCACGGCGATCGGCACCGTCACCGCAACCGCCGCGCTGATCGTTGCCGGCGCGGCCGCCGCGAACGCGCACGTCACGGTCAGCCCCGATGACACCGGCGCCAACGGCTACTCGCACCTGACGTTCAACATGCCCAACGAGTCGGCCGCGGCCAAGACGAACAAGCTCGAGGTCAAGCTCCCCACCGACACCCCGTTCACCTCCGTCTCGGTCAAGCCGGTCGAGGGCTGGACCGCGCAGGTCGTCACCTCGGACCTGCCCAAGCCCGTCACCGTGGCCGGCGCGACCGTGACCAAAGCCCCGACCGAAGTCGTCTGGACCGCGAACGACGACGCCCACCAGATCGGCCAGAACCAGTACCAGGCCTTCTCCCTCTCCGTCGGCCGCCTCCCCGCTGCCGGGACCAAGGTCACCCTCCCGACCGCCCAGACCTACACCGACGGCACCGTCGTGAACTGGGACGAGGAGGCGCAGGAGGGCAAGGCCGAGCCTGAGCACCCCGCGCCGTCGTTCACCACGACCGCGGCCGACGACGCCAAGGACTCCGCCACGGCCTCGGCCGCGCCCACCGCGTCCACCGCGTCCACCGCGTCCACTGCGTCCGGCGAGACCGGGGCGAGCCCGGCGACGGCAGCCCCGGCCTCGCAGACCGGCGACGTCACCGGGGCCTGGGGTCTGGGTCTCGGAGCGCTCGGGGCGGTCCTCGGCGCCGCGGCCCTGGCCCTTGTCCTGACCGGACGCCGCAAGGCCACAAAGTAGGAGGAACCATGCGCACCCCCTCGCTCACCGTGCTGAGGAAGGCCGCGACCGCGGCCCTCCTGGCAGCCGCCATGCTGCTTCCCGCAGCGGCGGCCGCCCAGGCCCACGACGTCATCGAGTCGACGAACCCGGCAGACGGCTCCACCGTCCAGATGGTGCCTGACTCGGTGGTCCTGACCTTCGACCACACGCCGATTGCCATCGGCACGGAGATCCAGGTCAAGGATCCGTCGGGGACCAACGTCTCCAACGGCCCCGCCAACATCGTGGACACCAACGTCACCCAGCCGATCAAGCCGGGCGCACCGGCCGGGGTCTACACGGTCGTGTGGCGGGTGGTCTCCGCCGACTCGCACCCCATCGAAGGCACCTTCACGTTCACCGCGAAGGCCGCGGCGAGCGGGTCGGCGGCCGCGAGCACGGGTGCCCAGAGCGCGGCGGCCAGCGGCCCCGCGACGGCGGCCCCGGCGTCGTCGGGCTCGAACGACGGCGGCCTCGTCCTGTGGCTTGTCATCGCAGTGGTGGCGGTGGCCGCCGTCGTGGGCCTGGCGTTCTTTGTCCGGCGAGCCGTGGCGCGAGGAGGGCAGGACACGGCGGCCCGGGACTGACGCAGGGCAGACCCTGGCGGGAAACCGACGTGGGGAGCGGGCGCGGCCCTTCCGCGGACTTCCGTGGACACCCGATGGAACGGAAAATGAGTCCATGAGGCCGTTCCTGCTCCTCGCCGCCCGCGACCATGACGAGGTGGCCGACGACGAGTACCGCGCCTTCTGCGCCTACAGCGGGCTCGCACCGGACGAGCTGCATCGGGTCCGGGCCGAAGCCGCGTCGCTGCCGGAGATTCGGCTCGAGGACTACTCGGGTGTGATCCTCGGCGGCAGCCCGTTCACCGCGTCGGACCCGGTCGAGGACAAGGGACCGGTCCAGATCCGCGTCGAGGCCGAGATCCGCGCACTGCTGGACCGGATCGTCGCCGCGGACTTCCCGTTCCTGGGGGCGTGCTACGGCGTCGGCATCCTGGGCACTCACCGGGGTGCCGTCGTCGACCGTCGCTTCGGCGAGCCCGTGGGCGCGGTCAAGGTGAGGCTCTCAGCCGTGGGGCTCCACGACCCGATCTGCGCGGGCCTCGACCCCGCGTTCTTTGCGTTCGTGGGGCACAAGGAGGCCGTGCGCACCCTGCCGCCGGACGCCGCGTTGCTCGCCGGTTCTGACACGTGCCCCGTGCAGATGTTCCGCTTCCGGAAGAACCTCTACGCGACCCAGTTCCACCCCGAACTCGACCACACGGGGCTCGAGCGGCGCATCGACGCGTACCGACACTCGGGGTACTTCCCGCCCCACGAGGCCGAGTCGGTCAAGGAGCGCGCCCGCGGAGTGCTCGTGACCGAGCCGCAGAAGATCCTGGCCAACTTCGTGGCCCGGTACGGCTCCTAGGAATCGCTGGAGCTTCGCGCCTGCTTCTCCAAGTACAAGCTCCATTTGGAACAAACTTGGAGGAGGGTAGACTCGCTCCAAGTTCAAGTTCAAGTTCTACTTGGAGCAAAGTGGGAGATTGCGTGAAGCTGCCGATGCGTCCGCCTCATCCGGACACGTATATGGAACGTGCCATGAACCACGTCAGCGCCTTGTTCAGTCCGGAACTCGATGATTCGGCGTACCTTCCGTGGGACGAGCTGCGATACCGCACCGTCCCGTCGTTCCTGGGCAGCGATGCTGACCACGAGCTGTGGTGGGCCGCCCTCGTGCTATCCCGCCGCGCACGCCGCCGTGACCTCGGATTGCTACAGGCGGACGGGAGACCGTTCGGCCTGGTCCTCACGGACCGGACCCTCAAGGCCTCTGAACAGATCGCTCGCGAGACGGGGGGGCGGCTGGGCCTGCCCGAGGACGTCCTGGGGCCCTCTGACCGGAACCAGTTCATCGTGCGCTCGCTCGTCGAGGAGGCCATTACCTCATCGCAGCTTGAGGGCGCCTCGACGTCGCGACGAGTGGCCCGCGAGATGCTGGATTCGGGTCGCGAACCGGCCACGAAGTCCGAGCTCATGATCGTCAACAACTATGCGGCGATGCAGCGCATCCGGGACGTCGCGGAACAGCCGCTCACACCGGATCTCGTCCTGGAGCTTCATCGCATCCTTACCGATGGGACGCTCGAAGACCCCGACGACGCGGGCCGGCTCGAGACCCCGGACGTCGAGCGGGTCGCGGTCTGGGACAACGACCTGAAGGTGCACACCCCGCCGCCCGCCGAACAGCTGCCCGAGCGCCTTCAACGCGTATGTGACTTCGCCAACGGGACGCTCGAGCCGGACGTGTACCTGCCCCCAGTGGTGAGGGCCGTCGTCGTGCATTTCATGGTCGGTTACGACCACTACTTTGCCGACGGCAACGGACGCACGGCCCGAGCGCTGTTCTACTGGAGCATGCTCCACGAGGGCTACTGGCTGAGCCAGTACGTGGCGATCTCGAAGATCCTGCGCAAGGCACCGTCGCGCTACAGCCTCGCCTATCGCCACACCGAGGACGACGACGGTGACCTCACCTACTTCGTGCACTTCCAGGTCGACGTCATCCTGCGGGCCATCCGCGAGCTCAACAACTACCTCGATGCCAAGGGGCGCGAGCTCCGATCGGCACGCTCAGCCCTGCGTGAGCATGCCCATGAGCTCAACCAGCGTCAGCTCCAGACCATCGAGGATGCTGTGCGAGACTCCGAGACGGTCACCGCCAGGGCGTACGCCGGCCACTACGGCGTTTCAGGGGAAACCGCACGCCAAGACCTCGCCCAGCTGGTCCGGCTCGGGTACATGGTGCGCTCGAAGGCCGGGAAACAGTTCGTGTGGAGGCCAGTCGAGGGTCTCGCGGGGATGCTGGGCAGACCAGAGCCGCCCGCCCGCTGACGCGGCCTCCCGAAGCCTTCAGCGGTCATCGCCGCTTGCCCGCTGGCTAGACTCGGGCCATGCCTACCGCCGCGCATCTGCACGCCCTCGACCTCGGCCGCTTCGTCATGGCCTCGCCGTCGAGTTTCCACGCCGTTGCGGAGGGCGCGCGCCGGCTCGCCGAGGCGGGGTTCCAGATCCTCGACGAGGCCGACGGCTGGCCGAGCGCTCCCGGCGGCTATGCGGTGGTCCGCGACGGCGCGCTCATCGCGTGGACGCTGCCCGACGGCGCCGGCCCGACCACGCCCTTCCGCATCCTCGGCGCACACACCGACTCGCCCTCCTTCAAGCTCAAGCCCAAGCCCACTACCGGTCGCTTCGGCTGGCTCCAGGCTGGCGTTGAGGTGTACGGCGGCCCGCTGCTGAACTCGTGGCTGGACCGCGAGCTGCGCCTCGCCGGTCGTCTCGTGACGCACGACGGCGCGCAGCACCTCGCCGCGTCCGGCCCGCTCCTGCGGTTCCCGCAGCTCGCCATCCACCTCGACCGTGCGGTCAACGAGGGCCTCGTGCTGGGCAAGCAGCAGCACATGAACCCGGTCTGGGGCCTCGGCGATCCCTCCGGAGCGGATCTGGTCGCGGTCCTGGCCGAGGCCGCGGGGCTCGACCCGGCGCGGGTCGGCGGGTATGACGTCGTCGTGGCCGACACGCAGGAGCCGGCGATCTTCGGGGCGAACGGGGAGTTCTTCGCCTCGGGCCGGCTCGACAACCTGTCCTCGGTCCACGCGGGCCTCGTGGCGCTCATCGGGCAATACACGAATCCGGTGGTCGAGGGGCGTTCGTCGAGTGGAGCGGAGCGGGGCCACGGCGGAGGGGCGGAGTCGACATCCCGTTCCACCGATCCGATTCCGGTGCTTGCCGCGTTCGACCACGAGGAGGTCGGCTCGGCCTCCCGTTCGGGCGCCTCGGGCCCGTTCCTCGAGGACGTGCTGGCCCGCATCGCGGATGGCCTCGACGCCTCGGCGAGCGAGCGCCGTCGGGCTTTCGCCGCCTCGTGGCACGTCTCCGCCGATGCCGGCCACGCCGTGCACCCCAACTACGCCGAGCGCCATGATCCGGCCAACCACCCGCTGCTCAACGGCGGCCCGCTCCTGAAGATCAACGCGAACCAGCGCTACGCGACGGACGCAACGGGGGCGGCGCTGTGGGCGCGGCTGTGCGCCGAGGCCGAGGTGCCATACCAGGAGTTCGTCTCGAACAACGACGTGCCGTGCGGCTCGACGATCGGCCCGCTCACGGCGACGCGGCTCGGGATCCGGACCGTGGACGTCGGCGTGCCGCTGCTGTCGATGCACTCTGCGCGCGAGCTCGTCGGGGTGCAGGACCCGTGGCGCCTCTCGCGCGTCGCGGAGCGGTTCTTCCGGGGCTGATGCTGGGGATTCCTCCCCGGAAGAACCGCCGGTCTGGGGCCGCGGCCTACTGGACGAAGTCGAAGGCCTCGTAGGCCACGGGCTGCTCGCCGGACATCATCTGCTCGAGCACGCCCGCGCTCTGGAAGGCGGGGAACAGCGTGGTCTCGGCGAACTTCTGGGAAGCCGCCTGGCTCTCCCATACGTCGACGATCTGGATGCGGCCGTCCGGCAGTTCGCTCGCGGCGTGGACGAGGAGGCCGTCGGGCTTGGGGTCGAGGACTCCGGGGACTGAGTCGTATTCGGCCCGGGAATTGGCGTAGGAAACCATGGCGACTGGCATGGGACTCACCTTCTGGAAGAACCTGCTGGGGACGTTCACTAGAGGTATACTCTAGTGACTTACATCACTCAGTGTGCGTCTGCAGAGGAGGTGCGTCAAGATGCCGGAGCACGCGAGTTCCGGGTCGTCGGCCCGCCGCGAGAAGTCGGCACAGACCCGTCACGCCATCGTCGTGGCGGCGGCGAAGCTCTTCACTGAGCGGGGCTACGCGGGCACGCGGATGGCGGACATCGCGCGGGAGGCGGGGTATGCCGTCCAGACTGTCTACTTCGTCTTCCACACCAAGCCCGAGCTGCTCCAGGCCTGCTACACGCGTGCCGTGCTCGGGGATGATGAGCCGCGCCCACCCCAGGAGCAGCCCTTCTACGCGGCGGTCATGACTGCCCGAAGCGGCGAGGAGCTGCTCGGCCATTTCGCGCTCGGCAACGCCCAGATCCAGGCCCGGGCTGCCGGCATTGAGGAGGTGGCGCGGGAGGCTCGGCATGAGCCCGAGGCCCGAGCGGTCCGCGATTACAACGAGCGGCTCCGGCGCGAGGGCTACGCCGAGATCATTGCGTTCCTCGATGAGCGCTTCGGCCTCCGGCCGGGCCTCGCACGGGAGGACGCCCTCGAGCTCGTGCTCATGTACGGGGGAGCGGGACCCTTCAACGCGCTCGTCCGCGACGCGGGGTGGGACCTCGATCGGTTTACCGCGTGGCTCGACGGCGTCCTGACGTGGGAACTGCTCAGCTCGCGAGGCCGATCACGAGGTTGATGGTCGCCGCGAGGATGAGGGTCGCGAACACGTAGGCCAGGAGGCTGTGCTTGAGTGCCTCCGCTCGGATGGCGTGGTTCTTGATCGAGGTGTCGGAGACCTGATAGGTCATGCCGAGGCTGAAGGTCATGTAGGCGATGTCCGTGTACTGGGGAGGTTCAGCCTGGTTGAAGTCGATTCCGCCCTCAGGGGTCGCCGTGTAGTACAGCTCGGTGTACCTGAGGGTGAAGATCGTATGGAGCATGAGCCACGAGGCAGCGACCACGAGCAAGGCCAGCAGGGCCAGCGCCACCTTGGCCAGGCCGTTGTCGGCCTTGTTGCCCGACACCATCACGATGACAACGGCCACGATCGCCGCCGCGTTCGCGCAGAGGATGAGGAAGTCGCGCGTGCTGCGGCGTGGGTCCTCCTCGCGCGCATGGAGGCGGGTCTGCTCCGCGTTCATGGGGGCGATGCGGATCCAGACCCAGATGTCGTACACGAGCGCGGCCGCCCCCCAGCCGGCGGCGGGCGCGTGCCACCAGGAGCTGAGGGTCCCCGTGATGACTGTGACGACGACCCCGACGGCGAGCATCATCCAGAGGCGAAGGCGGGCAGTCTGGGCGCGACGGGTTAGCGGCCGCTCTGTGTCAGGGCTCATGTGGCCGATCCTTGCACCTCAGCCTTGGTGCGCGGTGGGAACGGGGAGTACTGGCGTGTCCCGTTGGAGATCTCCTTGTTGAGATCCGTGAGGCGGCGCACGATCTCGTCCGAGTCTTGGGCTGCCGACCTCGGCCAGCCGTAGCATTCGGCAACGGTTTCGTCGAGTTGGCGGTGCAGCTTCTTGAGGTCGGCGTAGGCGCCGTCGTCCACGAGGTTGTACAACTTGGTGAGCCCGAAGTTCTCGCGGAGGCAGATCGCCTCGCGACGGCCGACGACGGCGCGGCTGAGTTCCGCGACCTTCTCTCGTTGCTCGGGGGTCACCGGATCGGGCCAAGGGAAGGTCGCGAACACTGTTGTCGGCGTGTAGCGGAGATCTCCCTTGAGTGTCGATGACTGGTGCCAGGCCCACATCTCGTGCGCTTTGGAGAGCAGGATGCCCATTGAATAGTCATCATCGAAGGTGAACACGTTGGTGAGGTTGCTCGGGCAAGTCGATGAATCTTGGAAGGCGACAAATAGGCGTTTTCCTTGGGCTCCACCAGCGACGAATCGATTTAGGTTTCCGAGTGAACGACGCATTCCGGGGCGGTTCTCGCCGAAGAGCCACCAGATGTCCCGGTAAACCTTACGATTGTTCGTTTCGCGGATCGGGCGCACCCGATTTCTGACAATGTCTAGCGCGGCCGGATACTGCCGTGCCTCCTCGAGAGCACGCAGCCCGAAGTCGATCGTCCAACGCGACGGAGTCTGGTCTGGACGTTCGGTGATGTCCTCCCCGTTCAGGTAGGGCCTCACAACATCGGCATACCTCGGATTCTCGTCCAGGAGCCGACGCGCCTCGTCGTCGGAGAGGATGAATCCCGCGCCCACAGGAATGGGTCCCTGAAAGCAGCGGCCCTTGTTCGCTCTGAGAACGGCAGGTATCCAGGAGTGAGGGTCGAGTGGGGTCAGCGATGCGCTGATCGCGGGTACTTCGAAGCCGTCCAAGGAGAACTCCTTGACCGTATCGGCTGGCTTCTTGATCCAGTTCACGATGCTGACGTGGACCTTCGCCTCACCGGGCCATTTCTGGCTGCTGACCGCGTCCGTAATGACACCGCCGGTGCTCACGATGTAGTCGAGGGAAGCGGACCGCGCACGGTTCTGGGATACGGAGTTCGTCCCAACGAGACCTGCTCGTTGTCCAGGCTTCAGTTGGTCCTGCGCAATACGGAACCAATAAGTTACGAGATCCTTGATTCCCACTTTGAAACGCTTCGCGAGCCACTCAGCGTAGTCGTCTCCAAGACGTCCCCGAATAAACTGCGAGCCGAGGAACGGTGGATTGCCGATGATCGCGTCGACCTTGGGCCACTGGGTCTGAAGCGAGTCTGCGTGCTTGATCGAGGACATGTCGACGAGGGGAAGGGGGTCCTCGGCGAGGCCGAAGCGGTCAATCATCTGCCGCTGCCCCATCCAGAGGGTTAGACGCGAGATCAGCACGGCAACGGGTTCGATCTCGAGTCCGTAGAGGTTGTGGAGGGGGTAGAAGGGCAGATCTCCCGCCGGAACTGGAAGGCCCTTTTCGTGCGCGACCTGCTTAATCTTCGTCTTGAGTTCAGACTCGAGCGCGCGCATCTCTCGGTACGCGACATAGAGGAAGTTGCCGCACCCACATGCGGGGTCGAGGATCTTGAAGGCGCAGAGTTCGTCGAGGAGGTCGACACCGGCTTGGGGTGACGCGATGGCGTCGATCTTCTCGCGCCACGGCCGAATGATGGTCGGCGTAACTACCTTCATGATGTCGGCCTCGTGCGTGTAATGAGCGCCGAGCGCCGACCGACGCTCCGGTCCGAGAACACCCTCGAGGAGAGACCCGAAGATGGTCGGGTCGACTTGGCGCCAGTCGAATTCGGCCGCCGAAGCGAGGAGCTTGAGTTCGTCCTGATCGAGAGCAACGCCAAAGACGGAGCTGAACAAGTCACCATTGACATAGTGCGTCCCCGCGTAGTGGCCGGTCCGGTTGTGGTTTCCTTTCTGGTTCAGCACCGTGAAGAAGAACTGGAACTCGGCCGCGGGATTCAGCTCGGGATGCGCGCGCAGCCGGGCCACGAGGTTCTGCATCGGGTAGTCCTCGAGCATGAGCAGGTCCTCGGCGTACAGGCACCAGACCGCCTGAAGCACGAAGCGCTGGATCTCATTGACCGGTGCTGCCGCGCGGTCGAGAAGTGAGTGATACAGATCCGCGACGAGCTTCGCGGCTTCGCGGCTGAGGTGGCGGTGATGTTCGATGAAGACAGGCTCAACGGCAGCATCGGCGAGGAACAACAGTGCGTCGTATCGATCGGGGAGTTCGGTCAGCGGGAATGAGTACCGCGGTTTGGTGGGGAAGCGCCCCGGCTCCCAGAGTTCGAAGCTGCCGAAGTTGCAGATGAGGACCCAGCGGGCGGCCGGAACGTCAGCGTCGTCGTCCGCGGACTCTTTCCAATAGCGCTCGACTTGGTCGCGTGCAGAGGCGACCGCAATTCCGGGCGCCTTCATCTCGACGATGAGATTTCCGGGCCAATGAAGGTCCATGAAACCCGCTGAGGACTTGAAGTCCTCGAACCGCCCTCCAACTTCCAGACGGTCAGTGCCGTAGGCGGCGAAGAGGTCGTTCAGGAAGGTTTGGGCCTCAGCCTTCTCGCTGCCGGTATAGCCGCCCCACTTCGTCGCGAACTTGACTAGCGCCGCTCGGATTTCTTCGCCGCTTCGCATGGCCCCCACACTCTCGATCTGGCTAGTCCTGCCAGCTTATGCGGGTGCTGCGACATTCTCCGTTGCACTCCGCTCAGAGGAGCCGGAGTTCAGCCTGCCGGTAGTAGGCGTCCTGCATGAGCCGTTTCCGGGTCGCCTGCAGCGCCGTGATCGCATCGTCAAGTGCCAGCATCGCGTTGCGTTCCTCATCCGACTTGGCCGCCTGTGCGCGGGCCTTCTTGGCCAGAGTGATGGCATGCTCGATGTTGAGAAGCACGTTGGAGACCCCGTTCATGACGGCCTCATGCGCCGCTTCTTCTGGGGAGCGCGCTGCCGGGCTCTGCGCCATGTGCTCATCTCCTGCCGGTCGCTGACGGTGCATTAAGCCTACGGGCTGTTGCAGCTTCCCGCATGGATCACGCAGCCGTATGTGTACATTCCGAGCGTGGGCCGTCTTCCACAGCTGACCGCTCGGGCGTGTCGTCCACATACGGCGTCCGGCTCGTATGACGTCGTGTGGTCGCCGATAGCGTTGGTCGAGGGATGGTTCCGGGTCAAGCGGACGCGCTGGATCCGGTAGACTTGTGCAGTCTGTGCGCCAGCTTCCACCTTTTTCTCGGGTGATGCTGCGCGTGGACACGCACATGAACCTCCTGTTGCGGAAAGACCGCAACCGCTTAGCCCAAAGGAGGTGGGTTCACACATGCGTCCTTACGAACTGATGGTCCTCATCGACCCCGAGGTCGACGAGCGCTCAGTCCAGCAGTCGCTGGACAAGTTCCTCTCTGTGATCACCAACGACGGTGGAACCGTCGACAAGGTGGACATCTGGGGTCGTCGTCGCCTGTCCTACGACATCAAGAAGAAGAACGAGGCAATCTACGCCGTCGTGAACTTCACCTCGGAGCCGGCCACGGCGCAGGAGCTGGACCGCCAGCTGTCCCTCAACGAGACGATCCTGCGTACCAAGATCATCCGCCCCGAGGACCAGAAGGTTTCCGCCAAGTAGTCTTGGCGTGAATCCCTCACCCAGTACAACGATTTTCAGTACGCACGCACGGAACCAGGAGGAAGCATGGCAGGCGAGACCACCATTACGGTGATCGGCAATCTGACGAACGACCCCGAGCTGCGGTTCACGCCGTCCGGTTCGGCCGTCGCCAACTTCACCGTGGCCTCCACGCCGCGTACCTTCGACCGCCAGTCGAATGAGTGGAAGGACGGGGAAACCCTGTTCCTCCGCGCGTCGATCTGGCGCGAGGCTGCCGAGAACGTCGCCGAGTCCCTCACCAAGGGCATGCGTGTGATCGTGACCGGGCGCCTGAAGAGCCGTTCGTACGAAACCAAGGAAGGCGAGAAGCGCACCGTCATCGAGCTTGAGGCCGACGAGATCGGCCCGAGCCTGCGCTACGCGTCCGCGAAGGTCAACCGCACCCAGCGCTCCGGCGGTCAGGGTGGCGGCAACTTCGGCGGCGGGCAGGGCGGCGGCAACTTCGGCGGCGGCAATGCCGGCGGAGGCTGGAGTGGCGGCCAGGGGTCCCAGGCCCCGAGCGGCGGCAACTCCGGCGGCAGCTGGGGCGGCGGCCAGCAGCAGGACGACCCGTGGGCGACCCCGGGCGTCAGCAATGCTGGCGGCGGCTGGGGCAACGGCAACGAGTCCGAGCCCCCGTTCTGATCGACTTCCTTTCCACAACATCAACCATCCCGTGGCGCAGCCACGGGCTCCAGAGATCTAAGGAGCTCCACGATGGCCAAGGCTGAAATTCGCAAGCCGAAACCAAAGTCCA
The DNA here is from genome assembly GCF_030908215.1 of Sinomonas sp. ASV486. GTDB lineage: Bacteria > Actinomycetota > Actinomycetes > Actinomycetales > Micrococcaceae > Sinomonas > Sinomonas puerhi. The sequence continues at coordinate 26,244 of NZ_JAVFJK010000012.1, read as the reverse complement.
ACCCCTTGAAGGCCGCTGACATCACTGTCATCGACTACAAGGACGTCGCCCTGCTGCGCAAGTTCATCTCGGACCGCGGCAAGATCCGCGCCCGTCGGGTGACCGGCGTGACCGTGCAGGAGCAGCGCAAGATCGCCCAGGCGATCAAGAACGCCCGCGAGGTCGCCCTGCTCCCCTACTCCGGCGCTGGCCGCGGCTGAGAAGGGAAGCAACTTTCATGGCAAAGCTCATTCTGACGAACGAGGTGACGGGTCTCGGTTCCGCCGGTGACGTCGTCGAGGTCAAGGACGGCTACGCGCGCAACTACCTGCTGCCGCGCAGTTTCGCCGTCGCCTGGACCAAGGGCGGCGAGAAGCAGGTCGAGCAGATCCGCGCCGCACGTGAGGCACGCGCCCACAAGTCGCTCGAGGCCGCTCAGGCCCAGGCCGCTGCCCTTGCGGGCACTTCGGTGCGCCTTGAGGTGAAGGCCGGCAAGGAAGGCCGCCTGTTCGGCACCGTCCGCGCCGAGGCCGTTGCCGGTGCAGTCGAGGCCGCCGGTCTCGGCGCCATCGACAAGCGCAAGGTGGTCATCCCCGGTCACATCAAGTCCACCGGCAAGTACGAGGTCGCCGTGCGCCTGCACGACGACGTCTCCGCTGTGGTCAACCTCGAGGTTGTCCCCGCGAAGTAGTCGCGCCGGTCGCCGCCCGTCATTATGCACGGACCGCGCCTGAAAAGCCCCTTCCGCTCGCGCGGAAGGGGCTTTTCGCGTCCGCGGGAATAGCCGCTGGCATTCCGCCGTTGGAGGAACTAGATGCAAATGCATGAACTTCCAACCAGGGCAGGACACATGGCCGAGAACACCAACATCGTTGTCATCTCCGCAGGCCTCGGCGTGCCGTCGTCGAGCAGGCTCCTCGCGGACCAACTCTCCGCCGCCACCGAGCGGCTCGCGCGCGGGGCCGGATTTGCGCCGTCCGTGACCACGATCGAGCTCCGCGACCTCGCCGTGGACATCGCCAACAACTTCGTGACCGGCTATGCGGCGCCCAATCTCGCGGAGGCGATCGCCGTCGTCGAGCGCGCCGATGCGATCATCGCGGTGACCCCGGTGTTCTCCTCGAGCTACAGCGGTTTGTTCAAGTCCTTCATTGATGTGCTTGAGCCGCGCTCCCTTGAGGGGAAGCTCGTCCTGTTGGCCGCGACCGGGGGCTCGGCCCGCCACAGCCTCATGCTCGACTTCGCGATGCGTCCCCTCTTCAGCTACCTGCGCACGCGCATCCTGCCGACCGCGGTGTTCGCGGCCCCGACCGACTGGGGTCAGGGCGCGGCGGGAGACCGTACTCTCGGCGGAGGCCTCACTGCCCGCATCGAGCGTGCCGCGACGGAGCTCGTCCTCGAGCTCGCCCGCGAGCAGGGCGCGGCCGCCGACGACCGTCCCGCCGCCACACTGCCGAAGGTCGCGACGCGCCCCGAGGACAAGTCCTTCGAGGAGCTCCTCGCAGACCTCACCGGCGCCGACGCCGTCTGAGACCACCTCCCGGAACCCATCGTCTGGAGGTCATCACACTGAGGTCACATCATGTGACCCTCAGGAGACGACCTCCAGACGTACGATGGCCGAATGCAGCCCGCAGCACCTGAGCACGCCCCGATCTTCGACGGCCACAACGACCTCCCCTGGGCCCTCCGCCAGGACTTCGCCTACGATGTCGCGGCAGCGACCCTCGACGCCGGGCAGCCCCGTCTCCATACGGACATCCCGAGGCTGCGGGCAGGTGGCCTAGGCGCCCAGTTCTGGTCGGTCTTCGTGCCGTCGACGCTGGCCCCCGAGGAGTCCGTCGTCGCGACCCTCGAGCAGATCGACTGCGTGCGCCGGATCGCCGCGGCGCACCCGGACACGTTCGAGCTTGCCAGGACCGCCGAGCAGGTGCGCGCCGCCGTCAGCCGCGGCAGGATCGCTTCCCTCATGGGCGCCGAGGGCGGTCACAGCATCGCCGGCTCCCTGGGGGTGCTGCGGATGCTCGCCCAGCTGGGCGTGCGCTACATGACACTCACGCATAACGACGATGTGCCGTGGGCCTGCTCGGCGACCGGCGAGGCGATGGAGCGCGGCCGCGACACCGGACTCACCGACGTCGGCCGGGATGTGGTGGCCGAGATGAACCGGATCGGCATGCTCGTGGACCTCTCGCACGTCTCGCCGCGCACGATGGCGGACGCGCTCGACGCCACGCGTGCCCCCGTGATCTTCTCGCACTCGTCCGCGCGGTCCGTCTGCGACCACCCGCGCAATGTCCCCGACGACGTGCTCGAGCGGCTTCCGGCCAACGGCGGAGTCCTCATGGTCACCTTCGTGCCGAAGTTCGTCTCCGAGGCCTGCCGCGAGCACGCCCTTGCGGTCCGCGACACGAGGCGCGCTCTCGGCCTGCCGACCGAATTCCACGATGTCCCGCCCCTCGAGGACCCCGCTGCTGCCGCGGCGTTTGCCGCGTGGCTCGAGGCGAACCCGGCGCCCGAGGCGACGATCGGCGACGTCGTGCGCCACCTCGAGCATGCGCGCGAGGTGGTCGGCCCGCGCCATCTCGGGCTAGGCGGGGACTTCGACGGAACTACCGACCTGCCGCGCGGCATGGATGGCGTGGCCGGCTATGCGCCCCTGCTCGCGGCGCTCGAAGAGCGCGGGTGGCCGCGCGAGGACCTCGATGCGCTGTGCTTCGACAACGCGCTGCGGGTGCTCGAGGAGGCCGAGCCCGCCGGGATGCAGCGGCTCGCTGTCTAGAGGAGCGAGACGAACGCGCGAGCGTCCTCGATCGTGATGTCCGAGTGGCGCCGCAGCATCTGCGCGGCGTCCTCGGCGTCCCCGATCTGCGCCAGGCCCTTGATCTCGTTGTAGATCTCGTCGTTCAGCATGTTGGACGCGACCTCGAGGGTCTGGCGTCCGTTGCTGACAATCGCCCGGTAGCGGTACGGGAACCGCTGGGGGCGGGGCGCGGCCGGCTCGTCCTCGGCCTCTTCCGGTGCCGCAGGCCGGTTCTGGGCAGGCGGCTGCGGCGCTGGAGCGGGCTTATCAGCCTCCTGCGGACCCCCCTCAGATCCGCGCTGGCGCACGACGGCGCGGGGCTGCTCGGGTGCGGGGGGAGCCTGGTGTGCGGGGGCGTCGTGGTGCGCCGGGGCATCAGGGGACGGCTCCGCCGCGGCCGCACCGCCCCGGAAGGCCTGAGGATAGCGGTCCAGGAGGATGACCGCGTTGCGGGCGTCGACGAGGCCAGAGCCAGTGGCCTCGCGGTATGCCGCAATCGCCTGCACGGTGAGTCCGCGGGCAATGAGCGAGTAGATGGCGCGGTGCTGGGCCTCGGTGAGTCGTGCGGCGGCTGCCGCCGCGGCATCGGGGCCAGCGGCAAGCGCGCCCTCGACGGACGCTTTGGCGCGCCGTGCGCCCGCACGGAGCACGAAGACGACGACGGCGGCGACCATCAGGAGGATCAGGATCGGGGGCAGCAGGGTTTCCATCAGTGCTTCTCGGGTGGCGGAGTGTGCAGTTCCAGCGTAGTGCCTGCGCCGACGGTGCTGCGAGGGTCGGGCAACATGCCGTGGGCAGAATGCCGCGGGCCAGCTCACGATCTACATGTGGCATAAATCACATAATTGATTGATCTATTCCTGAAAACACATTTGTTGGGTGAATGGCCCCGTTTCGGGCTGTGGATTGCTCCTGTGGAAAAAAATCTTCCGTCCACACGTTGTCAACAGAGTCTTCCCAGATGAGAGATCGATTCTTAGAGACTCCTGAAACTTATCCACATCTATCCACAGGGTCTGTGAACAACAATGGGCGGGTTGCCCACACCTTGTCCACAGGCGCGGTGGACGGTGGGCTTTCGAATGTCGGAGGGCCCAGATACGGTGTGCTCGTCCCTCCGGGGGGAGACTTTGCCTCCGGGACGATTGCTAGCTCCGAGGTGTTGCCCGTGTCCACGTCCCACGTCGATTCAGCGCCGTCCGTCAGGGACTCCGACGCTGGGCGCACGCCACCGCAGGACATCGTGGCCGAGCAGTCCGTTCTCGGCGGCATGATGCTCTCGAAGGATGCCATCGCAGATGTCGTGGAGGTGCTGCGCGGTGCGGACTTCTACCGCCCCGCGCACGAGGCGATCTACGAGGCGATCATCGACCTCTACGGCAAAGGCGAGCCCGCCGATGCCGTGACGGTCTCCGACGAGCTGACCAAGCGCGGCGAGATCAATCGCGTGGGCGGTCCGGCCTATCTCCACGAGCTCATCCAGTCGGTGCCGACGGCCGCGAACGCAGGTTACTACGCCGAGATCGTCGCCGAGCGAGCCGTCCTCCGCCGGCTCGTGAGTGCCGGCACCAAGATCGTCCAGCTCGGCTACGGGCAGGATGGCGAGGTCGAGGACCTCGTCAACCAGGCGCAGGCGGAGGTCTACTCCGTGGCCGAGCGCCGCGCCGCCGAGGACTACGTTCCGCTCTCGCAGGTCATGGAGGGCGCGATGGACGAGATCGAGGCCGCAGGCCACCGCGGCGGCGGCATGACGGGCGTCCCGACGGGCTTCTACGAGCTCGACGAGCTCACTCACGGGCTCCATCCCGGCCAGATGATCGTCATCGCCGCGCGCCCCGCCGTCGGAAAGTCGACCTTCGCGCTGGACTTCGCGCGGTCTGCGGCCATCAAGCACAAGATGGCCACCGTCTTCTTCTCCCTCGAGATGGGGCGGAACGAGATCGCCATGCGCCTCATGAGCGCCGAGGCATCCATCCAGCTGCAGGACCTGCGCCGCGGCACGCTCCGCGACGACCAGTGGTCCAAGATCGCCTCGGTGCTAGGCCCGCTGAATGAGTCGCCGCTCTTCATCGACGACTCGCCGAACATGTCCCTCATGGAGATCCGCGCGAAGTGCCGCCGCCTCAAGCAGCAGCACGACCTCAAGCTCGTGGTCCTCGACTACCTCCAGCTCATGACCTCGGGCAAGAAGGTCGAGAGCCGTCAACAGGAGGTCTCGGAGTTCTCGCGCGCACTCAAGCTCCTCGCGAAGGAGCTGCAGGTGCCTGTCATCGCGCTCTCGCAGCTCAATCGCGGTTCAGAGCAGCGCCAGGACAAGCGGCCGATGATCTCGGACCTTCGCGAGTCAGGCAGTATCGAGCAGGATGCCGATATGGTCATACTTCTGCACCGCGAGGACGTCTACAACAAGGAGTCCCCGCGGGCCGGTGAAGCGGACATCCTCGTGGCCAAGCACCGCAACGGCCCCACGAAGGACATCGTCGTCGCGTTCCAGGGCCACTACTCGCGCTTCGCCAACATGGCGGCTGACGCGGGCGGCGAGGGCGGCGGGTTCTAGGAGGCGCCGCGATCCATGGGATTCTTCGCATACGTTGACGAGTCCGGGTCCAACCGATCGGATGATCCGCACGAAGCATGAGACAACGGGCCTGTTAAGGCGCGAATCCTCGGGCCCTGTCGTCCGGCAGGAACTCCCGAGGATCACTTCTAGGGCCACCACGATAGCCCAGCGCCACGATCGTGCCACGATTCGTCGGAGCATGCCACAGCCCGCAAGCAGCGGCTGGCACACTACTGTCCAAACCTGAGTGATCCATGCCACTCTGATGTGACTGTCCCCACCGGGAACGCCCGGACGACGAGAACCGCAGCCGAGGAGGTGCCTGTGACGCAGTCGCGCCTCGAGGCCGCCCTCACTGTGTTCGATGACCCGACGGCCAAGGCCCGCGAGCTCCTCGGTCTTCACCGAGCCTGGTCGACAAGCCGGCAGATCCCCGACCTCCTGCGTCCCGTCATCGCCCGCGCCTGGCAGCGGCAGGGCACCGTGCCAGGCCATCTGCGCCCCCTCGGTGACGCGGCCGTGGCGGAGCGGCGCGACCGTGCCGAGGATCTGGCGTCAGTGGTGCCTCTGCTCGGGGACAGGCTCCTGCCTCTCGCGGCCGAGGCCGGCAACGAGCTGGTGGTGAGTGACGATCAGGGCTACGTCCTGTGGGTCAGCGGCCCGGCCCCGGTGCGTCGTAAGAGCGAGGAGCTCGGCTACGTGCAGGGCGCCCGCTGGCGCGAGCGCGACGTTGGCGTCAATGCTCTCGGCACGGCGATGGAGGAACGCCGCCCCGTGCAGATCTTCGGGCCCGAGCACGGTGACGAGGACCAGCATCCCTGGGTCTGCACGAGCGCCCCGCTCCTCGACCCGCGCACGGGAACTCTGCTCGGCGTCGTCACCCTCAGCGGCTCCTACCGAACCGCCCACCCGCACACGCTCTCCCTCGTCACCATGGCCGCCGGGGAGGCCATGGGCCTGCTCCGCAGCCGCCACGCTGACGGGCTGCGCCGTCTCGCCCGCGATGCAGGCCAACGCGGGGTTGTCCCTGCCCGTGTCGCGACCCTCGTCGTGGACGACGCCGGCTGGGTCGCTTCCGCGCACGGCTACGGCGTCGGCGAACGCATCCGCCTTCCGGCAGGGCTGTCCGCGGGGCCCGCGTGGGTACCGGGCGTGGGTCAGGTCTTCGCTGAGCCGCTCGACGGCGGCTGGCTTCTTCGGGCGGCCGTGGCCCAGACACAGCTGGAGCTGCGGCCCGGACCGCCGCCCTCCGCCCTCATGCGTTCTGGGACGGATGCCACCGAGATCCCGCTGACCGCGCGGCATTTTGAGCTCCTGACCCTCCTCGCTGCCCACCCGCAAGGTCTCGACGCCCGCGAGGTGCTCTCGCGCCTCGACGGCGCTCAGACCGAGGTGACGGTCCGCGCCGAGCTCTCGCGCCTGCGCCGGCGCCTCGGCGGGCTCATCGAGAGCCGGCCGTACCGCCTGACGGTACCGGCCGCCGTCGTGCGCCCCTGACCCGGGGTCAGGTCCCGACGGTCCGGGGTCAGGTCCCGACGGTCCGGGGTCAGGTCCCGACGGTGCGGGGTCACGTCCCAACGACGCGCAGCCAATCCGCCAGGGCCAGGCCTTCCCGTGCAACGTTCTGCAACGCTCCCGACAATGTGATGCACGCCATACTGTCGAACGCATCAGCTCAGGCGTTCAAAGGAGAAGTGCAATGGGTGATGCAGCGCTGCAGGGCGCGAGGCAGTGGTTCGCGGACCTCGATGCGGCGTTCGCCGCGGGGGACGCCGCCCGGGCCGCCTCGCTGTTCGGCGACGAGAGCTACTGGCGGGATCTCGCGAGCCTCACGTGGAACATCCACACGGCCGAGGGCCGCGGCGAGATCGAGGCCATGCTCGCGGCCGTCGGCCCGGACGCCTGGCCGCGCGAGCTCGAGGTGACGAGCGCGACCGAGATCGACGGAGTGACCGAGGCCTGGTACACGTTCCGCAACAAGGCGTTCTACGGCAAGGGCCTCATGCGCCTGCGCGACGGGAAGGCGTGGACCCTCCTGTCGAGCGCCCAGGGCCTCAACGAGTTCCCCGAGCCCTCAGGTCCGCGGCGCGAGCGGGGCGCAGAGCACGGCGTCAACGTCTCGACCGAGAACTGGCTTGACCGGCGGAACTCGCGTGCCGGATCGTTCGGCATCGACGAGCAGCCCTACGTGCTCGTCGTGGGCGGCGGCCAGGGCGGGATCGGCCTCGCGGCACGGCTCAAGCGCCTTGGCGTCCCCGCGCTCGTGATCGACAAGCACCCGCGTCCGGGCGACCAGTGGCGATCGCGCTACCACTCGCTGTGCCTCCACGACCCGGTCTGGTACGACCACATGCCGTACCTGCCGTTCCCCGACCACTGGCCGGTCTTCACCCCCAAGGACAAGATGGGCGACTGGCTCGAGCACTACACGAAGATCATGGAGCTCGACTACTGGTCCAACACCGAGGCGCAGAGTGCGAGCTTCGACGAGGACGCCCAGCAGTGGACCGTCCGCGTGGTCCGTGACGGTCGCGAGCTCACCCTGACCCCGACGCACCTCGTCATTGCCACGGGCATGTCCGGCATTCCGAGCATCCCGAAGCTCGAGGGCCAGGACGTGTTCGGCGGCGACCAGCACCACTCGTCGAAGCACCCCGGCGGAGCGAAATATGCGGGCAAGAAGGTCGTCGTGGTGGGCTCCAACAACTCGGCCCACGATATCTGCGCCGACCTGTGGCAGAACGGCGCCGAGCCGATCATGCTCCAGCGCTCGAGCACGCACATCGTGAAATCCGATTCGCTCATGGAGGTGGTGCTCGGGCCGCTCTACTCGGAAGAGGCACTCGCCAACGGGATCGACCACGAGACCGCGGACCTCATCTTCGCCTCTATCCCGTACAAGGTGCTCCCGGACTTCCAGCGCCCGGCCTTCGACGAGATCCGCGAGCGGGACAAGGACTTCTACGACAGCCTCGAGCAGGCCGGCTTCCAGCTGGACTTCGGGGACGACGATTCGGGCCTCTTCCTCAAGTACCTCCGCCGCGGCTCCGGCTATTACATCAACATCGGCGCCTCCGAGCTCATCGCCAAGGGTGCGATCCGGCTCGCGAACGGCCAGATCGACCGGCTCGAGGAGGACGCCGTCGTGCTCGCGGACGGCACCCGGCTCGAGGCCGACGCCGTGGTCTACGCGACGGGCTACGGCTCGATGAATGGATGGGCGGCGAAACTGATCTCGCAGGAGGTCGCGGACAAGGTGGGCAAGTGCTGGGGCCTAGGATCGGACACGGTCAAGGATCCGGGCCCGTGGCAGGGCGAGCTCCGCAACATGTGGAAGCCCACGCAGCAGGAGAACCTGTGGTTCCACGGCGGCAACCTCCACCAGTCGCGCCACTACTCGAAGTACCTCGCCCTCCAGCTCAAGGCGCGGCTCGAGGGGCTCGAGACCCCCGTCTACGCGCTGGCCGAGACACACCACACCTGCTGAGGAGGACTCCTGAAGGAGGAGAACGTCAAGATCCCCGTGTATCCCTGACGCCCGCTCGGCTGCAGCGATGCGAACGACGGCGAGGGGTCGGCTCGAGCGGGAGCCGGCCCCGCGCCGTCGTGCGGATCTCCCTTTCCACACTGCTAGCTCAGGCAGAGGCAGAACGGGTGTCCCGCGGGATCGAGGAACACGCGGAACGTGGTCCCGGGCTGGTGGTCATGCTTGGTGGCCCCGAGCCCGAGGACCGCCTGCTCGGCGACGTCGAGGTCGTCGACCACCACGTCGAGGTGCATCTGCTGGGGCACGTGCTGGCCGGGCCACTGGGGAGCCGTGTAGGCCTCGACGCCCTGGAAGTCGATGACCTGGCCGTAGTCGGCACGAATCGTGGCCCACTCCTGAGATGACTTCTCGACTTTCCAGTCCAGCAGGGCCGAGTAGAACTCCGCGAGAGCGGCGGGGTCTGGACAGTCGATCACTACATTGGGAAACCGTGCGATAGCCATGCAGGCACGCTATCGGGGCAAGCGGACAGCATCTGTCCTCAAAGGGCGGCCCGCTGCCAAGCAGTGGTGGGCCAACCCCTGCAGGTGAACCGCGTCACCCACCGCTGTGGCAGGGCCAACGTTTCAATCAGGTTGCGAGAGCTTCCCACAAAAACAGGAGTTGTCTCAGGGTCACCAAAATCGGGCGTCTGCACCATGGGCCGGTATAAACCCTGTGCGATCGGCCCCGCATGCGCATCTGACAGGCCTTCACCATTGATTCCGTACTGACCCACAGAGATGGAGGTGAGGCTCATGGCTTCCCAACCCGAACTCCACAAGACCCTCAAGCCGAGGCACCTGTCGATGATCGCGATTGCGGGCGTCATCGGGGCCGGGCTCTTCGTCGGCTCCGGGGTGGCGATCCACCAGGCCGGCCCGGGCGTCCTCGTCGCATACGCGGCGGCCGGCGTCGTGGTGATCCTCGTGATGCGTATGCTCGGCGAGATGGCTGCCGCGAACCCCGAGACCGGCTCGTTCTCCGCCTATGCGGACAAGGCCCTGGGCCGGTGGGCCGGGTTCAGCATCGGCTGGCTGTACGCATGGTTCTGGATCATCGTCCTCGGCATCGAGGCCACCGCAGGCGCGGCGATCATGCACCGCTGGATGCCTGGCGTCGACCAGTGGATCTGGGCCCTCGTGCTCATGATCGCCCTCACGCTGACCAACGTGTGGAGCGTCAAGTCCTACGGCGAGTTCGAGTTCTGGTTCGCGTCCGTCAAGGTGACGGCGATCGTCCTGTTCCTCATCGCGGGCATTGCCGCCATCTTCGGCCTCATCCCCGGCCTCCCGGCTCCCGGCACCACGAATCTGCTGGGCCATGGCGGCTTCATGCCCAACGGGGGCGACGCCGTGCTCGCGGGCATCCTCGTCGTCGTGTTCTCGTTCTTCGGAGCCGAGATCGCCACAATTGCGGCAGGCGAGTCCGCCGACCCCGTGACGGCGGTCCGCAAGGCAGTCAACTCGACCGTGTGGCGCATCCTGGTGTTCTACATCGGCTCGATGGCCATCGTCGTGACCCTCCTGCCCTGGGATGACACGTCCGTGGCCAAGAGCCCGTACGTCGCCGTGATCGAGCGATTCGGCATCCCGGGCGCTGGCACCATCATGGACATCGTCGTGCTGACGTCGGTGCTCTCGTGCCTCAACTCCGGCCTCTATACGGCCAGCCGCATGATCTTCTCGCTCTCCACCCGCGGAGACGCACCGAAGTCCTGGGCCCGCATCTCCGGCCGCGGCGTCCCGGTCCGCTCGGTCCTCGTCTCCACGGTGGTCGGGTTCATCACGGTCGGCCTCAACTACCTCTGGCCGGACACGGTCTTCCTGTACCTCGTCAACACGTCAGGGGCAATCGCGCTGTTCGTGTGGCTCGTCATCTCGGCATCGCAGCTCATCCTGCGGCGCCGCGCCGACGCCGCCGGCACCAAGCTCGAGATCCGCATGTGGCTCTTCCCATACCTCACGTGGGCGTCCATCGTGGCCATCGTCGCACTGCTCGTGGGCATGCTCTTCCTCCCCGATACCCGGGACGAGCTCATTCTCTCGGTGGCGCTCGCCGCCGTGCTCATCGCGATCGGCGTCCTCCGGTACCGGCGCCAGCGCGGCCCCGTGGGTCCCCACACGCACACCATGGCAGAGGACCGGGCCGAGGCCGCCGAGGTCGCCGCAGAGGCCCACGGGCACGGCGCCTGACCCTCAGAGCACCTCTGGGCACCTCAGCGCACCTCAGGCCATCGGTGAAACGCAGCGTTCGCACAGCGGCGCGTACGACGGCGCGGGGCCGGCTCGAGCAGGAGCCGGCGCCGCGCCGTCGTGGGTCAGGTCACGACGGATGCGCCTGCGGGACGGGTCAGGCGATGCCCGTGAAGAAGATCGCCGTGAGCAGGCCCGAGAAGGGCTGATCCCCGAAGCGTTCCGCGAGAACACGGGTCACGTCTTCGGTGATCTGCGCGGGGTCTCCGTACTCTTCGGCGAGCTCGTGGGCCAGAGGGGTGCCCTGGCAGTGCGCCAGGGCGATGTCCCGCGCAGACGTTGGAGCACTGCGGCAGACGACGTCCCGGATGGTGACGTCCGAGAACCCAGCGGCCTCAAGCTCGCCGCGGATGATCGTGTGATCGGAGTATGCAAAGGGAATGCGGCGGATCAGCATGGGCGCCCGGCCGGGGAAGAGTTCCTCGAGCGCCTCCTGGACCGCGAGGCTCACCTCGTTGCGCTCGAGCGGCCCCCATACCGCAGCGGATAGCCGGCCCCCGGGCTTCAGCACCCGGCGCGCTTCCGCGTAGCCGCGCGGCCGATCGGGGAAGAACATGATGCCGAACTGGCTGACGAGCGCGTCGAAGGATGCCTCCGGGAAGGGGAGATCCAGGGCGTCGGCCTGCTGCCACCGGATGGACTCGGAGGCGGGGAGGACCACCTCGGCCCGCGAGAGCATGGCTGGGTTGAGGTCGGTGGCCGTGATGGTGGCGCTCGGGAGGATCCGGTGAAGCGCCCTTGTCACGATGCCCGTCCCGGCCGCCGTCTCGAGGACGGTGCCTGGGCCGGAGGAGGCCACCTCGGCAGCCAGGTCGTTCGCGAAGTCCTGGAACATCATGGGCACGAGGACGGTGTCGTAGAGCTCCGGGATGGACCCTGTGAAGGCTGCTTCTGAGGACATGCGATCAGTATGGGACCGGCCCGGGGGCGCCGCCACGTCCGCGCCAGCCTTCGAGGACTGAGACCCCAAGCGCGGCGAGCCGCGAGGGGTCCGCCACGACGTCCACCCGGGTGACACGTTCGCCGTCCTGCGTGGACTGGACGGTGAACAGCAGCGCGATCCGCAGCCGGCCGCGCGGGGCCACCACGATGCCCACGGCCCCGTCGATGATCGCGGTCCGCGCGAACGGCGCCCGCGCGGCGGAGGCAGCGGCCGCCCGAGCGACCTTCTGGGAACCGCGAAGGGCGACGGCGACACCTCCCGGGACCGCGGCGCCGTCCGCCACAAGCAGCACCTCCGGATCGAGGACGGCCACGAGCGCCTCGAGGTCGCCCGTCCGCACGGCCCTCAGATAGGCGTGGACGGCGCGGGCCTGGCGCGCCCGGTCCGGCTCCGGGACCGGCGAGCCCTCCACACGGCGTCGAGCACGGCTTGCGAGCTGGCGCGTCGCCTCCGCGGACTTGTTGAGGATCTGCGCGATGGGCTCGAACGGGACGTCGAACATGTCGTGCAGAACGAACGCGAGCCGCTCCGCCGGCTGGAGCCGGTCCAGCACGACGAGCAGCGCGAGTCCCACTTGGTCTGCGAGGAGGGCCTCCTCTTCGGGTCCTGGGTCCAGGCGTGCAGCGGTGAGCGCTGCCTCGAGGGGTACCTCCGGCCGAGCCCCGCGCGAGCGCAGCACGTTCAGGCAGATCCGCCCCACCACGGTGGTGAGCCACGCGGGCAGGCTTTCGATCGCCTCCGCCTCGGTGCCGGACAGCCGCAGCCATGCCTCCTGCAGGGCGTCGTCCGCCTCCGCGAGCGAGCCGAGCATGCGGTACGCGACGCCGCGGAGCCGCGTCCGCTCGACCTCGAAGCGCTCGGCCAGAAGATTTTCCTCCACGGCTGTCACACTTCCGCACTCCACGGTGTCAGGCAAGCAGGACGGGAGATGCCCGGACGGAGGAGGAGAAGACCATGGCAACGACCATCCTGGTGACCGGCGGGACCGGCACGCTGGGCCGGCAAGTAGTGGAGCGGCTCGTAGCGGCGGGGCATGCGGTGCGGGTGGCGAGCCGGCGCGCGACCGTGCCTGATCCTGCGCACGACGCCGCGCGGCCGGCTGCCGTGGAGAACGTCGCCGCAGACCTCGACACGGGACGCGGCGTGGACTCGGCGCTCGCGGGCATACGCACGGTGGTCCACTGCGCGGGCGCCCAGAAAGGCGACGGCGACAAGGCACGGATGCTTGTGAGGGCCGCGCGTGACGCTGGCGTTATCCATCTCGTATTCATCTCGGTTGTCGGCGCGGACAGGGTCCCCGTGACAGGACGGTTCGACCACATGGCGTTCGAGTACTTCGCATCCAAGCGCGACGCCGAAGGGGTCGTCGAGGGATGCGGGATCCCGTGGACCACACTCCGCGCGACCCAGTTCCACGACCTCGCCCTGCTCACCCTCAAGGCCATGGCCAAGCTGCCGGTGGTGCCGGTGCCCAGCGGGACCCGGTTCCAGCCCGTCGATTCGGGCGAGGTCGCGGACCGGCTCGTGGAGATCGCGCTCGGCAGTCCCGCGGGCTACGTCCCGGATCTGGGCGGGCCGACCGCCTATGCGTTCGGCGACCTCCTGCGCTCGTACCTCGCCGCGGCGGGGCTGCGCCGTCTCATCGTTCCGGTGAGGCTGCCCGGCGACGCGGCCCGGGCGATCCGCGCCGGTGCCAATCTGGCGCTGGACCATGCGGACGGCCGCCGGACCTGGGAGGAGTTCCTCGCGGGACATCTGCCGGTCCGGGCCTGATCAGGTTCTCAGGAGCTCCTCGACGGCGTCCGCTCCGGCGGCAGCCCCGCCTGCGGCGCGGTAGCCGGCAGCGACGCGCCCCGCGCCGTCGGCCATCCCCGCTGCCCGGCGTACCGCGTCCCGGAGGCGGTCCGGGGTGAGCCTTCCCTTGGACAGCCGCACACCGGCATGGGCGTGGGCAACGCGGGCGCCGACTTCGAGCTGGTCGCGACCCCAGGGCACGACGACGGTGGGTACCCCCGCGCCGAGGGCCTTCTGGGTGGCGCCCATGCCGCCGTGGGTCACGGCGACGGCGGCGCGGGCCAGAATGGGTCCGTGCGGGACGAACTGCTCGATGCGGACGTTCGGAGGAAGGGGCCCGAGGTCCGCGACGCCGGCGGCCATGGTGACCACCACGCGGTAGGGCTCCTCCGCGAGACCTGCGACCGCGGCCCGCGCGAGCGCCTCATCGGCCTGGTACTCCGAGGACGTCGTGACGAGGGCGAACGGGTCACCGGGCTCGTCGACCCAAGCGGGTACCTCGGACGGCGGTTCCCACGGCAGAGCCCCGATCGAGCGGATCTGCGGGAGCCAGTCGGTGTGTGCGTAGTCGAACGGCTGGGACGTCGTGACGAGCATGAGCGGGGCCGAGCGGAAGAACTGGTCCACCGTGTCCACGGCTGCGAGCCCGTGTTCGGCGCGCACCGAGTTGATCGGCCCGAGGTACCGCTTGGTGAGCTGGCCCATGATGAGGCTGCGCAGCGTGGCGTCGCGGATGCGGCCGAGCGGCCCGCCCCGCGGAGCCAGGCCGGGTCCGAACGGCGGCGTCCCCGCCGAGCTGATCGGCGGGACGTAGGGGCTGAAGGATGCCCACGGCCCGCCCCAGGCCTGCGCAGCGGCGGCGGCACCCCACGCGTTGATGTCGACGATCGCGGCGTCCGGGGCCACGTCCCGCAGCGATGCGGCGGCGTCGGCGCCGTCGAACTCCGCCCGCTGCGTGAACGTCTCCGCGTTCGCGGACAGCGCCTCGAGCGGGTTCCGCGCGCTGAAGTCCTGATGCCAGATGGCCGCGATCCGTGCGTCGGTCGGTTCCGCCTCGAGGCCGAGGCGTCGGAGCGTCTCCACGTGCTCGGCGAACGTGCGCACGTGGACGCGGTGGCCCCGGGACCGCAGCTCGAGCAGGAGGGGCGTCATCGGGAAGAGGTGTCCCGTCGCGGGTGACGTGTAGGCGAGGATCGTGGACATCATGGCCTCCGGACCAACGGCTCGAGGAGCTCGAGCAGCGAATCGATGTACGCCTCGAGGCTCAGCCCGGCGTCGTGCCGGAGGAGCTTGTAGACGTAGACGTCGCACACGGCGACGAACTGGGCCAAGCGGCGCGTGCGCCCAGGGTCGCTGAGCCCCTCGAGGTAGGGGGCGAAGACGCGCTCGCACCATGCGCGGTGGATGTCGCGGGCCATCCGGGTGCGGTCCGCGATGTACTCGGAGTTCGGTTCCTCGGAGAGCATCCGGAGCGCAAGGGGAGCGTCGGCCTCGTAGTGCTCGGCTAGGTTGGCGATGGCTCCGGGCAGGTCTCCGACGGGCGCACGGTCGCGGAGCGTTCTCACGCGGGCCGCGGCACGCTCGCCGGCTGCAGCAAGCACCCCGTCCCAGTCTCCGCAGTGGCGCAGGACCGTCTGGACCGTCACGCCGGCCCGATCGGCCACGAGGGCGAGCGTGAGCTGGCTCAACGGCCGCTCGATGAACAGTTCGAGGGCGGCCTCGGCGATCCTGCCAGCCGTGGCGGCGGCTGCCTCGGCACGCTTGCCCATGGCGTAAGGCCGTGTCCCGGCCTCAGAATTCATGTTAATGACACTAATGCGAAAATCTCGCGTCGTCCAGACTCCGATGGCGGCCTCAGGCCTCGAACCGGAGTCCTGACTCGAGCAATGCGAGGGCACTGTCCATCATGGCGGGCAGGTCGCCTCGCCCGTCGTCGGCCACCCACCGCTCGAGCACCGCCGTGAGGGCGCCCATGAGTGCACCGGCCGCGATCGCGATGCGCGGATCGTCCTCGGCGATCCCGAGCCGGCGGGCAATGACGTCCCCGAACAGGTGGCTGATCTCGTGGTTCGCCGCGAGGATCCTGTTCCGCAGCGCGGGGGTGGTGAGGGTGAGCCTCATGCGCTCGAGGACGCGCTCGCGGTCCTCGCGGTAGAACGTGGTGAACCCGACCCGGATGGCGGCGCGGAACGCGCCGACGAATCCGGCGTCCAGCGGCGCCTTCTCAAGGGCCGCGATGAGCGTGGGGTCGTACTCGTCGGAGAGCACGAGGTCCTCTTTGGTGGGGTAGTAGCGGAAGCACGTGCTCGGGGAGACTTCGGCTTCGGCAGCGATCTGCTCGACCGTGGTCGCGTCATACCCCTGGGCGGCGAAGAGGCGCAGCGCCACATCCTGGATGAGGCGCCGCGTCTTGGCCTTCTTGCGCTCGCGCAGACCGGGTTCCGTCATGTACTCATCTTGTCAGCCCTGATGGGCGCCGGCTGGGCGGACGACGCCGTGTGCTCGCCGCGGGCACGTCCGGGCAGGACCGCGGCCATCACCACGGCGATGAGGACTGCTGCGGCGAAGCAGACGACGCTCACTACGTGGACGCCGTCCAGGTAGGCGCTCCCGGCCGCGGCCTTGAGGGCGCTCCCCGCGGGCCCGAGCCGCGAGGCCACGGCGACGGCCCCGCCGATCGAGTCGTGTGCGGCGTCGGCGGCCGCGGCGGGAAGGTGCGCCGTCGCGGCGTCCATGCCCCCGCGGTACACGGCGGTGAGGACGCTGCCCAGGATCGCGACCCCGAGGGCGCCCACGGTCTGCTTGACGGCCAGGTTGACCGCTGTACCGGTGCTCTGGATCCCGTCCGGCAGCGAGTCGAG